>NZ_FNBT01000018.1 GCF_900102425.1 Blastococcus aurantiacus
TCCCGGATCGAGGCACCCATCTGCTCCGCGCCGGCGGCCACGGTCTCCACGCTGCGGGACACCTCCTCGGCGGCCGAGGCGACGACACCGCCCTGGGCCGAGGTCTCCTCGGCCGACGCCGAGATCTGCGCGGAGCTGGCGCTCAGCTCCTCCGAGGAGGCGGCCACCGCCGAGGCGGACGCGGCCACCCCGGCCAGCACCTCGCGGAGCGCGCCCTGCGCCGTCGCCAACGACGAGGCCATCCGGCCCAGCTCGTCTTGGCTGCTCACCACCGGGGTGACGGTGAGGTCGCCCTGGGCGAGCGCGTCGACCGACTGCTGGACCGACCGCACCGTGTGGACGAGCCGTCGGACGACGACCACGGCGAGGGCGCCCGAGACCACGATGCCCACGGCGAGCAGCACGAGGACGATCCACACGGCGGCATCAGCGGCCGCCCGGTCGTCGGCCACGTGCTCGGTCGCGGCAGCGGCCTGTGCCGCGCTCTCCGCCTGCAGCTCGTCCAGGGCCCCGTCGCCGAGGCCACGGACCTCAGCCTGGTACAGGGCTCCGAAGCCGGTCAGGTCGCCGGCGTCGGCCAACGGCAGCAACTCGGCCGTCGCGGTGGTGACGAACGCCGAACCTGCGTCGCCCAGACGCGCGACGGCCCCGTCGTCCTGGGCCAGCGGTGCGTACGAGGCCAGGGTGTCCTGGAACTCGGCGAAGCGCTCGTCGATCTGCGTGCGGAGCTCGGTGCGGGTCGCCTCGTCGGCGACGGGGTACTGCAGCAACCGCGCTCGCACGCCCTGGAGGTGGCGCTGCACCTCGTTCAGCGTGTCGATGGGATGCACGTTCTGGTCGTAGAGCTCCTGCTGGGAGCTCGACAGCGAGTCGATCCGGTCGACGGCGACACCGCCTGCGGCGAGGCCGACCCCTCCCAGCAGCACGAGGGCAGCCCCGAGCTTCACGCCGATGGGACGGTCGGCGAACCAGCCACCACGGCGGGTGCGCGAGGACGAGGCGGTCATGTGAGATCTCCAGGTGGTACAGCGGGAAAATGGCGCGACGAGTGCACGAGGAACGTGGCGTCCGCTCCAATCGTGCACCGCGAACATTAGGCGCCGGAAAAGGCGCCGCGTGCAGGTGGTCTGCGTGTCGGATTGCGCACGATGAATGACGTCGCCGACCTCATTCCCCGAGTCGACAAGACGTTTCATGCCGTTCGCGCAATGCGGCACGAGAAAAGCGCACGGCCGGTGGCCGTGCGCTCTTCCCGTGCGTGCGGGCAGTCACCCGCGTCCGGTCAGTAGGTGAAGCGTCCGACCGTGGTGCGCAGGTCTGCTGCCATCTGGGACAGCTCGTCGACGGCGATGCGGGTCTGGGTCAGCGCCTGCGTGGTCGACTCCGCCGCCGAGGA
>NZ_FNBT01000017.1 GCF_900102425.1 Blastococcus aurantiacus
CGCCGAGGTCTCCTCCGCTGATGCCGAGATCTGCGCCGAGGAAGCGGACAGCTCCTCGGAGCTGGCAGCGACGGCATCCGCCGAGCCGGCGACCTGGCCCAGCACCGACCGGAGGTTCGTGACCGCCTCGTCGAGGGACCGCCCCATCCGGCCCAGCTCGTCCTTCGAGGTGAGCCCGCTGGAGCGGGTGAGGTCGCCGTCGGCGAGGGCCGTGGCGACGTCCTGGACCTTGCGGGTGCTGGCGGCGATGGCGGCGGCGACGAAGAAACCGAGCCCGAGGGCCAGGCCGATGCCGGCGACCATGAGCACGATCGCGATGGTCCGCTGCGACTCGTAGTCCGAGCGGATCGAGGCGGCCACGGTCTCGGCCTCGGCGGACTCGACCTCCCGCAGCTCCTCGATCCCCTCCTGCACGGCCGTGCCCAGCGGTGCGCCCTGCTCGGCGTTCTGCTGGATCCACGCCGTGAAGTCCTGCGCCCGGGCGAGCGGCACGAGGACGTCCTGCTGGAACGTCGCGTACGCGTCCATGTTCGCGACGATCTCCCCGAGGGCGGCCGTCTTGTCCGTGTCACCGTCGGTGGTGTCGCGGTAGGCGTCCGCGGCGGCGCGGAAGTCGGTGGTGAGCGTGCCGACCTTGTCCATGCTGGCGGCCGGGTCGGCGCCGAGGATGGTGTCGCGGATGTTGGTCCGCAGGTCCCCCACGAGGACGTCCATCTCACCCGCGGCGGCGACGCCCCGCAGGTTGCTCGCGTAGAGGTCCTCGGCGCCGTCGGCCGAGGAGCTGAGCGCCTGGAGCCCCATGAAGCCGACCGTGCCGGTGATCACGGCCGACACGGCGACCGTGCTCAGGACCTTCACCTTCACGGACCGGTCGCCCCACCAGTTCAGGCCCACGCGGGAAGCGGCCGGCGCGGTGCGCGTGCGAACGTCAGTGGTCATGGCAGTTCTCCAAGGGAATGGCGGGGGAGTGGTGCATCGAGGCGGACCATCGGCCGCAAGCCGCTCGCTGGTGCGACTCCACGAACATAGGGCCCCACAAAGCCTTGCCGACGCCATTCGGAACGTGTCGTGGCGAAATGAGGCAGATTGGCCTGTGACGTCATTATCGATGTCGACTTGGCGCCATTCGTCGCGCTCGGCGGAACAACTGCCGATCACGAATTCCGTACCGCCGCAGCGCACATCGACGGGGCACCGACACGACGACGGGGTGGCGGCCGCGAGGGCCGCCACCCCGTCGCGGGTGGATCAGGGCTGATCAGTAGGTGAACCGGCCCACCGTGGTGCGCAGGTCGGCGGCCATCCGGGACAGCTCGTCCACGGCGGTCCTGGTCTGGGTCAGCGCCTGCGTGGTGGAGTCCGCCGCGGCCGAGACGCCGGTGATGTTCTCCGCGATCTGACCCGAGCCCGAGGCGGCCTCCTGCACCGAACGGCTCATCTCGTTGGTCGTGGCGGTCTGCTCCTCCACGGCGCTGGCGATGGTGGTCTGCCGGTCGGAGATCTGGGC
>NZ_FNBT01000015.1 GCF_900102425.1 Blastococcus aurantiacus
GTTCGGGTGGTTAGCATCGCTGGGTTCAGCATGGGCGTTCCTTCGCGGGTACGGGAATATCAACCCGTTGTCCATCGACTACGCCTGTCGGCCTCGCCTTAGGTCCCGACTCACCCTGGGCGGATTAGCCTGGCCCAGGAACCCTTGGTCTTCCGGCGGGGGAGTTTCTCACTCCCCTCTCGCTACTCATGCCTGCATTCTCACTCGCGTGGCGTCCACGGCTGGATCACTCCGCCGCTTCTACCGCCACACGACGCTCCCCTACCCATCCACACACCTGGCCGGCCCACACAAGGACCGACAGGAAAAGTATGAATGCCACGGCTTCGGCGGTGTGCTTGAGCCCCGCTACATTGTCGGCGCGGAATCACTTGACCAGTGAGCTATTACGCACTCTTTCAAGGGTGGCTGCTTCTAAGCCAACCTCCTGGTTGTCTCTGCGACTCCACATCCTTTTCCACTTAGCACACGCTTAGGGGCCTTAGCCGATGATCTGGGCTGTTTCCCTCTCGACTACGAACCTTATCGCCCGCAGTCTCACTGCCACGCTCTCACTTACCGGCATTCGGAGTTTGGTTGACGTCAGTAACCTTGTGGGGCCCATCGGCCATCCAGTGCTCTACCTCCGGCAAGAAACACGTGACGCTGCACCTAAATGCATTTCGGGGAGAACCAGCTATCACCGAGTTTGATTGGCCTTTCACCCCTACCCACAGCTCATCCCCTCAGTTTTCAACCTAAGTGGGTTCGGTCCTCCACGCGGTCTTACCCGCGCTTCAACCTGGCCATGGGTAGATCACTCGGCTTCGGGTCTAGGGCACGCGACTCAATCGCCCTGTTCGGACTCGCTTTCGCTACGGCTACCCCCCACGGGTTAACCTCGCCACGTACCACTAACTCGCAGGCTCATTCTTCAAAAGGCACGCAATCACCCCGCCCCCGAAGGAACTAAGGCTCTCACGGCTTGTAGGCACACGGTTTCAGGTACTATTTCACTCCCCTCCCGGGGTACTTTTCACCTTTCCCTCACGGTACTTGTCCGCTATCGGTCACCAGGGAGTATTCAGGCTTAGCGGGTGGTCCCGCCAGATTCACACCGAATTTCACGGGCTCGGTGCTACTTGGGAAACACGTCCGGGAGATGCAGCGTTTTCGTGTACGGGGCTCTCACCCTCTACGGCGACCCCTTCCAGAGGCCTTCCACTAACACCACATTTTCTCACTCCCCGTCGGATCGGCAGATCCAACTGGACGGTCCCACGACCCCGACCACACAACGCCTGCCGGCTATCACATGCGATCGGTTTAGCCTCATCCGCTTTCGCTCGCCACTACTCACGGAATCACGGTTGTTTTCTCTTCCTGTGGGTACTGAGATGTTTCACTTCCCCACGTTCCCTCCACACGCCCTATGTGTTCAGGCGCGGGTCACACCACATGACTGGTGCGGGGTTCCCCCATTCGGAAATCCTCGGATCAACGCTCGGTTGACAGCTCCCCGAGGCTTATCGCAGCCTCCTACGTCCTTCATCGGCTCCTGGTGCCCAGGCATCCACCGTGTGCCCTTAACAACTTGGCCACACAAAAATCCCACACACCACCCCCGGAAGGAGATGCTGTGCGGGCCTACAAGAACTCTCATTGCAAATAAGAGTCAGAAGATGCTCGCGTCCACTGTGCAGTTCTCAACGTACGACCAGACACCCTCCACACGTCCCCGCCAGACCCACCAACCCCCACAGG
>NZ_FNBT01000014.1 GCF_900102425.1 Blastococcus aurantiacus
GAAGGGTCGAGTGTCTGCGCGTCCGCTCTTTGAGAACTCAACAGCGTGCCGAAAGTCAGTGCCAAGTAATACCCCGTGTCCCGGCTACTTGTGGTCGGGGCAGGGATTCCTTTGGTTGATTGATATCGAGAGTGCTAGCTCTCGGTTCTCAGCTGCGATCAAATCATCTACGGAGAGTTTGATCCTGGCTCAGGACGAACGCTGGCGGCGTGCTTAACACATGCAAGTCGAACGGTGAACCCGCTTCGGTGGGGGATCAGTGGCGAACGGGTGAGTAACACGTGGGCAACCTGCCCTCAGCTCTGGGATAACTCCAAGAAATTGGGGCTAATACTGGATATGACCGCTGACCGCATGGTCTGGTGGTGGAAAGATTTATCGGCTGGGGATGGGCCCGCGGCCTATCAGCTTGTTGGTGGGGTAGTGGCCTACCAAGGCGACGACGGGTAGCCGGCCTGAGAGGGTGACCGGCCACACTGGGACTGAGACACGGCCCAGACTCCTACGGGAGGCAGCAGTGGGGAATATTGCGCAATGGGCGAAAGCCTGACGCAGCGACGCCGCGTGGGGGATGACGGCCTTCGGGTTGTAAACCTCTTTCAGCAGGGACGAAGCGAAAGTGACGGTACCTGCAGAAGAAGCACCGGCCAACTACGTGCCAGCAGCCGCGGTAATACGTAGGGTGCAAGCGTTGTCCGGAATTATTGGGCGTAAAGAGCTCGTAGGCGGTTTGTTGCGTCGGCTGTGAAAACCTGAGGCTCAACCTCAGGCCTGCAGTCGATACGAGCAGACTAGAGTGTTGCAGGGGAGACTGGAATTCCTGGTGTAGCGGTGAAATGCGCAGATATCAGGAGGAACACCGGTGGCGAAGGCGGGTCTCTGGGCAACAACTGACGCTGAGGAGCGAAAGCGTGGGGAGCGAACAGGATTAGATACCCTGGTAGTCCACGCCGTAAACGTTGGGCGCTAGGTGTGGGGCTCATTCCACGAGTTCCGTGCCGCAGCTAACGCATTAAGCGCCCCGCCTGGGGAGTACGGCCGCAAGGCTAAAACTCAAAGGAATTGACGGGGGCCCGCACAAGCGGCGGAGCATGTTGCTTAATTCGATGCAACGCGAAGAACCTTACCTAGGCTTGACATGCACGGAAATCCTCCAGAGATGGTGGGTCCGTAAGGGCCGTGCACAGGTGGTGCATGGTTGTCGTCAGCTCGTGTCGTGAGATGTTGGGTTAAGTCCCGCAACGAGCGCAACCCTCGTTCTATGTTGCCAGCACGTCATGGTGGGGACTCATAGGAGACTGCCGGGGTCAACTCGGAGGAAGGTGGGGATGACGTCAAATCATCATGCCCCTTATGTCTAGGGCTGCAAACATGCTACAATGGCCGGTACAAAGGGCTGCGATACCGCGAGGTGGAGCGAATCCCAAAAAGCCGGTCTCAGTTCGGATTGGGGTCTGCAACTCGACCCCATGAAGTTGGAGTCGCTAGTAATCGCAGATCAGCAACGCTGCGGTGAATACGTTCCCGGGCCTTGTACACACCGCCCGTCACGTCACGAAAGTCGGTAACGCCCGAAGCCGGTGGCCCAACCCTTGTGGAGGGAGCCGTCGAAGGCGGGATCGGCGATTGGGACGAAGTCGTAACAAGGTAGCCGTACCGGAAGGTGCGGCTGGATCACCTCCTTTCTAAGGAGCACTTCACCGGCAAGCTCAGCTTGTCGGTGCAGAGCCGCGCCAGGACACCGACGTGTCCCTCAATCTCGAGGGGTG
>NZ_FNBT01000013.1 GCF_900102425.1 Blastococcus aurantiacus
CACCGTGGCGGTCGTCCGCTCGGCCGCCGACACCGCCCGCGACGCGACCTCGCTGGCCTCCGCGGCGTTGCTGGCGATCTCCCGGATGGACGCACCCATCTCCTCCGCGCCGGCGGCCACGGTCTGCACGCTGCGGGACACCTCTTCCGCAGCACTCGAGACGACACCGGACTGCGCCGAGGTCTCCTCCGCTGATGCCGAGATCTGCGCCGAGGAAGCGGACAGCTCCTCGGAGCTGGCAGCGACGGCATCCGCCGAGCCGGCGACCTCTCCGAGGACGGCCCGCAGGGTGTTCACTGCCACATCGAGCGCATCGCCCAGCTGACCGATCTCGTCACGAGACTCGAGCTGCGCCGCGACGGTCAGGTCTCCGGCAGCGAGCGCCTCGGCCACCCCCTTCACCCGGTTCAGTCCACGCGTGATCGCGCGAGCCACCAGCATCCCGACCGCGGCGGCCACGACCAGCCCGACGAGGACGAGCACGACCATGGTGGTACGGGTGTCGGAGTACTCGTCGTCCGCGGCGCGGACCGCTGCATCGGCCGCTGCGGCCTCCGCCTCCGTGAGTTCGCCGAGCAACTCCTCCACGCGGCTCATGTGCGGAGTCAGGTACTGGTCACGGGCACCGAAGTACCCCCGGGTGTCGCCCGCGGCGCTTCTCGGCAGGGCCTGGGAGACCACGCCGTCGGCAAAGCTCGCGTACTCGGCCCGGACCTCCTCGATCGCCCCGGCGTCCCCGGTGCGCGTGTGCTGCGCGTAGGCGGCGATGGCGGCGTCGAACTCAGCGGCCCGTGCGGCGAACTCTTCGGCCCAGCTCTCCTTGAAGGCGGGGTCCAGGGAGAAGGCGTGGCTGGTGACTGCGAGCTGTGACCCGGTCATGGCGAGCTCGGCGGCCGCCAGGTCGGCGGTGCCGGCCAGGTTGTGGTCGGCCAGCCCTGTCGTGGCGTCGTGGGTCGAGGAGACGGCGCCGAGCCCGACGACGCCCACAGCTGCAGCCAGCGCGACAGAGACCGCGACGCTGCTGAGCACCTTGGTACGCACCGGACGGTCCGCCCACCAGGTGGCGGGGGAGAGGTGGCGGGTGCCGGACGCGAGGGCTGTGGACGTGCTCATGACGGGCTCCGAGAATCAGGAAGAATGGCCATCGGCCGATGTACACCACCAGCATCAGGCCGATACGGCCGAATGCGTCCCGCATACAGAGCGTGTCGCGCCGGGACCGCACCGTTCACCGGCGACCGCCATTCCCGTGTCGACATGGAGCCCACCGGGGATGACAGACCAGTCGCCCGGGAATGGCGAATGCCGGTGGTGACCGATACGGCCGCCACCGGCATTCGCCAGGGAAGGAGGACGTTCTAGTAGGTGAACCTCCCGACCGTGGTGCGCAGGTCGGCGGCCATCCGGGACAGCTCGTCGACCGCGGTGCGCGTCTGGGTCAGCGCCTGCGTCGTCGAGTCGGCCGCGGTGGAGACACCGGTGATGTTCTCCGCGATCTGCGTCGTCCCACCCGCGGCCTCCTGCACCGAGCGGCTCATCTCGTTGGTCGTGGCGGTCTGCTCCTCCACGGCGCTGGCGATCGTCGTCTGCCGGTCGGAGATCTGCGCGACGATGTCCGAGATCTCGCCGATGGCGGCCACCGCGGCCGTGGTGTCGCCCTGGATGGCCTGGACCCGGCGCGCGATGTCCTCGGTCGCCTTCGCCGTCTCCTGCGCGAGCTCCTTGACCTCGTTGGCCACCACGGCGAAGCCCTTGCCCGCCTCACCGGCCCGCGCGGCCTCGATGGTCGCGTTCAGCGCCAGCAGGTTCGTCTGCTCCGCGATGCTGGTGATCACCTTCACCACGTTGCCGATCTCGGCCGAGGACTCGCCCAGCTTGGCCACGGTGGCCGTCGTCGTCTCCGCGGCGGTCACCGCCCGGGCAGCGACCTCGCTGGCCTCCGCGGCGTTGCTGGCGATCTCGCGGATGGAGGCACCCATCTGGTCGGCGCCGGCGGCAACCGTCTGCACGTTGCGGCTGACCTCGTCCGCGGCACCGGCCACCACGCCCGACTGGGCGCTGGTCTCCTGGGCAGAAGCCGAGATCTGCGCCGAGGACGCGGACAGTTCCTCCGACGAGGCGGCGACGGCGTCGGCGGAGGAGACGACCGAGGCCATCACCTCGCGCAGGTTCTCCTGCGCCGCATCCAGAGCCGCGGCCATGCGACCGATTTCGTCGGACTGCGTGACGCCGGTCCGCCGGGTCAGGTCACCCTCGGCGAGCCCCTGCACGACGGCCTGCACCGCGGACAGGTTGCGGCGGATGCGGCGCGCGACCAGCAGGCCGATCGTCGCGGCCACGACGGTGCCGACCGCGACCAGCGCGATCAGCAGGATCCGCGAGCGGTCGTTGGTCGCGGCGACGTCGGCCGCCGAGGTGCGCGCTTCGGCGATCTCGGAGTCGACGAGCTGGGTGATCCCCTCGCGAAGCGACGTCTGGAACTCCTGCGACTCGAGGTAGGCGGGAGCGGCCGTCGCCAGGTCCCCGGCGGTGAACGCCTCGGTCACGATGGCGAACTTCTCGCTCCAGCCTCGGTAGCTCGCCAGCACCTGCTCGGACAACCGCTGCTGCGCCGGGGTCGGTGCCGTGGTGGCGTACTGCTCGGCGGCGGCGAGGAACGCGGCGCTGCCTTCCTGCGCGCCCGTGGTCCAGGCCTCCCTGTTCTCCTCGCTGACGCCCGGCAGCATGAGAGCGGTCTGGTTGAGCTGGATGCCCAGCTGCTGGGCCCGCATCTCCTCGGCCTGCACCAGGGCCTGCGTGCTCTCCCGGTAGCTGCTGTCGAACTCGTCGGCCGCCTGGTCCAGGGAGACGGCACCGACGGCGCCGACCGCGATACCGGTGACGACGGCCACGGAGACCGCCGCCAAGATCTTGCGCGACACCGACACATTGGCCAGGGAGCGCCGCGCACCACCGTTCTTCGACAACGCACACATCCATTTCGCACTGAGGGAGGACCGGCCCGACCAGTCCGGGCGGCGGGTCACCGCGGACCGCCGGCGACACGGCTGAAACATAAACAGCCTGGGAATGGCGGGGAAGAAGGGAAGCCTGCGTGTCGTGGGACTGTTGTGACACGATTTCACAACGAAGTCGACACGCGGGATCGCCATTCGCGGTCACCATTCCGGATTGTCGACATGTCTTTCCGCTAATGGCGCGCAGTGCCGCGCGACGCACGACGGCCCCGCGACCGGTGGGTCGCGGGGCCGTCGTCCGGCAGGGGTGATCAGTAGGTGAAACGGCCCACCGTGGTGCGCAGGTCCGCGGCCATCCGGGACAGCTCGTCGACCGCGGTGCGGGTCTGGGTGAGCGCCTGGGTCGTGGAGTCCGCGGCGGTGGAGACGCCGGTGATGTTCTCCGCGATCTGACCCGACCCGGCGGCGGCCTCCTGCACCGAGCGCGACATCTCGCTGGTGGTCGCCGTCTGCTCCTCCACCGCGCTGGCGATGGTGGTCTGCCGGTCGGAGATCTGGGCGACGATCGCCGAGATCTCCTCGATCGCACCCACTGCGGCGCCGGTGTCCTTCTGGATCGCCTCCACGCGGCGGGCGATGTCCTCGGTCGCCTTGGCGGTCTCCTGCGCCAGCTCCTTGACCTCGTTCGCGACGACCGCGAAGCCCTTGCCCGCCTCGCCGGCCCGGGCGGCCTCGATGGTCGCGTTGAGCGCCAGCAGGTTCGTCTGCTCCGCGATGCTGGTGATCACCTTCACCACGTTGCCGATCTCCGCCGAGGAGTCACCCAGCTTGGCGACCGTGGCCGTCGTCGTCTCCGCGGCGATCACCGCTCGGGACGCCACCTCGCTGGCCTCCGCCGCGTTGCTGGCGATCTCCCGGATGGAGGCACCCATCTGCTCGGCACCCGCGGCCACGGTCTGCACGCTCCGGCTGACCTCGTCCGCCGCGCCGGCCACCACGCCGGACTGGGCGGAGGTCTCCTCGGCCGAGGCCGAGATCTGCGCCGACGACGCCGACAGCTCCTCCGAGGACGCTGCCACCGCGTCTGCGGACTGGACCACCGAGGAGAGCACCGTGCGCAGGCTGGCCTGGGCGGATCCGAGCGCGGCGGCCATGCGGCCCAGCTCGTCGTTGGACTCGACGACGGGTGCCACGGTCAGGTCGCCCGAGGCCATGGCCTCCGCGGCGCGCTGCACGGAGCGGACCGAGCGGGTGATCTGCCGGACCACGATCAGCGTGACAGCGATCGCGACGGCGATGGCGCCGGCCGCGGAGACGAGCAGGAGCCGGATGGCCGACGAAGCGTCCTCGGCTGCCTCGGCGTTGCGGTCGGCCGCCTCGGTGGACTGGGCGATGCCCTCCTCCTCGAGCCCGTCGGCGATGTCGCTCAGCAGCGGGCTGGAGACCTCGCGGTAGACCTGCGCGTAGGTGGTCAGGTCGCCGGCGTCGGCGGCCGGGAACAGCTGGGCCTCGTTGCTCGCCAGGAACTGCGCGCGGGAGTCCAGGTACTTGTCCATGGCGGCCTGGTCGACGACGAACGGCTGGTAGGCCGCGAGGGCAGCCTCGACGTCGGCCTGCTTCTCGTCCATCTCGCCGCGCAGCTCCTGGCGGCGCTCGGGGTCGGACACGGCGTACTCGAGCACCCGGGCGCGGTGGGCGGCGGTGGCCCGCTGCACGGCGGAGAGGTCGTTGAGGGGACGGAGGTTCTCGTCGTAGATGCGCTCCTGGTCGGACGCCATCTCCGACATCCGGGTCATGGCCAGGCCCATGGTCGCGATCATCACGACGGCGAGGAGCCCGACGACGGCACCGATCTTCACGCCGACCGGGCGATCGGCGAACCAGCGGAATCGACCGCCGGTGCGGGTGGGGGAGGTGCTGACGGACATCCTGCGCTCCAGCTGCGGACGAGGACCGGTGGGGCTTCACCGGTGCTGCTCGGGGGACGAGATTCCCCTATCTCCGAAACAATGCGAGCCGTTTTCACACGTGTCGCAGGCATTCGGTCGAGAATGTCCGGCGACCGCCATTCGGAAGGCGCCATGTCGACAATGTCGTTGGCGCAATGATCACCCGGGAATGGCGAGAGGCGCACGACCGGACCGGTCGTGCGCCTCTCGCGCTCAGGAGAACCCCGGAGGGTCGGATGGGCTGCCTAGTAGGTGAACCGACCCACCGTGGTGCGCAGGTCTGCTGCCATCTGGGACAGCTCGTCGACGGCGATGCGGGTCTGGGTCAGCGCCTGCGTGGTCGACTCCGCCGCCGAGGACACCCCGGTGATGTTCGCAGCGATCTCGCCGGTCCCGTTGGCGGCCTCCTGCACCGAACGCGACATCTCGCTGGTCGTCGCGGTCTGCTCCTCCACCGCGCTGGCGATGGTCGTCTGCCGGTCGGAGATCTGCGCGACGATCGTGGAGATCTCGTCGATCGCGGCGACGGCTGCGGTGGTGTCGCCCTGGATCGCGAGCACCCGCTTGGCGATGTCCTCGGTCG
>NZ_FNBT01000012.1 GCF_900102425.1 Blastococcus aurantiacus
GAGAGGACGCGCCATGAACACCGACGAGCTGCGCGAGGCGCTGCGTCGCGACGCCGAGCTGGCCGGCCGGCCGCCCACCGACCTGGTCCCACGGGTGGCAGGCCTGCGGCGGCGCAGCACCCGCCGCCGGGCCGGGGTCGTGAGCTGTGTCCTCGCGATCGCCGTGGCGGTGGGTGGGCTCACCATCCTCGACGGCGCACGGGAGCAGGACCGGGGAGCCGCCGGCCAGGACGGGAGCAGCGCTGCGGTGGCCGGCGTCGACACCGAAGCCGCCGCGGCGCGGTTCCGGGAGCTGATCGACGGGGCCGACTCGAACCGGTCATCGGTGATCGACCCCGAGACCCTGGCCGAGTACCTGCCCAACAGGCAGTACCGGGTGGTCAACGGGACGCTCACGACGCTCACGGACGCGGTCGTCGTCGGATACGTCACCAGCGTCGTGCCTGGGCGCGGCTTCTACGCTCCGGAGGATGACGAGACCTCCACCATCGAGGTGCCGTTCGACGACCCCCGCGCCATGTGGCGCACCGCCCACGCCGAGCTGACGGTCACGGAGGTCCTGGGCGGGGGCGTCACGGAGGACACGATCGTCGTCGGTGTCGGGGTGGGGCTGTCGGCGACGTCCTTCGACGTCCTGGCCGCCGGCCTGCCCGCTCTGGGGGACATGGTCTTCTTCCTGCAGATGCCGTCCGGGGTTCACGACTACGCGCCGGACATCTGGAGGGTCGCCGAGAGCGGGGCCATGCTGGCCGAGGTGGAGGACGGGGGTCGTCTTACGCTGCCGGCGATCGAGCCGTACCGGGTCGAGCGGTTCCTGGCGGCCAACCCCACGCTGGACAGCCTGCGCGAGGCGGCGCGGATGCCGACGCGTGAGGTTCCGTTCGAGACCTTGGAGGACTGACGGGGAGCAGGCCTCCGGCGTCGGCGGCGGGATGGCCCCGCGGTGGCCCATAGTAGGGAGCACCGCGCGTACGGCTTCAGTCGCCCGTCGCGCGGCCGAAGCTCCGGACGCGGGATGCCCCGCTCGTCACGGCCGACCGAGGAGAGACCGATGGACTACCTGCGCCGCCTCCAGGCGGAGAGCCCCGTGCTCTTCATCGTGCTGCTGTTCGTCGGCATCTTCGTCGCCTTCCAGCTGCTGCTCTTCGTCGCCGAGCTCGTGCTGGGCCCCTTCGGCCTGCCGGGCTGGGCTCCGCTGCTCCTGGTGCTCATCGCCCTGATCGTGGTGGCGCGCCGGCAGCAGAACTCGCGCTAGCGCCGCCGAGAACTCACACCCGGGGGCCGGTCGGCGCCGGGGGGACGACGAGGTCGCGGCGGATGCGCAGGCGGCCCGGCAGCCGAGGGCCGGACACCGGCGGGTGGACAGTTCCTGAGCGGTCGGGACGTGCTGCCATGTCGAACTCAACTCTCCTCGGTGCTGCGGTATGCCGGAAGCGTCGCGCAGGGGTCTGACAGTTCCGGGGACACGAGCTGGGAGCTCCCTGCCAGTTCGACCCCCCCGTCGTCACGACGGGGGAGGTCGCCTCCTCAAGAGGCGCGCGACAGCGCCCGATACGGAACTGTGCGATTCCTCCGGGCGACAGAGCAGGGCAGGCGGCGCGGTGCGCCCCTGTGGCGGTACCTCACGGCCCTGGTGCTGCTCCCGCTGATCGGTGTGGCCGTCCTCGCCACCGCCGCCGCGCAGGCTCGCGCGGACGAGGCGGCCGGTGCCGAGCGTGCCGAGTCCGCCGTGCGCACGCTCGCCCTGCTCGACGTCGCCCGCCGGGCGACCGAGCAGGAGATCATCCCGGTGCTCACGCTCCACGCGGTACAGGCGCCGGAGGTCCTGGCGGCCATCGGCATCCCGCAGGAGGTGCTCGACGCACAGCGCGCGTCGGCGTCCGAGCAGGCGGCGGCCATCCGTCGGGTGACCGACGGGGCCCTGACCCAGGTCCGGGCCGGATCCCTCGGGGCCGAGGCGGCGCAGCGGGCGGAGACCGCCCTCGCCGTCCTGCGGAACCCGAACTCCTCCGTGGGGCTCGACGTCGAGAAGATCTACTACAGCTTCCTCGCGGTCTCGAACGACCTGCTGACCGCGCAGGAGGCGGTGGCTGCGGCCGCCACCTCCGAGGGCGTGCCGGCGGCGACCATGCGCGCGATCCAGGACGTCCAGACCGCCGCCCACCTGACCCACATCGCCAGCCGGCAGGCGCCGCTGTTCCTGGGCTCCCTCCTCGTGCCCAGCGACGGGAGCCTCATCGGCGCGCGGGGGGCGTGGCAGACCGCCTGGCTGGACTACACCGACGCCCGGCTCCAGATGCAGGACCTCTCGCAGGAGTCCCTCCGGGACCAGTGGGCCGCGATCGAGGACCTGCCGGCCGTCCGGGAGCTCGACGCACTCTTCACCGCCGGCTTCGCCGGCAGCGGGGGAGCCCCGACCGCCGCGACCCTCGCGGACGTCATGACGGTGCTCGCGGGCACCCAGGAGCGGGGCGCAGCCCTGGCCGACCTCGTGGACACCGCGGTCGAGAGGACCCGCCAGCTCGTCGCGCAGGACCTGGAACGCGCCAACGGAGCGCTGCACGGAATCATGGTGGTCGGCGCCGGGCTGCTCACCGGTTCCCTCGTCGGCGCGGCCTTCCTCGGCCGCAGCGTCGCCCGCGCGCTCCGCCTCCTGGCCGGTCAGGCCACCCAGATCAGCGAGGGCTCCCTGGTGGAGGTCGAGGTCGCCGGGCCGCGCGAGGTCCGCACCGTGTCCGCCGCCCTCCGCGCCGCCGTCGCCGGGTTGCGCCGCATCCAGGACCAGGCCCAGGCCGTCGCCCGCGGCGACCTGGACGACGCCCTGCTCGACCAGCCCCTGCCCGGCCCGCTCGGCGAGGTGGTGCACGCCTCGGTCCGGCAGATCGTGCACTCGGTCCGCCAGCGCGAGGAGCTGCAGTTCGCCCTGGCCCACCAGGCCACGCACGACGCGCTCACGGAACTGCCCAACCGCGCCCAGGCCGTCACGCTCGTGACCGCCGCCCTGCACCGCGGCCGGCGCTCCGGCGACATGACCGGCCTGCTCTTCGTCGACCTCGACGGCTTCAAGGCCGTCAACGACGGGCACGGGCACGCCGCCGGCGACGAGGTGCTCCGCGAGGTGGCCCGGCGGCTCTCCGCCGCCGTCCGGCCCGGGGACGCCGTCTGCCGGCTCGGCGGCGACGAGTTCGTCGTCCTCGTGGAGCAGGTGCACAAGGAGCACGACCTGCTCGAGCTGGCCCACCGCCTCATCGCCTCCGTCAGCGAGCCGATCACGGCTGCCCGCGCCCGTGTCCGCATCGGCGCCAGCATCGGGGTGGCCGTCAGCCGGGACGGCGGCACCGACGCCGACGCCCTGTTCGCCGAGGCCGACACCGCCGCCTACCGCGCCAAGGCGCACGGCCGCGGCCGCGCCGAGATGTTCGACGAGACCCTGCGTCTGCAGCTCAACCAGCGCGCCGAGCTGGAGGCGGCGATCGCCTCGGGCTTGGCCGGCGGCGAGATGCAGGTGGCCTACCAGCCGGTCATCGACGTCGCCACCGACCGTCTGATGGGCTACGAGGCGCTCATCCGCTGGGACCGGCCGGGCGTCGGCCTGGTCCCGCCGGACCAGTTCATCCCCGTCGCCGAGAGCTCCCGCCTGATCGGCGACGTCGACCGCTGGATGCTGCACGAGGCCACCCGCCAGCTGGCGCAGTGGCGGGCCGAGTGCCCGGCCGCGCCGGGACAGCCGGACCCGACGATCGCGGTGAACATCTCCGGGCGGCACCTGGCCGATCCGCGGGTGATCACCGACGTCGCCGACGCGCTCACGGCCTCCGGGCTGCCCGCGCGGCTGCTCGTGCTCGAGGTCACCGAGACGGTGCTGGTCGACGACCCGCTCGCCTACGAGCACCTCACCGACCTGCGTGCCATGGGCGTGAGCATCGCCATCGACGACTTCGGCACCGGCTACACCTCGATCGGCCAGCTGCGGAACATGCCCGTGGACACGCTCAAGATCGACCGGAGCTTCGTGGCGTCCACCGAGCCCGCGCACCGCGAGCTCGTGGCGCTCATGATCCGCGCGGCGCACACCTTCGGTCTGACCGTCGTCGCCGAGGGCGTGGAGGAGCCCGCGCAGCTGGCCCGGCTGAGGGCCCAGGAGTGCGACCAGGCCCAGGGCTACCTGCTCTATCGCCCGATGCCCGCTCCCGAGGCCGGCGCGCTGCTGCGCCGGGCGGAGTCCGCCGGCACCGTCTGACACGGGGACACGCCGGCAAGCTCTCTCGTGGGCATGACCAGGGCGTTCGCGGGCGGTAGCACGCTCGGGGCGCCGGTTCCTGTCGACATGTGGTCCCCCTCCGAGGGGGGTGACCGGCCGTGTCGATGGCTTGCGCAACGATCCGGACACGCGACGTCCGATCGGCGCCGACGCGTCGTCGTATCGCGGTCCCGGTCGCCTACCTTTCACCCATCGCGCCGCCACGGCCGGCGACGCGGTGCCCGCCTCACTTCCCCAGGGGCGGGACCTCCATGGATGGATGGACTGCGATGAGCGTCATGGGTGGCTTGCCCGGAAGTGGAGTCGTCGCCGACAACGGCGTCGTCGGCTGGTGGCTGGTCGACGGCGGGGACGACGTCCCCGGCCGGGTGCTCGCGGGACCGTTCCCCGACCGCGCGACCGCCGGCTGGTCCGGCACGGCGCTGGCCGACGGATCCGCGGCACGACCGGCGTACGGCGTCCGCCGGGCCGACGGATCGCTGCGCCGGCGCCCGTCGCCGCAGGAGTGGGCGTGGCTGGACCACCTCACCGCGCAGCTGGACCGGCTGCCCGAGGACTGGGCGCCCCTGCTGGCCGAGGAGGACCCGCTGACGACGCTCGTGGTCGAGGTGACCGCGGCCCTGAACGAGGCCGGACTGCCGTTGCACGACGCCACCGGTGCCGGCGGGGCGCTGGGCGGCGCGTGCCTGACGCCGACGCCGGACCTCGACGGGGTCGTCGTCGCGTGGCGCCAGCACGACCGGATGAGCCTGGACCAGGTGCACGGCGCCATGGCCGACTCGGCCGTGCAGCAGGCCATGAACCGGGCGCTGGCCGAGGTGCTCGCCATCAGGGGCCTGGCCCCGGAGGCCTGGGGCGGGGCCGTCGTCGTCCGCCGGGAGGCCTGAGCGGACCGGCTCACCGCACCGGCGGCTGCTGGGCCCGCTCGCGCACGGCCATGAGCAGGGCCGGCCAGCCCAGGGCCAGACCGGCCCCGAGCAGGGCACCGGCCACCGTGTCCGACAGCCAGTGCGCCCGCAGGTAGACGCGCGACAGCGCCATCACGGCGCCGAACACCGCCGCGCGCACCTCCCAGCGCCAGCGCGAGGGGCCGGGGGACGCGAGGACCAGCACCAGCCCCACGGCGGTGACCGTGCCGGCGATCGCGTGGCCGGAGGGGAACGATGCCGCCGTGGTCTCGATCAGGGCGCCGGGCGGGCGCGGCCGGTCGACGGCGTCCTTCACCGGCCCGATGAACAGCTCGCTGGTGAGGACGGCGAGGGCGAAGGCGGCCAGCCGCAGCCAGTGGCGACGCCAGGCGATGAGCAGCAGCGCGGCCAGCCGGAGCGGCCAGTTGACGTAGGCGCTGCCCAGGACCGACAGCGCCTCGGCGACCGCTGTCGCCGGCTCGTTCCGCAGATCGCCGGCCCACCGCCAGACGGCGTCGTCGACCGCCTGGACGGCGGGCCGGGTGGCCGGCACGACGACGAGGGTGGTGACCAGGGCGGCCCCGGCCAGCAGGCACCCGCTCGCCACCAGTCCCCGACGCGCGTCGACCAGCATCAGGAGCTCACACCGACTCCGGCACCAGCTCGGTGCGGGGAGCGGCGTTGGGCTCGCGCCGCCACGAGCGGTTGTGCCGCCAGAACAGGTAGCTGCCCAGGCCCACGGGGATGGGCAGCACGTAGGTCAGGGCGCGGAACACCAGCACCGCGGCGGCGACCAGCGTCCGCGGCCCGCCCGCCGCGGACAGCCCGGTGATCAGCGCCAGCTCGATGACCCCGAGCCCGCCCGGGGTGAACGGGACGGCGGTCAGCAGCCGGGCCGAGGCGAACACCGCCAGGGCCTCGACCGCGCTGACCTGGTCGGCCTCGACCCCGACGAAGCGCAGCGCCAGCAGCAGGACCAGGAACAGCGACAGGTGGCTGATCAGGGTCGCCAGCGTGATCCAGTGCCAGCGGGCCCGGAGCAGCAGCGCCGTCCGGTCGCGGAACTTCGTCGTCGCCCGCTCCCAGCCGGTCACCGGCCCCCGGCCGAACGGACGGCGCAGCGCCGATGCCACGCGGCCGGCGGCCGCGCCGATCCGCTCGGCCTGCTCCCGGCCGCGCAGCAGGGCGCCCAGCAGGGCGACGGAGACGACCAGCGCGGCGAGCCCGGCCAGCCCGGCGGCGACGCGGCCGGCGGAGGGTGGCGAACTGAGCGCCAGCAGCGCCAGGGCGAGCACCGGCAGCCCCAGCTTGGCGAAGTTGTTCCACAGGCCCGACACCAGCAGCGCCACCGAGGTGCGGGAGTGGGAGAAGCCCCAGGACGAGTTCATCGCGTAGGTCAGGCCCAGCGAGACGGCCGCTCCGCCGAGCACCGTGTTCGACACGGCGGTCGTCGTCTGGGTGGAGACCAGGGCCTGCCGCAGCGTCAGCCCGGGCGTGGTCGCGACCATGACGAACTGGTACGTGGCCAGGTTCCAGGCCGCGGCCACGACGAGCACCGCCATCTCCACCCAGGTCATACCGCGCACCGAGGTCCAGACGTCGGCGAGGCTGGTGAACTGGGGGAGGAACCAGACGAAGACGCCGGCGACCAGGGCCAGGGAGAGGACCGCGCCGACGAGCCGGCGTCCCTGGGGCCGGGCGGGGCCGCCGTCGCCGGTCACCGGTCGCCGTCCGCGGGGTCCAGCTCCAGCCGCCCGTCGGTCTGCTCGCGCACCGCGGCGCGCACCGCGTCGCGCGCGACGGTGCCGATGCCCTGGGTGGCGAAGCCGAGCGGTTCGGCCCGGTTCTCGCCCGAGAGCCGGAACAGCACGCTGATGCAGCCGCCCTCGAACACGTAGTGCCGGGTGCCGACGAACTCGGGGGTGACCTGGGTGACCCGCTCCCACCGCTGCATCGCGTCGCGGTCGCTGGGGATACGGGTGGCGCCCGTGGTGTCGCAGCTCGCGTCCAGCCGGATCTCCACAGCGCGGACACCGTCCCGGTCCGAGTCCAGCCAGAAGCGGGCGTCCTCCGCCGTCGACTCCAGGCCCGAGACGTTCCATCCCAGCGGGATGGCCTCCAGGCACGGCACCCAGGTGGCCGTGGGCACCGACTGGGCCAGCAGCACCACGCCGTTGGCGGGGGTCCCCTCGTCGCCCTCCCGGCAGGCGACCACCTCCGAGTCCAGCACCTCCGGCCGCACGCAGCCGGCGAGCGGGATCAGGGCGACGACGGCCAGCACCGCGCCACGGCGGGCCGTCACAGCGGCGACCCGAGCAGGCCGACGGTGACGACGGCGGCCACGCCGGCCGCCGCGACGGTGACCGCCGTCAGTCCGAACCGCCGCCAGGTCCACCGCTGGATGTGCACCGGCGGGAGCTGGAAGGGCAGCAGCCGCAGGAAGTCCGCGTGCAGGTCGCGGCCCTGCTGGCGCAGCATCCGCCGCAGCTGCGTGGGCATGGTCAGCCCGCGGGTCGCGGCGAAGGCCTCGGCGATCTCCTCGTCGGTGAACTGCCGCCGGGCCCGCGCGTAGACCCGCGCCGCGTCGGTGCGCAGGGCCAGGACCAGCATCATGTTGGCCAGGTCGACCGCCTGCCGCCACGGGCTGGGCCGAACCTCGGCGAAGGCGGAGTCGATGAGGAACAGGTCGCCGTCGCGCACGAGCAGGTTGGCCGGCTTGATGTCCCGGTGGGCCATGCCGATGTCCCACATCCGGCGCACCGCGGCCAGCCCCTGGTCGATCACCGCATCGTCGATCTCGGCGTCGCCGGCCTCCTGCGCGCCGGCGATGAACTCGGTGACCAGCAGGTACTCGCGTTCGGGGGTGATCTCCACGATCCCCAGCGGGTGCGGCACCGGCAACGAGGCCTCCCAGAACAACCTCAGGATGTAGTCCTCGTACTGCACCAGCCGCCGGACGCTGTGGAAGGGCTTCTCGTCCTCCAGCCGCCCGTAGAGCAGCGTCCGGCCGAGCTTGTACCAGCGGTCGGAGCGCACGTGCGTGATCGCGTACAGCTTGCCGAACACGCAGCTCTCGCCCTCGCCCGTCGACGGGTGCGCCTTGACGGTGATCCGCAACGGGGTCGATCCGCCGGAGCCGGCCAGGCCGTGAGGCGTCACGTCGGTGGCGAGCAGCCCCAGCTGGTCCTGCAGCGCCCGGACGATGGCGTCGCCGCGCTCGCCGGAGACGTCCAGGTGGGCCGGGCGACCCCGGCTGTACCGAACCGGGTACACGGAGTTGGGCGTCAGCAGCCGGAAGGCGGCCAGCGGTGCCGCCACCCCGAGCACCACCCCGGCCACGATGCCCGAGGGGTGGTCCTGGGCCAGGTACAGCCGCGAGAGCGCGGTGACGACGATCAGCCCGCACACCACCCACTTGCCGATCGTGCGCTTCCGCCCGGGCGGCACCAGCGCGTACACCGTGCTGACCAGGAAGGCCGCCAGCACGGTCATGGGCAGCGACGGCATGGAGAAGCCCGACCAGGTGCCCAGCAGCTCGACCTCGAAGGGTCGCGGACGCTGCAGCGTCGTCGCCGTCAGCGCCGCGACGTTGACCACGACCAGCACGACGCCGAACCAGACGAACAGGTGCCGCCAGCGCCGGAAGGCGACGAGCATCACCAGGTTGGCCAGCCACATGACGTGCAGCGCCCGCTCGGTGGCCAGTACGCCGGCGGCGCGCGCGAGGTCGGTGCCCAGCGGGGTGCGCAGCTCGGCGAACGCCTGGAGCACACGGGTGTCGGCGACGTCGAAGTAGCGGATCGTGCCGGTGACGACCACGACCACCCAGGCCAGCACCACCGCGCCGCTGAGCGCGAGCCACCACTTGCCCGAGGCGCGCAGCTGCCGGGGCAGCGGCGGCGGCTCACCCGAGGGACGACGGCGCCGGCGGACGCGGGCGATCGCCGGCGGGCCGGGACGTACGACCGGGCCCGTCGTGCCCGCGGCAGGGAGCGCCTGCGGCACCGACGCCATGCCGGGAAATGGTGCCCCCCGGGTGGCGGCGCGACCATCCCCTTTCGTCCCGTGATCGTTCTACGGTGACCCTCCGCGAGGCGCGGGAGGTGACGTCGTGGGTGCTCGGGGCGCGCTCCTCGTCGTTCTGCTGCTCCTCCTCCCGGCGTGCGGCGGGCAGGCGGACCCGGCGCCCGCTCCGGCCGACGCCGTCCGGTTCGCCTCCTACGACTTCCCCGAGAACCAGATCCTGGTGGAGGTCTACGCCGAGGCGGCCCGGCGCCAGGGGGTGCCGGTGACCGTGCAGCACGGCATCGGCACCCGCGAGGTGGTGTCGCCGGCGCTCCAGCAGGGCGTCGTCGACGTCGTCGTCGACTACCTGGGGACGGCGCTGGCCTTCGCCCGGCCCGGTTTTCCCCGGCCTCCGGTAGCTCCCGACAACATGCACGCGGTGCTCGCCCGGACCATGGGCGGGCGCGGTGTCGATGTCCTCACCCCGTCGGCGGCCGAGGACCAGAACGGCTTCGTCGTCACCCGGGACTTCGCGGCCGAGCACGGGGTCGGCACGCTGTCCGGCCTCGTGCCGCTCGCGCCGGATCTGGTCTTCGGTGGTCCGCCGGAGTGCCCCCACCGCCCGTTCTGCCTGCTGGGGCTGGAGAAGGTCTACGACATGCGGTTCGGCGAGGTCCTCGCCATGCCCACCCGCGCGGCGACGCTCGAGGCGCTGCTGTCGGGGCAGGTCGACGTCGGCATGCTGGAGACCACGGATGCACGGCTCGCCGTCGCCCCTGTGGTGCTGCTCGCGGACGACCGCGCCCTGCAACCGCGCGAGAACGTGGTCCCCCTGGTCCGTGCGGAGGTGAGCGACCGCTGGGGGGAGCGGCTGCGCCGGGCGCTGGACGAGACGAGCGCCCGGCTGACCACCGAGGACCTCGTGCAGCTCAACCGCGCGGTCGAACTCGACGGGCGCTCGCCTGCGGGTGCCGCCGCGAACTGGTGGGACGCCCGCGACTGAGCGGGTCGGGCCTCACGCGTCGAGGAACTCCTCCACGACCGGGGCCAGCTCCGCCGCCTCGGTGACCAGCGCGATGTGGCCGCCGCGGTAGAGGTGCAGCTGGGCGTCGGGCAGCAGGCGGGCCATGAGGCGGGCGTTCACCGACGGCACGATGGGGTCGTCGTCGCCGGCCAGGATGAGCGTCGGCTGCCGGATGAGCCGCAGGAACGGCAGGCTGCTCCAGCCGGTGCTCGCGGCCAGCTGGTAGTAGTAGCCCCGCCGCGGGCCGAGCCTGGTCTCGGCGTGCAGCGCCCGGGCCGCCCGCTCGGGATCGCTGCGCATCGTGCCGCCGTAGATCTGCCCGGCGATGCTGCGCGCGTACTCGGGGTCCCGGTGGCGCCGGGGCGTGAGCATGCGGCCGAGCACCCGCGGGTGCGCGGGGACCATCAGGGCCCCGGTGCCGGTCGCGGCCAGCACGAGCCGGCGGCAGCGGCGCCGGTGCTGGACGGCGAAGTGCTGGGCGAGGCCACCGCCCCAGCTCAGCCCGAGGACGTCGACGTCACGGGTGAACCCGAGGCGGTCGAGCAGCCCCGCGACGACCGGGCCGAACGTGGCGAGGTTGTAGGGGACGACGGGAGGAGGGGACCCGCCGACGCCCGGGACGTCGAAGCGGACCACGGTGCGCCGGCGGTCCAGCGCGTCGACGAAGGGCTGGAGGACCTCGAGGCTCGCGCCGATCCCGTTCATCAGCAGCAGGGGCGGCACCGTGGCGTCGGTGCCGGGCCGGACCGACGTCCGCAGGGTGCGGCCGCCGGCGGTGATCGCCCGGACCCGTTCGCGGCTACTTGTCGAAGACATAGGTGCCGGGCGCGTCGCCCAGGACCTCCAGCCCGCGGCCGAGGTCGGTGGGCGCCGGCACGTCGTCCCCGCACCGGTCGCCCAGCCAGGCGGTGAAGTCCGGCCACCAGCTGCCCTTCTCGGTGCGGGCCTGCGCCAGCCACTCCTCCGGGTCCGCCGGTGTGCTGTCCGCGACCTGGAAGGTGGACTTCGGGTTCCCCGGCGGGTTCACCAGCGACGCGATGTGGCCGCTGGTGGAGAGGATGAAGCGGCTCTCCCCGCCCAGCAGCTGGGTGCTCCGGTAGCAGGCCTGCCACGGGCAGAGGTGGTCGGCGATACCCGCTGTGACGTAGGTGTCCACGGTGACCGTCGACAGGTCCACGGGGGTGCCCAGCATCGTCGCGCCGCCGGGCTCGGTGAGCTGGTTGCCCAGGGCGACGTCGATGAAGTCCCGGTGCAGCCCGGCGCTCATCCGGGTCGTGTCCGCGTTCCAGAACAGGATGTCGAAGTTGGGCGGCGGCTTGCCCTGCAGGTAGTTGTTGACCCAGTAGTTCCAGATCAGGTCGTTGGGGCGCAGCCAGGCGAACACCTCGGCCAGTTGGGCGCCGTCCAGGTAGCCCTTCTGGCGCGACCGCTCCGTCGCCGCGCGCACCGACTCCTCGTCCATCAGCGCCGAGACCGTGCCGGCCCGCGACCAGTCGAGGACCGTGACGGCGAAGCTGGCCGCGCTCACCCGGTCCTGGCGGCCGGTCGCGGCCAGGCGGGCCAGCACCATGGCGGCGATGATGCCGCCGGAGCAGAAGGCCTGGAGCGCCACCCGCTCGCTGCCGGAGGCCTTCTCCACGGCGTCCATCGCGTCCAGCAGCGCCTGCCCGTAGGTGTCCAGGTCCCAGTCGGCGTGCCGCGCGTCGGGGTTGCGCCAGGAGATCATGAAGACCTGCTGGCCGGCGGCGAGGTAGTGCTCGACGATGCTGCGGCCCGGCGCGAGGTCGGTGATGTAGTACTTGTTGATCGTCGGCGGCACGATCACCAGCGGTACCTCGCGCACGGTGTCCGTCGTCGGCCGGTAGCGGATCAGCTCGAACACGTCGGTGCGGAACACGACCACGCCGGGGGTCACCGCCAGGTCCTCACCGACGGTGAAGGCATCCGGCTCGACCATCGAGGGCACCCGCGGCGGTGCCGCGAGGTCGGTCGCCATGCGCCGCAGGCCCTCCACCACGTTCCTGCCCCCGGTGTCGATCAGCGCCTTCCAGCCCAGCGGGTTGAGCACCGGCACGTTGGACGGCGCGAGCGCGTCGACGAGGTTGGTCGCGGTGAACCGGATCCGCTCGTCGTCCTGCCAGTCCAGGTCGGCGTCCTCGATCAGTTCCCAGGTGGTGCGCGCGGCGGCCAGATGGGTCTGCATCGCCCGCCGCAGCAGCGGGTTGCCCGACCAGGCGGGGTCGGCGAACCGCTTGTCCTTGCGGCCCGGCGCGAGCTCGGACCGGCCCAGGGTGATGCGGCCCAGTTCGCGCGCCAGCTCACCGGTCCGCCGCGCCACCGTGCCCGGCCGGCGGGCGAGGGCGGTGCCGAAGCGCAGCGCGGTGCCCGCCGGCGGCACCATCCGGCGCAGCGGGCCGCGCGCAGCGTCCACGAGGACCATGTCCAGGCCCATCGCGGCGTCCGCCGCCCCGTCCGGGACCTCCGACTGCGCCGTCGTCGCCATCGCATCTCCTCCGGGCTCGGGTGTGACTCAGCCCACTGAAGCACACCTCCGCGGCACCGGCAGGGGCGCGGGGATCGGACCGGGTCAGGTGATCGCGCTGGTGCCCGTGACCGCCCGCCCGACGATGAGCGTGTTCACCTCGCGGGTGCCCTCGTAGGAGTAGATCGCCTCCGCGTCCGCGGCGAACCGGGCCACGTGGTTCTCCAGCAGGATGCCGTTCCCGCCCATCAGCTCGCGCGCGTAGCCGACCGTCTCGCGCATCCGCATGGTGCAGAACGCCTTGGCCAGCGACGCCTGCTCGTCGGTCATCGTGTCGGCGTCCTGGAGCTGGGAGAGCCGCGCGCACATGGCGGCCGAGGCGGTGATGTTGCCGAGCATCCGCACCAGCAGGTCCTGCACCAGCTGGAACTCCGCGATCGGCTGCCCGAACTGCTCGCGCTCGGTGGCGTAGCGCAGGGCGTGCTCGTAGGCCCCGCGCGAGCAGCCGACCGAGGACCAGGCGACGCCGGCGCGGGTCATCCGCAGCACCTTCGCCGTGTCGCGGAAGCTCCTCGCCTCCTGCAGCCGGTTCTCCTCCGGCACGCGGACGTCGTCGAGCGTGATGACCGCGTTCTGCACGACCCGCAGCGCGATCTTGTCCTTGAGGTCGACGGTGGAGTAGCCCGGCGTCCCCTTCTCGACGACGAAGCCGAGGACGTCGTCGGTCTCCTCGTCCTTGGCCCAGATGATGATCAGGTCGGCGAAGCTGGCGTTGCCGATCCACTTCTTCTGGCCGTTGAGGATCCAGGTGTCGCCCTCGCGGCGGCAGGTGGTCTGGGCCCCGCGGGCGATGTCGGAACCGGCCTCGGGCTCGGTGAGGCCGAACGCGCCGATCAGCTCCATGCGCGCCATCGCCGGCAGCCAGCGCTGCTTCTGCTCCTCCGAGCCGCAGAGGTAGATCGAGCCCATCGCCAGCCCGCCGTGCACGCCCATGAACGTCGAGAGCGAGGCGTCGCCGCGGGAGAGCTCCATGGCGAGCATGCCGTCGAACAGCGAGGAGCGACCCGGGCAGCCGTAGCCCGAGTAGGGGTTTCCGGCGATGCCCAGCTCGGCCAGTCCCGGGATCAGCTCGTGCGGGAACTCCGCCCGGGTCCAGTAGTCGTTGATGACCGGCTCGACCTGGGTGTCCATGAACGCCCGCACCCGGTGCAGCAGCGCCCGCTCGTCGTCGGCCAGCAGCGCCTCCAGGTCGTAGAAGTCCGAGGTCTCCGGCGGGCGCTCGCTCATGGGGTGGGTCTCCCTGCAGTCGTGAGGACGTCGATGGCCCCTACCCGGGCCGGGACGCGCGCAACGTGACGAATGCCCGTGCACCCGATCGGGCACTACGGGGCCTTCCGACGTCCCAGAGGAGCGCACCCCGTGAGATCCATCGCCGACCAGACCGAGGAAGAGCTCGGTGGGCCGGGCAGCGTGCTGGTCCGCCAGCGCCGCGACCACATCGCGCTCGACCGCCTGCTGCACGACCTCGACGGGGCCACCGGTGCCGCCCAGGAGGAGGTGCTCAACCGCATCGACCGGCTGGTGTTCAGCCACGCCTTCGCGGAGGAGACCGTCATCTGGCCGGTGGTCCGACGCGTCCTGCCCGACGGGGAGGCGCTGACCCTGCAGATCGAGGAGGAGCACCAGGAGGTCAACGAGCTCGTCACCGCGATCGAGCGGGACGGGCTCGACCACCCCGAGCGCCCGGCGCGGCTGCGCCGCCTGGTCGAGGTGCTCCGCGAGGACGTGCGCGACGAGGAGGACGTCATGTTCCCCCGCCTGCAGGAGATGCTGAGCACCGCCGAGCTGCGCGCCCTGGGCCGCCGCTGGGAGATCATGCGCCGCATCTCGCCGACCCGGCCGCACCCGACGGTGTCCCGCCGTCCGCCGGGCAACGCCCTGTCCGGGCTGCCGCTGTCGCTCATCGACCGGACGCGCGACGTCGTGGACGCCGGCGTGCGGCGCGCACCGGACCGGTTCGTCCCGGCCGGGCGGACGCTGAGCAAGGGCCTGGCCGGGCTCGCCGGGGTCATCGAACGGATGCCACCCTCGCGCAAGGGCGACCTGCCCCCGACCAGCCGCTAGCCACCCCGAGAACGCGCTGAAGGCCCCCTCCCAGCACCGGGAGGGGGCCTTCAGCGTGTCGTGGTGCGGGCCCTACGTCGTCTGCTTGTCCTTCGGGTTGGCGCGGGCGTCGAGCTGGATCTCCTTGTCCGCCCTCGGCACGCCCTCCTTCAGCTCCTTGGTCCGCTCGATCTCGGCGTCCATCTCGATGCCGAAGAGCAGGGCCACGTTGATCAGCCAGAACCAGATGAGGAAGACCACGACGCCGGCCAGCGCGCCGTACGTCTTGTTGTAGCTGCCGAAGTTGCCCACGTAGAAGGCGAACGCGGCCGAGGCCACGATCGCCACGAGGATGGCGACGCCGGCACCGGGGCTCACCCACTTGAACCCGCGCAGCTTCACGTTCGGGGTCGAGTAGTAGAGGACGGCGATCATCAGGGCCAGCACGACGAGCACGACCGGCCACTTGGCGATGTTCCAGATGGTCTGGCCGGTCTCGCCGACACCGATGGCCGAGCCGATCGCGTCGACCACGGGGCCGCTGAGCACGAGCAGGGACAGGATGACGGCGGCGAACAGGATGCCGACCAGCGTGACCAGTAGCTGGAGCGGCTTGAGCTTCCAGACCTTGCGTCCCTCGGGCGTCTCGTAGACGACGTTGGCCGCGCGGGTGAAGGCGCCGACGTAGCCCGACGCCGACCAGACGGCCGTCGCGAGACCGATGATCAGCGCGAAACCGGCCGTCCCGCTGTTGCCGGCGATCTGCTCGATCGCGGGGTTGAGCGTCTCCGCGGCCGACTCCGGCACGACCTCGGTGAGCGCGTCGGTGAGCTGCTGCGGGTCGGTCAGCAGGCCCACGATGGACACCAGGGCGATGAGCGCGGGAAACATCGCCAGGACGCCGTAGTAGGTGAGCGCCGCGGCCCAGTCGGTGAGGTTGTCCTCGCTGAACTCCTTGAGCGTGCGCTTGATCGTCCCCCCCGTCGTCGGGCTCGGGTCGGCGCCGACGGGCGCGAAGTCGGCGCGCGTCCCGCTGATGACGTCGTTGTCCGGCGCCGGGTCGGCGGAGGCACGGTTGCCCTCGAAGCCCGCCTCGCTGGTGGAGCTGCTCGCGTTGCTGGACGAGCCGGTGGGTCGGGTCATGGAGTCCTCCGGGTCGGGGAAGGCGCGGAGCCCTCGGATCGGGGGAGTGGTTCCCCGGACCGTCCGCTTCCATGCCGCCCCCGGCGTGCCGTTGCGAAACGGAGACCGCCGGAAAACCGAACTTCGGCGACCGCAGCGCCCCGCCGCACCAGGTGTCGGTCGGGGGAACGGGATGACTCTCGTCACACACCGTCAGGTGAACTTCACAATCGACGATTGAGACGGACCGGGACGGGGGACAGAGGCTCTCGAACACGAGCCGCCGTCCCTGACCCGACGGCGGGCCGAATGCTTGGGGGAGAGAACAACGATGGTGATGTGGCCGGCCGTGACGCTGATCGGCTTCCTGGTCCTGACGGCCCTGGTCGTTTTCATGGGCATGCAGTCCACCGCCCGCTACGAGCGCGAGCGCGCCGAGGGCACCTCCGGTGCCCGGCACGCCAGCCCGGAGACGGTGGGCGCAGCTCGAGCCGCCTGACCGACGAAGCTCGGACGCCCCGCCCGCTCCCTTGGAGCCGGCGGGGCGTCCTGCTGTCCGGGGACTTTCGGTACAGAAAGTGCCTGGGCGGGCTAGAGGACGGCGGGGTCGACGTCGAGCACCGTGCGGTCCAGTGACTCGAGCAGGTCGAACTGCGCGCCGGTGCGCGGCAGCTCCCAGCGCCAGAAGTAGCGGGCCGCCGCGCGCTTGCCCTCGTAGAAGGCACCGGTCCCGCTGCCGGTGGCCAGCGCCTGCTCCAGCCACAGCCAGGCGACGACGACGTGGCCCGCGGCCTCCAGGTAGACGTGCGAGTTGGCCAGCGCGAGGTCGGGGTCGCCGGTGCCCCACAGCGTCGCCGTCACCGCACCCAGCCGGGCGAGCGCGGCGTCGAGGTCGGCCGCGAACCCTGCCCACTCCGTACCCGCGGCCCGCGCCGTGGTCGCGGTGATCGTCTCGGTGAGCAGCACGAGCCCGGCCCCGCCCTGCAGCACCACCTTGCGGCCCAGGAGGTCGAGCGACTGGATGCCCTGCGTCCCCTCGTGGATGGGGTTGAGGCGGTTGTCCCGGTAGAACTGCTCGACCGGGTAGTCGCGGGTGTAGCCGTAGCCGCCGTGCACCTGGATGGCCAGGTCATCGGCCGCCAGACCCCACTGCGACGGCCAGGCCTTGGCGATCGGGGTGAGCGTGTCGAGCAGCAGGTGCGCCCGGTCCCGCTCCTCGGCGCTCTCGGCGGTCTGCTCCTCGTCGACCAGCCGCGCGCAGTACAGGCCCAGCGCCAGCCCACCCTCGGCGTAGCTCTTGGCGGCCAGCAGCATCCGGCGGACGTCGGGGTGCTCGACGATCGGCACCATCGGCGAGGCGGGGTCCTTCGCGCCGGCGGGACGGCCCTGCGTGCGGGTGCGTGCGTAGTCGAGGGCGTGCAGGTAGCCGGTGTAGCCGAGCACGGACGCGCCCACCCCGACGCCGATCCGCGCCTCGTTCATCATGTGGAACATGTAGGTCAGGCCGCGGTTCTCCTCGCCCACGAGATAGCCGACCGCGCCGGCCCGCCCGCCGGGGGTGTGCACGCCCTCGCCGAAGTTCAGCAGCGTGTTCGTCGTCCCCCGGTAGCCCATCTTGTGGTTGAGCCCGGCCAGGACGACGTCGTTGCGCTCCCCGAGCGACCCGTCGTCGCCGACGAGGACCTTGGGGACGACGAACAGCGAGATGCCCTTCACGCCGGCCGGACCGCCGGGCACCTTGGCCAGCACCAGGTGGACGATGTTCTCGGTCAGCTCGTGGTCCCCGCCGGAGATCCACATCTTGTTGCCGGTGAGCCGGTAGCTGCCGTCGTCCTGGCGCTCGGCCTTGGTCGTGATGTCGGCGAGCGAGGAGCCGGCCTGCGGCTCGGACAGCGCCATGGTGCCGAACCAGCGGCCCTCGACCATGGGGGCGACGAAGGTGTCGATCTGCTCCCGGCTGCCGTGCGCGAGGAGGAGCCGCGCGTTGGCCATGGTGAGGAACGGGTAGGCCGACGTGCCGATGTTGGCCGCCTGGAACCAGGCCAGCACGGCCTGACCGACGGTGTGCGGCAGCTGCATGCCGCCGAACTCCTCGTCGAACGAGCCGGCCATCAGCCCGGTCTCGGCGAAGACCGCCAGCGCCCGCGCGACCTCGGGGACGAGCACGACCTTCCCGTCGACCATCCGCGGCTCGTTCTCGTCGGCCGTGCGGTTGTGCGGCGCGAAGTGGTCGGTGGCCACCTGCGCGGCCAGGTCGAGCACCGCGTCGAAGGTCTCCCGCGAGTGCTCGGTGAACCGCGGCCGCTTGGTCAGCGCCTCGACGTCGAGCCACTCGTGGAGCAGGAAGTCGAGGTCGCGGCGGGACAGGATGAGCGACGAGCTGGCCATGACGACAGTGTCCCCGACTGCACCATCGTCACGCCGTCGCCCGCTACCTGCCGTTGATCATCGCCCTGGTGCTCGCCGCGGCGGCGTGTCCCGCCGCGTCGAGAGCACGGAGGCGATGATCAACAGTGGTTGGCGAGTCAGCGGGTCGGGTCGTCCCCGGGGCGGCCGACCGGCGGCGGGGTGGACGTCGGCGCGGCCGCGCCCGCTCCGTGCATGGCCTGCTCGCCGGCGTCCCCCTCGTCGGTGGCCGCCCCTTCGGACTCCTGCAGGGCCTGGATGCCTGACTTGTCGCTCAGCTTCAGCTGCGGCAGGAACAGGAAGACGAAGAACCCGATCGCGACCACGCCTGCGGCGATCAGGAAGACCAGGTCGATGGTGGCCGTGAAGCCCTCGCGGAAGGGCGCCACGAGGAGCGGGAACTCCGCGATGCGGGTGGTGTCGGCCAGGAGTCCGTCCATCCCGCCCTGCGCGAGCTGCTGCGCCTGGCCGGCCGCCTCGGGGTTCTCCGCGGCCGTCTCGGCGATGCGCCCGCCGACCTCGGTGGGCAGGCGGGTGAACAGGACGGACAGGAAGGCCGCGGTACCGATCGTGCCGCCCATCTGGCGGAAGAAGGTGACCGACGAGGTCGCCACCCCGATCTCGCGCGGGGAGACGGCGTTCTGCACGGCGAGGATGACCGGCTGGAAGTTGAACCCCAGACCCAGGCCGAGCATGACCATGAACGGCACCATCAGCCAGACCGAGGTGTCTGCCTTGACGACGAAGGACAGGGACAGCAGGGCGATCACCATCAGCGCGACGCCGACGAGCGGGAACGTCTTGTACTTCCCCGTCCTCGAGATGGTGGTGCCGGAGATGATGCCGCCGCTCATGATGCCGAGGACCAGCGGCGTCATCTGCAGACCGGCCACGGTCGGGCTGGAGCCGTGCACGATCTGGAGGTACTGGGGCAGCAGCAGCAGCCCCCCGAACATGCCGGCGCCCATGACGACCGAGCCGACACCGCTCACCGTGAATGTGCGGTTGCGGAACAACCGCAGCGGCAGCAGCGCGTCGTCCCGGTAGGCCCGCTCGGCCGCCATGAACAGCAGGAAGCCGACGGCGCCGATGGCGTAGCAGGCCAGCGCGCGGCCGGAGCCCCAGCCCCAGATGCGGCCCTGCTCGGCGACGACGAGCAGCGGCACCAGGAAGGTGATCAGCGCCAGCGCGCCGGGCCAGTCGATGCGGTGCTCGCGGCGCTCGTGCGGCAGGTGCAGCACCCGCCAGATGGTGACGAACGCGATCGCGCCCAGCGGGACGTTGATGAAGAAGATCCAGCGCCAGCCCTCCAGGCCCAGCAGGGACCCCTGGCCGGCGAAGAAGCCGCCGATGACGGGCCCGAGCACGCTGGAGGATCCGAAGACGGCCATGAAGTAGCCCTGGTACCGCGAGCGTTCCCTCGGCGGGACGATGCTGCCGATGATCACGAAGGCCAGCGCCATGAGGCCACCGGCGCCGACGCCCTGCACCGCTCGGAAGGCGGCCAGCTGGTACATCGAGTCGGCCATGCCGCACAGGACCGAGCCGACGACGAAGATGCCGATCGCGAACAGGTAGAACGGCCGCGGCCCGTAGATGTCGGAGAGCTTGCCGTACAGCGGGGTCGCGATCGTCGAGGTGATGAGGAACGCCGTCGTCGCCCAGGCCTGCAGGTCGTAGCCCTGCAGGTCGTCGGCGATGGTGCGGATCGCGGTGGAGACGACGGTCTGGTCGAGCGCCGCCAGGAACATCGCGACCATCAGGCCGACGAGAATCGTGACGATCTGGCCGTGGCTGAACGTGCCGTCGGCGTCGGGCGCCGCGGCGTCGCGGCGCCGGGCCCCCCGTTCGGCTGCGGTGGTCTGGCTCATCGGAGGACTCCAGGTGCGGGCGTGGCGGCCGCGTCGCCCGGCAGGGCGGCGGCGAGGTCGTCGAGAAACCGGCCCAGCAGGCCGGTGAAGGTGGCCAGGTCGTCGCCGGTCCAGCCGGTGGTGACGCGCTCCAGGACGGCGGCGCGGTCCCGGTCCAGCTGTTCGAGGGCGGCCAGGCCGGCGTCGGTGACGATCAGCCGGGTGGCCCGGCCGTCGGACTCGTCGGCCACCCGTCGCACCAGGCCCTCCTCGACCAGCGTGGCGACGTGCCTGCTGACGGTCGAGGGGTCGGCGCGCAGGTGCTCGGCCAGCGCGCCCTGCCGGAGCGGACCCATCCGCGCCAGCGGGTAGAGCAGCACGAGAGCGGCCCGGTCGCGGGGGTCGGAGGACAGGTGCACCTTGGCGGCGGAGACCAGCCGCATCATGCGGGGGAGCTGCTCCGACAGCACGGCCATCGACCGGTCGCGCGGGGCGGTGGGCGCCTCGTCGAGGCCGGGGGTGCTGGACATGTCGGCCCTTCGATCGCGTCTGGTACGTCGTCAAGGGTAAAAGCAGTTGGTGGATGCAAGCAAACAGTTGCGCTTTACATCGACTGTGATCTCGATGACGTCGCGAGCGCGCGGGCCGGTCAGTGGGATCCTGGGGAGCCGGTGGCGCGAGGCTGCCGGTACCCCGACGACCCCGACAGGAACGCGAGCACCCGGTGAGTTCTCCGCAGGACGACCTCCGCGCGCGCCTCGCAACCCTCACGCTGGCCGATGAGCACCGGCTGCGCCGGCGCCTCGACGGCCTGCGCACCGTCCGGGACGCCGCGGCCCGCGAGCGGCAGCGCGAGCGCATCGTCGACGAGGTCGCCGCTGCCGAGGAGCGCATCGCCCGGCGACGAGCGGCCGTGCCGGTCATCACCTATCCCGAGGACCTCCCGGTCAGCGCACGCCGGGACGACATCGCGGCGGCGCTGCGGGACGCGCAGGTCGTGGTGGTGGCCGGGGAGACCGGTTCCGGCAAGACGACGCAGCTGCCCAAGATCGCCCTGGAGCTCGGGCGGGGCGTGCGCGGCCGGATCGGGCACACGCAGCCGCGGCGCATCGCCGCCCGCAGCGTGGCCGAGCGCATCGCGGAGGAGCTCGACACCCCGCTGGGCGAGGCCGTCGGCTACAAGATGCGCTTCAACGACCAGGTGTCGGACTCGACGCTGGTCAAGCTCATGACCGACGGCGTGCTGCTGGCCGAGATCCAGCGCGACCGGCTGCTGCGCCAGTACGACATGATCATCCTCGACGAGGCCCACGAGCGGAGCCTCAACATCGACTTCCTGCTGGGCTACCTCGCGCAGATCCTGCCGCGGCGCCCGGACCTGAAGCTGGTCATCACCTCGGCGACCATCGACGTCGAGCGGGTGGCCGCACACTTCCGCGGCGCGCCGATCATCGAGGTCAGCGGGCGCACCTACCCGGTCGAGGTCCGCTACCGCCCCGTCGTCGACCCCGATGCGAAAGCGGACGACGAGGGCTACGACCCCGACAGGGACCAGGTCAGCGCCATCCTCGACGCCGTCGACGAGCTCACCGCCGAGGGGCCCGGCGACATCCTGGTGTTCCTCGCCGGTGAGCGGGAGATCCGCGACACCCAGGACGCGCTGACCGAACGCGGGCTCCCGAACACCGAAATCGTGCCGCTCTACTCACGGCTGTCGGCGGCCGACCAGCACAAGGTGTTCGCCCCGCACACCGGGCGGCGGATCGTGCTGTCGACGAACGTCGCGGAGACCTCGCTGACCGTCCCGGGCATCCGCTACGTCATCGATCCGGGCACCGCGCGCATCTCCCGGTACAGCCTGCGCACCAAGGTGCAGCGGCTGCCGATCGAGCCGGTCAGCCAGGCCTCGGCCCGGCAGCGGTCGGGCCGGTGCGGCCGGCTGGGCCCGGGCATCGCGATCCGGCTGTACACGGAGGACGACTTCGAGGCGCGCCCGGAGTTCACCGACCCCGAGATCCTGCGCACCAACCTGGCCTCGGTGCTGCTGCAGATGGCCGCCCTGGACCTGGGCGCGGTCGAGGAGTTCCCGTTCGTCGACCCGCCGGACCGGCGCGCCGTCGCCGACGGCGTGGCCCTGCTCGAGGAGCTGGGCGCCCTCGACGAGCAGGGGAAGCTCACCCCCACCGGCCGGTCGCTGGCAGCGCTGCCGCTGGACCCCCGCATCGCCCGCATGGTGGTCGAGGCCGACCGCCGCGGCGTGCTCGAGGAGGTCCTGGTCATCGCCGCCGGACTGACCATCCAGGACCCGCGCGAGCGGCCGACCGAGCACCAGCAGGCCGCCGACGACCTGCACCGCCGCTTCGCCGACGAGAACTCCGACTTCCTGGCGCTGCTCAACCTGTGGCGCTACCTGGGCGAGCAGGCCGACGCACTGAGCGGCAACCAGTTCCGCCGGACGGTCAAGCGGGAGTTCCTGCACTACCTGCGCATCCGCGAGTGGCAGGACCTGCACGGCCAGCTCCGCGGCACCGCGCGGCGGCTGGGCATGAACCTGGGCGAGCCGGCGACCGAGCCCGACGAGCGGGGCATCACCGCCGCGCTGCTGGCGGGGCTGCTGTCGCACGTGGGCATGCAGGCGGAGCCGGTCAAGCAGCGGGACGGCAAGCCGGGGCGGCCGGGCCGGGAGTACCTCGGCACCCGCAACACCCGTTTCGTCCTGGCCCCCGGAACGCCGCTGGCGAAGAAGCCGCCCCGCTGGGTGGTCGCCGCCGAGCTCGTCGAGACCAGCCGGCTGTTCGCCCGCACGGTCGCGCGCATCGACCCGGAGACCGTCGAGAAGCTGGCCGACCACCTGGTGAAGCGCCAGTACTCCGAGCCACGCTGGGACGCCAAGCGCGGTTCGGTCGTCGCCACCGAGCGGGTCACCCTGTACGGCCTGCCGATCGTCGTCGGCCGGCGGGTGCAGTACGGCTCGATCGACCCGGAGATCTCCCGCGAGCTGTTCATCCGGCACGCCCTCGTGCAGGGGGAGTGGACGACGCACCACCGCTTCTGGGCGGACAACCAGCGGGCGATCGAGCAGGTGGCGCAGCTCGAGGAGCGCGCCCGCCGGCGGGACATCGCCGTCGACGACGAGACGCTGTTCGAGCTCTACGACGCGCGCCTCCCCACCGACGTGGTCTCCACGCGGCACTTCGACCGCTGGTGGAAGCGCGCCCGGCACGAGACGCCGGACCTGCTCACCTTCACCCCGGCCATGCTGACGGACGCCGCGGCCGCCGGGCAGGTCGACCCGGACGACTACCCCGACGAGGTCGAGCTGTCCCAGGGGTTGTCGCTGCCGCTGTCCTACGCGTTCGCGCCCGGCGCCCCGCAGGACGGCGTCACCGTCGACGTGCCGCTGGGCGTGCTGGACTCGGTGGCCCAGCGGACGTCGGGGGAGTCGCTGGCGTTCACGGTTCCCGGGCTGCGCGAGGAGCTGGTGACCGCGCTGCTGCGGACGCTGCCCAAGCAGACGCGCCGCGCGCTGGTGCCCATCCCGGACCGCGTGCGCCAGGTGCTGCCGCACATCGATCCCGGTGAGCCGCTGCTGCCGGCGCTGGAGCGCGAGCTGCGCCGCGCCGCCGGCGTCGTCGTCCCACCGGACGCCTGGCAGCCCGGGCAGGTGCCCGACCACCTGCGGGCCACGTTCCGGGTCCTGGACGACCAGCAGCGCCCGCTGGCCACCGGCAAGGACCTCGCCGCGCTCAAGGCGCAGGTGGCGCCGCAGGCGCGGGCCACGCTGGCCGCCGCCGCGGCCTCCGTCGAGCGCAGCCGGATGACCACCTGGGACGTCGGCACGCTGCCGCGGACGGTCGAGGTGCGCCGCGGCGACCACCTGGTCACCGCCTACCCCGCGCTGGTCGACGAGGGCGGGACGGTCGGCGTGCGGGTCGTCCCGACCGAGGTGGAGGCCACCCGGCTCACCTGGCGCGGGGCGCGGCGCCTTCTGGTGCTGGTCGCCGGTTCGCCCACCAAGCAGGTCGTGAAGACCCTGGGCCCGCGCACCCGGCTGGCCCTGCAGTTCAACCCCGACGGCGAGATCCCGGCGCTGGTCGACGACTGCGTCGACGCCGTCGCCACCGAGCTGATCGCCGCCGCCGGAGGACCCCCGCGGGACCAGGCCGCCTTCGAGGCGCTGGTCGCGACGGCGAAGCGCGAGCTGCACCCGCTCACCGTCGACGCCGTGCAGAAGGTGGAGGCGGTGCTGACCCAGGCGCGCGAGGTGGCCGTCGCCATCGGCGCCGCGCCGGGGCGCCGGGTGCCCGAGGCGGCGATCGCCGACCTGCGCCGCCAGATGACCGGCCTGCTGCACCGCGGCTTCGTCGCCGCGGCCGGCCGGCGCCGGCTACCCGACCTCGTCCGCTACCTGCGGGCCATGGCGCACCGCCTGGAGAAGCTGCCGGCCAACGCCGTCCGCGACGAGCTCTGGACGGCGCAGGTGGCCGCGGTGACCGCCGAGTACGAGCAGCTGCGGGCGCAGGTGCCCTCCACCGGGGCGCCCGACGACCCGGTGGCGCGGGTGCGCTGGATGATCGAAGAGCTGCGGGTCGGGCTCTTCGCGCAGGGCATCGGCACGCCGCGCCCGATCAGCGAGCAGCGCGTCTACAAGGCCATCGACGCCCTCATCTGAGGCGCGGGCCGGCGCTCAGCCGGTCGGCCCCGCCGGGTCCGCCTGGTCGGTCTCCCGCAGCAGGGCCGAGATGCGCTGCCGGGTGACGCCGAACAGCGCGGCGATCCGGTTGATGCTGATCTGCTCCGCCTGCAGGGCGGCGGCCTGCTCGCGCCGCCAGACGTGGCCGGCCGCGGAGAGCGAGGCGAGCACGGTGGAGATGCGCTCGACGATGAGCGGGCGTGCCTCGCTGGTCACGACGTCCAGCCAGGCCGTGCCCTCCCGCCGGTGCTGGAGGAGCGTGTCCGCTCGGGCGCGCGCCTGCACCAGCTCGTCCACGCATCGGTCGATCTCGGTGACCAGGTCGGCCAGCGCGCGATCGGCACCATCCCGTGGCGTGGAGGTACCGGTCTCCGTGCCCATGACACGTCTCCTCGCTGCGCGTCTTCCGCCGTTGACAGGTCGCACTCTACCAAACTGAATAGGTGTTGCATGCAACCCTCCTTGCGACGCAACCCCTCTGGCATGCAATAGCCCTTGCGCATGACGCCGTGTCGTGGTTGGTTGTACGCAACGCAGTCGCGGGGAACCGACCGACGGGCTGCGACCTCGCCGCAGATCGGAAATCCCATGTCCAGCCGCAACGCCAGCTTCGACCTACCTCCTACCGCGCGCAGCGTGCGCGTCGCCCGCCACGTCGTCCTGGAACTCCTGCGGGCGTGGCGGGTCCCGCACGACGGGGAGGATGCCGCGCTGCTGGTCACCGAACTGGTCGCGAACGTGGTGGACCACGTCCGGGGTGACGATGACCTGACGCTGGAGGTCGGCACCTCCGAGGACTGGCTGCGGATCGCCGTCGTCGACGGGTCCGCGGTGCGCCCCGTCGTGCGCGAGCTGACGCTGGACGAGCCGCGCGGCCGGGGCATGCGGATGGTGCAGGCGATCGCTGACCGCTGGGGGGCCGAGGACCACGGCGGCGGCAAGCGGGTCTGGTTCGAGCTCCGCCCGCCGGGCATGTGATCATCCGGCTGGTTTGCCGTCGCCCGTGATCGGGGACGGGTGAATTGCACACGACCCAGAGAGAGGACGGCGATGAGCGAGCCGAACAACACGCAGGCCGCGGGCGAGGGCGTCTCCGACGAGGAGATGATCGAGAGCGTCGCCTCGCAGACCGACAGCGCCTCGGAGCACGCCGACGTGGCGGGCAAGGACTGGGACGGGGACGCCTCGCAGGCGCCCGCCCCCACCAGCGAGGCCTGAGAACAGACGCAGCCGGTCCCGGTTCCCCAGGGGGAGCCGGGACCGTTCGCGTGCGGGGCCCGTCGAGGGCTAGGGGGCGACGAGCATGCCCGCGCCGACGGTGGCGTTGGTCGCCTCGTCGACGAGGATGAACCGCCCGGTGGCCCGGTTGCGGGCGTAGTCGTCCACGAACAGCGGCTGCGTGGTGCGGAGCTTCACCCGCCCGATGTCGTTGAGCCCGAGATCGGCGGCGTCCTGGTCGCGGTGCAGCGTGTTGACGTCGAGGCGGTAGACGACGTCCTTCACCACGCCGCGCACCGAGCGCGTGGTGTGCTTGATCGCCAGCCGCTGCCGCGGGCGCAGCGGCTCGTCGGTCATCCAGCAGACCATCGCGTCGAGGTCCTGCGTGACGTGCGGTGCGTTGGCCGGGCGGCAGATCAGGTCGCCGCGGGATACGTCGAGGTCGTCGGCCAGCCGCACGGTCACGGACATGGGCGGGAACGCCTCGTCCACCGGGCCCCGCGGGCCGTCGATGCCGGCGATCGTCGTCGTCAGGCCGCTGGGCAGCACCTGGACCTCGTCGCCGGTGCGCAGCACGCCGCTGGACACCCGGCCGGCGTAGCCGCGGTAGTCGTGGTGGGCGTCGGACTGCGGGCGGATCACGTACTGCACCGGGAACCGGGCGTCGACGAGGTTCCGGTCGCTGGCCACGTGCACGTGCTCCAGGTGGTGCAGCAGCGACGGCCCCTGGTACCAGGGGGTGTTCGCCGAGCGGGTGACCACGTTGTCGCCGTTGAGCGCCGAGATGGGGACGACCGTCAGGTCCGGGATGTTCAGCTTCGCGGCGAAGGCGGTGAACTCGTCACGGATCGCCTCGTAGGTGGCCTCCGACCAGTCGACGAGGTCCATCTTGTTGACCGCCACGACCAGGTGCGGCACCCGCAGCAGCGAGGCGAGGAACGCGTGCCGCCGGCTCTGCTCGAGCATCCCCTTGCGGGCGTCGACGAGCACGATCGCCAGGTCCGCGGTCGAGGCGCCGGTGACCATGTTGCGGGTGTACTGCACGTGCCCGGGGGTGTCGGCGAGGATGAACGTCCGCCGGGGGGTGCTGAAGTACCGGTAGGCGACGTCGATGGTGATGCCCTGCTCGCGCTCGGCGCGCAGGCCGTCGGTGAGCAGCGCGAGGTCCACGTAATCGCCCTTGCTGGCGCGCTCGACCGCCTCGTACTGGTCTTCGAAGACGGCCTTGCTGTCGTAGAGCAGCCGGCCGATGAGCGTGCTCTTCCCGTCGTCGACGGAACCGGCCGTGGCGATCCGCAGGATGTCCTTGCGGGCGACGGCGATGTCGTGGGCCTGTTCGGCGGCGGGGGAGTGCAGGTCGACGGGCTCGTCCACGGGGGTCATCTGTCGGTCTCCTGGCAGCGGACGGCGGGGCGGCGCACCCTGGGGCGCGGAGCCCGGAAGAGGTGCGCATGTTCGTGTTCGCGGTGGCCGCGCCCGCGCTGCTGGTCGTCCTGCTGGGCTATGCGGTGGGCTACGCCGCGGGCGCGTGGTTCAGCGACCTGTTCGGCGCGTCGTCCCCTGTCGTGGCCGAGCGGGTGGGCTGGACCACCGGGCTGCTGCTGCTGGCCGTCGTCGTGCGCGTCCTGCTGCTGCTCCGGCGCCGGCGCATCCGGCGTCTGGATGGCCATCAGAAGTAGCCCTCCTTCTTCCGGTCCTCCATGGCGGCGTCGCTGACCTTGTCGTCGCCGCGCGTCGCGCCGCGCTCGGTCATCCGGGTCACCGCGATCTCGGCGATGACCTCCTCGACGGTGGTCGCCTCGGACAGGACCGCGGCGGTGAGGTTGGCGTCGCCGACGGTGCGGTAGCGGACGGTCTCGCGCCGCACCTGCTCGCCCTCGCGCGGCCGGATGAACTCGTTGACGGCGTAGAGCATCCCCTGGCGCTCGACGACCTCCCGCTCCTGCGCGAGGTACAGCGACGGGATCGCGATCTCCTCGCTGAGGATGTACTGCCAGATGTCGAGCTCGGTCCAGTTCGACAGCGGGAAGACGCGGATCGACTCACCGAGGTGGATCCGGCCGTTGTAGAGGTCCCACAGCTCGGGGCGCTGGTTCTTCGGGTCCCACTGGCCGAACTCGTCGCGGAAGGAGAACATCCGCTCCTTGGCGCGGGCCTTGTCCTCGTCCCGCCGGGCGCCGCCGAACAGCGCGGTGAAGCCGTGCTCCTCGACCGCGTCCAGCAGCACCGGGGTCTGGATCCGGTTGCGGGAGCCGTTGGGCTCCTCCTTGACCGTGCCCGCGGTGATCGCGTCCGGGACCGAGGCGACGACCAGCTCCACGCCGAGCTCGGCCACGCGCTTGTCGCGGAACTCCAGGACGTCCGGGAAGTTCAGCCCGGTGTCCACGTGCATCACCGGGAACGGGATGCGGGCCGGGGCGAAGGCCTTCCGGGCCAGCTCCAGCATCACGATGGAGTCCTTGCCGCCGGAGAACAGCAGCACCGGCCGTTCCAGCTCGGCGACGACCTCACGGATCACGTGGATGGACTCGGCCTCCAGCGTCTCCAGCTGGCTGAGCCGGTAGTCGGGCGTGGTCACGGGGTGAGATCTCCGGGGTTCGGGGGCTGGCACGTCCTGAGCACCAACCCCATCGGATCGGTGCGGATTCCCCTCCAGTGTCCGCTATCGCCCCGTGCGGACCGCAGCCAGGATGGGCTCCGCCAGCTCCGGGCGGCAGACGACCAGGTCGGGCAGGGAGAGCTCGGCTTCGTTGTAGACCAGCGGTGCGCCGTCGATCCGGGTCGTGGACAGGCCGGCGGCGCGGGCGACGGCGACGGGTGCCGCGGAATCCCACTGGTACATCCCGCCGGAGTGCACGTAGGCGTCGACCTCGCCGCGCACCACGGCCAGCACCTTGTAGCCCGCCGATCCCATCGGCACGAGCTCACCGCCCAGAGCCAGGGCGACGGCGTCGGCCTCCGCCGGGGGACGGGTGCGGCTCACCGCGATGCGGACCGGTCCGTTCCGACGTGCGGGAGGTGCGGGCGCGGGCTCGGTGACCAGGACCTGGTCCAGCGCCGGCAGGGCGACGGCGGACGCGCCCAGCTCGCCGTGGGCCCACAGCGCCACGTGCACCGCCCAGTCGGCGCGGCCGGCCTCGCCGTACTCGCGGGTGCCGTCGAGGGGGTCCACGATCCACACCCGGTCGGCCGACAGCCGCCGCTCGTCGTCGGCGGCCTCCTCGCTGAGGACGGCGTCGCCGGGGCGCTCCGCGGCGAGCACCGCGCTGATCGCCTCCTGCGCGGCCGCGTCGCCGGCGTCGCCCAGGGCGCGGCCGGTCAGGGCGCCGTCGGCCCGCAGCGCGAGCAGCACGCCGGCGGCGGCTCGGGCGGCGGAGGCGGCGACCGCGACGTCGTCCACCGGGTCAGGCCAGCCGCAGCGCGGTCGCGTCACCGGGACGACGCGGCGGTGCGTGGTTGCCCGACGCGTCGGTGACGGCGCCGAAGTAGGCGGCCTGCTTCTCGGGGCGGGGCAGGACGAACAGGCCACGCGCCTCGACCAGCACCTTCTCGGGGGCCGAGGCGAGGGCGATGGTGCCCGAGATGTTCGCCTTGCGCCCCTCGTGCGACTCCACGCGGGCGCGCAGCACCAGGGGGGTCTGCAGCGGCAGCGGACCGCGGTAGTCCAGCTCGAGGTGGGCGGTCATGCCCCACAGGCCGGCGGCGCCGGCGGCGCTGCCCAGCATCTGGTCCATGAACAGCGCGCTCATGCCGCCGTGCACGAAGGTGGGCGGGCCCTCGTAGGCCAGCCCGAGGGTGACCTCCGCGACGACGCCGTCGCCCTCGGCTCGGACGACGAGCGGGGGTGCCAACGGGTGTGCGATGCCGGTGACCGGGTTGAACACCCGGCGGCCCTCGGACGGGTCGTCCAGGCGGGGCAGCTGGGCGGCCGGCCGGGGGTTGCCGTCGATCCGGGCGATGGCCGCCCGCACCAGCTCCGCGGCCGCCGCGACCTCGCCGGTCGGCGCCGTCGTGGTCACCGAGGCCTCGATCAGCTCGCGGAGGGCATCGCCCAGGTCGGTCGTCGCCGTCATCAGTTCGGCGTCGGGCGCGGCGCCGCTGTCGTTCGAGGTCACGTCCGAATGGTGACAGGCGGCCTCAGCCGGGCCGGTCGGCGGTCCCGTCCGCGGTGCCGGCCGCCGGTGCCGGTGGCCCGCCGCGGTGCAGGCCCACCGTGAAGGTCGCTCCGCGGCCAGGGGCGGTGTCCAGCGCGATCGTGCCGCCGTGCGCCTCGACCAGGGAGGCGACGATGGCCAACCCCAGTCCGCTCCCGCCCGCCTCGGCGCCGTCGCCGTTCCGGGTGCGGGAGGTGTCGGCCCGGTAGAACCGCTCGAACGCCCGGGCGGCGTCGGCGGCGTCCATGCCCGGCCCCTCGTCGCTCACCCGCAGCAGCAGCACGTCGCCGCCGGCGTCCTGGCCGACGGAGACGCCGACCCGCGTCCCCGGCGGGGTGTGCGTGAGGGCGTTGGTCACCAGGTTGCCCACCACCTGGCGTAGCCGGCCCTCGTCGCCCAGCACGACCGGGACGTCGGTGAGCGACTCGTCCAGGTGCAGGGTGATGGGTCGCTCGGGCTGCACGGCGCGGGCGTCGTGCACGGCGTCGCCCGCGATGGCCGCGAGGTCGACGGGCGTCAGGGAGAGCGGACGGCGCTGGTCCAGGCGGGCGAGCAGGAGGAGGTCCTCCACCAGGACGCCCATGCGGGAGCCCTCGGCCTCGATACGCGACATCAGCCGGGCGACCTCCTGGTCGGAGCCGACGGCGCCTTGCCGGTAGAGCTCGGCGAACCCGCGGATCGACGTCAGGGGGGTGCGCAGCTCGTGGCTGGCGTCGGCGACGAAGCGGCGCATCTTCTCCTCCGAACCGCGGGCCTCGGCCTCGGAGGCCTGCTGCGCGCGGAAGGCGCTCTCGATGCGGGCCAGCATCCCGTTGAGCGCGGTCGACAGCCGGCCCACCTCGGTGCGCTGGTCGCCCTCGGGCACGCGCTGGGACAGGTCGCCCGCGGCGATCGCCTGCGCGGTGCGCTCGACCTCCGCCAGCGGACGCAGGCTGTTGCGGACGAGCAGGTACCCGGCGACGCCGAGCATCGCGAGGACGGCGAGGCCGACGAACACCTCGATGCGCACCAGCCGGCCGATCGCCTTCTCGTCGTCCTCCAGGTCGATGCCGACGACCAGGGTGTAGCCGTCGGGGAGCCGGCCGGTCATGACCCGCCAGCTCGTCCCGTCGTCGGCGCGGACGGTGACGGCGGCGCGGTCGTACTTCCCGTCGTCCATGCGCACCGGGTCGATCTCGGGGATGCCCTCCGCGTCCGGCGGTCCCTGGAGGTCCACCACCTCGGTCGCGCCGGGTCCGTAGCACCCGTAGTACGCCGCGCGTGGTCCCGGTGACTGGTAGCCACCTTCCAGGCAGGCCCGGAACTCCTTCGGGCCCGGCTGGCTGACCGCCGACCGCAGGGCGTCGTCCTGCTGGTCGGTCAGGTAGTCGCGCAGCAGCGACGTGGTGGCGAACCCGGTCGCGAGCAGGGCCAGGGCGACGAGCGCGACCAGCAGGGCGACCAGCGTGATCCGCAGCGGGACCCGTGGGCCGCTGCGGACGGGAGCCGGGGAGGGTTCGGTCATGCTCCCCGCGGCAGGCGGAGCGTGTAGCCGACCCCCCGGATGGTGTGCAGCAGGCGGGGCTCGGTCGTGTCGATCTTGCGGCGCAGGTAGGAGATGTAGGACTCCACCACGTTGGCCTCGCCGTTGAAGTCGTAGTTCCACACGTGGTCGAGGATCTGCGCCTTGGAGAGCACCCGCCCGGCGTTGGCCATCAGGTAGCGCAGGAGCTTGAACTCGGTCGGGGACAGGCTGATCAGCGTGCCGGCCTTGATGACCTCGTGGCTCTCCTCGTCCAGCTCGATGTCGGCGAAGGTCAGCCGTGGGGCCTCCGCCGCCTGCTGGGCACCAGCGGTGCGCCGCAGCACCGCGCGGATGCGGGCGATCACCTCGTCGAGGCTGAAGGGCTTGGTCACGTAGTCGTCCCCGCCGAGCGTCAGCCCGGACACCTTGTCCTCCGCGGCGTCGCGCGCGGTCAGGAACACCACCGGGGTGCGCCGGCCGGACTCGCGCATCCGGCGGACGACGCCGAACCCGTCGAGCCCCGGCATCATCACGTCGAGCACGAGCAGATCGGGGCGGAAGGACTCCGCGAGGGCGAGCGCCTGCTGGCCGTCGGCGGCCGTGGCGACGTCGAAGCCGGCGTACCGCAGGCTGGCCGAGAGCAGCTCCCGGATGTTCGGCTCGTCGTCCACCACGAGCAGCCGGGCCTCGGGGGCGCGGGTCTGCGAACTTCCGGCCACGGATCCTCCGGTGGTGCGAGCGGGTGCCGTCGTCATGGGATCGAGCGTGACGGTGCCAGCTGCGGTCGGTCTGGACGCTACCTGTGAGGCGGCTGGGAGAGCCTCAGCCGGCAGGCGCCATCGCGCGACCGCGGCGCCAGTACCCGATCGCGTGGTGCTGGGCCCGGCCCAGCCCCCACCGGCCGCGCAGGTCGGCCCGGATCGCCCGGACGGCGGCCGACTCGGCGCCGACCCAGGCGAAGACGTCGTCGGTGCCCGGCGGGTCGAGGGCGGCGACCGCGTCCACGAGCAGCGTGCCCTCGCCCGGAGGCGTGCCGTTGCGGTGCAGCCAGTGCACGGCGATCCCCGGTGGTGCGGCGAGCGGCTGCTCCTCCTCCGGCCCGGCGACCTCGAGCAACGCGACGCCCGTCGTCCCCGGATCGGCGCCGGCCAGCAGCCGGCTGATCGCCGGCAGCGCGGTCTCGTCGCCGGCGCACAGCAGCCAGCGGGCCGGTCGCTCGGCCAGGGAGGCCGCACCCGCGACGGCCAGCAGCGCGCCGGGGTGGGCGGCCGCGGCCCAGGCGGCGGCCGGTCCGTCACCGTGCAGCACGAAGTCGATCTCGATCTCGCCGGCCACCGGGTCCTGACGGCGGGCGGTGTAGCTGCGCAGCGCGACGCCGTGGCTGCCCTGGGGCCAGACGATGCGGCCGTCGCGCTGGATGCGGGGCCAGCGGGGCTCGGCGTCGCCCACCCGGGGCACGAGCAGGTTCACCGTGGGACCGGCGGCGGCGACGGCGTCCGGGTGGCCGCTCAGCAACACCCGGCGCACCGAGGGAGTCACGTCGCTGACCGCGGTCACGGTGAGGACGTCGACGGCGCGCAGGCCGTCCGGCGCAGGTCCGTCCAGGGGTGGGCCGGCGGGGGAGGACACGGACACCCCTGGAGGTTAGTGCGGTGCCGGCGGGGCCGACCCGGCCGTCCCCGGGGGAATGGGGTCGACCGGGCCGGCGATCGCGGACGGCGCACGTGACGCAGCGTGAGGGTCGGCTCCGCCCGACTCCGCCCGACTGCGGTGCGTTCTCCGTCGACGAGCACGCTAGGTGACCGGACGCCCCCTGGCAGCGCCCGCACGGGTGAGGCCTGCTCCCGAACGGGTGATCGAGCCGACGCGCCCCCGGATGTGTGTTGCGGACCCACGGCGGGCACGGGGAGCCCACCACCGTCCACGAGCGCGAGGAGCCGGTCATGGCAGACGACTTCAAGAAGGGTGACCACGTCACCTGGAAGAGCCACGGCGGCACCGCCGAGGGGACCGTCGAACGGAAGATCACCTCCGACACCGAGGCCTCCGGCCGGAAGGTGAAGGCGAGCAAGGACGAGCCGCAGTACGAGGTGAAGAGCGAGAAGAGCGGCGGCACCGCCGTCCACAAGCCCTCCGCGCTCGACAAGGACTGATCCACCCGGCACCCGCCGGGCAACAGACAGGAGACGACGTGACCGAGCCAGGAGACGCCTTCGCCGGCGTCAGCGCGCGGAGCACCAAGCACAACCCGCGGGTCGACGAGGAGCTGGAGCACGAGATCCAGGGGATGCTCAAGGGCGATCGCCCCACCCGTTCCGAGGAGTGGCGCGAGGTCGAGCCCGTCGCCGAGGGCGACCCGGACCTGACCGCGAGTCCGACGAGCACGCTCACCGGTGGGGTTCCCCAAGGGATGACCGAGGACGCCGTCGTCGCCCGCGCCGAGCTGGCCCGCTGGCTGACCCGGGCGCCGTTCCCGGGCACGCGCACCGACCTCATCGAGCAGGCGATGGACAACCGGGCGCCCGACGCCGTGGTCGCCGAGCTGGAGCGGCTGCCCGAGGGCGAGACCTACGAACGGATCGGCGACGTGGCCCGAGCCCTCGGTTATCCGACGGAGACCGGTCCCGGCCCCGGCGCCACGGAGGGGCAGGACTAGGAGAAGGACCGCACGATCATCCTTCGTCCCGGGCTTCCTCCTCGGCGATCTCCTCCGCCCCGCGGCGGCGGAAGAGGCGGGAGCCCGGGAAACCCTTCACGACCTGACGCATGTCCTGCACGGTGTCGACCAGGTCGCTCAGGTTGGGGCCCACGTCCCCGAGAGTTTCCAGGATCGGGAGGATGTCCTCGTCCAGGTGGACGATGAGCTGCGGCAGCCGGTCCACGAGGGTGACCAGGGCCTGGACCTCGTCCGGCTCGAGGCTCGTCGCCAGCCGGCGGACCGACGGCGCCAGCGCGGTGAGCGCCGGCGCGTAGTCGTCGAGGATCGGCTCGACGCGCCCGACCATGCCCTCGGCCCGCCCGACGAGGGCGTCGGCCCGGGACGACGTCGCCTCGACCCCGCCGATAGCGGCGTCGGCCTTGTCGTTGGTCTTCCCGACGGCCTCGATAGCGGTGTCGGCCTTCGTGTTGGTCCGCGCCACGGCCTCGATGGCCTCGTCGGCCTTGTCGTTCGTGCGCCCCACCCCCTCGATGGCGGCGTCGGCCTTGTCGTTCGTGCGCCCCACCCCCTCGATGGCGGTGTCGGCCTTGGTGTTGGTCCGGTCGACGGCCTCGATGGCCTCGTCGGCCTTGTCGTTGGTGCGAGCGACCCCCTCGATGATCTCGTCGGCGCGGTCCACCACCCCGTCGACCCGGGCCAGCAGGGACGACACCTGGTCGAGCAGCTCCTCCACGCGGCCCAGCACCGACGCCACGCGCGGGACCAGCGCGAGTGCGTCCGCCACCCCGTCGCGTGCGCCGGTGACAGCGGCGACGACATCGGAGGGGCCGGGGATCGAGGGCAGTCTCACCTCCAGCACGCTACGCACGTCCTCCGTTGCGCACATCTCCGTGGCACGCCATCGGATGGGCCGAGCCAGCGTGCGCGCGTTGCGCGCGTCGACCGGTCGGGGCGCCCGGCTTCCGTATCGTGGAGGGCTGCCGCCTCCCGGGCGGAACCAGAACAGACCACGAACAGAGGTGTCGACACCGGTGGGGGACGAGCCGACGGCCGACGACGCGGGCGCCCGCGGCGTTCCCGACGGCTCCCGGCGACGACGGGGCGCAGCCGAGCCGCTGACCGTCGAGCAGCTGCTGGCCCGACCGGGCGGCCCCACCACCGGCGGCCGCCGCGCCGCCCGCCGCCAGGGCGCGCAGCCCTCGGCGCCGTCCGCGCCGCCGCCCGGTGTGCGCAACGGCCTGCCGCCGGTACCCGGCGCCGCACCGCGGCCGGCCCTCCCCCCGGTGCCCGGCGCACCCGCCGACTGGCAGCCCGACCCCCGGCCGTCGCGCCGCAGCGGCCCGATACCGCCCCTGCCCGGCACCGTCCCGCCGCCGGTCCGCACCGGCGCCACCCGCCTGCGGCCCCCGCGTCCCGTACGACGGGAGCTCACCCCGGGCCGCCGCCGGCTGGTCCGCGCCGCGATCGCGCTGGCGGCCGTCGCCGGAGTGGTACTGCTCTACCACCTCGGTCTCTACTTCTACGTCGACCAGAAGATCAGCCGGGTCGAGGCCCTGGCCACCGACGGCCCGGAGATCCTCGCCGCCCAGCTGCAGGAGGCCTCCGAGACCTACCTCGTCGTGGGCACCGGCGTGCCGGACCAGGAAGGGCCCGCCTCGGTCGCGACGCTGCTGGCCTCCGTCTCCGAGGACGGCGAGCGCGCGGTGCTGGTGGGCTTCCCGCCGACGGCGCTGGTCGACACCCCGGCGTGCCGCTCGGCCGACGGCGAGGTGCGGGCTCCCACGACCGAGGCCTTCGCCCGCTCGCTGCTCGACGGCGGGCCCTCCTGCATGGTGCGCGCGGTGCAGCAGCTGTCCGGGGTCCGGGTCGACCACTACCTCGAGGTGGACCTGGCGCGGCTGCCCGGCATGGTGGACGCGCTCGGCGGCGTCCCGATGTGCGTCGTCCCCTCGAGGGCGACGGCGGCGGCAGCGGTGCCTCCGCCCTCCGGTGCGTCGGAGCTCTCCGGCGAGGCCGCCGCGGGCTACCTGCGGCCCGCGGGCGACGGGACGGACGCCACCGGGACCGCGGTCGCCGAGCGCACCCAGCGACTGCTCACCTCGACGCTGCGCGCGGCGATGTCCCGGGACGTCGTGCTGGATCCGCCCACGCTGGCCCGCTTCCTCAGCCGGGCGGCCGAGGCGCTGACCGTCGACGAGCAGACGACGCTCGGGGACCTCCGGGCACTGGCGACGTCCCTCGGGAACGTCTCCGGCGACGCCGTCGCCCGCACCGGCCTGCCGGTGGCGCAGGTCGGACACGTGCCCGCCGGCGGCGAGGAGGCCTTCGTGCTGCTCGACGGGGCGGGGACCCGGTCCCTGTTCGACGCGGTGATCGACGGCAGCCGGGTCCCGGACGGCTTCGCCGCCGAGAACGACGCCCCGTCCGAGGCCGCGGGGGAGGAGCCGCCCGCGGAGGCCGCCGTCGCCGCGGATCCGCAGACCGCCCTCGTACCGCCGGCCGAGGTGTCCGTCGACGTCCTCAACGGGACCGGTACCCGCGGCCTGGCCGCCACGGTGGCCGACGCGCTGCGGGCCGGGGGCTTCGTGGTGGGGACGGTGGGCAACGCGGAGGGCACCGTCAGCCAGTCCGTGGTGCGGCACGGTCCCGGCACCGTGGCGCAGGCTCGCACCGTGGCCGCCGCCGTCCCCGGTGCCGTGCTGCAGGGCAGCGACTCCCTCGGGGACACCGTGCAGCTGGTCATCGGTCCCGGCTACGAGTCGGTGGTCCCGGTGCCGCCCCCGGCCCCCGCTCCGGAGCCGCAGCCCGAGGCGGACACGGCAGCGGCCGCCCCCGTTCCGGGAGCGGCCGCCGTCCGCTGTTGAGCTAGGTCGTGAGGAGTGGGGCCCGGAGGGTCCCGCGACCGAGCGACCGACGCGCTCCGTGCCGCAGGGGTACGGCTCCTGGCCGCGGTGTCGTCCGGAGGACGACGATGTGCTCAGCCGAAGCGGCCGGAGATGTAGTCCTCCGTCGCCTTCTGGTCGGGGTTGCTGAAGATCTTCTCGGTCGGGTTGAACTCGATCAGCCGGCCGGGCTGCCCGACGCCGTTGAGGTTGAAGAAGCCGGTCTGCTCGCTCACCCGCGCCGCCTGCTGCATGTTGTGCGTGACGATGACGATGGTGAACCGCTCCTTGAGCTCGGCCATCAGGTCCTCGATGGCGAGCGTGGAGATCGGGTCGAGCGCCGAGCACGGCTCGTCCATGAGCAGCACGTCGGGCTCGACGGCGATCGCACGGGCGATGCACAGCCGCTGCTGCTGGCCACCGGACAGGCTCGAGCCCGGTCGGTCGAGGCGGTCCTTGACCTCGTTCCAGAGGTTGGCGCCCTTGAGCGACTTCTCGACCAGGTCGTCGGTGTCGGACTTCTTCATCCGGTTGTTGTTCAGCCGGTTGCCTGCGATGACGTTGTCGTAGATGGACATCGTCGGGAACGGGTTGGGCCGCTGGAAGACCATGCCGATCTGGCGGCGGACGTTCACCGGGTCGACGTCCGACCCGTAGAGGTCCTGGCCGTCCATGACGACCTTGCCCTCCACACGCGCGCCGGGGAGTACCTCGTGCATCCGGTTCAGCGAGCGCAGGAAGGTCGACTTCCCGCAGCCCGAGGGGCCGATCAGCGCGGTGATGCTGCGCGGCTCGATGGAGACGTTGACGCCCTCCACGGCCTTGAAGTTGCCGTAGAAGATGTTGAGGTCGGAGACCTCGATGCGCTTGGCCACGTGATGTCCTCCTGGTGGGGCTCGGTCAGCGACCGGTCTTGGGAGCGAAGAAGCGGCTGATCAGGCGGGCGAGGATGTTGAGCGCCATCACGAAGACGATCAGGACGAGCGCCGCCGTCCACGCCCGGTCCAGGAACGCCTGCGTGGCCGTGCCCGGCTGCGTGAGCTGGTAGTACGCGAACACCGGCAGCGTCGCCATGCGTCCGTCGAATGGGTTCAGGTTGGTGCCGGTGATGAGCCCCACGGTGATGAGCAGGGGAGCAGTCTCGCCGATGACGCGGGCCACCGACAAGGTGATGCCGGTCCCCAGCCCGGCGATGGCCGTGGGCAGCACGACCTTGACGACGGTGCGCCACTTCGGCACGCCCAGGGCGTAGCTGGCCTCCCGCAGCTCGTTCGGGACGAGCTTGAGGACCTCTTCGCAGGACCGTACGACCACCGGGATCATCAGCACGGAGAGGGCGACGGCGCCCATGACGCCGGCGCGGAAGCTGTTCCCGAACAGCAGGGTGAACAGGGCGAAGGCGAAGAGGCCAGCGACGATCGACGGGATGCCGGTCATGACGTCGACGAAGAACGTGATCGCCTTCTTCAGGCGGCCGGTGCCGTACTCCACCAGGTAGATGGCGGTCAGCAGGCCGATGGGCACCGAGATGACCGTGGCGAGGGCGGTGATGACCAGCGTGCCGATGATCGCGTGGTAGGCGCCCCCACCCTCGCCGACCACCCGGAACATGGAGGCCGAGAAGAAGTCGGCGTCCAGCCGGGCCAGACCCCTGTCGAGCACCGTGTAGACGAGGGAGACGAGCGGGACCATCGCGATGCCGAAGGCGGTCGTCACCAGCGAGGTCACGAGCCGGTCGGTCGCCTTCCGTCGCCCCTCGACAGCACGCGAGGCGACGTAGACGGCCAGCGTGCCGAGGATGACGCCGTAGATCACGGTGGAGGTCACGCTGAAGCCGGTCAGGGCCGAGAGCCCGGCCCCGAGGGCGATGCCGGCGAGGAACAGGCCCAACGGGGCGAACCGGGGCAGGCGTCGCTCCACCCGTACCGGGTCCTGGCCGGGGGAGGAGGTCGGACGCAGCTGGGTGGTGGTGGACATCAGTTGGCTCCGGAGAAGTCGGCGCGCCGGTTCACGACCCAGCGGGCGAGCATGTTGACCAGGAGGGTGATCAGGAACAGCACCAGGCCGCTCGCGATGAGGGTGTTGACGCCCAGCCCGGTGGCCTCGGGGAACCGCAGTGCGATGTTCGACGCGATCGTCGAGGGGCTCGAGTTGCTGATCAGGTTCACGGTGGCGCCGGCGCCGCCGGAGAGCACGATGGCCACCGCCATGGTCTCGCCCAGGGCCCGGCCCAGGCCGAGCATGGCGCCGGCGATGACGCCGGATCTGCCGTAGGGCAGCACCGCCATCTTGATCATCTCCCAGCGGGTGGCACCGAGGGCGAGCGCCGCCTCGCGGTGCAGCGCCGGCGCCTGGCTGAAGACCTCGCGGGCGATCGCCGAGATGATCGGCAGGATCATGACCGCCAGCACCAGGCCGACGGTGAACATCGTGCGGCCGCTCGTGGAGGCGGGGCCGGCGAAGAACGGGATGAAGCCCAGGTTGTCGGCCGCCCAGAGGTGGAAGGGGACGAGGGTCGGCGCCATGACGGCCAATCCCCAGAAGCCGTAGACGACGCTCGGGATGGCCGCGAGCAGGTCGATGACGTAGCCCATCGTGGCGGCGATCCGCCGCGGGGCGTAGTAGGTGATGTAGAGCGCGATCCCGACTGCCAGCGGGGTGGCGATCAGCAGGGCGAGCACGGCGCCGAGGAGCGTGCCCACGACGAGCGGGCCGATGTAACTGGCCAGGCCCTCACCGCCGGGGATGTCCTCCGCAGGGGCGGTGAGGGCTGGGATCGCCTCGCTGATGAGGAAGGCGGCGACGCCGGCGAGGACGAGCAGGATGAAGATGCCGGAGCCCTGGGCGCTACCGGCGAAGATCCGGTCTCCCGGCCTCCGCACGGCGCGCTGCTGCGGGGGTTCGGACGGGGCCTTCGTGGCGGTCACCGCTGCTCCATGGGGATCGTGCGTGGGGTGCATGGGCCCGGGGGTCCGGGCGGTGCGATGGCCCGGGACGTCGGTCGGACGTCCCGGGCCATCGCGGGTGCCAGTGTCAGCTGGCGGCGGTGATGGCGTCGACCACCGTCTGAGCCTGCTCGCGCAGACCCTCGGAGATCGCGGCGCTGCCGGCGTTCTCCTCGGCGGCCGCCTGGCCGTCCTCGCTGATCACGTACTCCATGAACGCCTTGACGTTGTCGGCCGTCTCCTGGTCGTCGTACTCGATGCAGCCGATGTGGTAGCTGACCAGCACGACCGGGTACTCGCCCGAGCCCTCCGTCGCCCGGTTGACCTCGATGGCGAAGTCGTACTCGCCGCGGCCCTCGACGGCCGGGGAGTTCTCGACGACGGCCGAGGCCGACTCCGAGCTGGGAGCGACGAACTCCTCGCCGACCCCGACGCTGACGACGCCCAGGTCGCCGGCCCGGCTGGCGTCCGCATACGTGACGGCTCCGACCGTGCTCTCGACGACGCCGACCACACCGCTGGTCTGGTTGGCGGCCTCGCCGCCCTGCAGCGGCCAGACGCCGTCCGGCTCGGAGGTCCACACGTCACCGGCGGCCTGGAAGAGGTAGTCGGTGAAGTTGTCCGTGGTGCCCGAGTCGTCGGCGCGGTGGACCGGCGTGATCGCGAGGTCGGGCAGGGTCGCGTCCGGGTTGTCGGCGGCGATCGCCGGGTCGTTCCAGTTGGTGATCGCGCCGGTGAAGATGCCCGCGATGGTCTGCGGTGCCAGGTTCAGCTCCTCGACGCCCTCGAGGTTGAAGATGACGGCGATCGGCGAGATGTAGTTGGGCAGTTCGAAGATCTCGCCGCCGGCGCAGCGCTCCTGCGCGGCGGTCAGCTCCTCGTCGTCCAGCGCAGCGTCCGAGCCGGCGAAGTCAGCGGCGTCGGCGAGGAACTGCTCGCGTCCACCACCGGAGCCGACCGGGTCGTAGCTGAAGTTGACGTCCGGGTACTCGCCCTGGAAGCCGGCCTGCCAGGCCTCCATCGCCGACTGCTGGGCGCTCGAACCAGCGCCGACGAGGTCGCCGGTGAGCTCGGCGGCGTCGCCTGATCCGCCGCCGCTCCCGGTGCCCTCGGACTCGTTGGAAGCGCCGCACGCGCTGAGCGCGAGGGTGCCGGCGAGCGCCACGGACAGGGTGGTGGCGCGCGTCTTGGTGCTGAGCTTCAACTCAGTGCCTCTCGACTTCGCCCGGACGTCTTCCGGGCAGCATGGGACCTACGAGAGGGACGCTAGGGAGCCGAAGTGGCCGCATTCCGGTTGCTCGGTGAACGCGGGGTGAACGCCCATCGAGGTCTGGGCAATGGTGTGGCAGCCGTCATACGTCCAACGGGTGAACCGGCGCGTGGCGTACCCCCGAACGGGTCTCAGGCCCCTTCGCGACGCCAGGAGACGTCGACGGCGAAGCGGGTGAACCCGCGGCGTTCGTAGAGACGCACGGCGGCCTCGTTGTCCTCCTCGACGTAGAGCAGGACCGAGCGCAGCCGCTGCCGCCGCAGGTGTGCCAGGCCGAGATCGGTCAGCGCGCCGCCGAGCCGCAGCCCCTGGGCGTCCGGGTCGATGCCCAGCACGTAGATCTCGCCCACCGGGTCGGGCCCGGCGTCGCCCGCCGGGTGCACCTTCGTCCAGTGCGAGCCCAGCAGCGTGCCGCCGGCGTCCGGGTCCCCGCGCCAGGCCATGAGGAAGCCGGCGGGGTCGAACCACGGCTCGCCCTCCCGCACCGAGAGGTCGGCCGCGGTCATGCGCCCCTGCTCGGGGTGCCAGTCGAAGGCCCGCGCGTTCACCCGCAGCCAGGCCTCCTCGTCGCGGCCCGGGCGGAAGGGGAGCACGCGGACGTCGTCCGGGAGCCCGGGCCGGGGGTCGGCCTCGATGCCGGCCGCGTCGGTGTCGTCGAAGTGCAGGCGCATCTGCAGCAGCACCCGCGCGCGGGTGAAGCCGTGCGGCGCCAACAGCTCCGCCGATCCGGGCAGGTCGCCGTGCGCCCAGACGCTCAGCGGCCGGTCGCCGGCCAGCTCGAGCAGCTGCCGGAGCAGCGCCCGGCCGTGCCCGCGTCGCCGGAACGCCGGGTGCACCACCAGCTCGGCCGTGCCGTCGTCGTAGCGGGCGTAGCCGGCCAGCTCGCCCGCGTCGTGGACCGCGAGGTCGGAGCCGTCCCCGGTGCCGTGCTGCAGCCTGAGCTCGCTCTCCTCCGAGACCGGGCGGACGCCGTCGGCCGCCGCCGCGGCGCGCAGCAGCGACAGGACCGCGTCGACGTCGACGCGGGGCTGGGAGCTCATCGCCCCATCAGACCAGCTCGGCGTCGCTCTCGACCTGCGGGGTCCGGGTCGTCGCGTCGGCGACCTGCTGGTCCAGCTTGTAGCCGACGTTGCGCACCGTGCCGATGAGCGCCTCGTGCTCGGTGCCGAGCTTGGCGCGCAGCCGCCGCACGTGGACGTCGACGGTGCGGGTGCCCCCGAAGTAGTCGTAGCCCCAGATCTCCTGCAGCAGCTGGGCGCGGGAGAAGACCCGGCCCGGGTGCTGGGCCAGGTACTTGAGGAGCTCGAACTCCTTGTAGGTGAGGTCGAGCGGGCGCCCGCGGAGCTTCGCCGAGTAGCTGTGCTCGTCGATGACCAGCTCCCCGGCCTGCGTCACGCCCTTGTCGGCGCCGTCGGCGGGGGTGGACGCGGCCAGCCGGCGGGCCGTGGCCCACTTGAGCCGGGCGTCGACCTCGGCGGGACCCGCGGTGTCGAGCAGGACGTCGTCCACGCCCCAGTCCGCCGACAGGGCGACCAGGCCGCCCTCGGCGAGGACGGCGACCAGCGCGGCGGCCACACCCGTGGAGGAGAGCAGCCCGCACAGCGTGCGGGCGCGGATGAGGTCGTGACGGGCGTCGACGAGGACGACGTCGCCGGAGTCGCCGTCGAGCAGGCTGGACAGCTCGGGGGCGACCACGCGGACCTGGTGACCGAGCAGGCCCAGCGCGGGCAGCACCTCGGTCGTCGCCTGTCGCGCCGAGGTCATGAGGACCAGTCGCATGTCGTCTCCTCGCAGGGTTCCCACGACGCGCAGCCGTGGCAGCCGTCGACGACGCTGTCGAGGTGAGTGGGCAGGATAACCGACGCGTCCCGGCAGGGGCAGGCCCGACGCGGAACCCCCCTCGCGGCGGTGAGCTGCCGGAGGCCCGGCGTCTGCCACCATCGGAGCCGTGAGCAGCGCCGCACCGACCTCCCGCCTGACCGCGCGGGAGCACCACCTGCCGGCGGCCGTGTTCGCGGTCCTCGCCGTCGCGCTGCTCGTGGGCCTGCCGGAGCTGCTCGGCCAGACCGGGCGGCTGGCCGCCGTGCTCGTGCTGCAGCTGGGGCTGGTCCTGTGCTGGGTGCTGGTCACCGGCGCCCAGGGCTTCGCCGGTTCGCTGGCCGTGGGCGCCGGCGCCGCGGTCGCCGCGGACCTGGCTCTCGTGCTGCCCGAGGACCCGGAGCTGGGCGATCTGCTCGCGGTCGTCGGGGTCGGGTTCCTGGCGGTCGTGGTGCAGCAGATGCTCCGCCGTCCCCGGCACGACCTCGTCGCCTCGCTGTCGGTCGCGGTGCTCATGCTCGTCGCCGTGGCCTCGCTGGCGGCCCTCCTGCTGCTCGGCCGCACCGACGACGGCTCCGAGCGGGCCCTCGTGGCCCTGCTGGCCGTCGGCACGGCGCTGGTCGTGGGCCACGTCGTGGACCTGGTCCTGCCCCGGCCGCAGCTCGCCGACGGCGTTCCGCGCGGACTGGTCGGCGCCGTCCTCGCCGTCCTCGCCGGGGCCGCGGTGGCCGTCGTGGCGGCCGGTCTCGTCGGAGACGTGCTCGACGAGCAGCGCTCCCTCGTGCACGGGGGCGTGGTGGCCGGGGTGGCGGCGCTGACCGGTCTGGTGGCCAGCTACGTCGTCGTCGGCGCCACGGCGGAGGAGGACGAGCCGGCCGACGAGCAGCGGTTCTCCCGGTGGGTGCTCCCGGTGATCCAGGTGGCCCTCCCCGTCGCTGCGTGCGCACCGGTCGTCCTCGCCCTGCAGGCGACGCTGTGACGCGGTCCCGGTGAGGGCGCTGCTGGTCGTCCTCCTCCTGCTCGCCGGCCTGACCCTGCTGGCCGACCGGGTCGCGGTGGGCATCGCGGAGGACCGCGTGGCCGACCAGCTGGCCGGCAAGGGCGGCCTGGTCGGCACCCCGGAGGTGGACATCACCGGGTTCCCGTTCCTCACCCAGGTGGTCGCCGGCCGCTACGAGGACGTGCGGGTCTCGCTCGACGCCGAGGAGCTGGGGCAGCCTGCGGGCACCCGGGCGGCGGTCTCGCTGCGCGGCGTGCAGGTGCCCTTGAGGACGGTGCTGTCCGGGTCGGTGCAGCAGGTGCCGGTGGACCGCATCGACGGCACCGCGACGCTGGCGTACGACCTGCTGGCGGCGCAGCTGGGCAGCGACGCCACGGTCGCCCGGGAGGGCGACGGGCTGCGGATCACCCGGACCGTCGAGGTCCTCGGCCGGACGCTGCCGGTGACCGCCGCCGGAACCGTCGTCCTCGAGGGCGACCAGCTGGTCGTCGACGTCGAGGAGGCCGCGGGGGCGGGCGTGGACATCCCCGACGTCCTGGTCGACCGGGTCAGCAACCTGCTGGACCTGCGTTACACCGTCCCGCAGCTCCCCTTCGGCCTGCAGCTCACCGGGGTCGCCCCCGGCGCGGAAGGCGTCGAGGTGCGGGTGGAGGCGACCGACGCGGTGCTGACCGCGGAATAGCAGCCCGGCGCGGCTCCGTTGCCCCGGACGTGACGGAGCAGACCCTGCCGGCCGCGGAGGCCCTCGCCCGGCTCGGGGTGCGTCCGGAGCAGGCCGACCTCACCGTCGTCCAGTTCTCGACGGCGTTCTGCGGGCCGTGCCGGGCGACGAGGGCCCGGCTGCAGCAGCTCCGCACCACCCGGCCGGGCCTGGCCTACGTGCACGTGGACGCGGAGAGCCACCTCGACGAGGTTCGCGCCCTGGACGTCCGCAGCACCCCGACGCTGTTCTTCCTCGACCGCGCGGGAGCGGTGCTGGGACGCGCCGACTCCGCACCCGCGGCGGCGGAGCTGACCGCCCTCGTCGACGCCCGGCTCGGGCGCCACGGATGATCCGTTATCCTCGCGCCGTGGGCATCCTGCTGACCTCGCGCCGCACAGTCGACCTGTGCCGCGTCGGCAGCTGCCTCTGTCCGGCTCCCTGAGGACGGCACATCCGTCGTCCAGACGCGCGCGAACGCCGTCGGGATGCCCCTTTCCCCCTGATCTGCGCGTTCGGGCGAACCGCGGCCGGCCGCCGCATCCCTGACCGATCCACCGCACACCGATCATCCGGAGGACCACCACCATGAGCCGCAACGACGTGCTCGTCACCGTCGACTGGGTCCAGGAGCACCTGGGCCAGCCCGGCATCGTCTTCGTCGAGGTCGACGAGGACACCAGCGCCTACGACGGCGGCCACATCGAGGGCGCCGTCAAGCTGGACTGGAAGCAGGACCTCCAGGACCCGCTCCGCCGCGACTACCTCGACAAGTCCGCGTTCGAGGCGCTGCTGTCCTCGCGCGGCATCAGCAACGACGACACCGTCGTGCTGTACGGCGGCAACAACAACTGGTTCGCCGCCTACGCCTACTGGTACTTCAAGATCTACGGCCACCGCGACGTCAAGCTCATGGACGGCGGCCGCAAGAAGTGGGAGCTCGACGGGCGCCCGCTGTCCAAGGACGCCGTCCAGCGGCCCGCCACGCAGTACGTCGCGAGCGAGCCCGACCTGTCCATCCGCGCCTTCCGCGACGAGGTCGTGGCCGCGATCGGCAGCAAGAACCTCGTCGACGTGCGCAGCCCCGACGAGTTCTCCGGCAAGATCCTCGCCCCGGCGCACCTCCCGCAGGAGCAGTCGCAGCGCGCCGGCCACGTGCCCACGGCGATCAACATCCCGTGGAGCAAGGCCGCCAACGAGGACGGCACCTTCAAGAGCGACGAGCAGCTCGCGGCGCTGTACGGCGAGCAGGGCTTCGACGACAGCTTGGAGACCATCGCCTACTGCCGCATCGGCGAGCGCTCGAGCCACACCTGGTTCGTGCTCAGCGAGCTGCTCGGCAAGAAGAACGTCAAGAACTACGACGGCAGCTGGGTCGAGTACGGCTCGCTGGTCGGCGTCCCGATCGAGAAGTGAGCTGACCCATGTGCGGAGCACCGAAGCAGGGCGGCACCCTCGCGGGCATCGACCTGAGCACGCAGACGGTGATCCAGGGCTCGGTCTGGCACGACGGCGCCCCGGTGGCCGGTGCCTACGTCCGGCTCCTGGACGGCACCGACGAGTTCACCGCCGAGGTGGTGACCAGCCCGGAGGGTGAGTTCCGGTTCTTCGCCGCCCCCGGCACGTGGAAGGTCCGTTCCCTGGCCGCGGTCGGCAAGGGCGAGCGGGTCATCGACGCCGAGGTCGGCCTGAACGAGACCACCGTCGTCATCGAGTAGGAACCGCGTCCCCGCACCGCTCGCGGCGAGCTCGCGAGCGGGGGCAGGCAGCATGCAGCAGGGCCCGTCCCCCACACCACTGGGGGACGGGCCCTGCTGTGCCGGACCGGTTCGTCCGGCTCATGCATCCCGACCGCCTCTGAGGTCCCAGGCACCTCAGGAACGTCCCGCCACGTCGCCGGCGGAGCGTCCGCTTGAGGCAGCCTCACCGGCATGGACACGACGGTGCGGCGCTACGCCTTGTGGTCGGTGCCGGCGGTCACCCTCGGACTCCTGAGCCTGGTCCTCGAACTGACCGGCCGGTGGCTCGTCGTGGGTGTCCGGGACCTGCCGACGTTCCTCGACCTGGCGCAGGTGACCTACAACGCCGACTGCACCGACCCGTCCGCCGGCACCGTCGGTGCAGCCGTCTGCGATCCCGCCGGCCGGGCCTACAATTACCCGCCGGTGTGGACCGAGGCGTTCCGGCTGCTCGGCGTCGGTGGCGCGGACACGCTCTGGTTCGGCTCCGTGCTGGTCCTCGGCGGGCTCGTCGCGCTGAGCGCCTTCTACGGGCACTTCCTCGGCCGGCCCACACCGGGCCGGGTCGCCGTGGTGACGGCGCTGACCGCCTCCCCGCCGATGTTCCTCATGGTCGCGCGCGGGAACACGGACCTGTTCGTCCTCGTCGCGCTGGTGACGGCTGCCCTGCTCATCTCGTCCGGCCGCGCCTGGTGGGCGGTCCCGTTCGTGGCGGTCTCCGCCGGCCTGAAGCTGTTCCCCTCGGGAGCGGTCCTGGCGTTCGGCCGCCTCCGCCAGTTCCTCGTCGTGACGGCGTGCAGCCTCGTGTCGCTCGGGCTGCTGGCTCTCCCGTACTGGAAGGAGATCCGGGCGGCCACGCCGAGCGTCAACGTGACGACCTTCGGTGCCGGGGTGCTACCTGCCTTCGGCCGCATGCACGACTTCGGCCCGATCTACAACCGGGACCAGGTGATCGGGGTGCTGTCGTTCGTCGTCGTGTTCCTGGTACTCCTGACCGTGCCGGTGCTCCGTCGCGCAGCCCGTGCGGTCGCGGACGGTCTGCGGCCGAACGAGGCGGCCACGACCGCGGTCCTCATCGGCGCAGGCCCGGCCCTGGTCACGTACCTGCTCACCAGCAGCTTCGACTACCGGACGTTCTCGTTGTTGTTCGTGTCCGCCGGATGTCTGACCGTGAATGCCGCCGGGGCGCGCTTCCTGGTGGGCTCGTTCCTCGTCGCCTTCTGGCTGAGTGGCCGCCGTACCGAGATCCAGTTCCTCGGGGACGCCCTGCACGCGGTGGCGATGCCGTTCCTGGCTCTGATCCTCGTGGCTCTTCTCGTCCCACGGATGCCCGTCGTGTCGCGCTGGGCGCTGACCCGGAGCCTGTTCCCGGCCGGCACCGACGCAGTGGTCGAGCACGACGTCGGACGGGACCCGTCCCGGATCCCGCTCGCCGCCGTCCGGTGAGCAGGGCATCGCGCCTCCGTCGGGCGAGTCAGGACACGCCGGGCGGCAGGACGTTCGGGCCGGCCTCGGGCGGCCGCGGGCGGTCCTCGCGGTAGGCGCGCACGGCGACGACGGCGACGTCGTCCTGACCCGCCAGGGGGACCAGCCGCTCCAGGATCGTGTCCAGCAGCCTGTCGAGCTGCTCCCCGGCGAGATCGCGCAGCGCCTCCTGGAGCCGGGCCATGCCCTCGTCGAGGTCCGATCCACGCCGCTCCACGAGCCCGTCGGTCACCAGGAACAGGGTGTCCCCGGGCTCCAGCTCGACGGTGTGGTCGTGTCGTGGGGCCTCAGGGTCGACGCCGAGCATCAGGTCCGGCCGGGTGTCGAGCACCCGTGAGCTGCCGTCGGGGGAGAGCAGCAGCGGGGGGACGTGGCCGGCGTTGCTCCAGCGGAGCACCCGGCGGCCGCTCACCGGGACGTCGGGGTGGCGCTCCACGCGGGCGAGGATGGCGGTGGCCAGGGTGCCGACGGCGAGGCCCTGGGCGGCCCGATCGGTGCGGCTCAGCGTCGCCGCCGGGGGCTCGTCGTTGTCGTAGGACAGCGCCCGCAGGAGCCCGCGCAGCTGACCCATGGCGGCGGCGGCGTCGCTGCCGTGGCCCACCACGTCGCCGATCGCGACCACTGTCGCGCCGTCGGGCTGCAGGAACGCGTCGTACCAGTCGCCGCCGACCAGGGCCTCGTGGCCGGCCGGCTGGTACCGGACGACGACGTGCAGGTGGTCGGGCTCCGGTGGCGGGGTGAGCAGCGCCTCCTGCAGCCGGTCGGAAAGCGCCCGGGACGCACTGGCCTCCCGGGCCAGCCGGTCGATCTCCGCCGCCTGCTGCTCGGCCTCCCGCCGCTCGGTGAGGTCGCGGAAGGAGACGATGACGCCGGTCACCACGCCGTCCTCGACGGTCGGCACCGCGATCAGCTCCACCGGGACCGGGGTGCCGTCCTTGCGCCAGAACACCTCGTCGCCGGCGGTGACCGTCCGGCCCGTGCGCAGGGCCTGCCAGACGGGGCACTCCTCCCGCGGGTAGGGCGATCCGTCGAGGCGGTGGTGGTGCAGCAGGCGGTGCTGGTCGACCGTGCGCTGCTCGTCCAGCGGATAGCCGGTGATGCGGACGGCCGAGGGGTTCACGAACTCGACGCGGCCGTCGGCGTCCAGGCCGTAGATCCCGTCGGCGACGTTGGCCAGCACCCATTCGTAGCGGGCGAGCGCGCGTGCGAGCTCCTCCTCGGGCGTCCGCACGCGTACCTCCGCTCCACCACCGGGGACGTGCCGCCCGGTGGCCGCCCGGGCGCTCGACGCCAGCCTAGTGGGCGCGGGGAACGGCAGCCCTGGACCGGCGGAGCCGGCGGTGGATCTGCCAGGCCGCGGCCAGCACCAGGGCGACGCCGAGTGCGGTGCCGCCTCCCCACGTCGCTCCCGCGTAGGCCGCCTTGCGGACGTCGGGGGCGGTGAGGGCGCCAGCGACGCCGGCCATCAGCCCCGACCCGGCGATCACCACCCAGGCAGGCCAGGCCGCCGGCCGGGCCGCCAGCGGCCCGCGCGGTGCACGCCGCCACCAGCGCGCCAGCCAGAGCAGCAGGACGACGCCGCCCACGACGCCGCTGGCGTACTGCAGCCAGCGGTACCCCGGCAGCGGGCCCCATTCCCTCGCCAGCGCCGGCAGGTGCTCGGTGCCCCACCGGCCGGCGTGCGTGAACTCGTCCCAGAGCACGTGGGTGGCGGCGCCGACGACCAGCGCCAGTGCCACGAGGACGATCGCCGGGACGCTCCGGACCCGGGCCGCGAGGCCGGGGCGGACACCGGTGAGCCGGGTGCGCAGGGCTCCGGGTGCCCAGGCCAGGGCGGGCTCGGCGAGCACCCCGTGCCAGACGACCCAGGCCAGCCCGCCGAGCAGGAGGTCGGAGGTCACCAGGGCCGTCGCGGTGTGCGTGTCCCAGGGGATGTCGACCGGCAGGTAGTAGGGCAGGTCGGGGGCGATGCTGCCGATGACCAGCGCGGACGCGGGCAGCGGCGTCCGCAGGAACGGCAGGACGGCGGCCGCGTGGCTCGGGGTGAACGGCACTCAGAGTCCGAGCAGGGCGGCGAGGTCGGTCATGGCGCGGTCGAAGTAGCGGTCGCCGTCCTCGACCGATCCGACGAAGTGCCCGAACAGCTCGAAGCTCAGCGTGCCGAACACCGAGCTCCACGCCAGCAGCGCGCGCACCCGCACGGTGTCGTCGATGGCCGGGTGCTCGCCGCCGAGGACCGCAGCCGCGTCGTCGCTGATCAGCGCGGGGTCCCGCTCCCCGGTGCCGTCGGGGAGCGCGCCCGACCGCGCGGCGTCGCCCAGGATCCGGCCGAGGACCACCCCGACCCGGGAGGCGGCCGGCACGGTGTCCTGCGGCGCCGAGTAGCCGGGCACCGGAGAGCCGTAGAGCAGCGCGTACTCGTGCGGGTGGGCCAGGGCCCACGACCGGACGGCACGGCAGACCGCCAGCCAGCGCGACCGCGGGTCGGCGCCGGGGGAGTCGGCCGCCTCCGCTGCCTCCCCGAGGGCGTCGTACCCGTCGATGATCAGCCGGGTCAGCAGGTCGTCGCGACTGGGGAAGTAGCGGTAGACCGCCGAGGAGACCAGGCCCACCTCGCGGGCGACGGCGCGCAGCGAGAGGGCGGCGGCTCCGACCTCGGCCAGCTGCCGGCGCGCGGCGTCGGTGATCTCCGCGGTCAGCTCGGCGCGGACGCGCTCCCGGGCGGTGGGCACCGGTCGAGCATGCCGGACGAGATCACTGATCGCAAGGGAGAGCACCGCTCTTGACAGCGTGCGGACGGCGGGTGGAGCATCGCTCCTGACCGAGAGCGTCGCTCTCGCCGAAGCAGCAGGGAGCGCGTCATGGGACTGCACGTCATCGTGGGCAAGGGGCCGGTCGGCACGACGACCGCCGAGGAACTGGTCGGCCGTGGGCACACCGTGCGGGTGCTGTCCCGCAGCGGCGGGACCTCCTCGGACTCCGTCGAGCACCGCAGCGTCGACGCTGCCGACGCCGGGGCGCTCACCCGGGCGGCCGCGGGTGCCGACGTCCTCTACAACGCGGTCAACCCGGCCTACCACCGCTGGCCGACCGACTGGCCGCCGGTGGCCGCGGCGCTGCTCACCGCGGCCGAGCGCACCGGAGCGGTCCTGGTCACCATGGGCAACCTCTACGGGTACGGGCGGCCGACGGGGCCGATGACGCCGGACACGCCGCTCGCGGCCACCGACGTCAAGGGGCGGGTCCGCAACCGGATGTGGGCCGATGCGCTCGCCGCACACGCGGCGGGCCGGGTGCGGGTCGCCGAGGCCCGCGCTGCGGACTTCGTCGGTCCGCAGGTGCCCGCCGGCCAGTCGCACCTGACGCGCCAGCTGCCGGCGCTGCGCGCCGGAGGCCGTGCGTGGGTCGTCGGGGATCCCGACGTGCGCCGCAGCTGGGCCTACCTGCCCGATGTGGCCGCCACGCTGGCCACCCTCGGTACCGACGAGCGGGCGCTGGGACGTGCCTGGCACGTGCCCACCACGGCCCCGCGCAGCCAGCGGGAGGCGCTGGCCGATCTGGCGGAGGCGATGGGTGCGCCCGCGGTGCGGGTCAGCGGCATCCCGTGGCCGGTGCTGCGGGCGGTCGGGCTCGCCGTCCCGATGATGCGGGAGGTCGTGGCCATCCGGCACCAGTGGGACCGGGAGTACGTCTCGGACGGCAGCGCGACGACGGCCGCCTTCGGGCTGGCGGCCACGCCGTGGGAAGACGTGGTGGGCGCGACGGCCGCCGCCCTCCGCGAGCCCGCCTGAGGCCGCGGTCCCCGCCCGTCACTACCGTGGTCGGCATGGTTTCTGCCTGGGTCCTCGTCACCCTGGCGGCGCTCGCCGCGCTCGCCTGCGGCTACGGCGCCGTGCGGACCTCGCGCCGCCCGAAGGCGGGCCGGCGATGAGCGCGCCCACGGAGCTGCCGGTCCCCGACACCGTCGACGTCCGCAGCGGCCCCGAGGTCTCCGACCAGCTGCTGTCGGTGCTGCCGCTGCTGGGGGAGTGGCACGGGGAGGGCGTCCTCAGCGGCACAGCTGCGGGTTCCGACAAGGATCTCCGGTTCGGCCAGTGGGTGCGGTTCAGCCACGACGGGCGCGGCTTCCTGGCCTACGACTCGCGCACCTGGCGGCTCACCGACGACGGGCAGGTCGTCGGGCCGGACGTCCGGGAAACCGGCTTCTGGCGCCCTCGCGGCGACGGCGACGACGTCGAGCTGCTCGTGGCCGGTGCGGACGGGGTGCTGGAGATCTACGTCGGCGCCGCCCGCAGCACGACGAGCTGGGAGCTGGCGACCGACGTCGTGGCCCGCACGCCCGACGCCCCCGAGGTGACCCGAGCCGTTCGCCTCTACGGGATCGTCGAGGGCGCGCTCATGTACGCCGTCGACCGCGCCGTCGGAGGCGGGGAGCTGCGGCCCACCATGTCCGCCCGGCTGGAGAGGATCCGATGACCGACGCGCTCCCCACCACCCCGCCGTCGCCCGGCTCCCCCGCCACCCCGAGACAGGTGGCCGACGGCTACGTGGCCTCCGCCTGCGAGCTCGACCCGATCCTGGCCACCTCGCTCGGCGTCCGCCCGGGCGACGACCGGCTGCCCGACCTCTCGCCGGAGGGGCTCGAGGCCGAGGTGTCCCTGGTCCGCGCCACCCTGGCCGAGCTCGACCGCGTGCTGGCGGAGGACCCCGCGCTGGACGACGATCCGGTGGAGCGGCGGTGTGCCCGGCTGCTGCGGGAGCGGCTCACGGCCGAGCTCGACGCGCACTGGGCGGGGGAGGGCTTCCGCTCGCTGAACATCCTGTTCAGCCCGGTCCACTCGGTCCGCCAGGTGTTCACGCTCATGCCGACGGCGACCGACGAGGACTGGGCCGTCATCGCCCGCCGCATCGCCCGCGTACCGGAGGCCTACCGCGGCTACCGGGAGACCCTCGAGGAGGCGGTGCGCCGCGACCTGCTGGTCGCCCCCCGCCAGGTGCGCACCGTCGTCGAGCAGCTCGACCAGTGGCTGGCCGGCCCGTTCTTCACCTCGTTCGTCGCCGCGGGGCCCGAAGCGCTCCAGCCGGAGCTGCTCGCCGCCGCCGCGGCCGCCGACGCCGCCGTGGCCGACATCCGCGACCACCTGCGCGACGAGTACGGCCCCCGCACCGAGGGCGTGCCCGACGCCGTCGGCCGCGACCGCTACGCGATGGCGGTGCGCCGCTGGACCGGCTCGGACCTCGGGCCGGACCAGGGGCTCGAGGAGGTCTACGCGTGGGGCTGGGCTGAGCACAAGCGGATCCTGGCCGAGCAGCGGACCGAGGCAGACCGGGTGCAGTCCGGGACGACCCCGATGGAGGCCATGCGGCTGCTCGCGACCAGCGGGCCGGCCGTCGAGGGCGTCGAGGAGATTCGCGTCCGGCTGCAGTCGATGATGGACGAGGCGATCGCCGAGCTCGACGGCACGCACTTCGACCTCGCCGAGCCGCTGCGCCGGGTCGAGGCGATGATCGCGCCTCCCGGCAGCGCGGCGGCGCCGTACTACACCCGCCCCTCGCAGGACTTCTCCCGCCCGGGCCGCACCTGGCTGCCCACGCTGGGCCGAACCCGGTTCCCGCTCTGGGACCTCGTCTCGATCTGGTACCACGAGGGCGTTCCCGGCCACCACCTCCAGCTGGCGCAGTGGGCGTACGTCGCGAAGCAGCTCTCGACCTACCAGACCTCGGTGGGCTCGGTGAGCGCGAACGTCGAGGGCTGGGCGCTCTACGCCGAGCGGTTCATGGACGAGCTGGGCCACTTCTCCGACCCGGGCACCCGGCTGGGTTTCCTCGACGCCCAGCAGCTGCGCTCGGTGCGGGTGGTCATCGACATCGGCATGCACCTGCAACTGCCGATCCCGGACGACGCCGAGGGTGCGCTGGCCGGGCACCGCGGGCAGCCGTGGACGCCGGACCTGGCGCGGGCCTTCCTCGGCGAGAACTCCGGTGCCTCGCTCGCCTTCCTCGACAGCGAGCTGGTCCGCTACCTGGGCATCCCGGGCCAGGCGATCGGCTACAAGCTCGGCGAGCGGGCGTGGCTGGCCGGGCGGGAGAAGGCGCGGCAGGCCCGGGGCGAGGCCTTCGACCTCAAGGCCTGGCACATGGCCGCGCTGTCCCAGGGGTCGCTGGGTCTCGACGACCTCGAGGCCGAGCTCGCCCGGTTGTAGGCCTCAGCGCTCGCGGGGGTGGCCGTTCGTGCACGAACCGTCGCCCCGGAGGCCCGCAGACGACGGTTCGTGCACGTACTGCACTCAGGTGAGGCGGGTCGGCATCGCCAGGACGCCGTCGCCTCAGCGCTCGCGGGGGCGGGGGTTGAGGGTGTCGGCCGAGAAGGCGGTCGAGTCGTCCGGCCCGGTCGGAGCGGCCTCCAGCCCGGGCGTGCCGAGCAGCTCCGCGATGCACGCGGCCGAGCCGCCCACGTAGGTGCTGGTCATGTCGATGTCGGTGACGACGCACCAGGCGTGGTCGGCCGGCCACCAGACGTTGGCGCTCTGCTCGTGCGGTTCGGGCGCGAGGTTGCGGACGGCGTCTGTGACGGCGCCGCGCACGAGGACGACGTCGTGCTTGCCGCGCAACAGCAACCGGGGCGGGACGTCGGGGTCGGGCAGGTCGAAGCCGAAGCCGTCCCACCGGCCGAACACGCAGTCCTCCGGCGTGGTGGTGTGCCGGGCGAGGACGGCGGCCAGCCGGGCGGCCACCGTCACGGGCAGGTGCCCCTCCGCGGGGCCGTCGTCCCAGAACGCGGCCTGGTGCTCGGAGGGCTGGGCGTCCCAGCTGCCGGTGACGGTGTGCCACTGCATCAGCAGATGGGCGGTGGTGCCGTTGTACGCGGCCACCTCGGCCCAGCTCACCTCGACGTCGTCGTCCCCGTCGTAGCGGACCGCGGGGTGGAACACCCGCGCGTAGGCCGCGAAGGTGGCGGGGAGGAGGGCGGCCACGGTGGCCGGGTCGCCGCGACGGCGCGCGGCGGAGATCCACACGCCGCAGGAGACGTCGGTCTCGACCGGGAGGCCTCCGAGTTCCATGGGGCGCAACCTACCGGGGAAACGGACAACCCCCGGGCTGTTCCGCGGCGCTGTCCTCCGGAGAGGGAGCTGCACGCGGGCCGACTGGACAAATGTCGGCGGCCCGGGGGTCGGGTGACTGTCCGGTTCTCGCTCGCCGCCGTACGACGGACGGGCGATCTGCCGTCGTTCAAACTGTCGTCTGAACGGGCGGCCCATCTGGACGGCGGCTAGCGGACAGCCACCTCACGAGTCCTGTACTCAAGCAAAGTTACGGACCACCTCCTCTCTCGTGTACGACGACGGTACGTCGGCCCGGGAGGCTCCGGCAACCGAAAAAGTCAGCTCTCGGCGAACGGGGGACGGGGCTGCGCCGACGGCGCCGGGCCCCTCCGGTCCGGGTCGTGCTCGGCGTCGTCGTCGACCGTCCGCCAGAGCGGTCGCGCCGGGCCGATGTCCTCAGGGGCCTCGTAGACGTCGGGGATGCCGTCGGCGTCGACGTCCACCCGCTCCTGGGCGGAGATCTCCCGGTAGCGACGGTTGCGCAGCCGCAGGATCACCGACGCCAGGACGGCGGCCAGCACGGTGCCGGCCAGGATGCCGACCTTGGCGTGGTCGTAGCTCTCGCTCTCGGCGCCGTACGCGAGCTCGGTGATCAGCAGCGAGACCGTGAAGCCCATCCCGCCCAGGAGGGCGAGACCGACGACGTCGGTCCAGCTCAGCTGCTCGTCGAGCTCGGCGCGGGTGAAGCGGGACACCAGCCACGTGGCGCCGGTGATCCCGATCGCCTTGCCGGCGACGAGGCCGAACATGATGCCCAGCGCGATGCTGTCGCCCAGGGACTCGCCCAGGCCCGAGACGCCGCCGACGGCGACGCCGGCGGAGAAGAACGCGAACACGGGGACGGCGAAGCCGGCCGACAGCGGGCGGAGCCGGTGCTCGAAGTGCTCCGCCAGCCCCGGTCCCGCGTCCGGTCCACCGGCCGCCTCGCTGCGGACCACGGGCACGGTGAAGGCCAACAGCACGCCGGCCACCGTCGCGTGGATACCTGACTCGTGCATGAAGACCCAGGTGAGCGCGGCCAGCGGCAGGAGCAGCCACCAGGAGCGGACCCGCTTCTGCACCAGGAAGCCGAACAGGGCGAGCGGCAGCAGCGACAGCAGGAGGGCCGGGACGTCGAGCGCGGCGGTGTAGAAGATCGCGATGACGACGATGGCCAGGAGGTCGTCGACGACGGCCAGCGTGAGCAGGAACGTCCGCAGGGCGCTGGGCAGGTGGGTGCTGATCACCGCCAGGACGGCGAGGGCGAAGGCGATGTCGGTGGCCGACGGGATCGCCCAGCCGCTCAGCGCGCCGTCGGCCCCGCCCAGGTTGAACAGCACGAAGATCAGGGCGGGCACCGCCATCCCGCCGACGGCGGCGGCGATCGGCAGCGCCGCGCGCCGGGGCTCCCGGAGGTCCCCGGCGACGAACTCGCGCTTGAGCTCCAGCCCGGCGACGAAGAAGAAGATCGCCAGCAGGCCGTCGGCAGCCCAGGTGCCGAGCGTCAGGTCCAGGTGCAGCGACGCCGGCCCGACGCGGGTGTCGCGGAGGGTCTCGTAGCTCTCCGCCCACGGGGAGTTCGCCCAGACGAGCGCGATGGCGGCGCCGAGGAGGAGCAGGGCTCCGCCGACGGTCTCCTTGCGCAGGACGGAGGCGACGCGCTGCGCCTCGGCCCACGATCCGCGGGCGAGGAGACGGTTGGAGGCGGTGCTGGGCACGGGGGCGGCTCCGGGAGAGGGGTCGGGAAGGACGTTGCCGACCAGACTTCCCGGCGCACCAGGAGTCAGGCTACCGGGCGAGGAGCTCCTGCACCCGGGCGGTGAGCCCGGCGTCGGTGCGCCGCACCCCGTCCAGCGTGTGCACCGCGGCGGCCCCCCGCACCCCCGACAGCAGCCACACCGCGTCGGCGGCGTGCAGGTCGTCGACGGTGCCGCGGGTGCGCGCCGTGGGCCAGCCGGTCTCCTCCGCGCGTTCGAACAGCCGCGCGACGGTCGTGCCGGGCAGGATGCCGGTCTCGACCGGCGGCGTGTGCAGCGTGCCGCCGGCGGCCCACGCGACCGTCGACGTCGGCCCCTCCAGCAGTTGCCCCTCCAGGGAGGTCAGGACGACGTCGTCGGCGCCGAGCCGGTGCGCGTGGCGGTAGGCGGCCATGTTCACCGCGTAGGAGAGCGTCTTGGCCCCGCCCAGGAGCCACGGTGCCTGGGCGCGGAGGTCGGCCGGGACGCCGAGGGACAGGCTGACCACCGAGACCCCGGAGGTGCGCTGGCGGACGGTCTCCTCGGGCACCGGCGCCAGCAGGGCGAGCGCGGTGGGCGGCGCGCCGTCGCCGGGACCGCGGGTGAGGAAGAGCCGGAGCAGCCCCTCGGTCCCCGCCGGCCACCCGTCGAGCACGGTGTCGGCGAGGGCCCGCCAGACGTCGTCCCCGGGGTGGTCGAGCTCCAGCAGCGCGGCGGACCGCTGCATGCGCGCGAGGTGCGCGGCCAGGTGCGGCGTGGCCCCGTCGACCACCGCCACGGACTCGAAGACGCCGTCCCCGCGGACCAGCCCCTGGTCGGAGGCGGTGAGGACGGGCTCGTCGGCCGGGACGGCCACGGCCGCGCCGTCCCGCCAGATCGCCACGCTGCGCTGTTCGGTCACCGGTCCAGACTGCCCGACGCCGGGCATAGGGTCGCGGCATGGGGCACGACCACGATCCGGGGCACGCCGGCGGGCACGTCGCGGTCGGGACGGCCGGCGACGGGAGCGCACCGCTGGCCGAGCGGCTGCGGGCCCGCGGTCTGCGGCTGACCGCCCAGCGGCGCCGGGTGCTGGCGGCCGTGGAGGCCCTGGAGCACGCCACCCCGGAGACGATCGGCGCCCGGTTGCGCGAGGAGGCCGGAGCGGAGGGCTCGGCTCCCGACGCCTCGACCGTCTACCGCAACCTGGAGCTGCTCGAGCGGCTGGGCCTGGTGTGGCACACCCACCTGGGCAAGGGGGCGCCGGTCTACCACGCCTCCGAGCACCCCCACGTGCACGTCGTGTGCGCCTCCTGCGGGGAGATCTCCTCGGTCGCTCCGGATCTCCTGGACAGCGCCGCGGAACGTCTGGCCGCCGATCTGGGTTTCACCGTGGACGTGGGACACGTCGCCCTGTCCGGGACGTGCCGCGCGTGCCGCGAACGAGCATCGGAGACCCCATGAGTTCCACCCTGCTGTCCCGCCCGGGCGCCGTCGCCGTCGAGGACCCGGCGGACGCCGCCTTCGCGGTGGCCGCCCACTACGGGGACCCGCTGCGGGAGCAGCGGCTGCTCGCCGAGGGTGCGGGGCTGGTGGACCGCAGCGACCGCGACGTGCTCGCCGTCCCGGGTGCCGACCGGCTCTCCTGGCTGCACAGCCTCACCAGCCAGCACCTCGACCGGCTGGGTGACGCGACCGGCAGCGAGGCGCTGGTCCTCTCCCCGCAGGGGCACGTGGAGCACCACCTGGTGATCACCGAGCTGGGAGGGACGACCTGGGCCGACGTCGAGCCCGGCACGGGTGCCGCGCTGCACGCCTTCCTCGAGAAGATGCGCTTCATGCTCCGGGTCGAGCCGCAGCTCCTGACCGCGCAGTGGGCGGTGCTCTCCCTCGTCGGGCCGCGGGCGCTCGACGTGCTCGCCGCGGCCGGACTGCCCGCCCCCGCCGCGGAGTACGCGGTCGAAGCGCTGCCCGACGGCGGGTTCGTGCGTCGCATGCGGCCGATCGGCGACGGCACGGCCCTCGTCGTCGACCTGGTCGTGCCGCGCGGCTCCGTCGGCGTCGTCGCCGACCGGCTGCTCGCCGCCGGCGCGGGACTCGCAGGGGTGCAGGCCTACGAGGCGCTGCGCGTCGAGGCCCGCCGTCCCCGGCTGGGCCGGGACAGCGACCATCGCACCATCCCCAACGAGCTCGAGTGGCTGACCAGCGCCGTGCACCTGGACAAGGGCTGCTACCGCGGGCAGGAGACGGTCGCCCGCGTGCACAACCTGGGCCGGCCGCCGCGCCGGCTGGTGCTCCTGCACCTGGACGGCGTCAGCGAGGACCTCACCGAGCCGGGTGCCCCCGTGCTGGCGGGCGCCCGCGAGGTCGGCCGGGTCGGGACGGTCGTCCGGCACCACGAACTGGGCGTCATCGCGCTGGCCCTGGTCAAGCAGTCGGTGACCCAGGACGCCGCGCTGACCGTGGGTGGCTCGACCGCCGCCATCGACCCCGACGACGCGGTCGCGGAGGTCGACGACACCCGGGCGGCGGCGCGGGACCGGATCCGGGCGGTCCGGTCTGCGACGATGCCCCGGGCGTGACGAGACCGTGCGGAACGAGAAGCTGACCGATGGAGGACGCACCGTGAGTGCCAAGACGAGTCCCGCCGGCGGCGCCGCCGTCGACGCGCTGCTGGAGCCGGCGTTCCTCGAGGACGCCACCCGCCGCTCCATGGCCGAGGTGCGCACCCTGCGCCGCCAGGCCGAGCAGGAGGAGGTCAACCTCTCCTACACCCGGCGGCTGCTGCAGGGACGGCTGGACATCGTGCGCCGCGAGCTGCAGCGCCGCGCCGAGCACGACGGCCGGTCGCTGGTCGAGCTCCTCCCGGAGATTTTGGCCGAGAAGGGCCGCGGGCCGGCCCATGGCCTGGGCCGGCACCAGACGGTGCAGCCGGCCAACCCCGACGCCTACGAGTCGTGGGTCAACGCGCTGACGCCGGGGGTCGACCTCTCCTCGATCACCGAGCTGAGCGACGCCAAGCTGGAACAGGGCGCGCGTGCGCTCGCCGAGGCCGAGGTCGGGCTGTCCGAGCGGCGCCGCGGCGTGCAGCAGGTCATGGACGCCCTCGCCGGCGAGCTCGGTCGCCGGTACCGCGACGGCGAGGCCGACGTCGCCGCGCTACTGGCCGACGAAGGGCGATGAGCACCTCACCCTGGCCGGAGAACCCCGTCCTGGTCGAGGTCGAGCGGTCCGGGTTCCTCGAGTCGGTGCACCGCGGCTCGCTCGTGGTGCTGGGCGCCGACGGCGAGGTGCTGCTGGCCGCAGGAGCGGTCGACCGGCCGATGCTCCCGCGCTCGTCGAACAAGCCGGTCCAGGCCACCGCGCTGCTCGCGGCCGGCTGGGTGGCCGGCTCGGCCGCCGAGCTGGCCATCGCCGCCGGCTCGCACAGCGCTGAGGACGCCCACCGCGAGCGCGCCGCGGCGATCCTCGGCGCGGCCGGCCTGACGGCTGAGCACCTGGGCTGCCCGCCGGCGCTGCCGCTGCACGAGGCGACCCGGGCGGCCTGGCTGGTCGAGGGCCGGGCGCCGGACCGGCTGGCCATGAACTGCTCGGGCAAGCACGCGGCGATGCTCGCCGCCTGCGTGGCGGCCGGCTGGCCGGTCGAGGGGTACCTCCACCGCGACCACCCGCTGCAGCGGGCCATCGAGGAGCGGCTGGGCCAGGCGGCCGGCGAGCCGGTGTCCGCCGTCGTCGTCGACGGGTGCGGCGCCCCGCAGCACGCGCTCTCGCCGACCGGGCTGGCCCGCGGCGTCCTCTCCCTCGTCCAGGCCGAGCCGGGCTCGCCCGGGCGGGCGGTGGCCGACGCCATGCGGGCCGAGCCGTGGTTCGTCGCCGGCACCGGCCGCGAGGACACCGCCCTGATGCAGGCCGTCCCCGGCCTGCTGGTCAAGGGCGGTGCCGACGGCGTGCACGTGGCCGCCGTCCCCGGTGGGGGCGCGGTGGCGCTCAAGCTCGACGACGGTGGTGACCGCGGCCGGATGCCCGCGCTCGCCGCGGGTCTGCGTCGGCTCGGGGTGCCCGCAGAGCAGCTCGCCCCGTGGTTGCAGCTCCCGGTCGCCGGGGGCGGAGGAGTCGTGGGGGCGGTCCGCCCGTCGGCCGCGCTCGCTTCCTGACCTGCGACGACGAGTGTGACCAGGCCCTCACCGCAGTGCTAGCAGCTCTGCTTGCAGGAGCTAGCACCGGCGATTAGTGTCGTGGACGTGCAGACACCGGGAGAGTTCGTCCGCGAGCAGGTGAGCACGGTCCGCGAGAAGGTGGACCGGGTCGCCGGCAGCGTGGCGGAGTCGGTCGTCGAGGCCACCAGTGCCTCGACGAACAACGTCACCGCCGTCGGCTCGCAGGTGGGCAACTACATCCGCGAGCAGCGCAGTGCCGCCCAGGTGTCCCTGCGGGAGCTGGCCCGCACCGCCGGCGTCAGCAACCCCTACCTGTCCCAGGTGGAGCGGGGCCTCCGCAAGCCGTCAGCGGAGATCCTCGCGTCGATCGCCCGGGGCCTGAAGATCTCGGCCGAGTCGCTCTACGAGCAGGCGGGGATCCTCGACCGGCGCTCCGGGAACCCGGACACCGTCGCGGCGATCCGCTCGGACGAGGCGTTGTCCGAACGGCACAAGGCCGTGCTGCTGGAGCTCTACGAGACCTACGTCCGTGAGCACCGCGCCAGCACGGTCCGCGAGGCCGCACCGCAGGCCGCACCCGGCAACTCCCCTTCCCACCCTTCCAAGGAGTCGGCATGACCACCACCCAGACCGTCAAGCAGTACGGCGAGCTCGCCGTGGCCCAGGGCCGCTCGCTGGCCGAGCAGGCCCGCACCCCGATCCTGGCCGTCGTCGGCGCAGGTGACCTGGCCGTCGAGCGCGCCAAGAACGTCCTCGACCAGTTCCGCAGCAAGGCCGAGGCGCTGCCGGGCGAGGCGCAGGTCCAGGCCGACCTCGCCGTCCGCGAGGCCCGCACCCGGGCCACCGAGGCCGCCGGCACCGCCCGCACCACGGCGCAGCAGCTGGCCGAGGCCGTTCGCCCCGACGCCGTGCGCAGCACCGTCGCGCAGCTGGTGGAGATCGCCCGCACGCAGGCCACCACCACCCTGGACACCCTGGCCGAGCGCGGTGCCGAGGTCGTCGAGGACCTGCGCCGCCAGCCCGGCTTCCGCCGGGTCGTGCGTCGCGCCGAGAGCGCCGTCGACGCCGTCGAGGACACCCTTGAGGACATCCTCGAGGAGACCGCCGAGGCCGTCGTCGAGGCCTCCAACGAGGTCACCTCGGTGGCGCAGAAGACCGCCGCCAAGGCCAGCAAGGCCGCCGCGAAGGCGGAGTCGTCGGTCGACGCCGCCGCCGACGCCGCCAAGAGCGAGCTCGAGGACGCCGTCGAGGCGCCGAAGGCCGCCAAGAAGCCGGCCGCCAAGAAGAGCAGCGCCGCCCGCACGTCCACCAGCAAGACGACGACGGCGCGCGTCACCCGGGCCCGGACCGCCAAGCGGGCCGACGCCACGGCCGTGCCGGCCAAGCGCAACGGCTGACGCACCACCCCACGAACCAGGGCCCCGGAGCTGCGCGAGCGCTCCGGGGCCCTGTCGCGTCCCGACCCGACCCCGCCGGGTGGTGTCGGGCCGTCGGACGACCGGTCGCGGAGCCGGCGGCGAGTAGGCTCGGGTCATGGCGGAGTTCGAGGGGCTGGTCTTCCTACTCCTGTACTACGCCGCCCAGGCGCTCACCGTGTGGGCCTTCGTCGACGCGCTGATCCGCCCCGCGAACGGTTTCGTGGCGATGGGCAAGCTCACCAAGCCGGCCTGGCTCGCGATCACCGGTCTCGCCGCTGTGATCATCTTCCTGACGAAGAACCCCATCGCGCTGCTGGGCCTGCCCGCGATCATCGCCGCCGTCGTCTACCTGGTCGACGTGCGCCCGGCCGTGCGCGGACTGCACCGCGGCAACGGCTGGTGAGCTGAGCGTTCCGCTCGTTCCTCGGGGCTCAGCGGGCGAAGACGCCGGCCGGCGGCTCGGGTGAGGGCTGCGCCTCGGCGTCCGTGACCGGCAGCGCCTTCCCTGCGAAGCGCACGAGGTCCTCGCCGTCGACCACCCGCGAGGGCATCGGGTCCCGCGCGCACGCCCGGGTGAGGCCGGCCAGCGGCAGGTCGGCGTCGGACGCCACGGCCACGAGGTTGCCGAAGCGCCGGCCGCGCATCGTGCCCGGTTCGGCCAGCAGGCACACGTGTGCGAACACCTGCCGCAGCGTGGCCACCTGGCCGCGGGCGAACCGCAGGGGAGGCCCGTCGGCCACGTTGGCCGCGTAGACCCCGCCGGGCCGGAGCACGCGCGCGACGTCGCGGGCGAACTCCAGGGTGGTCAGGTGCGCGGGCGTCCGGGCGCCGGCGAAGACATCGGTGACGACGACGTCGGCGCTCGCCGGATGCAGGGTCGCCAGCGCGGCTCGGGCGTCGCCCGCCCGCACCCGGACCCGGGCATTGCGGGGCAGCGGCAGGTACTCGCGGACGAGGTCGGTCAGGGGCTGGTCGATCTCGACCACGCGCTGCCGCGAGCCCGGCCGCGTGGTGGCGACGTACCGGGGCAGGGTCAGCGCACCCCCGCCGAGGTGGACGACGTCCAGCGCAGCGCCCGCCGGGGCGGCGAGGTCGAGCACGTGGCCCATGCGGCGGACGTACTCGAACTCCAGGTGGGTGGGGTCCTCGAGGTCCACGTGCGACTGCGGCGTGCCGTCGACCATCAGCACCCACGACCCGTCGCGGTCGGCGTCGGCCAGCAGCTCGGCGGTCCCGGCGGCGACGGGCACCGGGCCGGGAGGCGTGCGCATCAGCCCCCGGCCGCCGCGAGCAGTGCCGCCTCGCGCTCGGCCGGGAGGTCCACCGCCAGCGGCGGCTCGCCGCGCTCGCGGTCCCAGGCGACGACGTCGGCCGCCGTCTGCTCCAGCGGGGTCGCGGTCAGCCCGACCGTGCGGGCGAGCCCGGCGCTGCGGCGCATGCCGACGTCGAAGCGCGGGTCGGGCAGTACGAGCGGGACCGCGCCGCCGGCGAGCCCGGGGTCCACCGGGACGACGTCCACGGTGGCGCCGGTCCCGCGGGCGCACGCCTCGACCAGCCCGGCGAGCGTCACGGGTTCGGCCGGGCCGACGGCGTTGAAGGTGCCGGGCCGGTCGTCGTGCAGCAGCGTCACGACCAGACGCGCGAGGTCGCGGCTGTCGACGACCTGCACCGGCTGGTCGGGGCGCCCGGGCAGCGGCACCGTCCCGCCGCGCGAGGCCTTGCGGGCCCACCAGGTGAAGCGGTCGGTCTGGTCGTGCGGGCCGGCGACGATTCCCGGGCGGACGAGCGTGGCGCGGTCGCCGTAGCGGCCCAGCGCCTCGTCCTCGCACGCCACCTTCAGCGGGCCGTAGGTGCGCCCGTCGACCTGCTCGGTGCCGAGCTCGGGGTCGCGGCGGGGCGCGGTCTCGTCCAGGGGGCCGTCGGTGCGGCCGTCGTAGACCGCGCCGGTGGAGATGAACAGGTACCGGCCGGTCGATCCGGCGAGCGCGTCGGCGGCCTGCGCGACATGGCGGGGGACGTAGGCGCTGACATCGAGGACGGCGTCCCAGTCGGTGCCTCGGAGGGAGGCGTAGTCGCCGGTCTCCCGGTCGCCGACCAGCCGGGCGACGTCGGGGAACAGGTCGGTGCCGGTACGGCCACGGCTGAACAGGGTGAGCTCGTCGCCCCGGCCCAGCGCCTCCTCGACCATCGCGCGACCGACGAAGGAGGTACCGCCCAGCACGAGGATCTTCACCGGCCGACCATAACGGCGGGCGGTCAGGTGGCGACGGGCCGCGGCGGATAGTGTCCGGCCGGACGGCGGAGGTGACCGCCGCCACACCCGGGAGGCACCGTGACCGCCGCACGACCCGCATCCGCCGAGCTGCCCGCGCAGAGCACCGGCGCGGCCCACGTCCTCGCCGAGCTGCGGGCCAACCGGCACGACGACGCCGACTGGCGCAACGGCCGCATCTTCGGGCTGATCTTCCACCCGGACGACGACGAGCTCGAGGAGCTGCTCGCCGACGTCAGCCGCGAGTACCTGGCGGAGAACGCCCTCAACCCGGTGCGCTTCCCGAGCCTGGCCCGGCTGGAGCGGGAGGCGGCGGACATGGTGGCCGGCCTGCTGCACGGCACCCCGGGAGCGGGTGGCCTGACCAGCGGCGGGACCGAGTCGATCTTCATGTCCGTGCTGGTCGCGCGGGAGACGGCCCGGAAGAAGGGCATCGCCGACCCGGTGCTGGTTACCGGCATCACCGCGCACCCGGCGTTCGCGAAGGCGTGCCACCTGCTCGGCATGCGCCAGATTCGGGTGCCGGTCGACGAGGGCTACCGGCTCGTCGTCGAGGAGATGCGCGCCGCCGTCGGCCCGGACACCGCGATGGTCGTGGCCAGCGCCCCTTGCTACCCGTACGGCGTGATGGACCCGGTGGAGGAGGTCGCGGCGATCGCGCGGGAGGCGGGGGTGCTCTGCCACGTGGACGCCTGCCTGGGCGGGATGATGCTGCCGTTCTGGGAGCGGCTGGGCGAGCCGGTGCCGCCGTGGGACTTCCGCGTCGAGGGCGTCACGAGCATCAGCGCCGACCTGCACAAGTACGGCTACGCCTTCAAGGGCGCGAGCGTCCTGCTGCACCGCGACGTCGAGCAGTACCGGACCCAGTGGTGGTTCGACGACGGCGCCTGGGGCGGCGGGCTCTACGGCTCGCCGACCGCAGCGGGCACGCGGCCCGCGCCGCCGATCGCCGGTGCGTGGGCGGCGCTGCGCCACCTCGGCGAGGACGGCTACCTCCGCCAGGCCACCAAGGTCCGCGACGCCACCCGCCGGCTGATGTCCGGGATCGAGGCGATCGACGGCCTCTCCATCACGTCGACGCCGGACCTGTGCGTCTTCCAGTTCGGCAGCGACGTCCTGGACATGAAGGTCGTGGCCGACGCCCTCGCCGAGCAGGGCTGGTTCCCCAACCGGCAGCCCGGCGGGCTGCACCTGATGGTGTCGCCGTTCCACGTCCGCGTGGCCGACGACTTCCTGGCGGCGCTGGCGGTCGCCGTCGACCGCGCCCGCGACGGCGCCACCTCCGACAGCGGCCCGGCCGTCTACGGCGCCGCCCTCCCGAGCAGGGAGCGCTCCGCGTGACGGAACCCTGGCTGCAGGACGCCTGCTCTCTCGTCGGCGCCTTCCGGGCGCGCGAGATCAGCCCCGTCGAGGCGGTGCAGGCGGTGCTGGACGCCGTCGACGCCGATGGCGAGCTCAACGCGGTCTGCCACGTCGACGCCGAGAAAGCCCTGGCGGCGGCCCGGATCGCCGACGTCGACCGGCCCTTCGGCGGCGTGCCCTTTGCGGTCAAGGAGCTGGAGCCGGTCGAGGGCTGGCCCTACCCGCGCGGCAGCAGGCTGCTCGAGGGGTCGACGGGGCCGTTCACCACGGTGCACGTGGAGCGCATCCGCGACCGCGGGGGCGCGATCCCCGTGGTGCAGACGACGAGCAGCGAGTTCGGCCTCGTCGGCTACACCTCCACCAAGCTGCACGGCACGACGCGCAACCCGTGGAACCCGGCGCTGACCCCGGGCGGGTCGAGTGGAGGCACCGCGGCCGCCGTGGCCGGGGGGCTGGTGCCCATCGGCACCGGCACCGACGGCGGGGGGTCGATCCGCATCCCCGCCGGGTACGCGGGCCTGGTCGGCATCAAGACCAGCTTCCGGACCATCCCGTTCGCACCCTTCGCGCAGATCGAGCCGCTGCACTCGACGGTGGGCTGCCTGTCCCGCTCGGTGCGGGACACCGCCCGCTGGCTCGACGTCGCCAACGGCGCACACCCCCGCGACCCGTTCAGCCTGCCCCGCGTCGAGGGCTTCGAGGCGGGGCTGGGCAGCCACGACCTCGCCGGGCTGCGGGTGGCGGTGCTGCCGGACTTCGGCGGCGCGGTGGTGCATCCCGACGTCGTCGCGGCGATCGAGGACGCGGCGGAGGCCCTGATCGCCGCGGCCGGCATGCGGCGGATCGACGTCGACTTCGCGGTGCCGGACATGGCCGCCGTCTGGTCGGGGGCGTCGCTGCCGACGATGTGGCACGGCATGCACGCCTACTGGCCGCAGATCCGGGAGCTGCTCACCGACGAGGTGGCCGCGCTGATGGCGCGCTCGGAGGCGTTCACCATCGCCGACGCGGCGGCGGTCGACCCGCTGCGCAAGCAGCTCAACGAGTCGTTCGCCGACCTGTTCGAGTCCGTCGACCTGGTGCTCGCCGCGACCAACCCCGACGACCCCTACGCCGCCGAGGGTCCCGGCCCCACGCGGGTCGGCGAGGTCGACGTCGAGGGCCTGGGCAACACCGGCCGGCTCACCATGGGCATGAACATCACCGGCGTGCCCGCGGTCAGCGTCCCCGCCGGGCTCTCGCCTCGCGGGATGCCGATCGGCATGCAGATCGTCGGGCCGCGGCACAGCGACGCGCTGCTGCTGTCGGTGGCGGCGCTGTTCGAGCGCGAGCGTCCGTGGCCGCTGGTGGCGCCGTCGGCCCGGCCCGCATGACGTGGGAGACCCCGTGACCTGGGAGACGCAGACCGTTCCCGGTCCTGACGGGCTGGTCTGCAGCGTCGACCGGCTGGCCTCGGAGGCCGGCGCCGCCGTGCTGCGTGCCGGGGGGAACGCCGTCGACGCGGCGATCGCGACCAGCGCGGCCCTGACGGTCACCACGCCGCACATGTGCGGCATGGGTGGCGACCTGATGGCGCTGGTGGCCGGTCCGGGCACCGGCTCGGCCGAACCCCTCGTCGTGAACGCCTCCGGGCGGGCGGGCAGCGGCGCGGACCCCGAGCGGCTGCGGGCCGAGGGTCACCGCACCATGCCCCCGCTGGGGGACGTCCGCAGCGCACCGGTGCCCGGGTGCGTGGACGGCTGGCTGGCGCTGCACGACCGCCTGGGCCGGCTGCCGCTCGCCGACGTGCTGGCACCGGCGATCGAGCTGGCCGAGGACGGCTTCCCGACGTCGCCGATGCTCGCCTTCATGCTGCCGAAGCTGGCCGGGGTGACCGGCTGCGACGAGCTGGTCGAGGCCGGGGTCGGCACCGGGGACCACCTCCGGCGGCCGGGGCCCGCCCGCATGCTCCGGGCGATCGCGGCCGAAGGGCGCGACGGCTTCTACGGCGGGGAGTTCGGCGAGCGGCTGCTGGAGGTGGGCGCCGGCGAGTACCTCCCCGGGGACCTCGCCCGCTCCTCGGCGGACTGGGTGGAGGCGCTCGGACTGGACGTCTGGGGCCACCGGGTGTGGACCGTCCCGCCGAACTCCGCCGGGGTCCTGGCGCTGGCCGGCGCCGGCATCGCCGAGCGCGCCGGCCTCGGCGCCGACCCGGACGACGCCGCCTGGGCGCACCTCGCCGTGGAGGCGGCGCGGCTGGCCGGGCTCGACCGCCCCCGGGGACTCTTCGAGGGTGCGGACGGCGGCGTGCTGCTGCACCCCGACCGGCTCGCCGCCCGGGCCGCGATGGTCGACCCGCGGAGGACCGTGCTCCGGGAGGACCGCTACGCCGGCGGCGGGACCATCTACCTCTGCGTCGCCGACCGCGACGGCATGGGCGTGAGCCTCATCCAGTCCAACGCCAAGGAGTTCGGCTGCCACGTGGCGGTGCCGGGCACCGGGGTGCTGCTGCACAACCGCGGCATCGGGTTCAGCCTGGAGGCCGGGCACCCCGCCGAGTACGGGCCGGGACGGCGGCCGCCGCACACGCTGGCGCCCACGCTCGTGACCCGCCCCGACGGGTCGCTGCGCGCGCTGCTGGGGACGATGGGCGGGGACTCGCAGACCCAGCTCGTCCTGCAGCTGCTGGCCCGGCTGCTGGTCACCGGGGACGACCCGGCCGCGGTGATCGGCGCACCGCGGTGGGTGCTGGCCGCCGAGGGCGGAACCGGCTTCAACGTGTGGGAGCGGCCGGCCGCGCACCGCGTCCGGGTCGAGCAGCACGCTCCCGCGTCGTGGCGCCCGGGTCTCGAGGAGCGCGGGCACGAGGTGCGGACGGCCCGGCCGGACCCGGCCGGCTTCGGGCACGCCCACCTCATCGAGTTCCCCGTGGACGGACCGCCCCGCGGAGCGGCGGACGCCCGGTCGCTGATCGGCGCGGCCGTCGCCGGCTGAGGCCCTGGTGCTTTTATCGGACGACTGATAGAAAAAAGGCCGCCTCACCCCCACCGGTGCACTGCCCCGGGCAGTGGCACCCGAGCGGAACGGTCGACGAGATGACCCAGGTCCTCACCCCGCGCACCGTCGACGCAGCGCTGCGCGCGCGTGCCGGCGCGGTGATCCCCGGCGGCATGTACGGCCACATGAACGCGGCCGGCCTGCCCGACGCCTATCCGCAGTTCATGACCCGTGGCGAGGGCAGCCGGGTCTGGGACGCCGACGGCAACGAGTACCTCGACTTCATGTGCGGCTGGGGCCCGGTCGTCCTCGGCCGCAAGGACCCGGTCGTCGAGGCGGCGGTCCGCGCGCAGCTGGACACCGGCGACCTGCTCGACGGTCCCTCGCCGGTGATGGTCGACCTCGCCGAGCTGCTGGTCGAGCTGGTCCCGCACGCGGACTGGGCGATGCTGGCGAAGAACGGCACCGACGCCACCACCGCCTGCGTCTCCATCGCCCGCGCCTCCACGGGACGGCGGAAGGTGCTCCTCGCCAGGGGGGCGTACCACGGGGCGATCCCGTGGTGCACGCCCCGGCCGGGCGGCGTGCTCCCCGAGGACCGCGCGCACCTGGGGTACTACGAGTACAACGACGTCGCCTCGCTGGAGGCCGCGGTCGCCGAGGCCGGCGACGACCTGGCCGGCATCATCGTCTCGCCGGTGCGCCAGGAGCTCGCCAGCGACCAGGTGATGGCGACCGGTGAGTTCGCCCGGGCGATCCGGAGCGCCTGCGACCGCGCGGGCGCGGTCATGATCCTCGACGACGTGCGCTGCGGCTTCCGTCTGGATCTCGGCGGCAGCTGGGAGCCGCTGGGGGTCCGGCCCGACCTCTCCGCCTGGTCCAAGGCGATCGCCAACGGGTACTCGCTCGCCGCGATCACCGGGCGCGAGCCGCTGCGCGCGGCGGCCTCGAGCATCTACGTCACCGGCTCCTTCTGGTACTCGGCGGTGTCCATGGCCGCGTCGATCGCCACGCTCACCCAGCTGCGGGACACCGACGCGCTGGCCCGCATGGCGGCGGCGGGTCAGCGGCTGCGCGACGGCCTGGCCGCCCAGTCCGCCGCCCACGGCTTCGTCACCTCGCAGACCGGTCCGGTCCAGATGCCCCTGCTGCAGTTCGTGGACGACGACGCCGTCTCCACGATGGCGCGGACCTGGACCAACGAGGCCGTCAAGCGCGGGGTGTACCTGCACCCGGTGCACAACTGGTTCCTCAGCGCCGCCCACACCGCCGACGACATCGACCTGGCCCTCGAGCGGACCGACGACGCGTTCGCCGAGCTCGCCCGCCTGGTGCGGCGCGCCTGACGTGGCCACCGACGCGGAGCGGCGCGCGGCCGCGGAGAGCCTGGTCCGGTACGGGCGGCGGATGAACCCCGACGGCCTCGCGGTCGGCCCGGCCGGGAACCTGAGCGTGCGCCTGGACGACGTCGTCGCCATCACCCCGTCCCAGATCCGCTACGACGAGGTCACGCCCGAGTCGATCTGCTTCGTGACGATGGACGGGGAGCACGTCGGGGGCGAGGGTCGGGTCTCGTCGGAGACGCCCATGCACCTGGCGGTCTACCGGACGACGCGGGCGGCGGCGGTCGTGCACACGCATTCGCCCCGGGCGGTGGCGGCGTCGACGGTGGTGGAGGAGCTGCCGGCGATCCACTATTCGATCCTGCGGGCCGGCGGCGGCCCGACCATCCGCGTCGCGCCGTACGAGCGGTTCGGCTCCGACGAGCTGGCCCGGGCGGCCGTGGTGGGTCTGGACGGGCGCACCGCGGTGCTCCTGCAGAACCACGGGGCCATCACCTACGGCCGCGACCTGGCGGAGGCCTACGAGCGGGCCCAGCTCGTCGAGTGGCTGGCCGACGTGCACCTGGCCGCGAGCGGGTTCGGCTCCCCGCGCATCCTGACCGACGAGGAGCTCGGCCAGGTCGCGTCGGAGTCGGCCCGCCGCCGGTACGGCTCGGCGGCGGGGACGACGCGGTGAGCGACCGGACCGACGGCGGGATCCCGCCGTACGACGACCTGCCCCGGGACGAGGCCGGCGCACCGGTCGGCTGGGGCGTCTTCGGTGCGGGGGACACCGTCGGCAGGATGAACCTGCAGTCGCCCGAGGCGGTCGCCGCGGCCGCGCAGTCCGTCGTCCGCGGTGCGGTCTTCCCGCTGAACGCGCCGCAGGACCTGTTCGACCCGCCGCTGTACGGCCGCGGCGCGATCCGGCACACCCGGCTGCCCAGCCCCGGGGGCACCGGCTTCGACGACGTCTACGACAACTACTACCCGCAGGCCTCCAGCCAGTGGGACGCGCTCTCGCACGTGGCGTACCGGCCCGACGTCTTCTACCAGGGTGTCTCGGCCGACGACGTCGCGCGCGAGGGCCGCAACGGCATCGAGGCGTGGGCGCAGCGCGGCATCGCCGGCCGCGGCGTTCTCCTCGACGTCGCCCGCGCGCTGGAGGCAGCGGGCCGGCCCGTCGATCCCGGGTCCAGCACGGCCCTGACGGTGGACGACCTGGAGCTGGCCCGCCGCCAGGCGGGGGTGGAGTTCCGGCCCGGCGACGTCGTGCTGCTCCGCACCGGCTTCGTGGGGTGGTACCGGCGCCAGCACGAGCGCGCGCGGCAGGCGATGGCCCGCGGACGGCTGACGGCGGCCGGCATCGAGCACACCGAGGCGATGGCCCGCTACGTGTGGGACAGCGGCGCGGCGGCGTTCGTCAGTGACGCACCGGCGCTGGAGGTGTGGCCGCCGGACCCCCGTCCCGAGGCGGCGCCCTTCGGATTCCTGCACAACGTCCTCATCGGGCAGTTCGGACTGGCGATCGGCGAGCTCTGGGAGCTCGACGCGCTTGCCGAGGACTGCGCCGCGGACGGGCGCCACGAGTTCCTGCTCTGCAGCGCGCCGCTGCACGTCACCGGTGGGGTCGGCTCCCCGGCCAACGCCCTGGCGATCAAGTGACCGGCGACCGGGAGAAGGCACCGCGGGTCGCCTGCGTGGGCATCTACATCCTCGACGTCCTGGGCCGGGCGATCGACGTGCTGCCCACGACGCAGACGGCCGTGATCATCGACGAGATCCGGATGACGGTGGCCGGCACGGCCGGGGGAACGGCGGTCGACCTCGCCCGACTGGGCGCCGACGTGCTCGCCGTGGGCGCGGTGGGGCCGGACAACGTCGGCGCCTTCGTGCGCACCCTGCTGCAGCAGGAGGGCGTCGACGCGGGCGGCCTGGTGGTCAAGGCGGGCCAGCCGACCTCGGCCACGATGCTCCCGATCAGCAGCGCCGGCGTCCGCCCCGCCTGGCACGTGCGGGGCGCAAACGCCGAGCTGGGGCGGGCCGACCTGCCCTGGGACGCCCTCGCCGACGTCGACGTCCTGCACTACGGCGGGGTCTCGGCGCTGCCGGGGCTCGACGGCGACGCGTCCCGGGAGCTGCTCTCCTACGCCCGGGCGCACGGTGCGATCACGACAGCCGACTGCCTCGGCGTCAAGCGCACCGACGCGCTCGCCACCTTCGCCGCCTCCCTGCCGCACGTCGACGTCTTCATGCCCAACCGGGACGAGGTCGCGCGGCTGACCGGCCTGTCCTCGCCGCAGGACGGCGCGCGGGCGCTGCGGAACCTCGGAGCGCACGCCGTGATCGTGAAGATGGACGCCGACGGGTGCTTCGGGGTGAGCGCCGAGGGTGAGTTCTCCCTGCCGGCGATCCCGGGCCCGGTCGTCGACTCCACCGGTTGCGGGGATGCCTTCTGCGCCGGGGTGATCCGCGGGCTCACCCTCGGCCGGTCGCTGGAGGAGGCGGCCTGGCTGGGCATCGCCTCCGGCACGCTCACCGCCGGCGGCCTGGGCTCCGACGCCGGCCTGCGGGACCTGGACTCCACGCTGGCCTTCCTCGCCGACCGCCGGCCCGATCGAGCGGAGCGGCCATGAGCAGCGGTCCGGGGAGCACGGTCCACCTGACGGGCCTGGTCGACGAGGTCGAGGTGTACCGGGACGAGTGGGGCATCCCGCACGTCCGCGCGCGCTCCTCCGACGACGCCTTCTTCGCCCAGGGGTACGTGCACGCGCAGGACCGGCTGTTCCAGATGGATGCCGCCCGCCGGAAGATGGAGGGCCGCTGGGCGGAGTGGGTGGGGCCGGCGGGCGTCCCGGCCGACACCCTCGCCCGGCGGCTCGGGGTGGTGGCGGCCTGCCGGCGCGACCTCGACGTCGCCGACGAGGAGACGCAGGCGATGCTCACCGCCTACGCGGCCGGGGTGAACGCCCACCTCGCCGGCCTGGACCGGCTGCCGATGGAGTACGGGCTGCTCGGCATCGAGCCCGAGGCGTGGGAGCCGTGGCACAGCATCGCGGCGATGCGGCAGCGCGGCTACCTCATGGGCTCCGTCTGGTTCAAGCTCTGGCGGGCCGCGGCGGTGCGGGCCATCGGCCCCGGGCAGGTCGGCCTGCTCCGGTACGACGATGGCGGTTCGGACCGGCTGTGCATCCCGCCCGGCGCCGACGCCGAGCGCTGGGTCGCGACGCTGGAGTCCCTCGCCCCGGCGCTGGAGGCCATGGCCGCGCTGGCGGACGCCGACGCCACCGGCGGAGGCAGCAACAACTGGGCGGTGTCCGGTACGCGCACCGCCTCGGGCCGACCGCTGCTCGCCGGTGATCCGCACCGCGCCTTCGAGATGCCCGGGATGTACACCCAGGCCCACCTCGCCTGCGACTCGTTCGACGCGATCGGCCTGACCGTCCCGGGCGTGCCGGGCTTCCCGCACTTCGCGCACAATGGCTCCGTCGCCTGGTCGGTGACGCACGCCTTCGCCGACATCCACGACCTGTACGTGGACCTGTTCTCGGACGGTGCCACCCGGTACCGGTTCCAGGACGCCTGGCGTCCCACGAGCGCCCGCACCGAGCGGATCCTCGTCGCGGGCGGAGAGCCGGTCGACATCCAGGTCGTCGAGACCCACCACGGCCCCGTCGTGGCGGGTGATCCGGCCTCGGGCGCTGCGCTCACCCTGCGGTCGATGCAGTTCGCCGAGACCGACCGCTCGTTCGACTGCCTGCTGCCCATGCTCCGGGCGCGGACGTCCGCGGAGCTGTTCGACGCCTGCGAGGGGTGGGGCCTGATCGACCACAACCTCGTGGCCGCGGACACGACCGGCAGCATCGGGCACCTCGTCCGCGCCGTCGTCCCCCGGCGTCCCCGGCTCAACGGCTGGCTGCCGGTGCCGGGCTGGACGGGGGAGCACGACTGGGACGGAATGGTCCCGTTCGAGGCGATGCCGCGGACGTCCGACCCCGCCCGCGGCTACCTCGCCACGGCGAACAACCGGGTGGTCGCGGACTCCGCGGACGGCGACTACCTCATGACCGACTGCCATCCCTCCTACCGCGCCCGACGCGTGGAGGACCGGCTGTCCGAGCTCCCGCAGGCCACGGCCGAGGACATGCGGGCGATCTCCTCGGACGTGCAGAGCCTGAGCGCTCCGCTGTTCCAGCGGGTACTCGCGACGGCGGACGTGCCGGACCCGCGGTGCGCCGAGCTGCGGGATCTCATCGTGGACTGGGACGCCCGGATGGGCGCGGACTCGCCGGCCGCCGCGGCCTACACGGCCTTCCGCTGGGCGCTGGCCGGGGTGCTGACCGAGCGGTCCGGGCTGGGCGGCGCGGCGAGCGATCCGGTCGTCGTCCCGATGCAGCCCAACGTGGACGCCACCAACCAGCTCTGGTGGGCCCTCCCCGGACTCGTCCGGGCCGACGACACCTCCCTGCTGGGCGGCTGGACCTGGGCGCAGGCAGTCGTCGAGGCACTGCGCCGCGCGGTGGACGTGGTGGACGGCGCGCCGTGGGCCGACCGGCACCCGGTCGCGTTCTCCCACCCCCTGGCCGGCGCGTTCCCTGGTGAGGCGGACCGGCTGAACCCTCCCGGCGCGCACGTGGGCGGGGACAACGAGACCGTGCTCGCCAACGGCTGCTACTCGTCGACGGGGACCCGGGCCGTCTACGGGGCGGTGGCGCGCTACGTCTTCGACGTCGGCGCCTGGGACAACAGCTCCTGGGTCGTCGTCACGGGGGCCTCCGGTGACCCGGACGACCCACACCACCTGGACCAGCACGAGCGCTGGGCGGCCGGCGAGACGGTCCCCATGCGCTACGACTGGACGGCGATCGCGGCCGCGGGGCGACTCACCGTGCTGCGCCCCTCCGACTAGACCTCACCCCCGCCGCCGGATCCGTGCGGCACGACGACAGGAGTGACCGTGAGCGACGAGCTGTGGGCGACGCCGGCGACCGAGCTGGGCCGGATGATCCAGGCGAAGGAGGTCTCGCCGACCGAGGTCCTCGACTCGGTGCTCGGCCGGATGGACGCCGTCGAGCCGGAGGTCCACGCGTTCATCACCGTCACCGACGACCTCGCGCGGCAGGAGGCGGCGGCCGCCACCGAGCGGGCGCAGCGGGGCGAGCGGATCAGCGACATGGACGGGATCCCGTACTCCATCAAGGACCTGGAGAACACCGCCGGCATCCGCACCACGATGGGGACGCGCTTCTTCGCCGACAACGTCCCGGACACCGACAGCGTCGTCGCCGGCCGGCTCCGCTCCAGCGGCGGCGTCCTGCTCGGCAAGACCAACACCCCGGCCTTCGGCTGGAAGGACATGGCCGACAACCAGGTCGCCCCGACGACGGTGAACCCGTGGGACACCTCCCGGACGACCGGGGCGTCCTCGGGCGGCGCCGCCGCCGCCGTGGCCGCCGGGATGGGCCCGCTGGCGCAGGGGTCCGATGGCGCGGGCTCCATCCGCATCCCCGCGGCGCTGTGCGGGGTCGTGGGCTTCAAGCCCTCGTTCGGGCGCATCCCGGTGCACCCGATCCGCGAGTACTGGGCGCATCGCACCCACATGGGGCCGCTGACCCGCACGGTGGCCGACGCCGCGCTGATGACGTCGCTGATGGCGGGGAACGACGACCGCGACCCCCTCTCGCTCACCAGCGACATGGGGGAGTTCGTGCCGCTGCCGCAGTCCGACCGGCCGCTCGCGGGGCGGAGGATCCGCTGGAGCCCCGACCTCGGGTACGGGGCGGTGAGCGCGGAGGTGGTGCAGATCGTCGCCGAGGCGGTCTCGGTGCTGGAGGAGCTCGGTGGCTCGGTCGAGGCGAAGGCCCCGGGCTGGGAGGACCCCAGCCGCTTCCACCGCGTCATCTACAGCAGCGGGCTCGCCGTGGGTGTCGGGCCGCTCGCCGATCGGGAGCCGGACTGGCTCGAGGACGACCTGAAGCGGCTGATCGAGTACGGCAGGTCGCACTCCGCGGTCGACCTCAAGACCGCCGAGATCGAGCGAGGCCGCCTCTACGACGCCGCCCGGACGCTGTTCGAGGAGATCGACCTGCTCGTGACGCCGGCCATGCCCCTGGAGGCGTGGTCCGCCGAGCCGGGCCCCGGACCGCAGGAGATCGACGGGGTGCGGCTGGGCGCGCGGGGGCGGTCGTTCCTGCTCAACCCGTTCAACCTGACCGGGCAGCCGGCGATCTCCATCCCGTGCGGCTGGACCGAGGCCGGGTTGCCGGTGGGCGTGCAGATCGTCGGCCGGCGCAACCAGGACATCGACGTCCTCCAGGTCGCGCACGTGCTCGAGCAGCGCCTCGGGCTCGGCGACCGGTGGCCGGCCCTGACCTGACGGTCGTCCAGCGAGGGAGGACGTCGTGCCGAAGATCGTCGACCACGACGAGCGTCGCCGGTCGCTCATCGAGGCGACCTGGCGGGTGATCGCGCGCGAGGGCATCGCCAGCGCGACCACCCGCGGCATCGCCCGGGAGGCCGGCTGCTCCAGCGGGGTGCTGGCCCACTACTTCGCCGACAAGGCCGAGCTCATGGCCTCGGCCATGCTCGCCGCGCACGCCGAGGTGCACGCCCGGCTGGACCCGGAGCTCACCGGTCTGGCGTCCGTCCGCCAGTACATGCTCGAGTGCCTTCCCCTGGACGAGCGGCGCCGGTTCCTGGCCGTCGTTGAGGTGAGCTTCTGGGGGCAGGCGGTCGGCAACCCCCGGCTGGTCGAGCTGTACGCCGACGAGGTGCAGGGGTTCCGCGGCAGGATCCGCACGCGGCTCGCGCAGGCGGCCGAGCAGGGGGAGCTGCGGCCGGAGGTCGACGTCGAGGCCGTCGTCCACGAGCTGCACGTCCTGAACGACGGGCTCAGCCTCCAAGCGGCGCTGTCCCCGCACGGCGCCCCGGCGGAGCGGCAGACCGCCCTGGTGGACGCGATCCTCGACCGGATCCGCGGCGCCGGCCCCTGACGCCTCGTGCGAACCCTGATGGGGGACGTGGTGTCCCGCAGCGAGATTTCCCGCCAGGCTCTCAACCTCAGCGCTGCGACCGAGCGTGTGTAGGGGTAGCGGCGCACCCGGCGCGGCGCTCGACGGGAGGGTGTCGTGGCCATGGAGAGCGAGGCCGGGTTCGCCGACTTCGTCGGGCAGTGGTCGCCGGCGTTGCTGCGGGTGGCCTTCCTGCTGACCGGTGACCGGGGGATGGCGGAGGACCTGCTGCAGACGGCGCTGCTGAAGACGTCGCGCCGCTGGTCGAGGATCGCCGACCACGACGCCGCCTATCCCTACGTGCGCCGGGTGCTGGTGACCACCTACGCGAGCTGGCGACGCCGTCACCGGGTGAGCGAGGTGCTCACCGACCGGCTGCCGGAGCAGGCGACGGCGGACGACGTCACGGCCCCCGGCCGGGCCGTCGCGGCGCTGGACGGGCTTCCGCCGCGGATGCGGGCGGTGATCGTGCTCCGCTACTACGAGGACCTGTCCGAGGCCGACACCGCCGCAGCCCTGGGTTGCTCGCCCGGCTCGGTGAAGAGCCAGGCCTCCCGCGGACTGGCCCGCCTGCGCATCGAGCTGTCCCCCGCCACCGATCTGGTGAGGCACCGAGAGGACGCGCCATGAACACCGACGAGCTGCGCGAGGCGCTGCGTCGCGACGCCGAGCTGGCCGGCCGGCCGCCCACCGACCTGGTCCCACGGGTGGCAGGCCTGCGGCGGCGCAGCACCCGCCGCCGGGCCGGGGTCGTGAGCTGTGTCCTCGCGATCGCCGTGGCGGTGGGTGGGCTCACCATCCTCGACGGCGCACGGGAGCAGGACCGGGG
>NZ_FNBT01000011.1 GCF_900102425.1 Blastococcus aurantiacus
TGGACCACGGGGGTGGTCACGAGGGCATGGACCACGGGGGTGGTCACGAGGGCATGGACCACGGTGGTCACCACATGCACCACGGCGGCTCGGTCGCCGGGTTGGCGATGGCCGACACGGGGCCGGACCGCGACGGGTTGCAGCTCGACGTTCTCACCGTCGCCCTGGGGCCGGTGCTGCTGGGGTGGCCGACCGGGCTCGTGGTGCAGGCCCGGCTGCAGGGCGACGTCGTGGTGGATGCGGAGTCCTCCTGGGTGGACGGTCTGGTCGATGTAGTCGCCGAGCGCGACCGAAATCCTCGGCGCGTCGCGCTGGACCACCTTGCGCACTTCCTGCTTCTGGCGGGCTGGCCGACGGCGTCACGGGAAGCCCGCCGGGCGCGAGACGGACTGGGGGAGCTCGACCCTGCGGCCGTTGCGGCTGCACAGAAGGCCGCCGCACGGCTGGCGCGGCGGGTGGCCCGGTCGCGGACCTTTGCATGGTCGGTCAGCGGGCTGGGCGTGGTCGGCGCGTCGTCCCCCGGCGGCCGGCAGGGAGACGTGCTGGACCGGGTCCGGCGGTGGTGCGCGGTCGCAGCGGGGGAGGCCGGTGACGACGACCTGACCTCCACCCCGGTCGAGGAGCTACCCGTTCTGCTCGAGGGGATGGAGCTCGCCGCCGCGCGGCTGGTCGTAGCCAGCCTGTCGCTCGAACGGCAACCAGCGCCTGCCAGGGGTGAGGGGCTCCATGATTGAGACCGCGACGCTCGCCGCCGCCTGGGGCCTGGTGCCCGCGGTCGTCGCCGTGGTCGCAACCGGTCTGCTGCTGGGCCTGGTGGTGGCCGTGATCGACCAGACCGTGCTCACCGGCGGCGGTGCGGGGTCGGGGTTGAGCCCGCTGCGGGAGGGCACCCGGCTACTTCTCGAGCAGCGGCGCACCACGCTGGCTCCCGATGCGCTGCTCTGGCGGACCGGCGTGATCGCCGTGCCGGTGCTAGCTCTGCTGTCGCTGGCCGTCGTCCCGATTGGCGAACCCACGCTGTGGTCGACCAGCGCTGACCTGGTGTGGTTCAACGCGATGGAGGCGCTGCTGTGGGCCGCGGTGTGGTTGGTCGGCTGGGGGCCCAACGCCGTGCACGCGCTGACCGGCGGCTACCGGTTCTTGGCCCAAGGGCTGGCCTACGAGCTGCCACTGATGTTCGCCCTCATCACCGTCGGCCTGGGCGCGGGTTCGCTGCGCTCCACCGACATCGTGGCCGCGCAAGACGACCTGTGGTTCGTGGTCACGATGCCGGTGGCGTTCGTCGTCTTCCTGGCCGGTGCGGCCGCGTTCTCCTTCTGGGGGCCCTTCGCGGCGCCCGTCGGCGCCGATGTGGCCGGCGGGGTGAGTTCGGAGCTGTCTGGGGTGGACCGGCTGCTCGTGCAGATAGGCCGCGCCGTCTTCTTAGGGGCGTCTGCGGCCATGGCAGCGGCGTTGTTCCTAGGCGCCGGCGCCGGTCCGGTGCTGCCCGGCCCGGTGTGGCACCTGCTCAAAACCCTGGCGGTCGTCGTGGCACTGATTTGGGTGGGCCGGCGGCTCCCGGTACTGCGTCCGGACCGGACCGTCGAGATCGGCTGGATGGTGCTGGTGCCGCTGACCCTGCTGCAGACGCTCGTCGTAGCGGTCCTGGTGCTGACCGACTTCTACGGATGAGAGGGGAGTGAGACGTGCTGACTGAGCTGTCCGGCGGGGCGATCGCGGCGGTCGCGGTGCTCGGCGTGTTGGCGGCGGCCGGCGGGATCGCGGTGTTCGTCGTCGACTCGATGGCCCGGGCCACCTTCGCGCTTCTGGCCTCGTTCCTCGCCGTCGCCGGAATGCTGCTGGTCCTCGACCTGACCTATCTGGCGGTGATCACCGCGCTGATGATGACCATGGAGATGGCCGTCATGGCCGTCTTCATGATCATGTTCATGATGAACCCGGCCGGCCTGATGCCGATGACCATGGTGCACAACACCCGCGGCTCGGCGGCGGTCGGCGTCGGCGCGTTCGCCGTGCTGGTCGTCGGCATCTGGACCGTCGACTGGCCGACCCGAGACGGCGAGCCGCCTGCCGATCCGACCCGTCAGCTGGGCGAGGCGATCATGGGCAGCCACATGCTGGTGATGCTCGTCGTGGGCATCGGGCTGTTCGCCACCATCCTGGCTGGAACAGTGCTGGCTACCGCCCGCGGGCGCTACGACCGGTTCGGTGCTGACTTGAAGGCGTCGCGGCCGGACGACCCGGTGCCCGGAGGGCTGCCGAGGTGAGCGCCGAACTGGTCTTGCAGATCGTGCTGACCGTTGCCGCTGGGCTGATCGGCGTGGGGCTGTTCGGCGCGCTGTCCCAGCAGTCGATCGTCATGGTGATGATGGGCCTGGAGCTGGTACTGGGCGGCGTTCTGGTGGCCGGCGGCGCGGCCTGGTTCTTCTTGGCTCCCGAGCTGCCCGACGCCCAGATGCTGGTCGTCCTCGCCCTGGTGGTCATGGCGGTGGAGATGGCGATGGGGTTCGCGGTCACCATCGCCATCTACCGGACCCGGCAGGTGGACATGGTCGACATGGCCACGGACCTGCGCGGATGAGCCCGGTGTCCTGGGGTGCAGCACTGCTGGGCGGACTGGTGCTGCTTCCCGCCGTCACCGGCGCCGGTCTGCTGATCGGCGGACGGCGCCTGGACCGTACGGCGGGGCCGGTGGCGCTGCTGGTCACGCTGGTCACCGCCGGGCTGGCCGTCGTGGTCGCTGCCGGCCGGCCCGAAGTGTCGGCCCCGTTCCTCGGGATAGTCGAGGGCGGGGACCTGCGGCTGGCCGTGGACGGGCTGTCGGCCGTGCTGGTCGTCCTTGTCGGTGCGGTGGCGCTGCTGGTCACCGCCTTCGCCGTCGTCGACCTCCCCGACGACGCCGCCCGGGCCCGCTTCTTCGGCTACTTGCTGCTCTTCGTCGCAGCGATGCTGACCACCGTGACCGCCACCACCCTGCCGGCGCTGCTGCTGGCCTGGGAGGTGATGGGCGCGACCTCCTACGCGCTGATCGGCTACCGGTGGGCCGAACCCGGCACGCCGACCGACGGCACCCGCGCCTTCCTCACCACCCGGGCCGGGGACCTGGGCCTCTATGTCGCCGCTGGCGCCGCGTTGGCCGGAACCGGCAGCCTTGTGTTGGCCGATCTGGCCACCGCAGACGGGGGCTGGCTGCACATGGCGGCGGCCGGGGTGCTGCTCGCCGCGCTGGGCAAATCCGCCCAGCTGCCGTTCTCCGCGTGGCTGTCCGGGGCGATGTCCGGGCCCAGCCCGGTCAGCGCGCTGCTGCACTCGGCGACCATGGTCGCCGCCGGCGGCTACTTGCTGCTGCGCCTCCAGCCGCTGCTGGCCGCCACCGGCTGGGCAGCGACCGTCACGGCCTGGACTGGCGCGCTGACAGCCCTCCTTCTCGGGGCTGTCGCGGTCGCCCAGACCGACCTGAAACAGCTGCTGGCCGCCAGCACCGCAGCCCAGATCGGGTTCGTCGTCCTGGCCGCCGGAGTGGGGACGACGGCCGGCGGCACCGCGCACCTGGTCGCCCACGCCGCGGTCAAGGCCGGCCTGTTCGTCGCCGCCGGAGCCTGGCTCACCGCGCTGGGCACCAAACAGCTGGCCGACCTGCGCGGCGCCGCCCACCGATATCCCGGGCTCGGCGCCGCCGCCGCCGTCGCCGCGCTCGCGCTGGCCGGGGTGCCACCGCTGGCGCTGTGGGCCACCAAGGACGAGGTGCTCGCCGGGGTAGGCGGCGCCGCCTTGCGGATCGTCGCGCTGGCCGCAGCGGCGGTCTCCGCCGTCTACGCCGGCCGGGTGCTCGCCGTTGTCCTGGCCCGCCCCACAGGGGAGGAGCGGCTCGACACCGAGGAACCCGGCACTCGGCGAGTGCCAGGCTTGGTCCCGGCGGTCGCCGCGGTGTTCGCGATCCTCGCCGCCGCGTTGGGTGCCCTAGCGATCCCCGCCGTCGCCAACGTGCTCAAGGACGTGCTCGGTGCCGAGGGGGAGCCGTCCCCGACGGTGGGAGAGCTGCTGCTCTCCGGTGGGCTGGCCCTGCTCGTGCTGGCGGGCACCGTGGGTCTGCTCCGACGGCGCGCCGATGCCCTGGCCGGACTCGAGCGCAGCCCCCTGGGTTCCTGGGCCGGCCTCGGGCGGCTGCTGTCGGCACGCCCGGCGTTCGCGGTGGCCCGCGCCGCTGCGATCATCGACGACCGCGTCATCGACCGCGCCGTCTGGGCGGTCGCCACCGGGGCCGGACGGCTGGCCAGGCTGGCCTCCCGTGCCGACGACGGCCTGATCGACGGCGCCGTCCGCGGCACCGCCCGCGCCGTCCGCCGGGCCGGGGATGCCGCCCGCCGCCCCCAGACCGGCCTGCTGCACCAGTACTACGCCCAGTCCGTCATAGGCCTGGCCGTCCTGCTCGTCGTCCTGCTGGTGGTGAGGTAGTCGTGCTGCTGTCCCTCGTAATCTTCCTGCCGGTGGTTGTCGCCGCCTTGCTGCTGACCGCCCCCCGGCTCAACGGACGGGTGGCGATCGGGGCCTGGGTGGCCGTCTCCGCCGTCGACCTGGCCTTGATCGGCTGGATGTGGTGGCGCTATGCCGCTGACTCCGAGCCGGGGCCGGCCGGGGTGGTCGACGGGATCGGCTACGAGGTGGACCTGCGCTGGATCCCCACTGTGGACGCCGGCTACCACATCGGGGTCGACGGGCTGTCTCTCCCGCTGCTCGCGCTGACCGGTGTGCTGTTCCTGGCGTGCGCGTTGTGGTCGCTGCGCGAGCCGGACCGGCCACGCACCTACGCGGCGCTGTTCCTCTTCCTGCAGACCGCTTCTCTGGGCACGTTCGCTGCGCTCGACTTGATCCTGTTCTTCGTCTTCTTCGACTTGACCATCGTCGGGATGTACTTCGTCATCGCCGGCTGGGGGCACGGCAATGCCCAGCGCAGCGCGCTGAAGTTCTTCCTCTACACCTTCATCGGCTCACTGGCGTTGCTGATCGGCTTCATCGGGCTGTTCCTCGGCAGCGAGGAGCGCACCTTCGACATGGTCACGCTGGCGCAGAACCCACCGCTGGCCGACTCCCCGGTCGCCGGAGGCCTGGTGCTGCTGGCCATCTTCATCGGGCTAGCGGTCAAGACCCCACTGTTCCCGTTCCACACCTGGCTTCCCGACGCGCACACCGACGCCCCCGCCGCCGGCTCGGCGATCCTGGCTGGGGTACTGCTCAAGCTCGGGACCTACGGCTTCGTGCGGATCGCCATGCCGATCCTGCCCGACGCCTGGTCACGGTGGGCGATGGTCATCGTGGTCGTGGGCGTGGTCAGCGTGCTGTGGGGGGCGTTCGTCGCACTCGCCCAGGCCGACGTCAAGCGGATGATCGCCTATACCTCGGTCAACCACATGGGCTATGTGCTCCTCGGCCTGGGGGCGGCCGGCCTGGTGGCGTCGGCCGACGAAGGCGCCCGCTCGGTCGCAACTGTCGGGGCGGTGTACCAGATGGTCAGCCACGGCCTGCTCACCGGCGCACTGTTCCTGCTCACCGGCGTGCTGTGGTCCCGCGGGCGCAGCTACGCCTTCGACAAGTGGGGCGGCCTCGCCCGCCCGGCCCCGGTCTTCGCCGCCCTGCTCGGGGTCGCCGCCTTCGGCTCGCTGGGCCTGCCGGGGTTCTCGGCGTTCGTCGCGGAGTTCCAGATCCTCGCGGGCGCTCTCCAGGCCGCGCCGGTAGCCACCGTGTTCGCGGTGACCGGAATTCTGGTCACTGCCGGGCTGCTCTTGCTCGCCCTGCAGCGCCTGCTCACCGGCCCGACCCGCGTCCCCGAAGCGAAAGCAGTGATGGCGGACGCCGAACCGGTTCCGGCCGGGTCGGGGGAGACTGCCGTCCTAGACCGCCCCCTGACGACGGGCGCGATGCGGGACGTCTCCACCCGCGAGCTGCTGGTGGTGGGCTCGCTGCTCGTGCTCTCCGTGCTGCTCGGCCTGTTTCCGCGGCCCTTGCTGGACCTGATCGAGCCCGCCGCGGTTGCGGTCGTGCAGCTGGTGGCCCGGTGAACGACATGGGTGGCATGGGGATGGACGCCGGCGGCGAGGCGCTGGCCCTGCTCCCCGAGCTGCTGCTCCTCCTCGGCGCGGTCGGTGGGCTCCTGCTTGGCCTGTGGACCCCGCAGGCCAAGCAGTGGCGCGTCCGGGCGTTCACGGTCCTGGCCTGCCTGGCCAGCGCCGTCGCCGCGACCGTTGCCCTGCCCCGGGAGGCCGAGCGGGTCTTCGAGGGCGTCTGGGTTGTCGACACCACCACCGGCGTCGTGCGGATCACCGTCGCCCTCGGCGTCGCCGTCCTCGTGCTGCTGGCCGGGTCGTCGCTGACCGGGCACCCGCGGGAGACCGAGGCCTACGTACTCATGCTGCTCGGCGGCATCGGCGCCGTCGCGCTGGCTGCCAGCGCGGACCTGTTGCTGTTGATTGCCGCCTACTTGCTGGCCAGCGTCCCGCTCTACGCACTCGCCGGCTTCGCCAAGGACGCCCGCGGCGTCGAGGCCGCGATGAAGTACTACTTGATGGGCGCCTTCGTTGGGGTGCTAATGGTGGTCGGCGTTGCCGCCCTGGTCCTCGCCGACGGCAGCACGAGCTACATCGACCTCGCGGTCGCGCTCCCGGACGCCCCTGCGCCACTGCTCGCCGTCGGGGTGCTCGGCGTCCTGGCCGGGGTGGCGTTCAAGGCCGGCGCGGTGCCGGTGCACTTCTGGGTGCCCGACGTCACCGCCGGCACCACCGCGCCGATGGCCGCCTACTTGACCACCATCCCCAAGCTCGGCGCGGTCGCAGCGGCCTTCCGACTGCTCGCCGAGCCGTTCGCCGCCCTGCCGCTGGACGTGCCGCTCATGGTGGCCCTGATCGCGGCGGCCAGCATGACCCTCGGCAACCTCGCTGCGTTCGCCCAAACCGAGCTGCTACGGCTGCTGGCGTACTCGTCTGTTAGCCAGGTCGGCTACCTGTTCATGGTGGTCGCCGTCGCCGCGCGCACCGACCTCGCGGTACCTGCCTTGGCCGTCTACCTGGTTGCGTACGCGGTCACCAATATCGCCGCCTTCGCCGCTGTCGCCGCCTTGCCGCATGCCCGGACGATTGCCGAATGGGCGCAGGAGGCAGGCCGATCCCGGTGGCTGGTGTTCAGCCTCGTCGTGTGCCTGCTCGGACTGGTCGGCACTCCGCCGACCGCAGTATTCGTCGGCAAGCTGGCCATCTTCGCCGCCACCTGGGACGGGGGACTCGCCTGGCTGGTTGTCGTGGCGGCGATCAACACGGTGGCGAGCCTCTTCTACTACCTCCGCTGGATAGCGCCGGCCGCCGCAAGCGGGAACGCGGGGTCGTCGGCCGGGGAAATCACGCCGCGTGCTAGTCCGGGCACCGTGACCGTCACGGCGCAGAAGGTTGCGGGCACTCCGGCCGTCGTCCTGCACGTGGCCGCGGTGGCGTCGCTGGTGCTCGGCCTTGGGGCGGGGTGGCTCCTACTCGCTTTCCCATCATGAGGCGGGACCGCTCTCCCGGACGCTCCCTGCCTTCTTGATCCCGTAGCAGATAGCAGTGCGGCGCTCGGCCGCTACGGACGTGACGATGAAGCACTAGAGGAGTCCGGGGGGCGACGAGAAGGCTCGCGGATGCGCGCCCGCCCGCGGTCTGCTCTCCACCGTGAGTCCACAGGTCGGCGTGCGTGCACAGATGTGGGACGGCATCGCCCGTTGGCGTGCTCCTCGCTGCTAGACAGCAGGTGCTGCGGGGCAGTGGTCAGCGGGCTGGCAGCGGTTCAGGGAGTCGAGCGATGGAGTTCCGACGATGGCCAAGCCGCGGCGACAACAAGCAGGCGAAGGCAGCATCAGTAAGTACGCGACGAAGGCAGGTCCGCGTTTCCTAATCAAGTTCACCGCCGCGCGGGAGGACGGGACCAAGCGCGAGGAATCGTGTCAGGCGGTGGCGTTCCGACGCCGAGCCGAAAGGCCGAGCATCAACCCGGCGAGCCCGGCCACCAGTCCAGCGATGCTCAGGACGAAGGCCGTGACAGTCAGCCCGGACGTGCCGGAGTCTGCGGTGCCGGCAGCCGTGTCGCCGCCAGCGGCAGCCTCGGTCGCGTTGTCGGAAGTGTCGTCGCTGCCCGTCTCCGCGACCAGGGCCAGGACAGGGGCCGGGTCTTCGGGTTCCTGTCCGTCGATGGTGGGCTCGATCCAGGCCGATTCGCTGCCGTCGTCGTAGATCTGGATGATCGGCAGGGTGAGCTCCTCGACGTCAGGGAACGGGCCGCCGCTGAAGGAGAAGGTCTGGTACTGCCCTGGGCCGATGCCAGCGCCGGGCTCGGCAGTCCACGTGATTTCGGTGACCGCTTCGCTGACCTCGGTGCCGTGCACGTCGACCGGGGGATCGATGGAGCTCCGCGTGAGGGTGGCGGTCCATCCCGGGATGGGCTTGGTCCGCAGCGACGCCAGGGGCGTGTCTCTCGAGATCTGGACCCGCAGCGTGGTCGTAGAGGCGGTGTCGCTCTCGTTGGGCACGCGGAACGTGACTTCCCCAAATCCGCCGGGAGCGGCGTCCGCGGAACTCACGCCGATATGGGCGGAGGCAACACCCCCTCCGACCGTCAGGGCGGCGGTGATGGCGGCCAGGGAGACGGTCAGCATGCGGGTCGCGCGCGGAAGCACGGCGAGCTCCATTCTCGTGAAGGGACCGGCATGTCGCCGAACCGGATTGTCGACGCATTGGTCGGTCCGGCCTGGTGGTTGGTTCCCGGTCGTGGACCGATGTGAGGTACGGCACCGGCAGCTCTTGCACCCGTCCGTGCTCACAACGGCGGCCAGGTGGATGTGGACAGAACCAGTCGCCACGCACGGCGGCGCGGCAGCCTTGCAGCACGCTACAGCTTGCTACTATCCGCTGTAGTACCGGCGCTCAGCTGGAGTGCTCAGCACGGAGGGCCGACGCCCTGTGACCGACTGGGAGACAGCGCATGACCCGAGTCGCCGCGACGCTCGTCCACCTCGCCGCCGCTCTAGGGGCCGTGGTTCTCCTCGTCGGCTGCTCGACTGATCCGGCCGACCCCGGCGCCAACAGGGCGTCCGCCAACAGCCCCGACGTGGACCAGGCGCCAGGCAGTAGCTCCACAGCTGTGCGAGAGGCCTTTAACAACGCTGACGTGACCTTCGTGCAGGGCGCGATTCCGCAACAGCACGGCGCCCTGGCCGCGGCCCAGCTCGCTGAGGGGCGGGCCGGCGATGCGCGGGTGCACAGCCTCAGTAGGCGGATCGAGGCGGCACAGAAGTCCGACGTCGAGACGATGGCGGGTTGGCTGTTCGAGTGGGGTGAACCCCTGCCCGAAGATCAGGATCTTGCGAACCATGGGCCTGACGACATCGTCGATGGACCCGGATGGGGGAGCCCGTTCGACGAGGCGTTGGCCCGACTTGAGGTCGCCAGGGGCGTCGACTTCGACCGCTTGCTCCTCCAGGCGATGGTGCAGAGTCACCAGAACGCCGTCGACATGGCCGAGACCGAAATCGCCGAAGGGGCCTACCCCGCCGCGGTGGCTCTTGCTCGCGACATCGTCCGGTTCCGAACTGCGGAGATCGAGGAGATGAAGGCGCTCCTGGTCGACCTCGGCGGCTGACCTATGAGCAAGGCTCCCGTCTAAGGCCGGGAAGGCCAGCGGCCCCTGCCGATGCTGGCAGCCCGAATCGCTCGCACCACGTCCGTCCCCCTGCATCCCTTGACCAGAAAGCCGGTGGCTCCCGCCTCGCGCGCGGCGCGCACCAAGGTGGGGGTGGACTCGGCACTGAACATCAGGACGCGGACGTCGGGTCGCTCGTCGGCCAGCAAGCGTGCTGCCTCGAGCCCAGAGCTGTTCGGCATGGACACGTCCATGAGTACGACGTCGGGGCGGACTCTTTTCGCCATCTCGACGGCCTCGTGCCCATCCACGGCTTCCCCGACGGCAGCTATTCCTTCGGTCTCGCGCAGCAGGTCGAGGACGGCGGCTCGCACGGCGGGATGGTCGTCGGCGATCAGCACGCGAATCATCCGCTTCCTCCGTAGTGCGAATCGAACCGGCGCCGACAGGCGGTGGGCCGGGCGGCCCCGCGACGGCTTGGCGGTCAGGTGGGGTCGGGGTCGTTCGGCCCCTGGCGCTTGCCGCTGCCCGGGACGAGCTCGCTGACCCCGGCGTAGGGCTGGTGGCGCTTGCCGGCGTGCGCCTCGTCCTGGAGCCGGTCGATCAGGTGCGGGTAGTGGGCCTCGAACGCGGGGCGCTCGGAGCGGATCCGGGGGATCTCCACGAAGTTGTGCCGCGGCGGCGGGGAGGAGGTTGCCCATTCCAGGGAGTTGCCGTGGCCCCACGGGTCATCGCGCAGGGCGAGCTTCCCGTACTTCCAGGACCGCACCACGTTGTAGATGAACGGGATCACCGAGGCCCCCAGCACGAAGCTGAAGATCGTGGAGATCATGTTCAGCGTGGTGAAGCTGTCGGTGGGCAGGTAGTCCACGTAGCGGCGCGGCATGCCCTGCGCCCCGAGCCAGTGCTGCACCAGGAACGTGCCGTGGAAGCCCACGAACGTCATCCAGAACTGCAGCTTGGACAGCCGCTCGTCCATCATCCGGCCGCACATCTTGGGGAACCAGAACGCCACCCCGGCGTAGGCGGCGAACACCACGGTGCCGAACACCACGTAGTGGAAGTGCGCGACCACGAAGTAGGAGTCCGACACGTGCCAGTCCAGCGGCGGGGAGGCCAGCAGCACACCGGTCAGCCCACCGAGCAGGAAGGTGACCAGGAACCCGACCGACCACAGCATCGGGGACTCGAAGGTCATCTGGCCGCGCCACATGGTGCCGATCCAGTTGAAGAACTTCAGCCCCGTGGGCACCGCGATCAGGTAGGTGAGGAAAGCGAAGAACGGCAGCAGCACCGCCCCGGTGGCGTACATGTGGTGGGCCCACACCGCCAGGGAGAGGAAGCCGATGGCCAGCGTCGCGCCGACCATGCCCTTGTAGCCGAACAGCGGCTTGCGGGCAAACACCGGGATGATCTCGGTGATGATGCCGAAGAACGGCAGCGCGATGATGTAGACCTCGGGGTGGCCGAAGAACCAGAACAGGTGTTGCCACAGGATCGGGCCGCCGTTCTCGGCGGAGAAGATCAACGAACCTAGATTCCGGTCGGCCAGCAGCGCGAGCAGCGCCGCGGTGAGGATCGGGAAGGCCAGCAGGATCAGGATGGACGTGACCAGAGCATTCCAGGTGAAGATCGGCATCCGGAACATCGTCATGCCCGGCGCGCGCAGGCAGACGATCGTGGCGATGAAGTTGACGCCACCGAGGATCGTGCCGAGACCGGAGACGGCCAGGCCGCCGATCCACAGGTTCGCGCCGACACCGGGGGTGTGCACGACGTCGGACAGTGGCGTGTAGGCCGTCCACCCGAAGTCCGGGGCGCCACCGGGGGTGAGGAACGAGGACACCACCATCGTGGACCCGAAGAGGAACAGCCAAAAAGACAGCGCGTTCAACCGGGGGAACGCCACATCCGGCGCACCGATCTGCAGCGGCATGATCAGGTTGGTGAACGCGAAGAACAGCGGCGTCGCGAACATCAGCAGCATCAGCGTGCCGTGCATCGTGAACAGCTGGTTGTACTGCTCCGGGGACAGGAACTGCAGCTCCGGGCGACCCAGCTCGGCCCGGATCAGCATGGCCATCAGGCCACCCAGGATGAAGAACACGAAAGCCGTAACCATGTACATCAGGCCGATCGTCTTGTGATCGGTCGTCCGCAGCAGGTTCGACAGGCGCGTCCCCTTGGTCGGCGTGGGGACCAGACCGGGTCGGGAGACAATCGGAGCGGGGGCGATCGTCACCGTCGCGACTCACTTCCACGAGTGGGCTGTGGCAACCGGCTGTGCGGGGAGCAAGCGGTCGCCCTCTAAGCTGGATAGTAGACACGTCTCCTAGCTAGAGTCGTAGATCGAGGGGCTGAACGCCCCAGGCGGGCCCATCCAGTGGATCTGCGCAGCTCGAGCACGGGAAAGAAGGCGCGCGTGCGACCGTTCGGAGACCTCGAGGCAGCGATCATGGCCGAGCTCTGGGATCGGGGGCAGCCGGCGACTGTGCGGGACGTCCTTGCGGCGCTCAACGGGACTCGAAGCCTGGCCTACATCACCGTCATGACGGTGATGGACAACCTGCACCGCAAGGGGCAACTCGGGCGAGAGATGACCGGGCGCGCCTGGCTGTATCGACCGATCCGTACGCGGGCCGAGCACGCGGCGGCTCTGCTGCAGGACGTGCTCGCGGACGCAGGAGACAGGCAGGCAGCGCTGATTCACTTCGTCGCCGACCTGGACTCCGACAGCGTCAGCCAGCTGCGGTCCGCGGTCGAGGCCGCTCGTCGGCGGGAGAACCAGACGCGAGGCGACACGGCGTGATCGCCGGCCTGAGCCTGCTCGCGACCGCGAGCGTGGTCCTTGCGTTAGGACCACGCCTGGCGACCACGCCCTGGACTCAGCAGGCACCTCGCCTGGCCATCATGACGTGGCAGGCCTTGACGGTGAGCGTTGTCGTCACGGTAGCGCTCGCTGGCGTGACGATGCTGATCCCGCTCACCGCTCTGGCCGGTGGTCTCGGTGGAATGGTGCACGCCTGCGCCGAGAGCATCACCGCGGCCTACGGCTCATCCCAGTTCCTGCCGGTCAAGCTGGTGGGCGCCGTCCTTGCGGGTGCTCTGCCGATATGGGTCGTCGTCTGCGCTGTCCGGGTCCTCTGCTCAGGCTGGCGGGATCGTCGTCGACTGCACCGCTCGCTTCGCCTGGTGAGCAGGGATGCCCTTCATGGCGTGGCGGTCATCGACTCGCCTGCTGCGGCTGCGTTCTGCGTTCCCGGTCGCAACGGGCAGATCGTCATCACGCGTGGAGCCCTCGACCGACTGTCGTCGCGCGAGCTGGACAGCGTCTTGGCGCATGAGGCGGCGCACCTTCGGGAGCGGCACATCTGGGCCCTCGCCCTGTCGGAGGTGCTGGCCACCGCCTTCCCCGGCGTCCGCCTCTTCGAGGTTGCTCGAGGTGAGACGCGTCAGCTCATCGAGCTGATGGCCGACGACGCCGCGGCCCGACAGGTGGACCGCGTCAGCGTGGCCTCGGCGATCGTCAGCTTGGTCGAGATGAGGGCCCCGACGTCCGCGCTGGCCATGGCGCAGGACGCGGCCGTGCTACGGGTCTCGCGGCTGCTCGATCCCCGGCCGCCGTTGGAGCCGTGGCGCTACCGGGCCGCGGCCTTCGGCGCCTCCGCTGTCATCCTGGTCCCGTTGCTCATCGCGGGATATCCGGCCCTGTGCGCGGCCCTCAGCGACCTCTGCAACATCTGATGGGGTCCACCTCGTCGCCCGGCATCCCTCGTCGGGCCGTCCTGATCGGCGGCTTGGCCGGCCTGGGGACGCTGGCGCTGGCTGCCTGCGGTGGCGACAGCAAAGCCCCGGAGAGCTCGGACGACGCGCCTCAGGGTGACGTGACGGTGCAGCCTGACGGTGCGCAGGAAATTACTGTGGTGGTCCGCGACGACTACGTCTTCTACCCATCGGCATTCACCGTCACCACCGGACTGGTCCGCATCACCGTGACGAGCGAAGCCGAGCAGATGGTCCACAACCTCGTGTTCACGCCCGGCGCCGGCCCCGTTGAGATCGACGAGGGGATCTCCATCCTTCCCGCGGGCACCACGGACACCTTCGAGTTCACCGTCGAGCGGCCCGGCGACTACGGGTTCGAGTGCTCGTTCCACGCCGCGCTCGGACAGATCGGCACGATGACCGTCACGGCGGTCTGAGCCCGCCGGTCACTCGTGGGCGATGGCCTCGTGGGACGCATGTGCCCGGGCCTCGAGCTGGAAGGTCGAGTGCTCGACGCTGACGGGGAAGTGGCCGGCCAGGCACTCCTGCAACTGATCGAGAAGCTGCGGGGCATGTCCATCCGTGAAGCACAGGTCCTCGATGACCACGTGCGCGGTGAGGACGGGCAGCCCGCTGGTGATCTGCGAGGCGTGCAGCTCGTGGACCTCGAGCACATGCGGTACGCCGAGCAGGTGCCTGCGGACCTCGTCAAGATCCAGCCCGGGTGGGGTCGCCTCGAGGAGCACGGACACGGTCTCGCGCAGCAGCTTGATGGTGCGGGGCACGATCAGGACAGCGATGAGCAGGGAAGCCACGGCGTCGGCCTGTTGCCAGCCCGTCAGCATGATCACGAGGGCGGCGACCACCACCGCGACCGAGCCGAAGGCGTCGTTCAGCACCTCGAGGAACGCGGCCCGCATGTTCACGTTGTCGCTGCGCCCGCCCCTGGTCAGAACCAGGATTCCGATCGCGTTCGCCGCGAGACCGACGATGCCGAAGATGATGACCCCGGTCGTGGCGATCTCCGGAGGTTCGAAGAGGCGACGGATGCCTTCGATGAGGATGTAGGTGCCGACGACGAACAGGGCCGCTGCCTGCACGGTGGCGCCGAGGACCTCGGCGCGCCGGTATCCCCAGGTGCGCGTGGCTGTGGCCGGTCGCATCGCCAGGCTCGCGGCGATCAACGCGATGGCCAGACCGCCGGCGTCGGTGAGCATGTGCCCGGCGTCGGCCAGCAGTGCCAGGCTGCCGGTCAGCAGCGCGCCGACGACTTCGACGACGAGCACCGTCGCGGTGAGCCCGAGGACGACGGCGAGTCGGCGCCGATGGTCGCTCGGACTCCCCGCTCCGGCGCCGCCGTGCGAGTGCCCGTGTTCGCCGCTCATCGGATCCTCGCCTCCGCGGGCGCGGGTAGGCGGCCGACGCCGGGGACGAACCGTCCGGTAGTCGACGCGTAGGTCCGGTAGCGCCTGGGGTGTGCGGCGAGCAGGTACGGCTCCTCGATGAGTCGCACCTGAAGTTCCACCGCAACCGTCAAGCACACGAGCGCCACGACCGACAGCCACGTGGGGACCATGAGCGTCAGCCCGGCCTGGGTGGCGACCATGGCGGTGAAGATCGGGTTGCGGACGAGTGCGAACAGGCCGCCGGTCACGAGATCGGTGCGCTCGGACTCGTCGACGCCGATCCGCCACGACGTCCCCATGCCGGATTGCGCCAGCACCACCCCGATGAAGCCCGCGATCACCAGCAGGAGTCCGACGACCGCCATCGCCGAGACGTCGTCACCCGCGGGCGGTGCGACGACGCCGGCTACGGCCAGCACCAGGGACGCGGCGCTCACCACCAGCGCGAGCACGAACAGGACGCCTGCCCACCAGCGCAGCGAACCTGGAGTGCCCGAGATGCCGTGGAAACCGGAACTGCCGGTGCGCCGGATCTGCACCGCGGTGCGCACCCCGAACACGACCACGAGCGCGACCAGGTAGAGCACGAGCGCGGCGGTGCTCATGACGCGGACCCAGCGCAGCAGGAGCAGCCGGGCGAACAGCCGCAGTCGTCGTCCGCGGAGTTTGCCGCGGTGGGGCGGAGGGCTGCGGCAGGGGAGCAGCAGGCGTCCCCTGCCCAGGCTTCCCTGCCCTCCTTCACGGCCACCGCCGCGATCACGAGCGCGGCGATCGGGTCCGCCCACGACCAGCCGAACAGGCTGTTGAGAGCCAGCCCCACCAGGAGCACCGCCGACAGATAGGTGCACAGCAGCGTCTGCTTGGAGTCGGCCACCGCCGACGCGGACCCGAGTTCCCGTCCCGCGCGGCGCTGCAGGTAGGACAGCACCGGCATGATGGCCAGGCTCAGCGCGGCGAGCACCAGTCCGACGGAGGAGTGCTTGGCCTCGCTGGAACCCAGCAGGGTGCGCACGGCATCGACGGTGACGAAGGTGGCCAGGGCGAAGAAGGAGACGGCAATGACCTTGAGCGCGATCTTCTCCCGCGCCTCCGGGTCGCGGCCGGCGAACTGCCAGGCCACCGCTGCAGCCGAGGCCACCTCGATGATCGAGTCGAGCCCGAATCCGATGAGCGCGGACGACGAGGCGGCCGCGCCCGCGCTGAGCGCGACCACCGCTTCGATCACGTTGTAGGTGATCGTGAGGGCGACGAAGAGCCGGATTCGACGGGTCAGCAGGGCGCGGCGGTCAAGGCTCGGCGCGCTCACCGCGTTGGATGTCGTCAGGTGCAGGTCTTGCGTGCTCATCAGCAGCACTCCTCATCGGGAGCCAGCAGGCATGCCTCGGGGTCGACCGCCAGGACGACGCCCAGGAGGTCACCGAGAGCGTGGGCCAGGCGGGAGTCGGCCAGCTCATAGCGCGACCGCCGTCCCTCGGGGACGGCGACGACCAAGCCACAGCCCCGCAGGCAGGACAGGTGGTTGGAGAGGTTCTGTCGTGTCACGCCCAGCAGTTCGGCGAGCTCCGAGGGGTAGCCGGGCCCTTCGCGTAGCGCCAGCAACAACCGGGCGCGTGTCGGATCGGACAGGGCGTGACCGAAGCGGGAGAGGACCTCGGCATGGAGGACGGGCATCACGGGCAAGACTGTACAGCGATTGCTGAATACAGCCAAGCCTGTCTGCTCAGCTCGTCGCGATGAGCTCGAGGTCTTGAGCGATCTCAGCGGATGTGTCCCCCGCGGAGAACATCACGCGGGCGACATCGTCAGCCCCGAACAGCAGCAGGCTGGTCGCGTGCATCTCGCCGTTCGACTCGGCCAGCGGCACGCCGGCCGCGGACTGGGCGGCCTCGACGGCGGCCTGCGAGCCGGTCAGGCCGACGAATCGGTTGGGCAGGCCCTGGTCGAAACGGGCGAGGTAGTTGCCGAGGAACTCCGGGGTGTCGCGGGCGGGGTCCGTGGTGGCGAATACGACCTGCGTCTGCGCGGCCACCTCATCCGGAACTGACTTCAGTGCCAGGGCGACGTCGGCCATCGTCGTCGGGCAGATGTCGGGGCAGTTCGCGTAGCCGAAGAACAACAGCGTCGGCGTGCCCGCGGTCTCCTGTGCGAAGGCGAACTCCGCCCCGTCCTGGTCGGTCAGGACGAAGTCCGGCCGCGGCTGGCCGTCCGCAATCTCTCGGCCGGCATAGGGCCCCTCGTTCGCGGAACTCGACACCGACGCGACGTGTCCCGCGGTGTGGTCCTCCTCGCCGCCCCCGCAACCGGTCAGAGCGAGGGCGCAGGCGAGGCCGAGAGTCGGGATGGCGGAGAGGACGGAGCGACGACTAGGCACGGTAGTAGTCTAGGACCTCGTCATGAGGTGGCCGCGCTTGGTCGAAGCGGGCGGCTAGATGTCGACGCCACGTTCGCGCAGCCATCCGGTCGGGTTGACGCGCTGCCCGTTGAGCCCGCCTTCGAAGACCTCGAAGTGCAGGTGCGGTCCGGTCGACTGTCCCCGATTGCCGAGCAGTGCGATGGTCTCGCCCGCGCGGACCGTCTGCCCCTTCTCCACAGTGATCTTGTCCATGTGCCCGTAGACGGTGACGTCGCCGTTGTCATGAAGGATGTAGACCGCCAGTCCGAATCCCTGGGCAGCACCGGCGCGCAGGACGACTCCATCGGCGGCGGCGTACTCCGGGGTCCTCATCGGTGCGGCGATGTCCAGGCCGTAGTGCATGCCGCCCCACCGGCTGCCGTAGGAGCTGGTGAGTCGACCGTTGACCGGCATCACGGCCCTGGGGCGGGTGGCCTCCTCGCGAGCGGCTCGGGATGCCGCGAGTTCCTGGGCGCGGACGGCAATCTCTGCCTCGGCGATCTGTGGTCGCGGGTCGACCTCGGCCGGGACATCCCATGGGCCGTCGCCCAGCAGCGTCATGGAGGAAGACGTCTCGTGAGCGTGTGCGACCGGCGCGCCCAGTCCCCAGCCCCCCTCCCAGAGGCTTGCGGCGATCGCTCCGACGACGACTGTCGCCAGTAGCAACCGGGGTCGGTCGCACGGAACGGATCTCTTGGAGCGCCAGCGGCTGGTCACAGTGAGGACGCCCCCCATCCGCTGGCGGCCAGCCAGGATCGCAGCCAGATCATCACGTAGTCCCACGCCCCGGTTACCAGCAGAATGCCGAGCACGATGAGGAGGACGCCGCCCACTCGCATGACGGTGGGTGCATGGCGCCGCGCGAAGGCGGAGAAAGCGAGGGCACGGCGGAATCCGAGGGCGACGAGCAGGAACGGAATGCCGAGACCCAGGCAGTAGGCCAGGCCGAGAGCGGCTCCGCGAGCGGCGGAGGCCTCCGTGTACGCGAGCGTGTTCACCGCCGAGAGGGTCGGCCCCAGGCACGGCGTCCAACCCAGCCCGAACACGACCCCCAGCACCGGGGCGCCGGCGAGCCCCGCCGGGGGACGACGGGTGATCCGGCGTTCCCGCTGGAGCCAGTGCAGCCCGCCCAGGAAGGCCAGCCCCATGAGGATGGTGACCACTCCCATGAGCCGCGTCAGCAGGGGCGCCCACTCGAGCAAGAGTCGACCCAGGCCGCCGAACAGGGCGCCGAAGGACACGAACACTGCGGTGAACCCCAAGACGAACAGCAGGGCGCCAGTTGCTACGCGACGGCGCTCGGCGACAGGTGTGGCAATCACCCCGGCGCCGGCGCGGGTCCCCCCGCCATCGTCGCCGGCGGGTGCCGGTCTGGCGCCGGCCTCGGCGCCGGTCAGTCCCGCCACGTACGCCAGGTAGCCGGGAACCAGGGGGAGGACGCAGGGCGAGGCGAAGCTGATCAGCCCGACCAGCGCCGCCACAGCTGCGGCAAGCAGCAAGGAGCCGTCGGTGACGATGCCCGCCAAGGAGTCGCCGAGGTCGCTCACCGTGGAGGCTCCTCAGCCTTCAGCGTGTCCAGGGCGCGACGCAGCTCTGATTCCGGCACGACGGCCACGTACACCGCTGCTACCTGTCCGGCCCCGTCGAGGAGGATCGTCGTGGGCACGACGTTGGCGGGAAAGCCGCGGAAGGCGAGTGCGACCTCGCCGCGAGGGTCGAACAGCGACGGGTACTCCGCGCCCACTCCCTCGAGAAAGGCCTCCGCGAGCTGGCGGTCGTCTTTGACGTCAACGCCCAGGAACTGGACGCCGTCGTCCTTGACGTCCTCGTAGACCGCCTGGAACTCGGGCGTCTCGACGCGGCACGGGGCGCACCAGGACCCCCAGAAGTTCATGACGGTGATGTCGCCGGCCAGGGACTCCGAGTCGAACTCCGTCCCGTCGAGGAGCTCGCCCCCGAAACCGGGGGCAGTCTCTCGGGCCTCGGCCGGGATCACCTCACCCAGCGGGGTGCTCTCGTCGAAGTCGAAACTGCCGGCGTCTTCGGTCGACGTGCTCGCGTTGCTTCTTGCCTCGCCCGAGCAAGCGGTGAGGGCCAGCATCGCGGCGAGGCCGATGACGGGTAGCAGGCGTCGAACGGTTCGGTGGTCAGCCAACGAGGGAACTCCAGTACAGCCAGAACCGCTCCAGGACAGCGGCGACGATGAGCAGGAACCAGGCGGTGAGGACGACGCCGTGCGCGCCGGTGGCAGCCGACGCGACCGCGCGCACCCGGGCCGGCATCCGAGGCGCGACGGCGGTCAGGTTGTGCAGGGTGACGTACCAGAACGCCGGGATGGTCACCGCCCAGACGACCATGCAGTACGGGCAGAGCGCTTCGATGCGGTACAGGCTGCTGTAGATCAGCCAGTGCACGAAGACGACGGCTGCAGTGGCGCCTACCTGGAGTCCCGCCCAGTACCACCCGGCCAAGCGCGCCCCGGCCAGCAGCGCCGCGCCGGTGGCGGCTACGACGGAGAACCCGACGACCCCGAGCAGGGGGTTGGGAAAACCGAACGCCTCGGCCTGCTGACTGGCCATGACCGAGCCGCAGCTGAGGATCGGGTTGAGGCTGCACGTCGGCACGTAGCTCGGATCCGCCAACAGGGCGTACTTCTCGACTGCGAGCACGAACGAGGCGACAAGTCCGGTCAGGCCACCAAGTAGCAGCAGCCAGGCAAGGGCACGCGCTGGCCTGCCCGAGTCTTCGTTTGGAGCGTCCGGCCCACCCCGTCCCGGCGCGGAAGCCGGCGACAACACAGGTTCAGCCGGCGAGCGCAGCATCGATCAGTTCGACGAAGTCGTCGGTGCTGGTGACCTCGACCTTCTCCCCGTCGAGGAAGAACGTCGGAGTGCCCTCCACGCCCAGCGCCAGTCCCTCGTCGCGGTCCTGCAGGACACGCTCGAGGGTCTCGGGATCGGCAACGGCCTCGTCGTACTCGGCCATGTCCAGACCCAAGTCTTCTGCGAAGGTCCGGAACAGAGGAGCTTGAGAGGCTTGCTGCTCACCCCACTCCGGCTGCGTCTCGTACATCCGGTGATACATGTCCTCGAAGCCGCCCTGCTGCGCTGCGGCCTCCACGGCGACCGCGGCGCTCTCCCCGTTGGCGTGTCCCGGCATCGGCATGTACCGCGCGACGAACGTGACGCGGCCGTCGTACTCCTCGCGGAGCTGCTCGATGAACGGGTAGGCGGCGCGGCACGCCTCGCACTCGAAGTCGAGGAACTCGACGAGGGTGACCTCCCCGTCGGGGGCGGTCGACAGGCGGTGGCTGTTCTCTCGCACCACCTGCGGCCCGGCCTCCCCGGTCCCGGCGTCTTCACGGCCGTTGAAGCCGAGGATGACGGCGACGGCAACGACGAAGGCAGCCACCAGGGCGGCCGAAATCTTCAGGTTGGTGCTCAACCGCTCTCCTCGCTCGATCCGTTCGGTGTGGCGGCCTCGGACCCCACGATTTCCGTCGGGTGAAGTGGGCCTGCGCGCTGGACACCGCTAGCCTACGAAGCTACATAGGAGAAGGTACAGGGATCCCTGCTCGTCTAGCGCTGCGCGTACGGGCTCCGCGAGTCGTTCGAGGTACTCGGTCTACGTCGTCGGCTCCCGGCTCCGCCCGAGGGTCGGCGTGGCGACAGATCGCTGTCCATGGTCGGACGACGCTCGAGAGCACTCCTACTGCGCAGTAGGCCATGTCCGTTCAGTCGTCTCGAAAGGGGTAGGCGTGGAGTCGCACCACGGCGGAATGCACATGCCCACCGAGCCGCCGACGCTTCTGCGACTGCTGACCCCACAGTTCGACGCCACGTCGGTGGTTCCTGCACTGGCTGTCGTGGCCCTCGCCGCATACCTGTTGGGAGTCCGGACGGTCCGCCGCCGCGGTATCCGGTGGCCATGGCACCGAACCGCGAACTTTGTAGCGGGAATCGTGACCGTTCTGCTCGTTACCGCCACCCAGGTCATGGGCTACGGGATGATGATCTTCTCCATCCACATGCTGCAGAAGATGGTCTTGACCGTCCCCTCGGCGATGCTGCTGATGCTCGGCGCCCCGGTGAGCCTGGCTATCCGTGCTCTGCCGCGCCGCGGCTGGGGGGCAGCTGGCCGGTGGCTCTTGTTGCGGACCCTGCGCAGCCCGACTGCGCGCTTTCTGGCCCACCCCGTCGTCACAACCGCCGTCTTCGTGGGCAGCCTGTACGGCATCTACTTCACGCCCACCTTCGACCTCCTGATGGGCAGCTGGCTGGGAAACGTCGGCATGCTGGTCTTCTTCTTGGGGAGCGGCTTGCTGGCGTTCGGGGGGGCGTTCGCGCTGGGGCCCTGGCCGCATAGAGCCTCGGCTCCGGCACGAATCCTGGAGCTCGGACTGCCCGGCCCACTGCACGCCTTCTTCGCGGTGGCGCTGATGCTGGCCAGCGCCCCTGTCGTCCGCGCTTTTGCAGACCCGCCACCCGGCTGGGGCATCGACGTGATGACCGACCAACTGGCAGCGGGGAACATTGTCTGGGGCTTCGGCGAAGTGCCCAGCGTCATCGCCTTCATCATCGTCTACCTCCAGTGGAGCCGCTCGGAGGTGGTGCAGACGAGGGTGAGCGACCGCCGTGTCGAGGCCGATCTCGAGGCTTACAACGCGCACCTCCGCACGCTGGCCCAGGGCCCGCCGAGGTGAGGCGGCTACCCGATAAGCCGTCTGGGGCAGTGGCGCCTGCGGTTGATCTGTATCCAGCCGGGCTCGTCGACGTGGCCCGAGCCGGCCGGGCGCCCGCGCCCGCCATGGCGAGCGAGTCAACAGAAGACCTTTTCCAACGAACCGACCTGAGGGGCTCCCGGTGACTTCTGATCAGCTCTCCACGCTGTCCGACACCCTGTTCACCACATCCGTCGTCATCTATGCCGTGGCTGCGCTGGCCTTCTGTGCTGAACTCGCATTCGGGCGTACTGGAGTTCGGCCGAGAAACGAACCGGCCATGGTTGGCGCCGGGGTGGGACAGGTAGGCGATGCGGAGCCCGCCTCGGCGCCGTCCGCAGCCGGACCGGGCGGTCGGTGGGGGCTGCTTGGGGTACTGCTCACGGGAATCGGAGCTCTTGCCAATGCCGGTGTGCTGGTGGCACGAGGTCTGGCGTCGGGCCGGGTGCCGTGGGGCAACATGTACGAGTTCGGCACTGCTGCCGTGCTGGCGGGTGCTCTCGCCTACCTGTTCTTCGCCGTCCGGGTGCCGGCGATCCGGCGAATCGGTGTCTTCGTCCTCGGCATCGTGGTCATCGGAATGGTCCTGATCGGGCTATACCTCTACGCGGAGTCCGGGCCTCTGATCGCCGCGCTGCGGTCGGACTGGCTGGTGGTGCACGTCTCGGCCGCCATCATCTCGTTCGGCATCTTCCTGGTCAGCGCAGTCGCGAGCGCCCTCTATCTCGTTGCGCTGCGCTGGAGGAAGTCGCCGTCGGATGGCGAACCGAACGCCGGAGGGCTGGTCGAGAGCCTTCCCAGCTCAGCGGTACTCGATCGAGTCGCGCACCGCGCCGCGGTGTTCGGCTTTCCCATCTGGACATTTGCGGTGATCGCGGGAGCGATCTGGGCGGAGTCCGCCTGGGGTCGCTTCTGGGGCTGGGACCCGAAGGAGACCTGGGCGTTCATCTCGTGGGCGCTGTACGCCGCCTACCTGCACGCACGCACCACCGCCGGTTGGCGGGGTGCGCGAGCCGCGTGGGTCAACCTGGTGGCCTTCGCGACGCTGGTCTTCAACCTGCTGTTCGTGAACCTGGTGTCCGCGGGCCTGCACTCCTACGGCGGCGTTTCCTAAGAACTGTCCTGTGGGGTACAGCGCACCTTGGTCGGCCTACGTTGGCCGAACCTGGCCTGCTCAGGCGCTCGGCTCAGTTCTCGAGCCACCCGAAGCTTGGAGCCTGCTCGCAGCGCCCCCCGGTGCTCAGCATCAGGCGGCGCCGTCGGGCAGAACCCGCCGGATGAGAGACGGCTGGCCCGCCGCCTGGAGCTTCACGACCTCGCCCGGCTGCGGCGCAGCGATCATCTGGCCGTCTCCGACGTAGATGCCGACATGGTCGATCCCTGGCCGGGACGGCGAGTAGTCGAAGAACAGGAGGTCCCCAGGTTGGGCCTGCTCAAGAGAGGGGACCGCTCGACCAGCGGTGGCTTGCTGGGCTGACACGCGGGGGAGTTCGACGCCCTGGCTCCGGTAGACCAGCTGGGTAAACCCGGAGCAGTCCAGGCCCTTGCTGGGATTTGTTCCTCCCCACAAGTACGGCACCCCGAGGTACTCCTGTGCCTTCGTCACGATCGCTGCACCGGCCTTCGTGCCGCTTGCCGATGCGGCGCTCGTCGCGGGCGCGACCAACGGTGAGGCCGACGCCGCCGGCGTGGGCGTCAACCCGGCGGCGAGTGCGGCACCAGCCCAGCCGGCCCGGCTGGCCGCCGTCGACGTCGCGAAGGAAGCGAGCTGCCCTTGGATCTGGACGATCCGCGACTGCACCTGGGCCAGGCCATCCACTAGGGCCGCCCGATCAGTTGAGGTGATCGGGCGCGGGACAAGGTCCCCGCCCGGCGGCGCGGGCAATTCCAGATCACGACTACGGAAGCTAGTAGCGCGCCATGGAGGGTGTGGAAGGCTCGCCGTGCACCCGTGGCCGCTCCGTGGCTCATGCGACGAATGGGGACCCGTGGTGCAGGCGGCTCGTGAACCGTGCGCCGCGAGTTGTGCCTCAAACTGTGGCGCCGGGGCCCGGCCGCTCGCGGCAAGGCTGGCGAGCCCCGTTATCTTTTCGTGACAACTAGCCAGCTTCGTAGTACGGTTCCGTCCGGTCCGTGGCGAGCCGCGCTTCTCGATCCGAGAGCCTCGTACGGACCCCGCCGAACTGCACGTGTCGCACGACCGTGCAGACCGGGGACCCAACGTTCCCCTGGGGTGAATCCTCGGTCCGCGCTCGCGCGCACCGAGGTAGGGCGCCTTCTGCCCGAACCCGTCAGCTAACTCGGTAGGCGGCGAGGAGGAACGGAGAATCGCCGCCTTGGCGACGCTGCACAACCAGTCCTTCCGCACTCCAGTCGTCCCCTTCGCAGTCGCTTCCGAACCGGGCCACAGTGACCGACGTTTTCGTGTCTCCCGAATGGGATCGGCGCTCACGCGCCGGCGGCGCACCGGCGCTGTTGCTGCCATGACAGCGCTTCTGGTTGGTATGGGGACCGCGACTGCCCTTGCTGCCCCGGCCGCTCGGCTGTCGGAGCACGACGTCGTGACGGCTGAGGTCGAGAGGATCTCAGAAATGGTCTCGGCGGCCGAAGATGACCTCGAGAAGTTCACTGTCGAGGCAGAGGCCGCGGCCGATGCTTCTCGAGCCGCGAAGGCGGCATTCGCCGACGCCGAGGCGAAGGCAGCCGCCGCCGCTGCCCAGCTGGAGTCGGCCCGCGCGGCGGTCGACCAAGCGCAGGACGATGCTGCCGCCCTGGGGCGGGAAGCTTTCATGGGTGGTGCCTCCCCGACTGATTCGGCCGCCGCGTTGCTGGACGCTGCGGGCCCCGCCGAGATGCTGGAGCGGGCCGCGACGCTGGATCTCTTGGGCGAGGATCGCGCGGAGCGGCTGGCGATGCTCCAGTCGATGCGAGGCACGGAGGAACGCGCGGACCGGGAAGCTCGGGCGGCGGTCGCGGAGCGCGACGCGGCGGTGCGCGCCTCGGTGGAGGCCGAAGCCGCTGCGGAGGTGCAATTGCAGGCGTCCAAGCAGGCGTACGACGCCGTGGCCGCCCAGAAACTCTCTTTGGACCAACAGCTCCGCGACGCAGAAATCGAGCTCTTGGCAGCACGAGGGGTGGCGAATCCGTCCGCCGTCCGGGATCAGGAGCAGCGAGCTGAAATAGCGCAGGCACGCGCCGGTACTGCCGCCCTCGTGGCCGGCCGGGTGACGTCCTGCTACGGGAGCCGGTCGGGAGCCATGCACAACGGCGTCGACATCGCTGCCCCGATCGGCACGCCCATCTACGCCCCCGCGGCGGGTGTGGTGCTCGACGCCGGACCGGCGAGCGGCTTCGGTCTCGCCGTCTACGTCCAGCACGCCGACGGCACCATCACCGTGTACGGCCACATCAACCAGTACTTCGTGCAGGCAGGCCAAGCGGTCGCCGCCGGTCAGCAGATCGCCGAGGTGGGCAACCGGGGCCAGTCCACCGGCCCGCACCTGCACATCGAGACCCATCAAGGTGGGCTGTACCAGAATCGCGCGAACCCTGTGCCCTGGTTGGGCGCCCGGGGAATCACGCTCGGCGGAAGTTGTGGATGAGGGTTCTCCGATGAGTGACAGGCGTGACGCCAAGGGGACGACGACCGCCTCAGGTACACGCGAGGTCCCGTTCGCTCGGAAGCCGGTGTGGGAGGCGCTGACCGCCGTCCTTCCGTACTGCCCGGTGTGTGACGTCTCCTACGTCTTCTCCGGAGCCACCGACGATCGAGCCGGTTCGAGGATGCGCAAGGGAATGCGCTTCGTGTGCGTTCCGGGACGCCTGGATGGTGCGCCACCGCCGCAGGACGCGGTTGCGGGTGTGGTCGTCGACTGGGTGGCACAGCGGAGCGTCGGGACGCGGCTGGAGGTGGCGTCGGAGACCTGGCGGACAGGTATCGAGCTCGCTGACGCGGGGGAGGGGTCCACCCGGGTCACCGTGACGGTGACCCACGAGTCGCGCGGGGGCAACGGGCTGGTGCGCGCCCTGCAGCGGAAGGCGCTGCGGCGAACGGTGCAGCAGACCGTGGACTCGGAGCTGATGAAGCTGCCGGATCACATCCGTCAGGCGACCAAGGACAGCAGCGGCTCGTCGCCGGTCGAGCGGGGCTCGAGTTCCTTCGAACGCGAGGCAACCGGTCGCGTGCTCCACCTGCGGGGCGAGGTGGACGCCCCGACCGTCAGGCGGCTGCAGCTGCCGCGGGTTCTCGAGGAATCCGAGGTGGTGGCGATCGACGTCCGCGAGCTCGCCTATATCGACTCTTCGGCGTTCGCGCCCTTGCTCCGGTGGGCGCAGCGCACCTCCCGGGCTGGCCGGCGCGCCGTCATCCGCGGCACGAATCCGGGCTTCGATGAAACTTTGGGGGTCATGGGGCTGACGTCGGCGTTTATCAGGGAGCGCTGATGCGCCAGCACGTCCGGCCCCAGGCGCCGAGCATCGCAAGGCGCCACATCGCCGCTGCGCTGCCCGGACGCGATCAACAGTGGTTGACCCGGGAAACCGCAGCGCACGCGACCGCAGGGGCGTGAACCGTGAAGCTCTCGCTGCTGTACTTCGATGGCTGCCCTAACTGGTCGATCCACGACGGGAGACTGCACGAGGCTCTGTTATGGGTCGACCGCGTAGACGCCGAGATTGACTATGTGGAGGTCGAGAACCTGGAAGCGGCAGAAGCCCTCAGCTTCCGTGGGTCGCCGACTCTGCTCATCGACGGCCGCGATCCCTTCCTCGAGGAAGAAGCGCCCGTAGGTCTGTCCTGCCGGGTATACCGAACCCCGAGCGGCCTGACGGGAGCTCCGACGGTGGGGCAACTCGTCGAGGTGCTGGCGAAGGCGCCCTGAGAAAGCGGGTCGCCTGACTGCGAGCCGCGCCAACGTGGCCAGGGCTGACGGTTGGCGTGGAGCACGTCTCGTCCGTGATGAGGCTCGGGGCGGGCCGACCGCCCGTACGCGCGGCGACATCCGGTGGCCGGATAGCGTGACCGAACGGTGGGTTTCGCTGGCATGGACTAATGCGGTCCCCGGCCTTTGCCCGACTCGGCTCCGCCCTCCAGACGGCGCTCGCGGCGCCGCCAGCCGCAACGCAGTTCTTCCGGGCGCCCAGACGAGTACCAGCCCTGTCGGTCGGGAAAAGAGACCTCATGACTGTCGCTGCTCAGATGCTGTCGACCTATCCAAGTGATCTCGGCGGGGTGGACCGGGACAAGCTCACTGCCTGTATCGAGGCGTGCTTCGAGTGCGCTCAGGCGTGCACCGCCTGCGCCGACGCGTGCCTTTCCGAGGACATGGTCGCCGAGCTGACCAAGTGCATTCGCACCAACGCCGACTGCGCCGACGTCTGCGACGCCACCGGGCGGGTGCTGTCCCGGCACACCGGTTACGACGCCAGTGTGACGCGCGCGGTGCTGGAGGCCTGCGCGGCGGCGTGCAAGGCATGTGGCGACGAGTGTGAACAGCACGCGTCGATGCACGAGCACTGCCGGGTCTGCGCCGAGGCGTGCCGCCGCTGCGAGGCCGTCTGCCGGGACCTCATCGCCTCCCTCGGCTAAAGGCGCCACCCAGCCACCGGCCGTGGTGCTGGCCTGCGGCTGGGCAGGTGGATCAGTACCCGAGCAGCAGGGTGAAGGCTTGTCCGCCATCGACGGACTGCAACAGGCCATCGTCGGTGACCGCAGCGATCTCCATCGGACCACCGGCGCGGGTGGCGACAGCGACTGCGTGGGGCGCCGCGCCGACATCGCCGGTCCGGCGCCAGGTGGCTGCGGCGTCGGTGCTGGCCCAAACGTCGCCGTCCGGACTGACCCCGACCGCGGTGGTGCCGTCATCGGCCCAGGCGAGGACCTGCAGCAGCGGCGCTGCGTTCACCGGTGTCCAGTTGCCCCCGGCGTCGGTCGAGCGGAGCACACCCTGGGCGGTGGTGGCCAGCACCGTGCTGCCTTCGGGCGCGGCGGCCAGCGTGTGCGGTTCCGCAGGAATCGTCAGATCCTCCCAGGTTCGGCCGTCGGTGCTGCGGCGAAGCGTGCCGTCGTAGCCGATCACTCCGCCTCCGGACAGGGCGGTGAGCGCGTGGAAGTCCGACTCGCCGGCCCGCGACAACGGCGTCCAGGTCTGCCCGCCGTCGGTGGAGGAGATGAGCCCGACCGGGTTGGGCAGGTCGACGCGCAGCCCCGGGTGACCCGACGCCAGGTAGCGATCGGATCCGGTGGCGGTAAAGCCCATCAGGTCGATGACCGGCCCCAGCTGAGCCGCGGTGCCGTCGTCGCTGACTTCGACGAGCCCTTGGTGCGTGGCCACTAGCAGTGTGTCGTCACCGCGATCGTAGGCGAGGCCGTGCACATGCCCGGCCGGCAGGCGGTCGGCGTCGGCGGCCGAGGCGGCGTCGGCGGGCGCGGGGGCTGCGTCTGAGCAGCCGGTGAGCGCAGCGGCCAGGGTGGTTGCGGCCGCGGTGAGGATGTAGCGCTTTGAGCGGGATGTGTGCATGAGTCCTCCGAGATGCGGTGAGGGACGGCTTGGGCAGTTCCGCGGCGGGGGAGCACTGCGCTCACCCCGCCGCGGAATCGGTCAGCCGCCCAGCTCGGTGACCAGCTCCTCCATCTCGGCGATCTCGCCGACCTGGGTATCGCGGATGGTCTCAGCCAGCGCCAAGGCATCGCTGTTGCGGCCCTGGTCCAGCTCGGTCTCGGCCATCTCCACGGCGCCGCGGTGGTGCGTGATCATCTGCTGAAGGAACAGCCGGTCGAATTCCGCGCCGGTGGCGTTCATCAGCGCGGTGATGTCCATGCCACCCATGTCGTCGGACTCCATGCCGCCGTGGTTCATGCCGCCCATGTCAGCCTCGGCATCCCACTCGGCCAGCCAGCCGTTGAGAATGCCGATCTCAGGCCCCTGCGCTGCTTCGATACGGGAGGCCAGTTCCAACACCAGGGGGTCGAGCGCGCGCCCGGGGGCCAGCTGAGCCATCTCGATCGCCCCCTCGTGGTGCGGCACCATGCCGCTGGCGAAAGCAATGTCGGCGTCGTTGTGCTCCACGTCGGCGCTCTCGCTCGCGTTGGCCGAGGGCTGGCTGCTGCTGGCGGAAGTGGACCCTGCGGCGTCGGAGGTGTCCTCGCCACATGCGGCGAGGACGAGGGATCCGGCGACCAGGGCGGCGGCAAGGTGGGGTAGACGTGCGGTGGTGCGGGTCATGTCAGTGCTGCTCTCTGCTCGAGGGGAATGAAGGCGTGCCGGACCGCCGCCGGGCCACGAGGTGACAGGGCGGGCGGTGGAGCGGTTCGGCCTAGATCCGCAGAACGCAGAGGGCAGAGAGTTCCGGTGGTCGGAGCAGGGTCACTGACTTGGCGGCACGGGTGAACGCGGGAAGGGCAGCGGTTCGGCTGTGCCGCAGCAGCCGCGGGCCGGCGAGGGCCAACAGCAGGGCTAGGCCGGCTGCCAGCACAGCGAGGCATAGCGACCACAGGTGCCCGGCGCCGCTGTGCGGCGACGTGTCGCTTCGGCCGTGCGCGGCCGCGCCCGCGACGGCCGCTTGGTCGGGCGCCGGAATGACTGCGTTGTGCTGTGCGACGGGCATCGCGGCCGCCATGGCGGTGACCGCCGAAGGGGGCTGCTCGCCGTGGGCGGAAATCGCGGCGGACTGCACCGGCGCGGTGCCGGTGTGGTCGGCGGGGGTGCACTGCAGCCCGTGCATGAACATGACCGCTCCTAGCAACAGCAGTGCTGTCCACAACCGCGCGCCCATGCTCACCCCCTTGCACTCCACGGTAAGCCGTCTGCGATGTCAGTCGCCGCACTGGCCGCCCCGGGCCGTCGCATCGTCAGCGGGACACCGGCTCCGATTCCGACGCCACGGTTGTGTCGCCCGTGCGCCCGGCACGGCGGCTGACCGAACTGGCGATCAGCATCGACGCGAAGAGGAGGACCGGGAGATCGCCGGTCCGCGTGTAGAGGGTGAGGGTGGTGTGAAGAGGGACCGTCGCGGTGAGCAACTCAGGGGTGCCGAGCTGTCCCCGCCCCACCACCTTGCCGTCGGGCAGGATGATCGCGGTGTAGCCGGTGGGTGCGGCCTGCAGGACGGCGCGGTCGGTCTCCCGGGCCCGCATCCGGGCCGCCGCCACTTCGGTGGCCGGCACCTCCTCGGTGGTGTACGAGGCGGCGTTGGTCGGCACCAGCAGGACCTGGCCGCCGGCGGTGACGGCTGCCCGGGCGCGGTCGGCGAAGAAGACCTCGTAGGAGATGACCACACCCAGCGGTCCCGCGGGTGTGCGCAGCAACCCGGGGCCACGGCCAGGGACGGCGTCCCGCGGTACGAGTGCGGTCATGTCGGACACGCGCTCGAACAGACCGCGGGCCGGGATGTACTCCCCGAACGGGACCCGGTGCGCCTTCTCGTAGCGACCCACGATCCGGCCATCGGGTGACCAGGCCACTGCGGCGTTGCGAAAGCGAGTGTCTTCGGACTCGGTCACCCCCGCGACGACGGTCGCGCCGGTGCGCCGAGCCAGTGCCGCGACGCCGCCCGCCTCACGCGAGGTGGCCACCGATCCCGTCACGGCGATGCTGCTCTCCGGCCAGAGCAGCAGATCCAACTCCTGCGGAAGGTCGTCGCTGACAGCGAACAGGCGCTCGGTCACTGCCTGTTCATCCGATTGGACGGCGGGGATGCCACGCGGACCGCCGCCTTGCGCCAAGGCCGCTCGCAGCTGGCCGTCCGGCGCGTCATCGGGCGCAGCCAACACCACACCCATCGTGCTGAGGGCTGCCACGGCGCTGGTGGTCATCAGCTGACGAATCCGTCGGCGGGCCGTGAACAGCCCGGAGATCGCCGCCCCGGCACCGGTGGCGAGCGCGACGACGAGGAGGGAACCGCCGAGCGGCGCCGCCGCGGCGAACGGTCCGTCCAGCTGCCCCAGCGCAATGCCCGGAATGGGGAAGCCGCCGAACGGGAACCGAGCGCGCGCGGCCTCCAGCGCCACGAGTGCAGCCGGGACCGTCCACCACCGTGCCGGACGGGGATCGATCAACAGCATCGCGGCAGCGAACAAGCCGACCTCGAGCACCAAGACGGCGGCGAAGCCCGCCGGGTGGAAGTCGATGAGCCAGGAGAGGGTCGGCCCGAAGAAGCTGAGGCCGGCGGTCGCGCCCAGGACCAGCCGCTGCCGCCATGACAAACCGACCAGTGCCCAGGTGAGGACGGCGACGCCGATGGGGGCCAGGTACCACGCCGTTCGAGGCGGCATGCTGACCGCCAGCAGAGCACCTGCGCCCAGTGCGGCGAGGAGGCGGCGCACGCCGGGCAGCCACCGGGCACGCAGACCGAACCGGGACCCTGGTGTCGACTCCCGTCCGATGGCCGTTGAGGCCCCGTCCTCCACGTGAGTCATGGCGCACTGGCCCCCGCTGCGGCGCTGGCGACGAGCTGCTCGAGCCGAGCGGCGGATACCGGCCCGACCTGCCGATCGACGACGCGTCCGTCGGCGGCCACAGCGAGGGTGACCGGCAACCCCGGCACTGCGAGGGCCGTCAGCAGGGCCTTGTCCTGGTCGATGACGTGCGCGTAGGTCACCTCCAGGCCGCTGAGCAGCGACGCGGCGGCCGAGCGGGTGTCTTGGGTGTTGACTCCCAGATAATCGACTTCGCCGCCGAAACGCTCGTACGCCGCCTGCAGCAGTGGCATCTCCTCGCGGCAGGGGGCGCACCAGCTCGCCCACAGGTTCACCAGGACCGGTCGGCCGCCCAAGTCCTCGAGAGCCACGTCCATGTCGCCCGCCAGGCAGGGCAGCCGCAGTGCGGGCACGCCGGCCGCACCGCCGACCGTGGCACCGTCGGCGGCGAAGGACCCGCAGCCGGCCACGTCGGCGGGGACAGGCACGACACTCGCCTCGGCGTCTGAGGTGTGGCTCGCAGGGCCCAAGGCGCAGCCGGTCACCGCGATGGCGACGATGACCGACGCGACCGACCGGCGGAGCCGTAGCCGGTGGGCGATCGCCGAGCGGGACCTGATCGCCGTGGCGAGGGGAGACAGGAGCAGGCCGGGTCGGGACGAGGCACGACCCTCTGGGCGGGGCCAGAGCCGGGGGAGCGTGCCCGCGACACGTCTCACGGCGTGCTGACCGCGTTGCGGTCGTCTGCCGCGCGTGGCTTCGCCGGCTCGTACGCGGGCAGGTTGGCGAGCACCGCGTCCAAACGTTCCTGGACGTCGCCGCTCCCGCCTCGGGCGAGGCCCGCAAGTGACACCGTGGTCAACCGGCCGCCGCCGGAGCCGGCCAGCTGCGGGCCGGTGATCCGCGCGAAGACGCGTTCTCGGGGCACGAGCAGGGCGACCAGCAGCCCGAGGAGCATGGTGATCGCACTGATCAGGACCGCAACCTGTCCCGGGTCGTGGGAGACCTGAAGGGAAGCGAACTCTCGAAAACCGTCGAAGCGAACGACTGTGCCGTCCTCGAAGGTCGCGGTCTGTCCGACGCTCAGGTTGGCCTCGCCGATCCGGCCCAGCCTGCCCTGGTCGATCAATGTCTGGTCCAGGGAGAACACCGACTGCGGGTCACCGGCGTCCAGGCCTAGGTAGCCGCGGTAGCCGATGACGGCTACCTGCGGATTGAGCGGTCGTGCGTCCACCGACGTCAGGACGCCGCCCTGGACCAGTCCTGTGGGGGCGAAGAAGCCTTCCAGGGCGACGCCGTCGCCGGACCCGTCCCCGAGGTCCGGCAGCTTGACCACACCTTCGCTGGCGAAGGTGGTGCTGTCCCGGGGCAGGAACGGGGCCGCCAGCTGCTCGAAGATGGTGCCGTCGGCCAGCGTCACCGTGAACAGGGGAGTGAAGCCGTGCCCCGTCACGTACAGGCGGTCGCCCTCGGAGCGGAACGGGTCGTTGACCCCGATCGTCGTCTGCCTCGTCGGCGCGCCCGGCCGGTCTTGAACGCCGATGTCCGCGGTGAAGGAGGCCGGCGTGCCGTTCAGCTCGTAGGTGGCGCGGAAGTCTTGAAGATCGAAGCAGAGCGGCGTGAGTGAGCTCTGGTCGACCAGAGGTCCGGCGACGTACCGGTCGTACCGCTGAAACGAGTTGCAGAAGCCGTCGCCCTCGGTGACCAGAATGCTTCCCTCGTATCCCCACATCTTCCCGCTGGCCAGCGAGACAAGAAGCGCCAGGAGCGAGAGGTGGAAGACGAGGTTGCCGGTCTCCTTCACCCGGCCGCGCTCGGCCGAGATCTCCACGTCGGTCTCGGTGTTACGCCTGACCACCCGAAAGCGCGCCGCCCGCAGATCGCTCTCCAGCTGCTCGGCCACGGCCTCCGCGGGCATCGACACCTCTTGGGCGGCGTGAACAGGGAGTCGATGCAGATGCCGTGGCACGGCCGGCGGGTCGGCCCGTGAGGCTCGTAGGTGCTCGATGCAACGCGGCACCAGGCAGCCGATCAGCGAGATGAACAGAAGCAGGTAGACCGCGGAGAACCATGGGCTGGAGAAGACGTCGAACACCCATAGCGTGTCGAGGACGGGGGCGAGCTCTGGGTTCTCCCGGAAGTACCGCGAGACCGCGCTCGGAGTCAGCGACCGCTGCGGGAACAGCGATCCGGGAACAGCCGCCAGCGCCAGCAGGAAGAGCAGCACCACCGCCGTCCGCATGCTGGTCAACCAGCGCCAGCGGCGCACCAGCCACCGTCCGAGCCGGCGCGGCAGGAAGCTGCGGGCAGCAGCAGGCGGCCGTGCCTCCGGGGGGGCGTGCAGATCGGTCACCAGATCCCCGCTGTCGCCTGGCCACTGCCGGGCGTAGAGGGCTGCGGCTGGAATCCCGGGTTCATGCTCACGGTGGCTCCTCCGACGTGGGGTTGCGCAGCGACGGCGGCCCGTGCGCGTCACGCCCGGCCCAGTCGTCGTGCTCGAACGGCGGCACGTCGGCCGGGCCGCATGGACACGCTACTGCGCGTCTTAGTAGACAGCGGGGGCGGATGTCGTGCTCGAGTGCTACGCCTTGGGAGCCAGGACCGAGCAAAGCCGTGGGCCGCGATTGGCGCAAAAAGACTGTTGAGGGTGCGCCGGCGGTGGCGACCCGCATCGTTCCTCTGCGCAGCGCGGTCCATGACTACACCGGCGAGGTCGCCGAGGGAGGCGACGCGGCTCATCGATCCCGCCGGCCCGCCAGCGGTCGGCATCATCCGGAGGGGTCTTGCTCGACACGTGGCCCGCCGTCTCGGCGGGCATCGCGCCCTGGAGGGTCCCGTGCTCGACAAGGGGCATCGGTGCTTTGGGAAGCCAGAGGTCGTTGCTGTCCCACCCCGCCTTGATGCGTTCAAGCACAGGCCGATGAGCGCGACTCGGTGTCTAGCTGCCCATGACAGCAGCAGAGGCGGCCGACGGAGCAACTGGAGGAAAACGGCAGGCTAGTGAGCAGCCTTCCGGATGGCTGTGCGTGGCTGCCCGAGCCGCTAGTCACTCCCGGTCCACAGGTCGACCGGCATCCACAGATGGGAACCGTCGCCGACCGTCGGATATCTCGAGGGCTACACAACCAGGTACCCGCCACCCGTGGTCAGCGGGCGGATCGGTTGACGGGTCGAGCACTGGAGGTCCGACGATGGCCAAGCCGCGACGACGGCAAGCAGGCGAAGGCAGTATCAGCGAGTACACGACGAAGGCAGGTCCGCGCTTCCTGATCAAGTTCACCGCCGCGCGGGAGGACGGGTCCAAGCGTGCAGTCCTCAGGCGCGGGTTCACGACCAGAAAGGAGGCCGCCGCAGCCCTGCGCATGGAGATACGTCGCTCCGAGGTGGGGGAGTGGGTGGAGCCGTCGAAGCAACGCCTCGGCGCCTACCTCGCCGAGTGGATCGAAGGGCAGCGGCTCAGCCCTTCCACGCTGGCCTCGTATCGCAAGAACATCCGGTTGCACATCGATCCCTACCTCGGGGCGCATCCGGTCGCCCGGCTCACCGCCCCTGCCGTCGACGCATGGATGCGCCAGTTGGAGGCGGCCGGCCGAGCCGACGGCCAGGGAGGCCTCTCTGCCCGGACAGTGCGCTACGTGTACACAATCCTGCGTTCGGCTCTGGGTGATGCGGTCAAGCAGGGGCGGCTCTCCGTCAACCCGACGGACCGGTCGACGCCCCCGAGCCCGTCCGAGGCCCGCCCTCCAGAGATGCAGGCGTGGACGGCGTCCGAGCTCGTCCGCTTCCTCGGTTGGGCCGATGGCGACGACCGGGACCTCGCCATGGGCTGGCGGCTTCTCGCGGCCACCGGGATGCGCCGCGGCGAGGCGCTGGCCCTCCGCTGGCGCGATATCGATCTGGACGCCGGACGGCTCGCGGTTCGCCGCAGCGTCGGGGTGGTGAAGAGCAAGGGTGCCGGCGAGCAGCTCATCGAGGGCCCGACGAAGACAGGTCGGGCCCGCGTCGTCGACCTGGACTCGGGCACCGTGGCCGCGCTTCGCGCCTACCGGGCAGCTCGCGGATCCCTGGCCCTCGAACTCGTCCGGGACTCAGCACTCGTTCTCAGCACCCTCGACGGCAGCCACCGCCATCCGGAGCGGTTTTCTCGCCGTTTCGTCGGCCAGATAGTCCGGGCGCGCAAGGCGCTGGGGGAGGAGGGACTGCCGGTGATCCGGTTGCACGACCTCCGCCACACTCACGCCACTCTGCTACTGGCCGACGGTGTGCCGGTGAAGGTCGTCTCAGAGCGCCTGGGCCACGCGAGCGCCACGATCACCCTCACCGTCTATCAGCACGTGCACCCCGGCATGGGCCGCGAGGCAGCAGACCGCTTCGCCGCGCTGCTGAAGGGCTGATTGCGGGCGCGAAGTATCACGCGGGTATCACCGAGCGCCCTCAGGCCCGACGACGCAAACACCCCGGGTTCCTGACCTGCAGGAACACCGGGGTGAGGCTGTGTCCGAGGGGGGACTTGAACCCCCACGCCCGATAAAGGGCACTAGCACCTCAAGCTAGCGCGTCTGCCATTCCGCCACCCGGACGAGTGCGGGACAAGACTACCGGAGCCCGTCCGCCGTCCGGAGCACCCCCCGCCGGTCAGCTCGCGGCGACCGACACCCGGCCCCGGCCGGCCCGCTTCGCCTCGTAGAGCGCGGCGTCGGCGGCGATGTAGAGCCCGCGCCGGTCGTCGGAGTGCTGCGGCAGATGCGCCACCCCCACGCTGATCGAGAGTGCCAGCAGCGCCCCGTCCGGGAGCTTCATCGGCGTCGAGCGCACCGCGTCCAGCAGGTCCTCGGCCCGCTGCACCGCCACGTCGGACGAGCACCCGGGCATCAGGACGGCGAGCTCGTCACCGCCCAGTCGCGAGAGCACGGCGTCCTCGGCCCGGACGTTCTCCCGGAGCACGCCCGCGAGGTGCACGAGCACATCGTCCCCGACCGGGTGGCCCTGGCTGTCGTTGATCGTCTTGAAGGCGTCGACGTCGATGAGCACGAGCGCCGTGCCCGGGTCGACCGACCGGGCGAGGTGCACGTCCAGGGCGCCGTCGAAGGCCCGTCGCGTGGCCAGGCCGGTCAGCGAGTCGACGGTGACCTGGCGCTGCAGGGCCTCCACCAGCACCTCCTGCCGCCGGTTGGCGCGTACCAGCAGGACGGCGATGACGGCGAGCACCGCACCGAAGAACGTGAAGTCGGTGACCGCCAGGGGCAGGGGGAGCAGCAGGACGAGGGTGAGCAGGTCGGACCCGAGCGCGGCGGCGGTCACCAGGACGACCCCCGGCGTCCGGAGGTGGATGGCCGCCCAGAGCACCGGGAGCGCGTAGAAGGCCTGCGACCCGGCCGAGGTGTCGCCGGTGAGCAGGTTGAGGGTCAGGGTCAGGAGGACGCCGGAGAGCGCGAGGAGCGCGACGGCGTTCCACCGGTCCAGGACCTCGGGGGGCAGCAGCCGGAACGCCAGGCTCGTGCCCAGCAGGACCACGATCGCCGTCGCGTGGACGGTGCGGGCGAGGGCGCCGCCGAGAGGGACCTCGAAGACCGGCAGCGAGATGAGCACGGTGGCGCTGGCGAGCGCGATGAGCACACCGCTGTGCGCAGCGGCCCGCGGGTCGCGCGCCCGGAGCGCGCTCAGCCTGCCCATGCAGTTCCTTCGGCGGATCCCCCGCGACGGTGCAGGGGCCTCTCACTCCGGAGGGGGAGCCTGGGCGGTGGCACGATCACCCCATGACCGAGGACGCGGCCGCGCCGCTGACCCGAGCCCAGGACGAGGTCGCCGAGCTGCTCTCGGACCTGATCCGCATCGACACGACCAACACCGGCAGCACCGCCACCAGCGCGGGGGAGCGGGTCGCCGCCGAGTGGGTCGCCGGCAAGCTCGACGAGGCGGGCATCGGCTCGCGGATCGTCGAGTCCGAGCGCGGCCGGGCCAGCCTGGTCGCCCGCATCCCGGGCGCCGACCGCAGCCGCCCGGCGCTGCTCGTCCACGGGCACCTCGACGTCGTCCCCGCCGATCCGGCCGAGTGGAGCGTCCACCCGTTCTCCGGCGAGGAGCGCGACGGCTACATCTGGGGCCGCGGCGCGGTGGACATGAAGGACATGGACGCGATGGTCCTGGCGCTGGTGCGCGACTGGGCCCGCACCGGCGTGCAGCCCGACCGCGACATCGTGCTGGCCTTCGTCGCGGACGAGGAGGCCGGCGGGAAGCTGGGCGCCCACCACCTCGTCGACGAGCACCCCGACCTGCTCGAGGGCTGCACCGAGGCGATCAGCGAGGTCGGCGGCTTCAGCATCACGGTCCGCGACGACCTGCGCCTGTACCTCGTGCAGACCGCCGAGAAGGGGCTGGCCTGGATGCGGCTCACCGCTGCCGGCCGGCCCGGGCACGGCTCGTTCGTGCACGACGACAACGCGGTCACCCGGCTGTGCGAGGCGGTCGCGCGGATCGGCGCCCACCGCTTCCCGCTCACCCTGACGCCGCCCATGCGCGAGTTCCTGGCCGCGGTGGAGGACGCCTACGGAGTCGAGATCGACCCGGCCGAGCCGGAGCTGGCCCTGGCCCGCCTCGGCAGCATCAGCCGGATGATCGGCGCGGCCCTGCGCAACACCGCCAACCCCACGATGCTCGACGCCGGCTACAAGGCCAACGTCATCCCGGGCACCGCGAGCGCCACCGTCGACGGCCGCTTCCTCTACGGGCAGGAGGAGGAGTTCGAGCGCCAGCTCGCCGCGCTCATCGGCGAGGGCGTGCAGCGCGAGTGGCTGGTGTACGACCAGGCCGTGGAGACGACGTTCGACGGGCCGCTGGTCGACCAGATGGTCACCGCCCTCAAGGCCGAGGACGACGGCGCGCGCCCGGTGCCGTTCACGATGAGCGGTGGCACCGACGCCAAGAGCTTCCAGCGTCTCGGCATGCGCTGCTTCGGGTTTTCCCCGCTGCGGCTGCCCGCCGACCTGGACTTCGCCTCGCTGTTCCACGGCATCGACGAGCGGGTGCCCGTCGAGTCGCTGCGCTTCGGCGTCCGGGTGCTGGACCGCTTCCTGCGGTCGGCATGATGCAGGAGTGACCTCCTCCACCACCCCCGCACCCACGCCCGGTTCCGTCGCGCTGATCACGGGGGGCACCGGTGGCTTCGGCCGCGCCCTCGCGACCAAGCTCAAGGCACTCGACGTCACCGTCGTCCTGGCCGACCTCGACAGCGAGCGCAACCGTCAGGTGGCCGACGAGCTCGGTTGCCCGTTCGTGGTACTCGACGTCTCCGACCGCGCGGCCAACGCCGCCGTCGTCGCACAGGTCGAGGCCGACCACGGCCGCCTGGACGCCGCCTTCCTCAACGCCGGTATCGCCGGCAAGTCGCGGCAGGCCCTCGACGTCGACGAGTTCCTCAAGGTCGTGGACATCGACCTGTTCGGCGTCGTCTACGGCACCGAGGCCGCGCTGCCGGCGCTGCGCCGGGCCGGCGGCGGCTCGATCGTCGTGACCGCCTCGCTCGCGGGTCTCGCGCCGCTGGCCACCGATCCCGGCTACAGCGTGGCCAAGGGGGGCGCCATCACGTTCGTCCGCTCCATGGCGGCGCGCGTGATCGACGAGAACATCACCATGACGGCGATCTGCCCCGGCTTCGCCGACACCGCGATCATCGACGGCATCCGCCAGACGTTCATCGACAACAACTTCCCGATCCTCTCCGCCGAGGAGGTCGCCGACGCGATGATCGCCGCGTGGACCTCGGGCGAGCCGGGGGCTGCCTACATCGTCCAGCCCGGCATCGGCGCGGTGCCCTACAAGTTCAAGGGCGTGCCCGCGGCCAAGACCGCGACCGGCGAGACGGCCGGCGTCCCCGGCGCGCTGCGCCCGGGCTCGGCGACCTGATCAGTCCGTGCCGCCGGCGTCCTGCTGCGAGCAGGCGAAGAGGAACGCCGGCGGCACGTTCCACGGCGTGATCCGCCAGCGCACCGAGCGGAACCGGCGGCGGAGCTCGCCCATCATCAGCGGTGAGTACTGGATCATCACCATGACGCCCTGCGGAGTCAGCAGGCCGGGAAGCGCATCCAGGATCCGCTGCCGGAGCTTGCCGTCCAGCGAGGTGAAGGGGATCGCGGAGACCAGGACGTCGGCCCGCTTCCCGTCCAGGTAGGCATCCACCTTCTCGGCCGAGTCGGTGACGACCTGCAGACGGTCGTCACCGGCGTAGCGCTTCTCGAGGAGCGCGGACAGCTTCGGGTCGATCTCCACGGCCACCAGCCGGGCGTCCGGCTTCAGCCGGGCCAGGATCTCGCCGGTCTGGACCCCCGTGCCGGCGCCGAGCTCGACCACCAGGTCGGCGGCGGGGACGTCGGCCAGGTCGAGCATGTCGCGCACCGCGGAGCGGGACGTGGGCAGCACAGCGCCCATCTGGCGCGGATGGGCGACGAAGGCGGCGAAGAACCGCAACGGGTCCGTCAGGTGCTGTCTCATGCGGTCCTCACCGTTCGGCCGGGCGTCCTCGCCAGCACACTGTCATGAGGCCGACGGGCGGGCGAGCGCAGGTCGGGGGCAGGTGACGGCCGTCACGCCGCGTCTGGCAGGGTCGGGACATGCGTGCATGGCGGGTCCACGAACTCGGCGACCCTGCGGAGGTCATGAGTTTCGACGAGGTCGAGATCCCGACCCCCGGTGAGGGGCAGGTGCTGGTCAAGGTGCGGGCCGCCGCCCTGAACTTCCCCGACATCCTCATGGCCCAGGGGCTGTACCAGGAGAAGCCGCCGCTTCCGTACACGCCTGGCGTGGAGCTGTGCGGCGAGATCGTGGAGACCGGGCAGCGGGTCATCGGCTCGCCCGCCGGCGGGCCCGGCGCCTTCGCGGAGTACGCGGTGATGGACGCCGCAGCGGCCTACCCCGCGCCCGAGGGGCTCTCCGACGAGAAGGCCGCCTCGCTCTACCTCACCTACTCGACCGGGCACGTCGGCCTGCACCGCCGGTCGCACCTGCAGGCGGGGGAGTGGCTGCTCGTCCACGCCGGAGCCGGAGGCGTCGGATCGGCCGCCATCCAGCTCGGCAAGGCCGCCGGCGCGCGGGTCATCGCCACGGCCGGCGGCGCCCGCAAGACCGAGATCTGCCGCGAGCTGGGCGCCGACCTCGTCATCGACTACACGACCGAGGACTTCGTCCCGATCGTCAAGGAGATCACCGGTGGCCACGGCGCCGACGTCGTCTACGACCCGGTCGGCGGCGAGGTGTTCGACAAGTCGCGGCGGTGCATCGCGTTCGAGGGCCGCCTGCTGGTCGTCGGGTTCACCAGCGGCGTGCACCCGTCGGCGCCGGCCAACCACGTGCTGGTGAAGAACTACAGCGTCGTCGGCCTGCACTGGGGCCTCTACCGCAAGCACGACCCGGCGCTGTTCCCGCAGGTCCACGAGGAGCTCGTCCGCCTGGTCGACGAGGGCCTCATCGACCCGCTGGTCGGCGACGTGCTGCCGCTGGACCAGGCGCCGCAGGCCCTGGCCCGGCTGGGCGACCGCGGGACCGTCGGCAAGGTCGTCCTCGTCCCGTAGTGCGTCGGCTCCCGCCTACGCTGGACCGGCCATGACCTACCGATCCCTCCCGCTCGTGCCGGCGAGGGACGGGCTCTCGGCCGACTGCTCCCGGTGCGCCGGGCTGTGCTGCGTCGCCCCGGCCTTCGCGGCCTCGGCCGACTTCGCGATCGACAAGCCCGCGGGCACCCCGTGCCGCCACCTCCAGGACGACTTCCGCTGCGGCATCCACGACCGGCTGCGGCCGGAGGGCTTTCCCGGCTGCACGGTCTTCGACTGCTTCGGCGCCGGTCAGCGGATCACCCAGGAGACCTTCGGCGGGCGGAGCTGGCGGGAGTCGCCGGAGCTGGCGGCCGGGCAGTTCGCGGTGCTGCCGGTCATGCGGCAGCTGCACGAGATCCTCTGGTACCTGGCCGAGGCCGCGACCCTGCCGGCCGCGGTCGCGCTGCACCCGGCCGTGGAGCAGGCCCGCGCCGCCACCGAGCGGTTCGCCGGGACGGACGCCGAGGCGCTACGTGACCTCGACGTGGGCGCCCACCGCGCCGAGGTGGGCGCGCTGCTGCAGCAGGTGAGCGACGCCGTCCGCACGCCACCGGGGCCCGACCGCCGCGGCGCGGACCTCATGGGCCGCGACCTGCGCCGCACGCGGCTGCGCGGGGCGAGTCTGCGCGGCGCCTACCTGATCGGCGCGGACCTGCGCGGCGTCGACCTCGGGACGGCGGACCTGCTGGGGGCCGATCTGCGGGCGGCCGACGTCCGCGGCGCCGACCTCTCGGCCTGTCTGTTCGTCACCCGGCCGCAGCTGGTGGCGGCCCGGGGCGACGCCGCGACGCAGCTGCCGCCGGGGTTGCCGCACCCCGCGCACTGGCAGCAGGACCCGGCTGGGTGAGCGGAGCCTAGATGTGCGGGCCCGGCAGGTAGGACAGCCGTGCGCGGCGCCGCAGGACGACCTTGCGGGTGCCGTCGGCGTGCAGCTGCAGCCGGGCGAGCTCCCAGCCGCCCACGTCGGACTGAAGACTCAGCATCGTGGCCGCCGCGGACCGGGACGTGCCCGGCGGGATCCGCAGCGGCGCGAACTCGTAATCGGGGGACGCCTCCATCGGCACGATTGTGCCTGCCCGTCGCCCGATGGTCACTCCGTCGTTCCCTGGCTCACATCCGCCGCTGGGCCGGACGGTGGTCCTGGCGGCAGGATGGGACCGAAGCGACCGCACCAGACACGGAGGACGACGTGACCGATCCCGGCACTGCCAACGAAGCGGACCTCGCCGAGCAGGGCGCCCTCGTCGACGGCACCGCCATGGGTCTCGCGGGCGCCGTGGCCGGCCCCGAGGACGGGGTCCCCGAGGCCGACGCGCTCGAGCAGCAGCTCGCCGCCCGCCCCGGTGAGGCCGGCACCCCGCAGCGGCCGGTCGGCGACCGGGAGGCGAACGAGGCCGACGTGCTGGAGCAGGAGGCCGACGTCCCGCTCGACGAGGACGACGCCCGCGGCTGAGACGTCGCCGGCCGGCGTCAGGGGCCGATGAGCTGCAGCTCGCCCGGGGCGCGGCCGGCGACGAACACCCGGCCGCTGTCCGCGTCGACGGCCAGGCCCTGGGCCTCCGGCGCGAGCTCGACGACCCGGCCGGCGGGCTAGTCGGTCCCGGCTGATCCCGCCGCGCGGAGCTGCGCTGACGCGCGCGCTCAGCCGGCGAGGTCGGCGGCGTACTCGGCCAGCAGCCCCGCGAGCCGGGTGCGCCGCGGCCGGACGTCCACCTCGCGGACGGCGCGGACGAGGGCCGCGCCGCTGGCGTGCACGATCGACAGGTGCTTCTGCGCGCGGGTGAGCGCGGTGTAGACCAGCGGCCGGGACAGCATGCCTCCGGCCTCGGGCGGCAGCACCACGACGACGCCGGGCCACTCCGAGCCCTGGGCGCGGTGCACGGTGATGGCCCAGCCGTGCCGCAGGTCCGACAACGCCGAGCCGTTCACCGTCACCGGGCCGGAGGCGAACGCCACGTCCAGCGACCCCTCGCCGGCCTTGGTGACCACCCCGACCTCGCCGTTGGCGAACCCGATCGGCTCCAGGTCGAGGTGGTTGGCGGTGGCGACGACGCGGTCGCCGGGGTCGAAGCCGAACACCGTGCCCTCGCCCGGGTTGAGCACGGCCTTGAGCGCCTTGTTCAGCTCGATCGTGCCGGCCGGCCCGCGGTGCACCGGCGTCACCACCTGGACCGCACCGGGCTCGATGCCCAGGGCGCGCGGGATGGAGTCGGTGACCAGCTGGACCACCCGTCGCGCCGCCTCGGCCGAGCCCGTGGCCGGCACGATGACGACCTCGCGGTCGGGGGAGTCGACCGGCGGCAGCTCGCCACCGCGCACTCCGGTGGCCAGGCGGGCGATGGCCCCGCCCTCCGCCTGGCGGTAGAGCGTGGTCAGCTCGGTGACCGGCACGGCGCCCGAGTCGATGAGGTCGCCCAGCACGTGGCCGGGGCCGATCGAGGGCAGCTGCGCCGGGTCGCCCACCAGCAGCAGGTGGGTGCCGTCCTGGCAGGCCTCCAGGAGAGCTGCGGTGAGCTCGACGTCGAGCATCGAGGCCTCGTCGACCACGACGACGTCGGCGTCCAGCGGCCACTCCTCGTTGCGGGCGAACCCGCCCGTCATGCCCTGCGCGCCGAGCAGCCGGTGCACGGTCACCGCGGGGTGGTCGGTCAGCTCCTCCAGCCGCTTGGCCGCCCGTCCGGTCGGGGCGGCCAGGGCCACCTCGGTGCCCTTGGACTGGAGCAGCTTCACGATCGCGGCCACCGTCCGGCTCTTGCCGGTGCCCGGTCCGCCGGTCAGCAGGCTCACGCCCGCGCCCAGCACCTGCGCGACCGCCTGCTTCTGCGCCTCGTCCAGGCCCTTGGCCACCGAGCGCACCGAAGCCGGGTCGGCGATCCGCTCGGCGGCGGCCGCCAGGCGCGCGACGTTCTCGGCCACCGCCTCCTCGGCCATGCCGAAGCGGGCCAGCGACAGCATCCGCAGCGCGGGGTCCGGCTCGGCCGGCTCGGTCGGGTCGGCATCCCCGCCCACCCCGCCGTCGTCCTCGGGCATCGGTGGCTCGTGCTCGAGCACCTCACCGCCGTCCACGGCCGCCACGATCGCGGCCGCGGGGTCGGTGATGCCCTCGGCGCGGAGCGCGGCGACGACGAGGTCGGCGGGCAGGACGGTGTGCCCGTCCCGCGTCGCGGTGCGCAGCGTGAGGCCGACGATGGCCCGGCCCCGGCGGGCGTCCTGCCGGTCGGCGCCCTTGAGGACGGCGATCGCGAGTCGGTCGGCCTCGGCGAGGGAGACCCCCGACAGGCTGAGCAGCGCCCACGGGTCGTCGCGCAGCCGCCGCGCGGCGTCGGGCCCGAGCGTGTCGGCCACGCCCGCGGCGAGCTTCGCCTGCAGCCCCGCGGCGATCAGCAGCTCGACCACCTCGTAGGTGGGCTGCGCGGCCAGGAAGCTGGAGAACAACCGCTCGGCGCGCTGCCGCCCGACCCGAGGCAGCTTGAGCAGCCGGTCGGCGGTGACGTCGTCGGGCGCGGTGATGTTCACGCCGGGCAGCTCCGCCGCCGTCCGTCGGCCGAGACCCGGCCACAGGCCGGCCGCGCAGAAGGCGGCGAAGACCGGGTCGCCGCCGGTCGCCGGCAGGGGAGCGGTCATCGCTCCGCCAGGCGCTCGGGATAGCCGGCCGGCGCCGCCGACACGTCCTCCAGCGCGGTGCGGATGGCGGCCGGGAGGCGGACGCCGTCGGCGTCGAGCGAGGCCTGCAGCTGCTGGGCGGTGCGCGCGCCGACCACGGGGGCGACGACGCCGGGCCGGTCGCGGACCCAGGCCAGCGCCACGCCCAACGGGCTGGTGCCCAGCCCCTCGGCCGCGGTGATCACCGCCTCGACGATCCGGTCGGACTTGGCCGAGCGCAGCCCGTCGATGAACACCTGCCACTGCTGCGAGGCGCCCCGGGACTCCGACGGCGTGCTGTGCCGGTACTTGCCGGTGAGCAAACCGCGGCCCAGCGGCGACCAGGCCAGCACGCCCAGGCCGAGCGCCTCGGCGGCGGGTACGACCTCGCGCTCGACGCCGCGCTGCAGCAGCGAGTACTCCATCTGCGTGCTCACGATGGGCGTGCGGCCCGGCCAGGCGCGCTGCCAGGTGGCGGCCTGCGCGGTCTGCCAGCCGGAGAAGTTGCTGATGCCGATGTAGCGGGCGCGGCCGGAGGAGACGGCGAGGTCGCAGGCGGCCAGCGTCTCCTCCAGCGGCGTGGCGTCGTCCCAGGCGTGCAGCTGCCACAGGTCGACGTGGTCCAGGCCCAGCCGCTGCAGGGAGGCGTCCAGCGCCGCGAGCAGGTGCCCGCGGGAGGCGCCGCGCCCCATGGGGCCCGGTCCGGTCCGGCCGGCGGCTTTCGTGGCGACGAGCACGTCGGAGCGGGGGACGACGTCGGCCAACAGGTGACCGAGGATCCGCTCGCTCTCGCCGTCGCAGTAGACGTCGGCGGTGTCGACCAGCGTGCCGCCGGCGTCGACGAAGGCCGTCAGCTGCATCGCGGCCTCGTCCTCGTCGGTGTCGCGGCCCCAGGTCATCGTGCCCAGCGCCAGCCGGCTCACGACCAGACCGCTGCGCCCCAGCGCCCGTTGTTCCACGACCGGCCAACCTACCGGCGACCGGCCGCGTCCACCGGCGAGCACCTCCAGCCTCGGAGCGGCGCGCCCGGACCCGTCGCGGGCGCCGCCTAGGGTGACCGCTCGTGCGTGCCAGCCTGATCCCGACGTCGTCCGCCCTCCTCGCCGGTGGAGGGCCGCGCTGATGGGCTGGGTCGAGGCCGTCGTCCTGGGCGTCGTCCAGGGGCTGACCGAGTTCCTGCCGATCTCCTCCAGCGCACACCTGCGCGTCGTGGGCGAGGCCTTCGGGTGGGACGACCCCGGCGCCGCCTTCACCGCCATCACGCAGATCGGCACCGAGGCCGCCGTCCTGCTGTACTTCCGCCACGACATCTGGCGGATCATCACCGCCTGGTTCGCCTCGCTCGGTGGCGGCCGCAAGGGCGACCCGGACGCGCGCATGGGCTGGCTGATCATCGTCGGCAGCCTGCCCATCGGCATCCTCGGGCTGCTGTTCGAGGAGGACATCGAGACGACGTTCCGCGACCTGCGGGTCGTGGCGACGACCCTCATCGTGTTCGCGCTGATCCTGTACGCGGCCGACCGGGTGGGCGCCAAGCAGCGGCAGCTGGACCAGCTCACCGTGCCGCACGGCATCGGCTACGGGTTCGCCCAGGCGCTGGCCCTCATCCCGGGCGTCTCCCGCTCCGGCGGCACGATCACCGCCGGGCTGTTCCTCGGCTACTCGCGCGCCGCGGCTGCCCGCTACTCGTTCCTGCTGGCCATCCCGGCGGTGCTGGCCTCGGGCTTCTACCAGACCTACGACGAGCTCAGCGGCGACGACGGCGCGGGGGTCGGGGTGTCCTGGGGGCCCACGATCCTGGCCACGGTGCTCGCCTTCGGCGTCGGCCTGAGCGTCATCGCCTGGCTGCTGCGCTACCTCGACCGCGGCTCGTTCACGCCGTTCGTCGTCTACCGCATCGCGCTGGGCGTCCTGGTGCTCGTGCTGGTCTTCGCCGGCGTGCTCGACCCCGAGCCGGTTGCGTCGTCCGTCCCCTGAAGGACCCCGCCGCCACCCACCACTCGCAGGCTCGCGGCGGGGCCCTGCGCCGGGGCCGCATACGCTCGCGCCCGTGACCACGGTGATCCTGCTCCGGCACGGGCGGACGACGGCCAACGCGGGCGGGATCCTGGCCGGCTGGACGCCGGGCGTGCAGCTCGACGAGACCGGCGCCGCCCAGGTCGCCGCGGTGGGTGAGCGGCTGGCGAAGGTGCCGCTGGCCGCGGTCGTCAGCAGCCCGCTGGAGCGGTGCGTGCAGACGGCGACGGCGGTCACGGCGGGGCGCGACCTCGAGCTGCGCACCGACGACCGGCTCGGTGAGGCCCGCTACGGCGACTGGACGGGCCGGACGATCAAGGAGCTGGCCAAGGAGCCGCTCTGGAAGGTCGTGCAGCAGCACCCCTCGGCCGCGGTGTTCCCCGGCCCGGAGGGGGAGGGGCTGGCGCAGACCCAGGCCCGGGCCGTCGCCGCGGTGCGGGCCATCAACGCCGAGCTCGGGCCCGACGCCGTCTGGCTGGCCTGCAGCCACGGCGACGTCATCAAGGCCGTGCTGGCCGACGCGCTGGGCCTGCACCTGGACCAGTTCCAGCGGATCGTCGTCGACCCCGCCTCGATCTCGGTGGTCACCTACACCGAGACCCGGCCGTTCGTGGTCCGCGTCAACGACACCGGCGGTGACGTCTCCGCGCTGGTCCCGCCGCCGCCGAAGAAGCGCGGGCGCCGGACGCGGTCCTCCGACGCCGTCGTCGGCGGTGGCTCCGGCGCACCTGCCTGACACCCCGGTGCTGTCCGGGCAGGCCCGCGGCCCGTCCGCGTAACCTGGGCGCGTGCCCCGTCAGGTCCATCTCTTCGATCGTCCGAGCCGGTTCGTCGCCGGCACCGTGGGCCAGCCAGGGGACCGCACCTTCTACCTGCAGGCGTCCGACGGCAGCGGCCGCACGGTCAGCGTCGCGCTGGAGAAGACCCAGGTCCAGGTCCTGGCCGACCGCATGGCCGAGCTGCTCGACGAGGTGTCGGGTCGCGCCGATGCGGTGATCCCGCCCGACGCCGACGTCGACGACCTCGATCCGCTGACCCCGCCCGTGGACGAGGAGTTCCGGGTCGCCGCCATGGGTCTGGCCTGGGACGGGGCCGAGCAGGCCGTCGTCGTGGAGGCCGTGGCCGCCGGTGAGGAGCCGATCGAGGAGGACGCGATCCTCTCCGACAGCGACGAGGGCCCCGACGCGCTTCGGGTGACGATCACCCCGATGGCGGCCCGGGCGTTCATCGCCCGCGCGCGGCGCGTGATCTCCGCGGGCCGGCCCTCCTGCCCGCTGTGCTCTCTGCCGCTGGACGCGACCGGCCACGTCTGCCCGCGGCAGAACGGCTACCGCCGCTGACCGGCGGCATGCGATGAGCGAGCAACCCGCCGAGCCGGTCCTCCGGCCACCAGCCGACGACGCCGAGGCCCTGCACCTGCTGCGGACCGGCGAGATCGACCTCGAGGGCCGGATGCTCGACGCCTCCAACGTGACGCTGGTGGGCGCGATCCGCTCCGGCGACCTCGGCGGGGAGTGCGTCTACAAGCCGGTGGCGGGGGAGCGGCCGCTGTGGGACTTCCCGGACGGCACCCTCGCCGGCCGGGAGATCTCCGCGTTCCTCGTCTCCGAGGCCACCGGCTGGCGGGTCGTGCCGCCCACGGTGCTGCGCGAGGGCCCGTTCGGGCCGGGCATGGTGCAGCTGTGGATCGACGGCGACGAGGACGTCGACCTGGCCGAGTTCGTGCGCCGCGACGACCCCGCGCTGCGGCGCATGGCGGTGTTCGACGCGGTGGTGAACAACGCCGACCGCAAGGGCGGGCACATCATCCCGATGCCCGACGGCCACGTGTACGGCGTCGACCACGGCATCTGCTTCTCCGTCGAGCCCAAGCTGCGGACGCTGCTGTGGCGCTGGGCCGGCCGCCCGATCCCGCTGGCCGCGCTCGAGGTGCTCGAGCGGCTGTCCGAGGAGCTGCTGGGCGACCTGGGGGAGCAGCTGCACGAGCACCTGACCCGGCGCGAGGTGCGCCGCACGCAGCAGCGGGTGGCCGAGCTGCTGCGCACCAAGCTCCACCCCGAGCCCAGCGGCGACTGGCCCGCCCTGCCCTGGCCGCCCTTCTGAGCTGACGCGCCGCTGTTTGCGTTCGGAGCACCGGCTCGGCGAAGGTGTCGGGGTGGGCGACCTCGGAACGGACACGCAGGTGGAGCAGGTCGACGAGGGGCGCTTCCGCGCGACGCCGTCGCCCGCGTGGAACATCTGGGGGCCGATGGGGGGCTACATCGCCTCCTTCGCCCTCCGGGCCGTGGGCGCGACCGTCCCGGAGCACGAGCCGGCCGCGTTCTCCTGCCACTACCTCGGGGTGGCCCGCCCGGAGCCGATCGACATCGAGGTGCGCAGCGCCAAGCCGGGCCGCACGGCCGGCTCGTCGACCGTCGCGATCACCCAGGCCGGGAAGCCCATCCTGAATGCGATGGTGTGGGCGGTCGCCGGCGTGGAGGGCCTCGAGCACGACGAGTCGGTGGCGCCCGCCGTGCCCGGTCCCGACGAGCTCCCGTCGCTCGACGCGCTGGGCCGGCGCGAGGGCTCCGGGACGGTCATCCCGTTCTGGGACAACATCGAGAGCCGGCCGGTGGACGCCGACGGTCCCGGGCGGCCGGACGGCCCGCGCCCCGCCGTCTGGCAGCAGTGGCTCCGGTTCCGCGAGACCCCGACGTTCGCCGACCCGTGGGTCGACGCCACCAGGTCACTGGTCCTGGTCGACTTGCCGAGCTGGCCGGCCGCCGTCCGCCCGCACGCCTGGCAGCGGCCGGCGTTCACCGCTCCCACGCTGGACCTCAACGTCGCCTTCCACCGTCCCGCGACGGACGAGCCCTGGCTGCTCTGCGACGGCTCCGCGCCGGTGTCCACCCGGGGCATGTTCGGCTGGCGGGCCAACGTGTGGTCGCCGGGCGGGAAGCTCCACGCCTCCGGGGGCGGCCAGTGCCTCTACCGCCGCCTGCCCTCCTGACCGGAGCGTCCCGACGTGCCGCACCGCAGCCGCCTGTCCATCCTGCTGCTCGACCTGCCGCCGGAGCACCTCGCCGCGGGTAGCGCGTTCTGGGCCGGGGCCACGGGGCGCCCGGCCACGCCCGAGCCGGAGGACGCCGACTGGGCCTCCCTGGGCTCGTTCGCCGACGGCTGGCACGTCGAGATCCAGCGGACCGGGGAGGGGACGCCGCCGCGCTGGCACGTCGACGTCGAGACCGACGACATCCCCGCCGAGGTGGCCCGGCTCGAGGCCCTGGGCGCCACCCGCTACCGGGACATGGGGCCGGGACGGTTCTGGCAGATGAAGGATCCCGCCGGTCTCGTCTTCTGCGTCGTCGGCGTCCAGACCGGCGAGGAGTTCGAGCGCCACGCGGTCACCTGGCCCTGAGCCCGCCCGCTACTCCAGGTCCACCGAGGCGATCATCGCGGCCGCGAGGGCGGCGTCGCCGTCGACGGTGAGCGCGTCGAGGGGCACCCGCCGCCACACGGCCAGCAGCAGGTCGCCGGCGGTGCCGGTCAGGGTCGCCACCGGGACCGGCCGCGAGCCCGCGAAGAGCGTGCGCTCCGCGTCTGCGTCGACGGCGTGGAGGACCACGGGGTGGGCGTCGGCCGGCGGTCCGTCGGGCAGCGCCCCCAGGACCATGACCTCCAGCCACTCGTCCAGCCCGTCGAGCGCGAGGTCGGCCGGGATCGGGTGGACGTCGCCGAGCACCTGCTCCGCGTCGGCGGTGTGCACCGCCGCCTCCTGGGCCTGCCTGCGCAGCACCCAGGCGACGTCCTGCCGCCGCGCCCACGTCCAGACCCGCTCGGCCGGATCGGCGCCGGCCAGCGCGGCCTCCAGCTCCGCGCTCCGGGCCGCGGCGTAGCCCAGCAGCTCGTCGTCGGGGTGCCGGACGGGCTGCTCGTAGGCGGAGGGGTCCTGCGCGCGCGTCCGCACCACCCACGCCCAGAAGCGCTGCACCTCGGCCAGGTGCCACACCAGGTCCGCCAGCGACCAGTCCGGGCAGCCCGGCACCCGAGCCCTCCAGCCGTGGGCGAGGACGCCGGCGGCCGTGGCCTCGGCGAACCGCGCGTTCGACCGCCGCAGCGAGGGCAGGTACTCGTGGATCTCCATGGCGTGTCCTCCTCCGCCGACGGCCGGACCGGACGTGCGGGCCGGTGACGTCGGAGCTGCAATCTAGGCTCGGGTCGTGCTCTCCTGGCCCGCTCCGCTCCTCCCGACCCTGCCGGGCACCGGTCCCGCGCTCAAGGTCCACGACACCGCGCTCGGTGAGGTGGTCACCACCAGCCCGGACCGGACGGCGCGGATGTACGTCTGCGGCATCACGCCCTACGACGCCACGCACCTCGGCCACGCCGCGACCTATCTGGCCTTCGACCTGATCAACCGGGTCTGGCGGGACGCCGGCCACGCCGTCCACTACGTGCAGAACGTCACCGACATCGACGACCCGCTGCTCGAGCGCGCGAACCGCGACGGCGAGGACTGGGTCGTCCTGGCCATGCGCGAGACGGCGCTGTTCCGCGAGGACATGACCGCGCTGCGGGTGCTGCCGCCGGAGGACTACGTGGGCGCGGTGGAGGCGATCCCGCGCATCGTGGGCTACATCGAGCACCTGCTCGACGCGGGCCTGGCCTACGTGCTGGACGACGGCACCGGCGACGTCTATCACGACATCTCCCAGGCGCCCGGCTTCGGCGGCGAGTCCGGCTACGACGAGGCCACCATGCTGGGCTTCTTCGCCGAGCGCGGGGGAGACCCCGACCGGGCCGGCAAGCGGCAGCCGCTGGACCCGATGCTGTGGCGCGGTGCGCGCCCGGATGAGCCGTCCTGGCCCGGCCCGCGCGGCATCGAGGGCCGGCCGGGCTGGCACATCGAGTGCGCCGCGATCGCCTTGGACACCGTCGGCATGGGCTTCGACGTGCAGGGCGGCGGGAGCGACCTGGTCTTCCCGCACCACGAGTACTCCGCCGTGCACGCCGAGGCGCTGACCGCCACCAAGCCCTTCGCCCGGGCCTACGTGCACGCGGCGATGATCGGTCTCGACGGCGAGAAGATGAGCAAGAGCCGCGGGAACCTGGTCTTCGTCTCCAAGCTGCGCGGCGAGGGCGTCGACCCGATGGCGATCCGGCTGGCACTGCTCTCGGGGCACTACCGCACCGACCGCGCCTGGACGCCGGCCCTGCTCCGGCAGGCCCAGGAGCGGCTGGGGACCTGGCGGCGCGCGGTCGCCCAGGACACCGGGGCTCCGGCCGGGCCGGTGCTGAAGGGCCTGCGCGAGCGGCTCACCGACGACCTCGACAGCCCCGGGGCCATCGCCGTGGTCGACGCCTGGGCCGCGGCGACCCTGGGCGGCACGGGGGAGCGCGAGGACCAGGCGCCGGCCATCGTGTGCGACGCCGTCGACGCGCTCCTCGGCGTCGCGCTGCAGGACTGCTGATGGCGGTCGCCCCGTTCCGGTTCACCGACCGGGCCGCCCGCGAGCGCGCCGAGGAGCAGCTCGCCCCGGCGGCGTGCCGGGCGGTGGCCTCCCGGGGCCGCGCGCGACCGGAGGCGGAGGACCCGCTGCGGACGGCGTTCGAGCGGGACCGCGACCGCATCCTGCACGCCAAGGCCTTCCGCCGGCTCAAGCACAAGACGCAGGTCTTCCTCAACCCCGACGGCGACCACTTCGTCACCCGGCTGACCCACACGCTGCAGGTCACCCAGGTCGCGCGGTCGCTGGCCCGCGCCCTCGGCCTGAACGAGACGCTCGCCGAGGCGATCGCCCTGGCCCACGACGTCGGGCACTCGCCGTTCGGGCACATCGGCGAGGACGCGTTCGACCCCTACGTCCCCGGCGGCTGGCACCACGCGGCCCAGGGCGTGCGCATCGTGGAGGTTCTCGAGCACCTCAACCTCACGTGGGAGGTACGCGACGGCGTCCGGGCGCACAGCTGGAAGATCACCCCGCCGCCGTCCACCCGCGAGGCGGAGTGCGTGCGGTATGCCGACCGCATCGGCTACCTGTCGCACGACGCGCTGGACGCCGTCCGCGCCGGCGTGCTGCGGCCCGACGAGCTGCCGGCCAGCAGCCGTGCGGTGTTCGGCGAGCCGGGCAGCCAGATGGTCGGCGCCATGATCGACGCCGTCGTCGCCGGCTCGCTCGCCCCCGGGGCCGATCAGGTGGTCATGGCGCCCGAGCCGCTCGAGGCCATGCACGAGCTGCGCGCCTTCATGTTCGAGCGGGTGTACGCCTCCGAGACCGCCGCCGGGCAGAAGCACGTGGCCATCGACGTGATCCGCCGGCTCGTCGACCACCACCTGGCCCACCCCGAGCTGCTGCCGGAGTCCTACCGCGACACCGAGGCCGACGCCGTCACGCAGGTGGTCGACTACGTGTCCGGGATGACCGACCGGTTCGCGCTGTCCACGCACGACCGCCTCTTCGACGACGACGCCACGTCCCGCATGACCCCGCTCCTGCGGTAGTCCTGAGGTCTACCGGTCGTCGCTGAGCGCTGCGCTGCGCGCGGCGCCGTGCTCCGCGGCGGTGATCACGCCACGGCGGTGCAGATCGTCGAGCTCGGCCAACCGCTGCTCCAGGGACCTCCGCGAAGCTCCGAGCGGACCGTCGGCCAGGCGAGCGGCGATCTGGGCGTGCGCCGCCAGCGGGTCCAGCCCGCTATCGCGGAGCACGCGCCGGCTCCGTACGGCGCCCACCACGACCATGGCGAAGACGCCGGCTATGAACAGCGCGACGACGCCGAAGGCGACGAGGAAGAACGGCGGGAAGTCACCGAAGCCGGGGTCCATGCGCGCAACACAGGGGACCCGGGGCCGCGCGGGCAGCAGCGTCACGAACGGGCTACCTGCGGCTCGACCGTCGCTCAGGCGCCGCCGGCCGAGCCGTCCCGGCGCTTGAGGTAGCGCTCGAACTCGCGGGCGATCTGGTCGCCGTTGGCCTGGGAGAGGTCGACCTCCGTGGCCCGCTCCTCGAGGGAGCGCACGTACTCGACGACCTCCTCGTCCTCGTTGGCCATCTCGTCGACGGTGGTGACCCAGTCCTCGGCCTGCTGGGGGAGCGCCCCGACGGGGACCGCGATCTCGAGGACCTCCTCGACCCGCCGCAGCAGGGCCAGCGTCGCCCGCGGGGAGGGCGGCTGGGAAACGTAGTGCGGCACCGCGGCCCAGAAGCTGATCGCCGGCAGGCCCGCCTGCACGCAGGCGTCCTGGAAGATCCCGAGGATCCCGGTGGGTCCCTCGTAACGGGAGGTCTCCAGGCCGTAGGCCTGCGCGGACTCCTCGTCGTAGGCGGACCCGGTGACCGGCGTCGGCCGGGTGTGCGGCGTGTCGGCCAGCAGCGCTCCCAGGGCGACGACGGTCTGGACGTCGAGCTCCTCGAGCAGGCCGATCAGCTCGGCGCAGAAGCCCCGCCACCGCATGTTCGGCTCGATCCCGCGGATGAGCACCACGTCCCGGGGGCTGCCCGGGGGCCGGGCCACCGAGATGCGGGTGGTCGGCCACTCGATGCGCCGGTTCACGCCGCCGATCAGCGACACGGTGGGCCGGTTGACCTGGAAGTCGTAGTAGTCCTCGGGGTCCAGGGCGGCCAAGGGCTTGGCGTCCCAGATCAGCTCGAGGTGCTCGACCGCGCCGGTCGCGGCGTCGCCGGCGTCGTTCCAGCCCTCGAACGCGACGACCACCACGGGGTCGGTGAGTTCGGGCAGGTCCTCGGCGCTGGGCTTCGGGTCGATCACCCCTGCGAGCCTACGTCGCCCCGACGACGGCGCGGGTCGGATGACCCGCGCGTGTGAACAGGGCGGAGGTCGTCAACTGCGTTGCGCGGGAGTGAGACCATGGGCTCGACATCGGGACCGCTCAAGCCTGGGCAGACCCGCCGGGGGTGCCGGAGCTCGTCCACGGAGCTGGAGCCCGCACACCCACAGCCACGCAGTACTGGGGTATCGCCTGTGTCCGACTCACCCACCCTCCGCCCCGATGCGACCGCGGAGCTGACCGCTCTGCTCGAGCAGCGCATCCTCGTGCTCGACGGCGCCATGGGCACCGCCATCCAGCGGGACCGCCCGGACGAGGCGGGCTACCGCGGCGAGCGCTTCGCGGACTGGCCGAGCGACGTGCAAGGCAACAACGACCTGCTCAGCATCACCCAGCCCGAGATCATCGCCGGCATCCACCGCGAGTACCTCGAAGCCGGTGCCGACCTCATCGAGACCAACACCTTCAACGCCACCACGATCTCGCTGAGCGACTACGGCATGGAGGAGCTCGCCTACGAGCTCAACGTCGCCTCGGCCCGGCTGGCCCGCCGCGAGGCCGACGCCATGACCGCCCGCACCCCGGACCGGCCGCGCTACGTCGTCGGCGCCGTCGGCCCGACCAGCCGGACGGCGTCCATCTCGCCCGACGTGAACGACCCGGGCGCGCGCAACGTCACCTTCGACCAGCTGGTGGAGGCCTACCTCGAGCAGGCCAACGGCCTGGTCGACGGCGGCTCGGACCTGCTGCTGATCGAGACGATCTTCGACACGCTCAACGCGAAGGCGGCGATCTTCGCGCTGGAGACGCTGTTCGAGGAGCGGGGCCGCCGCTGGCCGGTGATGATCTCCGGCACCATCACCGACGCCTCCGGGCGCACGTTGTCCGGGCAGGTCACCGAGGCGTTCTGGTACTCGGTGCGGCACGTGCAGCCGCTGCTGGTGGGCCTGAACTGCGCGCTCGGGGCCAAGGAGATGCGGCCCTACATCGCCGAGATCGCGCGCCTGGCGGACACCTTCGTCTCGGCGTATCCCAACGCGGGCCTGCCGAACGCCTTCGGCGAGTACGACGAGTCGCCCGACGAGACCGCCGCGATCGTGGCCGAGTTCGCCGACGCCGGCTTCGTCAACCTCGTCGGCGGCTGCTGCGGCACCACGCCGGCACACATCGCCGCCATCGCGCGCGACGTCGAGGGCAAGACCCCGCGCACGCCCGTCGACGTGCAGCCGGCGCTGCGCCTGTCCGGGCTCGAGCCGGTGACCGTGACCGAGGAGACCCTGTTCGTCAACGTCGGCGAGCGCACCAACATCACCGGCTCGGCCCGCTTCCGGAACCTCATCAAGGCCGGCGACTACCCGGCGGCGCTGGCCGTGGCCCGTCAGCAGGTGGAGGCCGGCGCGCAGGTCATCGACGTCAACATGGACGAGGGGATGATCGACGGCGTCGAGGCGATGGACCGCTTCACCAAGCTCATCGCCGCCGAGCCCGACATCTGCCGCGTGCCGACGATGATCGACTCCTCCAAGTGGGAGGTCATCGAGGCCGGCCTCAAGACCGTCCAGGGCAAGTCGATCGTCAACTCGATCTCCCTCAAGGAGGGCGAGGAGAAGTTCGTCCGCGAGGCCCGGCTGTGCCGCAAGTACGGCGCGGCCGTCGTCGTCATGGCGTTCGACGAGGACGGGCAGGCCGACACCCTGGAGCGGCGCAAGCAGATCTGCCGCCGCGCCTACGACATCCTCACCGAGCAGGTGGGCTTCCCGGCCGAGGACATCATCTTCGACCCCAACGTCTTCGCCGTCGCCACGGGCATCGAGGAGCACGCCAACTACGGCGTCGACTTCATCGAGGCCACCCGCTGGATCAAGCAGAACCTGCCGGGCGCGCTGGTGTCCGGAGGCGTCTCGAACGTCTCGTTCTCGTTCCGCGGCAACAACCCGGTGCGCGAGGCCATCCACGCGGTGTTCCTCTTCCACGCCATCGCGGCGGGGATGGACATGGGCATCGTCAACGCCGGAGCCCTCGAGGTCTACGACGAGGTGCCGCCGCTGCTGCGCGAGCGGATCGAGGACGTGATCCTCAACCGCCGTCCCGACAGCACCGAGCGGCTGCTGGAGATCGCCGGCGACTTCGCCGGGGACGGCAGCGTCAAGGAGGTCGCCACCGAGGAGTGGCGCAACCTGCCGGTGGGGGAACGGATCACCCACGCGCTGGTGAAGGGCATCGACGGCTTCGTCGAGGACGACACCGAGGAGTTGCGCGCGCTGATCAGCGAGCGCGGCGGCCGGCCGATCGAGGTCATCGAGGGCCCGCTGATGGACGGCATGAACGTCGTCGGCGACCTGTTCGGCGCAGGCAAGATGTTCCTGCCGCAGGTGGTGAAGTCCGCGCGGGTGATGAAGAAGGCCGTGGCCTATCTCATCCCGTTCATCGAGGCGGAGAAGAAGCCCGGCGACGTCGAGCGCAGCAACGGCAAGGTCGTCATGGCCACCGTGAAGGGCGACGTGCACGACATCGGCAAGAACATCGTCGGCGTGGTCCTGCAGTGCAACAACTACGACGTCGTCGACCTCGGCGTCATGGTCCCGGCGCAGAAGATCCTGGACGCCGCCAAGGCCGAGGGCGCCGACGTCATCGGCCTGTCCGGGCTCATCACGCCGTCCCTGGACGAGATGGTCAACCTGGCGTCGGAGATGGAGCGCCAGGGCTTCACGATCCCGCTGCTCATCGGCGGCGCGACGACGTCGCGTGCGCACACCGCGGTCAAGGTGGCGCAGAAGTACTCCGGTCCGGTCATCTGGGTGAAGGACGCCTCCCGGTCGGTGCCCGTGGTGGCCGCCCTGCTGTCCGACGAGCAGCGGCCCAAGCTGCTCGCCGAGACCGACGCCGAGTACGCCCGGCTGCGCGAGCGCCACGCCGCCCGGCAGGACAGCCGCTCGCTGCTGCCGATCGCCGCGGCGCGCGAGGCGGCCACGCCGGTCGACTGGTCGGACTACGTCCCGCCGCGCCCGCGGATGCTGCTGCAGCAGGCCAAGGACGTGTGCTCCGGGCCGGGGTGCGACCACCTGCACGACCGCGCCACCCAGTTCGTGAAGTCGCTGCCCGACTACCCGCTGGAGGAGCTGCGCCGCTACATCGACTGGCAGCCCTTCTTCAACGCGTGGGAGATGCGCGGCCGGTTCCCCGACATCCTCCACAACCCGACGACCGGGGAGGCCGCCCGGCGGCTGTACGAGGACGCGCAGGCGATGCTCGACCGGATCGTCGAGGAGAAGTGGCTGCGCGCCGCGGGTGTGTTCGGGCTGTTCCCGGCCAACCAGGTCGCCGGTGACGACATCGAGGTCTACACGGACGAGTCGCGCGGCGAGGTGCGCGCCGTCCTGCACCAGCTGCGGCAGCAGACCGAGGGCCGGGACGGGTCCCCGCGCAAGTCGCTGGCCGACTTCGTGGCCCCGAAGCAGACCGGCCTGCGCGACTACGTCGGCGCCTTCGCGGTCACCGCCGGCCTGGGCTCGGCCGACCGGGTGTCGGCGTTCAAGAAGGACAACGACGACTACAGCGCGATCATGCTCGAGGCGCTGGCCGACCGGCTGGCCGAGGCGTTCGCCGAGCGGCTGCACGAGCGGGTGCGCAAGGAGTTCTGGGGCTACGCGTCCGACGAGCACCTGGACAACGACGCCCTGATCGGCGAGAAGTACCGCGGCATCCGCCCGGCGCCGGGCTACCCCGCATGCCCGGAGCACACCGAGAAGCAGACGATCTGGGAGCTGCTCGACGTCGAGGCGCACACCGGCATCGAGCTGACCGAGAGCATGGCCATGTGGCCGGGCGCCGCGGTCAGCGGGCTGTACTTCTCGCACCCGGAGTCGCGCTACTTCGTGCTCGGGCGGGTCGGCCGGGACCAGGTCGAGGACTACGCGCAGCGCAAGGGCTGGAGCGTCACCGAGGCCGAGAAGTGGCTCTCGCCCAACCTGGGCTACCGCACCGAGGACGAATAGGAGCTAGGCGCCGACGGTCTCGGCGTGCAGCGCCGCCGCGCCGCGACCGTCGGCCTTGACCCCGTAGAGCGCCAGGTCCGCCCGTCGCATCAGCTGGGCGGCGGTGTCGCCCGCGAGGCGCTCGGCGACGCCGGCGGACACGCTGACGTCGGGGACCAGCGCGCAGAGGTCCCGCACGACGACCAAGGCCTCGGGGCCCGACAGCCCGGGAGCCAGCAGGGCGAACTCGTCGCCGCCGTGCCTGGCCAGGACGGCGCCGGACGGCAGCGCCTGCCGCCAGCTGTCGGCCACCCGGCGGAGCAGGCGATCGCCGGCCTCGTGACCGGCGGTGTCGTTGACCTGCTTGAAGAGGTCGAGGTCCAGGAGCGCAGCGGACACGCGCAGCTCCGGCCGCCGGAGGTGCTCGTCGAGCGCCTCGTCGAAGCCGCGCCGGTTCGCCGGACCGGTCAGGGCGTCGGACCCGGCATCGGAGGCACGCAGGACCAGGGTCCGGGTGACGGCGGCGAGGGTGACGACCACGACGGCCAGCGCAGCCGGGGTCGCGACCGGCGCGTCACCCCGCAGCAGCAGCGCCGCCGACGTCGCCCCGACCGCCGTCAGGACGTGCACCAGGGCCACCCGGCGGTCGGCGAAGAAGCAGGCGATGACCCCGACGAAGGCGCTGATCGACCCGCAGACCGCGGCCGTCATCGGGTCCGGGCTGATCAGCGTGACGAGTCCGATCAGGGCGCAGCCGAGGGTCACGAGTCCGCCCAGGACGACGCGGGGGGTGCCGCTGCCCCAGCGGAACACCGCCCCGCCCACCGTCACGGCCAGCACACCCGCGGCGGCGACGGCCCAGCGGCGGGCGAGGTGGTCGGAGCCGCCCGATGCCGCCACCATGGCGGCGCAGCCGCCGGCGACGAAGAACAGCCCCAGCGTGTGGGCCAGCGCGCGGGGGGAGGCGAGGTCGCGCGCGCCCTGCTGCTCCGTGGATCTCCCCACCCGGCCCTCATCGGCGCGCGGGCGGGAGTCCTGGAGCGCTGCGCCGTGGCGTCACGGCATGCTCCCCCGGAAGGGGCGGCCGGGTGCGCGATCCGGCGCAGCCGGCCGCCGGGTCACTCGACGACGAGGACGTCGGCGAAGGACGTCGAGTGGCCGCTGGTGAACGGGTGCTCACCCGGCTGCCCGGGCGCCTGAAAGGTCGACAGCGACCCGGACGGGACGACGAGGTCGAAGGAGCCGTCGTCCGCGGTCAACGTCACCGTGGCGTCGCCGCTGTTGAACACGGTGACCCGCGAGCCGGCGGCCACCGGACCGGCGACGTGGAAGCGCTCGTCGTCGACGAGGACCCCGACGGAGAGCTCGCCGTGGTCGTGGCCGGCCATGGGCTCGAACGCCGCCCCGTCGCCCGGGCCGCTGGTCGCGGCCGGCGCGGTTGGTGCGGTGGACGCCGTCGGCGGAGGGGACGCCGCCAGTGCGACGGCCAGCGCCACGGTCGCGAGCATGGGGAGCACCTCGCCCGCCGCGAAGCGGCGGAAGCCGCGGCCGTCACCGGCCCGGAGGCGGGGGAGGGTGCGACGGCGGTGCTGCCACCCGATCAGCCCGAGCAGGACCAGCCCAGCGGTCTTGGCGAGGAGGAGGGCGCCGTAACCGCTCCCGAGCGCGTCGAGCACCGCACCGCTTCCGCCGAGCACCAGCCAGGCGGCGAGGACGCCGGAGCCCGCGGTCACCAGGAAGCAGGCCAGCGCCAGCCGGCTGTACCGGGGCGCGGCGGTGGCCGCTGCCGCGACGCGTCGTCCGTGGACGAGCAGGGCGAGGAGCCCCCCGATCCACACGGTCGCGGCGACCACGTGGACGGCGAGGGTCGTGACGGCGGCGAGGTGGTCCTCGGCCGCCGAGGAGTGGCCGCTGAGCAGTACCGGGAGGACGAGCGCCGTGAGCGCCACGGCCAGCAGGATCCGGGCACCGGCCGCAGTGCACCGGGACGCGGTGGCCGCGACGACGGCCGCGAGCACGACCCCGAACAGGGCGGCGCGTCCGGCCCCGGTCTCCTCGACGAACACCCGGAGCGAGGCCCAGGACAGGTCCATGGGCGCAGAGCCCACCAGCCGGCTGAGGGTGAGGAGCGCGCCGATCGCCGTGGCCGCGACCCAGGTGAGCGCCCAGGCAGCCGTCGCGCGCAGCGCCCTCCGCGACTCGTCGGGCAGCGCCCCGCGGCCGGGCAGGAGGACGGCGGCGAACAGCAGCGTGCCGACGGTGCCGACGGCGGCGACCCGGCCGGCCAGCGTCGCGATCGGGAGCCCCCACTCGACCAGCCGCCCGGCGGCGGGCAGCCCGGTCGTGTCGGGAGCGCGTTCCCCGGCGCCGACCGCCAGCGCCCAGAACAGCAGGGCGCCCAGGCCGACCACCGTGAGGAGCGCCGCGACGACGAGCCGACGGCGCCCGCTCCGCGGTGGCGCATCCTGGACCGCTGCTGTCAGAGGGGCCGGCAGCACCGGCGCCACCGTGCTCACCCGCGTCGCCGCAGCCGGGTCACGACGACCGCGACGAGACCGACGAGGACGACGGCTCCTGCGGCCGGCCACACCAGGGACATGCCCTCATCGGCCGCCGTCGCGGTGGCGGCGAGCTCCACCGCCTCCGCGGACGGCTCGGGGCCCGTGGCAGCCGGGTCCGCCCCCGCGGTCACGGCGAAGTCGAAGGTGCCGGACAGGGGGTGCCCGTCGGAGGACGTGCTGCGCCATTCGACGCGGTAGGCCCCCGGCGGAGCGTCCGGGGCGACGGCCTGGGTCACCGTGGCGCCGCTGATGTCGGCGGAACCGGACGAGACCGAGGCGCCGTCGGGCCCGGTGACCGCCACGAGGGTGCCGAGAGGGAGCGGCTCACCGGTGAATTCCAGCTCGACCACGCCGGGTGCTCCGGTCACGGTGGTGCCGTCCGCCGGGCTCGTGCCGACCAGGCCGTCGTGCGCGAGTGCGGACGACGGGAGGCCGAGCACCAGCGCGCAGGCGGCGACGGCCGGCGCGAGCACCGACGACGCCCGGCGGATGCCCTGCCCTCCGGACGCGCGACGAGAAGTCATGCCCGGCATTCGTCGCCGAGCCCCGTTCCGGTTGGCGGGCGGCGGAACTTCCCGGGATCGACGGGCCCGGAGCCGCGTCCGGGCGGCCCCGGCAAAAACATTCCGCAGCGGATGAACCGATCGGTCACGTGGTGCCGAAGACCACATGGACAGCGCGGCGGCAGGGTTCTCCTGCTCACTTCCCCCGCTGACCGGGGTCATCCGACCGGTTCGACGGCAGGCGCACCGACGCGCCCGGCCGGCACTAAGGGCGATCGGTACGCAACCGCCGCCCGGGAACCACTCCGATCAGAGGAGCACACCATGCGCAAGGCACTCGCACTGCCCACCATCGCCATTGCCGCCGCGGCCTTCCCGCTGATGGCCATGTCCACCGCGTCGGCCCACGAGGGCGCCAGCAGCTACCAGGCCGACCTGGGCACGCTGAACCAGTCGGGCGTCACGGGCACCGGGATGGTGACGCTGGACGGCAACACCGCGACCGTCATGATCGAGGCGACCGGCCTGCTCGCCGGTGCACCCCACGCCCAGCACTTCCACATCGGTGCGCAGGGCACCTGCCCGACCGACGCCGCCAACAAGGACGGGGACGCCTTCCTCAGCACGACCGAAGGTGCCCCCTTCTACGGCGAGATCGGCACCTCGCTGACCCTGACGGGCGACACCAGCCCGGACAGCGGCCTGGCCGTCGACCGCTTCCCGACCGCCGAGGGCGGCTCGTTCACCTACAACCGCACCCTCGAGGTCACCGAGGACGTGCACAAGGCGTTCGAGGCCGGCACCGCCGTGCTCGTGGTGCACGGCTTCGACCAGAACGGCAGCGGGACCTACGACGGCGACGTGAAGAGCGACCTCGACCCGACGCTGCCCCAGGAGGCGACCGCTCCCGTCGCCTGTGGCGCCCTGAACACCGCGCAGATGGGCACCGCGCCTTCCGGCGGTGCCGAGACCGGTGCAGGTAGCACGGCCGGCATCGAGAACCAGGGTGCCATCGGCGTCGGCGCCCTGGCTGCCGTCGGTGCGGCTGCCGCCGGTGCCGTGGCCTACCGCCGTCGTCAGGCCGACCAGGCCTGATCCGGCTGCCCGGTCGCTCGGGAGGCAGCACGCCTCCCGAGCGGCCGGGCACACCCCGCTCGATCCCCGGCTCGACCCCTGGAAGGACGCCCGTGACCGAGCCCAGCGCCCGTCGACCGAGTGTGCGCACGTGGATCGCGCTGGCGGTGGCCCTCACCGTCGTGGCAGCGATCGCCGTCGTGGTGGCGGTGACCGGGCAGCAGCAGGCCCCGCAGCCCGCCGCGGCCACCACGGACCCGAGCCGGTCCTCGTCCTCCACCGCCCCGATCCCGAGCTCGCCTGAGCCCCCGGTCCCGGAGGCACCCGGCACCCCGGCCGCCGACGCCCCGGTCGTGGCCGCCCCGGCCGTGGCCGCCCCCGTGTCGGTCGGCATCCCGTCCATCGACGTCGCCAGTGACCTGATGCGGCTGGACCTGAACGACGACGGCACCGTCGAGGTGCCTCCGCTGGAGCCCGACGACAAGGCCGGCTGGTACCAGCGCGGCCCCGCCCCCGGAGCGGTGGGCCCCGCCGTGATCCTCGGCCACGTGGACTCCGCCGAGCACGGCCCGGGCATCTTCTTCGACCTCGGTGCTCTGCAGCCCGGGGACGAGGTCGAGGTCGCCCGCGCCGACGGCACGGTCGCCGTCTTTGCCGTCGACCGGGTGGAACGCCACCCCAAGAACCAGTTCCCGACCATCGAGGTCTACGGCAACACCTCCGACGCCCAGCTGCGGCTGATCACCTGCGGCGGCGACTTCGACTCCGGCGTGCGCAGCTACGAGGACAACGTGATCGCCTTCGCGACCCTGACGGGCACCCGCCCCGCCTGAGCCCGGTAGGCGCGTCCGGCGCGAGCGGAGCGCTCCCTAGACTCCGCCCGTGGCTGGAAGCGGGCGCGAGCCGGGAACCCCTGCGACGGCCGAGGGCCTTCGGGCGGTGCTGTTCGACATGGACGGCACCCTCGTGGAGACCGAGGAGTACTGGGGCGAGGCGATGTTCGAGCTCGCCGGCCAGCTGGGGGGGCGGATGTCGGCCGAGGCCCGCGCGGCGACGGTCGGCACCAGCATGCGGGTGGCCATGGACATCCTCTACGCCGACCTGGGCGTCACCCGCACCGAGGAACAGACGCGGGCCGACGTCGAGCAGATCATGGACGCGGTCGCCCGCAGGATGAGCGAGCGGCTGATCTGGCTGCCGGGCGCGCAGGAGCTGCTCGCCGCCGTCCACGAAGCCGGGCTGCGGACCGCCCTGGTGACGACGACGCCGCGGCGGCTGGCCGACCTGGTGATCACGCACATCGAGGCCGCGTTCGCGGACGGCCCGTTCGACGTGACCGTCTGCGGGGACGAGGTGCCCGCGCGCAAGCCCGACCCGGCGCCCTACCTGCAGGCGATGGCGGCCCTCGGGGTATCGCCCGGGGAGTCCGTCGTCATCGAGGACTCGCTGGTGGGGGTCACCTCCGGCCTGGCGGCGGGTGCCGCGGTGCTGGGGGTGGCGGGGCTGCAGGCGGTGTCACCGGCATCCGGGCTGGTGCAGGTCGACTCGCTGGCCGGCATCGGGCTGCCCGAGCTGTCCGACGTGCTCGCCCACCGAAGGCTCGCGGAGTCGGCGGCTCGATGACTCCGGCCGTCGTCGGCCGTCTGATGTGATGACGGCGGACCGACGGTCCGCGACCGGCGACGACGGGACGACCACATGAGCACGGCAGACGGCGGGACGGTCAAGGGACCGGCGTCCTACTTCCCCTCCATCGAGAAGAAGTACGGGCGGCCGGTGGGGGAGTGGCTGGACCTCGTCCGGAGTTCACCGCTGGATAAGCACATGGACGTCGTGGCCTGGCTGAAGACCGAGCACGGTCTGGGCCACGGGCACGCCAACGCCCTCGTCGCGCACGTCCGCGCGAACGGCTGAGCCCACCGATCGCGGCGGGGCGCGACTAGCCTCCGTCCGTGCCCGAGCTGCCCGGGATGCCCGATCCGGCGCCGAACGCCGACGAGCGGGAGCTGCTGCTGGTCTGGCTGGCCCACCAGCGGGCAGCCGTGGTCCGGAAGGTCGCCGACCTCGACGAGGCGCAGGCCCGGTGGACGCCCGAGGGCGCGCTGCTCCCGCTGCTGGGCATCGTCAACCACCTCACCCACGTCGAGTGGCGGTGGACCGACGGCGCGATGCTGGGGGAGCCGACCTCACGCAGCGAGGAGGAGTTCCGGCCCGGCGCCGAGCTGACCGTGGCGGACGCCATCGCGAACTACCGCGCGCGTGCCCGGGTCACCGAGGCGCTCGTGCGGTCCTCGCCCCTGGACCGGCTCACGGCGGACGGGAGCGGACGCGACCTGCGCTGGGTGCTGATCCACCTCATCGAGGAGAGCGCACGGCACGCCGGACATGCCGACGCCACGCGCGAGCTGCTGGACGGCACGACGGGCTGACCCGGGCGCGGAGGAGACGGTCAGTCCGCCTCGACGATGGCGAGAGGAGTTCGCCAGCCGGCCGCCGCGGCGGCCTCGGCCGGGAACGGCGGGGGAGTGCCGCCGAACGCCGGGCACACGGCCTGGTGGTCGCACCAGCCGCACAGCCGCGTCTTGTTCGGGCGGAAGTCGCCCGTGCTGACCGCCCGCTCGATCGCCGACCAGATGGCCAGGAGGGTGCGCTCGAACCGGAGCAGTTCCTCCTCGTCCGGCGCGTAGGTCAGCGCGTCGCCGTCGCCGAGGTAGATCAGCTTGAGCTGGGCGGCCACCACGCCGCGGGTGCGCCACAGCACCAGCGCGTAGAACTTCATCTGGAACAGGGCCTTGCTCTCGAACGCCTCGCGCGGCATCGAGCCGGTCTTGTAGTCGACGACCCGGAGGGCGCCGTTGCGGGCCACGTCGAGCCGGTCCACGTAGCCGCGCAGCAGCAGCCCGTCGGGCAGGGTGACCTCGACGAGCTCCTCCCGGCCCTCGGGCTCGATGCGCCGCGGGTCCTCGAGGGTGAAGTACCGCTCGACGAGCTTCCCCGCCGAGGCCAGCCACGCCTCCAGCGACTCGGGCGCGTTGACGTCGGTCTCCGCCCCCTCGCCCTGGGCGACCTCGAAGAGCTCGGCGACCCCGGGCTCCTCGCGCAGCTCCACCCAGGCGGGCTCCAGCAGCTCCAGGGCACCCTCGACGGTGCGCTGGGCCGCGGGGAGGTCGTAGAGCCGCTCCAGGACCGAGTGGACCAGCGTGCCGCGCACGGCCGCCAGGCTCTTGCGCTCGGGGAGCCGGTCGATCGTGCGGAAGCGGTAGAGCAGCGGGCAGGTCTTGAAGTCGGCCGCCCGGCTGGGGGACAGCGAGGGACGGCGCGGCGCCTGCGCCGGCTCCGCGGCCGGCTCGGGGGCCTGCGCGAGGGTCGCGTTCGTCTCCACCGTCACCGTCATGGGTCCGAGGCTAGGTCGGGGTACCGACAGTTCCGAGTGTCCGCGCCGCACGGGGGACACGGGTCACACCGGCACCCTCCGTACGCTCGGCGCCCGTGGACACCCAGCCCGAGCCCGACCAGGACGTCCGCGCGGAGACGGTCGGGTCACCCGACGAGGCGGCACCCGTTGCTCCTGCCGGCGACCCCGCCGAGCGCCCCGCGCCTGGGCCCGGTGCGTTCGTCGCCGGCGACCGCGTCCAGCTGACCGACCCGAAGGGCCGGCACCACACCGTCGTCCTCGAGCCGGGCAAGCAGTTCCACACCCACCGGGGCGCGATCGAGCACGACCACCTCATCGGCGCCCCCGAAGGGTCGGTCGTGCACTCCACGGCCAACACCGGCTACCTCGCGCTGCGCCCGCTGCTGGCCGACTACGTGCTGTCCATGCCGCGCGGCGCGCAGGTCATCTACCCCAAGGACGCCGCCCAGATCGTGGGCTTCGGCGATGTCGGCCCCGGCATGCGGGTCCTGGAGGCCGGCGCCGGCTCCGGTGCGCTGAGCTGCTCCCTGCTGCGGGCCGTCGGGTCCGAGGGGTCCCTGATCAGCTACGAGCGCCGGGAGGACTTCCTCGACGTCGCCCGGGGCAACGTGGGCGCGTTCTTCGGCCAGGTGCCGGCCAACTGGAGCCTGCGGCTGGGCGACCTGGCCGAGCACCCCGCCGACGAGGTCGTCGACCGGGTGGTCCTCGACATGCTCGAGCCCTGGGCGGTGCTGCCGACGGTGGCCGCCGCGCTGCGGCCCGGCGGCGTCCTGGTCGGATACGTGGCGACGACGACGCAGCTGTCCACCTACGTCGAGGCGCTGCGGGCCCAGGGCGTCTGGACCGAGCCGCACGCCTGGGAGTCGCTGCTGCGGCCCTGGCACGCGGTGGGCCTCGCCGTCCGCCCGGAGCACCGGATGGTGGCCCACACCGCCTTCCTGGTGACCGCGCGGCGGCTCGCCGAGGGCGCGGTGGCACCGATCCGGCAGCGGCGCGCTCAGAAGATCTGAGGCCCCGGCCGCCCGGCCTGCGGCGGCCGCGCGACCTCCTGCGAGCCCACGGCGAAGTGTCGTCCCGCGTGTATAGATTTGCGTCCTGGCTCCCCCGATCCTGCGGAGGTGCGCGATGGGCCCAGGTCCGGTCGACGGTCCCGACGAGTTCAAGGCGCGACGCGAACGTGACGTCGCTGCGCTGCTGACCCAGATCTCCTACCTCGAGGAGGAGATCGGCCTGCTGCGCCGCAAGGTGGCCGACAGCCCCCGCCAGGCGCGGGCGCTCGAGGAGCGCATCGCCGAGGCGGAGGGCCGCGCGGCGTTCCTGTCCGAGCGCAACGACAAGCTGTCCTCGACGCTCCGCGACGCCCGCGAGCAGCTGGTGACGCTCAAGGAGGAGGTCGACCGGCTGGGGCAGCCCCCGTCCGGCTACGGCGTCTTCCTGGCGCGGCACGAGGACGGCTCGGTCGACGTGTTCACCAGCGGCCGCAAGCTGCGGGTGACGCTCTCCCCGAACGTCGAGGGCCTGGACCTCCGGCCCGGCCAGGAGGTCATGCTCAACGAGGCGATGAACATCGTCGAGGCGCGCGGCTTCGAGCGCGCCGGCGACGTCGTCATGCTCAAGGAGTTGCTGGAGCCGGTCGACGGCGTGACCCAGCGGGCGCTGGTCATCGGGCACACCGACGAGGAGCGCGTCGTCTACCTCGCCGACTCGCTGAGCGACCAGCCCCTGCGCGCCGGCGACTCGCTGCTGCTGGAGTCCCGGTCGGGCTACGTCTACGAGCGGATCCCCAAGAGCGAGGTCGAGGAGCTCGTCCTCGAAGAGGTCCCCGACATCGACTACGCCGACATCGGTGGCCTCTCGCGGCAGATCGAGCAGATCCGCGACGCCGTCGAGCTGCCGTTCCTGCACGCGGACCTGTTCCGCGAGTACCAGCTGCGGCCGCCGAAGGGGATCCTGCTGTACGGCCCGCCCGGCTGCGGCAAGACGCTGATCGCCAAGGCGGTGGCGAACTCGCTGGCCAAGAAGGTGTCGGCGCTCAAGGGCGAGGGGCAGGGCAAGTCCTACTTCCTCAACATCAAGGGCCCCGAGCTGCTGAACAAGTACGTGGGCGAGACCGAGCGGCACATCCGCCTGGTCTTCCAGCGGGCGCGCGAGAAGGCCAGCGAGGGCACTCCGGTCATCGTGTTCTTCGACGAGATGGACTCGATCTTCCGCACCCGCGGGTCGGGGGTCTCCTCCGACGTCGAGTCGACGATTGTGCCGCAGCTGCTCAGCGAGATCGACGGCGTCGAGGGCCTGGAGAACGTCATCGTCATCGGCGCCTCCAACCGCGAGGACATGATCGACCCGGCGATCCTGCGGCCGGGCCGGCTGGACGTGAAGATCAAGATCGAGCGTCCGGACGCCGAGGCGGCGCGGGACATCTTCAGCAAGTACCTGCTGCCGACGCTGCCGCTGCACCCTGACGATCTGGCCGAGCACGGCGGCAGCCGCGATGCGACGATCGCCGGGATGATCCAGCGCACCGTCGAGCGCATGTACACCGAGGTGGAGGAGAACCGGTTCCTCGAGGTCACCTACGCCAACGGTGACAAGGAGGTCCTGTACTTCAAGGACTTCAACTCCGGCGCCATGCTGCAGAACATCGTCGACCGCGCCAAGAAGATGGCCATCAAGGAGCGGCTGGAGACCGGCACCGGGGGCCTGCGGGTCGGCCACCTGATGCAGGCGTGCGTGGACGAGTTCAAGGAGAACGAGGACCTGCCCAACACGACCAACCCCGACGACTGGGCGCGGATCTCGGGCAAGAAGGGCGAGCGGATCGTCTACATCCGCACGCTCATCAGCGGCAAGGGCAACGAGTCCGGCCGCGCGATCGACACGGCCACGAACACCGGCCAGTACCTGTAGCAGTTCGAGCACGCCGGCGGCCCGGTTCCCGCACACGTGGGAGCCGGGCCGTCGGCGTCTGTCCAGCTCCTGTGTCAAACGTTCTTGACTCGGAGTCAGCGCCGCTTTACGTTGCCCATGTCAAAGATGCATGACATGAGGAGCGGGCATGGCGTTCGAGGAGAAGCGGGCCTGGATCATGGCGACGGTCGCGGTGATCGCCTTCGCGGTCTACGCGGTCCTCGTCGTGGGCGGGGCCGGGGGTGAGCCCCTCGCGGATGCGCCCTACGCGGCCACCCTGTTGTGGAGCGTCGGCGCGTCGATCGCCGGCACGATCCTGCTCACCATCGCCGCGGATCTCACGGGTTCCCGCGATGACCGGGTCACCGACCAGCGGGACCGGGAGATCCACCGCCTCGGCCAGTACGTCGGCCAGTCGTTCCTCGTGCTGGGCGGCGTCGTGGCGCTGCTGCTCGCCCTCGCCGAGCAGGACCACTTCTGGATCGCCAACGCGCTCTTCCTGGCGTTCGTGCTGTCCGCGGTCCTGGGGTCGGTCGCCCGGATCGCGGCGTACCGGTGGGGCTTCCAGGAATGGTGAGGCCCACCCGCGTCACCAACCGCATCCGCACGCTGCGCTTCGCGCACGGCGAGATGACCCAGGCCGAACTGGCCCAGCGGATCGGCGTCACGCGCCAGACGGTCATCGCCATCGAGCAGGGCCGGTACTCGCCGTCCCTGGAGATGGCCTTCCGGATCGCCCACGTCTTCCGCACTCCGCTGGACGACGTGTTCCAGTACCCCACCGCAGACGAGGAGCAGCCGTGAAGGCGATCGCGCAGGACAGGTACGGCTCGGCCGACGTGCTCGGGCTCCGCGAGGTCGCCGAGCCGCCGCCCCTGGGCCCGAAGGACGTGCTGGTGGGCGTCCGTGCGGCGGGCGTCGACCGGGGCGTCTGGCACCTCATGGCCGGCGAGCCGTACGCCGTCCGGCTCGGCACGGGTCTCCGGGCGCCGCGGCAGCCGGTCCCGGGGATGGACGTCGCCGGCGTGGTCACCGCGGTCGGCGCGGACGTCTCGGGGTTCGCGGCCGGGGACGAGGTCTTCGGCGTGGGCAACGGCACCTTCGCCGAGGCCGCCGTCGTCCGCGAGGGCAAGCTCGCGCGGAAGCCGGCGACCCTGAGCTTCGCGGAGGCGGCGGCCGTCCCGGTGTCCGGGGTAGCTGCGCTGCAGGCGGTCCGGGATCAGGCGCGGGTGCGGGCAGGGCAGCGGGTGCTCGTCATCGGCGCAGGCGGGGGAGTGGGCACCTTCGCGGTGCAGATCGCGAAGGCGTCCGGCGCGCACGTGACCGGCCTGTGCAGCGCGGGGAAGGCGGAGGCGGTCAGTGCCCTGGGGGCCGACGAGGTCCTCGACTACGCGCAGGTCGACATCACCGACGGCACGCACCGCTTCGACGTCGTCCTGGACATCGCGGGCAACCGGCCGGTGCGGTCGCTGCGTCGTGCGCTGGAGGCGCGCGGGACCCTGGTGATCGTCGGCGGGGAGGGCGGCGGCCGGTGGCTGGGCATGAGCCGGCAGCTCGGGGCACTGCTGCTGTCGCCGTTCGTCCGGCAGCGCCTGCGCATGTTCGTGTCCACGGTTCGGTCGCCGGATCTGCTGGCCCTGACGGAGCTCGTCGACCGGGGCGCGGTGCGACCGCTCATCGACCGCACGTACCCGCTGGCGGAGGCGCCGGACGCCGTCCGGCAGCTCGTGGCCGGCACGGTGACGGGGAAGGTGGTGGTCACCGTCTGACGCCCGCTTTGGCCGGTGATCGCCGTCCCCGGCTCGCGCCGCCGCCTAGGGTTGGGGCATGAGCGTGCGGCGGGTCATGGGCACCGAGGTCGAGTACGGCATCTCGGTGCCGGGGCAGCCGACGGCCAATCCGACGACGCTGTCCAGCCAGGTCGTCAACGCCTGGGCGGTGGCCGAGGCGCCGACCCGCCGCCGTCCCCGCTGGGACTTCGAGGAGGAGTCGCCGCTGCGGGACGCCCGCGGGTTCGACCTCACCCCGGCGCAGGCGCTGGACCACAACGACCTGGACGAGGACACCGGGATGGCCAACGTCATCCTCACGAACGGCGCCCGCCTCTACGTGGATCACGCGCACCCGGAGTACTCGACCCCGGAGGTCACCAATCCGCGGGACATCGTGCTGTGGGACAAGGCGGGCGAGCGGGTCATGGCCGAGGCGACCCGCCGCGCCGCGCGGGTGCCGGGCACCCAGCCGATCCAGCTCTACAAGAACAACACCGACGGCAAGGGCGCCTCCTACGGCGCTCACGAGAACTACCTCATGGACCGGCGGACGCCGTTCGTCGACATCATCCGCGGTCTGGTGCCGTTCTTCGTGACGCGGCAGGTGTTCGCCGGCGCCGGGCGGGTGGGCATCGGCGCGGAGAGCCGGGGGCACGGCTTCCAGATCTCCTCGCGGGCGGACTTCTTCGAGGTCGAGGTCGGCCTGGAGACGACGCTCAAGCGGCCGATCATCAACACCCGGGACGAGCCGCACGCAGACGCCGAGAAGTACCGGCGGCTGCACGTGATCATCGGGGACGCCAACCTGGCCGAGCTGTCGACCTACCTCAAGGTCGGGACGACGTCGCTCGTGCTGGCCATGATCGAGGCGCGCTTCCTGCCGCACGACCTCTCGCTCGAGGAGCCGGTCGAGGCGCTGCAGGCGATCAGCCACGACCCCTCGCTCACGCACACGGTGCGCCTGCGGGACGGGCGCCGGATGACGGCGCTGGAGATGCAGCAGACCTATCTCGAGCACGCGCAGAAGTTCGTCGCCCAGCGCGGCGAGGGCGACGAGCAGACCGAGGACGTGCTGCGCCGCTGGGCGGAGGTGCTCGACGACCTCGCGATCGACCCGATGCGCTGCGCCGACCGGCTCGACTGGCCGGCCAAGCTGCGCCTGCTGGAGGGCTACCGCTCCCGGGACGGCCTGGAGTGGGGCGACTCGCGGCTCAAGCTGGTGGACCTCCAGTACTCGGACGTCCGGCCGGACAAGGGGCTGTACAACCGCCTGGTCGCGCGCGGCTCGATGCAGCGGCTGCTCACCGACGAGGAGGTGGAGCACGCGGTGGTGCACGCACCGACGGACACCCGTGCGTTCTTCCGCGGTGAGTGCCTGCGCCGCTTCCCCGCCTCGGTCGCGGCGGCGTCGTGGGACTCGGTGGTGTTCGACCTGGGCCGCGAGAACCTGGTGCGCATCCCGACCATGGAGCCGCTGCGCGGGACCCGCGAGCACGTCGGGGCGCTCTTCGAGGCGTCGGCGACGGCGCAGGAGCTGGTCGACACCATCACCGGCGGCTGAGTCCACACCCGTTCGCCGGACGCCGGATGTCACACCTGGCGGGTAGCTTTCAGTTCCAGCAGCAGTTCCCACGACGGGAGGGGCAGGCCATGGCCACCAGGGACACCGGCGGGCAGCAGAAGGCGACGCGCTCGCGCGAGGAGACCGACGAGGTCGAGGCCTCGGTCGACACCGAGGCGGCGGAGCGCCGGCAGGAGATGTCGGACGACGTGGACTCGATCCTGGACGAGATCGACGAGGTCCTCGAGTCCAATGCCGAGGACTTCGTTCGCTCGTACGTACAGAAGGGAGGGGAGTGATCACTTTGCGTAGTCAGTGATTGCTCTCAGTGAAGAAGTGTCCAGCATGCGGACAGACGAAGGCCGCGGCTGAGTTCAGCCGCAATCGCACGCTCAAGGACGGGCTCTCCTTCTACTGCCTCGCGTGCAATCGGGAGCGGAACAAGGCCTGGTATCGAGACAATCGTCGGTCTCTGGGCAAGGAAGTCCGCGATCACTCCTGGATTCCAGACGGTTTTCGCTGGTGCCCCTCCTGTCGGCAGCCAGTCGCCCACGAGGACTACACGCGCAACGCCACGAGCGCCTCCGGTTTCGGCAGCACCTGCCGCGGCTGCGCCAATGTGGCCAACAGCGAGTCGTACTTCTACCGCCGGTACAAGCTCACCAAGCAGCAGGTCGCTGAGATGCGAGCGGCGCAGGGCGACAAGTGCGCCATCTGCGGGGCTCCCGAGCCGCAGCACCTTGATCACGACCACGCCACCGGCGCCACCCGGGCGCTGCTATGCCAGCGATGCAACCACGGACTCGGCCTCTTCCGCGACAGCCCTGACTTCCTGCACGCGGCGGCGTTCTACGTCGCGCTGCACACCGCCCGGCATCAGGTGGCAGCCGAGATGGAGGCACTCGGCGCGGGGGCAGGTGCGGCCAGCCGGCCGGGGGAGCCGCCGGTAGGGTCGCAGCGACGACCAGGAGCCCGCGGCACCAGCTCGCGGAGCACCGGGCGGACCAGTGGTGCACGCCGGCGCGAGCAGGCGGGAGAGGCGGATGCGTGAACGAGTCATCAGCTGGCCGGAGCGGGTTCCCGCCCGCCTATCTGGACCGGGTGGGCTCCTCGTTCACCGACTTCCTGTCGACCACGGCGCCTGACCTCCTGCCCGGCCGCCGCCCCGTCCCGACCATGCCCGTGGGAGACCTCGCGCCACACGGCACGACGATCGTCGCCGTCACCTACGAGGGCGGCGTCCTCATGGGCGGCGACCGGCGCGCCACCATGGGCAACCTGATCTCCAGCCGCGACATCGAGAAGGTCTACCCGGCCGACTCCTACAGCGTCATCGGCATCGCGGGCGCGGCCGGCATCGCCATCGAGATGGTGAAGCTCTACCAGGTCGAGCTCGAGCACTACGAGAAGATCGAGGGGCTCACGATGAGCCTCGACGGCAAGGCGAACCGCCTCGCCCAGATGATCCGCGGCAACCTCGGCGCCGCCATGCAGGGCCTCGCCGTCGTCCCGCTGTTCGCCGGCTTCGACCTCGACGCCGCCGAGGGCACCGCACCCGGCCGGATCTTCAGCTACGACGTCACGGGTGGGAACTACGAGGAGCGCGGCTACGCGGCCGTGGGCTCCGGCTCGCTGTTCGCCAAGAACTCGCTGAAGAAGACCTGGCGCACCGGCCTGCCGGCCGACGCCGCCACGCGCACCGTCGTCGAGGCCCTCTACGACGCCGCCGACGACGACTCGGCCACCGGCGGTCCAGACCCGGTCCGGAAGCTCTACCCGATCGTCTACCGGGTCGACGCCGAGGGCGCGGTCCGGCTGACCGACGCGGAGGTCGCCGCCGTCGCCGACACGATCGTCACCGAGCGGGCCGAGGCCGACCGCCAGAACATGGACCGGGGGGCCTGAGCCATGACCATGCCGTACTACGCCTCTCCCGAGCAGCTCATGCGGGACCGCTCGGAGTACGCCCGCAAGGGCATCTCCCGCGGTCGCAGCGTCGCCGTCCTCACCTATGCCGACGGCGTGCTCTTCATCGCCGAGAACCCCAGCTCCACGCTGCACAAGGTGGGCGAGCTCTACGACCGCATCGGGTTCGCCGCCGTCGGCCGCTACAGCGAGTTCGAGAGCCTGCGCGTCGCCGGCGTCCGCCTCGCCGACGTGCGCGGCTACTCCTACAACCGCCGCGACGTGACCGGCCGGGTCATCGCCAACGCCTACGCCCAGACCCTGGGCGAGATCTTCACCCAGCAGACCAAGCCGTTCGAGGTCGAGCTCTGCGTCGCCGAGGTCGGAGACCGCCCGGAGACGGACCAGCTCTACCGCCTGACCTTCGACGGCTCGATCGTCGACGAGCCCGACTTCGTGGTCATGGGCGGGCAGGCCGAGGCCGTCACCGGCCACCTGCGCGAGCACTTCCACGGCGACATGGGGCTGTCCGACGCGCTCGAGGTCGGGGTCCGGGCCCTGTCGGCGGTCAGTCCCGTCACCGCGGGTGCCGGCAACGGCGGGCCCGCGAAGCTCACGGGGGCCCAGCTGGAGGTCGCCGTCCTCGACCGGCGCCGTCCCAAGCGGGCCTTCCGCCGCATCACCGGCTCCGCCCTTCGCCGGCTGCTCGGTGACGAGGCGACCCCGGACGTCGTCGACGACGCCCCGGCCACCAGCGCGCACGCCCCGAGCACGCCCGAGCCCGGTACACCCGCCGGCCTCGGCGACCCCGCCAACCCCGACACCGCCGGCGGCGCGGAGTACGAGGGCCGGCACGCGGAGGACGGTGGCGAAGGCTGAAGCGGGGCGGTTGCGCGTGAACCCGCCCTCTGTCGCTCCCGGCGCCTAGGCTCGGATCGTGGAACGACGGATCTTCGGGATCGAGACCGAGTACGGCGTCACGTGCACCTTCAAGGGGCAGCGCCGGCTGTCCCCGGACGAGGTCGCCCGCTACCTGTTCCGGCGGGTGGTGTCCTGGGGTCGCAGCTCCAACGTCTTCCTGCGCAACGGCTCCCGGCTGTACCTGGACGTCGGCAGCCACCCCGAGTACGCCACCGCCGAGTGCGACGACCTCACCGAGCTCGTCGTCCACGACAAGGCGGGGGAGCGGATCCTCGAGGGCCTGCTCGTCGACGCCGAGCAGCGCCTCGCCGAGGAGGGCGTCACCGGCGACATCTACCTCTTCAAGAACAACACCGACTCCGCGGGCAACAGCTACGGCTGCCACGAGAACTACCTGGTGGGCCGGCACGGCGAGTTCAGCCGGCTGGCCGACGTCCTCATCCCGTTCCTGGTGAGCCGGCAGATCGTCGTCGGCGCCGGCAAGGTGCTGCAGACCCCGCGGGGCGCGGTCTACTGCGTCAGCCAGCGGGCCGAGCACATCTGGGAGGGCGTCTCCAGCGCCACCACCCGTTCGCGGCCGATCATCAACACCCGCGACGAGCCGCACGCCGACGCCGAGAAGTACCGACGGCTGCACGTCATCGTCGGCGACTCGAACATGAGCGAGACGACGACGCTGCTCAAGGTCGCCATGACCGACCTCGTCCTGCGCATGATCGAGGCCGGGACGCCGATCCGGGACATGACGCTGGAGAACCCGATCCGCGCCATCCGCGAGATCAGCCACGACATGACCGGACGGCGCAAGGTGCGGCTCTCCAGCGGCAAGGAGATGTCGGCGCTGGAGATCCAGTCCGAGTACTACGACCGGGCGCTGGAGTTCGCCGACCGCGAGGGCGTCTCACCGGTGCACCGGCAGATGCTCGAGCTGTGGGGCCGCGTGCTCAAGGCCGTCGACGGCGAGGACCTCAGCCTCATCGACCGCGAGATCGACTGGGCGATCAAGTACAGCCTCATCGAGCGCTACCGGGCCAAGCGCGACCTGCCGCTGTCCTCTCCGCGGGTCGCCCAGATGGACCTCGCCTACCACGACATCAGCCGCACCCGAGGCCTGTACTACCTGCTGGAGCGGGCCGGTCAGGTCGAGCGGGTGGCCCACGAGCCGCGCGTGTTCGAGGCCAAGAACGTGCCGCCGCAGACCACCCGGGCCCGGCTGCGCGGAGAGTTCATCCGCAAGGCCCAGGAGAAGCGCCGCGACTTCACCGTCGACTGGGTGCACCTCAAGCTCAACGACCAGGCCCAGCGCACCGTGCTGTGCAAGGACCCGTTCAAGTCCGTCGACGACCGCGTCGAGAAGCTCATCGCCTCGATGTGATCCCGCTTTTCCGCGGAAAGGCAGGCTGCTCTTCCGCGGAAAAGCAGGGTCAGGGGGCGGGCTCGGCCGCGCCGTCGGCGTCGACCGGAACCGCCAGGGCTGCGTAGCGGCCGGCGGCCGCGGCTGCGAGGAAGTACGCGCGCTCCTCCGGCATGCCGCGACCCATCGTCCGCAGGGGCACGGGGGAGAGGCTGAGCGCGTCCTCCAGGCCGTCGGTGTCCACCCACACCACCGGATTGCGGGCGGGCTGGCCGGCGAGGTCCTCGTCGACCTGGGAGCCGAGCTCCGAGCCCAGACCGCGCGGGGCCACCAGCGTCACGCCCCCGAGCGCCACCCGGCCGAACGCGGTCAGCGAGTGGTGCGACACCCCCCGGTGCCGCGGCCGCGGGTCGGCGTCGGAGATGCGCAGCGCACCGACGGGTACACCGCCCAGCACGGTGACGGCGTTGCAGGCCTCACCGGCGGCGACGCCCGAGAAGCCCCACGGCGTCCCCGTGCCGAGGTTGCCGGGCCCCTGCGTGACGATCGCCAGGTCCGCCCCGAGCACGTGCCGGGCGGCCAGCAGCCCGGTGTGCACCGTGACCGCCTCGACGTCCCCACCGAAGGCCTGCCCCACGGTGACGACGCCGGCGAGCGACTTGTGCAGCGCGTCGATCGTGCGGGAGAAGCCGGCGGCCAGCGCCCCGCCGTCGGTCATGACGTAGGCGACCTTCAGGTCGGGGTCGGTGGCCAGCGCGCCGATCAGCACCGCCGGCAGCGCCGAGTGCAGGTCGGCGACCACGACGGGCATGCCGTCCAGCGAGTCGGCCTCGGCCATCGTCGCGTGGTGCTCGGTGTCCTGCTCGTCGACGCCCTGCACGGTGACCTGCAGCGGCGTGTAGCGGGCCTTCACCAGGTGCCCGGGCCCGGTCGGGTCGGCGGGCAGCCGGTCCGGGACGGCGACGACGAGCGCGTAGCCGCCGGTGCCCAGGTTCTGCGCCCACGCGGTGGTGTTCAGCAGCACGGTGTCGCCCACCTGCGGGACGCCGACCAGGGAGGGGTAGGCCAGCGCGCGGACCTCGCCGTCCTCGGGCACGGCGACCGTCAGCTCGAGCGAGTCGTGCCCTCCCCGCCCCAGTGCGGTCACCTCGCCGCGCCGCCAGCGGATGCGGGAGGAGGGGGGAGAGCTCATGTCCGCAGGCTAGCCAGCGTCCCGGAGGACGGCTGGTCGGCCGGACCTGGATAGCCTGGGCCCATGGCGGCCAAGCGGGCGGAACGACTGGTGAACCTGGTCATCGCGCTGCTGAGCACGCGGCAGTACGTGACGGCGGCCCGCATCCGCAGCACGGTGCCCGGGTACGAGCCCGACGACGGCACCGACCGCGCCGACGAGGCCTTCAAGCGGATGTTCGAGCGCGACAAGGCCGAGCTCCGCGAAATGGGCGTGCCGCTGGAGACCGGCCGCACGAGCGCCTTCGACACCGAGGACGGCTACCGCATCGCGCGTGCCGACTACGAGCTGCCCGAGATCGAGCTGACGGGCGAGGAAGCCGCGGCGGTGGGCCTGGCGCTGCGGCTGTGGGAGTCCGCCCAGCTCGCCGCGGCCGCGCAGAGCGCCCTGGTGAAGCTCCGCGCCGCCGGCATCGACGTCGACGCCGGGGGAGGCATCCCGCTGCAGCCGCGCCTGGACGCCGGTGAGCCCGCCTTCGAGCCCGTCTACGCCGCCGCCCGCGACCGCCGGGCGCTCACCTTCGACTACCAGCGCCCCGACGAGGACGCGCCCAGGCGCCGGCGCGTCCAGCCCTGGGGCGTCATCGCCTGGCACGGCCGCTGGTACCTGGGCGGCCTGGACCTCGACCGGGAGCAGCCGCGGATGTTCCGGCTCTCCCGGGTCGTCGGCACCCCGAGGGCCTCCGGCCCCTCCGGGGCCTTCGAGCCGCCCGCCGATCTCGATCTCGGCGCCATGGTGGCCTCCCAGGTCGGCGGCCAGGAGCAGGTGGTCGTGGTGCGCGCCCGACCCGGCACGGCCGTCGGGCTGCGGCGGTGGGCCACGCCGCTCGGCACGACCGAGGACGGGACGGAGGACCGGCTGGAGCTGCGCACGAGCGGCGGGTGGGGGCTGGCCGACCAGCTGGCCGCCCACGGTGCCGACGTCGTCGTCGAGTCGCCCGCCGAGATGCGGGACGCCGTGATCGCCCGCCTCACCCGGCTGGCCGCGATGGGAGCCCCCGCATGACGACCACCGGCACCACCGACCGGATGACCCGGCTGCTCGCGCTCATCCCGTACCTGACCGCCCGGCCCGGCGGCGTCCGCGTGCAGGAGGCGGCGCGCGACTTCGGCGTCACCGAGCGGCAGCTGCGCGGCGACCTGGAGCTGCTGTGGATGTGCGGGCTGCCCGGCCACGGGCCCGGCGACCTCATCGACCTCTCCTTCGAGGGCGACCGGGTGCACGTCACCTTCACCGCAGGCATGGTGCGGCCCCTGCGGCTGACCACCGACGAGGCCGTCGCGCTGGTCGTGGCGCTGAAGACCCTGCTCGAGCTGCCCGGCCTGGCCGAGCGCGAGGCGGTCAGCCGCGCCCTGGCGAAGGTGTCGGCTGCGGCCGGCCACGCCGCCGAGGTCACGCCGGTGGCGGTCAGCGTGGACGCCCGGGAGGAGACGCTCGCCGTCGTCCGGGAAGCGCTGGAGAGCAAGCGCGCCCTCCACCTGAACTACTACGTGCCCAGCCGCGACGAGCGGACAGAGCGCACCGTGGACCCGATGCGGTTGCTGCTGGTCGACGGCCGCTGGTACCTGGAGGCCTGGTGCCGCCGGGTCGAGGGCGTGCGGCTGTTCCGCCTGGACCGGGTCGACGACGTCGTCGTCCTCGACGAGCCGGCCGCCCCACCGCCGGAGGCCCACGGCCGCGACGTCGAGGGCGGGGTTTACCAGCCCGAGCCCGGCTCGCCGGTGGTGCGGCTGCGGCTGGCCCGCGGCGCCCGCTGGGTCGCCGAGTACTACCCGGTCGACTCCGCCACCCCCGTCGACGACCCGCCCGGCGGGCTGGCCGTCACCGTGCGCACCGCAGACCTGGCGTGGGCCCGCCGGCTGGTCGCCTCGCTCGGTGGGAACGCCCTCGTCGACGAGCCGGCCGGGCTGGCCGACCGGATCGCCGCGGATGCCCGGGCGGCGCTGGCCCGCTACGGCGTCGAGGCCCCCGCCGAGAGCGCGGGCTAGGGTCGGCCCGTGCTGCTGCTGGTCGTGTGGATCGTCGTCGGGGTGCTGGTCGTCGTCGTGCTGGGGGCGCTCGCCTACGGCGTGCAGGGCGCCCGCACCCGGCTGGCCCGCGAGGTGACCGCCTTCGAGCGGGAGGTCCGCCCGTTGCTGGACCAGGTCGCCGACACGTCCGAGCGTGTCGCGCGCACGGACGACCGGTGAACAGCCGCTGACACGACGGGGGAGCGACCTCCCCGGGCGTAGCATCGCCGGAGAACCGACTTCTGGAGGACGTGTCATGGGCTCACTCGGCCCGCTGGAGATCGGCCTGATCATCCTGGCCATCCTGCTGCTGTTCGGCTACAAGAAGCTGCCGGACGCCTCGCGCTCCCTCGGCCGCTCGCTGCGGATCTTCAAGGGCGAGATGAAGGGGATGAAGGACGACGACTCCGTGGGCGGGGGGCTCCGCGGCAAGGACGCGGCACGCACGACGCCGGTCCGCGGCGAGATCGTCGCGCCCGCCACCCCGGCGACGTCCGCCGACGGCGACCTCAGCGCCCAGCTGCACGAGGAGGCCCGCGTCGCCGAGGCGCGCGCGGCCGAGCTGCGCGCCCGTGCGGAGCAGACCCGCGCGGCCGACGGCTCGCGCTGAGCCACCCGCACCCGGTAGGACGACGGTGAGCGGCCCCCGGCTGCGTCGGCGCCGCGAGCCCCGCGACGCGGCGGCGACCATGTCGCTCGTCGCGCACCTCACCGAGCTGCGCAACCGCATCGCGAAGGCGCTGCTGTTCCTGCTGATCGCGACCGCCTTCTCCTTCTGGTGGTACGAGCACGGCCTCGGTGACTTCATCCGCGCCCCCTACTGTGGGCTGGACGAAGACCTCCGCTACGGCGGGGACGACTCCGGCGGCTGCGGCCTGCTCATCACCGACGTCTTCGGCGGGGTGTTCATCCGGCTGAAGGTCGCCTTCCTCGCCGGCACGGTGCTCTCGGCGCCCTTCTGGCTGTACCAGCTGTGGGCCTTCATCACGCCGGGGCTCAAGCGCAACGAGAAGCGGTACGGCATCTCGTTCGTCGCGGTCTCCACGCTGCTGTTCGCCCTCGGCGCGCTGCTGGCCTACGTCTCGCTGTCCAAGGGCCTGGAGCTGCTGCTGACCCTCGCCGGGGACGGCGTGGTCGTGGCGCTGACCGCCCAGGACTACATCGGGTTCGTGCTCTCGCTGCTGGTCGCGTTCGGGGTGAGCTTCGAGGTCCCGCTGATCGCCGTCGCGCTCAACCTGGTGGGCGTGCTGAGCCACGAGGTGCTGGCCCGCAGCCGGCGGTGGATCTTCTTCCTGACCATCGTCTTCGCCGCCTTCGTGACGCCGACGCAGGACCCGTTCACCATGCTGCTCATGGCCGGGCCGATGATCGTGCTGTTCGAGCTGGCCATCCAGATCGCGCGCGTCGTCGACAAGCGGCGGGCCAAGCGGGCGGCGGTCGAGCACTTCCACGGCCTGGACGACGACGAGGCCTCACCGCTGGACGCCTCTGCCTCACCGCTGGACGCCGGGGCCTCACCGCTGGACGCGGGGCCGTCGTCCCTCGACGAGCCGCAGGACTCCACGCCGGCGTCCTTCCGCGGCTGATCCCCGGCCGACCCGTGGACGTCGCCGTCCTCGTCAGCGCCGCCGCCGGGCGCGGCCGGGCCAGGGCCCTCGGGGACACGGTCCTCCGCGAGCTCCGCTCCGCCGGGCTGACCCCGACGGTGCTCGCGGCCACGACCGGCGCCGAGGCGGAGACGCGGGCGCGTGCGGCGGTCGCCGGCGGGGCCGCCGCGGTGGTCGCCGTCGGCGGTGACGGGACGGCGCACGCCGCGCTGCAGGCCGTGACGGGCACCGGGACGCCGCTGGGCCTCGTGGCCGCGGGCACCGGCAACGACCTGGCCCTGGCGCTCGGCGTGCCGGCGGAGCCCACCGCCGCCGTCCGGGCACTGGCCGGCGACCTGCGGGCGGGGGAGGCCCGCAGCCTGGACGCCGGCCGCGTGGGTGACCGCTGGTGGGCCACGGTGCTGTGCTGCGGCTTCGACTCGGCGGTCACCGACCGGGCCAACCGGCTGCGCTGGCCGCGGGGCCGGCGCCGGTACGACCTGGCGGTCCTGCTGGAGCTCGCCCGGCTGCGGCCCAACGAGATCACTCTCGTCATGGACGGCGAGGTGCGCACGGTGCCGGCCACGATGGTCGCCGTCGGCAACACCGCCTGGTACGGCGGCGGCCTGGAGATCTGCCCCGGTGCCGACCCCGCTGACGGGCTGTTCGACGTCACCGTGGTCGGGCCCCTCACCCGTCTGGAGCTGATCCAGGCCCGCCCCCGGCTGGCCGACGGCACGCACGTGGAGAGCCCGTCGGTCTCGGTCTTCCGGGCCGCGCGCGTGGAGCTGTCCGGCCCCGGTGTCACCACCTGGGCCGACGGCGAACCGGTGGCTCCGTTGCCCGTCGTCGCGGAGTGCGTCCCCGGCGCGCTGACCGTCGTCGGGGCGCGGCGAGCCGACGGCGCATCGCGCGCTTAACGTGGAGGCATGTCCAGCCCCGCTGAGCGGTACGCCGCTTCCCGGCGCCGGACGGCCCATCCGGACCTCGCCGACTTCACGGCCGAACTCGGCTTCTCCCTCGACCCGTTCCAGGTCGAGGCGTGCGAGGCCCTCGACCGCGGTTCGGGCGTGCTGGTCTGCGCGCCGACCGGCGCCGGCAAGACGGTCGTCGGCGAGTTCGCCGTCCACAAGGCGCTGTCGGAGGGCCGCAAGGCGTTCTACACGACGCCGATCAAGGCGCTGTCCAACCAGAAGTACAACGACCTCGTCGAGCGCTACGGGGCCGAGCGCGTCGGCCTGCTGACCGGCGACAACGCCGTCAACGGCGACGCCCCCGTGGTCGTCATGACCACCGAGGTCCTGCGCAACATGCTCTACGCCGAGTCGCCGGCGCTCCTCGGCCTCGGCTACGTGGTGATGGACGAGGTCCACTACCTCGCCGACCGCTTCCGCGGCGCGGTCTGGGAGGAAGTGATCATCCACCTCCCGCCGTCGGTCACGCTGGTCTCGCTGTCGGCCACGGTCAGCAACGCCGAGGAGTTCGCCGACTGGCTGGTCACCGTGCGCGGGGACACCGAGGTCGTGGTCAGCGAGGTGCGGCCCATCCCGCTCTGGCAGCACATGCTGGTGGGCAACCGGGTGTTCGACCTGTTCTCGCTGCGCCCGGCCGCCCACGCCGCCGAGCACGGCGAGAGCCCGCGCCCGATGTCCACCCGGGAGCGCGGCGCCTCGGTGGTCGATCCCGAGCTGGTCCGGTACGTCCGCGAGCACGAGCGGCGGATCGAGGGCTGGGGCGGCCCGAGCAGGCGCGAGCCGTCGCACAAGCCCCGGTACCGACCGCCGGCGCGCTCCGACGTCATCGAGCGGCTGGACAAGGCGGGCCTGCTGCCGGCGATCACGTTCGTGTTCAGCCGCAACGGCTGCGACGCCGCCGTCCACCAGTGCCTGACGAGCGGGCTGCGCCTCACCGACGAGGTCGAGCGGGCCGAGATCGCCGCCATCATCGACGAGCGCACCGGCTCGCTGCCCGAGGAGGACCTGCACGTCCTGGGCTTCTGGGAGTGGCGAGAGGGGCTGCTGGCCGGGCTCGCCGCCCACCACGCCGGCCTGGTGCCCGCCTTCAAGGAGACCGTGGAGGAGTGCTTCGTCCGCGGGCTGGTCAAGGCGGTCTTCGCCACCGAGACCCTCGCCCTGGGCATCAACATGCCGGCCCGCACCGTCGTGCTCGAGCGGCTGGTGAAGTGGAACGGCGAGGCGCACGTCGACGTCACCGCGGGGGAGTACACGCAGCTCACCGGCCGGGCCGGGCGGCGCGGCATCGACGTCGAGGGGCACGCCGTCGTCATCTGGGCGCCCGGCATGGACCCCTCCGTCGTGGCCGGGCTGGCCAGCACCCGCACCTATCCGCTGCGGTCGAGCTTCCGGCCGAGCTACAACATGGCGGTCAACCTGGTGAGCTCGTTCGGCCGGGCGCGGGCCCGGGAGCTGCTCGCCTCGTCCTTCGCCCAGTTCCAGGCCGATCGCTCGGTGGTGGGGCTGGCCCGGGCCGCGGCCCGGCACGAGCGCGAGGCCGAGAAGTTCGCCCACGACATGCACTCCGACCGCGGGGACGTGGGGGAGTACGCCCAGCTGCGCCGGGACATCTCGGACCGGGAGAAGGACCTCTCCCGTGACTCGCAGGCCAAGCGCCGGATGGAGGCCGCCGACGCGCTGGCCGCCCTGCGTCCCGGGGACGTCATCCGGGTGCCCTCGGGACGCCGCCAGGGCCTGGCCGTCGTCCTGGACCCCGGCGTCACCGACCTCGCCGATCCCCGTCCGCTGGTGCTCACCGAGGACAAGTGGGCCGGACGGCTGGCCTCGATCGACTTCCCGACGCCGGTGTCCGCGCTGGCCCGGGTACGGGTGCCCAAGAACTTCAACCACCGGAGCCCGCACGCCCGCCGGGACCTCGCCGCGACCCTGCGCAACGCCCGTGTCGAGCACGACCTCGGTGCCCGCATGGTGCGCAAGGGCCGGTCGGCCGCCGCGGACGACCCGGTGCTGGCCGACCTGCGGGCCGCGCTGCGCCGCCACCCGGTGCACTCGCTGCCCGACCGCGAGGAGCGGGTCCGGGTGGCCGAGCGCTGGCTGCGCGCGGTGCGGGAGGCCGAGGCGCTGCACCGGACCATGGCCGAGCGGACCGGCTCGCTCACCCGGCAGTTCGACGCCACCTGCGACGTCCTGGAGGAGCTGGGCTACCTGGTACCGGAGCCGGCGCAGCTGGTGCCGGCCGACACCACGGTGATCAGAGCGAGCGACGACGTCCCGGTGGTGACGGCCGACGGTCGGCGCCTCGCCCGCATCTGGTCGGAGGCCGACCTGCTCGTCGCGGAGTGCCTGCGCGCCGGCGCCTGGCGCGGGCTGAACGCCGCCGAGCTGGCCGCCGCCGCCTCCACGGTGGTCTTCGAGGCCCGCCGCGACCTGGCGTCCCTCCCCGCCATCCCGGCCGGCAAGGTCACCGCCGCGGTGGCGGAGATGCGGCAGGTGAAGTCCCGCCTGGAGGACGTCGAGGCCGCGCACGCGGTCCGGGTCACCCGCGACCTCGACCTGGGCTTCGCGTGGGCGGCCTACCGGTGGGCCGACGGCCAGAGCCTCGACCGCGTGCTGGCCGGAGCCGAGCAAGCGGGAACCGAGCTGTCCGGCGGTGACTTCGTCCGCTGGATGCGCCAGCTGATCGACCTGCTCGACCAGATCGCCAAGGTGGCCGACGATGCGGTGGCGTCCGTGGCGCGCGCCGCCGTCGGCAAGGTCCGGCGCGGCGTCGTCGCCGTCGCCGTGGGGGGCTGATCATGACCGGTGTCCCGGGAGCACCGGAGGGAGGAGGCGGCGGGATGACCGACCCCGATCTGGCCCACGACCAGTCCGCGCGGCGCCGGTCCCGTGCCCCGTTCTACGGCGGGATCCTCCTCATCGGGCTGCTCGTCGTGCTGGCCCTGACGCTCAGCCGCTGGCTGGGTCTGGGCCCCACGCTGCTCGACACCGGCGAGGTGGAGAGGGACGTGGCGACCCAGTTCGAGGAGCGCTTCGACGTCGGCGTCGACGTCGACTGCCCGCAGGGCATGGAGGTCGCCGACGGCCGCGACTACGAGTGCGACGCGGAGACCGACGACGGCGAGGACCTGGAGCTCGTCATCACCATCACCGACGAGGAGCCGGCCGCCTATACCTGGGACGTGGACTGACCCGGGCGGCTCAGCCGAGGGCGTCGGCGGGCCAGCCCAGCGCCGCGCCCAGCCGGCCCAGCGAGGACTGCAGGCCGTGCCGCTCGGCCAGTCCGGCCAGCGTGGCGGGGTCGGCGGGGGAGCGGGGCAGGTCGCCCTCCACCGCCGGCATGTCGATGTCCTTGGCCACGGCGACGACCACCGGCGCCCGGTCGAGGTAGTCCGCGGCCGCGTGCAGCTTCTTCAGGACGGCCGCGGTGAGCGGAGGCCTGGCGACGACGGTCCGCGCGGCGGCCGCCCGGATGCCGGCCACGTCGCCGAACTCGTTGATGAGGGCCGCCGCGGTCTTGGCGCCGACCCCGGCCACGCCCGGCAGCCCGTCGCTGGGGTCGCCGCGCAGCACGGCGAAGTCGGCGTAGGCACGGCCCGGGATGCCGTACTTCGCGGCGACGGCGGCCTCGTCGACCGTCTCCAGGTCGGCGATGCCCCGGTTCGTGTAGAGCACGCGGACGCCGCGGTCGTCGTCGACGAGCTGGAAGAGGTCCCGGTCGCCGGTGACGATGTCGACCGGTCCGCGCGCACGGGTGGCCAGGGTCCCGATGACGTCGTCGGCCTCGAAACCCGGGGCGCCGACGCGGTCGATGCCGGCTGCGGCCAGCACGTCGACGAGGATCGGCACCTGGGGACCCAGCTCGTCGGGCACCTCCTCCTCGCCCTCGGTGGCGACGCGGTGCGCCTTGTACGACGGCAGCGCCTCGACCCGGAAGGCGGGCCGCCAGTCGTCGTCCCAGCAGGCCACCAGCCGGTCCGGGCCGTGCGCGGTGAGCAGCCGGGCGGTCATGTCGAGGAAGCCGCGCACGGCGTTGATCGGCCGGCCGTCGGGCGTCGTCACGCTGGTGGGCACCCCGTAGAAGGCGCGGAAGTACAGCGACGCGGCGTCCAGCAGCATGGTCGTCACGGAGGGGGACGCTAGCGGTCGGGCAGCGCGTGCGGAGGCCGTCGGGGTCCGTGGTTAGTCTGCGCCGGTGGGAAGCGCCTCCGTGCCGTCGCCGACCGGCCCGCTCGTGACGCCTGACCGGGTGCACGCAGCCCGTGCGCTGGCCGCCGAGACGGGCACCGACCTGCTGGTGCTCACGCCGGGTTCGGACCTGCGCTACCTCACCGGCTACAACGCCCACGCCATGGAGCGGCTGACCGCCCTGGTCGTGCCGCGGGCGGGCGAGGCGTTCCTCGTCGTCCCGCGGCTCGAGGCACCGATGGTCGACGTGAGCCCGGCGGGGGTGCTGGGTCTCGACGTCCTCGCCTGGGACGAGACGGACGACCCGTTCGCCCTGCTGGCCGGTGCCGCGAACGCCCGGCTCGGATCGGCGCCGGCCCGCGTGGCCGTGGGCGCCCGCACCTGGGCCGAGCACGCCCTCGGGGTGCAGCGGGCGCTGCCCGGCTCGACGCTGGAGCTCGCCGGGCCGGTGCTGGACCGCCTGCGCATGGTCAAGTCCGCCGCCGAGATCGAGGAGCTCGCGCTGGCCGGCGCCGCCATCGACCGGGTCCATGCACGCATGGCCGAGTTCCTCACCGTCGGCCGCACCGAGGCTGCCGTGGGCGCCGACATCGCCGCGGCGATCCTCGAGGAGGGCCACGTCGGCGTCGACTTCACCATCGTCGGGTCGGGGCCGAACGGCGCCAGCCCGCACCACGAGCTGTCCGACCGCGTGGTGCAGGCCGGCGACGTCGTCGTCATCGACATCGGCGGGCAGACGGCGACGGGCTACCGCTCGGACTGCACCCGCACCTACGTGGTCGGCGGCAGCGCGCCGGGCGACGTCGCGGAGTGGTACGCCGTCCTGCACGCCGCGCAACAGGCGTCCGTGGCCGCCGTCCGCCCTGGTGTGACCGCCGAGCAGGTCGACGCCGCTGCCCGGGACGTGATCACCGCCGCCGGATGGGGCGAGCACTTCATCCACCGCACCGGGCACGGCATCGGGCTGGATTCGCACGAGGCGCCTTACATCGTCGCCGGCAACGACCTTCCGCTGGTGTCGGGCATGGCGTTCTCGGTGGAGCCGGGCATCTACCTCGCCGGCCGCTGCGGCGCCCGGATCGAGGACATCGTCGTCTGCACCGACGACGGCGTCCGCTCGCTGAACGGCGGTCCGCGTGAGCTCGTCGAACTCCCCGGCTGAGCCGGGAGCCGTTCCGGTCGACGTCGACCGGCTGCTGCTCGCGGCCCTGGCGCGCGACGGGCGGGCCAGCTACACCGAGCTGGCCGAGAAGGTCGGTCTGTCGGTCTCGGCCGTGCACCAGCGCGTCCGGCGACTGGAGCAGCGCGGCCTGATCACCGGCTACCGGGCCGTGCTGGACCCGAAGCTGCTCGGGCTGCCGCTGACCGCATTCGTCTCCATCACGCCCATCGGGGCGCAGAACGAGGACCCGCCGGCGTTGCTGTCCCACCTGTCGGCCATCGAGGAGTGCCACTCGGTCGCCGGGCAGGAGAGCTACATCCTCAAGGTGCGGGTTGCCTCGCCGGACGCACTGGAGCTCCTGCTCCGCGAGATCCGGGCGTGCGCCAACGTCTCCACGCGGACGACGGTCGTGCTGTCCACCCTCTACGAGGACCGCCCGCCCATCTGACCGGCTGGACATCGGTTCGAACACGTGTTCGTATGGTGGTCATGCGGTGGGAAGCGCAGCGGCTGGACCTCGACGAGGCCACGACGCTGCCCGGCATGCCCAGCATCCGCGGCCTGCTGCGCAGCGTGCAGGTGCCGGAGTTCCCGGGGCTGACGTTCCACGAGGTACGGTCCCGCTCGGCCCTCAACAAGGTGCCCGGTGACTCCGCGATGCCCTTCCCGTACACGATCAACCCGTACCGGGGATGCAGTCATTCGTGTGTGTACTGCCTGGCCGGAGACACCCTCGTCCTCATGGCCGATGGACGGCAGAAGCCGATCTCCGAGCTGCGCGTCGGTGACCGGATGGTCGGGACCGAACGCCGCGGAACCTACCGGCACTACGTCACGACAGACGTGCTCGCGCACTGGTCCACGGTGAAGCCGGCATACCGGGTCTCTCTGGCGGACGGCACGGAGCTCACGGCGAGCGGTGACCACCGGTTCCTCACGGGCCGGGGGTGGAAGCACGTCACCGGAGCCATGGCAGGGTGGGATCGCCGCCCACATCTCACGACCAACGACGCCCTGCTCGGCTTCGGACGTGCCACCTCTCCGGTCGCTCCATGCCGGCAGTATCGGCGCGGCTATCTCACCGGCGTGGTGCGCGGCGACGGGAACCTCGAGGTTTACCGGTACCAGCGGGCCGGTCGCGCTCACGGCGATGTCCACAGGTTCCGATTGGCCTTGGCCGACGTGGACGGACTGACCCGCACGCAGGCATATCTGGCCGTGGAGGGGATCCCGACCGATCAGTTCGAGTTCTCGGCGGCTACTGGGGACCGGCGGGCCATGACGGCGATCCGCACGTCCGCCTCCGCGACCGTGGCGCGCATCGGCGAGCTCGTCGAATGGCCGATCGAGCCGACCCGGGCGTGGCAGCGCGGATTCCTCGCCGGCATCTTCGATGCAGAGGGGAGCCGCAGCAAGGGAGTCCTCCGGATCAGCAATTCCGACGACGAGATCCTGGCTCGTACGCAAGACGCCCTCGCTGCGTACGGCTTCGACGCGGTTCTCGAGGACCGGGGCCTGGAGAACAGGGTGCGCAACGTGCGCCTCAAGGGCGGCCTCAGAGAGCACATGCGATTCGTGCACCTCACCGATCCGGCGATCCGCCGGAAGTGCACCGTCGAGGACATCGCGGTCAAGAGCGACGCAGATCTCCGGGTGGTGGCCGTGGAGGCCCTCGGCCTCGACATGCCGATGTACGACATCACGACCGGCACGGGTGACTTCGTGGCCAACGGCGTCATCAGTCACAACTGCTTTGCTCGGAAAACGCACGAATGGCTCGAATTCGATTCCGGTCACGACTTCGACACCCAGGTGGTGGTGAAGACCAACCTCGCCGAGGTGCTGCGCCGGGAGCTGGCGCGCCCCACCTGGACGCGCGAGCACGTCGCCCTGGGGACGAACACGGATCCGTACCAGCGTGCCGAGGGCCGCTACAAGCTGATGCCCGGCGTCATCGACGCACTGGCCGGGTCGGGCACGCCCTTCTCCGTCCTCACCAAGGGCACGCTGCTGCGCCGCGACGCCCCGCGGCTCGTCGAGGCCGCCCGGCAGGTGCCCCTGGGACTCGGCGTCTCCATGGCCATCTGGGACGACGACCTGCACCAGGCGCTAGAGCCGGGCGTGCCCACCCCGCGGGCGCGGCTGGACCTGGTCCGGGCGCTGGCCGACGCCGGCCTGCCGTGCGGGGTCTTCCTCGCTCCGGTGCTGCCCGGCCTGACCGACGACGAGGGCTCGCTGGACGCCGCGCTCGGCGCGATCGCGGCGGCCGGCGCCACCGGCGTCACGGTCATCCCGCTGCACCTGCGTCCCGGGGCCCGCGAGTGGTTCATGGCCTGGCTGCGTACCGCCCACCCGGAGCTCGTGCCGCGCTACGAGCGGATGTACGCCCGCCGCGCCTACGTCTCGGCCGAGTACCGCACCTGGCTCGCCCAGCGCGTCGCGCCCCTGCTCGCCCGGCACGGGCTGGACCGGCAGTCCGGGGGAGCGGCCCGGGGAGCGGACGGACCGCTGGTCGCCGGCGTGCCCGGCGACGAGGAGGTCGGGTTCCCAGCAGGCAGCCTGCCCACCGGGGGGATGCCAGGCGTCCGCCCCAAGGCCGAGCAGGGTCCCGTTCTCCCGGCGGCCGAGGAGGTGCCGGGCCCCGGCGAGCAGCTCTCCCTGCTGTGAGCAGCACCGAGCCCTGCCGGCGGCCACCTCGACGGCAGGCGCCCCCTCAACCGGTGCGCTGAGCCCTCCTCGTCGTCCGGGCTACGGATCGGGCGGCTCGCACCACGCCGCGCGCGGACACCGGGGGAGCCCCCGCCGCCAGCGCCAGGCGCCGGAAGGAGTCGTAGGACAGGTCCCGGTACGCCGCCGCCAGCTCCGCCGCAGCGGCCTGGCGCGACGGGGGAGCAGCGGCCCGGAGGTGCTGGGCGGTACGCCCGGCGTGCTTGCCGAACGTCACCTGCAGGGCCTGGTTGGACAGCCGCCCACCGATGCGGGAGTCCAGCCCCGGGCCGCGACGCAGCGCCGGCAGCACCCACGGGCTGGCCGCCAGGGCGGGGTAGCGCTCCCGCACCGTCTCCCACGCGTGCCAGGCGGTGTTCGCGCCGGCGACCGACCACTCGCCGCCGTCGGTGCGCAGGACGAGCCGCCGAGCGCCGGCGTGCACCTGGTCCCGCCGCAGGGAGCGGAACATGCCGACCGGCGCCGGCCAGGCCAGTGCCAGCGCGCACCAGGCGACCGACCGCACGTGCTCGGGGTCCGTTCCCCGCAGCTCGGTGAGCGGGCGCAGGTCCAGCTCGAGAGGGTCGGGCTCCGGCGTCGGTGCACGGGGGAGGGAGAGTCCGCCGTAGCGGGCGACCTTGCTGTACAGCGCCACGGTCGCCGGCTTCCACTCGCGTGCGGCCGCCAGCGGACCCAGCCCGACCCGGGCCAGCTCGTCGGGGCCGAGGTCCAACTCGAGTGCCGCCTCGGCGAGCCGCCGCCACTGCACTTCGTAGCCGGGCGGTGGCGGCCAGCGGCGCCAGGCGCGCTCCGGCGGAGGCGAGGGCATCTCCGGCAACGGCTGCTGCCATGCACGCGACATGCCGGGACACTACCGTTATCCCCAACAACAATGCGACTTCTGCTTGTGGTCCTCTGCCGTTGACACAGCGCACCGCCCTCCGGGCGGTGGAGCAACAACGCCCACGGGTCGCGGGCCTCGAGCGTTCTGCGTCCGTCGCCGGCGAGCGACCGGTCGGGCAGCGCACGCCGGGGTTGGCTAGGGTCCGCTCATGTACACCGCGAGCTGGCGCGACGTCGTGCGGAGCGATCTGTTCGGCGCCTCGCCGAGCCGGCGCGACCGGCCCTACCGGTTCGTGATCCGGTTGTGCCTGGTGGTCTTCCACCTGTTCCGCTTCCGGTTCGACGTGCGGGGCTCGCAGCACGTGCCCGCGACCGGCGGCGCGATCATCTGCAGCAACCACGTCAGCTTCTTCGACTTCACGTTCCTGGGACTGGGCGCCATCTCCCAGCACCGGCTGGTCCGCTTCATGGCGAAGTCGGCGGTCTTCGGCCACTGGTTCGCCGGCCCGTTCATGCGCGCCATGCGCCACATCCCGGTCGACCGCAAGGCCGGGGCTGCGGCCTTCGACGCCGCCGTCCGCGCGCTGAAGGACGGCGAGGTGGTCGGCGTCTTCCCGGAGGCGACCATCAGCCGGAGCTTCACGGTCAAGGACCTCAAGGCCGGCGCCGCGCGGATGGCCATGGACGCGGGTGTCCCGATCATCCCGGCGGCCGTCTGGGGCGGGCACCGCGTCGCCACCAAGGGGCACAAGGTCGAGCTCCGGCGGGGTGTGCCAGTGATGGTCATCCTCGGCGAGCCGATCGTCCCCGAGCCGGGGGAGAAGGTGCAGCAGCTGCTGCGCCGCACCCGCGCCGCCATGGAGGCGCTGCTGGACGAGGCGCAGCGGGACTACCCCGAGCAGCCGGCCGGCCCCGACGACCGCTGGTGGCTGCCGGTCCACCTCGGCGGAACCGCCCCGACGTCGGAGGAGGCCCTCGTGGCCGACGCCGCCCGTGCCGCGGGCCACGGCCCCACCGCGCCGAAGAAGTCCCCGCTGGAGCGGATCACCGGTCTGCTGCGCCGCCGCTGAGGCAGCGGGCGGCCCTCAGTCGAGCGGTTGCCCGCGGGGGACGCGGGGGCGTGCGTCGAACACCGTGCGCCAGGCGGCGACGGCGTCCGCGTCGTCCTCGATGCGCCAGTCGACGGTCCGGGCCTCGTCGACGTGGTCGAACCAGATGAGCCCCACGATCTCCGGCCGGGCGGCCAGTTCCGCGGACAGCGCGGCCACCCACTCCGCCTTGCTGCCGCCGCTGTCGGAACTGCCCGTCTCGCTGATCCAGACGGGACGGGTGGTCAGGCTCCGCAGCTCGGCGAGACTCGGGTCGAACAGCTCGCCGAAGCTCGCCCAGGACGTGCGGTAGCCGTCCCGGATCTCGTTCCCCCAGTTGTAGTTGCTGACCCCGACGGCATCGACGTAGGCGTCGCCCGGGTAGAGGGGGGCCAGGGGAGCGCTGCCGGTGTAGACGGCGTTGGGAGCCCAGACCCACTCCACGTTCGTCACGCCGAGGGCGGTGAAGCGGTCGTGCACGTGGCGGTAGGCCGGCACGAAGTCGCCGGGGCGGTTGCCGTTGACGCCGCTGCCCCAGGGGTACCACTTGCCGTTCATCTCGTGCATGAGGCGCAGGCTCACGGGTCGGCCGTGCTCCTGCACGGAGCGGGCGAACCGGTCGATGTACCCGTCGTGGTCGCCCGCTGCGATGGACCGCAGCGAGTAGGCCGGCTGACGGGTGTGCGAGCCGCTGGCGTCCCACGGCTCCCAGGTGATCGACAACCGGGCGCCGCGCACGGCCACCGCCTCGGCGAGCTCCAGGTCGAGCGGACGGTCGTTGCCCCACGCCTCGAACACGTCGTACACGTCCGGCTGCGTGCCGGTCGCAGCGGCGAAGCGGTCGAAGGCCGCCAGGTCCGGCGCCGAGATGCCGAGCAGGGGCACCCCGACGGTGGGTGCCGGTGCCGGCGGGGGAAGCGGGGTGGCGACCGACGGGGCGGCCGGCGCAGGTGCAGGCGCAGCCGCCGACTCCGGAGCACGGCTCGACGCGGTCACGACGTACGTTACCAAGATCGCCAGAACGGCCACCGAGCCGCCGAGGATGCGTCCGCGGCGGCGGGAACGGCCTCCGGCGGTGGCGGCAGGGGCGGGGGTGTCCACGGTGCGTGTTCTCGGCATGGAGGGCCCTTGACCTGAGCCGGACGGCCGCATCCGGTCGAGATCGGCGTCATCCACCCCTCGTTCGGGTCAGGGAGGGAGGCGTTCCCGTGCCCGCGCCCGGGTGGAGGCCGCAGAGTCGAACCGTGACCGCAACCGACGCCTCCCCGCCGTTCACCGGCCCGGACCGTCGTGAGGGCGGCCGGCTCTACGGGCGGACCGCCACGGAGCTCACCGGCCCGCTGGAGCCGACCGCGGACGTGGTCCGCTACCGGGAGGCCATGACCCCGCGCCAGCGCCGCGGCGTCCTGCTCCTCGGCTGGTCGCACGTCCTCGTCGCCGTCGCGCTCACCGTCGTGGTCCTGCTGCCCGGCCACCTGCCGCTGCTGGGCGGGCACCCGGTGTCCGACGCCGTGGCCGTGCTCGGGGTGCTCGTCATGGTCACTCTCCAGCTGACCACCGCGGTGCGGACCTGGACGATCACCTACCACGCGGGCCGGGCCCTCGACCCGGTCCCCATGCGCCCCATGCCTGGCCTGCGGGTCGCCGTCCTCACGACGATCGTCCCCGGCAAGGAGCCGGTGGAACTCGTGATGGCCACCCTCCGGGCCATGCGGCGGATCCGTCACGACGGCGTCCTCGACGTCTGGCTGCTGGACGAGGGCGACGACCCCGAGGTCCGGCGCCGCTGCGAGGAGATCGGCGTGCGGCATTTCAGCCGCAAGGGCCGCCCGGAGTGGAACCAGCCCAGCGGCCCCTTCCGGGCACGGACGAAGCACGGGAACCACAACTCCTGGCGGGTCGACCACGAGCTGGAGTACGACGTCGTCGCGCAGATGGACCCCGACCACGTCCCGTTCCCGAACTTCCTGGAGCGGACCCTCGGGTACTTCGCGGATCCGGACGTGGCCTTCGTGGTGGCGCCGCAGGTCTACGGCAACCTCACCGAGTCCTTCGTCGCCCGGGGTGCGGCCGAGCTGGCCTACCTCTTCCACGGCGTCATCCAACGCGGCGGCAACGGTCACGACGCGCCCCTGCTGATCGGCACCAACCACCTGTACCGGCCCGCCGCCTTCCGGCAGATCGGCGGCTACCAGGACAGCATCATCGAGGACCACCTGACATCCATGGCCCTCTACGCGAGCGTGAACCCCCGCACCGGGCGGACGTGGAAGGGCGTGTACACGCCCGACGTCGTCGCCGTGGGGGAGGGCCCGGCCACCTACTCCGACTTCTTCAGCCAGCAGAAGCGCTGGGCGTACGGGATCTGGCAGATCGCCCGGGAGCACTCGCCCGTGGTGCTGCCGCGGATGGCCAGCGCGCAGCAGCGCCGATCCTTCGTCGCCCTGCAGAGCCACTACCCGACGACGGCGCTGACGTGGGTGGGCGGCGTCCTGCTCTCCGCCCTGTACCTCGTGGGCGGAGTTACAGCGACCCACCTCCCGCTGCAGCTGTGGAGCGTCCTGTTCGCCGCCAACATGGGTCTCGGGCTGGCCTTCTGCTTCGGCATGCGGCAGTTCAACCTCGTCGACCACGAGCGCCGGTCCTGGGGACTGGCCGGCCTGGCCCTCGACCTGATCACCGCGCCCGTCTACGTGGCGGCCGCCGCGGCGCAGCTCGCCGGCCGTCCGCTGGTCTACGTGGTCACCGCCAAGGGCAGTGCCGCCACCCGGGACACCTGGCGCACGTTCCGGCCCCACCTGCTGTGGGCGGGCGTGGCCCTCGCGGCCATGGCTGCCGGCCTGCTCCTCGGGCACCGGTACCCGGCCCTCTACGTCTGGGCTGCGCTCACCGTGCTGGTCAGCCTGGCCGCGCTGGTGCACGTCTCCGTCGTGGGGGCGCTGCACAGGCTGCCGATCCGGGCGGAGAGCCGGCGTCCGGTGGTGCCGGCGCGTCGCATCGGCGAGGTCCTCGTGGCCCGGGGCGTCATCACCGAGGGTCAGCTGCGCCACCTGCTCGACCTGCAGGCGACCCGCGAGGAGGGCTGGCTGCCGCTGGGCGACCTCGCCATCGAGGAGGGCCTCGTCACGCCGGCCCAGCTGGGCCGCAGCATGCTCCCGGGGCAGCGGCAGCGCGTGCGGGAGCCGCAGGCCGCCTGAGCCCCTCCTGGTAACGATCCGGTCACAGTGACTCTCAGCTTCACCGTAGGTACCTGATCGGCCGCGGACTGTTCTTACAGTCCCTGCAGTTCCTCACCGGGAGCACCGAGACGTGCCTCCCCGGATCGAGCGTGCGGGCCCCCCGGCCGGCACGGACGGCGCGTCCGCGCCGGCCGTGCGATCCAGGGCGTGGGGCCCGGCGTGAGACCCGGGGGAACGTCCGGCGACACCGGCGGAGCCCCCGAGATCCGCGTCATCAGACAACGGTCGAGCCGCACGCAGCCAGCGCGCGGCCGGCCGGCCCGAAGACGCGGAACCGCGGCGGGCGGTCCGCCGGCGCATCTCCGGTCGCGGGACCTCTCCGGCGCCTCGGGGGCCTGCGCGACGTGTGCGGCCCCCGGCTCAGCCGGGATGGGATGCTGGGTCAGGGCCGCAGCGGCGAGTGCGGCGGTCCCGACCCCCCGTCCGACCGGACCGGGGCGCGAACCGGTGGCGGGGGAGACCCTGCCGTCCGGGCCGACGGTTCCCGGGAGGACGAGCGTGGCCACAGCACCGGGCACGCTGCTCCCTCCCGCCCCCGGGACCGAGCAGCCCGCGACCCGCCGTCTCGCGGACCGCCTGCCGTGGCGCACGCTGCTCGCGGTCGCCGGGGGACTGGCGATGATGCTGGCCTTCCCCGGACCCGCCCTGGTCCCGCTGGCCGTGCTCGGCCCGGCAGCGCTGGCGCTCGCGGTGCACGGCCGCAGCGCCCGAGGTGGCCTGTGGCTCGGCCTCGTGACGGGCCTGGCCTTCTTCGTCCCGCTGCTGAGCTGGACCGGCATCTACGTGGGCCCCCTGCCCTGGCTGGCGCTCGCGGTGTTCGAGGCACTGCACCTGGCCCTCCTGGGCGCGGCCACCGCACTGACGTCCCGCCTGCGGTGGTGGCCCCTCTGGGCGGCCGCGCTGTGGGTGGCGGACGAGGCGCTGCGCGGGCGGCTCATCCTGGGCGGGTTCCCCTGGGGCCGGCTGGGCTTCAGCCAGACCGACGGCCCGCTCCTGGCCCTCGCGGCCTACGGGGGAGTGCCCCTGGTCAGCTTCGCCGTGGCCCTCCTGGGCACGCTGCTGGCCGCGGCCGTGCTGGCCCTGCACCGCGTGCTCCGCTCGGAGCGGCCGGCACGACGGGCCGCTGCACGTCCGCTCGTCGGCGCCCTCGCTGGGCTCGTCGCGATCCCGCTCGTCGGGGCGGTGGCCTGGCTGCCGCTGCCGGGCGCATCGCTCACCGAGGGCGGGCCGACGTCGACCGTCGCGGTCATCCAGGGCGACGTGCCGCGGGCAGGGCTGGACTTCAACGCCCAGCGCCGGGCGGTCCTGGACAACCACGTGCAGCGCACCCTCGAGCTGGCCGACGCCGTGGCGGCCGGCGACCAGCCGCGCCCGGACGTCGTCCTCTGGCCCGAGAACAGCTCCGACATCGACCCCTACCTCAACGACGACGCCGCCGGGCAGATCCAGCGTGCCGCCCGGGCCATCGACGCGCCCATCCTGGTCGGCGCCGTCGTGCAGGGCCCGGGACGGTTCATCAGCAACACCGCCATCGTCTGGGACCCCGAGGACGGCCCGGGCGACACCTACGTGAAGCGGCACCCCGTACCGCTGGGCGAGTACGTCCCGGCGCGGAGCTTCTTCCGCTTCTTCAGCGACCAGGTCGACCGGGTCACCGATCAGCGGGCGGGGGAGGAGGCAGGCCTGCTCGAGATCGGGGACACCCGCATCGGCGACCTCATCTGCTTCGAGGTGGTCTACGACGGTTTGGTCGGCGACGTCGCCGGGGCCGGCATGCTCGTCGTCCAGACCAACAACGCCACCTTCGGGTACACCGCCGAGAGCGAGCAGCAGCTGGCGATGAGCCGGCTCCGGGCCGTGGAACACGGCCGCAGCGTCGCCGTGGCCGCGACGAGCGGGATCTCGGCGATCGTGGCGCCGGACGGCACCGTCGTGCGGTCGTCCCAGCTGTTCACCCCCGACGTCTTCGTGGAGGAGATCGCGCAGCGCGACTCCCGCAGCCTGGCGAGCCGCGTGGGCGCGGGGCCGGAGTGGGTGCTCACCGCGGTGGGACTCCTGGCGCTGGCAGCGGCGGTCAGGCAGCGCAGGAACTCCGGGACGGGCCCGGGAGCAAGGTGACCGTCCCGAGCGTTGGAACAACCGTGGGACGTCGCATACGCATCGCCGCCGGTCTCCTCGCCCTGGCCGAGGTCGTCGTGTTCGTGCTCGTGGCCGGGTGGATCGGCGCCGGGCTCACCGTGCTCCTCGCCCTGGCCACGAGCGTGCTGGGGTGGGTGCTGCTGGCCCGTCAGGGCACCCGCGCGCTGAGCGAGCTGCGGGAGAGCGCGCGCACCCGTCGCGCGGGCGCGGGTCGCGAACTGGGCGACGCCGGGCTGGTGGCCGCGGGTGGCGTGCTCATGGTGCTGCCCGGCTTCATCGGCGACGTCCTCGGTCTGCTGTGCCTGCTGCCGGGCACCCGGTCACTGGTGCGGGCCGCGCTGGGTCGGCTGATCGTCTCGCGGCTGCCGGTCGGACTGCGTCCCCCGGTCCGCGTCGACAGCGTCCGCACCGCGGAGATGCCGCGTCGGGACCACGCACCGACGGCGCCCCTGGTCATCGAGGGCGAGGTGCTGCGCGGCCCGGACGGGCGCCCGCTCGTCTGACCCGCCCCCAGCACGCAGAACGGCCCCGGTGGGATCCACCGGGGCCGTTCTGCGTGCGTGGTCGTCAGCTGGCGCGGGTCCGCCGGCCGCGCAGCACCTCGAGGCGCTCGGCGAGGACCTCCTCGAGGTCCTCGACGGAACGACGCTCGAGCAGCATGTCCCAGTGGGTGCGCGGCGGCTTGACCTTCTTGGGAGCCGGCTCGGAGCCGCCCACCAGCTTCGCCGCGGCGCCGTCGAACTTGCACTCCCACGTGTCGGGGAGCTCGGCGTCATCGGCGAAGGGCACCGTGAACAGGTGGCCCGACGGGCACCGGTACTCGGCGTACTGGCGCTCGATGGGCGCGGTGTTCCGTTCGGTCTCGTAGCTGACGCTGCCCAGTCGGCTGCCGCGCAAGGAACGCTCGCCCATTGCACACCGTCCTCTCGTACGTGGTGTCGGTTGGACTCGACGCCGGTGCACGGGACGTACCCACGAACCGAGGAGTCACAGAGATGAACGACAGAATTGGCGAAGAGATTCCGCCGAATCGGTTGCCCATCATCGCATGGGGGGAGGTTCGGGCCCTCTGCCACCCCTCGGGAGGGTGAGCCCGGCGGCTCAGGGCAGCGCGAGCTGCCCCGGACCGGCCGCCGTGGGGCCCAGCTGACCCCGCACGTGGTGTCGGCGGCACAGGACCTGGTAGCGCACGGCGGGGGAGGAGCCGGGCTCCTGGCCGGGCAGCTGGGCCGGCGCGGTGTCGGCCACGACGACGGTCTCGCCCGCGCGCACCATGACGCCGTCGACCACGCGGGCGTTGAGCAGGCCCGGCAGGCCGCACCAGCACAGCACCTCCACCTGCACCCGCTGGACGTCGTCGGCGACCTCCAGCAGGCGCCGGGTGCCGGGGAACAGCTGGGTGCGGAAGTCGGTGGTCAGGCCGAAGGCGTAGACGTCGACGTGGAACTCGTCGACGAGCTCGGCGAGCTGGTCGACCTGCCGGTCGGTGAGGAACTGCGCCTCGTCGACGATCACGTAGTCGACGCGGCCGCCGGCGGCCCAGCGCTCGCGGACGAGCAGCCGGAGGTCGGTTCCCCCGTCGATCTCGATCGCGGCCCGGCACAGCCCCACGCGCGAGCTGATCTGGGGGGCCGCCGACCGGTCGCCCTGGGTGACCAGCAGCCCGTGCCTGCCCTGCCTGCTCTGGTTGTGGTCGACCTGGAGGGCGAGCGTGGACTTGCCGCAGTCCATGGGGCCGTGGAAGAAGCGCAGGTGCGCCGGCGCGGGGTGACGCCGCCGGTCCCCGGACGCGGGGACCGCGGACGGACCGGCCACCGGCAGCGGGTCGACGACGCTCACCGCAGGACGACGGCGGCCGTGCCGGGCAGGAGCGGGGTCATCGCGAGGCCCACAGACCGCGCTCCTCCAGGACCTCGCGCAGCATCGCCGGTCGGTCGGTCATGATGCCGTCGACGCCGAGGTCGAGCATCGCGCGCGCCTCGTCCGGGTCGTCGACGGTCCACACGTGCACCTGCAGGCCGCGGGCGTGGGCGGCGGCCAGGAAGCGCTCGTCGACCAGGGCCCGGCCGCCGAGCTGGAGCGGCACCTGGGCGCAACCGGCCTGGATGCGCACGAGACCGGCCGCCCGGGGGGAGTAGGAGGACAACCGCAGCGCCGCCACGCCACGTGGGCCCAGCGAGGTGCACACGGTGGGACCGAACAGCCGGCGGGCCGCGGCGATGCGCGCGTCGGAGAACGAGCCGAGGCAGATTCGGTCGGCCACGCCCATCCGGTTCACCAGGCGCACCAGGGGTGCCAGGACCCCGGCGGCCTTGATGTCCAGGTTGAACCGGACGTCCGGCCAGGCGCCGAGCAGGTCCTCCAGCCGCACGATGGGCTCGCGGCCGCCGATGCGGGCCTGGGACAGCTCCGACCAGTGCATCGCGTCCACGCGCCCGGTGCGGTCGGTGACCCGCTCCAACGTGGCGTCGTGGAAGGCCACGAGGGTGCCGTCGGCGGTGATCTGGACGTCGGTCTCGAGGTACCGGTACCCCAGGTCAACGCAGGCCTGGAACGCCGGGAGGGTGTTCTCCAGGTGCTCGATCGCACCGCCGCGATGAGCCATGGCGAGAGGCGTCGGCGCGTCGAGGTAGGCGAACCGCGCGGGGACCACAGCGACACGCTAGTCAGCCGCCCCGGTCGCCGCTGCGGGCACCCTGTCGCGGCACGCCGTGCCCACCGCCACGTGACCGCCGGTCAGGCTCCTTCATCGCGGATCGATCGCGTTCCTGGCGTGTTCCGCAGGTCCTGTCGCCGGTGACGTCTAGCGTGCCGAGACGTGGCACAGCACGCGACCGGCACAGTGACGCACGGCCCCATCTCCCCCGCGCCCAACCGGGGGAGCGGCGAGGCCCGCCGGTGCGGGTGGTGCCGCCGCGTCCTGCCCGAGCAGGGCTCGGTCGGCCGCCCGCGCCTGTACTGCGGCCAGGCGTGCCGGCAGCGCGCCTACGAGCAGCGCTCCGCCACCGCCAAGGCAGGACTGCCGGCCGACGTCGTCCTGGTCTCGCGCGCCGAGCTCGACGGGCTGCAGGACCGGCTGTACCAGCTGCGCTGCGCCCTGGAGGACGTGCAGACGCTCCTGACCGAGAAGCCGACCAAGGCCGAGCTCGAGCGCTCGCTGTCCGACCTCGTCCACTCGACGGGTCGGCTGGACCGGCTCTGGGTCACCGAACGCGGCTGACGGCCGGCACCGGTCGCCCGGTACCGGCCGCCGGGGTCACGCGGGCCCAACGCTCACCCGGCGGTCAGTCCGGGTCGGTCGAGTCGTCGTTCTGGTCTTCCTCGTTGCCCGGGTCCGGGTCGCTGTTGTTCGGCACGTTGTCCTGCTCGTCGCCGCCCGGGTCGTTACCACTGGTGTTCTCGCTGTCGTCGTCCGTCGTGCCCTCGTTCGGCGTCGTTGGGTCCGAGCCCGAGCACGCGGTCATCGTGGCGCCGCCGCCGAAGAGCGCCAGAGCGGTCAGGAGCGCGGCGAGCGGTCGTCGAAGTTGCATGGCTCGAGCCTACGAAGACCTGGTGCGGACCGCCCGTCGAAGCAGCCGAGTACCCGTCATTTCGTCACTGTTACGCAATGCGGTGGGTGTGGCTGGACGGGGGAGCCTGGTCACCCGGGGATGACAGGTCGTCACAGGCGGCCACGCGGCGCCCCGGGGTCGGGTCCGGCTCGTAGGAACAAGATCAACTCATGGGGGAGTCGACGGCCTGTGGAGCGGGTCATGCCGCCGGCGACCGGCGTCCGGACGACGGGTCGGACGCCGACCCGGGACGGGCGGCATCCGACGTGCGTGCACGACACCTGGGGACGGACATGCGCGTCGGACGGCGGAACGCCGCGGCGTCGTCGACCTGCATGGAGCCAACGTAGAGCCGGGCGGCGACGTCGGTGTGAGCGCCTGGAGCGCTGAGCACCCCTCTCGACGCTCCCTGCCATTGCGCCGATAATGCACATTATGTCAACTAGCGGAGCGCGACCCCGCCCTGAGCGCCGTCCGCCCCCTCCCGGACCGCTGGGGAACGATGGCCGCATGGCGCGCACCTGGACCCACGTCGGCCGCTGCTGGAGCAACGGCGAGCCGTTCCTCGCCCTCGACGGCGACCTGCTGCCCGACTGGTCCGGCGAGACGGGCGGTCACTACGAACAGCTCGTGCCGAACCTCGACTACGAGCTCAGCAGCATCCCGGTGGGCGCCGGCCGGGCCGCCGTCGTCCTCACCGACGCCGAGGTCGCCGACGAGGGCTGGCTGGAGGTCTTCCGGGCCGACGACGACGCCGTCGCCGTGCTGCAGGTCTCGGGTGGCGACTACCCCACCGCCGTGGCGGCCGCCCTCGCGCAGCCGGACGACGCCGCGGAGCCGGGCGACCACATCACGGTGCCCAGCGGACGCTTCGCCTTCGTGAGCGCCGCATTGGACGGCGCCGGTGTGGAGGCCGCCCCGCTCCGCCCCGAGTCGCCCGGTCCGATCCCCGCCTCGGGTGACTACGACGAACGCCGAGCCGGTGCGGGCGCTCCCCTGCTGCGGGCCACCGCCCACGGCTACCGGATCTGGGTGCAGTGGAGAACCGAGCTCGGCGGGGACGCCGTCTTCGCCCGGTGGCTGTTCGTCCCGGCGTCGGGCGACATTCCGTCACGGTGACGTATCCCCCGTCCCGGAGCGGGGCCCGGTCGCTCCCGGACCGGGAGCGACCGGGCGCCGTCAGCCGATCTCGCTGCGCACGATCCGGATCCAGCCGGCCACCATGGGCGCCAGCCCCCACAGCGCCACCGACGTCGCCACCTGTGCCCAGCCCTGGCCGTCCAGCGACCCGTCGTACATCGGCCCGGTCGTCGTGGTGAGGTCGAGCCAGTCGCGCATCCAGGTCAGGGAGCCGACGGTGTTCGACACGATGGTCACGACCGTCGGCAGGACGAAGTACAGGACGATGGCCAGCGGCGAGCTGAGCAGCAGCATGCCGAAGGCGATCCCGATGAGGATCGTGATCACCTGGACGAGCACGGCCTGGCCCACCTGGGCGCCGCTGACCCCCCAGGCCGACGAGTCCTCCGTCAGCACGGGCGTGAGCAGGGCACCCAGGGCCGACGCGACCGCGGCGGCCGCGACCCCGAGCAGGCCCAGGACGACGCCGGCGAGCACCTTGGCGGTCAGGACCCGGGACCGGGCCGGCACGAGGGCGAAGGTGGTCATCGCCGTGCGCTGCGACCACTCGCTGGTCACCAGCAGGATCCCCACGACCGGCAGCAGCAGGCCCACGGGCAGCTGCGTCGTCGCGAAGAACATGTCGAAGGTCTTGTCCGGCTCGTCGGCGAAGAACAGCTGCAGGAGCACGACGGCCAGCGAGGCCAGCGCGACGACCAGCAGCAGCCAGAAGCCGGCGCGGGTGTCGTAGCTCTTCCGCAGCTCGACGCGCGTGAGCCTCAGCAGGGAGGGCGCGGCGGCCGGCTCCCCCACCCGGGGCGTCGTGGGCTGCTCGATGGTGGCGGTGCTCATGCCCGGGTCTCCTGGATCTGGGTGGCGGTGGTGGGTGACGTGCCGGCCGACGGGCCGGTCAGCGAGCGGAACAGCTCCTCCAGCCGGTCTCCCCCCGCCGGGCGGAGCTCCAGCAGCGCCACCCCGGCGGTGGCGGCGGCGAGGCCCACCGCCTCCGCCGGGGCGTCGGCCACGAGCCCGTCGGCCAGCCCGGGAACGGCGCCGATGCCTGCGGCGGTCAGCGCGGCGGTGAGGGCGGCGGAGTCGCGGGCCCGCACGAGGCTGCCGGTGCTCGCGAGCAGCTCCGCGCTGCTCCCCTGGGCCACGATGCGGCCGCCGGCGATGACCACGAGCTGGTCGGCGACCGCCTCGACCTCGCGGAGAAGGTGCGAGGAGAGCAGCACCGTGCCGCCCCGGTCGGCGAAGCCGCGCAGCAGCCCGCGCATCCAGAAGATGCCGTCGGGGTCCAGGCCGTTGGCCGGCTCGTCGAGGATCAGCACCTGCGGGTCGCCCAGCAGCGCCATGGCCAGGCCGAGCCGCTGGCGCATGCCCAGGGAGTACTTGCCCACGCGCTTGCCGGCCGGCTTGCCGGCGAGGCCCACGTGCTCGAGCACCTCGTCCACGCGGGTCCGGGGAACCCCTTGGACCAGCGCCGCGAGGGTGAGGGCCTCCCGGCCCGTGCGGCCCGAGTGCTGGGCGCCGGCGTCGAGGAGGACACCCACGTGCCGGCCGGCGTTGGGCAGCTCGCGGTAGGGGCGTCCGCCCACGGTGGCGGTGCCGCTGGTGGGCAGGGTCAGGCCGCACACCGCGCGCAGCGTGGTGGACTTGCCGGCCCCGTTGGGCCCGAGGAAGCCGGTCACGGTGCCGGGCGCGCAGGAGAAGGACACGTCGGAGACGGCGAGCTGGGCGCCGTACCGCTTGGTCAGGTGTTCGACGGTGATCACGGGGACACCCTCCCGCGACTCCCTCGCCGTCCGCGTCAGCCGCACGGCGAGACCACTGCGACGAAGGTCGACGGCGCGCGCACCGTCCTAGACCTTCGTCGGTGTCACCGGGACCTCGCCGTCCGTAGCCTGCTGGGGTGAGCACCGTCCTCCAGCCGCCGCCGGGGCCGCATCCGGGCGTGGACCACCCCTCGTTGGTCCCCGCGCTGCTGCTGGCCGACTCCCTCTCCCCCGGTGTCGACGGCGACGAGCGGCGGCCGGTGCGCCGGTCGGTCCGCGACTGGGTCGTGGACGTCTCCTTGTTCCTCACGGCCGTCGGTGTCGGACTCCTCCTCCTGGTCGAGTCGACCAACCGCGTGGACCCGCCGTCGGACGGCACGGTGTTCGCCGACCTCGTCGTCGGGCTGGTCAGCTGCCTGTTCCTGTGGGGACGTCGACGGTGGCCGGTCGGCGTCGCCGTCGTCCTGGCCCTGGTCAGCGCCTTCTCGGCCACAGCCGGGATGGCCTGCCTCATCGCCCTGTTCACCGTGGCGGTGCACCGCACGTGGCGCACCGTGCTGCTCGTGGCGGCGGTCAACTTCGTCGCGTTCACCGTCTACGACCACTTCCGCCCCGATCCCGAGCTGCCCTGGCCGCTGACGCTGGCGCTCGGGGCGGCGCTGACCGCCGCCGTCGTCGCCTGGGGCATGTTCGTGCGCGCCCGTCGCCAGTTGGTCGTCTCGCTGCGGGACCGGGCCTGCCGCGCCGAGTCGGAGCAGCGGCTGCGCGTGGACCAGGCGCGGCAGCTCGAGCGGACCCGGATCGCCCGCGAGATGCATGACGTGCTCGCGCACCGGCTCTCGCTGCTGAGCATGCACGCCGGAGCCCTGGAGTACCGGCCGGACGCCTCGCCCGCCGAGGTGGCCCGGGCGGCCGGGGTGATCCGCGCGAGCGCCCGCGGCGCGCTGGAGGACCTGCGGGACGTCATCGGGGTGCTGCGGGACACCGGCGACGGCACGCTGTCCGACCGGCCCCAGCCCACCCTGGCCGACCTCGCCGCCCTGGTGGAGCAGTCGCGCGGCGCCGGGCTGCGCGTGCGCATGGAGTACCGGGTGCCCGACGTGGCGGCCGTGCCGGCGGTCACCGGACGCACGGTCTACCGGGTCGTCCAGGAGGCGCTGACGAACGTCCGCAAGCACGCCGGGGGCACCGTCGCCTGCGTCCGGGTGACGGCCGACCCGGCCAGCGGCATCGAGGTGATGGTGACCAACCCGGCACCGGTCGGCACCGATCCCGCCGCGCCGCTGCCCGGATCGGGCACGGGTCTGATCGGCCTGGTGGAGCGCGTCGGGCTGGCGGGTGGCTCGCTCGAGCACGGGTGGACCGCCGACGGCGAGTTCCGGCTGCGCGCCCGGCTGCCCTGGCCGGCCCCGGCGGTGCAGGGGTGAGCGAGAGCGCCGTACGCGTCCTGGTCGTGGACGACGACCCGCTGGTCCGGGCGGCCCTGGCCATGGTGCTCGGCGGGTCCGGTGACTGCGTGCTCGTGGGCGAGGCCGCCGACGGCGAGGAGGTGCCGGCGGCCGTCGCGGCGCACGCGCCCGACGTCGTCCTCATGGACATCCGCATGCCGCAGGTCGACGGGCTGACCGCCACCGAGCGGCTGCGGGCCCGGCCCGGCGGGCCGGAGGTCATCGTGCTCACCACGTTCGACGCCGACGCCTCCGTGCTGCGGGCGCTGCGCGCCGGAGCCAGCGGGTTCCTGCTCAAGGACACCCCGCCGGCGGCGATCGTGGACGCCGTGCGCCGGGTCGCCGCGGGGGAACCGATGCTCTCCCCCACCGTCACCCGCCAGCTGATGGCCCACGTCGCCGAGGTCGAGCAGTCGGTGGGCGGCCCCGACGTCCGGCGAGCCACGGCGCTGGCGCTGCTCGACCGGCTCAGCGAGCGTGAGCGCGAGGTGGCCCTGGCGGTGGGCCGCGGGCTGTCCAACGCGCAGATTGCCGCCGAGGCCTACATGAGCGTGGCGACGGTCAAGGCGCACGTCTCCCGCCTGCTCACCAAGCTCGAGGCGGCCAACCGCGTGCAGGTGGCCCTCGTGGTGCACGACGCCGGGCTGGCCTGAGCACCGATGAGTCCGCGCCGCCGGGCAGGTCACCGACCTCGACACCCGAGATGCCTGGAGGCCTGATGCCCGACACCGTGCGCCCGATCGTCGTGACCGCCGACATCGACGCGATGGAACGCTTCTACACCCGGCTCTTCGCGGCGGAGGTCGCCGAGCGGTACCCGGAGGAGGGCCCGCTCTTCTACCTGGGTCTGCGCATCGGCGACTCCCCGCTGGGGCTGTCGGCGAGCAGCGATGTGTCCCCCGGCGTGCCGGGCCGCGTCCTGCTCGGCATCGAGGTGCCCGACGTCGACGCCGCCCTGGCGCAGGTGCCGGCCCTCGGCGGGCAGGCACCGTCCGGGGCGAACGACATGCCGTGGGGCCAGCGCGTCGCGCACGTCACCGATCCCGACGGCAACGCGATCAACCTCACCCAGCAGCTTTGACCTCGGCGACGACGGGTAGCCGCACTCCGACGACGAGTGCAGGAGGACCCGTGCCTGATCCACGGCCCGACACCGACGAGCGCGCCGAGCCCGGCGGCTCCCCCACGCACGGCCAGGACGACCTGATCCGCAAGCCGGTGACGCCGGGCACCGACGACGGACCCACCGCCGTCCCTGGTGCGTACGAGGCCGACGACGAGGAACGGGAGCGCGGCAAAGCGGTCAAGCCCGGCAACTGACCTCGACCTGACGGGCGTTCCCAGGTCGCTGCGGTTGACTGCCGGGCGTGGACGCACTCGGCCGGTTCTGGGACCGGGTCAGCGCTCCAGCTCCCGACCTCTCCCCCACCGTCCTGCTCGCCACCGCGGCCGTCGCGGCGCTGCTCGTCCTGTACGGCCCGCTGTGGCGGCTCACCCGCCACGCGGTGACGATCGCGCACGAGGGCGCGCACGGCCTCGTCGCCCTGGCGGTCGGCAGGCGGCTGGCGGGCATCCGGCTGCACTCGGACACCTCCGGGGTCACCGTCTCCTCCGGGCGGCCGACCGGCATCGGCATGGTGCTCACCTGCGCCGCGGGCTACACCGGTCCCGGGCTGTTCGGCCTCGGCGCCGCCGCCCTCCTCGCGGCCGGGCACGCGGTGGGTGCCCTGTGGGCGCTGGTCGGCCTCCTCGGGCTGCTGCTGGTGCAGATCCGCAACTGGTACGGCCTCTGGTCGGTGCTGGTGAGCGGCGGCCTGGTGCTCGCCGCCACCTGGTTCCTGCCCCAGGAGGCCCAGGCCGCCTTCGCCGCCGTCACCACCTGGTTCCTGCTGCTGGCCGCACCCCGCGCCGTCGTCGAGCTGCAGCGCGCCCGCCGCCACCGGCAGGCCCCGGAGTCCGACGCCGACCAGCTGGCCCGGCTCACTCGCGTCCCCGGCCTGGTCTGGGTCGGGATCTTCCTCCTCGTGGACGTCGGCGCGCTGCTGCTCGGCGGCAGCTGGCTGCTGGCCGGGACCTCCGGCTAGTCCAGCGTGCGGTGCTCGAGCGGCGGAGTGCCGGGGCGGGTGCGCCGGCGCGGTTCGCAGCCCTTGGGCTGGCTGACCGGATCGACCTGCAGGGCCGGCGGGATGTCGAGCACGAGATCCGCATGGTCCACGAGCACGAGGCGGCCGTGGTGGCGGATCTCCAGCGGCTCACCGGTGTCCAGCCGGTAGGTGGCCTGCGTCGGCGTCACCGACACGACCAGCTTCCGGCCCCGGAAGACCACCCGGAACCGCAGCTTCGTGAGCCGGCTGGGCAGCCGCGGTGCGAAGGTCAGCTCGCCCTCGTGGTCGCGCAGCCCGCCGAAACCCGCGACGGCGACGGTCCAGCCGCCGGCCAGCGACGCGATGTGCAGCCCGTGCCCGGAGTTGTGGTGCAGGTTCTGCAGGTCGGTCAGCGCGGCCTCGGCCCAGTAGTCGTACGCCAGGTCGAGGTGCCCGGTCTCGGCCGCGACGACGCCCTGCTCGCTCGCCGACAGCGAGGAGTCCCGCGTGGTCCGCGCCTCGTAGTAGGCGAAGTTGGCGATCTTCTCCTCGAGGGTGAAGGCGTCCCCGCGCAGGTGCAGCGCCATGACCAGGTCGGCCTGCTTGACCACCTGCTTCCGGTAGAGCTCGAAGTAGGGGTAGTGCAGCAGCAGCGGGTAGTGGTCGGCCGGCGTACGCGCGAAGTCCCACTCCTCGTGGTGGGTGAACCCGTCGGACTGCATGTGCACGCCGTGCTGGGTGTCGTAGGGCACCGCCATGAGCGCCGCCGCCCGCAGCCAGACCTCGACCTCCTCGTCCGCCAGGCCCAGCCGGCGCGCCACGTCGGGCTGCCGGGCCACCGCCCGCGCGCCCTCGCGCAGGTTGCGCTGTGCCATGAGGTTGGTGAAGACGTTGTTGTCGACCACCGCGGTGTACTCGTCCGGCCCGGTCACCCCGTCGATCCGGAAGCCGTGCTCGTCGTCGAAGTGCCCCAGTGACGCCCAGAGCCGGGCGGTCTCGATGAGCAGCTCAGCGCCGAAGTCGCGGTCGAAGTCCTCGTCCATCGTGGCGTTGTAGTAGCGCACCACGGCGTCGGCGATGTCGGCGTTGATGTGGAAGGCCGCCGTCCCCGCGGGCCAGTAGCCCGAGGTCTCCTCACCGCGGATCGTCCGCCAGGGGAAGACCGCGCCGCGCAGGCCGAGCACCCGGGCCCGCTCGCGGGCAAGCTCGAGGATCGAGTGCCGCCAGCGGAGGGCGTCCCGCGCGGCCTCCGGTGCCGTGTAGGTGAGCACCGGCAGGACGTAGGTCTCGGTGTCCCAGAACGTGTGCCCGTCGTAGCCCGGGCCGGTGAGCCCCTTGGCCGGGATGGGTTGGCGCTCGGCGCGCAGCCCGGCCTGGAGGACGTGGAACATGCCGACCCGCACGGCCTGCTGCAACTCGTCGTCGCCCTCGATCTCGACGTCGGCCTCGTCCCAGTGCTGGTCGAGCAGTTCACGCTGCTCCCGCAGCAGCCTCTCGAAGCCGGCCAGCTTCGCCGTCGCCAGGGCCGCCTCGACCTGGTCGCGCAGCGCCGCGCCCGAGCGACGGGAGGACCAGCCGTAGGCCAGGTACTTGACCAGCTTCAGCGAGCCTCCCGGGGGGATCCGGGCGGCGAGGGTGTACCGGGCGAGGTCGCCGTTGGCGAGGATGTCCTCGGTGCTGGTGTCGGGCACGTCGACGTCGTGGTCCATGCCGGCGGCCATCCGCAGCCGGCTCCGGGCCGTGCGGTGCACCAGGACGGCACGCCGTCCCCGGCCGACGGAGAACTCGCTCTGCAGCGGGTTGTCCAGGGCCGCGGCCGCGCGCGGGTCGTCGCTGTCGCCGTGGCTCGTCTCGTTGGCCAGCAGGTCGGACTGCAGCGCCACGTACAGGTCGCCGAGGTCGTCGAGGACCTCCACCTGGTACTCGATGGCGGCGATGGACCGGCGGGCCAGCGAGACCAGCCGCGTGCTGGTCACGCGCACGCACCGGCCGCCCGGCGAGCGCCACTCGGTGCTCCGCCGCAGCACCCCGGCGCGCAGGTCGAGAGTGCGGCGGTGGTCGAGGATCTCGCCGTAGTTGAGGTCGAGCGGAGAGTCCTTGACCAGCAGCCGGATCAGCTTGCCGTCGGTGACGTTGACGACCGTCTGGCCCTGCTCCGGATAGCCGTAGCCGCGCTCGGCGTAGGGCAGCGGCCGCTCCTCGTAGAAGCCGTTGAGATAGGTGCCGGGCACGACCACCGGCTCGCCCTCGTCGAACGAACCGCGCATGCCGATGTGCCCGTTGGCCAGCGCGAACACCGACTCGTGCACGCCCAGCGTCGAGTGGTCCAGGCCGATCTCGGTCAGCGACCACGGCTCGATCGGGAAGGTCGGGCGCCCCTCGGTCATGCCTGCTCCCCCAGCAGCAGCTCGAGGTCGTCCACGACGATGTCGGCCCCCGCTTCGGCCAGCGCATCGGACTGCCTCACCCGGTCCACTCCCACGACGTACCCGAATCCACCGGCCCGGCCGGCGGCCACGCCGGACAGCGCGTCCTCGAAGACCACCGCGGCGGACGGCTCGACACCGAGCAGCCGGGCCCCGGCCAGGAAGGTGTCCGGCTCGGGCTTGCCCCGCAGGCCGTCGCGGGCGGCGACGACGCCGTCCACGCGCGCGTCGATGAGGTCGGCGAACCCGCCGGCGGCGATGACCTGCTCCCCGTTGGCCGAGGCGGTCACCACCGCGGTGGGCAGGCCGGCCTCCCTGACCGCGCGGAGGTACCGCACGGAGCCGGGGTAGACCTCCACGCCGTGCTCCTCGAGCTCGCGGAGCACCAGCTCGTTCTTGCGGGTGGCGATCGCCTGGACGGTCGACGCGTCGGGCGGGTCGGCCGGGCCGCCCTCGGGAAGGGTGATGCCGCGGCTGGCGAGGAAGCCGCGCACGCCGTCGGCCCGGTGCTTGCCGTCCACGAAGCTGTTGTAGTCGGACTGGCTGAACTCCGGCTGCCCGGGGTCGAAGCGGGCGAGGAACTCGTCGAAGGTGCGTTTCCACGCGGCCATGTGCACGGTGGCGGTGCGGGTGAGCACACCGTCGAGGTCGAAGAGGCACGCGCGGACGGACTCGGGCAGCCCCAGGCCGGATACAGGCACGGCAGGGACGCTACCGGCGCGGAGGTTGCCGCACCGTTCCGACGCAGCGACGGTCCTGTGCCGACGCGCGCGACACGCCGCGCCTGCCTAGGGTCGCGACGAGGACGCGCCCGTGGTGGCGACGTCCGATCCCGCTCCGCGTCGAGAGGACCGACATGGCCGACCGGCCGCTCCCCCCTAACCCGTACGACTTCCTGCCGCGGGTGCCGTCCTTCACCGTGACCAGCACCGATGTCACGGACGGGGCCACGCTGCCCATGCCGCACGTCAGCGGGGTGATGGGCGCCGGTGGCGAGGACCGGTCGCCGCAGCTGTCCTGGTCCGGGTTCCCCGAAGGCACCCAGAGCTTCGCCGTCACCGTGTACGACCCCGACGCCCCGACCGCCAGCGGGTTCTGGCACTGGGCGGTGGCGAACATCCCCGCATCGGTCACCGAGCTGCCGGCCGACGCGGGCAGCAGGGACGCCCCGCAGCTGCCGGCGGGTGCGGTGCAGCTGCGCAACGACGGTGGCTTCGCGGGCTACGTCGGCGCCGCTCCCCCGGCCGGCCACGGCCCGCACCGCTACTTCGTCGTCGTGCACGCCGTGGGCAGCGAGACGCTGGACGTGGACGGCGACACCACCCCGGCCGTGCTGGGCTTCAACCTGTTCTTCCACACGCTGGCGCGGGCGACGATGGTCGTCACCTACGAGCAGGGCTGAGTCAGCGCGGGCCGGCGACGCCGATGCGCGCGAGCCAGGCGAAGCCGATGCGCTCGTAGACGCGGGCCACGTCGTCGTCGCCGGCCGCGAGGAACACCAGGTCGGCCGTCTCGCGGGCGTGGGCCACCAGGGCCGAGGCGATGCCTGCGCCCAGCCCGCGGCCGCGCAGCCGCGGGGCGGTCGCCAGACCCACGATCTCGCTGACCACCGTGCCGTCGATGTCCACCGGCTGGTGCAGCCCCACGGCCACCGGTGCGCCGCGCTCGATGGCGACCATCATCACGGTGCGGCCGGTCGCGATCCGCTCGCGCAGTGCGGCGGTCCCCGCGGCGTCCCGCTGCCGCGGGTCCGGGCGGGTGGCCTGCACGTCCGCCGGGCCTCCCGGGTGGGCGAAGGCGACCGCGGAGACCTCCTGGTAGTGCGGCAGCTCCGGGTCCTCGGCGCCCACGACGTAGAGCCGCACCCCCGCCGGGAACAACAGCTCGACCGGTTCGTCGGCCACCAGGAGCGGGAGCTCGTCCACCGCCAGCCCCGCCGCGCGGGCGGCGGCGGCCACCTCGGGCGTGCACTCGGGGATCCACTCCAGCGCGACGGGGAGGTCGGCCTTCTGCTGGAGGTCCACCGCCGCGCGCACGTCGGCCACGGTCACCTTCGACTCCGTGCCGCGGGTGGGACGCGCCGGGTACGGCCAGGCGGGATCGCCGAGCGGGACGTCGAGGGCGCCGGCGCGCTCGATCCGCGCGTCCGCGAGGGGCGCGGCGGCGTGGTAGCGCTCGATGCACTCGAGCAGTCCCGGGCGGGCTGGCACAGGGCGAACCCTAGACCGGCCCCGTCGCGGGGCACCGTCGGCGGAGGCTGCCGAGGGCGCTTCCCCACCCGCACGGGTGACCCGCGCGCAGGGGGCAGGGGTGCCGGACGGCACGATGGGGGCGTGACGGCAGGGACACGCGGCTCCATCTCGCCCTATGCGGTGTTCGACCGCGCCTCGTGGCGGGCGCTGGCCGCCGGGTCGCAGCTCCCCCTCGACGAGGCGGACCTGTCCGCGCTCGCCTCGCTGGGTGACCGCATCGACCTCGACGAGGTGGCCACGGTCTACCTGCCGCTGGCCCGGCTGTTGAACCTGCACGTCACCGCCAGCCGCAGCCTCTGGGCCGCGCAGAGCGAGTTCCTCGGTGACTCGACGGCGAAGGTTCCCTTCGTCATCGCGGTCGCGGGGAGCGTCGCCGTCGGCAAGAGCACCACCGCGCGGCTGCTGCAGACGCTCCTGGCCGCCGGCCCCGGCTCACCGCGCGTCGACCTGGTCACCACCGACGGCTTCCTGATGCCCAACGCCGTGCTGGAGGCCCGTGGCCTCATGGGGCGCAAGGGCTTCCCCGAGAGCTACGACCGCCGGGCGCTGCTGCGCTTCCTCGCCGACGTGAAGAGCGGCCGCGAGGAGGTCTTCGCGCCGGTGTACGACCACCAGTCCTACGACATCGTGCCCGGCAAGCAGCAGGCGGTCGACCGGCCCGACATCCTGGTCGTCGAGGGGCTGAACGTGCTCCAGGCGGGACGCCGCTCCGACGGGACGGCGCCGGAGGTGTTCGCCTCGGACTTCTTCGACTTCTCCGTCTACGTCGACGCCTCCGAGAGCGACATCCAGACCTGGTACGTGGAGCGGTTCCTGGCCCTGCGCCGGACCGCGTTCGCCGACGCGACCGCCTTCTTCCACCGCTTCGCCGTCCTGACCGACGAGGAGGCCCGGGACACCGCCCTGGGCATCTGGTCGGCGGTCAACGCCCCGAACCTGCGGTCGAACATCGCCCCGACCAGGTCACGGGCCCGGCTTGTCCTGCAGAAGGCGGCCGACCACTCGGTGCGACGGATCCTGCTGCGCAAGCTCTGACCCGCAGGTCGGCGCCGCCCGGGCTCTTGGCAACTTCGCACCACTCGGCGGGATGACGTCGTGACCTGGGTCACTCCCCTGCGCCCCGATCAGGCGCACACTGGTCAGCGTTCGGTGATCGATCGCTCACCCACAGCCATCTGAGCCCACGAGGCTCGAACGGACGGACCACCATGTGCCCTCACGTCACCCCGTGCCCCGACGCAACGAGCGAGGCGCGTGACCTCGCCGCCATCGTCCGCAGCCACCCCGAGCAGGGCTGGAACCTCCTGTGCAACGGCGTCGTCCTCTTCGACGACGACGGCGAGCTGCTCCCCGACGGCCGCGCCGTCACCCACCCGCACACCTGGCTGGCCCCGGAGCTGGTCGGCGCCTGACCTCACCGCTCCGGTTCAGCCCGGCCGGCGGGCGAGGACCACGTACTCCGCCCCGGGCCGGTCGGGCGCGTCCCGGACGTCGTCGACCACGAGACCCGCCGACCGCACCGCGTCGGAGAGCTCCTCGAGGCTGCGGAACCGGAGCGTCGAGTCCGAGGTCAGCACCGCACCGTCGACCTCGAAGAGGAAGCTCCAGCGGAACGAGACCACGTCCTCCCGCACGTCGGTGACCTCCACCCAGGTCCGGACGGGCCCGGCGCCCGGGACGACGGCGCGGGTGAGCGACCGCTCGCGGTCCCAGGCCAGCCAGGCCTGCCGCTCGGGCCGGCGGCTTCCGAAGACGAGCCGGCCACCCGGCCGCAACGCCGCCCGGGTCGCGCCCAGCGTGGCGGCCCACGCGCCGTCGTCGAGGAACACCTGCGCCACGTTGGCGGTCATGGTGACGAGGTCCACCTGCACCGGCGGCAGCGACGAGGCCTCGCCGTGCACCCACCGCACCCGCTCGGAGCCAGGCTTGCGCCGGGCGACGTCGAGCGAGGCCGCGGCCGGATCCACGCCGATGACCTCGATCCCCCGGGCGGCCAGCAGGCAGGCGAAGGTCCCGGTGCCGCAGCCGATGTCGAGGACCGACCGCACACCGGGTTCCTCGGCGAGCGCGAGGTAGGGCTGGAGATCGTCGCGGGGGCCGTCGAAGGCGTCGTAGATTGCCGCCAACCGCGGCTCGGCGAAGATCGCGTCGGTCACCGGCCCTGCGTGCGGCCCCCGGCAGCCTCCGCCACGCGCTGGAGCCTCTCCCGGTAGTCCGCCCACCAGACCGCGTCGCGCTCGGGCAGGTTGTCGCCGACGCCCTGGTTGCCCACCGACCCGTCGATCAGCTCGCGGACGATGTCGGCGTGCCCGGCGTGCCGGTGGGTCTCTCCGATGACGTGCACGAGCACCCGGTGCAGGGTCACCTCCGGGCGCGACCACCAGGGCACCCGGCCCTGCGCGTCGAGGGGCAGCTCCTCGACCGTGGCGTCCGTCAGCGCCCACGCGCGGCGGTAGAGGCCGACGACGTCGTCCCGGGTCTCCTCCGCCGTCGCCCACATGTCGGAGTTCGGCTCCCCCTCCTCGGCCATCCAGGCCTCGACCTCGGGCACGCGGCGGCCGAAGACCGGGCCGAAGTAGCCCATCTCCACGAACGACAGGTGCTTGAGCAGCCCCAGGAGATTGGTCCCGGTCGGCGTGAGGGGGCGGCGGAGGTCGTACTCCGAGAGGCCGTCGAGCTTGAACATCAGGACGTCCCGGCCCTCCTGCAGGTACGTGCGCAGGTCGGCCTTGGCGTCGTCGTCAGCGGTCACGGCCGACACCGTCGCACGCGGGTGCGACGGCGTCGACCGGGTTGTCCCGGCGGCGTCGGCGGCTCAGGCCGAGGCGCCCACCACGTCGGCCGTCGTCCCCAGGTCGTCCGGCGCGCCGGCCGCACGCTCCGGCGTCGCGCCGTCGGCCGGAGGGGCGTGCTCGCCGAAGTCGTGCTCGGCGAACGCCTCGATGGGCGGGCAGGCGCAGACCAGGTTGCGGTCGCCGTAGGCCTGGTCGATGCGCCGGACCGGGCTCAGGTAGCTGCGGCCCTGCAGCCTGCGCACCGGGTAGACCGCCGTCGTCCGCGGGTAGGGCCGCTCCCACTCCCCCGCCAGCATCGCCAGCGTGTGCGGCGCGTTGCGCAGCGGGTTGTCGGTGCGGTCGTACTCACCGGTGGCGACCTTCTCGATCTCGCCGCGGATGGTCACCATGGCCTCGACGAAGCGGTCCAGCTCCGCCTTGTCCTCGCTCTCGGTCGGCTCGACCATCAGCGTGCCCGCGACCGGGAAGCTCATCGTCGGCGCGTGGAAGCCGAAGTCGATGAGCCGCTTGGCGATGTCGTCGTTGGTGATGCCGGTGGCCTTGGTGAGCGGCCGGATGTCGAGGATGCACTCGTGGGCGACCATGCCGTCCGCGCCGGTGTAGAGCACCGGGAAGTGCTCCCGCAGCCGGGTGGCCAGGTAGTTCGCGCCGAGGATGGCGTGCTCGGTGGCGCGGGTGAGGCCGTCGGGCCCCATGAGCCGGACGTAGGCCCAGGAGATGGGCAGGATGCCCGCCGAGCCGTACGGCGCACCGGAGACGGCCGGGCCCTTCGCGCCGGTGTCCACCAGGGGGTGGCCGGGCAGGAACGGCACCAGGTGCTCGGCCACGCCGATCGGGCCGACGCCAGGACCGCCACCACCGTGCGGGATGCAGAACGTCTTGTGCAGGTTGAGGTGGCTGACGTCGGAGCCGAACCGGCCCGGGCGGGCCAGGCCGACCAGGGCGTTGAGGTTGGCCCCGTCGACGTACACCTGACCGCCGGCGTCGTGCACCGCGGCGCAGATCTCGCGGACCTCGGTCTCGTACACGCCGTGCGTGGACGGGTAGGTCAGCATGATGGCGGCGAGCCGCTCGGCGTGCTGATCCACCTTCGCCCGCAGGTCGGCCAGGTCGACGTTGCCGGCGTCGTCGCAGGACACGACGACGACCCGCATGCCGGCCATGACCGCGCTGGCGGCGTTCGTGCCGTGCGCCGAGCTCGGGATCAGGCAGACGTCGCGCGCCTCGTCGCCCCGGGAGCGGTGGTACCCGCGGATGGCCATCAGCCCGGCGAACTCGCCCTGCGAGCCGGCGTTGGGCTGCACGCTCACCGCGGCGTACCCGGTCACCTCGGCCAGCCAGCCGCACAGCTCGTCGATCAGCCGCGTGTAGCCGCGGGCCTGCTCGGCGGGGGCGAACGGGTGCAGCCCGGCGAACTCGGGCCAGGTGATGGCCGCCATCTCGGTGGCCGAGTTGAGCTTCATGGTGCAGGAGCCCAGCGGGATCATCGTGCGGTCCAGCGCGAGGTCCTTGTCGCTCAGCGACCGCAGGTAGCGCAGCATCGCCGTCTCCGAGCGGTGCGCGGAGAACACCGGGTGGGTCAGGTACGCGGTGCGGCGGCGCAGGTCACCGGGGAGCGCGTCGCCACCGTCCTCGGCCAGGGCTGCGTCGTCGAAGGCCACCCCGAACGACTCGGCGACCGCGCGGAGGATCTCCGGCGTGGTGGTCTCGTCGCAGGCGACCGCCACGGTGTCGCTGTCGACCAGGCGCAGGTTGATCCGCCGCTCGGCCGCGGCAGCGACCACCTCGGTGGCCCGGCCCGGCACGGCGACGGTCACGGTGTCGAAGAAGTGCTCGTGCACCGGAGGAAGGCCGCCGGCGCGCAGCGCGCCGGCCAGCGCGTGGGCGCTGCGGTGCACCCGTGCCGCGATCGCGGCCAGGCCCTCGGGCCCGTGGTAGACGGCGTAGGCGCCGGCCATCACCGCGAGCAGCACCTGCGCGGTGCAGATGTTGCTGGTCGCCTTCTCGCGGCGGATGTGCTGCTCGCGGGTCTGCAGCGCCAGCCGGTAGGCGACGTCGCCGTCGGCGTCGACCGAGACGCCGACCAGCCGGCCCGGCAGCTGGCGGGCCAGCCCCTCGCGGACCGACAGGTAGCCGGCGTGCGGGCCGCCGTAGCCCATCGGGACGCCGAAGCGCTGGGTGGTGCCGCAGGCGACGTCGGCGCCCCACTCCCCCGGGGCCTCCAGCAGCGTGAGCGCCAGCAGGTCGGCGGCGACGACGACGGAGGCGCCGGCCTCGTGTGCGGCCGCGGCCAGCGCGCGGTGGTCGCGGACGGCCCCGCTCGCGCCGGGGTAGGACAGCAGCACGCCGAAGGCGCCCGCCTCGGGCAGGTCGGTGGGCCAGCCCTGCGAGAGGTCGGTGACGTGCAGGGTGATGCCGAGGGGCTCGGCGCGCGTCTCGAGGACCGCCAGCGTCTGCGGCAGCGTGTCGGCGTCGACCACGAAGACGGCGTCGGGCTTGGCGCGCCCCGCCCGGCGCACCAGGGTCATGGCCTCGGCCGCGGCGGTGGCTTCGTCGAGCATCGAAGCGCCCGCGACGTCCAGCCCGGTCAGGTCGGCGACCATCGTCTGGAAGTTGATCAGCGCCTCGAGCCGGCCCTGGCTGATCTCGGGCTGGTAGGGCGTGTAGGCGGTGTACCAGGCCGGGTTCTCCAGCACGGTCCGCTGGATGACCGTCGGGGTGACCGTGCCGTAGTAGCCGAGGCCGATCATCGACGTGAGGACGTCGTTCTCCGAGGCACGGTCGCGCAGCTCGGCCAGCACCGCGGCCTCGTCGGCGGCGGGCGGCAGCGCCAGCGGCGTCCGGTCGCGCACCTTCTCGGGGACGCAGGCGTCGGCCAGCGACTCGAGCGTGGGGTGCCCCACGACCTCGAGCATCGCCGCGGTCTCGTCCCCCCGCGGCCCGATGTGCCGGGCGACGAACGATCCGGCGGGGTTCAGGGCGTTCAGCGAGGGCAGCGACCCGGAGAGGGGTGGGAGATCGTTCCCCACCTGCTCGACATCGGGCCCGGCAGCGCGGTCGGTCACTGCAAGAACGCTACCAGCGGGCGCCGAGCCGCCCGGCGGCTGCAACAGGCGTCACAGTGGCCCCGACGACCGTCCCCGGGGCCTACCGCTGAACCCAGGCAACCCACGACCACGGCCCGCCTGGGTCACCGAGGTTCACCGGTCCCGACGAGCGGGGGCCCGGAGGGTCCCCCGAGGAGCGGACAGGCCGGCAGCCGAAGACGCCGGGACGTGAGCCGCCCCGCGAGGCCGGTCCGACGAGGCGGGCCCGGAGGGTCCCCGAGGAGGAGCCGGGGATGGGCTCAACGCAGACGGGGCACGGCACGTGGCCGCGGTGCGGTCCGGAGGACCGCGAAATCACATGGCGCGGCGGCGGCGGCGCAGGGAGAGCTCGTCGTCCGCGGTGGCCATCGGGGCACCGTCGAGACGCTCGGCCGGCAGCTCGGCGAGCTCGCCGGACAGCTCGCGCAGGGCGCCGGAGACGGCGATGCCGAAGACGCCCTGGCCGCCGGCGAGCAGGTCGACGACCTCCTCGGCGGAGGTGCACTCGTAGACCGTGGCGCCGTCGGAGAAGAGCGTGACGTTGGCGAGGTCCTTGATGCCGCGGTTGCGCAGGTGGTCGACGGCCTTGCGGATGTTCTGCAGGGAGACGCCGGTGTCCAGGAGCCGCTTGACGACCTTGAGGACGAGGATGTCGCGGAAGGAGTACAGGCGCTGGGTCCCCGAGCCGGTGGCGCTGCGCACCGAGGGGGCGACGAGCCCGGTGCGGGCCCAGTAGTCGAGCTGCCGGTAGGTGATGCCCGCAGCGGCGCAGGCGGTCGGGCCGCGGTAGCCGACCAGGTCGGTGTCGACCTCGTCGTACGCGGGAGCCCCGACTGCGGCGTCGCTGAAGAGCTGACCCTGGGAGCCCTTGTCCTGGTCGCTCACGTCGGCGTCCTCCTCTGTCCCGTCCCGCTCGCACGGTCCGGGTCGACGGCTGGTCACCCCGGCCGCCGACTCTGGACTGCAGCCACCGACCTCAGATGTCACACCGTTGTTGTTCGCCGACCGTAAGCCGGGCCCGGGGGCCGGTCAACTGAGCGGGGCGGCGTGTCGCACCGGTCATCATTTCGAGTGGAGGACACCTGGGGTGCTGCCGATCATCAACACTTGCCGAGGATGTGGCGGCTGGGTCGGGTGGTGCGTCCTGTGATCTAGGCGGGACCACCGGAGCCGCCGCCCGAACCCGAGCCCGCGCCGAAGTCCTCCGGCGAGATCTGGTCGAGGAACTCGCGGAACTTCTCGACCTCGTCCTCCTGCTCGTCGGGGATCTCGATCCCGACCTCGTCGAGCAGGTCGTCGGCACCGAAGATCGGCGCGCCGGTCCGCACCGCGAGGGCGACCGCGTCCGACGGTCGCGCGCTGACCACCCGCTCCTCGCCGAGGAGCAGCTCGGCGATGTAGATGCCGTCGCGCATCTCGGTGATGTGCACCGCCTCGAGCTCGGCGCCCAGGGCGGTGATCACCTCGCGGAGCAGGTCGTGGGTCATGGGCCGCGCCGGGCGCACACCCTGCTGCTCGAACGCGATGGCCGCGGCCTCGACCGCACCGATCCAGATCGGCAGGTAGCGCTCCCCCTGCGTCTCCTTGAGCAGCAGGATCGGCTGGTTCCCGGGCAGCTCCACCCGGACGCCGACGACTCGAAGCTCCTGCACGGTACGGCTCCCTCGGCTGCGGGCGGATCAGGGCGGATCAGGGCGGCGGCGGGACGACGACCCCGCGTCAACGGTACGCCCGGTCAGGGACGCAGGAGATCCCGGAGCCGCGCTTCCAGCAGCGCGGTGTGCAGCTGCGCGGAGAGGCCCGCCAGCTCGCGCAGCTTCTCCGTGGCCCGGGCACGGGCCTCCTCCGAGCGCGCCCGCAGGACCGGCGCGACGAGCTGCTCCACGAGGCCGGCCTCGCGCTCCACGCCGCTGCGGTAGACGCGCAGGTGGCGCGGTTCGATGCCGTGCCGGGCCAGGCCGGCCGCGGCGCGGGCGACGGCGAGGTCGGCCACCGGGTGCCGGCCGTCGGCGTCGGTCGCGAGCAGGCCGAACTGCACGCAGTCGGCGAGCTGCTCCGGTTCCAGCCCGGCGGCGCGGGCGAACTGGTCCGGCGTGAGGGGCGCCGCCTCGCCGTCCTCGTTGCCGGGTGCGGGCGGGGGCGTGGTCGCCGGCGCCGACGTGCCCGGGATCGGCTCGCCCCGGTCGAGCGCCTCGAGGTGGTCCTTGATGACCCGCAGGGGCAGGTAGTGATCGCGCTGGGCCGTCAGGACGTAGCGCAGCCGGCTGACGTCGGCCCGGGAGAACTTCCGGTAGCCCGACGGGGTGCGCTGCGGGTGCACCAGGTCCTCGGACTCGAGGTAGCGGATCTTGCTGATCGTCACGTCGGGGAAGTCGTCGCGAAGAACAGCCAGCACCTCGCCGATGGTGAGGCGGGGCGTGTGCTGATCGGCGGCGTCCCCGAGCGCGCTCTCGCGCTCGGGCACGCCCACTAGCGAGCGGCCGGCTCGCCGGTCCGCGGACCGGTCAGGTACACGAGGCGGAACTTGCCGATCTGCACCTCGTCGCCCCCGGCCAGGGTGGCGACGTCGACCGGCTCGCGGTTCACGTAGGTGCCGTTGAGGCTGCCGACGTCGTGCACCGAGAAGCCCCCGCCCTCGCGGTGGAACTCCACGTGCCGGCGGCTGACCGTGACGTCATCGAGGAAGATGTCGCTGTCGGGGTGGCGCCCGGCGGTCGTGACGTCCTGGTCGAGCAGGAAGCGGCTGCCCGCGTTCGGGCCGCGCTTGACCACGAGCAGGGCCGACCCGGCGGGGAGGGACTCGACGGCACCGGCGTGGGCATCGGCAGCGGATTCCGGCGTCGCCTCCGGCTGCTCGCCGGAGTCCTCGCCGCCGACCTTCGGGATCACGCTGGTCGACTCGCCGATGCGCTCCGGGGAGAGCGCCGAGCCGCACTGCGCGCAGAAGCGACTGCCCTCGGGGTTCTCGTGTCCACATCGAGTGCAGTGCACGTTGCGTCTCCTCCGGTACGAGGGGCGTCGCCGCGGGCCTGGACGGGCCGCGGGCGGCCGGCGGTCGAGGGGCCGGTCGGCCCGTCGTGTGTCGGCCACCGCGGGTGCGGCGGGCCGTGGTCATGGAACCAGCGGTCGACCCGAGGGTCAACCGCACGTGCAGGGTCGGGGTTCGGCGCTGCGCGGCTGGTCACCGGCGACTCCGTGCCCCGTCGCGATCATAGTGAGCGGCATGCGGTCCGGCCCCGCAGGCGGGGCCGTCAGGAGCCGTCGACCAGCGCCTGGTAGGCCGCGGCGTCCAGCAGCGCACCGATCGGGTCGCCGCCCTCGCCGGGCACGCTGATCTCGACGAGCCAGCCGGCTCCGTAGGGATCGGCGTTGATCATCTCGGGTGTGTCGGCCAGGGCGTCGTTGACCGCGGCCACGACGCCGGCGACGGGGGCGTAGACGTCGGACACCGACTTGGTGGACTCCACCTCGCCCATCGGCGTCCCCGGACCCACCTCGTCGCCCACGGAGGGCAGCTGCACGAAGACGATGTCCCCCAGGGCGTCCTGGGCGTGGTCGGTGATGCCGACGCGGACGATGGTCCCTGCTTCCGCAGTGGTCCCCGTGCCGTCGGTGCCCTGCACCAGCGCCCACTCGTGCTGGTCGGTGTAACGGCGGTCGTCAGGCGTGCTCATGCAGCAGTCTCCATCGGGGTGGGGGGCACCGGGGTCCTTCTTCAGTCGTCGGTGTCGGGCGCAGCGTATTGAGCGTCCGGGAGCGGCCGCAACGCGTCGACGACGAGGTCGTACTCCTGCGTGATCTCGACCGAGCCCCCGCGGCCGCCCACCGCCTGCACCACTCCCCCGGGGATGTTGAGCGCCGTCTCCATGTCCTGCGGGGAGCCGAGGACGAGCACCTCGTACGGGGCGGTGATGGGCCGGCCGTCGATGAGCAGCGCCCCGGGGACGCCGGTCACCGCGGTGCTCAGGCCGACGCGGACGCCGTCGAACTGCATGGTCTCCGCCCCGGCTCCGCGCAGCTCCTGGATCACGTCGAGCAGGTCGGTGACCCGCAGCTCGTCGTCCGGGTCGCGGATCGTCAGGCGCAGCCCGGGTCCCACGGCGGGGGCGGTGCCGTTGAGGACGGCGAGGGACGCCTCCCGGGTCCGCGCCTCCTCCAGCGCCGAGGCGGTCTCGCTGTCGGAGCTGGTGAGCTGGCGCAGGGCGCTGCGCTGGTCGGCGATGAGCTCACGCAGCCGGACACCGCGGGAGCTGACCTCGTCGACGATGCGGACGAGGTCCTCCTCCCGCGCCCCGGCGAGCACCTGCTCGTCGTCGGAGTTGCGCACCTGCACGGTGAAGGCGAAGCCCAGCAGCAGGGTGAGGACGCCGATCAGCACGGCAGCCGGCAGGTCCCGGCGGCGTCCGGGAGCCACCCCTCCCCCGGTCGAGTCCTCGGTGGCCGACTTCTCGGTGGCCGGGCCATCGACGACCGCGTCGTCGGCGGCCGTGTCCTCGGTGGCCGGGCCATCGACGACCGCGTCGTCGGCGGCAGGCTCCCCGGTGACGGGGTCGTCCCCCGCCGCGGGCGGGTCGACCGGCGGGTCGGTGGTCATGCCCGGAAGACGTGGCGCCGGATGGCTGCGGCGTTGCCGAAGATGCGGATGCCGAGGACGACGACGACGGCGGTCGACAGCTGCGCGCCCACCCCGAGCTGGTCGCCGAGGAAGACGATGAGCGCGGCGACGACGACGTTGGAGACGAACGAGATGACGAAGACCTTGGCGTCGAAGATCCCGTCCAGCCGGGCGCGGAAGCCGCCGAACACCGCGTCGAGCGCCGCGACCACCGCGATGGGCAGGTAGGGCTGCAGCCACAGCGGGACGGTGGGGTCGAGCAGCAGGCCGAGCAGGACGCCGGCCACCAGGCCGAGGATCGGGATCACGGGTCAGTCTCCGGTCGCGGGGTCGGTCGGCGGAACGGCGGGCTCGTCGGGCACCGGCTGGGCCGCGCGCAGCTCGGGGGTGCTGGCTGCGGGCAGGCTCAGGTCGTCCTCGCGCGAGAAGTCGAAGCGCAGCCCGTAGGTCTCCTCGATGAGGGCGAGCGAGGCCACCTCGGGACTGGAGAGGAAGCCGCTGGACAGGGTCTCCGGGTCGCCGATGGCGCTGACCTCGTAGGGGTTGGTCACCGGGCGGAAGTCGACCAGCACGGCCTCGCCGGCGAACCGGATCGCGCTGGTGGGGCCCAGGCGCTGGCCGTTGATGCTGATCGCCTCGGCACCGGCTGCCCACAGCGCGTTGACGACCAGCTGCAGGTCGCCGTCGCGGACCCGTCCGCGGACGTCGCCCTCGTCGCCCCCGCCGACCGGGTCGTCGTCCGCGTCGGACCCGGCGTTGGCCAGGGTGACGAGCAGGCCGGGGCCCTCGACCGGCAGCGCGGCCGCACCCGCCTCCGCGCGGGCCAGCGCATCGAGCGCCCGCTGCCCGGTCGTGGAGGACGCGAGCAGCTCGTCCCGGGCGCGGGTGACCTCCGCCCGCAGCTCCTCCAGCTCGGCGGCCAGCTCGTCGCTGGCGTCGGACTCGGTCCGGATGTCGGCGACGAGGGCGGCGCGGATCTCCTGCCGGCCCTGCACGCGCGCGGCGGCCTGGTCGTAGGTGACCGCGGCGAGCACCCCGGCCACGACCAGCGTCAGCGCCACCAGCACGGCTCCGCGCCGGCGACGCCCCCCTGCCGCCGGACCCCGTGCGGCCCGCGCCTCCGCGGCCTGCGCGTACGCCGGATCGAGGGTCTCGGCCAGCACGTCGTCGAGCAGCGAGGCGCCGAGGGAGCGCGGGCCTCCCCCGGGAGGTCGAGCGGTCACGGCACCGCGGCCGCGGCAGCGGCCCGTTCGGCCCGGACGATGCCGACGACCTGGACGACGTAGAAGGCGCCGGCCAGGAGGTAGAGGGCCGTCCCCCAGATGGTGAAGGCCCACGCGAAGGGCTCGATGGCCGTGGCGAACCAGCCGGTGCCGTCGGCGAGCATCAGCCCCGGGAAGGCGTACAGGAGCAGGAAGGTCGCCGCCTTGCCGAGGTAGTGCACCTGCAGCGGCGGGTAGCCGTACCGGCGCAGGACGAGCAGCCCGATGCCCAGGACGAGCTCGCGGCCCAGGAGCAGCGCGACCATCCAGACCGGCGCGATGTCGCGCAGCGCCAGCGCGACGAGCGTGCAGACGATGTAGAGCCGGTCGGCCGCCGGGTCCAGCAGCGCGCCCAGGCGGCTGCTCTGGTCCAGCCAGCGGGCGAGCTTGCCGTCGGCCCAGTCGGTGATGCCGGAGATCATCAGGACGATCACGGCCCAGCCGTCGGCCTCCGGCCCCAGCAGCAGCCAGAGGAACAGCGGCACGCCCAGCAGACGCAGCACCGACAGCGCGTTGGGCAGCGTCCAGACCCGGTCCGGGAGCTCGTCCCGTCCCACGGGACCGGCGCCGTGCGCCGCCGTCGTCTCGGCCGACGGCCCGTTCGACGACGTCACGATCCCTCCAGCCCGCTGTTCACCCTGCCCAGAGGCTAGCGGCCCGTCGGCACCTGCCGGTCGCCGACGCTCGGGGCGGTGGCGGCACCATCAGGCAGGGACCGACAGCGAGGCGGGAGCCGGCTCGTGCCCCAGCGGCCGGCGATCGAAGGAGCCCGTGCCGTGGGTGATGGACCGGAGCGCACCGGGGTAGCCGAGCAGCTCCATCTCGGGCACCTCGGCACGCACCGTGGCGCGGTTCCGCGCCGGATCGGTGTCGCTGCCGGTGACCCGTGCCCGGCGCGAGGACAGGTCGCTCATCACGGCGCCGACGTACTCCCCGGGCACCTGGACCGCCACCTCGCACCACGGCTCCAGCAGGCGGGTGCCCGCCGCTGCGGCGAGCTCGCGCAGGGCCAGGGCGCCGGCGGACTGGAAGGCGGCGTCGGAGGAGTCCACCGAGTGCGCCTTGCCGTCGACCAGGGTGACCCGGACGTCGACGACGGCACGGTCGCCACCCACACCGCGCTCGGCCTGTGCCCGGATGCCCTTCTCCACGCTGCCGTGGAACTGGGCGGGCACCGTGCCGCCGACGATCCGCTGCTCGAAGACGATCCCGCTGCCAGGCGGCCCGGGCTCCCCCTCGACGACGACGACGGCGTACTGCCCGTGGCCGCCGGACTGCTTCACGTGCCGCGCCGTGACCCGCGCCGGCCCGGCCAGCGTCTCCACCAGCGGCACCCGGACCGGGACGGTGGCGACGGAGACCCCGTGCCGGCTGCGCAGCCGCTCGAGCAGCACCTCGGCGTGCGCCTCGCCGACGCACCAGAGCAGCAGCTGCCCGGTGTCGGAGCGGCGCTCGAGCCGGACCGTGGGGTCCTCGGCGACCAGCCTCCCCAGCGCGGTCGCCAGCCGGTCCTCGTCCCCGTGCGACGCGGCCTCCACGGCCACCGGCAGCTGCGGCGTGGGCAGGTCCCACGGCGGCACCAGCAGAGGGTCGTCCGGCGAGGACAGCGTGTCGCCGGTCTCGGCGCTGGTGAGCCGGGCGATCGCGCAGACGTCGCCGGCCGGGCACGCCGGGACCAGCCGCAGCAGCGATCCCAGGGGCGAGCTCACCGCGCCGATCCGCTCGTCGACGTCGTGGTCGGGGTGCCCGCGCTCGGCCAGGCCGTGCCCCGAGACGTGGACGGCGGCGTCCGGGCGGAGGGTGCCGGAGAAGACGCGCACCAGGGACACCCGTCCCACGTACGGGTCGGTCGTCGTCTTCACCACCTCGGCGACGAGCGGGCCGTCCGGATCGCAGGACAGCGCCGGCGCCGGCGCACCGTCCGGGCGCGTCACGGGCGGGCAGCCGTGCTCCCTCGGGCACGGGAACCCGGCGACGACGAGTTCCAGCAGGGCGTCGATCCCCAGGCCGGCAGGCGGCGCGGCGCACAGGACCGGGTGGAAGTGACCGCGGGCGACGGCGGTCTCGAGGTCGGCGATGAGATCGGCCTGCACCAATTGGTCGCCGGCGAGGTAGCGCTCCATGAGCACCTCGTCCTCGCTCTCGCCGATGATGCCCTCGATCAGCTCGGCTCGGAGCCGGTCGGCGTCGTCGGCCCCCGGCCGGCCGGTCCCGGCACCGGGGTCGAGCAGGGACACCAGCTCCCGCACCGAGCCGTCGGGGGCGCGGTCGACCAGGTGCACGGGGAAGACGCCCTCCCCCAGCCGCACCTGGCACAGCCGCACGGCCTCCTCGACGTCGGCCTGCGGACGGTCGACCTGGGTGAGCACCACGGCGCGCGGCATGCCGACCGCCGCGCACTCCTGCCAGAGCGCCACGGTGCTGTCGTCCACGCCGTTGACGGCGGAGACGACGAACAGGGCGGCGTCCGCCGCGCGCAGGCCGGCGCGCAGCTCGCCCACGAAGTCGGGTGCCCCAGGGGTGTCCAGGAGCGTGATGCGGTGCCCGGCGTGCTCCACGGTCGCGACACCCAGCGACACCGAGCGCCGCTGGCGGATCTCGACGTCCTCGGTGTCCAGGCACGTCGTGCCGTCCTCCACCCGGCCGGCGCGGGGCAGCGCACCGGTGGCCACGAGCAGCGCCTCGGCCAGCGTCGTCTTGCCGGCGCCGGAATGCCCGACGAGCGCGACGTTCCGAACCTGCTCGGCCGGCCTCGGCGACGGCGCGGAGGGCAGCGCCGCCCCCCTAACCACGGCGCGTCCTCGCCGGACGGGGAGCGGGATCAGCGAGCACACCTGGCACGACGGCCTCCCGGGCACGGGGACAACTGTGGTCCAGGTCACACCGTGCACGGTCCGCGCGGCACGGGCAAGCCCCCTGCTCGCGGACCGGCCGGGCGGCCGTCGCCCGCTACCCTCGGTCGACTCCCGCACCCACGACGTCTGGACGCCCAGTGCCCCAGCCCACCAGCGAGCTCGCGGCGGCGACGACGCCGATCCCGGTGACCTCGGACCCGGCGTCGGAGCCGGTCGCGGACGACCGCCACGGCGACGACGGCGACGGCCAGGGCCGGGGCCGGAAGGAGCGCCGGGTCCGCCGGCTCGCCGGCGCAGGGCTGCTCCTGCTGGCGGCGCTGCCCGCGCTGTTCGGGCTGGTTGCCCTCCTCCGGGACCGGGATGCTCCCTCGCCCATCGGGGACTACGCGGTCTTCGCCCTGGTCGTCGACGCCATCGGCCGCCACGAGGTGCTGCTCGGGCCGTTCTCGCGCTTCGGCTGGTTCCACCCGGGACCGATGGCGGCCTATCTGATGGCCGCCCCCTACCGCCTGCTCGACGGTGCGCCGGAGGCACTGCTGGTGGGGGCGATCGTCATCGGCGGGATCAGCTGCGTCGCCGCGGTCGGGCTGGTGCTGCGCCGCGCCGGCCTGCTCGCCGCCACCTCGGCGGTCCTGGTGCTGTGCCTCACCCTGCGCGTGCTGGGCGTCGACTTCCTCACCGAGGCCTGGAACCCCTACCTGCCGGTGCTCCCCCTGCTGGCGGGAGTGCTGCTGTGCTGGACGGCGATCCGCGGCGACGCCTGGGGTCTGCCGCTCGCCGTGATCCCGATGTCGCTCGCGCTCCAGTCGCACGTCGGCTTCCTCGCACCCGTCGGCGGCGTCGGCGCCGTCCTGGCCCTCGGGCTCGTCGTCCGCGCGGTCCGGCACCGGCGCGGGCGCTCGGGCCGGTCGGCCACGGCACCGGACGGCCGGCCGGTGGGACGTCCCGTCCGCTGGATCGTCGCCACCCTGGCCGCCGTCGCCCTCGCGGTGCTGCTCTGGCTCCCGCCGATCATCCAGCAGCTCACCCGGGACCCGGGGAACATGACCGAGATCCTGGAGTACCTCCGCCAGGGCTCGACCGAGCGGTCCATGTCGTTCACCGACGCGCTCCGGGCGATCGGTGACGAGTTCGGCCGGCTGCCCGCGTACGTGGTCGGCGCGGACGTCCCCGCCCGGGAGTACCTGCCCCTGCTGGTCCCGCCGGCCGCCATCGCGGTCGGCCTGGGTTCCTTCCTCGTCGCGTTGGCCGTCGGCGCCCGTCGCCGCAACGAGGACGTGCTGTGGCTCGGCGGCCTCACCGTGGCCGTCGCCGCGGCGGGCGTGGCGGCGATCGCCCGGCTCGACGGCCCGCCGTACTCCTACATCACCCGGTGGACCGTCCTCGTCGGCATCCTGGCCTGGACCACGGTGGCCCTGAGCCTGCTGCCCGAGGTCGTCGCCGGGCTCAGGCGTGCCCTCGGCGGGTCGCAGCGAGCGGCGCGACCCGTCGCCGTGCTCGCGACGGCCCTGGCGGCGGTGACGACGGCGGTCGTGCTGGTGACCGCGGTGGACACGGCGCGGGCGAAGCTGCCCGGCCCCGACGTGACCGTCCTCGCCCAGGCCGTCGTCGGCGACCTCGAACGACTCGGGTTGCGGACACCTGCGGATGCCCCGGTCGTCCGTGTCGACTTCACGACGACCACCCGGGACGAGCTGATGGGCACGTACATGCCCGGCACCGGGGTGGTCCTGCAGCTGGCCCGCGAGGACGTCGACGTCCAGGTGTCGCCCTTCTGGGTGCTGCCCTTCGGCGAGCGCTACACCGACCGGGCCGAGGACGCCGGCTACATCGTGACCGTCGCCTACTCCGACGGGACCTCACCGCCGCCGGAGCCCTGGCAGCGGGTGCTCGGCGTCGCCGGCGAGTTCCAGGTCTACGGCGGCATCCCGCCGACCGGGTGATCCCCGCGGGGCGGCGCTCCGGTCGTCCTTCTGCCCCGGGAGACGGCCGGTCCGGCGGTACCCTGCCCGCTGCAGCTGACGCCCCCTGACGTCTGGACCTCCCGTGATCACCGACCGGACCGGCGACCTCGCGCCGGTGACGCCGTCCGACACCCTCCCGGCGTCCACCCCGGCGTCCACCCCGGCTCCCACCCCGGCCCCGCGGGCCGGAGGCCGGCGCCTGCGCTGGATGGCCACCGCGGCGCTCCTGGTGCTCGCCGCCCTGCCTGCGGTCGCCGGTCTGGTCGATCTCTGGCAGGACCGCGGGCGCCCCTTCCTGCTCACCGGGGACCACGCCTTCTTCACCCTGGTCGTGGACGCCGTGGGACAGCACGAGGTCCTCCTCGGCCCGTACTCGCGGTTCGACTGGTACCACCCCGGCCCGATGGCCGCCTGGCTCCTGGCCGGCGCCTACTTCCTGATGGACGACGCGATGCAGGCGCTCCCCGCGGGAGCACTGCTGATCAACGGGGTGAGCGCAGCCGCAGCGGTCTGGGTGGTCCGCCGCCGCGCCGGGCTCGTCGCCGGGGCGTGGGCCCTGCTCGCGCTCGTGCTGACCCTGCAGACGGTCGGGGACGGCTTCCTCCGCGACCCCTGGAACCCGTACCTGCCCGTGCTCCCGTTCCTCGCCGGCGTGCTCCTGTGCTGGACCGCCGTCCGCGGCGACGCCTGGGCCCTGCCGCTCGCCGTCGTCCCGCTGTCGCTCGCCGCGCAGAGCCACGTCGGCTTCCTGCCGCCCGTGGCCGCCGTGGGAGCGGTGCTCGTCGCCGGGCTGCTGCTCCGCGGCCTGCTTCGCTGGCGACGTCGCCCGGTGGTCGCCGTCGACGGCGCGCCGGAGCCGGTCCGGCGCCCCCGTCGCTGGGTGTTCGCCGGCCTGCTCGCCGTCGCGGTCGGGCTGCTGCTGTGGTTGCCGCCGATCATCGAGCAGCTCACCGGGACACCCGGCAACGCACGGGTGCTCTACGACCACCTCCTGTCCCAGTCCCCCGAGCAGCCGGCGGGCGTCTCCACCGGACTGCGCGCGGTCGCGGACGAGTTCGGCAAGCTCCCCGCCCACCTGACCGGACACGGCGTGGCCCCGAGCCCCGTCCTGCCGGCCGGCTGGCCGACCCCGGCCATCACATCGGGGATCGTCGCGTTCGTCGTCGCCCTGGGCGTCGCCGCCCTCCGCCGGCGTGGGGACGTCCTGTGGCTGGGCGCGCTGACGCTGGCCCTCGCCGCTGCCGGTGTCGCGGCGGTCGCCCGCATCGACGGGTGGGTGTTCGCCTACCTCACGCAGTGGACGGTGGTCATCGGGATCCTGGCCTGGACCACCGTCGGGCTCGGCCTGCTCCCGGAGCTCGCCGCCGTCGTCCGGAGGGGCGTCGCCCCGGGGCGCCGGAGCCTGTCGCCGGGCACCGTGATCGGCGTCCCGGTGGCCGCGCTCGCGACGGCTGCCGTGCTGGTGACCGCCGCCCGCGTGGCGGGAGCGGAGGTCACGTGGAGCGACCGGGACGGCCACGTCGCCGAGCTCGGGGAGGCGGTCGTCGCGGACCTCACCCGCTCGGGGCTGCGGACGGGAGCAGACCAGCCGGTCGTCCGCGTCGACATGGCCCCGACCACGGAACCGGTCATCGTCGGCACGGTGGAACCCGGGGCGGGCCTGGTGCTGGCGCTGTACCGCGCCGGAATCGACGTCCAGGTCGACGAGGGGTGGCGCATCCCGTTCGGCGAGCGCTTCACCGAACGGCCGGAGGAGGCCGGCTACGTCGTCACGGTCGCGTACGCGGACGGCAGCTCGCCACCCCCGCAGCCCTGGCAGCGGGTTCTGGCGGCCGAGGGAGAATTCGAGGTCTACGGCGGGGTGCCGCCGGTCGGCTGACGCAGGGCGCGATCGGACCGGGTGGCCGCGCGCCGTTCCATGTCGCGTACGCCGCGGCGGTGGACCAGCCAGCCGATCGCGATGAGCAGGACGCCGGAGAGCAGGAAGCCGATGTCCCAGCTCAGCGGTGCCCCGAGGTCGTCGCGGACGTGGTGGACGCCGAGGATCTGGTGGTCGACCAGCCCCTCGACCAGGTTGAACAGCCCCCACCCGGCGACGACGAGGCCGAGGTGGAAGCTCCAGCTGGGCGCGATCCGGCCCTGTCGCCAGGCGATCAGCGCGGTGACCATCCCGGCGACCGCGGCGGCCCACGTGCCCAGGTGGAAGAAGCCGTCGGCGACCGTGTTGGCCTCCAGCCCGCCGAGCGTCCCGGGGTCCCGGCCGTCGACCGAGCTGACCATGTGGTGCCACTGCAGGATCTGGTGCAGCACGATTCCGTCGACGAAGCCGCCGAAGCCGATGCCGTACAGGAGTCCCGACGCCTTCGAGGGCAGCCGCTCCCCCGCTGTCGTCGTCCCGGTCGTCATGCGCAGCCGCTACCCCGCCGGGACGCCCGGCACCCGTCGGCGCATCCTGGAGCGCATGAGCAGCAGCGACCACGCCGCCGGCCGGGACCAGGCGACCGGCACGGCGCACGCCGTCCTGGCCGCCACCGCGGACCTGCCCGCGCCGTGGGCAGCCATCTGCGGCGCCTCGATCGCGGTGGTGCAGGGGAAGTGGGCCGGGCCGCGCGGGCTGGGCTCGCCCGATCCCTGCCCGGAGTGCCGCCGCCTCACCGGCTCCTGAGAGTCGCGCCCCCTGCCCTCGATGCGGGTCCTTGCCCGGCGCTGTCGGCGCCTCGATGTTGGGGATAACGGTCGTACCGGGGGAACGACGTGCGTGGGCGGCGCACTCCGGGGTCCGGAGTGCGCCGCCGGTGCACAGCGTCGACGACGGCCGGGGGTCAGCTCTCCACGAAGCGGTTGAGCCGCTCGACGGCCTCGACGAACTCCTCGACCATCTCGAGGACGACCCGCCGGGTGGGCCGTACCGAGCTCATGCTCGCGCTGCCGACGATCTGACCGACGAAGTAGGTGGCCAGGTCGTTCGCCGGCGTGCCGGGCGTGCCCGCCACACGATTGATCCGGGCCTGTGCCTCGCCGACGAGCATCGGCTGCAGCGGCATCGGCAGCGTCCCGGGGCCCTCGGCCGACTCCCACTCCTCGGTCCACGGGCTGCGCAGCATCCGCGCGGGCTTCCCCGTCATCGACCGGGAGCGGACGGTGTCGCCCAGCCCGGCCCGCAGGAACTTCTCTTTCACAGCCGGGTTGGTCTCGGCCTCCTCGGTGGTCAGCCACACCGAGCCGCACCACACGCCGTCGGCACCCAGCGCCATGCCGGCCGCCAACTGCCGGCCCCGGCCGATGCCGCCCGCGGCGAGGACGGGCAGCGGCCCCACGGCGTCGACCACCTCCGGCACGAGGACCATCGTGGCGATCTGGCCGGTGTGGCCACCGGCCTCGGTCCCCTGGGCGACGACGAGGTCCGCGCCGGCGGCCTTGTGGCGGACGGCGTGCTCCACGGACCCGGCCAGCGCCGCGACCGGGATGCCGGCGCCGTGGGCCCGCTCGATGAAGTGCGGCGGCGGCGGGCCGAGCGCGGAGGCCACGAGCTTGGTCTCGTGCGCGAAGAGGACGTCGAGCAGCGGCGCCATGCTCTTGGGATCCACGCGCATGCCGCCGACGCCGGAGCTGCGGCCGGCCGTCGGCGTGCCGGTGGGCAGGGGCGGGATGCCGTACCGGTCGAGCAGGCCGTCCAGCCACTGCCGGTGCCCGGCGGGCAGCAGCTCGCCGAGCGCCTCGCGGTCGAGCCCGCCGGACTCGGAGCCGGCGAACTTCTCGGGCACGAGCAGGTCGACGCCGTAGGGCCGGCCCTTGACCTCCCCCTCGATCCAGGCGAGGTCGATGTCGAGCTGCTCGGGCGTGTGCGCCACGGCACCCAGGACGCCGAGCCCGCCGGCGTTGGTGACGGCGGCGACGACGTCGCGGCAGTGGCTGAAGGCGAAGATCGGGACGTCGATGCCGACGAGCTCGGTGGCGGCAGTGCGCACGGGGGGTGCCTCTCAGGTGGTGGTGCGGTGGACGGGGCGTGCGGGGACGGTCATCGGGTGAGGCCCGCCAGGAGCATGTCGACCACCTCGTCGGCGGCCTGCCGGGGCGTACTGCGGAGCGTGCGCGCCACGTGGGGGTCGGCGAGGCTGCGGCCGAGGCCGGCGAGCACCCGGGCCACGGCCGCGGTGTCGACGTCGGCGATGTCGCCGCGCGCCACGGCGGCGTCGAGAAGGGTGCGCGTGACGTCGACCAGGTACTGGTTGTGCCGGTCGACCAGCGCCTTCACGGCGGGCACCGTGGCGAGGTCGCGCGACCAGGCATCCGTCGCCCGGGCGACCGCCACGTGCGCCGCCCGGAGGTAGCGGCGGACGGCGTCCAGCGGCGCCATGTCCGCGGCGATGACGCGCTGGGCGTCGCCGCCGATCCGCCACAGCCGGCGGTCGACGACCATGAGCACCAGCTCGTCGCGGCTGGGCGCCAGCGCGTACAGCGTGCGCAACGAGCACCCGGCCCGCGCGGCGATCTCGGCCATGGTCAGGTCGGCGAAGCCCTCCCGGAACATGGCGTCGAGCTGCCGCAGCACCTCGCGCTGGCGTTCGGTGAGCTGCTCCTCGCGGTCCCTGTCGAGGAGGGCGCGGGGCCGTTCGACGGTCGCCGGCGCGCTCACGCGCCGTTCCCGACGAGCAGCGAGCGAGGCATGGCCGCACCGTAGGGCGGTAACGGAAGGGAGTCAACGTTACCGCCGCAACGGCCAGGACCCCTGGGCGCCCGAGACCGGCCGTCGTGGCGGTGATCGGTATCACCGGCCGATCTGGCCGGTTTCCCGGCCAATCCGGCCGGTTCCGATCTAGCCTGGGATCCATGGGCGGATTCCGGCAGCAGGCCGAGGAGCAGATCCTCGATCGGGCCGCCGCCCTCTTCGCCCGGCGCGGCGCCCGGACCTCGCTGCAGGAGATCGCGGACGCGGTCGGCCTGTCCAAGGCCGGCCTGCAGTACCACTTCCCCACCAAGGACTCCCTGCACTCCGCCGTGCTGGCCAAGGCCGCGGGGATCGGGCAGCAGGTGCTCGACGTGGTGTCCGACCTGCCCATCGGGCCCGAGCGGGACCTGCGGGCCATCGAGGCCTGGATCGACGTGGCCCTCGCCCACCCCGGCCTCGTGTCGCTGCTCCTGACGCCGGTCAGCACGGCCGTCACCGACGAGCCGGCCGACGACGGCGCCGAGGCGGTCCTGGCGTCGGCCACCGCGGCACTGGCCGCCTTCGGCGTCGATCCGGAGGCGGCGACGGCCGAGCGCACCGTGCGGGTCGCCGCTGCGCTCGCCGCCCTGGGCGTGCTGACCCTCGCCGCCCACCAGAAGGACCTCACCGTCGCGTGGCGGCCGCACATGGTCGTCGCCTGCTTCGACGCGCTCGGCCACCGCCGTCCCGTCCCCACCCCGGAGGCCTGATCCCATGGCTCACCTGCTCTCCCGGATCGGCGCGTTCTCGCACCGCCGCCGGCTCGCCGTCGTCCTGGTCTGGCTGGCGGTCCTCGTCGCCGGTGGGATCGGCGCCGCCACGCTGTCCGGCGAGACGTCCAACTCCTTCTCCATCCCCGGCCAGGAGTCGACGGTCGCGCAGGAGCTCATCACCGAGGAGTTCGGTGCGGGAGGCGCCACCGTCGACGTCGCCGTCGCGACGCCGGAGGGCAGCACGCTCACCGATGCGGAGAACTCCGCGGCCGTGGGCGACCTGGTCGAGACCCTCGGCGCGCTGCCGGGGGTCGTCTCGGCCAGCAACCCGCTGGACCCGGCCGCTCCCTCGGTCAACCCCGACGCGACCATCGGCTACAGCACGGTGACCTACGGCGGCCTGATCGAGGACGTGACCGACGAGCAGCGCACGGCGCTGCTGGACGCGGTCGCCGACGCCGGCACGGGCGATCTCACCGTGGAGGCCACCGGCGAGGCGCTCAACGCGGGCGCTCCGCACATGGGCGTCGGCGAGGTCATCGGCGTCGTCCTCGCGGTGATCATCCTGGCGCTCACCTACGGCTCGCTGGTCGCCGCCGGCATGAACCTGCTGACCGCCGTCGTCGGCGTCGGCGTCGGCGTCCTGGGCATCACCATCGCCACCGGCTTCCTGGACCTGTCCTCCACCACCTCGGCACTGGCCGGCATGCTGGGGCTGGCCGTCGGCATCGACTACGCCCTGTTCATCATCAGCCGTTACCGGCAGGAGCTGCTCCGCGGAGCAGACGTCGGGACGGCGATCGCGACGGCGACCGGCACGGCCGGCTCTGCCGTGGTCACCGCCGGCCTCACCGTCGTGATCGCCCTGCTCGGCCTGTCCGTGGTGGGCATCCCGTTCCTGACCCAGATGGGCGTGGCAGCGGCCGCGACGATCGTCGTCGCCGTCCTGGTCGCGCTCACCCTGGTGCCGGCCGCGACGAGCTACCTGGGGATGCGGGCGCTGCCGCGGAAGGTGCGGGCCGACGGCGACCGCGCATCCCGGCGCAGCGGCCCCGGCTTCCTCGCCCGGTGGGTCGCCGCGGTGACCCGGCACCGGGTGGTGACCGTGCTGGCCACGATCGTCGCGCTGGGAGTCATCGCGATCCCCTTCACGTCCATGGCGACCACGCTGGTGCCGACCCCGGAGCCGGACAGCACGCAGGCCCGGGCGCAGCAGCTCCTCGCGGAGGGGTTCGGCGAGGGCATCAACGGGCCGCTGGCCGTCCTCGTCCAGGGCGAGGGCGCCGCGCAGGCCGCGGCGGAGATCAGCGGGCCGATCTCCTCGCTGTCCGACGTCGCCGCCGTCACGCCGCCGGTGCCGAACGCCGAAGGCACCGCGGCCCTGGTGACGGTCATCCCCGGATCGGGCCCGGACACCGCGGCCACCGAGGCGCTCGTCGGCGACCTGCGCGCGGAGCTCGTGGACCTCGACGGCGTCGACACCTACGTCACCGGTGCCACCGCGGTGAGCGTCGACGTGGCCCAGGCCCTCGACGACGCCCTGCCGGTCTACCTGGTGCTCGTGGTCGGGCTGGCCTTCGTCCTGCTGGTGCTGGTGTTCCGCTCGCTGCTGGTGCCGCTGGTCGGCGTGCTGGGCTTCCTGCTCACCGTGGGCGCCTCCCTGGGCGCCACGGTGGCCGTCTTCCAGTGGGGCTGGCTCGCCGATCTCGTGGGCCTGACCAGCACCGGGCCGCTGATCAGCCTCACCCCGATCCTGGTGATCGGGATCCTGTTCGGCCTGGCGATGGACTACCAGGTGTTCCTGGTCAGCCGCATGCACGAGGCGCACACCTCGGGCGAGGCGCCCCTGGAGGCGATCCGCGCCGGCTTCCGGCGCTCGGCCCCGGTCGTCGTCGCGGCCGCGCTGATCATGTTCGGCGTGTTCGCCGGCTTCGCCACCAGCCCGGACCCCACCCTCAAGTCCATCGCGTTCGCGCTGGCGGTGGGCATCGTCGTGGACGCCTTCGTCGTCCGCATGGTGCTGGTGCCGGCCGCCCTCGCCCTCATGGGCGAGCGCGCCTGGTGGCTGCCGCGCTGGCTGGGCTGGCTGCCCCACCTCGACGTCGAGGGCACCGCGCTGAAGGGCGACGGCGCCTCGGACGACGAGCTGCGCGCCCTGCGCGAGGAGTCGGAGACGGTCGAGTCCGGCGCCCGCTGAGCGCCCCCTGCTGCGCCACGACGGAGCACGGGCGGGCGGCGGTGCTCCGGGCACTGGACACCGTCGTTGGGCACCTGCTCGGCTCGACCCCTCAGCCGGCGGCGCCCAGCCGGTAGAGCGCGGTGTGCTGGACGTGCAGCACGGGTTCGCCGTCGGCGAGGACCAGCGCGTCGTAGCGCACCTCGTCGTTCCGGCCCCTGCGGCCGACGGAGGTCACACGGCCGTGCGAGGTCACCAGCGCGGGCAGCCGGGCGACCCCGAGGAAGCGGCAGTCGCTCGCGGTGTGGATCCACGGCCCCAGGGCGACGTTCCGGGTGAGCAGCCGGTGCACCGCCTTGACCAGCATCCCCGGATGGGCCCACGCGTTCTCCCGGTACAGAGCCAGGGGTTCGCCGACGGCGTCGAGGTACCACTCGTTCTGCTCGACGGTGACGGGTTCGTGGACGCTGCCGAACGGCCCGACCACGGGGTCGGCCACCTGCCCGTCCGCAGGAGCCGCCCCGTCCAGGCCGGTGAGGTCGGGACGGTCCGCCGTCCGGCCGGCGGACCCCAGGCACCGGACCTCGCCGTCCGGGCCCGTCACGGTCAGCCGATCGTCGTCCACGTCGACGAGCAGCTCCTCGCCGTCGTACACCGGGCGGCGGAAGCGCACGTCCACCCGCCCGCCGGACAGCCACTCCTCCCCCCAGCCGGCCACCAGCGGTGTGGTGATCCGGGCGAACAACTCGACCCCGGGCACGAGGGCACCGGTGAAGCCGAACTGCTGCGCGACGTCGTCGTCGTGGATCTTGTTCTGCGCCTCCTCGATGACGCGGGCGACGAACCGGTGCGGCGCAGGGGCGTCCATGCCCGGATGGTGGCACGAGCGGGCGGCGCGAGGACTGTGCGCGGCCCCTCCCTCACCCGCCGCGGATGCGGGCGGCCGTCGCCAAGAAGGCACGGACGTCCGGTACAGGAAGCCCCGCCGTCCGGCGCGACGTCTGCACAGTCAGCCGCCCAGCACCGGGCAGCTGCACGGCGGTCGTCCGCAACGCAGCAGGGGCGGGCCGACCTCGTGGTCGACCCGCCCCTGAGCTGCTCGTTCCTCTGTCGGGCTGACAGGATTTGAACCTGCGACCCCCTGACCCCCAGTCAGGTGCGCTACCAAGCTGCGCTACAGCCCGCGCTCCGTCACACCGTCCCGGCAGTCCGGGGCGCGCGATGGCCGCTCCGGAAGATTACCGCACCCGCACGTGCCCTCCGGCGCGCCCCCTGTCACGTCCGGGCGGCCCGTCCCGTCAGACCTGGTGACACCCGGCGGCACCCCCGCTCAGTTCTGGGCGCCCCGGACGTCAAACCCGATGACACCTGGCACGGACCCTGAAAACCTTCCCCCCACGGGGTCCTTGCCGTTCAGCTCCGCCAGGGGCACCGCTGTGCCGAAGGGAATCGTCATGGGCAGGTCATTCGCATCCCGCGTCAGCAACCGCCGGCTCAAGTGGGTCATCCTGGTCCTCTGGCTGGTCCTCGCCGCGGCCTCCGGACCTCTCGCCGGCGGCCTCACCGACGAGCAGGACAACGAGGTGTCCTCGTGGCTGCCCGGCGACGCCGAGTCGACCCTGGCGATCGAGCGGCAGGCCGAGCTGGGCTCCGATCCCGACATCATCCCGGCCGTCATCGTCTACGAACGGTCCGGCGGGGTGACCGACGAGGACCTGGCCGCCGTGCAGGAGGACGCCACCGAGCTCGGCCGGCTGGACGAGCTCGACGGCGAGATCACCGGCCCGATCCCCTCGGAGGACGGCGAGGCCATCCAGCTCGTCGTGCCGCTGAACGTCGGCGCCGAGGGCTGGGAAGGCATCGGTGGCCTGGTCGACGGCATCCGGGACGTCGTCACCGACGGGCCCGACGGCCTCGAGTCCTGGATCACCGGGCCGGCGGGCAACGCGGCCGACTCGGCGGAGGCCTTCGAGGGCATCGACGGCGCGCTGCTGTTCGCCGCCCTCGGCGTCGTCATCCTGATCCTGCTGTTCACCTACCGCAGCCCGGTCCTGTGGATCCTGCCGATCTTCTCCGCGATCGTGGCGCTGTTCTGCTCGCAGGCAGTGATCTACCTGCTGGCGAGGTACGCCGACCTGACGGTGAACGGGCAGAGCGCGAGCATCCTCACCGTCCTGGTCATCGGCGCCGGCACCGACTACGCGCTGCTGCTCGTCGCCCGGTACCGGGAGGAGCTGCGGCTGCACGCCGACCGGCACGAGGCGATGACCGAGGCGGTCCACCGCGCCGGGCCGGCGGTGCTCGCCAGCGGCGGCACGGTGGTCCTCGGCATGCTCTGCCTGGCCTTCGCGGACATGAACTCCACCGCCGGCCTGGGCCCGGTCGCGGCCATCGGCGTCGCCGTCACCCTCGTCGTCCTCATGACGCTGCTGCCCGCGCTGCTGGTCATCTGCGGCCGCTGGGTGTTCTGGCCGGTGCGGCCGGCCCTGGGCAGCCGGGAGCCGAGCGCGACCGGCATCTGGGCCCGCGTGGGCAGCCTGATCAAGCCCCGTCCTCGCGCGGTGTGGGTGGTCACCAGCCTGCTCCTGGGGGTGGCCGCGATCGGGATGTTCGGCCTGAACGCCAAGGGCCTGACGCAGGCCGACTCCTTCCGCGGCGACCCCGAGTCCATCCAGGGAGAGGAGGTCGCGCGGGCACACTTCCCGGCGACCGCGGGCAACCCCGTCTACGTCCTCACCACCGCCGCAGACGCCGACCAGGTGGCCGACGCCGTCGCCGGCACCGAGGGCATCGGCGCGGTGGCGCCGCCCCAGACCACCGGGAACGCGGCGCTCGTCCAGGCCGACCTCACCGATCCCGCCGACAGCCAGAACGCCTACGACACCATCGAACGGTTGCGCACCGGCCTGGACGACGTCGGCGACGGTCAGGCAGTGGTCGGCGGCAACACCGCCGTCAACCTCGACGTCCAGACCGCCTCCCAGCGGGACAACCGCGTGATCATCCCGCTGATCATGCTGGTGGTGCTGGTGGTGCTCGGGCTGCTGCTCCGGGCGATCGTGGCCCCGCTGATCCTCATCGCCACGGTGGTGCTCTCCTACGGCGCCGCGCTCGGCATCAGTGCGGTGATCTTCGACTGGACCCTGGGCGTCAGCTCGACCGACAGCTCGTTCCCGCTGTTCGTCTTCGTGTTCCTCGTCGCGCTGGGCATCGACTACAACATCTTCCTGATGACCCGCGTGCGGGAGGAGTCGTTCGACCACGGCACCCGGCGGGCGGCCCTCATCGGGCTGGCGGCGACCGGCGGGGTGATCACCTCGGCCGGCCTGGTGCTGGCGGCGACGTTCGCCGTCCTGGGCACCCTGCCGCTGACGTTCCTCACCCAGCTCGGCATCGCGGTCGCGCTCGGCGTCCTGCTGGACACCATCATCGTCCGGTCCGTGCTGGTCACCGCCCTGAACCTGGACGTCGGCCGGTGGATGTGGTGGCCGAGCATGCTGGCACAGGTCCACGACGAGCCCGAGCACGACCGCGAGCCCGTCCACGCCGGCGAGGGCGCCCGGGTGCCCGGACCGCGCTCCCGCCAGGACGACCCCGAGGACGCCCGGCCCGGCTCCTGACGTCCTGCGGGTGGGCCGGCCGTGCCGGCCCACCCGCAGGCCGGAGCGTCAGCTCTTGCGGGCGTCCCGGTCGCGGGCATCGCGCACCTTGACCGAGACCTCGATCGGGGTGCCGGCGAAGCCCCACTGCTCGCGCAGCTTGCGCTCGAGGAAGCGCCGGTAGCCGGCTTCGAGGAAGCCGGTCGAGAAGACGACGAACCGGGGCGGGCGGACGTCGGCCTGCGTCACGTACTTGATCTTGGGCGCGCGGCCGCCGCGTGCCGGCGGCGGCGTCTCCTGGACCAGCGCCCGGACGAACTGGTTGAGCTCCGCGGTCGGGACGCGCTTCTCCCACGACGCCAGCGCCCAGCGCAGGTGGTCGGCGAGCTTGCCCACCCCGCGGCCGGTCGAGGCGGAGATGTTGATCCGCGTCGCCCACTTGACCCGCGCCAGGTCCCGCTCGATCTCGCGCTCCAGCTGGTCGTGCCGGTCCTCGTCGAGGGTGTCCCACTTGTTGATGGCGATGACCAGTGCGCGTCCGGCCTCCACGACCTGGGAGATGACGCGCTGGTCCTGCTCGCTGATCACCTCGTCGGCGGCCAGCAGGACGACGGCGACCTCGGCGGCCTGGATGGCGGCCTCGGTGCGCAGGCTGGCGTAGTACTCCATGCCGCTGGCGGTGTTGACCTTGCGGCGGAGGCCGGCGGTGTCGACGAAGCGCCACTCCTCCCCGCCCAGGGTGACGATCGAGTCCACCGGGTCGACCGTCGTGCCGGCGACCGAGTCGACGACGGAGCGCTCCTCCTTGGCCAGCCGGTTGATGAGGCTCGACTTGCCGACGTTCGGGCGCCCGACCAGGGCCACCCGTCGCGGACCCTCCTCGTGCTCCTGCTCGCGCGGCGCCTCGGGCATCGCGTCGAGGATCAGGTCGAGCAGGTCACCGCTGGAGCGGCCGTGCAGCGCGCTGACCGGCTGCGGCTCCCCCATGCCCAGGCTCCACAGCTCGGCGACGTTGGCCTCGCTGCGCTCGTCGTCGACCTTGTTGGCCACGAGGATGACCGGCCGGTCGCTGCGGCGCAGCACACGCGCGGCGGCGAGGTCGGTGTCGGTCGCGCCCACCTGGCTGTCCACCACCAGGACGATGACGTCGGCGGTCTGCATCGCGAACTCGGCCTGACGGGTGATCGAGGCGCCCATCCCGGTGGCCTTGGGGTCCCAGCCGCCGGTGTCCATGACGGTGAACCGCTTGCCGTTCCAGAGCGCCTCGTAGGAGATCCGGTCGCGGGTCACCCCTGGCGTGTCCTGCACGACGGCGGCGCGCCGGCCGAGGATGCGGTTGACCAGCGTCGACTTGCCCACGTTGGGCCGGCCGACGATGGCGACGACGGGGAGCGGCCCGTCCTGGTTCTCTGTCATGTGCGGTCCCCTGTCACCAGCGCGGCCTCGGCCAGCGCCACGACGCGGTCCACCACGGCCTGCTGGCTCAGCTCGCTGCTGTCCACGACCACGGCGTCCGCGGCCGGTCGCAGCGGGCTGTCCGCCCGGCTGCTGTCGTACTCGTCCCGGCGGCGGAGGTCCGCGGCCAGGGCGTCGATCTCCGCCGCCTCCGTGAGGCCGAGCTGCCCGGCCCTGCGCTGGGCCCGGACCTCGGGCGCCGCGGTCAGGTAGACCTTGAGCGTCGCGTCGGGCAGCACGACGGTGCCGATGTCGCGTCCCTCGACGACGACCGCCTCGGCCGCGCCGGCGAGCTCGCGCTGCTGGGCGACCAGCTGCCGGCGCACGGCCGGGACCGCGGAGACCGCGGACACCGACCGGGTGACCTCGGCGCCCCGGATGCGGACGGCGACGTCGACGCCGTCGACCTCGACGCGCTCGGTGCCGGCCTCGGTGCCCACCACGATCCGCGCGGCGGCCACGGTCCGGGCCACCGCCTCGGCGTCCTCGGGGTCCACGCCGGCGTCGAGGACGGCGACGGTCGCGGCGCGGTACATCGCGCCCGTGTCGAGGTAGGCGGCGCCGAGCCGGCTGGCCACGCCCCGGGCCACGCTGGACTTCCCGGTGCCCGAGGGGCCGTCCAGGGTCACCGCGCCCCGGAACGGGATCGTGTCCGTCACTGGGCGATGTCCCGGCGCAGGGCTGCCGCACCGCGGAGGTACACGTGCTGGATCTCGGCCCGCGGCCGTGGGGTCTCCACGTGCGCCATGAGCCGCAGCACCCGCGGCAGGGCGTGCGGTACGGCGATCTCGGTCGCGCACATCAGCGGCACGTCCCCCATGCCGAGCTCGCGCGCGGCCAGGGCCGGGAACTCCGAGACGAGGTCGGGGGTCGCGGTGAACACGATGCTGATGACGTCGTCGTGCTCCAGCGCGTTGCGCTCGAGCACGGCGCTCACCAGCTCGCGGGTGGCCTCGAGCACCTGCTCCCGGTCGTCGGCGTCGACCTGCGTCGCGCCCCGGATGGCTCGGACGGCCATGCACACTCCTCGTTCGTTCTCTGCCATGCACCGGCGCCCGGATCGCCGGGGCCTCGATCGAGTCTATGGAGCGCGCGCCACCGGTCCCCCGGAGCGGCATCCTCGACCCCGGGCGACTACAGCCCGACCAGCTCCGAGAGGGTGCCGAGCTCTTCGCGGCTGAGCTTGCGGATGGTCCCCGACCGCATGGCCCGCAGCTCGATGGGGCCGACGGCGGTGCGGGTCAGCCGCGAGACCGGCAGGCCGACCTCAGCCAGCAGCCGGCGCACGATGTGCTTGCGGCCCTCGTGCAGCACGACCTCGACCACGGACTGGCCGGCGTGGGTGTCCACCACCCGGAACGAGTCGACCTTCACCGGGCCGTCGTCCAGGTCGATCCCGGCGCGCAGCCGCTTGTGCAGGTCACGGGGCACCGAGCCCGACACCTGCGCCAGGTAGGTCTTGCGCACGCCGTAGGACGGGTGCGCCAGCCGGTGGGCGAGCTCGCCGTCGGTGGTCAGCAGGAGCAGACCCTCGGTGTCCTGGTCCAGCCGGCCGACGTGCACCAGCCCGGGCGCGAGGTCGCCGACCATGTCGCCGACGGTCGGCCGGTTGCGGTCGTCGCTCATCGCGGTGATGACACCCGGGGGCTTGTTCATCGCGTAGGTGACGCGGTCGTCGCGGATCTCGACCCGGACGCCGTCGACGGCGATCTTGTCCCGGGTGGGGTCGACCCGCATGCCCTGCACCTGGACGACGGCGCCGTTCACGCTGATCCGGCCGGCCTCGATCATGTCCTCGGACACGCGTCGGGATCCGACGCCGGCCCGGGCCAGCACCTTCTGCAGCCGCTCGCCCTCGCGGTCGGCGTCGGTCTCGGGGGCACGGTCGGCGGGGTGGACCGGAGCGAGCTCCATGTCCTCGGACCAGCCTTCGCCACCGGAGGCGGTGGGGGCGTCGTCGTTCGGGGTCGCAGCGTTCATCACTGCACAGTCTCCCACCTCGGGCGGGCAGCACCGACCACTCGTCCGCGAAGGGGTCACCTGCGGTGCTGGAGCACCGACGTGCAGCACGCTGGGGACGTGACCACGACACGCAGGACCGGACTCGTCGTCGCCGCCCTGGCGACCCTCCTCTGGCTTCTCTTCGCAGTAGCCCTCCTCACGGCGGATCCTGACGACGGAGCGAACATCGGCGCCGGGCTGGCCGCCCTGCTCGCGCTGGGGCTCTCGGTGGTCGCGTCGCTGACGAACCTTGCCTCGCTCCGCGACGCCCGTGCCGCGGGCACGACGGCGGCGGAGCGGCTCACCGCGACAGAGCGCGGTGCCGGCGTCCTGGCCGTCCTCTCCTCCGCATGCCTGGTGGCCTTCCTGGCGCTCGATCCCTACGCGGACTCCGACGTAGTCCGGATGACCACGCTGGCCGTCGGGGTCGGGGCCTTCCTGCTCTCGACGGCGGGTTTCGCGATGACGGCGCGCGCACGCCGCTGACCCTCTCCCACCCGATCCCCCGGCCAGGCAACCTGCCGTGGCCACCACCGTGTCCTAGTCCATGGAAGGCACCTGCGACGAGGAGAACCGGTGGCTCGCTTGAGCGGGGACGACGAGGCGGCGTTCGACGCCTTCGTCGCGGAACGGCGCGCCTCGCTGATGCGCACCGCCTTCCTGCTCACCGGCGACCTGCACCGGGCCGAGGACCTGGTCCAGGCCGCGCTGCTCGAGGTCTTCCGGCCCTGGCCGCGCCTGCGTGACCGGGTCGACCCGGTCGGCTACGCCCGCAAGACCGTGGTCACCACGCACCTGAACCTGGTCCGGCGGCTCTCCTGGCGGGAGGTGCCGGTCGCCGGCTTCCCGGAGGACGGCGGAGCGGGCGCCGACGAGCACGACGGCACCGTCCAGCGCCTGGCCCTCCGGGCGGCGCTCCTCCGCCTGCCGCCCCGCATGCGCGCGGTGCTGGTGCTGCGCTACTTCGACGACCTGTCCGAGCAGGACACCGCGGCGGCTCTGGGCTGCAGCCAGGGCACGGTCAAGTCGTCGGCGTCCCGGGGCCTGGCCCGGCTGCGCGAGGTGCTCGACCAGCACGACTCGCCCGCCCCGGACGTCCTCGCGCCGCCCGCACCGCTCCCCTCCCCCACTCCCCCCGGAGGACGGCCGTGAACACCGAGGACCTGCTGCGGACCGAGCTGCGCGCCTGGGCCGACGAGGTGGCGCCCGACAGCTCCCGCGACCTGTCGGCCGCGGGGCTGACCGACCTGCGCCGCCGACGGCTGCGCCACCGCGCCGAGCTGCTCGCCGCGGCCGCGGCGGTCGTGGCCGTCCTGCTGGGCGCCCAGGCCGGGGCGTCCCACCTCTTCGACGGCTCCGACCGGTCGACGGCCGGACCTTCCTCCGCGCCCGCGGTCGACGTCCTCGGTCTTCCGGCCCGCGGGCCGCTGGTCGGCGACCCGGCAGCGGTCGATGCGCTGGTCCGGCTGCCCTGGTCGAGCGACTCCGCGCCGGCCGGCCGCGACCCGGTGCTCAGCGGCATCCCCGACCCGCCGCTCGAGTCCCGCCGGGTGCTGTGGGCCGGCGACAGCCCCAGCGGTCTGCGCCTGGCCGTCGTGGCCGGGCAGAACAACGCCCAGCCGGTCGAGCGCGACCCCGACCTGCAGACCGATCTGGGTGCGCTCGGCTCCACCGCGGTGGCGGTCTTCGCCGGCCCGGCCGGCACCCCGATCGACCAGCTCCGCCTGGCCGGCGTTCCGCGGGGCCGCATGGACGGCCGCCCGATCGCCGTTCGTGACGCGTCGACCGGCACCGCGCTCGTCCTCGCGGCACCGGGTGACTGGATCGAGATCGCCGACCGACCGGAGTACGCGGCCGACGGAACCGAGACCTGGGACTACCGGCCGGTCGACGCGCCGGACGGCGCCGCGCTGCTGACCACCGATCACGGCTACGCCATGCGCTACCGGATCGAGCGGGACGGCGGCACGGTCGCCGCAGACGAGGGCTTCGACACCTTCTCCAGCGATTCCTCCGGCGCCGGTGACCGTGACCGGATCCAGGCCGGCGTCACCGTCCGCACCCTGCGGCCGCCGGTCGGCGACCCCGCGGAGCTTGCCTTCGACGCGGCGGACCTGGTGATGCGGAGCGGCCTGCCACCGGAGCAGGTCGACGTCGTCGTCCCGTGGACCGGTATCGCGCCGTCCCGCGACGGTGTGCCGACGACGGTCACGCTGACCACCGCCACCCTGCCCTCGACGGCCGTCCTGGTGTCGTGCACGGTGCTGCGCCCGCTCGAGGACGGGGGCTTCGGGGGATCCAGCTGCAGCGATGACCTGTACACCACGGTCCTGCCGGGCGGGGGCACCGACATCGCCGAGCGCACCTTCGCGTTCCGCTGCACCACGCACGACATGACCGGCTCCGGCGACTCGGAGCTGACCAGCCTGGTGGTCGTCGCGCCGGTGGGGGCCACGACCGCGCGGCTCCACGACGCGACGGGCACCGTGCTGGACGAGGTGCCCCTGGTCGACGGAGTGCTCGTCACCACCGACGAGGAGCTGATCGCCGGCACCACGTCGGTCGTGCCGCTCCGGGCGGACGGCGGGGAGTACACCCGCGCCGGCATCCTCACCGGGGAGTGACGCTCAGCTGTCGGGGTGCTCGTCGAGGACGGCCGCGGTCTCCGGCAGCAGCGGGGCGAGCTCCGGGAGGTCGGCGAGCGACGTCAGCCCCAGCCGTTCGAGGAACAGCGGCGTCGTGGCGTAGAGCCCGCCCCCGCTGTCCGGGTCGCTGCCCACCTCCGACACCAGGCCCCGGCTGAGCAGCGTGCGCATGACGCCGTCGACACCCACGCCGCGGATCGCGGCCACGCGGGCGCGGGTGACCGGCTGCCGGTAGGCGATGACGGCGAGGGTCTCCAGCGCCGCCTGGGTCAGCCGGCTGCGCTGCCCGTCCACGAGGAACCGCTCCACGACAGCGGCGTGCTCCTCACGGGTGTAGAGGCGCCACCCCTCCCCCACCCTGCGCAGGGTGATGCCGGCCGAGCGCGCGTCGTAGCCGGCCGCCAGCTCGGCCAGGCCGGTTCGGACCTGGTCGACGTCGCAGCGCAGAGCCCCGGCGAGGGTGTCCTCGTCGACCGGGTCGTCCATGACGAAGAGCAGCGCCTCGAGCCCGCCCTGCAGCTCGGCGGGGTCGAGCAGCTCCAGCGGCTCGGGCTCCGGCTCCGGCTCGGGCTCGGGCTCCGGCGCGACCGCCAGGGCCGGTGCCGCGTCGCCGTCGTCCTCGACCGGCACCGGTGCGACGTCCGGCACCTCCACCGGCAGGTCGGAGACCCGGGCCGCGAGCTCGGCGGCGACGGCGTCCCAGGCGACCGGGTCGTCCTCGCCCCTCCGCTCCGCTTCCTGCCGGGTGGCGGCCAGCTCCGCCGCGAGTGCCTCCCAGGAGATGGGTGCCGGCTGGTCGTCGTCGCTGCTCACGAGTACTCCTCGTCGATGTCGTCGGCTGCGGGAGCCGCGCCGTGGTCGGGCAGGGCGCCGTCCACGTCGACCTCCGCGTCGGACTGCTCCCGCCCCGTCCAGCGGACGTGCAGGTCACCCAGCGGCGTCAGCTGCTCGAAGGTCACCCGCTGCTGCCGGTACAGCTCGAGCAGCGCCAGGAACCGGGCTACGACCTCGAGGGTGTGCGTGCAGTCGGCGGTGAGCGCACGGAAGGAGACGGTGCCGGCGCGGGCGAGGTGGTCGCGGACGACCACGAGCTGCTCGCTGACGCTGACCGCCGGGGCGTGCAGGTGCGCCACCCCGACGAGCTCGGGCATCTTCGGCGTGAGGGCCCGAGCGGCCAGGGCCGCGAACTGCTCCGGGGTGAGGTCCAGCGAGACCTCCGGCACGAGGTCGGCGAAGCGCGGCTCCAGGGCGGCGGTGCGCGGGAACCGGTGGGCGGCCTCGGTCTCGCGTTCCCGCAGGAAGGCCGCCGCCTGCTTGTAGGCCTTGTACTGGAGGAGCCGGGCGAAGAGCAGGTCACGGGCCTCGAGCAGCTCGAGGTCCTCCTCGTCGTCGACGTCGGCGGCCGGCAGCAGCCGTGACGCCTTGAGGTCGAGCAGCGTCGCGGCCACGACGAGGAACTCGCTGGCCTGGTCCAGATCGAGCTCGTCGCCCAGCGCCCGCAGGTGCGCGATGAACTCGTCGGTGACCGTCGACAGCGCGATCTCGGTGACGTCGAGCTTGTGCTTGCCGATCAGCTGCAGCAGGAGGTCGAAGGGACCCTCGAAGTTGGTCAGCCGGACGGTGAAGCGCGATGTCGGCTGCGCCTCGCTCACGACGGCAGCCTAGGTCCGTTCCGGGTGCGGGGGCCGAAGGCCTCCCGGCCGGGACGGAGGTGGTGCTCCACGCCGGCCGGGACGGCACCTGGCCGCGGTGTCGTCCGGAGGACGACGATGTGCTCAGCCCTTGAGGCGGCGCACCAGGACGGAGTCCTCGCCGCGATCGGCCAGGTCCGCCAGGATCACCGAGATCGCCTCGCGGACGATGCGCCCGCGGTCGGCGGCCAGGCCGTGCTGACCGCGCAGCGTCAGCCGGGCGGTCTCGAGCTGCATCAGGTCGTCGGCCGAGATGTAGACGGTGATCTTCTCGTCGTGCTTGGTGCGTTCCCGGCCGCGGGCGGGACGCCCCCGGGTCGGCACGCGCGGCTGCATCACCGGCGCGGGCGCCGGGGCGCTGCGGAAGGCGGCCAGCTCGTCGTCGCCGGTGGCCGGGGCCGCGGTGGCACCCCCGGGCACCAGGGTCAGCGGACTGGCGGCGGACTCGGGGACCGACTCCTCGGCGCGGCGGCCGGCCGCCGCGCCGCGCAGGGCGGGCGAGCTGACCGTGCTGCTCAGGCTGGGGAGCTCGGTGACCTCGGGGACGGCGTTGGCGGTGTCGGTGCGGCGGAACAGCTCCGACGCCCCCGGGAGGACAGGACGACGCGTCACAGTGCGATGACCTCCTTGGCGAGGTCGCGGTAGGCCGCGGCACCCGACGAGGTCGGCGCCCAGGTGGTGATCGGCTGCCCGGCGACCGTGGTCTCCGGGAACCGGACGGTGCGCTGGATGACGGTCTGGAAGACGGTGTCGCCGAAGGCCTCGACCACCCGGCTGAACACCTCCTTGCAGTGCACGGTCCGCGCGTCGTACATCGTGGCGAGGATGCCGGAGATCTCCAGCTGCGGGTTGAGCCGCTCCTTCACCTTGTCGATCGTGTCGACGAGCAGCGCCACCCCGCGCAGGGAGAAGAACTCGCACTCCAGCGGGATCATCACGCCCTGGGCCGCGGTCAGGGCGTTGACCGTGAGCAGGCCGAGCGAGGGCTGGCAGTCGATGAGGATGTAGTCGTACTCGTCGCGCACGTCGGCGAGCACGCGCAGCAGGGTCTGCTCGCGGGCGACCTCGCTGACGAGCTGCACCTCGGCGGCGGACAGGTCGATGTTGCTGGGCACCAGGTCCAGACCGGGAATGTCGGTGTGCACCCGCACGTCACGCAGCGTCGTCCGGCGCTCCATGAGCGCGTTGTAGATCGTCCGGTCCATGTTCTGCGCCGGGATCCCGAGCCCGACCGACAGGGCACCCTGCGGGTCGAGGTCGATGAGCAGCACCTTGCGGCCGAACTCGGTCAGCGCGGCGCCCAGGTTGATGGTCGACGTGGTCTTGCCGACGCCGCCCTTCTGGTTGCACATCGCGATGACGTGCGCCGGGCCGTGCTCGGTCAGCGGCTTGGGGTCCGGCAGCGGACGCTGCCGGGCGCGCGCGGGGTCCTGCCGCGAGGCGGCGGCACCCATCTCGGGGTCGGTGTCGCGCGGGCGCGCGACGGCGTGGGCCGCGTCCGCTCGGATCGCCATGGGTCTGTCGCCTCCAGCTCGTCCCCGGTCCGGTCGGTGCCGGGTGCGGCCAGCCGTCCTGTCCGCTCGGGTGGGACGAAACTATGGAGCGATGCAAGGCTGACCAAGGAGGCTCGCCGCGTGCCGTGTCGACATGGCGATCTGTGACAACCAGTGTGACTGCTCCAGCCGAAGCGGCACCAAAATCTGCCGAGGATCACCCGAGCGGGCTGTCAGCTGAGCGCTCTCGGGTGGCTGGTCGCGTAGACCTCGCGCAGCCGGTCGACCGTCACCAGCGTGTAGACCTGCGTCGTCGTCACCGAGGCGTGGCCCAGCAGCTCCTGCACCACGCGGACGTCGGCACCGCCGTCGAGCAGATGGGTGGCGAAGGAGTGTCGCAGCGTGTGCGGCGACACCGAGCGGGCCAGCTCGCTGCTCCCCCCGGCGGCGCGCTCGGCGGCCGAGCGCAGGATCTGCCAAGCGCTCTGCCGGGACAGCGGCCCCCCACGGACGTTGAGGAACAGCGTGCCGCCCCGCACCCCGCCCCTGCTCTTCACGGCGAGCTCGGGACGGGCCCGGACGAGGTACTCCTCGACGGCGCGCAGCGCGTAGCTGCCGACGGGCACGATGCGCTCCTTGCCGCCCTTGCCGGCCAGCCGCACCGTCGCCTGCCCACGGTCGACGTCGTCCACCGCCAGGCCGACCGCCTCGGAGATGCGAGCACCGGTGCCGTACAGCAGCTCGAGCAGCGCCCGGTCCCGCAGGCCGCGCGGTCCCTCCACGGCTCCGGCGGCCTCGATCAGCGCTACCACCGACTCCACTGGCACGGCCTTGGGCAGCCGCCGGGCGGGCGTGGGCGGCCGGATCTCGGCGGCGACGTCGTCGGGCACGAGACCGTCGAGCAGGGCGAAACGGTGCAGGCCTCGTACCGCGACCACGGCGCGCGCGGCCGAGGTGGCCGACAGCGGCGGGTGGTCGTCGTCGCCCCGGCGGAGAGCGGCGAGGAAGCCGGCCACGTCGGACTCGGCGATCTCGCCCAGGCCGCGCACGCCGGCGGCGTCGAGGTACTCGGTGTACCGGCGCAGGTCGCGCCGGTAGGAGGCGATGGTGTTGGCAGCGAGCCCGCGCTCCACGGTGAGGTGGTCGAGGTACCCGGTCACCGCCCGCGCCACATCGGAGCCGGAGACGCGCGAGGGGAGGTCGGCGACGGTCAGGAGAGCACCTCCGCCAGCGGCACCGCGGTGCGGCCGTGCGCCCGCGCCACCTCGGGCAGCACGACTTCGCCCCCGGCCACGTTGACCCCGTGCGCCAGCGCCGGGTCGGCGGCCACCGCCGCGGCTGTCCCCTGCCCGGCGAGCGCCATCACGTAGGGCAGCGTGACGTTGGTCAGGGCGTGCGTGGAGGTGTTCGGCACCGCGCCGGGCATGTTGGCCACGCAGTAGAAGACCGACCCGTGCACCCGGAACGTCGGCTGGTCATGGGTGGTCGGCCGGGTGTCCTCGAAGCAGCCGCCCTGGTCGACGGCAATGTCCACGAGCACCGAGCCGGGCCTCATGCGCGCCACCAGCTCGTTGCTCACCAGCACCGGTGCGCGCGCCCCGGGAACGAGCACCGCACCGATCACCAGGTCGGCGTCGAGCACCGCGCGCTCGACCTCGTAGGCGGTGGAGGCCACGGTCTGCAGGTGCCCCTGGTAGATGCGGTCGGCGGCGCGCAGCTTGTCGATGTCCTTGTCCAGCACGACGACCTCGGCCTGCATGCCCAGGGCGATGGCCGCCGCGCTCATCCCCGAGACGCCGGCACCGAGGACGACGACCTTCGCGGCGTACACCCCGGGCACCCCGCCCAGCAGGACACCGCGCCCGCCGTGCGCGCGCTCCAGGGCGTGCGCACCGACCTGGGGCGCCATCCGCCCGGCCACCTCGCTCATCGGCGCCAGCAGCGGCAGCGCGCCGTCGGGGGTCTGCACGGTCTCGTAGGCGATCGCCGTGGTGCCCGACGCGACCAGCGCGTCGGTGCACTCCTTCGACGCGGCCAGGTGCAGGTAGGTGAACAGCGTCTGGCCCGCGCGCAGCCGCCCGTACTCCTCGCGCACCGGCTCCTTCACCTTGAGCAGCAGGTCGGCCTCGGCCCACACGTCGTCGGCGGCGGGCACCAGCCGCGCACCGGCGGCGGCGAAGTCGGTGTCCGGGATCGAGGACCCCTCCCCCGCTCCGCTCTCGACGAGGACGGTGTGCCCGGCCCGGACGAGCTCGGTCACGCCGGCCGGGGTCAGCGCGACCCGGTACTCACCGCTCTTGACCTCTCGGGCCACCCCGACCTGCATGGGCCGGAGTGTAGGCACGCGACCGTCCTCCCACGCTCGACCTGCGGGCGGTCCTTGCCGACCGAAGGATGGTCGGATGCGCCTGTACGCCCAGAACCCCGCCCTCCGCCTGCGCCAGCTCGCCGCCGACCTCGGCCTGCTCGTGTGGATCGTCGGCTGGGTGCTCGCCGCCCGCGCGGTGCACGGCGCGGTGTTGCTGCTGGCCGGGCCGGGGCAGGCCGTCGAGGATCTCGGCCGGTCGGTCGGCGGGAGCATGGAGTCCGCGGCCGGTGCCGCCGAGGACGTGCCGCTGGCGGGCGACGAGTTGTCGGCGCCGTTCGACGCGCTGGCCGAGGCGAGCGGCTCGGTGCGCGGCGCCGGGCAATCCGCGCAGGACGCCGTCGACACCCTGGCGACGATCCTCGCCTTCGCCCTCGTCGTGCTGCCGGTCGGCTGGCTCCTGCTGCGCTGGCTGCCGTGGCGGACCCGCTGGGTCCGCGAGGCCACGGCGGCGCAGCGGGTGCTGACCGGCACCCCGGCCGGCGGCGCGGACCTGGAGCTGCTGGCCGCCCGGGCGATGGCGACCGCACCACTCCCCCGACTGGCCGCGCTGCCGCCGGGCACCGGCGCGGCATGGCGGGCCGGCGACCCCGCGGCCGTGCGAGCCCTGGCGGCCCTCGAACTCGACCGCCTGGGCCTCCGGCCGCCCGGCACGACGACGCAGGCCGAGCACGCCTGACGTCCCTCGAGAAGTCGGTGCGAGCACTCCGCACGCGCAGTCAGAACGGTGGCGGGTCGGCCGCGGGATCGGGCGGTGAGGGTGCGGGCTCGGGCGGTCGGAGACCCGGTGGCCGGGTGGTCCGGGTGATCCCCGACGGGCTGGTCACGTGCAGCGTGCCGTCGGGATCCATGCGGAAGTCCCAGCCGCGGGCGAAGGTCTTCAGCCGGTGGTGGGAGCGGCAGGCGCAGCAGAGGTTCGTGCACGACGTCTGCCCGTCGTCCGCGTGCGCCAGGACGTGGTCGAGGTCGGCCCAACCGACCCGCTGACCGCAGTTGGGCATCCGGCACCGCCGGTCCCGGGTGGTGACGAACCGCCGCTGGGCGGCCCGGGGCTCGTACTCGTCGACGGGGTCCGGCATGCCCAGCACAGCACAGCCACACCCCGCATCGGGGTGCTGCCGGCAGCCGCCCCGCGCGAGACGGGAGAGCTCGGCGGCGGTCACGGTGGCGAGCAACTGCCCGCGCTCGTCGGTGAGCGCGAAGGTCAGCGACCCACCGACCGGTGCGGTCAGCCCGATCGCCTCCACCCGACGCAGCAACTCGCGCAGGTGAGCGGCGGTGATCGGGAAGCCCGCGACGTCGCCACCCCGATCGCTGGCTCCCTCCAGTCCGTCGAGTGCGGCGTTGACGGTCAGCTGCACCGACATCCCACCCAGTCCGTGAGCGGGACGCAGGATGAGCATCGAATGGATCGCCGACCGAATCTGCCCGATCGCCCGCTCGTCGCCGTCGGCCTTAGCCATCGCGGCCAGCTCGTCGATGACGGCGTAGCAGGCAGCCGCCTCCTCCGCGCCCATCTCGGCGGTCAGCGCCGCCATCCCGTCAGCCGTCGGGTACGTGCGCACGTCGGCGGCCCGCTGCGCCTCGGCCCGACGCTCCTCGACCGCGGTCGCGTCCAGCTCGGCCAGCAGCTCGAGGGCGCGGTTCCGGAGGCGGGCTAGCGACATCTCCCCGGCCTCGGGCAGGAGCGCCGCCTCCACGGCCTGAGCCAGCTCCGGCGTCGCGCACTGCAGGGCGTCGGCGAGGACCCCCGCGCGGCGCTCGTCCACCTCCCCTCGCCGCAACGCCGCGAACGTGGCCGGGAGGTTGTCCCGCCAGGTGAACGCCCGTCGTGCCCGGAACGCGGCCGTCCCCCGGCCCAGGTTGATTGCGTGCGCCACTTCGTCGGGGAAGAACTCGCTCACCCCGGCGAACTCTGGGTCGGTCCTCCGCCAGCTCCGCCGGCGGGCACCGGGTGTGCCGGGCGCCGGATCGTCCGTGTCGGGTCGCAGCTCGGCGAGCCGCAGGATCAGTTGCGCCTCGCGGGCGGTCTGCCGCGCGCGGTCCCGCTCGATCCGGGCCAGCTCCGCGGCGACCTGCCCGTCGTCCAGCCAGTCGACGGGCAGGTCCAGGTGCGCTTCCGGCGGGGCGCTCACCCAGTCGACCAGCACCCCCTCCACCAGAGAGGTCCCCGCCAGCGTCTGCACACCACGAAGCTACGGGCCACCTCTGACATTTCTTGGCGAGGTGAGTACGGCCAGCAGAGGGATCGCACAGGCCTGTCTGTGGCTCGGATTGGCCCATGAGGCGGCTTCAGCGGCACCTGTCAGGCCGGATCCCGGGCTGGATGCGGGGCGCTCCCTGGCTCACCCCAGCACTTGGAAGAGCACGTGGTCCTGCCAGCGGCCGGCGATGTTCAGATACTGCGGGGCCAGCCCGTAACGGGCGAACCCGTTGCGCTCCAGCACTCGTTGCGAGGCCGCGTTGTGTACCAGCGTGCCCGCCTCGACGCGGTGCAGCCCGAGCTCGGCGAAGGCGCGGTGCAGCATCTCCCCGACCGCAGTCGTGGCCAGCCCACGTCCGTTGCTGGCGGGGTCGACCCAGTAACCAACGCTGGTCGATCGGAAAGCACCCCGGACGATGTTGTTCAGATTGATGCGGCCGACCACGCACCCTGAGTCGTCGACGATCACGCAGGGGAGGCCGAGCCCCGCCGCGTACCGATCCAGTGCCGCTCGGAAGTCGTCACGCTGACCTTCTTCGGTGAACCACCGCTCGTCTCGGTGTGGCTCCCATGGAGCGAAGAACGTGCGGCCCTCGATCACGATGCGGGTCAGTGCCTCGGCGTCGTCGATGTGCACGATGCGCGTCCTCGAGCTCACGATCGCGACAGTGCCAGTCCTCTCCGAGCGCCGCGACGCCGCTGTCCCTCAGCGGGCCGCTACGGGACAGAGGGTGGCTGAGCTTCGACGCCCGGCCGTGATCGTCGTGATGCGAGCATCGCCGGCATGACCCCACCTTCCCCGCACGACGGTGACGCCCTCCACGACCTGGGCCGGTTCCTCGCCGACCTGCGACGGACGGGGACGGTCGTCACGGGCCCGGTGGACGGCCGGCCGGGCGGCGAGGAGCACGACGACGAGCCAGGGCCGGTCGAATGGCTGGTCACGGCGCACAGGGGGACGCCGACCGGCCCGCCGTACCGCCTGATGCTGGACGAGCAGGAGTTCAGCAGGGCGGTGGAGCGCGACGCCCGGGTCATCGAGTCGTGGTGGCCGGCAGGCGACGCCCGGGCGCGCGCCTACACCGCGCTGTTGCTGAGTTTCGACGCGGCACTCGTCGGGGTCGACCGCACGCCGCACGGATTCGTGCTCGAGCGTGGGGACCACCTGCACCTGACGACCCACCACCTCTGCCCGGATCCGATACCGCATCTCGACCCTGATGGTCAGGTGGCGAACGAGGGGTCCTACGGATGGTTCGCCTACGAGCCGGGCAGCCCGGAGTTCGACGAGGAACTGGCGGAGCAGCAGCGCAGGTCACGGCACCGCCGGCACAGCTACCTCGTCCTGGGGTACCTGGAGGTCGAGGCGGCCCACGAGAACGGTCAGCGGATGGACGCAACCATGGGGTACCTGCAGGACGCCCTGGGCGACGCATTCGGCAACGAGGTCTTCCAGCGGTTCTCCGCGTACGTGGAGGCGACCGGCTCACCGTCGACGGTGGCGCTGTCCGAAATCATGCACGCGGAGGACGAGCGTTTCGACGCGTTCCTGGATGCGCTGGCCGGCGAAGGGCCCTGAATGGGCCGCTCGAGGCGAGTTTCCGAGCTTCCCGGGCCAGACGCCTGGCTACGTCGGATCGACTACTCGGCGCCGACGTCGCGCAGTCGCGGATGGGCGTCCCGCGCCTGGGCGGCGGCCAGCAGGCCGACGACGGCGGCAGCGTTGCGGATGTCGCCGTCGAAGACGCGCTGCACGGCGTCGGCCAGCGGCACGCGCTCGACGGTCATGTCGAGCTCCTCGTGCTCGACGGTGAACCCCTCGGGGAGGGCGGCGTCGGACAGGCCCTCCGCGAGGTAGACCAGCACCAGCTCGTCGGAGAAGCCCGGCGAGCTGTAGGTCGTGGTCAGCAGCGACCACCGCTCGGCGGCGAGCTGCACCTCCTCGGCCAGTTCCCGCTTCGCCGTCTCCAGCGGCGGCTCGCCGTCGGCGTCGCGCAGCCCGGCGGGAAGCTCCCACAGGTAGCGCCCCACGGGGTGGCGGTACTGCCGGAGCAGCACCACCCGGCCCTCGTCGTCCACCGCGACGACCGCCACCGCTCCCGGGTGCGTCACGACCTCGCGCACCGAGTCCCCGCCGCCCGGCATGGCCACCGTGTCCCGGCGCAGCGAGATGACGTGGCCGTCGAAGACCGTCTCGCTGTCCAGCACCCGGTAGTCGTGCGCGGCGGGCTCGGGCATCAGATGCCGACCTGCTGCGCCTCGTCGAGGACGACGGGCAGCCGCGCGGACTCCTGGTAGTCGATGGCGGCCTGGACGAACCCCGCGAACAGCGGGTGCGGGCGGGTGGGCCGGCTCTTCAGCTCCGGGTGCGCCTGCGTGCCCACGAAGAACGGGTGCGCCTCCTTCGGCAGCTCCGCGAACTCGACCAGCGTGCCGTCGGGCGAGGTGCCGGAGAAGACCAGGCCGGCCTCGGTGAGCCGGTCGCGGTAGGCGTTGGCCACCTCGTAACGGTGCCGGTGCCGCTCGGTGATCTCGGTGGAGCCGTAGACCCCCGCGGTCACCGAGCCGTGCTGCAGGGTGGCCGGGTAGCTGCCCAGCCGCATGGTGCCGCCCATGTCGCGGGTGCCCGAGACGACGTCGACCTGGGTGGCCATCGTGGCGATGACGGCCTCGGGGGTCTCCGGGTCGAACTCCGTGGAGTTGGCCTTCTCCAGCCCGGCGACGTCGCGGGCGTACTCGATGACCATGCACTGCAGGCCCAGGCACAGGCCCAGCGTCGGGATGCCGTTGGTCCGCGTGTGCCGGATCGCGCCGAGCTTGCCCTCGATGCCGCGGACGCCGAAGCCGCCGGGGATGCAGACGCCGTCGACGCCGGCCAGCGCCTTCGCCGCGCCCTCGGGGGTCTCGCAGTCGTCCGAGGGCACCCAGCGGATCTGCACCCGGCTGCGGTGGGCGAACCCGCCGGCGCGCAAGGCCTCGGTGACCGACAGGTAGGCGTCGGGCAGGTCGATGTACTTGCCGACCAGCGCGATCGTCACCGTCGCCTTCGGCGCGTGCACCCGGTCGAGCAGGTCGCCCCACACGGTCCAGTCCACGTCGCGGAAGGGCAGGCCCAGCCGGCGGACGACGTAGGCGTCCAGGCCCTCGCTGTGCAGCACCTTCGGGATGTCGTAGATCGAGGGAGCGTCCGGGCAGGACACGACACCCTCGACGTCGGTGTCGCACATCAGGCTGATCTTGCGCTTGAGGCCCTCGGAGATCTCCCGGTCCGAGCGGCAGACCAGGGCGTCGGGCTGGATGCCGATGCTGCGCAGCTGCGCGACCGAGTGCTGCGTCGGCTTGGTCTTCAGCTCGCCCGACGGCGCGATGTAGGGGATCAGCGAGATGTGCAGGAAGAAGCAGTTGTCCCGGCCGATCTCGTGCCGCACCTGGCGGGCGGCCTCGAGGAAGGGCAGCGACTCGATGTCGCCGACGGTGCCGCCGATCTCGGTGATGACGACGTCCACCCGGTCCGGGCCCTCGGCGCCGGCCATGATGCGGGACTTGATCTCGTTGGTGATGTGCGGGATCACCTGCACCGTGTCGCCCAGGTACTCGCCGCGCCGTTCCTTGGCGATGACGTCCGAGTACACCTGGCCGGTGGTGACGTTCGCGCGGCCGGAGAGGTCGATGTCGAGGAAGCGCTCGTAGTGACCGACGTCCAGGTCGGTCTCGGCGCCGTCCTCGGTGACGAAGACCTCCCCGTGCTGGAACGGGTTCATCGTCCCGGGATCGACGTTGAGGTAGGGATCCAGCTTCTGCATGGTGACCCGCAGCCCTCGGCTGGACAGCAACGCGCCCAGCGAACTGGCGGTCAGTCCCTTGCCCAGGGAGGAGACAACCCCGCCGGTGACGAAGACGAACTTCGTCGGCTGGGAGTTGCGGAGGAGGCCGCGTGATGCGACGGATTCAAGCGTTCCAGACGGTCGACCCACGGGAGACGACCGTAACACGGCTCGGGTCGCCGGCCGGGCCCGTGTCGGCAGCTCCCGGCTCGCCCTCCCCCTTCCCGGGGGTGTCCGACCGCGGTGCGGCGACCAGCCAGACGAGCAGCGGCACCAGCAGCGCCGCCGCGGTGGCCGGCAGCGCGACGCCGGAGTCGTTCACCGCGGCGCCCAGCGCCAGGCTGAGGGCGCCGGAGACCAGGCCGGCCCGCAGGACGGCGGCGTCGGCCGCGGGCAGGCCGCCGGGCGCCACTCCGCCCGCGCTGCGCAGCGGCCCGCCGGGGCGCACCAGCCAGACCGCGGCGACGAGGGCCACCGGCAGCATGTAGGCCAGGGGGCTCCCCAGCAGGATGTCGAGGTTGGCCTGCGCCTTCCGGGAGACCACCGTCCACGCCTCGCCGGTGAGGACCTGCTCGACGAAGCGCCCGAGGTGGCTGCGCTCCTCGGGCGGTCCGCTCCAGTCCAGGACGGCGATGCTGCCCACGGCGAGCACCGCGGCGCCCAGGATCGCGGCCAGGCGCACGACGGTGACCCGCACGCCGGTGAGCAGCATGGCCAGCAGGAGGAAGCCGGGCAGGGACGCGAGCACGCCGCCGAAGTCGCGGCCCAGCGCCGGGGCACCGATGACGACGACGGTCAGCAGCCCGGAGCCGAGGACGACCGCGGCCACCACCCGGCGCCGTCGTACGGGCGCTGCCCGGCGTCCCAGCGCGGTCGCGGCGGCGGCGGCGAGCAGCAGTGCGCTGACGGAGAACAGCCCGAAGCTGAGGTTGCCGTAGCCGGTGAACCGGCCGGCCACGATCGCGGAGTAGCCGAGCAGGCCGTTGAGCTCCAGCGTCGAGCCGGTGAGCACGTCCCCGACCAGGGTGGCCAGCGTGACGGCCAGGACGACCAGCGGCGGGCCCAGCCGGGCGCGCCGCCAGGGGCCGAGGAGGGCCGCCGCGGTGACCACGCCGGCGGCGCCCAGCACCGCCAGCACCAGGGACGTCAGCGGGGAGGCCGTCCGCTCCCACGGCACGAGGCCGGCCAGGTACGTCGCCACCGGCAGGGCGGCGACGGCCAGGCAGAGCACCCGGAGCGCCGCCGGTGCGCCCCTGACCCGCCCGAGGCGGGCACCGCCGCCGCGCACGCCGCGCACGAGGACGCCGAGGGCGACCGTGGCGGCTCCGATGAGCACCACCAGCCAGAAGAAGGCGCCGACGTTGCGGTGGTGCACCGTCGCAGCCACGTTCATGTGCTCGAGGTCGGTGACGGCCTCGGCGAGCGCCGGTCGGTCGGACGTGGCGCGCAACGGTTGGCCGTTCATCGACGCCGGCACGTCCAGGCCGAGGGCGCGCAGGGCCGTCGGAGCCAGGTCGATGAGCTGGACGTAGGGCGCCCGGCCGGTGCTCGCGGAGCTCAGCCAGCCGCCGGTGTCGAACCCGGGCCCCGACGCGATGCCTACGTGCAGCTGCGGCCGGCCGTCGTTGACCTCGGAGATCCCGGCCAGCAGGACCAGGGTCTCCCCCGGTAGCTGTGCCACGGCGGCCTGCAGCCGGCCGACCGCCTCGTCGATCCGGGCCAGACCGCTCGCCCGGGGCAACGGATCGGTGCCGTCGTCGGTCCGGTCGGCGCCGGGCGTGCCCGCCAGGGTCAGCTGGTCCAGCGTCACCAGGCTCAGCCGGCAGCCCTCGAGGAAGGCGGCGAGCTCGGCGGGCTCGCCCGGCAGGCTGACCCTGCGGTCCAGGCGCACGTCGGGTGCGGCCACCGCCAGCGCGGCTGCCCGGCCGGACACGCCGGCGCACCCGACGCCCGCGCCCAGCGCCGCGGGCTCCGCGCCGAACCGGGCCGTGCCCACGTCGTCGGCGGTCCGCTGCACCGTGGCCGCCGGGTCGTCCAGCGCCACCGCGGCGATCCGCTCCTGCAGGCCGCAGTAGGACAGCGAGGTGTCCACCCGTGGCTCGGCCTCGTCCTCGCCGGCGCCGGGGTCGGTCGGGGCGTTGCCGGGTGGCGGCGGTCCGAGCCCGTCCTCCGGGAGGGGCACGGTGGGCAGGGGTACGGGGGGCAGGCCGTCGTCCGGACCCGGGAACCGGGCGCGGTTGCCCGCGCCCAGGGTGGCCCAGCCGTCGAGCAGGCAGGTCGTCCCGCGCGCGGCGCGCACCGACAGGGCGCCGACCGACCCCTGCTCGGCCATCTCCCACAGGCGAGGGGTGGTCGTGGCATCGACGTCGCCCCACACCAGACCGGGGACACCGACCACGAGGACGCGGTCCACGGCCGCCGCGTCGTCCCCCGGCCCGTCGTCCGCGGCCGAGGCCGGCGGCGCCCAGCCGAGCAGGACCACGAGCAGCAGCACCAGCGGCAGGAGCCACCGCCGGGCGCTGGTCACCGGGAACCGGCTTCCGGAGGCCCCAGCAGCTCCCGGTAGACGGCGACGACGCGGCGTCCCGCGCCCGCCTCGTCCGGCCACTGTTCCGCCTGCCGCCGGCCCGCCTCCCCCAACGCGGTCGCGTGCGCGGGGTCGGCGAGCACGCGGTGCAGTGCGTCGGCGAGCGCGGGGGCGTCGCCGACGGGCACCAGGTCCGCGGCCTCCCCCACCAGCTCGGGGATCCCGCCCGCGCGGGTGGAGACCAGCGGCGTGCCGGTGCGCAGCGCCTCCTGGGCGGTGAAGGGGCTGCCCTCCCAGCGCGAGGGGAGCACGCACACGTCGGCCGCACCGAGCAGGTCGGGGACGTCGCCGCGTCGCCCGAGCAGCACGACCGGCAGCCGCTCCGCCGCGATCCGGGCGGCCAGCTCGTCGTGCAGCGGCCCGTCCCCGGCGATCGCGACCAGCGGGGCGTCGTCGGTGCCGGCCCACCGGCCCAGGGCGTCGAAGAGGACGTCGTAGCCCTTCTGCGGGTGCAACCGGCCCACCGCCACCACCAGGGGCCTGCCCTCGGCGAGGCCCAGCTCGGCCCGGACCTCGTCGCGGCTGCGCTGGGCGGGGGGCAGCGGCGGCGCGAGCGCGGGAGCGACCCGCACGTCGGGGGCGCCGGCCCGCCGGGCGTTGGCGGCGAGGTCGCTGGAGACGGCCAGCACCAGGTCGGCGCCCCGCACGGTCAGCCGCTCCAGGGCCTGCATCGCACCTCGCAACCGGCCACCGCCCTCCTGGAGGGCGTTGTGCAGGGTGAGGACGAGCGGCGGACGCGGCCTCCGGAGGCGCAGCGCCGCGGCCGCGACCAGACCGGCGCGCAGCCCGTGGGCGTGCACCAGGTCGGCACCGGCGACGGCGCGGCGCAGCTGGAGGACGGCCCGGGCGTCGGCCACCGGCGCCAGCCCGGAGGAGATGCCCACGGGAGTGAAGTCCGCCCCGCTGGCGGTGAAGCCGAACAGCTCCTCGGTCGCCGGCGCACCGCACACCCCGACGTCGGCGCCGGCCTCGCGCAGCGTCGGCAGCAGGGCCCGGACGTGCGTGCCCACCCCGCCGGCGCTGGTGGCCAGCACCTCGACGACACGGCGACCGGCGAGCGGCGGTCGCTCAGCCACGGTGCACCTCCTGCCGGTCGGGCGCACGCAGAGCGCCGAGCGCGGCGGACAGCGGCCCCCGCGCGGCCCCCATCATGACGCCCAGGACGACGACGAGCACGAGTGCTCCGGCCAGCACGCCGACGCCGATCGCGGCGAGGACCCCGTCGTCGGGGACCGGATCCGCGCCGAGGGCCCGGGACAGGGCCAGCCCGGCGGCCGCCCCGGCCGCGGCGGCGGCGAGCGCCGTCGTCGCGATGCGGGGCAGTCCGGTGAGCGAGCCCGCCGGGGCGGTGCGGGCGACCACGACGAGCAGCGCCACCCCGGCGACGGTGACGCCCAGCGTGTGGCCGGTACCGAGCGCGGCCGCACGGTCGGCGTCCGGCAGCGCGGCGGCGAGGACGACGTCGGCGACGACGGCGACCAGCCAGCCGCCGACCACGCACGCGGTCGGCGCCTTCCACTCCCCGCGCGCGTACAGGGCGCGGGTGAGGACGGCGACGAGTCCGTACCCCACGAGCCCCGGGGCGAAGGCGATCGTGGTGTCCCGCAGCGCGCCCACGCCGGCGTCGGTGCCCGAGCTCAGGAAGACCCGCGCCATGGGACCGGCCACCGCGATCAGCAGCGCGGCGGCTCCCGCCGAGGCGGCGACCACCAGCGCGGTCACCGGGGCGAGCGCGCGGGCATAGCCGGCGTCGTCGCCCAGCTCGGCCCGCTCGGACAGCCCCGGGTAGGCCGACGTCGCCAGCGGCACGGCCAGCGCGGCCCACGGGACGAGGAAGAGCGTGAGGCCGGCGCCGTAGACCACGAGGCTGCCCTCGGGCGCGTTCCCGCCGGTGAGGCGGATCGCCACGAAGGCGACCAGTTGCTGACCGGCCAGGGTCAGCACACCGGCCACCGCGAGCCGGCGCACCCGCGGGGCCGCGCCGACCGGGAAACGCAGCGAGGGCCGCAGCCCCAGGCCGAGCCGGCGCAGCGGGACGAGCAGGCTCAGGCTCAGCGCCACCACGCCGAGCGTCGTCCCCACGCCGAGGACGAGCTCGGCCGGCCGCGACAGGTCGGCGACGTCGCGGCTGCCGCCCATGCCGGCGAACAACAGGTAGGCCGAGGCGACCACCACGCTGGACAGCAGCGGGGCGAGGGCGGGGGCGGCGAAGCGGCGGTGCGCCTGCAGCACGCCGGCCAGCACGATGCCGATGCCGTAGAGCACGACCTGCGGCGCGAAGACGAGCAGGAGCCGGGCGGCCAGGTCGACCTGCTCCGGCTGACCGGGCCTCAGGACGCGGGCGATGGGCTCGGCGAACAGCGCGATGACCACGGCCAGCGGAGTCAGGACCAGCAGGGTCCAGCCCAGGAGCGCCGACGCCGTCCGGCGCACCTGCTCACGGTCGCCGACCGCGATGCCACCGGCGAGCATCGGCACGACCAGTGCCGCCAGCGCTCCCCCCGCGACGACCTCGAACACGATGTTCGGGACGGTGTTGGCCGCCTGGTAGGCGTCACCTGTGGTGTCCGCGCCCACCGCGTTGGTGAAGACCAGGGTGCGGCCGAAGCCGGCCACGCGGGCCAGCAGCGTCAGGACGGCGATCAGCGCCGCGGCCCCGGCGACCCCCTGCGCGACCGACCGGCGGGTCACGACGGCCGGCGGCCGAGCCGGTCCAGGTCGCGCAGCCCCGGGGTGGCGTCGATGACCCGGGTGAAGCTGACCTTCTCGCTGGCCAGCGTCAGCGCGGTGATACCGGCGAGCAGCCCGGCCCGACGACCGCGCGAGGGCCCCGCGGCCAGCCTCAGGCCGAGCAGCGCGCCCAGGGCGTTGGCCCCGCTGTCGCCGAGCATCACCCGCTCGCCGAGGTCGTCCGGCAGGACTGCGAGGGCGGCACCGAGGGGCCCCGCCACCAGGGATCCGGGGGCACCGCCCAGGGTGGCCGCGGCCGCGAGCACACCGGCCTTCGCCGCCCGCCCCGGGCGCAGGTCCAGCAGGTTGAGCAGATTGGCGGTGCCGGCGACCAGGCCCGTGGTGAGGACGGCGTCGGCCAGCGCCCCCGTCCCGCGGCCGCGGGACGTGAGCAGGGCGGCGACGGCGCCCGCGGCCCCGATGCCGGCGACCTTGACCGCGCCGGCGGACACCCGGCCGGCGCGCAGGGCACGGAGGTGGCCGGCCAGCCCCTTGTCGCGCGCCTGCTCGGGGCGGGCGCCGACGAGGTCGTCGTAGCCACCGACCAGACCGGACACGCCGCCGGCCACGGCGGTGGCGGTGCGCAGCCCGGCCGGGGCGCCGAGGACGCCGGTGGCCGTGGCTGCCAGGGCCAGCGCCGGTCCCCCGAGCAGGGTCACCGGCCGCCCTGCGTAGTTGGTGCGGGCCCACGCCCGGCCGCGGTCGGAGGCGGCGAGGGCGGCGGCCACCGCGAGCGCGGCCCGACCGGCCGCGGCACCGGCGAGCACGAGGCCCGCCCGGGAGCGGGCGGGGGGCCGCGGCGTCACGGGGTCGTGACCGGGGGCACCGGAGAAGTGTTCTCGCCCGTGCCGTAGGCGCCGGAGGTGCCCTCCCCCTCCGCCCGCAGGGCGAGGACGGTGCTGATCCGGCCGGCCGGCGTGCCGGCGTTGTCGACGGTGGACACGGAGGCGGAGAGGTCGGGGTCGCTGCGGACCGTGCCGACCAGGCCGTTCTCGCGCGCCGACACCGCGTCGCCGGCGACGACGACCCCGGAGCCGGCGGCGTCCAGCGCGGCGACCAGCTCGACGAGGTTGGCGTTCCGGTCCGCGGCGTCGTCGTCGGTCAGCTCGCCGGCGGTGAGGACGACGGCGTAGTCGGCCGCGGTGACCGAGTCGCTGTCGGTCCGCAGCACCTCGAGCGCGGGGAGCCCGGCGAGCACCGAGGAGGTCGCGGCGGTGTCCGGCGGGGTGCCGCCCGCGGGGACCATGAGCACCTGCGCCAGCAGCGAGCCCACCAGCTCGCCGGCGTCGTCGACGTCGGGCAGCGTGATGCCCGCGGGCAGACCGGAGCCGGTGGCGTAGCTCTGCAGGCTGGACTCGGAGGCGGGGTCGCTGAACGCGGGGGCCAGGGTGATCTGCCCGGCGATGGTGCCGCCGGCGTCGGTGATCAGCGCGCTGATCTCCTCGACGTCCTCGGTCTCGACGTCCTCGTCGGCGAGCACGAGCAGGACGCTGCTGTCGGTGAGGGCGCCGTCCACCAGGGCCGGGGCGACCGCGGCCTGGAACTGGTCGGTGGAGTCGAGCCGGCCCTGCAGCATCTGCGACCTGTCCTCCAGCGAGCGCTTGTCCGTCTCGAGGGCGTCGACCTGGCTCTCGAGGTCGTCGAGGATCTGCCCGTTCAGCGCGGTGGTGCCGATGACGATCCCGAGCGCGATCGCGAGGAAGACGGCGATCAGCGAGACCAGGTGGTAGCGGAAGTCGATCACGAGAAGAGGTTCTCCAGCCAGAACACGAAGCTGTTCCATTGGTCGAGCAGCAGGTCGAGGTAGACCCGTCCGGCGGTCGACACCACGAGGGTGGAGCCGATGGCGACGAAGGCCGCGAGCACGAGGACGACCAGGGCCGTGGTCGAGATGCGACTGCGGTACAGCCGGCTCACGCCCTTGGCGTCGACCAGCTTCCCGCCCAGGCGCAGCCGGGTGAGGAACGTGGACGCCATGCCGCCTCGGCCCTTGTCCAGGAACTCGACGAGGGTGGCGTGGGTGCCCACGGCGACGATGAGCTTGGCGCCCTTCTCGTCGGCGAGCAGCATCGCGATGTCCTCGCTGGTGGCGGCTGCGGGGAAGGTGATGGCCTCGACGCCGAGCTCCTGCACGCGGGGCAACCCCGGGGCCCGGCCGTCGGGGTAGGCGTGCACCACGACCTCGGCACCGGAGGTCAGCGAAGCGTCGCTCACCGAGTCCATGTCGCCGATGATCATGTCGGGCTGGTAACCGGCCTCGATCAGCGCGTCGGCGCCGCCGTCGACCCCGATGAGGACCGGCCGGTAGTCCCGGATGTAGGACCGCAGCGCGTGCAGGTCCTCCTTGTAGTCGTAACCGCGCACGACGATGAGCACGTGGCGGCCGTCGATCGCCGTGCTGACGTCGGGCACGCCCACGCCGTCGAGGAGCAGCGCGCGCTCGCGCTTCATGTACTCCATCGTGTTGGCCGCGAACGCCTCGAGCTGCGCGGAGAGCCCGGCGCGCGCCTCGGCCATCGAGGCGGCGATGCGCTCGGCGTCCTGCGCCACGCCCTCGGCGACCACGGTGCCGTCCCCGGTCATCAGCTGGTTCTCGACCAGCCGGACGGAGGTGCCCTCCTTGAGGGCGGCGAAGACGTCGCGCCCGACGCCGTCGAGCAGCGGGATGCCGGCGTTGACCAGGATCTCGGGCCCGAGGTTGGGGTAGCGGCCGGAGATGCTGGGCGCGGCGTTGACGACGGCTGCGACCTTGCAGCTCACCAGCGCGTCGGCGCTGACCCGGTCGATGTCGACGTGGTCGATGACGGCGATGTCGCCTGGGCGCAGCCGTTTGGTCAGGGTCTTCGTGCGGCGGTCCAGGCGGACGACGCCGGACACGCCGGGACCCGACTCCTGTGCCCGGCCACGTCGAAGGGTGCCGATGCGCATGACCTGCATGCTTTCACGGGCCGTTCACCCGCCGGACCTCCGACGCGCAACTGCGATCCACCGGTCACGCAGAGTGCGCGACACCACTTCCCGGCGACACGCCAGCGGCGCCGTGTTCAGCGCTCGCGCGAGACCGTTACCGAGTCGTGACTAGCGTTGCGCCTGTGACTGGAGTGGCCCGCGCAGTGCCCCGTACCGACCCTCTTCCCCCCGTGCCGGCGACCCCGGCGGCCGAACCCGCGCCCGCGGTCCCCTCGCCGCTGATCAGGGCGTTCCCCACCGCTCCCCCGCCTCCGCCGGCCCCCGTGCGGACGACCTCCGGCGACCAGGCGGCGGTCGACGTCGTGCCGGCGGCGCCAGCCACCGCGGACGGCACCGCACCGGTGCGCGAGGGCGACGGCGAGGCCGCCCGGCGCGGTGCCCGCACGCCGGGCAGACGTGAGCAGCGTTACCAGGAGACACGGGCGCGGATCGTCGACGCCGCCGCGGACCTCTTCGCCGAGCGTGGCTTCGACTCCGTCAGCGTCGTCGAGATCGCCAAGCGCGCGGGCGTGGTGGAGAAGACCGTCTTCAACCACTTCCCGATGAAGGAGGGACTGGTCTTCGACGCCGACCCGCCGATGCGCGAGGCGCTGCTGGACGCGGTGCGCAGCCGCCCGTCCGGAGAGTCGGTCTCCGCGGCGGCCGGGAGCTTCGTCGTCGCGGCGGTGGGCCTGCTGGGGGCGCCGGAGGCGGCCGAGGGCGTCGCCCGCATGGCACGGGTGATCCGCGGCAGCCGCACGCTTCAGGTCCGCGAGCGGGAGATCCTGGGCGAGCTCACCGACGCGCTGGCCGGCCTGATCGCCGAGGAGACGCGGGCCTGGCCGGGGCAGGTGGAGCCGTGGCTGGCGGCGCACGCCGTCCTGGGGCTGTACGCCTCGCTGCTCGAGCTCGCGCGCGACCGGGTGCTGGCCGGGGTGACCGGGCCCGAGTTGTCCGGCGAGCTGCGCCGGCAGGGCCGCCGCGGGCTGGCCCTCCTGCAGTTCGGCCTCGCCGGCTACGCCAAGCGCCGCTAGCGCCCTGGCGGTGCGGGACCCCTGCGGGCCCCGCACCGTCAGAGCTGCAGGGCGCGGAGGAGCTGGTCGGCGCGGTCGCCGGGGACGTCGGCGTTCCGGGTGAACAGCGCCACGGCGACCATGTACTCGTCGTCCCCGGCCCAGCCGCGCCCCTCGTCGCAGAGCCGGCGGATGTGGTCGCGGACCTTCGGCTCGCTGCTGTACGTGCCGTAGTCCAGGCCCATCGCGAGGAAGTTGGCCACGCGGTAGCCCGCGTCCTCGGCGGTGCGCACCGTGGTCACGGGGTCGGAGTAGCTGGCGACCGCGGCGACGACGTTGTCGTAGCCGGTCTTGAGCAGCTGCAGCACCAGGTCGTTGCCGTACACGCCGCCCCAGAGCTCGGGCATGAGGATGTCGCGGTCCGGCGCGGGGATGTAGGGCGGGTTGGAGATCACGGTGGCGATCTGCGGGCCACCGGAGGAGTCCGCCTGGTCGAAGAAGTCGCCCAGCTCCACGGTGTAGCGGTCGTCCACGCCCCGGGCGCGGATGTTCTCGCGGGCCTTCTCGACCGAGGGCGCGCTGATGTCGAAGCCACGCACCCGGAGCCCCGGGAGGCTCGCCACGACGTCGGAGATGGCGGTGGCGTCACCGCTGCCCAGCTCGACGACACCGTCGCGCTCCCAGCCGAGCTGGTCGCGGTACTGCTCGAGCAGCATGCAGACGGAGAACCCGTAGTGGGCCGATTCGTCGGCCGAGGAGAAGCAGGTCACCACTGACCCCTACCCCGGAGATCCGTCGTGCAAAGCCGAGTCACCCGACCGGGCACGCACCATTCACCCGCGGGCCTCCGCCGCGACGGTGAGCAGCTCCCGGGCGTGGGCCTGGCCGGTGTCGCTGTCGGCCAGCCCGGAGAGCATCCGGGCGAGTTCGCGCACGCGGTCGTCGGCCTGAACCGCCCGGATGTCGGTGGCGGTGACCCCCGCCCCGGTGTCCGGGGACTTGTCGACGACCAGGTGCGTGTCGGCGAACGCGGCGACCTGCGCCAGGTGGGTGACGACGACGACCTGGTGCTGGCGGGCCAGCTGCGCCAGCCGGCGGCCGATCTCGCCCGCGGCCTGTCCACCGACGCCGGCATCCACCTCGTCGAACACCATGACCGGCACCGGGTCGGCGCCGGCGAAGACCACCTCGATGGCGAGCATGACGCGGGAGAGCTCACCACCCGAGGCGCCCTTGTGCACCGGGCGTGCCGGTGCGCCGGGGTGCGCGGCGAGCAGCAGCGCGACCTGGTCCAGGCCGTCCGGACCGGGCTCGTCGGGGTCCGTCTCGATGGAGAAGGAGACCCGGGCGCTCTTCATGGCCAGCCCGGTCAGCTCCCGGCCTACCTCGGCCGCGAAGCCGTCGGCGGCGGCCCGGCGCCCGGCGGAGATCCGCGCCCCGAGGTCGTCCACCTGCGCGCGGGCGGCGTCGCGCGCCGCGGCGAGCTGGTCCAGCGCCTCGTCGGAGACGTCCAGCTCGGACAGCCGCCGCCGTGCCTCGTCCGCCCAGGCCAGCACGCCGGCCAGCCCGTCGCCGGGGTCGGCGTACTTCCGGGTCAGGCCGGTGATGAGCGCCCGTCGGTCGAGCACCTCGGCCAGGCGCGCGGGATCGGCGTCGAGGTCGGCCACGTAGCCGGCGAGCTGCCCCGCGACGTCCGACACCACGGCGACGGCGTCCGCGAGGTCCTGGGCGAGGAGCACCAGCGTCGGATCGTCCGACCCGGCCAGCGCGCGCTCGGCGATGGCCAGCGCGGCGGTGGCGTCCTGCGGGACGTCTCCCCCGCCGAGGTCGCCGGTCACGTCGCCGACCAGGGCCATGCGCGCCTCGTCGGCCGCGGCGCGCAGCGCGTCGGCGTCGCTGAGCCGCTTCACCTGGGTGGCCAGCGCCTCGTCCTCGCCCGGCTCGGGAGCGGCGGCCTCGATCTCCTCCAGGCCGTGTCGCAGCACGTCGGCGGCCTGCGCCAGTTCACGGGCCTGGCTGCGCCGGCGGTCGAGCTCGGCGGCGGCGGCCCGCCAGCGGTCGTGGGCCTCGCGGTAGCGGTCGATGAGCGCGAGGTGCTCGGTCCCGGCGTAGCGGTCCAGCGCTCGTCGCTGCTCGGCGGGGCGGGAGAGGCGCAGCTGGTCGGTCTGCCCGTGGACGGCGAGCAGGCTCTCGGCCAGCTCGGAGACCACGCCGACCGGCACGCTGCGTCCCCCGAGGAAGGCCCGGGAGCGCCCCTCGGCGCTGATCGTGCGCGCCAGGATGAGGCTGCCGTCGTCGTCGGGGTCGGCGCCGGCGTCGGCGGCGCGCTGCCACACCGGGGAGTCCGGCGGCAGGGTCAGCCGACCCTCCACCCCGGCCCGGCCGTTGGCCCGGACCCGGCCCTGGTCGGCGCGCCCGCCGAAGAGCAGCGTCAGGCCGCTGACGACCATCGTCTTGCCGGCACCGGTCTCACCGGTGACCACGGTCAGGCCCGGGCCGAGCTCGAGGGTGACGTCGTCGATCGCGCCGAGCCCGCGGATGCGGAGCTCGGTGAGGCGGCCCGGTGACGTGCTGGAACGGCCCTCCTGCAGGGTCCCGCCCCGAGCGTCAGCGAGGGGTGGGGGGCAGGAGGGTCCTTCGTCAGGCGTCTTCGTGCGAGCCGGCACCGGCCGCCTCCCCTCCGGCCACGACGTCGCCGCCCCCGGTGATGACGCCGCGGGTGAGGACGTTCCGGCTGGTGTAGAGCTCGTGGCCGGGCCCGGCGTGCCGGGCGTCGCGGAAGCCGCGCACCGGCAGGCCGAACTTGGCGACCAGCCGGTCGCCGAAGGTGGCGGCGTGCACACGGGCGATCCGCACCGGCCGGGTGGCCTTGCGGACGTCGACGCGCCCTCCGTCGGGGACGTCGACCATGCGGCGGCCGTCCGCCGAGGCGCGGGCGCGGTTGCCGTCGGCGGGGACGGTCACGGTCAGCACGGAGTTCGGCGAGGTCACCAGTGGCCGGGCGAACAGCGCGTGGGCGTTCGTGGGCACGAGCAGCAGCGCCTCGACGTCGGGCCAGACCACGGGTCCGCCGGCGGAGAAGGCGTAGGCGGTCGATCCGGTGGGCGTGGCGCACAGCACCCCGTCGCAGCCGAAGCTGGTGAGCGGCCGGCCGTCGATGGAGATGACGACGTCGAGGACCCGCGAGCGCTCGGCCTTCTCGATGGACACCTCGTTGAGCGCCCACGTCCCGCCGACCACCGTGCCCTCGGCGTCGATGACGTCCACCGCGATCGCCAGCCGCTCCTCCACGGAGTACTCGCACCGCTCGATGGCCTGCAGCGTCTCCTCGACCGCCTCGGGCTCGGTCTCGGCGAGGAAGCCGACCCGGCCGAGGTTCACACCCATGAGGGCGGCGTCGGTGTACCGGGCGAGCTCCGCGGCGCGCAGGAACGTGCCGTCGCCGCCGAAGACCATGACGATCTCGGTGTCGAGGGCCGCCTTCTCGTCGGCCGGCACCACCTCGGCGCCGGCAATGTCGAGGTCGGTGGCCTCGTCGTCGAGCAGGCGCACGACGATGCCGCCGTCCTGCAGCCGTGCCGCCGAGCTGCGGGCCAGCTCGACGATGTCCCGCCGGCCCGTGTGCACGGTCAGCAGGACGCGCCGGGGCTGCGAGGCGCGGGCGCCCTCACTGGTCGGACTCACTGCGGTCCCTCCTGGACTGCTCGACGGACGTCGTCCTCCTGCGCCGGCCCCGCGTCGCGGCGCAGCCAGAGGAAGAACTCCACGTTCCCGGCGGGGCCGGGCAAGGGGCTGGCCACCACGCCGGCGGTCCCCCACCCCAGGGCCCCCGCTGCGGCGGCGACCTCCAGGACGGACTGCACGCGGTGCTCGGGATCGCGCACGACGCCACCGGCGCCGAGCCGTTCCCGCCCGACCTCGAACTGAGGCTTCACCATGGGGAGCAGATCCGCCTCCGGGGCGGCGCAGCCGGTGAGCGCGGGCAGGACCAGGCGCAGCGAGATGAACGACAGGTCGGCGACCACCAGGTCGACCGGGCCGTCGATGGCCTCCGGCGTCAGCGTCCGCACGTTGGTCCGCTCGTGGACGCGCACCCGCTCGTCGGTGCGCAGCGGCCAGGCCAGCTCCCCGTACCCCACGTCGACGGCGACGACCTCGGCGGCGCCGCGCTGCAGCAGCACCTCGGTGAAGCCACCCGTGGAGGCACCCGCGTCCAGTGCGCGACGTCCCTCGACGGCCACGGGGAACGCCTCCAGGGCGCCGATCAGCTTGTGCGCGCCGCGGGACACCCAGCTGGGCTGGTCGGGGTCGGTGCGGACGACCACGGGGTCGCCGGCGTCCACCCCGGTCGCCGGCTTGGTGGCGGCCCGCCCGGAGACGGCGACCCGGCCCTCGGCGATGAGGGCGACCGCGTGCTCGCGGGACCGGGCCAGGCCCCGGCGCACCAGCTCGGCATCGAGCCTGCGACGGACCATCAGAGCTGGTCGATCGTGCCGAGCTCGCGCTGGAGCCGACCGTGCTCGTCCTCGAACACGGCCACGTGCTCGGCGACGGGGCGCTGCTCGAGGTCGGCGAACCGGTCGGCGGCGGGGTCCGCGTGGTCGTGGTCCGCCTGGCTCGCGGGAGCGGCTGATGCGGCGGTCGTCGGGCTGTCCGCGACCGGGACCTGGCGCGGCGGACCCGGCACGGGACGCTGCCGGCTCGGCTCGGTCATCGTCTCCCCGTCTCTCGCGCGCTCGGTGGTGGTGCGGCGGCCGACGGCCCCGGACGCGGCGGGATGCCGGCCGGGCACCGCTCCGGTGCGTCGCCGAGGTTACCGGTCACCGGTGACGGGGCACGGCGCCACGGAGCGCAGGCGCTACCGTCTGGCGCCCGGTACCTCGACGTCGGCAGGAGAAGCACCCGCGTGGCCACGATGGATCAGTGCCTGACCGCTCTCCGGAGCATCCTCGGAGACCTGGCGGCCAACCCCGCGGCCGCCGGGCTGGACCGCAGCCTGTCGTGTCGGTTGACCGACCTCGACCAGGTGGTGGTCGGCCGGCTGAGCTCCGGTGCGGTGCACGACGTGCAGGTGCTGCCGCAGGGGCCCGACGTGGCTCGCGCCGACATCCGGCTGACGATGTCGAGCGACGACCTCCTCGCCCTGACCGCGGGAGAACTGTCCTTCGGCCCGGCGTGGGCGACCGGTCGCGTCAAGCTCGAAGCGGGGCTGCGCGACATGCTGCGGCTGCGCAAGCTGCTCTGAGCGCGGGTTCTCCGCTCAACCGTCCACCAGGCCCCAACGCTCGAGCGCCGCGCCGGCAGGCGCGTCGCCCGCCACCGCCTGCGCGGCCACGCCCTCGCCGGGATGGCGGCTCCAGTGCGCGACGCACAGCGCCCGCAGCCCGTCCAGACCGTCGGCGCTGCTTTCGGCCGGGCCGGCCATGTCCCCCACCTGCACGAGCAGGAGCGCGCCCGCCTCGCCCGGCCGCGCCTCCCAGCCGCCGCACCGCCACCCGGTAGCGGTCCCGAGGACCGGCGGGTGGGCTGCGAGCAGCGCCGACGCGTCGGAGCCGAGGTGGTCGGGCCGGTGCTCCGGACCGGCGGCGAGCAGCGTCCGGGGATCGGTGACCCCCGAGAGCACCAGCAGGCTGGATGCGTCGGCTCGCCGGGCACCTTCGATGTCGGTGTCGAGCCGGTCGCCGACCACCAGCGGGAGCCGGGCGGACGTCCGCCGCACGCACTCGGCGTGCATGGCCGGGTCCGGCTTCCCGGTGACCAGCGGAGGACGCCCGGTGACCGCGCTGACCACGGCCACCATGGCGCCGTTGCCCGGGAGCGGACCGCGCGGCGAGGGGATGGTGGCGTCGGTGTTGGTGGCGACGTGCCGGGCACCGTTGCGCACGGCCACGACGGCCTCCGCGAGCTGCGCCCAGCCGACCTCCCGGCCGTAGCCCTGCACGACGGCGTCCGGCTGGTCCTCGGCCCGCTCGACGACGGTGAGGCCGGCCGCCCGCAGCGCCGTAGCGACGCCGTGGCCGCCGACCGGGAGGACGCGGGCGCCGGGACCGAGCAGCTCCGCGACGACGGTGGCCGCGGCCTGCGAGCTGGTGATGACGTCGGTGGCCTCCGCGGGCACGCCCAGCTCCGTCAGATGCGTGGCGACCTCCTCGGGGGTGCGGGCGGCGTTGTTGGTCACGAAGCCCAGGCGCATGCCCGAGCCGCGCACCTCGGTCAGCGCCTCCGGCACGCCCGGCACCGCGTCGGGACCGACGTACACGACGCCGTCGAGGTCGAGCAGCGCCACGTCGTGCGCGGCCGACAGCGGTCCGCCCGACCCGCTGGCGAGGGTGGGTGCTCCGGGCATCGAGGTCCTCCTGCTGGTGTGCGCCGCTCCGCCTGCCGATCGACCGGCCATGTGTGCCGCGCCGACCGGGGCGCGGCGGGACGCTCCTACGATTCGGGAGTGCCCTCGTCGCCGGCGGACCGCCGCCCGTCCGATCATGCGACAGGTCTCGGGGTGCGGCCCTTCCGCGCCCTGACCTACTCCTCGCCCGACCCCGCGCACCTGGCCCGCGTGACGTCGCCGGCCTACGACCTGGTGACCGCCGACGGGCGGAGCCGGCTCGCGGGATCCGATCCGCACAACATCGTGCGCCTCATCCTGCCGCAGGTGGACGACTCGCCCGTGGCCGCGCCGGCGCCCGTGGCCGGGGGCCCGCCGCCGTGGGCCACGCACGCCGCCCGGACCCTGCGCAGCTGGCAGGACGACCGCGTCCTGGTCAGGGACGACGAGCCGGCCCTGTGGGTCTACGAGCTCCAGCCGCCGGGAGGCGAGGCGGCCACGGTGGGCTGGCTCGCGGCCGTCGGCCTCCCGGTACCGGGTTCGCCGGCCGTGCTGCCCCACGAGGACACGTTCCCCGTCGCGGTGGAGGGACGTCGTGCGCTGCTGGCGGCGACCCGCACCGACCTCGAGCCGATCGTGCTAGCCCACGATGCCGATGCAGGCGTCACCGCCCTCACCGAGCGGGCTATGCAGGCGGCACCGACGCTGGAACTCGGCGACGACGACGGCGTCCGGCACCGGCTCTGGCGGGTGGCCGACCCCGCAACGATCGCCCGGGTGACCGACGCGTTCGGGCGCACCGGCGCCGTCATCGCCGACGGTCACCACCGCTTCGCCGCCGCCCGGGCCCACCAGCGCACCGATCCCGGCTGCCCCGGCTGCGACGCCGTGCTCGCGCTCCTGACCCCCATGGGACCGGGCGGGTTGCGCGTGGCGGCGATCCACCGGGTGCTGCCCGACCTGGCGCTCGACGAGGCCGCGACAGCTGCGTCGGCCGGCTTCACCGTCACCGAGATGCCGCTGCCCGAGGTGTCGCCGGACGCTCTCGCGGCAGCCGTGACCACCTGGCTGGCCCGCTGCGACGGCTCCGGCTACCTGATCAGCGACGGCCGCCGGCTGGTCCTGCTCGACCACCCGTCCCCGGCCGTCGCCGCCCGGGTTCCCCCGGAGGCGCCGGACGTCTGGCGCCACCTCGACGTCGTGCTCGCCCACAAGGGCCTCATCGAGGGACTGTGGGGCCGGGCCGACCGATCGGAGGAACTGCTGATCGCGCACACGGTGGACGAAGCGCTGAGCGTCGCGGTGGAGCGCTCCGGTGTCGCCCTGCTGCTCCGCCCGCCCTCGCCCGCCGACGTCGCCGCCGTCGCGCGGGCGGGGGCCCGGATGCCCCGCAAGTCGACGCTCTTCGTGCCCAAGCCCCGGACCGGCCTGGTTCTGCGCCCTCTGGCGGACTGACCCGCTCACGCCGTGCGCTCGGAGGCGGCACCGGCGGCGCGCGGCACCTTGCGCCCGCGCCGGCAGTTCACCTCGCACACCGAGGCCGTGCCCGAGCCGGTGCGCCAGAACCGCCGTTGCAGGGCGCCCTCGACCTCGACGACGTCGCCCGGCTGCCACGCCGCCACCCGCCGCTGCAGGGAACGGTCATAGGTGATGCAGGCGAGCACGTCGACCGACTGCCCCCGCGGTCGCGGTTCCGGGCGGCGCACCACCAGGCGGAAGCTGACCAGCGTGTCCCCGCTGGGCAGGGTGCGGACCTCCGCCGGCGCGGACAGCCGCCCGCGGAGCACCACGTCGTTCCGATCGATCACAGCCACGCTCATGCAGCGAGCCTGGACGGATGGCCGCCCCTGACCCAGGGGCGGCCACCATCTGTGGACCCGGACGGCGGGTGTGGACGCCCGCCGCCCGTCCGTCAGGAGCCTGTGCTGTCCGTGCCGCCGTCGTCCTCGCCGGACGCCTGGTCGTCGGCACCGTCGTCGCCGGTCTCGCCGAGGAGTTCGGCGACCTCAGCCTCGACCTCGTCCTGGAACGACCGGCCCGAGGTGGGGAAGTCGGGGCCCCCGGCTCGGGCGCCGTCGCCCTCGGCGCTCGAGAACTCCACCTGGAGGGCCGCCTCGAGCGATTCCGGGTCGGTCAGCTCGGCGTCCTCGTCGTCGTCGGCGGCCGCGTCGTCATCCTCGGCCTCGTCCGCCGCGAGCTCGACGGACTCGTCGCCATCCTCGGGCTGGTCCTCCGCGAGGTCCTCGCCGTCCTGGAGCTCGTCGTCCTCCAGCTCGTCGTCCTCCAGCTCGTCGTCCTCCAGCTCCTCGAGCTCGGTGAACTCGACGGAGTCCTCGAGCGCGGCGGGGTCGAGCGCGGTCACCGCGTCGTGCCACTCCTGGGCCAGCGCCTCCTCGCCCTGCGCGTGCAGCAGGTCGGCGTAGGCCGCGGCGAAGCGCAGCCGGATCTCGTCACCTTCGACGAGCGACTCCGGCTTCGGGCGTCCGCCGAGGGCCGCCTCGAGGACCAACCGCGCGGCGGCGTCCTCGCCGAGGTCCCGGCGGGCGCCGGCCTCGACGAGCCGGAGCTCCGCCTGCTCCTCCTCGTCGGGGGACTCGGTGAGGGCCTCCGCGACGAGACGCAGGGCGACCTCGGGCCTACCGAGCGCGCGTTCGCAGTCGGCGAGGACGGCACGGTAGGCGTGGTCCCCGCTCATGCGCCGGTACGCGCGCAGCTCGCGCGCGGCCTCGGCGTAGTCACCGGCGTGGTAGGCGGCGACCCCCACGGCCTCACGGACGACGGCGACGCGGGAAGCGCGGTCGCGAGCGGCGCGCGCGTGGGCCAGTGCTGCCTCCGGGTCCTCGTCGACCAGGGTGCCTGCTGCGACCAGGTGGCCGGCGACCTTGTCGACACCCCGGGGGTCAAGCCCCTTCAGGGCCGTGCGGACGGCGGGGTCGAGGTCACGCGGATCGGCCCACTCGGGGATGTCCGGGCCCGGGGGGAGCGGCGGACGGCGATCGGTCCGCTCGTCCGCCCGCGGCGGACGGCTGGGGGCACCCCGCCGGTCATCCGACGGTCGGCGGTCCCGCCAGTTGCCGGCACCGCCCGAGTCCGGCCGCCCACCATCGGTGCGCTGGGGTCGGTCGCCGGAGGGGCGGCGGTCCTGCCAGCTGCC
>NZ_FNBT01000016.1 GCF_900102425.1 Blastococcus aurantiacus
GACCTGGTTCGTGCGTTCAGAACCGCACAGTGGACGCGAAGCAATCTTCGTTAATTGACCCTGACCTGCACGACAGCCCGAGTGGGTGTGTGTGGTCAAGCCCTCGGCCTATTAGTACCGGTCAGCTCCACACCTTGCGGTGCTTCCACTTCCGGCCTATCAACCCGCTGGTCTGGGCGGGGGCCTTACCCGGTTAACCCGGTGAGAGACCTCATCTTGAAGCGAGCTTCCCGCTTAGATGCTTTCAGCGGTTATCCCTGCCGAACGTAGCTAACCAGCAGTGCACCTGGCGGTACAACTGGCACACCAGAGGTTCGTCCGTCCCGGTCCTCTCGTACTAGGGACAGCTCTTCTCAAGTCTCTTACGCGCACGGCGGATAGGGACCGAACTGTCTCACGACGTTCTAAACCCAGCTCGCGTACCGCTTTAATGGGCGAACAGCCCAACCCTTGGGACCTACTCCAGCCCCAGGATGCGACGAGCCGACATCGAGGTGCCAAACCATCCCGTCGATATGGACTCTTGGGGAAGATCAGCCTGTTATCCCCGGGGTACCTTTTATCCGTTGAGCGACACCGCTTCCACATGCCGGTGCCGGGTCACTAGTCCCAGCTTTCGCTCCTGCTCGACCCGTCGGTCTCACAGTCAAGCTCCCTTGTGCACTTGCACTCGACACCTGATTGCCAACCAGGCTGAGGGAACCTTTGGGCGCCTCCGTTACATTTTGGGAGGCAACCGCCCCAGTTAAACTACCCACCTGACACTGTCCCTGATCCGGATCACGGACCGAAGTTAGACATCCAATTCGACCAGAGTGGTATTTCAACGGCGACTCCACGAACACTGGCGTGCCCGCTTCGCAGTCTCCCACCTATCCTACACAAGCCGAACCGAACACCAATATCAAGCTATAGTAAAGGTCCCGGGGTCTTTCCGTCCTGCCGCGCGTAACGAGCATCTTTACTCGTAGTGCAATTTCGCCGAGCCTGTGGTTGAGACAGCTGAGAAGTCGTTACGCCATTCGTGCAGGTCGGAACTTACCCGACAAGGAATTTCGCTACCTTAGGATGGTTATAGTTACCACCGCCGTTTACTGGCGCTTGAGTTCTGAGCTTCGCCCCGAAGAGCTAACCCGTCCCCTTAACGTTCCAGCACCGGGCAGGCGTCAGTCCGTATACATCGTCTTACGACTTCGCACGGACCTGTGTTTTTAGTAAACAGTCGCTTCTCACTGGTCTCTGCGGCCACCCACCGCTACCCCGCGCAAGGCGGTTGACAGTAGATGGCCCCCCTTCTCCCGAAGTTACGGGGGCATTTTGCCGAGTTCCTTAACCACAGTTCGCTCGATCGCCTTGGTATTCTCTACCTGACCACCTGAGTTGGTTTGGGGTACGGGCCGCTCGGAACTCGCTAGAGGCTTTTCTCGGCAGCATAGGATCATCCAATTCGCCTCATTCGGCTATGCGTCAGGTCTCACCCTCGTGCGGGACGGATTTGCCTACCCCGCGGGCCACACCCTTGCACCGGTACTACCACTCACCGGTAGGACTACCTTCCTGCGTCACCCCATCGCTTGCCTACTACCAGTCCGGGTCCCAGCCTCCCCACCTCAACCCACAAGGGG
>NZ_FNBT01000001.1 GCF_900102425.1 Blastococcus aurantiacus
TCGACGCCATCGGCGGGGAGAAGCTCCAGGCCGCGGTCGAGTCGATCCTGCAGGCATCCCGCCCCGCGGGGGACACCCGCACCCGCGCCCAGCAGCTGGCCGATGCCCTGGTGCAGCTCGCCGACAACGTCCTCTCATCCGGCGATCTGCCGACGATGCGGACGGTCAAGCCGCAGGTGATCATCACCATCCCGCTCGAGGACCTCATAAAACCTCCCCCCGGAGCGGGAGCCGGCCGCACCGGCTTCGGCGGCGTCATCTCCGCGGCCAAGGCCCGCTGGCCGGCCTGCGACAGCACGGTCATCCGCGTGGTGATGGGCCCGGACGGCCAGCCGCTGGACCTGGGTCGCACCCACCACGTCGCCGAATGGGTGCAGGACCAGGGGCCGACGAGCCTCGAGAACTCAGCCCTGCTCTGCGAACGGCACCACACCGAGGTGCACCACGGGTTCCGGGTGGAGCGACGACCCGACGGGCGATGGCGCACCTGGCGCCCCGACGGCACCGAGATCGTCGTCCACGAATCGTTCCTCGTCTCCGCCTGACCCGCGCCCCTGACCGACGTGGGTCACCTCCGGCTGCCCCACTCAGGAAAGGGCGGCGGCTCCCGGAGCCAGGACGCGACGCCCGCCAGGACGCCCGGGTCGACGACCAGATCGGAGTGTTCCAAGTCTGAGAACTCCAGAAGGTCAGCGCCGTAGTGCCTGGCCACCATCCGCCCCTGTGGGTGACCACTGCGGCCCGCCACCACGAGCACGGGGCAGGTGACCGATGGAACCGAGATCCCCCGCTTTCGCTCATCCAGGGCGCGCAGGGATTCTGGGCGGCACCGCGTACCAGGGGGCAGCGGGCCGTACGCGGACTCGGCATCGTAGGTGCCCGAGCGGAGTGCCCGAAGGGCATCTCCACCTGAGAGCTCCAGGGGAAGGCTCGGCTCGAGGACGACCACTGCCTCCAACGGAGACTGCTGCGCGGCCATCAATGCCACGAGGCCCCCCATGCTCCATCCGCAGACGACCGAAGGGCGGCCAGCGGCCGCGACGAGCACCCGGTCGACATAGTCGCTCATCCGCGCCTGGGCGACGTCGAGTCCCTCCTGCAGGTCCGGAGCGCGGACGTCGTAGCCGGGGAACGCCACGGGCCACTGGTCGAACACCCACGGCCCGCTGGTCGCCCCGTGGACCAGGATCAGGCGCTCAGCTCCGCCCGCTGACTCGGCCGTCCCCGTCACGCTATCCATCGTGCCGTGAGGCTCAGCTGGGGACTGTTGTCGGCCGAGTCATCACCCCTGGATCAGGGGGAGCCCCGGGCGATCGAGGTCTGGACCCCGCGGTCCCCGCTGTCCGGTGCCTCGTCGGGCCGTTCTGGGACACAGGGCGGCTTCACGGACACCTACGTCCACATCCTGAGGTCTCCATTCGGCGGCGATCAGGCTGCGATGCAGAGCGACCTGATAGCCGGACACCATGATGATCGCGTGACCGCTCGTAGCCGGGCTCTGCTCCCTGCACTGCTCGTCTTCGCCGCGTCCGCCTGCGGCAGCAACGATGACGAGCGACTGCTGACGGGCGACGATCCCGGCCGCCCGTCGGCGGGGTGGGAGCGCGACGAGGGGGTCCCGTCATCCGTGATCCGGATCTACGAGGGCGAGACCCACTGCGACATGGACAGTGCCCTGATCCTGGAGATCCACTGGCCGCGTGACGGTGGCAGCACCGAGCGCGCCGGGCACTCGTTCGTACGCGACCCAGAGGGTGTCTTCGCCGAGCGCACCGTCGGGTCGTTCGTTCCCGATGCTGAGCTGCCCGACGACGCGATCCCGACCGGCTGGGAGAACGGCCCCGGGGTCGAGCTGTGGCTGGCGAACGACCTCTCGACGGCCTACGCCGTGGACGGTGACACGGTCGAGGCGTGGCCGGCCCTCTCGAGCGGCGCTCCCTGCGCTTGAGCGGATCCCAGCGGCCTTGATCACCTCGTGCGGCGCTCTCCGCCTTCCTGATCGCCGTCACGTCTGCCTGCACCTGGGGCGATGGCGTACCGCCTGGATCGACACGCCTGAAGGGTCGACCGTCTACGACCCGGACATCGGGCAGGCGGACACCGCTCGCCCCGACAGCGCACCCTCGGGGTGGACCCCCGCGCCCCGTCGGGTGGACCGGCGCGACTACCAGCGGCCCCCGGACATCGCGGTGGCCCCCGAGCCCGTCGCCCTCGGCTACAGCGACCAGGCGTTCGTCCTCGTGGCCGACGGGGTCATCCGCCGGGTCGTAGGCCCGCCGGGCGCGCCGACGAGCGAGGAGACGCTCGAGGTGCCGGCGGACATCTTCTTCCAGCCCTGAGACGCGACCGCGAACCTGTACTTCGACACGAGCGCCACCGTCGTCGCGGGGTGCATTCGGCAGTCCGGGGAATGGCCCGTTGCGCGCTGCTACATCGGCTCACCGTGAGCACGGCTGCACGCTGACCAGACGGGGGCTCGAGGGACGCGGGGGAACATCCGGACGGTCGTGGCCCGGCTGGCCTGGGAGACTGCTGGCATGGCACTGCTCGGCGAGTACGAGCCCAGCACCGTCCCGTGGGTGCGAGAGGAGGTCGAGCACCTCGAGCGCACCGGCGAAGGGCTGCGCGGGCGGTCCGTCGTGCTGCTCACCACCGTGGGTGCGCGCAGCGGTCTGCTGCGCAAGACGCCGCTGATGCGGGTCTCGCACGCCGGGGTCTACGCCGCCGTCGCCTCGACCAGGGGCGGCGACCGGCACCCGCACTGGTACGGCAACGCCCTGGCCCACCCGAAGGTCGAGCTGCGCGACGGGGACCAGGTGCTCTCCCTCGTGGCCCGCGAGATCACCGGCGTCGAGCGCGCGGGGTGGTGGTCCCGCGCGTGCACCGTGTTCCCGTCCTACGTGGAGTACCAGCGCCGGACCAGCCGGCGCATCCCGGTGCTCCTGCTGGAGCCGGCCTCCCCGGCCCCCGAGCCCGGCCGCGCCTGACCGGTCACCGCTCGAGCGGGTGCTTGGGGAGCTCCACCCACACGCGCTTCCGGTCACCGTCGACCTGGACACCGTGCGCGGACGCGAGATCCGCGATGACGTAGAGCCCGTACCCACCCTGCCCCGCGGGCCGGGCCACAGCCGGCGTGGGGAGCACGTCGCCCGCCGAGTCGGTGGCGACGACGATCCAGTGATCACCCGCCTCCCGCAGGTCGAGGGTGGCCGGAGGTCGCCCGTGGCGCAGCGCGTTCGAGGCGAGCTCGTCGATGACCAGGATCGACCGCTCGACGACCTCGTCGAGCACGACCTCGTCCAGGATGCCGTCGGCCACGAGGGACGCGGTCAGGAACGCCCTCGCACGCCGGCGGACGGCCCCGAGGTGCCGGAGGGACGTCAGCTCCAGCACGTCCGTGGGCGGGACGTCGGGTACGGGACTGGTCCGGCGCCACGACGTCCGGCCGGCGCCGGCAGCGGCCGGGGGCCCGGGCCGGACGGCCACCAGGGCGACGTCGTCCTCACCCGCGCGCGGGACCATGGCCTCGAGGATCGCGTCGCAGAGCGCGCCGAGCTCCTCCGAGGCGTGCTCCTCGACGGTGGCCAGCAGTCGTCGCAGCCCTTCGTCGAGGTCCTCGCCGCGGCGCTCCACCAGCCCGTCGGTGTAGAAGAGCAGGGTCGATCCGGCCGGGAGCGTCGTCGCCTCGGTCGTCCGCCGGGCCGACGCGTCGACGCCCAGCAGGAGGTCGGCCTTGGTGCCGGGGTCGAGGAGCCGGGCCCCACCGGACGCGTCCAGCAGCACCGGCGGGGGGTGGCCGGCGTTCGACCACTGCATCTGCACCCCGTCCCGGCCGTCGTCCGCCGTGGGGAGCGAGAGCTGAGCCAGGACGGCCGTCGCCATGGTGTTGAGCTCCAGGCCGACGATCGCCTCGTCCACCGATGACAGCAGCCCGCTCGGCACGTCGCCGGAGTTGAAGCAGATGCCGCGGACCAGCCCGCGGATCTGCCCCATTGCGGCCGCGGCGCGGGTGTCGTGGCCCACCACGTCGCCGATCACGAGGACGAGGTCCCCGCTGCGGTGGCGGAAGGCGTCGTACCAGTCCCCTCCGACCTGGGCCTGCCGGGCCGCCGCGACGTAGCGGACGGCGATGTCGGCGAAGGCGACGACCGGCGGCTCGGTGAGCAGGCTCTGCTGCAGCTCCGTGGCCAGGTGGCGCTGACCGGAGTAGAGCCGTGCGTTGTCCAGGGCGATGCCTGCACGGCGGCCGATCTCGACGGCGAGGTCGAGATCGGCCGCGCCGAACGGGACGCTGCCGGCGCCCTTCGCCAGAAGCAGCGAGCCAAGGAGGCCCGTACGGCCCGGGATGGGGACGGCGATCAAACTCCGGGCGCCCAGCAGCCGTACCAGCGAGCGCAGCGCGGGATCAGGCACCTGGGCGAGGAGGTCCTCGGGGCCCACGTCAGGGAGCAGCACCTGCTCGCCACCGGCCGCCCGGCGGCTGGGCTCGGTGCTCGAGCCCGTCCGGGACTGCAACCGCTCCGTCTTCCGGACCACGACGTCGAGCGCCGGATCACGGTGCCGGATCACGACGCCGGCGGCCTGGTCGTGCTCGTCGCGGAGATGGACGCCGACCCAGTCCGCGAGCGCCGGGACCAGCGCGTCGGCCAGCCGGGACTGCGACTCCGCGAGGTCGAGGGATCCCATGAGCGACTGGGAGATCTGCCCCAGCAGTTCGACCTGGGCCGCCAGTCGGTCCCGCTCCCGCTCGGCGCGCCGCTGATCGGTCACATCGACGGCGAGCAGCAGGACGACCGGGCGGCCCACGTCGTCCTGGCTGCTCGCGGCGCTGAGCTCGACATCCACCCGATCGGCGACGCGTAGGTGCAACGGGGGCCGGACGGCCCCGGGCGCGACGCCGGAGGCGGCGGGTGGCGGGCCCGCCATCACCAGGGACAGGGCACCGGGGACGACGTCGTCCACCGGTTGCCCGGTCATCCCCGGTCGCAGACCGAACAGGTGCTCGGCACGGCGGTTCCAGCCCAGCAGGTCGCCGCCCTCGCCGGTGACGAGCACGGCCAGGGGGGCGTGCTCCAGGAGCGCCCCGACGGCGGTGACGCGCGAGGGCGCAGGAGCCTCCGCCACATCCACTCCGTGGACGACGGCGGCGAGGACGGCGCTGTGCCGGCGCCGCCCGACACCCGCCGAGCGCAGCTCCTGCAACCGGACCGGGAGATCCGCGGCGTCGGCGCCCGCGACCAGCAGGTCCAACGGGACCCCCGGAGCGAAGGACGCCTGCCGCCGGACGGCGTCGGGATCCGGGGCGATGACGGCGATGTTGGCGTCCGGCCATCGCCGGTGCGCCCGCTGCACCGCCGCCACGGCCGAGGCGACCAGAGGTCCGATCACCACCAGGTCCATCGGTCGGCCCGGTGCATCCTGCGCCACGGCCAGGTTCGGGACCCGCTCGGCCCCGGCCAGGCCTTCGACCAGCGCCGTGTCCGTGCCGGGGACACCGACGAGGAGACAGCGGCCCGGAGACCCGGCCCCGGTCAATCGCCCAGCAGCGGCAGGCCCAGCGCCGCTCGCCCGGTCCAGGTGCGCAGGATGTCCGTCGTCGGGCTCATCACCTCGGCGGCCCGGGCATCCCGCAGGTGCCGCTCCAGTGGCGATCTGTCCCGGTAACCGATGCCTCCCACCAGCGTCATGGCCTCGTTGGTGACCTCCACCGCGCACTTGGCCACCTCCGCCTTGGCAGCGGTGAGGCCGAGGAGCGCCTTGGGTCCGCCGGCATCGCCCTCCTCGGCTGCCCAGTAGACGAGGCGCCGGGTCCGCTCGACCTGCGCCCAGAGCTCACCGAGGCGGTGCTGCAGGATCGGCTCGGTCGCGAGTCGTCGGCCGGTGTGCCCGTGGGCCCGACGGGTCAGGTGCGCCGTCGCCTCGTCCAGCGAGGCCTGCGCCACCCCGAGGTAGCTGCCGGCCATCGCCATCAGGAAGTAGGGAGCCACGACCTCGAACACGTACCAGATCTGGTCGCCCTCGGCGCCCAGCAGGTGATCGGCACCCACCAGGACGCCGTCCAGCAGCGCCCGCCTCGAGGAGTTCCCCCGCATGCCGACGCCGTTCCACGCGTCGACCCACGTCATGCCCCCGACCCCGGCTGGAACCAGGACGCAGGAGAACTCACCGACGGGCGCATCCGGGTCGGCGGCCACGGTGCTGACGACGTAGGAGTCGGCATGCGAGCCGTTGGTGACGAACGACTTCTCGCCGTCGATCCGCATGCCCGTGCCCGCCTGGGTCATCCGGGTCTGCGGCAGCCAGAAGGCAGCGCCGGTTCCCGGCTCGGAGAGCGCCAGGGTGGTGAGGTGTTCCCCCGCCACGATGGCGTCGAGGAAGTCCGCGCGCTGTCGGTCGGTCGGCTTGGCCGCGATCACCGCCGTGGCCACGGAGTGCATCCCGAAGCACAGCGCGGTCGAGGCGCACACCCGACCCAGCGCCTCTCCCACGGCTGCGACGCCACCGAGGCCGAGCCCCGCCCCGCCGAGGGACCGAGGAGCCGCCAGGCCACCCAGTCCGGCTTCCTGCAGCGCGCGCAGGGGCTCGGCCGGCCAGACCCCGGAGTCGGTGCGGTCGACCAGCGGGCGGGCGACGGCCTCGGCGATCTCCGTGGCGCGGAGCGTCGCCTCCGCGACACTGACGGGGGGCGCGGTCACAACGGGGAAGCCTAGGGGACCGCCCTGCGGCTCGTCGGGCACGGGACGTCGTCGACACCTCGACACCCCAGCAGCCGGCCGTGCCGGCCCGGCACCTCGGCGCAGCCCGTCCGCCGGCTGGGCAGCGAACGGCGCCGCCTCAGGGGACGGCGCCGCGTGCCGTCGATGCCGATCAGTCGGCCGGCGTCCAGGTCGCCTTGTCGTCCGCACCGTCGCCGGGCCGCCCGCTCCCGTCACCGCGGGGACCGTGGCCCGGGCCGCCGGCCGGCGCCTCGCTGTTCACGCGCTCGGCGACCCGCTCCTCCAGGTCGGCGAGCCGCTCGCCGGCCTCCTCCTGCGTGAGCCTGCCGTCCTCTACCGCGGCGGCGATGCGCTCCTGCTGCGCGGTCACCAGGGCGTCCACGAGCGCGTCGACCTCGACGCCTCGCTCACCGGCGAGGTCAGCCAGCGTGGTGCCGTCCGCCTCGAGCGCCGTGCGCAGCTCGTCCTCGGTCATGCCGAGCGCCGTCGCCGCAGTGGACAGGTCGAACCCGCCGCCGCGGTGCCCGCCGCCGTGGCCGATGCCCGCCTCGTCGAGCGTGCTCGCCACTTCGTCGGCCTGCTCCTGGGTGATCGATCCGTCGGAGACCAGCCCGGACAGGGCTTCGGTGATCCGGTCGACCGCGGACCCGGCGGGTTCCCCGAGTCCGCGAGCGCCGGAACCGCGACCGCCAGGCCGCCCAGGCCGCCCAGGCTCAGCACCCCCGCGGTGGTGGCGATGATCAGCTCCTTGCGCATGAGGGCTCCTCGTCCGCAGCCGGACCGTCCGGCCGCGGTTGCAGCCTCGACGGCCCTCCTGGGATGGACCTGGCACCGACCGAGGGTGTCCCTGTGAGTGAGCGTCCCCGCCGGCGGCGTGGGCCGGGGCCTGGATCACGCCTGCCGCCCAGCGGACGTCCAGCCGCTTCGCAGGTCGGGCGGGGACCGTGGCGGCATGGACGACCACCGGTACCGATCGGCAGACCCCGCGACGACGCGTCCGGGTGGGCAGCTCGTCCTGGCCGTCGCCCTGCTCGTGGTGGCCGCCCTGACGCTGACGCCTGCGGGCACCGGCTGGACGTGGGGCGCCCCGCTCGCCGAGCTGCGCTGGTACGCCACCGGTCTGGACTCCGAGGCGACCGTGCTCCAGCTGGTCGGCAACCTCTGCCTGCTCGCCGTCCCGGCCGGCCTCGTCGTCGCCCTGTGGCCGGCCGCGGGGCGGATCGGCTACCTGATCGGGCTCGCGGCCGGCGCGGCGGCCGGCATCGAACTGCTCCAGTGGCTCCTGCCGCTGGGCCGGGTGGTGTCCCCGCTGGACGCCGCGCTCAACGCCGGGGGCGCCGTGGCGGCGGGGCTGCTCGTCCGCCAGGTCCAGCGGGCATCCGCGGCCATCCGCCCGGAGGCGGGTCGGCACCCGGCCGCCGCGCGCACGGCGGAGCCGGTGGGTGCGGTCAGGCGGGGGTGACCTCGTAGGTGTGCCCCGCGGCGCGCAGCCGCTCCACGAGGACGTCGCCCAGCGCCGTGGCCGGGGTGAGCGAGCCGGCGCGGTCGGGCAGCCGGTCGCCGTCCAGGGCGAGCGCGAGCGCCGACTCCCCCAGCATCACCGCGGTCGCGGCGTAGCCCGGGTCACCCTTCCCGGCGGCGACGGCGGTGTAGCGACGGCCGCTCTCGGTCGTCGCCTCGACGTCCATGCGGAACCAGCCGTTGCGCTGCACCTCCTCGCTCGGCCCGGTCCCCGGCGCGGGCAGCACGCGGTCGAGCAGGCCGCGGGTCGGCCCGAAGCTCATGGCCGACACCGCGCCCACCAGGCCCGCGGTCACGATCGCCGCGGTCACCGCGCCCCGGGGGCCGCTGCCCGCACCCATCGCCTCGCCGTAGCTGAACTCCCGCCCGTAGGCCCAGTCCTGCAGCGCGTTGCTCCGCCGGACGATTCGGGTGTTGAACGAGGCCATGACGAACGGCGCCGTCCACCGCCCGTCCGGGCCGTGCGCGGGCAGGCCGGCGTCCCTGGGCTGCTGCGTCTTCGGCTCGGCAGCCCGGTCCGGGCTCAGGGCGTAGGGGTCGCCCACCACGCGGCGCCGGGCGGGGTCCTTCTCCAGCGCCTCGACCTGCGCGCGCATGGAGTCGATCGTGCCGCCGCTGAATCCGCCGCGGAGCGTCGCCACCAGCCGCACGTCGCGCAGCCCACCGGCGCCGTCGGCCGCGGCCCGGGCCGCCAGGAGCATCGCGGTGAGGTCCGAGGGGATGGAGTCGTAACCGCAGGCGTGCACGATCTTCGCCCCGGTGCCGCGTGCGACGGCGTCGACCCGGTCGATCGCGTCGCGGACGAACAGGACCTCGCCGGTGAGGTCGGCGTAGTGCGTGCCGGCCGCGGCGCAGGCCTCGACCAGCGGCATGCCGTACCGCGCGTACGGGCCCACGGTGGTGACGACGACCCGCGTCCCGGCGGCGAGCGCCGCCATCGAGGCGGGGTCTGACGCGTCGGCCTCGATGAGCGGCCACTCCGCGGCCGCCGCCGGCAGCGCCGCCCGCGCCTCCTCCAGCCGCGCGCGGGACCGCCCGGCCAGGGCGATGCGGGTACCCACGGGGGCGTGCTCGGCCAGGTAGGCGGCGAGCAGCTTCCCGACGAAGCCGGTCGCCCCGAAGACGACGAGGTCGGAGTCGCGTGCGCTGGCGGTCATGGACGCATGCTTACCGGGCCGGGCGCCTCCCGCGCACGCCGGGCAGCGCCGGACCGTCGGTGTCGGCTGCCACGATGGGCCCGTGCTGCTCGCCGACGTCGTCGCCGCCTCCGTCCGGGTCGCGGCCACGCGGTCCCGCACGGCCAAGGCCGCCGCCATCGCCGAGCTGCTCCGGCGGGCCGACGCCGACGAGGTCCGGCCGGTCACGGCGTGGCTGTCGGGCGATACCGGGCAGGGCCGGCTCGGCGTCGGCTGGCGCACCCTCGCGTCGCGGACGGGACCCGTCGCGGAGAAGCCCTCGCTGACCGTGGCCTCGGTGGTCGCCGCCCTCACCGAGCTGGCGACGACGTCGGGCGCGGGGTCGGCCGCCCGGCGCGACGCCGTCCTCGGCGCGCTGCTGTCCGCCGCCACCGCCGAGGAGGAGCGGTTCCTCGGCAGCCTGCTCACCGGCGAGCTCCGGCAGGGAGCGCTGGAGGGGGTCGTGCTCGACGCGGTGGCCGCAGCCGCCGGCGTCCAGCCCGCGACGGTGCGCCGGGCCTTCATGCTCTCCGGCCGGCTGCCCGAGACCGCTGCCCTGGCGCTGGACGGCGGGACGCCCGCCCTCGAGGAGGTGCGGCTGGAGGTCGAACGCCCCGTCCGGCCGATGCTGGCCAGCCCGGGATCGTCGCTGGACGCCGCGCTGGCCGACCTCGGCTCCGACGTGACCGTGGAGTTCAAGCTCGACGGCGCCCGCATCCAGGTGCACCGGGACGGCGACGACGTCCGGGTGTGGACCCGCACGCTGCGCGAGATCACCGAGTCGGTGCCCGAGCTGGTGGCGCTCGTGCGGTCGCTCCCCTGCCGCAGCGCCGTCCTGGACGGGGAGACCCTCGCCCTGGACGACGACGGGCGGCCGCGCGCCTTCCAGGACACGATGAGCCGCTTCGGCAGCCTGCTCCCGGACGGCATGGCGGCCGACGAGGGAGTGCTGCTCAGCCCGTTCTTCTTCGACCTGCTGCACCTCGACGGCCGCGACCTGCTCGACGAACCGCTCGACGTCCGCCTCGACGCGCTGGCGGCGCTGCTGGCCGACGACGCGCACGCCGCGCTGCGGATGCCCGGGGTCCGGCGACCGCAGGCCGGGCAGGCCGCGCAGGTGCTGGACGACGCGCTCGCCGGCGGTCACGAGGGCGTCGTCGTCAAGGCGCTGGACGCGCCCTACGCCGCGGGCCGGCGGGGCAAGGCCTGGCAGAAGGTCAAGCCGGTGCACACCCTCGACCTCGTCGTCCTCGGCGCGGAGTGGGGGTACGGCCGCCGCACCGGCTCGCTGTCCAACATCCACCTGGGCGCCCGGGACCCCGACGGCGGCGAGCCGGTGATGGTCGGCAAGACGTTCAAGGGGATGACCGACGAGCTGCTGGACTGGCAGACGCGCACCTTCCCCGACCTGGCCCGGGAGCGCCCCGAGTGGGGCGTGCTGCTGCGGCCGGAACTCGTCGTCGAGATCGCGGTGGACGGCGCCCAGCGCAGCACGCGCTACCCCGGTGGCGTCGCCCTGCGGTTCGCCCGGGTGCTGCGCTACCGCCCGGACAAGGGCGCGGCCGACGCCGACACGATCGACGCCGTCCGGGCTCTCCTCGCACCGTGATCCGGGAGCGGCGTGCCCGGTCGCCCGGCTCACCCGTGCGGCTCCGCGAGGCTGCGCCCCGGTCCCGCCAGGCTGACGTAGAAGTCGAGCGCACCTCTGGCGTCCACCTCCTGCCGGACCCATCGGTACCCGACCGACCGGGCGAGCCGGATCGATGCCCCGTTCGACGGGCGGATCGTCGCCCACAACCGCCGGTGGCCGGCGGCGTGCGCCGCCGCGGTCACCCGGCGGGCCGCCTCGCGGGCGAACCCCCGCCCCTGGTGCACGTCACCGAGCTCGTACCCGATCTCGGGGTCGTCCCGGCACCGGTCGCCGGTGAACACCCCGCAGGTACCCACGAACGTGCCGTCGCGAAGGCGGAGGCCGTACCAGCCAAGCCCGTGCTCGCGGTGCCGCACGACGCGGCGCTCGAGCCAGGCCCGGGTGACCGCCGGATCGGCGACCGGCCCCTCGCCCAGGGCGCGACCGGGCCGGGAGAACAGCGCGTGCACGGCGTCCAGGTCGTCCGGGCCCAGCAGCCGGAGGGCCAGGCGCTCGGTGCTCAACGACAGGGGCATCCCCATGGCGGCACGCTAGGCCCCGGCCGTCGTCGCCGGTCCCGGGCTGCAGCGGATGTACCACTCGGTGGCGAGCATCGCGCCGCGCGCTTCCGGAGGCAGGGCGGCGACCAGGCCCGGGACGGCCCCCCGGTCGATCTCGCTCCGGTGCGCCAGGACCGCCGCGACCTTCTGCTCCAGCCACGGGGTGACGTCGAGGCGATCGGTGACCTGCTCGTCCGGGACGCTGTAGACCGCCCGCCGGGCGCCGATGGCCGCCCGCAGCGCCGGTACGACGGAGTCCGGGTGGGTGGCCAGGTACAGGGCGCGCGGCTGCCAGGGCGCGCCGGCCTCCGGGTACAGCTTCTCCAGCCCGGCCGCCTCGGCGGCGAGCACGGTGACCCGGTAGGTGTGCAGGTGGTCCGGGTGGCCGGTCATCCCGCCGTAGGCGTCGTGGGTCACCACGACGTCGGGGCGGAACGCCCTGATGTGCGCCACCAGCCGGCCCACCACCTCGTCCAGGGGTGCGTCGAGCAGGCGCGGACTCCCGGGCGCCGACTCGGGGACGAGCGCGTCGGCGTAGCCCAGCATGCGCGGCTCACCGGCTCCGAGGATCCGCACCGCCTCCGCCAGCTCCGGTGCGCGGATCGAGTTCCGCGACCAGGTGGCCGTGACCACCGCCGTCCGTGCGCCGGCCGCGGAGGCCCGGGCCAGCAGCCCGCCGGCCGAGAGGGACTCGTCGTCCGGGTGGGCGAAGACGCCGAGCACGCTGGCCCCGGTCACTGCCGCAGTGCCTCCCGGATGAACGCGACGACGTCGGCGAGGACCTCGTCGCGGTTCGTCTCGTTGAAGATCTCGTGCTGCGCCCCGGGGTAGATCTTCTCGACGTAGCGCTCACCGCGGAGGTGTTCGACGCCGATGCGGCTGCGCTCCATCGGCACCAGCCGGTCGGCCTCGCCGTGCGCCCACATGAGCGGCAGCGCGCCCAGCGACGGCCCCCCCTGGACGGCGTCCGTGCCGCGGACGATGGCCTCGATCGTGGGCCGCTTGAACGGGCCGTGCCACACCAGCGGGTCGTCGGCGTAGTCCCGGCCCACTGCGGGATCCCGCGAGAGGGTCGCGATGTCCAGGGGCACGTCGGGGATCTCAGGCAGCGCCAGGAGCTGGGGACCGGCCTCCCAGGGTCCGACCAGCGGCCCGGAGAGCACCACCGCGGCCAGCGAGTCGGCGTACCGCTGGGCGTAGCGCGCCGCGATCAGCCCGCCCATCGAGTGGCCGATCAGCACCACCGGCAGCCCGGGGTGCTGCGCGCGGGCCTGCTCGTCGGCGAGGTGCAGGTCGTCGACCACGCGCTCGAAGTCCGTGACGACCACCCGGTCGCCGTCGCTCTTCCCGTGGCCGACGTGGTCGACGGCGTGCACGACGGCCCCCGCGTCCACGAGCGCTCCCGCGACGTGGTCGTAGCGCCCGGCGTGCTCGCCGTACCCGTGCGCCAGCAGGATGACGTGGGTGGGCGAGTCGCTACCCCAGGTCCGGCCGGCCAGCCGACCGGCGTGCCCGTCGAGCGTCCACTCCCGTGCCGCGCTCATGCCGACGCCGCCACGCGCGGGGCGACCTCGGTGCCCAGCAGCTCGATGCCGCGCAGCAGGTCGGCGTGCGCCAGCCGCGGGTTGGTCATCTGCAGCGAGATGCGGTCGACGCCGCCGAGCTGCCCGGAGATCCGGACGAGCTTCTCAGCCACCGTGTCGGGGTCACCCATGAAGAACGCTCCGTCCGGTCCGCTCGTCGCGTCGAACTGCGCGCGGCTCGGCGGGGAGAACCCTCGCTCCCGCGACACCTTCTCGAACATCTCGTGCCAGCCGGGGTAGATGGTGTCGGCCGCCGCCTGCGTGCTGTCCGCGACGAAGCCGAACACGTGCAGCCCCACCTGGAGCGTCTCCGGCGCGTGCCCGGCCTGCGCCCCGGCGCGGCGGTAGAGGTCGATCAGCGGCCCGAACTGGCGGGGCTCCCCGCCGATGATCGCCACCATCAGCGGCAGGCCGAGCAGCCCGGCCCGCACGAAGGACTCCGGCGTGCCGCCGACACCCACCCAGATCGGCAGCGGGTCCTGCAGCGGCCGTGGGTAGACGCCCTGACCGGTGAGCGGCGGGCGGTGCCGGCCCGACCAGGTGACCTTCTCGGACTCCCGGATCTGCAGCAGCAGGTCGAGCTTCTCGGCGAAGAGCTCGTCGTAGTCGGCCAGGCTCAGCCCGAACAGCGGGAACGCCTCGGTGAACGAGCCGCGCCCGACGACCAGGTCGATCCGGCCCTTGGAGATGAGGTCCAGCGTGGCGAACTGCTGGAAGACCCGCACGGGGTCGGCGGCGCTGAGCACCGCGACAGCACTCCCCAGCCGGATGCGGCTGGTCCGTGCTGCGGCGGCCGCCAGGATCACCGGCGGCGCGGAGTCGTAGTACTCGGGACGGTGGTGCTCGCCGATGCCGAACGAGTACAGCCCCACCCGGTCGGCGAGCTCGATCTCCTCGAGGAGGTGCTCCATCCGCTCCTCGGGCCCGACGAGGCGGCCGGAGGCCGGATCGGTCACCGCCGAGACGAAGCTGTCGATGCCGAGGTGCATGGACCGTCCTCCGATGTCCGCCGCCCGCACCGGTGGTTCCCGGCGCGTGACCGGCCCAGTCAAGCAGGGCGCCGCGACGCCGGCCGCCGGCACCTGCTCCCGTGCCGGCGGCGTGGCGGCCCAGCCGGGCGGGCAGTACAGCAGCCATGAGGACAGCGCCGCCGGGCCGGCCGGCGCCGGGCGGACCCGAGACCGGGCGCGCCGGGCACGGGCACGACGCGCACGCCCCGCACCGCATCCCGCTGCGGGGCTGGCTGCAGGTGCTCGGCCGGGCGGGGCGGCACGTCCTCGACGACCGGCTCATGGCGCTGGCCGCGGCTGTGTCGTTCTTCGCGATCCTGTCGATTGCGCCGCTGCTGGTGACGGCGCTGTCGGTGTACGGCGCCGTCAACACCCCCGACCAGGCGCTCGATCAGCTCTCGTCGGTCGCCGAGGTGCTGCCTCCGGAGCTCGAACCGCTGGTGGCCGAGCAGCTGACCACGATCACGACGGCGTCGGCGCAGGTGCTGACCTGGCGCGGCCTGAGCGGCCTGGTCGCCGCACTCGTCACGGCGACGACCGCGGCCACCTACCTCATCGACGCGCTGACCCTGGCCTACTCCGAGACCGAGACCCGTGGCTTCCTCCGCCGCACCGGCCTGGCCGCCGTCTTCGTGGTGGCCGGCGCGCTGGTCCTGGGCGCGGTGATCGCCGGGACCGGCGCCCTCTCCCGGCAGCTGAGCCGCCTGCCCGATCCGCTGCGGCCGCTCGCCCCGGCGCTGCTCTGGCTGACGCTGGCGGTCGTGCTCGCGCTCGTCCTCGCCGTCCTCTACCGGTTCGCGCCGGACCGGGAGCGGGCCCGCTGGCGGTGGATCAGCGTCGGGGCGGTGGTCGCCATCGTGCTCTGGCTGGCCGCCTCCGTCGGGCTCTTCGCCTACGTGCAGAGCCTCGGGTCCTACGAGACGACCTACGGCTCGCTCGGCGGCGTGGCCATCAGCATGTTCTGGCTGTGGCTCACCGTCCTGCTCGTCATCGCCGGCGCGGCGGTGAACGCCGAGAGCGAGCGGCAGACGGCCCGGGACTCCACCGTGGGCCCGGACCGGCCCGCCGGGGAGCGCGGCGCCGTCGTCGCCGACAGCGTGCCGCCCTACCGCGGCGAGGAACCGGCCTAGCCCTGGGACGCGGGCTGCTCCGCCCGCAGGTGCACCTCGAAGAACCGCAGGATGCGCGCCCACGCGTCCTCGGCGGAGGGCTGGTGGTAGTTGAAGCCGGCCACCTTCTCCAGCACGCTGAACGGGCCGGCGTTGTGCCGGTTCAGGAACGAGTGGCCGGCGTCTGGATACTCCTTGACGTCGTGCGGCACACCGAGCCCGGTGAGGACGCCCTCGAGCCGGTCCGCCGCCCCCCGCAGGGCAACGTCCCGCCGTCCGTAGCTGGCGATCACCGGGCAGGCACCACGGAGGACCTCCTCTGCGTTCGCCGGGAGCTGGCCGTAGTTGGGAGCGGAGGCGTCGAAGCCGCGGGTGGCGGCCAGCAGCGCGAAGCCGCCGCCCATGCAGAAGCCGAGGACGCCGACGCGTCCGGTGCTGTCTGGCCGGTCGGCCAGCCAGCGGCGGGTCGCCTCCAGGTCGCCGAACGCGGGTCCCTGCCCGCGCATCAGCGCACCGAAGGTCGAGCGCAGGCAACGCAGCACCCCGCCGGCGGTGAACAGGTCGGGCGCCACGGCGAGGTAGCCGGCGGCGGCCAGCCGGTCGGCCTGCTGCCGGGTGTCGTTCGTCAGCCCGAAGGCCTCGTGCACGACGACGACGGCCGGCCAGGGCCCCTCCCCCGTCGGTGGCACGGCGAGGTAGGCCTTCAGCTCCGGGGCGCTCTCGCCGCCGGGGACGAGGATGTCGGGCACGGGACCTCCGGGAGGGACGGGGCTGGTCAGCTGCCGGGACGGAACGGGTTCTTGCCCGCCCGGAACAGGGTCTCCTGCGTGAAGCTGGCGGCCAGCGTGCCGCCCGCGGTGAAGATCGCACCCGTGTACCAACCACGTCCACCCGAGACCGTGCCCGGCTCCATGTCCATGAGCACCCAGTCGTCCAGCGGCGCGTGCCGGTGGAACCAGACGGCGTGGTCGAGGGTCGGCCCGGGGCTCGCCTCGTCCTGCGGCATGTTGGCCAGTCCGGTACCGATGTCGGACAGGTAGGTGAGCACGCAGGCGTGCACCAGGTGGTCGTCGGGCAGCGGCACCGTCGTCCGCGCCCAGAACCGCGTCGGCAGCCGCCACCCCGGATCGGCCTGCCCGGGCCGGCGGCTCTCCATCGTGAACAGCCGCGGCATGCCGTAGCTCTTCAGCCCCTCGGGACCGTCGGTGTCGGGCATCTGCTGCACCGGGATGTCCGGGCCCTCACCGCCGGCGTGGAAGGAGGCGGCCATGCTGAAGATGACCTCGCCGCCCTGCACCGCGACCACGCGGCGGGCGGAGAACGAGCCACCGTCGCGGTCCCGCTCGACGCGGAAGATCGTCGGCCGGGCGGCGTCCCCGCTGCGGAGGAAGTAGCCGTGCAGCGAGTGCGGCAGCCGGCCCGGGCCCACGGTCAGCCCCGCGGCGAGAAGCGCCTGCGCGGCCACCTGACCGCCGTACAGCGGGAACGGGTCGGCGAAGACCAGCCTGCTGCGGTAGAGGTCGCGATCGATCTCCTCGAGGTCGAGGACGTCGAGCACCGACGGCTCGGACTCTCCCGTGTCGCCACCGGGCTCGCTTCGCACTGGGTTCTCCTCGGTCGGTGTCGGATCGCGCCGCCGCGACGATACGGTCGGCCGAGTGCGACCGACGTCACCACCTCGGGGGACGTGACCGAACCATCCGGCGGCTCCCGCCGACAGGAGGCAGTGCTCCATGACAGGAACGATGCGTGCCCAGCGCTTCTACAAGGCCACGGGCCAGTGGGCCGTCGAGGACGTGCCCATCCCCGAGCCCGGTCCTGGCCAGGTGCTGATCAAGGTCGCCTACTGCGGCATCTGCCACTCCGACCTCAGCCTGATCGACGGCGTGTTCGGCGGCATGGGGACCCCCGACGTGATCACCCAGGGCCACGAGGCGTCCGGCACGATCGCCGCCCTCGGTGAGGGCGTGACCGGCTGGTCGGTCGGCGACCGGGTGATCCCCGCCGCCGGGCGCCCGTGCGGCACGTGCGCCAACTGCCTGCGCGGGCCGGTCGGGCAGTGCCTGAACATCCAGCTCATGGCCTTCGCCTACGACGGCGCGTGGGCCGAGTACACGCTCGCGGGGGCGTTCGGCCTCACCCAGGTGCCCGACGGCGTGCCGATGGACCAGGCCGCGATCCTCGCCGACGCGGTGTCCACGCCCTTCGGCGCCGTCGTGCACACCGGGCAGGTGCGCATCGGTGAGGCGGTCGGGGTCTGGGGCGTGGGCGGCGTGGGCACCCACATCGTGCAGCTCGCCCGCCTGGTCGGCGCCAACCCGATCATCGCCCTCGACCTCGAGGAGGCCGTCCGCGAGCGGGCGCTGGAGATCGGGGCGGACTTCGCCTTCGACTCCCGCGATCCGGACCTCCAGGCGAAGATCGCCGAGGCGACGAAGGGCCGCATGCTCGACGTCGCCTTCGACGCCGTCGGCGTGAAGAGCACCTTCGAGCAGGGGCTGGCGATGCTCGCCAACGGTGGCCGGGTCGTCGTCGTGGGGCTGAGCGGGGACGAGGCCTCGCTGGGGTCGACGCTCGGCTTCGGCCTCTCCCGCAAGCAGGCGCTCGGCCACCTCGGCTACCAGGGCACCGACATCGCGATCCTGGCCGAGCTGGTGGCCAGCGGCCGGCTGGACCTCTCCCGCTCGATCAGCGGCGTGGTCTCCCTCGAGGACGTCGGCGAGGGCATCCGCCGCCTGCACGAGCGCGAAGGCAACCCGATCCGCATCCTCGTCCAGCCCTGAGGACACCGCGGAACGGCAGGAGGCCGACACGCCCTCTCCCGGGGTGGTGTCGCTCGCCCTGCCGTTCCGCGGCACCTGGCGGGTGCGCACCAGCGCTGCGCCTCCGCAGGTGTGACCCCCGCCGCTCCGGCACGTCCCACGGGCCCCACCCGGCGGTGCGGCCGCAGGTCGGAGGCGCGCGCAGTGGACAATGGGGGTCGTCCGCGCGGGCCCGGGAACGGGGCCCCGGGCATGAACGCGCCTTTTCCGCTGTTGCTCCAAGCGACGGTCCGCCTGAGACGGCGTCGACCCCGCGCTCCAGACGAGCCCTTCCGAAGGACACTGCTTGCCCGAGATCCAGTCCACTCCCCCGCCGCGCACCGCAACTCCCCTGCCCCAGACGGCCCGCCGTCGCGAGCGCTCCGCCGGTCGCCAGACCGCGACCCGCGACGCCGACCGCGCCGCCGCCCGCGCCGAGAAGCTCGCGCAGCAGAGCTGGGTCGAGGGCGCCGAGCCGGCGCTGCCGACCCGCACCACCCGGCCCGAGGACGTGGTCTTCCACCTCGGCCCCACCAACTCCGGCAAGACGTACGACTCGCTGCAGGCCCTGGCCGCGGCCGGCTCCGGTGTCTACGCCGCGCCGCTGCGCCAACTGGCGCACGAGGCCTACGAGAAGCTCTCGGCCCTGCTGCCCGAGGGCTCGGTAGGGCTGTCGACCGGCGAGGAGGAGATCGACCCCTTCGCGCCCATCGTCTGCTGCACCGTCGAGAAGGCGCCGCCGCGCGGCGAGATGCTCGTCCTCGACGAGGCGCACTGGGTCACCGACCCCGACCGCGGCCACCACTGGGCGCGGCTGTTGCTCACCGGCGAGTACCGGACGATGCACCTCATCTCCGCCGCAGAGGCCTACCTCGTGCTCAAGCCGCTGGTGTCCGACGCCGAGCACGTCGAGGTCGTCAACCACAAGCGGCTGTCGCGGCTGGACGTGCTGCGCGCGCCGGTCCGGACCGACGCCGTCCGCCCGCAGACCCTGGTCGTCGCGTTCTCCCGCAAGGCCGTCTACGCCGCCGCCGCCGAGCTCGACCAGCACCGACCCGGCAAGGTCGGCGTCCTCTACGGCGCGCTGCCCCCGGCCACCCGTCGGGAGGTCATCGAGCGGTTCACCAGCGGCGAGCTGGACGTGCTCGTCACCACCGACGTGATCGGCCACGGCATCAACGTGCCGGCCACCACCGTGCTGTTCGCCGAGACGACGAAGTTCGACGGCCAGGAGGTGCGCCCCCTGCGCACCTGGGAGGCCGCCCAGATCGCCGGGCGGGCCGGCCGCTACGGGCTCACCGGGCACGGCTCCGTCGGCATCCTCATCGGCGTCAGCGGGCTCAAGCCGATCGGGGCGCTGGTCGCGAACGGCGCCGCCGTCGCCCGGGGCGACGAGATGAGCGACCTGCCCAAGCGCGCGCCGCGGCTGCGGCCCGAGCTCGAGGACCTCGGCGCCTTCGAGGCCGTCGACCTGCCCGAGGCGCTCGTGCGCTGGATGGCCTGGGCGCGGGCCGCCACCCGCGACGAGGCGATGACCGCCGACGACGTCACCACCCTGGTGCTGCGGGTGCACGCGCTGCTCCCGCTGCTGCGCGGCCCCCTCGGTGCGGCCGGCGACCTGCAGACGGTCTGGCGCCTGGTCAACCTGGCCATCGACTACAACCCGCCGCGGCGCACCCGCTGGCTGGTGCTCGCCCGCGCGGCGCTGGAGCACGCCGTCGGCCTGCCCGTGCAGCCGGAGACGGTGCTGCCCGACGTCCCCCGCGGGGGCTCCGTCGAGGAGTACGAGCAGGCGGCCGCGGCGGCCCGTGACGCGCAGACGCTGCTCCGCCAGTTCCCCGGCGTGGCCGGCCTGGACAGCGACGACGCCGCCTGGGTCGAGGAGGAGTGCGCGGAGATGATCACCGAGCTGCTCCCCGACGCCATCGCCCTGGGTCGCTCGGGCAAGTGCACGAGCTGCGGCAGCGCGATCGCACCGTGGTTCACCACCTGCCGTCCCTGCAGTGCGCCCGCCGGCCGGTCCGGGGGTGACCGCGACCGCCGTCCCGGTGGCCAGCGGGCCGCGGGGGGACAGCGCACCGCCGGCCGGGCCGCGGGCCGGGCGCTCGGCGGCCGTCAGGGCGGACCGCGCGGACGCTCCCGCCGGGGCTGACCGCAGCGCCCTTTCCCGACAGGCGGCAGCGCGCGGAGCCGTGGCGCACGATGTCGGCATGCACCTGCTGCTGGAGTACTCACTCGTCCCCGATTACCTCCAGCGCCGCGTGGCCCTGCGGGACGAACACCTGGCGCTGGCGCGGGCGGCGCACGAGCGGGGCGAGCTCCTGCTCGCCGGGGCGCTCCCCGACCCATTCGACCGCGCGCTGCTGGTCTGGACGGCGCCGCGGGAGGTCGTCGAGCGCTTCGCCGCGCAGGACCCCTACGTCCGCCACGGACTGGTGAGCGCCTGGACCGTCCGCGAGTGGAACGTGGTCGTGGGCGGTGCCGCCACGCCGCGGTAGCCGCCGCACCCGTCGCCTGCCTCCGACCGGTGCCGGACTCCGCACGCGTGGTGCGGTCCCCGCTCGGGTAGTGGCCGCCCACGACGGGGCGCAGAGGGAAGAGGGACGCGAGATGACCACGAGCACGGGCGACCGGGACGTCGTCGACATCCTCACCACCGATCACCACGAGGTGCTGACGCTGATCAGCAAGGTCCCTGCGGCGGCGCCGGACCAGCGCCGGGACATGTCCGACATGATCATCGCCGAGCTGATGCGCCACGCCATCGCCGAGGAGATGCACGTCTACCCGGCGATGCGCGACCACCTGCCCGACGGCGCCGCCCGGGTGGAGCACGACATCGAGGAGCACCAGGAGCTCGTCGAGGTCATGAAGGAGCTCGAGTCCCTCGACGCGGACGAAGCGCGCTTCCTCGAGACGCTCGGCCGGCTCGAGCAGGTCATGCGCGACCACGTGCAGGACGAGGAGGGCGAGCAGTTCCCGTTGCTGCGCGCCCACCTCGGCCGCGAGCAGCTGGTCGAGATCGGCTCGAAGGTCGAGGCCGCGATGAAGGCGGCGCCGACCCGGCCCCACCCCCTGGCCCCGCACAGCGAGCTGTTCCACAAGACCCTCGGTCCCGGCGTCGGGCTCGTGGACCGGTTGCGCGACAAGCTGACGGGCCGCCCCAACTCGCTGTGAGCGCGGGTCAGCCGAGGTTCGGGCGCACGTTCTCCTGCCAGACGTCCCAACCGACACGCAGGACGAGCGCGCTGACCACGACGAGGAACGCGACGCGGATGAAGCGGCTGCCGCGGGCGGTGGCCGTCCGGGCGCCCAGGTAGCCGCCGACCATGTTGGCCGCACCCAGCAGCAGGCCCAGGCCCCAGTAGACGTAGCCGTTCGGTACGAAGAACAGCAGCGCCCCGAGGTTGGTGGCGCAGTTGACGATCTTCGCCTTCGCGCTGGCCTCGAGGAACGCGTAGCCCAGCAGCGACACCATCGCGAAGACGAGGAACGAGCCGGTGCCCGGCCCGAGGATGCCGTCGTAGAAGCCGATGGCCGCGCCGATGAGGCCCGCCGTCCCGTGGTGCCGGCGCCCGGTGTGCCGCAGCGCGGTGACGTCGCCCAGAGCCGGCCGCAGCACCGTGAACGCCCCGATGCCGATGAGCGCCACCACGATCACCGGCTTGAAGACGCTCGCGGGCAGCAGGGCGGCGATCGAGGCGCCGCAGAAACTGCCCACCAGGGCGATCGCCGCCATGGGCAGCGCGGTGCGCAGGTCGGGATGGACCCGGCGGTAGTACGTGACGGCGCTGGTGGTCGTGCCGAACACCGAGCCCAGCTTGTTCGTCGCCAGCGCCTCCACCGGGCTGATGCCGGGCACCAGGAGCAGCGCAGGCAGCTGCACCAGCCCGCCACCGCCGACGACGGCGTCGATGAAGCCCGCGGTCAGGCCGGCCAGCAGCACGAGGAGCAGCGTCGTGACGCCCAGGCCGTCCGGCAGGAGGTCCACCGCCAGCACGTCGGTCATCCCACTCCCCTCGTCCGGCCGTCCCCGTCCGGCCGGAGCGCCGACCACTCCACCACGGCGCCCGGAGGTCCCGCGCACCGCCCTGGGCCGGCCGCGTGGAGGTCAGGTTCAACCCCTCGTGCTCGAAGCGCCGGGTCGCCCGCGACGACGAGACCGTGCGCGGGATCACCAGGTCCTGACTCAGCCCGCGTCGGCCCAGGAGCGGACGACGTCGACGTCCAGCGGGAAGTCGACCGGGAACTCCCCGAACAGCAGCCGGCCCGCCGAGGCCGCGGCCTGCCGCACCGCCTCCCCCACCTCGCTCGCCAGGTGCCCGGGCGTGTGCACGACGACCTCGTCGTGCAGGAAGAAGACCAGGTGCGGGCGCTCGTGCAGCTCCCCCTCCCCCAGCTCCCACAGCCGGTTGCGGAGGTCGGCCAGCCAGCACAGCGCCCACTCGGCCGCGGTCCCCTGGACGACGAAGTTGCGGGTGAACCGGCCCCAGGACCGCCGCTGCCGGTCGCGGTCCTGGCGCGAACCGCCGTCCTCGTCGTCCGGGGCCTCGCCGAGGTCCGCGGGACCGTCCGACCACGCGGCGCCGGGCACCGGCGAGCCGCGGCCCAGCAGGGTGCGCACCACCTCTCCGCGCTCCCCCGCCCGCGCGGCCTCCTCCACGAGCCCGATGGCGTGCGGGTAGCGCTGGGTCAGCCGCGGCATCATGCGCCCGCTCTCCCCCCGGGTCGCGCCGTACAGGGCGCCGAGCATCCCGACCTTGGCCTCGGCGCGGGTCGCGACCACCCCCGCCGCGACGATCCCCTGGTAGAGGTCCGTGCCCCGTGCGGCGGCGGCCATGGCGGTGTCGCGGCTCATGCCGGCCAGCACCCGCGGCTCGAGCTGGGCGACGTCGGCGACGACGAAGCGCCACCCCTCGTCGGCGATCGCGGCGGGCCGGACCTGGACGGGCATCGACAGCGCTCCTCCGCCGTTGGACGCCCACCGCCCGGTGACGACGCCGCCCGGCACGAACCACGACCGGAACCGGCCCTCGCGCACCCACGCGTCCAGCCAGGCCCAGCCGTTGGCCGTCAGGAGGCGGGAGAGCTTGCGGTACTCCAGCAGCGGCGGCATGGCCGGGTGGTCGATCTGCTCGAGGGTCCAGGAGCGGGTGTCCGGCACGGGCAGTCCGGCACCCCGCAGCGCGCGCAGCAGGTCGGCCGGCGAGTCCGGGTTGAGCCCGGGCGCGCCGAGCGCCGTCCTCAGCTCGCCGGCCAGGCGCTCCAGGACCGCCGGCCGCTGGCCGGCCGGTGGGCGCGGCCCGAGCAGCTCCGCGAGCAGCCGGTCGTGGACGTCGGCCCGCCACGGCAGCCCGGTGTGCGTCATCTCCGCGGCCACCAGCGCACCGGAGGACTCGGCCGCCAGGAGCAGGGCCAGCCGGCCCCGCTCGGCCGACTCGGCCAGGGCCGCCTGCTGGCGTTCGTGCTCGGCGGGAGGGTCGAGGCGGTCCGCGGGGTCCTCGAGCGGGAAGAGCCCCGGGTCGACGGCGGTGACCGGCTGCAGCGCGTCCCAGCCCGCCGTGTCCGCGGCCGCGAGCAGGCCCTGGTCGACCGACGGGGAGCGCCGCAGGATCGCGTGGCACAAGCGCAGGTCGGTGCACCGCGCGATCCGCACCCCGGAGGCCAGCAGCGCCGGGTACCAGCGGGTGGTGTCGTCCCACACCCAGCGGACCGGATCCGGCCCGGCCTCCCGCTCCGCGACAAACGCCGGCAGGTCAGCGGCCGGTACCCGGACCGTCCCGGCCGGCTCGTGCACCTCGGCGTCCTCGCCGCGGCGCACGAGGACGATCCGGTTCACCCGGGCAGTGTCCTCGACGGGTGCGACAGCCGGCCGCGCCGACACCTGCGGGTGATCGCGACGGTGCCGGGGTACCGCGCTCCCATGGATGCCGTCTCGCTCGGAAAGGCCGGCCTGCAGGGCTGGCGCGCCAAGGTCGCCGACGCCGTGGCGGGCCCCGTCGCGCAGCGCTCCCCGTTCACCGACGAGCAGGTCCGGGCAGCGGTGGGTGCCGCCTTCTTCGTGCTCTCCGTCGTCTACGTCGTCCAGGCGGTGCGGCAGCTCCAGCGGACCTGAGGGCACCGCGCCGGCGGCAGCCGGTTAGCGTGCGGCATGGCTGTCGATCCCCGTGGCACGGACCTCAAGCGCTACCTGCAGGAGGACCCCGGCGGTCCTGTCGTGATGCTCAACCTGCTGCGCTACGCCGAGGGCGGCCGGGAGTCCTACGAGCAGTACGCCGAGGCGCTCCGGACGACGTTCCTCCCCCGGTACGGCGGCGAGATCCTCTACGCCGGGGAGGGCTCCACCGCGCTGGTCGCCGAGGCCGGCCAGGACTGGGACGCCGTGCTGCTGATCCGGTACCCCTCGCGCCAGGCCTTCAGCCGGATGGTGGCCGACCCGGAGTACCAGCAGGTCACCGCGTTCCGCACCCGCGCGCTCACCGAGGCCGTGCTGCAGGCGACCACCCCCTGGTGACGTCGCTCGGCGAAGGTCCCGCGTGATCCGGAACACCTTGGTGAGGGCACCCTAACTTCGGATCCGGATCCGGACTACGGTGCGGGGAGAGGGCGTCGGGCCCGGCGCGGAGCGCGCCGCCGTCGTACCCACGAGCGTTCCGGAGGAACTGGCATGACCGAGGCACGACGGGGCGGCCCCGGCGGCCGCCCGGCCCGCAAGCGGACGGCGCGCGTGGCGGAGGTGCTGCGCACCTCGCGCATCACGCCGCACATGGTCCGCGTCGTGCTGGGTGGCGAGGGCCTCGCCGGCTTCCCGGCCGGGGAGTTCACCGACCACTACGTGAAGCTCCAGCTGCCCCCGGCCGGCGCCTCCTACCAGGCGCCCTACGACGTCGACGAGCTGCGTGCGCAGCTGCCGCCGGAGCAGTGGCCGGTCACCCGCACGTACACGGTGCGCGCCTGGGACGCGGCGGTCGGCGAGCTGACCATCGACTTCGTCCACCACGGGGACGCCGGCGTGGCCGGGCCGTGGGCGGCGTCCGCGAAGCCCGGGGACCGCATCCAGTTCATGGGCCCGGGCGGCGCCTACCGCCCGCACCCGGACGCCGACTGGCACCTGCTCGCCGGTGACGAGGCCGCACTGCCCGCCATCGCCGCGACCCTCGACGGCCTCCCCGCGGGGACGCGGGCGCTGGCCTTCGTCGAGGTGTCCGGCCCGGAGGAGGAGCAGGCCGACCTGGCGCTGTCCCCGGGCACCGAACTGCGCTGGCTGCACCGCGGGGACGCCGCGCCCGGCGAGGTCCTCGTGGCAGCCGTGCGCGCCGCCGAGCTCCCGGCCGGCCGCGGGCACCTGTTCGTGCACGGCGAGGCCTACGCCGTCCGCGAGCTGCGCCGGCACCTGCGCGGGCTGTACGGCCTGGCGCCGGAGTGGACGTCGATCTCCGGCTACTGGCGGCGCGGCGACACCGAGGACGGCTGGCAGTCGACCAAGCAGGAGTGGAACGCGCAGATCGAGGCGGAGGAGGCCCCGGCGCCGGCCTGAGGCGCGGGCCGGGGCGGCGGTGGCCACGGGGCGTCTGACAAGCTCGCAGGCCACCGACCCCTACCGCAGGAGGACCCGTGCGCGCCGCCCAGATCTCCACCCTCGACGGCCCCCGGGCGATCCAGGTCGTCGACGTCCCCGAGCCCGAGGCCGGCGACAAGGTCCTCATCGAGGTGCACGCCGCCGGGGTCACCTACCCCGAGGTGCTGCAGAGCCGAGGCGAGTACCAGATGAAGCCTCCGCTGCCGTTCGTCCCGGGCAGCGAGGCGGCCGGCGTGGTCCGCTCCGCGCCCGAGGGCAGCGGGGTCTCCGCGGGCCAGCGCGTCGCGGCCTTCCCGTCGCTGGGCGGCTTCGCCGAGGTCGTCGCCGCCGCGCCGTCGATGGTGTTCCCGCTGCCGGACCGGATGAGCTTCGAGCAGGGCGCCGCCCTGCCGATGAACTACCTGACGATGCACTTCGCGCTGCGCCGCCGCGGCAAGCTGCAGGAGGGCGAGTCGGTGCTGGTGCACGGCGCCGCCGGCGGTCTGGGGACGGCGGCCGTCCAGCTGGCCAAGGCCTACGGCGCCCGCGTGCTGGCGGTCGTGTCCAGCGACGCCAAGGGCGAGGTGGCCCGCGCCGCCGGCGCCGACGAGATCGTGCCCGCCGACGGCTTCCGCGACGCGGTCAAGGAGCTGACGGGTGGGAAGGGCGTCGACGTCGTCGTCGACCCGGTCGGAGGGGACCGCTTCACCGACTCGCTGCGCAGCCTGGGCCGCGAGGGCCGGATCCTGGTGCTCGGCTTCACCGGCGGCGAGATCCCCACGGTGAAGGTGAACCGGCTGCTGCTCAACAACGTCTCCGTCGTCGGTGTCGGCTGGGGCGCCTTCTGGGTCGGCGGCGCGCCCGGCTTCCCACAGGAGCAGTGGCAGGAGCTCTACCCCCTGCTCGAGCGCGGCGCGCTGGACCCGGTGCTGGGCACCGTGCACCCGCTCGAGGACGTCGTCGAGGCGGTCACCGAGCTCGACGAGCGCCGGGCCGCGGGCAAGGTGCTGCTCCGCATCCGCGGCTGACCGCGCCACCCGACCGACCGCTCCGCCCGACCGACCGCTCCACCCGACCGACCGCTCCGCGCGACCGACCGCTCCGCGCGACCGGCTGCGGCGCTACTCCCCCAGGAGTCGCCGCAGCCGGCGCGCGGGTTCGCGCACCAGCACGCCGGGCAGGCGCAGCGCCGCGGAGGCCATGCGGACCCCGAACCACAGGAGGTCGGGCCACTCCGCCGGCCGCGGTGCCACCACTGGCGGGACCTCACGCACAGGCGGAGGCACCGGCGGGAGCGGACCCTGCTCGTCGTCCGCGGGCGGGAGGAGCAGGTCCAGCGCCCCGTGGGTACGGCGCGGCGCGCGCAGCGACGCGAAGGACGGGATGGGCGGAGCCGCGGGCGACTCGTCCTCGTCGTTCCCGCGTCCACGACCGGTGGTCGACACGGCGGGTTCCTCCAGGTCGGGCTCGGTGGTCGGTACGGCAGCGGTGGAGCGGCGCCGCCCGGAGCTGTCGACACTAGTGCCGCCCCGGGACGGGCCCGCCGCCGCCGTCCGACGGCGCCGGGGCCGCGTCAGCGGTAGTTCACGTGCGGGTGGTCCATGTGGTTCGCCGTCGCGCTGCCCCGGTTCTCCATCTGCTTCCAGGACCCGCCGGGAGAGCTGAGCATCCGCTGCTTCCAGATGATGTAGTCGACGCCGAGCGCGTTCCAGTTCGCCACGTGGTACGCCACGATGGCATCGCCGAGCGCGCCGTTCGACATCACCATGTAGTCCACCGCCAGGCCGGAGGGGTGCCCGCCCGGGTCGGCGGCGCTGGCGCGGGTGCCGCCGAGGGTGATCGAGGCCGCCCCCGGGACGTTGCTGACGACGGCGTCCGCGGCCGCCTGCGCCCGAGGGTTGATGGCCCCGGCGGTGTTGCTGATCCGGGCGCGCACGGTGGCTGCCACCGAACGGGCGGCCTCCGCCAGGCCGGCGGCCGGGGCCTTCGCCGACGGTGCCGGAGCGGTCCTCGGCGCGGCCGCCTTCGCCGCCGCCGCCGCCGCCTGGGCGGCGGCCCGCTCGGCGGCCTGCCGGGCGGCGGCTTCCTCGGCTGCCTTGCGGGCGGCGGCCTCGGCCTCGGCACGCTGCCGGTCGATGACCGCCTGGTCGGCGGCCGCCTGCGCGAACTGGGCGGCGGCCCGGGCGTCCTCGCGACTGCTGCGGGAGGCAGCGAGGTCGCTCAGCGACCCGAGGTCGCGGGTGACGTCGGCCGCCTCGGGGACCTCCTCCAGGCCGAGCTGGCGGGCGACGCTGACCGACTCCGTGCCGGCGGCCCCGGCCTGCGCGGCCGGACCGGTGCCGACGACGAGATTCACCACGAGGGCGCCGGAGGCGGCGACACCGAGGTAGATGGCGGGCCGGCGGACGGCGGCCGGGGGACGCCGGTCGGACCGGGGTCGGCGGCGGAGGGCGGTGACGAGAGTGCGGGGGTGCATGTGTGCGGGTGCTCCGGGGGTGCGTGCAGCGGCGTCCGACCAAGGACGACGAGGGCTGCGACGGGTGTGCGGTCTGCGTGGGCTGCGGCTCCCCGGTGGCCAGGACGCGCGGGACGGCGGCCGGCCGAGGCCGGTGCGGTGCCCGAGGGCGCGCCGGGACGCCGTCGGAGGACGGCGCCGGCAGGGAGCGGCAGGAGCGCTCAGCTGTGCGGGCGGACCCGGGGCTGGTGGTGGCGGGTGGTCCGGGGTCGTGCGGTGGTGCAGGGGCGCGCCATCCGGCGGCTCTCCGTTCTTCCGATACCGCTTACCGAGTTAGCTGACGGATTCGGGCTCAGAAGTGCCCTACCCGGCCGGAGCGGTGTCCGGTCCGGGACTCACCCCGGTGGTGCGGTGGGTCCCCGGCTCGCCCGCGTCCCAGAGGGACGAGGGCGACTCAGCGGCGTCCGTCCGGTCTCCCCGGGTGGGGACGTGTCGGCCGGCGGACTCGACCACGGTAACCAGCGTTACGGTTTCGTGACAAACGGCGACGGCGTGTCCCGCCGGGGACACGCCGCCGTCGTGCAGGGCGTCGCGGAGCTCAGAGGCGCCGCATGACCTTCATGGCCTGGGCCGCCATCTGGGCCTCACCCAGGGCGTTCGGGTGGACGATCACCGGGTTGGTGCCCACCAGGACCGGCTCGACCCACCGGACGCCGATCGGCTGGCACGCGTCGTGGCCCTCCGACACCCGGCTCAGGTCGACGAAGGTCACACCCGTCGCCCTCGCCGCGCGGCGGATCGCGTCGTTCAGCGTCGCCTGGACGCCGCGCAGGTAGGGGACGTCGCCCTCGGCGACCGGCATCAGCGGGAAGCAGCCGCGGGTGGCCGGGAGGATGGAGGGATAGCCCAGGATCGCGACCTCCGCGTGCGGCGCCTTGGCCCGCACCGCCTTGAGCACCCGGACCAGCGAGGGGTACGTCGTCGTCCGGATGGTGTCCTGGAAGGACGAGCCGTACTGGTCGCGGCAGGGGCTGCCCTTGCCGAGCGTCGTCAGCCCGGCCGCCCCGCACCGGAGGATCGAGTTGATGAAGACGCCGCTGTCGTTGCCGCCGATCGTCATCGTGACCACCTGCGTGTCGCGGGTGACCGCGTCCAGCTGCGGCGCCACACCCGGGTACTGGCCGGCCAGGTAGTCGCCGGTGTCCGCTCCCCCGCAGGTCACGTCGGTGAGCTGCGCGCCGGTGGCCGCGGCGATGACGTGCGGGTAGTTGGCGGTCGAGCGCAGGCACTGCGGAGGTGCGGTGAGGTCGGGCGGCAGGACACCGGAGGCGGCGCTGTAGGAGTCCCCGAGCGCCACGTACCGGACCGGGCCGGTCGCCTGGGACGGAGGTGCGACGACCACGAGGGTCGTGAACACGGCCAGCAGGCAGGCGGCGAGACGGCGCACGAGGGGACTCCAGACGTCGCGGGGGGATGCCGACGGGTGCAACGACCAACGCGGCGGACGGTTACGCGCGTCACACCGGTGAGCGTGGGACGTACTCCTTCCGGATGGCCGGGATCGGTCCGGAGGCCTCCCGCCGTACATCGGCGTTAACACGCCTGACACCATCACCGGACTATTCCCGATCAAGGGTCCACACCACTCCCTCGAAGAGTGGCGCGGTGGCTGGATCGTGCCCGGGACGAGAAGGTGGGTCGTAGCGGATGGAGAGGATCCTCGTGACTGCCATTGACGCGGTACTGGACGAAGCGGGACTGACGAACGAAGCCGTCCGGTCCTACGTGAAGCACTGGGCGCAGCACACCGGCGCGGAGCGCGTCGAGGTCATCAACGCCTCCGACGACGCCCGCCTGGTCCAGGAGGCACTGGACGCGGGTGAGCTCCTCCCTGCGGGCGAGGGGCGCTACTACTCCCGGAGTCATCCCAAGGACACGGCGCGCTCCGAGGAGCGCACGGTCGTCGCGACGAACAACCCCGACGACAAGGGCGAGTACAACAACTGGCGCCCGGCGTCGGAGATGCGCCCGATGCTCGAGGAGCGGATGGCCGGCAAGTCCGCGGGCAAGACGATGTACGTCGTCCCCTACGTGATGGCCCCGCCCGGGTCCCCGCTGCAGGCCTTCGCCACGGGCGTCGAGCTCACCGACACGCGCACGGTGGTGCTGCACATGATCCGCATGGCGCGGGTGGGCGTGCAGTACGTCAACGAGCTCGCCGACCAGGACTACTTCGTCCGCGGCGTGCACGTCACCGGCGACCTGGACAACCTGGGCCAGGGCACCGCCGACGACCAGCGCTACTTCGTCACCATCGCCGACGAGCGCACGATCCTCCACTACGGCTCGTCCTACGGCGGCAACGCGCTGCTGGGCAAGATCGCCCACGGCCTGCGCCAGGCGACCTACGACGGCTGGGCCTCGGGCAAGTTCCTCGCCGAGCAGTTCCTGCTGCTGGGCATCGACGACAAGCAGACCGGCCGCACGTACCACATCTGCGGTGGCATGCCGAGCGCGTCGGGCAAGACGAACCTGGCCATGATCCTGGCGCCCGACGCCCTCGGTGACCGCTACCAGGTGCACTTCTACGGCGACGACATCGCCTGGCTGTGGGTGGACGAGGAGGACGGCCGCGTCTACGCGATCAACCCCGAGTACGGGGCCTTCGGCGTCGCCAAGGACACCAACGAGGTCACCAACCCCACCGCGGTCGAAGCGATCGCCGAGGGCACCGGGACGATCTTCACCAACGTCGCCTACAACGAGCAGACGCAGGATGTCTGGTGGGAGGGCAAGACCAAGAACCGGCCCGCCGACGTCACCGGCTGGCGCGACTGGAAGGGCGAGCTGATCTCGGAGCGCTCCGAGGACGAGAAGGACGCTCCCTGGGCGCACCCGAACAGCCGCTTCACCACGACGCTGGCCAACATCCCGAACATCGCGCCGGACTACGAGAACCCGAAGGGCGTGCCGGTCGACGCGATCATCTTCGGTGGGCGCACCCGGGACCGCGAGCCGCTGGTCCGCGCGATCACCGACCTCGCCGAGGGCGTCTACGACGGCCTCACCCTGGGCGCGGAGGCGACCTTCGCCGCCGAGGGCACCGAGGGCGTGCTGCGGTACGACCCGATGTCGATGCGCCCGTTCATGGCCTACTCCGAAGGCGCGTACGCCGCGCACTGGATGAAGATCATCGGCGCCGCGAAGGACCAGCCGGTCTTCGCCCACGTGAACTGGTTCCAGCGGGGCGAGGACGGCCGCTTCCTGTGGCCGGGGTACCGGGACAACCTGCGCCCGCTGCTGTGGCTCATGCAGCTGCGCAACGGCGAGGTCACCGGACGCCGGACGCCGGTGGGCATCGTGCCGACCAAGGAGGAGCTGCAGCTCGAGGGCATGGAGGACCTCCGCCCGGACGACCTGGAGACGATCCTGTCGATCGACGTCCCGCGCTGGCAGCAGGAGATGGCGCACCGCGAGCAGCACCTCTCGCTGTTCCGCGACATGCCCGAGGAGATCTGGGCGGCCCACCGACGCGTCTCCGACGCACTGGACGCCGAGGCGAAGTGATCCGCAGGGGGCTGCTCCCCCGCTGACGACGACGAAGGCCCCGACCGCACGGTCGGGGCCTTCGTCGTCTCTCCGGCGCGCGCCTGCCGGCACCGCTGCCGCCGCACCCGGAAGGATCCGCTCCCGCCGCGTGCAGCATCCGGGAGCCCCCGATGCGTCTGGACGGGTGGAGACCACAGACAGGAGCAGGGCGTGACGTTCGAGCAGTTCGTGGCGGCACAGGGGGCTCCCCTGCTGCGGCTGGCGTTCGTCCTGACCGCGGACCGGCACCTCGCCGAGGACCTGACCCAGACGGCGCTCGCCGACGCCTACCGGCACTGGCGAAGAGTGACGGCGGCGCAGGATCCCGCGGCCTACGTCCGGCGGATGCTCGTGAACGCACACCTGAGCTGGCGACGCCGCCGGTCGAGCACCGAGCGCCCCACCGAGCTGGCCGACACGTCGGTGGACACGGCAGCCGCACCCGGTGACGCCCTCGCGGCCCGGGAGCAGATGCGCACGCTGCTGGCCGATCTGGCGCCACGGGCCCGGACGGTCCTGGTGCTGCGCTACTACGCCGACCTCGACGACGCCGCGATCGCCGAGGCGATGGGGGTCAGCGCCAGCTCGGTGCGGGCGACCGCCTCCCGCGCGCTGGCCGGTCTCCGCGCCACCGCCGTCGTCGACACCGTCCAGGAGGCGCCATGACCGACCCGACCGAACGCCAGCTGCGCGAGCTCTTCGCCGCCGACGCCGCGGGCGCGCCCGACGCGAGTGGCCTCACCGCTCTCGCCCTGCACACGGCACGGCGCCGTCGTCGCGCGCGGGCGGCCGCGGCGGCAGGACTGATCGCCGCTGTGGTGGTCGTCGGAGGCGGGACCGTCGCAGCATGGGACCCCGGAGGCGCCGCGGGCTCCGCCGATTCGGACGCGGCGGCTCCCACGGGCGTCGGGGCGCTCGCCGGTGACGCCGCCGCGGACTGCGCCGGCGGGTACTCGACCGTCGGGCTCTCTGCCGACCTGACCCGCGAGGGCGCCTTCGCTCTCGACGGCACCGTCGCGGAGATCGAGCCGGGCCCCGACCTGGGCCCGGAGATGCCCCGCCAGTACGCGACCGTGCGGTTCCGGGTGCACACCTGGTACCACGGTGGCTCCGGCGGGACGGTGGACGTCCTCCTCGACCCTCCGGACATCGGCTCCCAGACCTCCGACGTGAAGTCCTACGGGGTCGGTACCCGCCTGCTCGTGTCCGGGCTGCTCACCTCCACCGAGCGGGCCTCGGGTGCGATGACCGTGGACGGGGACGAGGCCTACTTCGGCTTCTCCTGCGGCGCCACCCGCTACCACGACGAGGCCACCGCAGCCGAGTGGGCCGCCGTCGTCGCCGGCGAGCTGCCGACGGGTCCTCTGCCGGCCACCGGCGCCGAGAGCTGCACCGGGTACTCACCCGCCCTCGTGGGTCAGCAGGACGTCGCACTGGACGGCACCGTCATCGAGATCGGCGAGCAGCGCTTCCCCCGGCTGCCGGGAGAGACCGAGGCCGACGGCTACTTCTCGGTCACGTTCCAGGTGCACGGCTGGTACCGGGGCGGACCCGGCGAGACGGTGACGCTGCACATGGAGTCGCCCTACCTGACGACGCCGGAGGGCGACTCCATCGAGACCTACACCATCGGCACCCGCCTCCTCGTCGCCGGCAGGCTGAGCGACGTCGCGGGGCGTGGGCTCATCGCCCAGAGCTGCGGCTTCACGCGCTACTACGACGAGGCCACCGCCACGGAATGGGCTGCCGCCACGGACTGACGGCACGGACCGGCGCGAGGAACGGCGAAGGCCCCGACCGGGTGGGTCGGGGCCTTCGTGGTTCGATCGGTCTTCTAGTCCAGGTAGTCGCGCAGCACCTGGGAGCGGCTGGGGTGGCGCAGCTTGCTCATCGTCTTGGACTCGATCTGCCGGATGCGCTCGCGGGTGACCCCGTAGACGCGGCCGATCTCGTCCAGGGTGCGCGGCTGGCCGTCGGTGAGGCCGAAGCGCAGGCGGACGACGCCGGCCTCGCGCTCGGACAGCGTCTGCAGCACGCTCAGCAGCTGGTCCTGCATCAGGCCGAAGCTCACCGCGTCGACGGCGACGACGGCCTCGGAGTCCTCGATGAAGTCGCCGAGCTGGCTGTCGCCCTCGTCGCCGATGGTCTGGTCGAGGCTGATCGGTTCCCGGGCGTACTGCTGGATCTCCAGCACCTTCTCCGGGGTGAGGTCCAGCTCCTTGGCCAGCTCCTCCGGCGTGGGCTCGCGGCCGAGGGACTGCGACATCTCACGCTGTATGCGGCCGAGCTTGTTGATGACCTCGACCATGTGCACCGGGATGCGGATCGTGCGCGCCTGGTCGGCCATCGCGCGGGTGATCGCCTGGCGGATCCACCACGTCGCGTAGGTCGAGAACTTGAAGCCCTTGGTGTAGTCGAACTTCTCGACCGCACGGATCAGGCCCATGTTCCCTTCCTGGATCAGGTCCAGGAACGCCATGCCGCGGCCGGTGTAGCGCTTGGCCAGCGAGACGACGAGGCGGAGGTTGGCCTCCAGCAGGTGGTCCTTGGCGCGCTCGCCGTCCCGGGTCACCCAGGTGAGCTCGCGGCGGCGGGTGATCGGCAGCGTCTCCCCCGCGGCGGCGGCGTCGGCGAGCTTGTGGCTGGCGTAGAGACCGGCCTCGATCCGCTTGGCGAGGTCGACCTCCTCCTCGGCGGTCAGCAGCTTCACGCGGCCGATGAGCTTGAGGTAGGCGCGGACGGCGTCGGTGGAGGCCGTCATCTCGGCGTCCTTGCGCGCCTTGCGCAGGGCGAGGGACTCCTCCTCGTCCTCCCACACGAAGCCCGGTGCGGCGGCGTCGCCCTCGGCCTCGGGGGCGTCGGTGTCGTCGTCCTCCTCGACGCCCGCGGGGGCGATGGTGACGGTCTCGCCTTCGACAGCCGGATCGACGACGTCGTCGGCGATCGCCGCTGCGTCGTCCACGAGGGGGGCGGGCTCGGCCTTGGCGGCTGCCTTGGGCTTGGCGGCCGCCTTGGGCTTGGCGGCTGCCCTGGGCTTGGCAGCGGCCTTCGGCTTCGCGGCGGCCTTGGTCTTGGCGGCGGGCGTGGCGGCGGCCGGTGTCTCGGTCGCGGCCTGGGGTGTGGGAATGATTTCGTCCGTAACGTTCGGGGCCGGCTGGGCGATGTCGGTCGCGGTCATCGTCGCCTCTCGTGACGGGATCGGACGGCGTCGCGAGAACCTGCAGTCCTTGCGGAGAGGCCGGCACGTGCACGACGGGGAGCCGGGCACGCGCTGAGGATGGAGAGCGGATGTCCGGCGGGACCGGCCTGTTCGGCGCGTTCCCGGGGACGACATGCCATTTTAGCCCTCGCCGTCCGCCGGTGCTGGAACCCGTCCGCGGAGCCGACCCGTCGGGGTGGGGTGACGGCGCCCCCGACCGCCCTGGTCAGGTGCCGATCTCCGTCCGGACGGCGTACAGCTCGGGGAAGAACGTGAGGTCCAGCGCACGCCTCAGGAACCCCACGCCTGACGAACCACCGGTCCCGGTCTTCGCCCCGATGGTCCGCTGCACTGTGAGCAGGTGCCGGAACCGCCACAGCTGGAAGTTGTCCTCGATGTCGACGAGGCTCTCGCACGCCTCGTACACGCCCCAGGGGGTCTCGGTGGACTCGTAGATGCGCCGGAAGACCGGCACGAGCCCGGCCTCGAACCGCCACGGCTCGCGGACGTCGCGGCTGAGCACGCTCTCGGGGACGTCCAGGCCGGTGCGGCCCAGCAGCCGCAGGAACTCGTCGTAGAGCGTGGGCGCCTCCAGCAGCTCGGCCAGCAGCTGCCGGGCCGCGGGCTCGCCCTCGAAGACCTGCAGCATCGCCCCGTTCTTGTTGCCGAGGACGAACTCCACGGCCCGGTACTGGTGCGACTGGAACCCCGACGCGTTGCCCAGGGCGCCGCGGAACTCGGCGTACTCCCGCGGGGTGAGCGTGGCCAGCACCGACCACTGCTCGGTGAGCGTGCGCTGGATGTTCTTGACCCGGGCCAGGCACTTGAGCGCCTGGTCGAGCCCGTCCGCGGCGAGGTAGCGCCGGGCTGCCATCAGCTCGTGCAGCACGAGCTTCAGCCAGAGCTCGCTGGTCTGGTGCTGGACGATGAAGAGCAACTCGTCGTGGTGCTCGGGGCGGCTGCGGGGATGCTGCGCGCCGAGCAGCCGGTCCAGGCCCAGGTAGCCGCCGTAGCTGCTGTCGGGGGCCAGATCGGTCCGGATGGACTCCTCCAGCGCGCGCTCGGCGCGGCCGTCGTCGTCGTCGGGATCGGTCGCCATGCCCGCACGCTAGCCCTCCCGGCCCGGCGGGCCGCCCCTCCTCCGGAAGGGGACGCCGACGCCGGGCATGCGCGGGCCGTCGCCGGGGAATCACCTCCGCGTCGGGCCCGCGGGGACGCCGCCGCCCCGGAGGCGACATAGCTCACACCGCGGTGGCTTCGTGTTCACGGCGGTTTCGGCCGACCATCTAGGGTGGCGCGCTTCCGGGCGCCCTCCCCCGGTAGGCCAGAGAGGCAGAAGTGACTTCGGATCACGGCGTAGTAGCTGACAGCGCGAACCCCGACGTGGTGCTGGTGGGTGGCGGCATCATGAGCGCCACCCTCGCCGCGCTGTTCGGCATCGTCGCGCCCGACTGGTCGGTGACGGTGTTCGAGGCCGGACCCGCGCTGGCCGGCGAGAGCTCGGACGCCTGGAACAACGCCGGCACCGGTCACTCCGCCCTGTGCGAGCTGAACTACACCCCTGCCGGACCTGACGGCCGGGTGGACGCGTCCAAGGCCGTCGGGATCAACGAGCAGTTCCAGGTCTCCCGGCAGTTCTGGTCCCACCTGGTGCGCCGCGGCATGACCGCCTCGCCCAGGGACTTCATCTCCCCGGTGCCCCACGTCAGCTTCGTCACCGGCGACGAGGGCCGTCGCTACATGCGCAACCGCTACTCCGCGCTCAAGGCCGAGCCGCTGTTCGGCGAGCTCGAGCACACCGAGGACCCCGCGGAGCTCGCCCGGTGGATCCCGCTCGTCATGGCCGGCCGGGACCCGGAGCAGGCCGTCGCGGCCACCCGCTCGATCGCCGGCACCGACGTCAACTTCGGCGCCCTGACCAAGCTGCTGCTCGCGGACGCCGAGAACCGCGGCGTCGCGGCGCACACCCACCAGCGCGTCGAGGAGATCGAACGGGAGACCGACGGCCGCTGGAAGGTCACCGTCCGCGACACCCGGTCGGGCGAGCCGCGCACGGTCCGCGCCCGCTTCGTGTTCGTCGGCGCCGGCGGCGGCGCCCTGCCGCTGCTGCAGCGCACCGGCATCCCGGAGATCGCCGGCTTCGGCGGCTTCCCGGTGAGCGGCATGTTCCTGCGCACCACCTCGCAGGAACTGGTCCGCATGCACCAGGCCAAGGTCTACGGCCAGGCGGCGGTGGGCGCTCCCCCGATGTCGGTGCCGCACCTGGACCTGCGCCTGATCGACGGCGAGCACTCGCTGCTGTTCGGCCCCTATGCCGGCTTCTCGCCCAAGTTCCTCAAGGCCGGATCGATGTTCGACCTGCCGCTGAGCGTGCGCCCCAACAACCTCGGCTCGATGCTCGGCGTCGCCCGCACCGAGCTGGCGCTCACCAAGTACCTCATCAAGGAGCTGCTGCAGTCCCGCGCGGCCCGCCACCGCACCCTGCAGGGCTTCGTGCCGGAGGCCGAGGAGCACGACTGGGACATGATCACCGCAGGGCAGCGCGTCCAGGTGATCAAGCGGGACCCGTCCACCAGCAAGGGCATGCTGCAGTTCGGCACCGAGCTGATCGTCGGCGCCGACGGCACCATCGCCGGCCTGCTCGGGGCCTCCCCCGGCGCGTCGACGGCCGTGGCGGCGATGCTGACGCTCCTCGAGCGCTGCTTCCCCGACCGGACCCAGGCTTGGCGCCCGCTGATCCAGGAGGCGATCCCCTCCTACGGCCACAAGCTGTCGGAGGAGCCCGAGCTCCTCGCGCAGGTGCGCAAGGACACGATGGAGACCCTCGAACTCGACGGCTGACCGGCCGTCGGGGACGGGGGCTACCGCCCGGAGCCCCGAGCAGGGTAGGGTTCTCCTCGGTCGCTGTTGTACCTCTGCTCGTTCTCGAACGTCCGCAGTCGTCTCTGCCCTGACGTTCCTCTCGGTCCTGCCGGTCGGTGCGGCGGCCCCGGATCAGCGAGTGCCGATCCGGTCACCCCCAGCACGGAAGAAGATCGACATGGCTCAGGGCACTGTGAAGTGGTTCAACGCGGAGAAGGGCTTCGGGTTCATCGCCCAGGACGGCGGCGGCGCCGACGTCTTCTGCCACTACTCCGCCATCGTCAGCGACGGCTACCGCTCGCTCGACGAGGGCCAGCAGGTCGAGTTCGACGTCACGCAGGGCCAGAAGGGCCCCCAGGCGGAGAACGTTCGCCCCATCTGATCTGAACTGATCCCCGCCGGGGGTCACGGCGCTTCGTGCGCCGTGGCCCCCGTCGGCGTTCCACGCGGTCCTACAGGCTCACGGCCACCGTCGCGGCCAGCTCGCGCACGGCGTCCAGGTCGGCCGGCGAGCCCGCTCCGGTGAGGCTCAGCGGCGCCGCGACCTGCTTCCAGCGCAGCGCCCCGGTGATCCGCCCGATGGCGGTCAGCGCGCCCGCGGTGTCGTCGTTGCCGTGCACGTAGACGCCGTAGGGCAGCCCGACCGTGGCGTCCAGGCACGGGTAGTAGACCGTGTCGAAGAAGTGCTTGAGCGCCCCGGACATGTATCCGATGTTCGCCGGTGTGCCGAGCAGCACCCCGTCAGCGGCGAGCACGTCGGCCGGACCGGCCGACAGCGCCGGCCGCAGCACCAGCTCCACCTCCTCGACGAGGGCCGCGCCCTCCTTCACCGCCTCGAGCACCGCCTGCAGGGCGGGCGAAGGCGTGTGGTGGACGACGATCAGGCGAGGCATGCGCGGATCATCCCGCACCCTCGTCCGCCCCTCCCCCGGCCGCTCCCCGCAGCTCCCCGTACAGCCGGGCGAGGTCGGGCAGCTGGAAGTGCGCGTTGAGCCCGCTCGGATTCGGCACCACCCAGGTGCGCGCGCCCCCGATCTGCTCCGGCTGCCTCCCCAGGCCGGCACGCGGGCGCTCGAAGGCCAGCCGGTAGGCGCCGATGCCCAAGACGGCGAGCACTCCCGGCCGGTACCGGGCGACCAGCTCCGCCAGGGCTGCTGCGCCGGCGGTCAGCTCCTCGCGACCCAGCTCCGCCGCCGTCCGGGTCGGGCGGTCGACGAGGTTGGTCACCCCGAGCCCGTACCGGGGCAGCTCGCGGTCCTCGTCAGGGGTCAGCCGCCGCGGGGTGAGCGCGGCGAGGTGCAGCGCCGGCCAGAAGCGGTTGCCGGGGCGGGCGAAGTGGTGCCCGCGCTCGGCCGACATCAGCGAGGGGTTGATCCCGCAGAACAGCACGTCGAGGCCGGGCGCGACGACGTCGGGCAGCGGCTTGCCGGGCGGTGACCCGGCAGGCGGCGGTTCGGCGGGGAGCGGTTCGGCGGGCACGGCCCGATCCTCCGCCCGGCAGCTCAGCTGGGCAGCGATCCCCGGGCGACCACGTCGGTCGTCGGCGCCTCGGGAGCGGTGTCCCCTGGTTCGACGGTCAGCCCGTAGCTCGGGAAGTCGTCCGCGCCCTCGACCTCCAGGGTGCTCAGCTCCAGCCCCGACCCGGCGACGTCGAAGGTCCCCAGCGCCTTGGGCGTCCCCTGCTCCAGCCCCCAGAGCACGTAGTTCTCGGCATCGCGGTCGTTGGGCTCGAGCGCGTGGCTGACCACCTGCACGCCGTCGTCGCGGGCCAGCAGGGTGGCCACCGTCCGGCCGTCGTCGCCGGCGACCGGGACGACCGTCGCCGGGCCCGGGCGCAGCAGCTCCTCGAGCATCGCCGCCTCCGCGGCAGCGGCATCGCGCGCCTCGTTGCGGTCGTCCACGAGCACGACCGTCCAGCCGCCGAGGCCCACGACCGCGGCCACCGCGGCCGCCACGAGCACCGACGTCCAGCGGCGGCGCGGCACCGGTACCGCAACCGGCGCGGGCTCGGGCGCGGGCGGCGCGGGGCGGGCAGCGGTCCGCGGAGCGGCCGTCACCGGCAGCTCCGCGGACCCGTCCTGCGGGGTGCGGGCCACTTCGGCCCGCAACCGCTCGCCAAGCCCGGGCGGCGGCTCGGCGGACGGCGTGGCGGTGGCGAGGTCGGCCATCACCTCGGTGGTGTCGTCGACGACCTGGCGGCAGCGTGCGCAGTCCGCCAGGTGCGGGAGGAACGCGTCGGCGTCCTCCGGCTCCAGGGCGTGCAGCGCCCAGCCGACCGCCAGCTCCTCGAAGCCCTCGTCGTGGCCGGGACCCGGCCGGGTCGTGCTCATCGGGTGCTCCCGTCCGTCGGCGCGGCCGCTCCCCGGCCCTCGCCGGCGGCTCCGCCGCTGCCTGCCAGCTGCGTCTTCAGCTTCCGCATTCCCGACAACATCCGTGTCTTCACCGTGCCCAGCGGCACACCGGTCAGGGCGGCCACCTCCCGCTGCGTGTAGCCGCCGTAGTACGCCAGCGCGAGCGCCTCGCGCTGCGGGGCGGGCAGCTCGCCCAGGGCCGCGCGGACCTGCTCGGAGACCACCCGGTCGACGGCCTGCTCCTCGGCGTCGCGGGTCGCGGTCGGCGCGCTCAGCGCCATGTCGTCCTCCGCCCGGCGGCTGCGGCGCCGGTGCCCTTCCTCGCGCCGCACGGCGTCCACCGCCTTGTGGTGCACCATGGCCAGCAGCCAGGAGGAGACGCCGGCGCGGGCGGCGTCGAAGGCGCCCGGGTTGCGCCACACCGACAGGAAGACCTCCTGGACGACGTCCTCGGCCAGCCCGTCGTCGAGCAGGATGCGCCGGGCCAGCGAGAATGCCTGCCGGCCGAACAGCTCGTAGAGCTCGTCGACGGCGCCCCGGTCCCCCGCCCGGATGCGGACCAGCAGCGCCGCGGCGGCCGGGTTCTCCGGCCGGCGTGCCGGTTCGTCCATGATCGCCACGGTATCCGGCGATCGTTCCCACGCGGCGCCCGGAGCGCGGGCCACGAGCAGATCGGTGCCTGCCGATGCGCGCACGGGCTCCTCCTCGTGGTCGGTCGTCGGTCTCTCGAGCAGCATTCGTGTCCGGGGCCCGATCGGTTCATCCGTGCCGGCAGGTCCGCCCCGGCATCGGTGACCCCGGTCGACCGGGCCCGCCGGGCGCGCGTCGGGAAGGATGTGGCGGTGCACGCCGAGACGGTCCTGGTCCTGGTCCTCGGCGCGGTGGCGCTCATCGTCGCCGCCCACTGGGTCGCCGCCCGGACCGGACTGCCGGAGGCGGCGCTGCTCACCCTCGTCGGCATCGGCTACGCCGTGCTGCCCGGGCCCGACGTCGCCCTCGACCCCGAGCTGGTGCTCACCCTGGTGCTCCCGCCGCTGCTCTACAGCGCGGCGCTGGACTCCTCGCTCACCGCCATCCGCCGCAACCTGCGCACCGTCGTGAGCCTCTCGGTACTGCTGGTCCTGGTCACGGCGCTGTTGGTCGGCGTGGGCTTCTCCCTGTTCGTCGCCGGGGCCACGCTGGCCGCCGGCATCGCGCTGGGCGCCGCCGTCGCCCCGCCGGACCCGGTAGCGGCGCTCGCCGTGGGGCGCAAGGTCGGGCTCCCGCCCCGCCTGGTCACCCTCATCCAGGGGGAGGGCCTGCTCAACGACGCGACCGCGCTGACCATCCTCGGCGTCGCCATCGCCGCCGCCCAGGGGGACGGCTTCTCCGCCCCCGGCGCGGTCGGCCAGTTCCTGGTCGCCGCGGTGGGCGGCGTCGCCGTCGGGCTGGCCGTCGCCGTGGGCGTCCGGCCGCTGCGCCGGCTGCGCAGCGACCCGCTGTCGTCCAACTCGATCTCCCTGGCCACACCGTTCGTCGCCTACCTGCTGGGCGAGGCGGTGCACGTCTCCGGCGTGCTGGCGGTGGTCATCGCCGGGCTGGTCATCGGCCACCACAACCCCAGCTGGGCGTCGGGGGCCAGCCGGCTGCAGACCAACGCCGTGTGGCGGCTGGTCGACTTCCTGCTCGAGGGCATCGTCTTCCTGCTGATCGGCCAGCAGCTGCCGGACATCCTGGACGGGCTGGGCGCCTACGAGACCTCGACGATCTGGACGGCGTCGCTCGTCACCGTCGGCGTGGTCCTGCTGCTGCGCCCGCTGTGGCTCTGGCTCACCGAGCACCTGCCCCAGTCGCTGCACCTGCGGCTCAGCCAGGACGCCGCCGACGAGCCCGGCGCGCACGAGCACGGCCGGCTGACCGGCAAGGAGATCGTGGCCCTGAGCTGGGCCGGCACCCGAGGGGTGATCAGCCTGGCCGCGATCTTCTCGCTGCCACGCTTCACCGAGTCGGGCGCGCCCTTCCCCGATCGGGACCTGCTGCTGTTCTGCGCGCTGCTCGCGGTGCTGGTCACCCTCGTCGGGCAGGGGCTCACCTTCGCCCCGGTGGTGCGCGCCCTGGGGCTGCGCGCCGATCAGGCCGACGAGGCGCGGCTGCGCAACGAGGCCCGGGCCGCGTCGGCGGAGGCCGGGCTGGCCCGGCTCCGGGAGCTGGAGACGGAGCGGCACGACCACGTCGACGACGCGGCGATCGCCGCCATCCGCGGTCAGCTGACCACCCGGCTGGCCCGGTACCAGCAGCGGCTGGACGCGCTGGAGGGCGCCGAGGGCGGGCAGATCCCGCTGTCCCCGGAGTACGAGGCGACCCTCCGGGTGCGCCGCTCGGTGCTGGACGCCCAGCGCGCCGAGCTGCTCGACTGGCGGGACACCGGCCGGCTCCCTGACGAGAGCCTGCGCGCCCTGGAACGGGAGCTGGACCACGAGGAGCGGCTCCTCCCGGCGCGCCCGGAGCGCCCGGAGCGCCCGGAGCGCTGACCGGGGTCAGGTCCGCTCGGCGCTCTCCGCCCCCGCGGGCGCCGGCTCGTCGGTGGGGGCGTCCTTGAGGAAGAGGTACCAGTACGAGCTGGCGACGAAGACCACGGCGCCCACCAGGTTGCCGGCACCTGCCAGCAGCCAGTTGAGCAGCGTCTCGCCCCATCCGACGTCCGGCACCCCGGCGAAGATCGCCGCGGGCAGGAAGAACATGTTGGCGACGACGTGGTCGAAGCCCATCGCCACGAACGCCATGATCGGGAAGAAGATCGCCAGGATCTTGCCCGCCACGTCGGTGGCCGCCAGCGACATCCACACGGCCAGGCAAACCAGCCAGTTGCAGCCGACCGCCCGCAGGAAGGTCTGCCACGGCGACTCCCCCAGCGCCTTGCCCTCGGCGATGCCGGCCAGCCGCTCGTAGGTCAGCCCGGCGTTGCCGCCGGCGTCCGCGTCGCCGATGACGCCGGTCTGCACGGCCAGGAAGAAGGCGACGACGAGGGCCCCCACCAGGTTGCCCAGCAGCACGAGCGAGAGGTTCTTGGCCACGTCGCCCAGCCCGAGCTTGCCGCGCATGGCGCTCAGCGGGACCAGCGCCATGTTGCCCGTGGCCAGGTCGGAGCCCGCGATGAGCACGAGCACCAGCCCGAGGGTGAACGTGGCGCCGGTGAACAGGGTGGGCAGCGTCCCCCAGGTCTCCGGGTCCAGGCCGGAGGAGACCGCGATCGCGACCAGCCCGCCGAAGGCGATGTACGCCCCGGCCAGGAAGGCGCTGACCAGCACCTTGTCCCACGTCCGGTGCGACTTCTTGGCGCCGGCCTCGGCCGCCACCCGGGCAATCTCCTGCGGCTCGCGTGCGGTCATGGCGACCTCTCCTGGGACCTACCGGTGGGAGTCCGGCCGGCACGCCGCCGGCGGCACGGGCGTGGTGTGACCAGGTTCGCCGTCCCGTAACCGGAGGACCGCGACCACTGGCACCCCCGGGCGGTCGCCCGTGTGCCAGGGTGACTCTTCGTGACCGCTGTGCTCTCCATCCAGTCGCACGTCGCCTACGGGCACGTCGGCAACTCCTCGGCCGTGTTCCCGCTCCAGCGCCTGGGCATCGAGGTCTGGCCGGTGCACACCGTCCAGTTCTCCAACCACACCGGCTACGGCAAGTGGACGGGGCGGGTCTTCGACGGCCAGGCGGTCGAGGAGGTCGTCGACGGCATCGCCGACCGCGGGGTCCTGTCCTCCTGCGACGCGGTGCTGTCGGGCTACCTGGGCTCGGCCGACATCGGGCACGCCGTGGTGCAGACCGTCTCCCGGGTCCGGGCGGCCAACCCCGACGCCGTCTACTGCTGCGACCCGGTAATCGGCGACGTCGGCCGCGGGGTGTTCGTGCGGCCGGGCATCGAGGAGCTGATGCGGGAGGTCGCCGTGCCGGCCGCCGACGTCGTCACGCCCAACCACTACGAGCTGGACCTGCTGGCCGGGACGACGACCCGCTCGCTGACCTCGGTGAAGGACGCCGTGGCCGCGGTGCAGCAACTCGGTCCGCGGGTGGTGCTCACGACCTCGCTGGACGCCGAGGACACCCCGGACGACGCGGTCGACCTGCTGGCCTCCGAGGGGGGCCGGCACTACCGCGTGCGCACCCCGAAGCTGGACGTGTCGGTCAACGGCGCGGGCGACGCGATCGCGGCGCTGTTCCTCGCGCACCTGCTCCGGACGAACTCCCCCGCCGAGGCGCTCGGCGCGGCCGCGGCGTCGGTGTTCGGACTGCTGGCCCGCACCGAGGCCGCCGGATCGCGCGAGATCCTGCTCGTCGCGGCCCAGGACGAGTACGTCACCCCCAGCCGCACCTTCCCCGTCGAGGAGGTCTGACGGCCCACGGGTGACCGACGCCGCACCCCGGCGGGGCCGCAGGGCGCGGATACTGTCCAGTCGTGCCCCCCGTGAACCCCGCCCTGCCCCGCGCTGCCCGGACGACGTCCCGATGAGCGTGGTCGACGAGCGCCCGGGTGCGGACCGGACGGCGCGCGAGGCGGTGGGCCAGGCCGGCCGTCGGCGGACCTTCGCCGTCATCAGCCACCCCGACGCCGGCAAGTCCACGCTCACCGAGGCCCTCGCCCTGCACGCCCGGGTGATCGGCCAGGCCGGCGCGGTGCACGGCAAGGCGGGCCGGCGCGGCACGGTGTCGGACTGGATGGACATCGAGAAGCAGCGCGGCATCTCCATCACCTCCGCGGCGCTGCAGTTCGAGTACCGCGACGCGGTCATCAACCTGCTCGACACCCCCGGCCACGCCGACTTCTCCGAGGACACCTACCGCGTCCTCACCGCCGTCGACGCCGCGGTGATGCTGGTCGACGCCGCCAAGGGCCTCGAGGCCCAGACGATGAAGCTCTTCGCCGTCTGCCGGCACCGCGGCATCCCGGTGCTCACCGTGATCAACAAGTGGGACCGCCCGGGCAAGGACGCCCTCGAGCTCATGGACGAGATCAACGAGCGCACCGGGCTGACCCCCACGCCGCTGACCTGGCCGGTCGGCATCGCAGGTGACTTCCGCGGCGTCCTCGACCGCTCCGACGGCTCCTACCGCCGCTTCACCCGCACCGCCGGCGGCGCGACCATCGCCCCCGAGGAGACGCTGCCGGCCGACGCCGCGCTGGCCCGCGAGGGCGACGCCTGGCGCCAGGCGGTCGAGGAGGTCGAGCTCCTGGGCGCGAGCGGCCAGGACCACGAGCAGTCGCTGTTCCTCGACGGCGTCACCACCCCGGTGCTGTTCGCCTCGGCGGTCTCCAACTTCGGCGTGGGCGCACTGCTGGACACCCTGGTCGACCTCGCCCCGGCCCCGACCGGCATGCCGACGGCCGACGGCGGGGTCCGGGCGCTCACCGACCCGTTCAGCGCCTTCGTGTTCAAGGTGCAGGCCGGCATGGACACCGCGCACCGCGACCGCCTGGCCTTCATCCGGATCGCCTCCGGGGTCTTCGAGCGTGGCATGGTCGTGACCCACGCGCGCACCGGCCGCCCGTTCGCGACCAAGTACGCCCAACACGTGTTCGGCCGCGACCGCGAGAGCATCGACCTCGCCTACCCCGGGGACGTCGTCGGCCTGGTGAACGCGAACGCGCTGGGTGTGGGCGACACCCTGTACGCCGAGCAGCCGGTGCAGTTCCCGCCGCTGACCACCTTCGCCCCCGAGCACTTCGCCGTCTGCCACAGCCGGGACGCCGCCAAGCACAAGCAGTTCCGCAAGGGCATCGCGCAGCTCGACAGCGAGGGCGTGGTGCAGGTGCTGACGTCCGACCGACGCGGCGACGGGGCACCGGTGCTCGCCGTCGTCGGGCCCATGCAGTTCGAGGTGGCCACGCACCGGATGGAGCACGAGTTCGGGGCTCCGGTCGACCTGGACCGCCTGCCCTACAGCCTGGCGCTGCGTACCGACGAGGCCTCCGCGCCCGGCATCCTCGCGGCCGCCCGCAACGCCGAGATCCTGCGCCGGGGCGACGGCGAGCTGCTCGCCGTCTTCCCGGACAAGTGGGGCCTGCGGGTGCTGCAGCAGAACAAGCCCGAGCTGACCCTCGAGCCGCTGGTCGCCGCCCAGCTCTGAGCCGGCGCACTCAGGGCAGGCCGGCCAGCACCTTGTCCAGCGTCACCGGCAGGTCCCGTACGCGGATACCGGTGGCGCGGTGGACGGCGTTGACGACGGCGGCGGCGGTGCCGGTGATGCCGATCTCGCCGATGCCCTTGGATCCCATGACGTTGACCCAGGGGTCGTGCTCGTCGATCCAGTGCGCCTGCACGTCGGCGACGTCGGCGTTGACGGAGATGTGGTACTCGGCGAGGTCGTGGTTGACGACCTGGCCGACTCGCGGGTCCCAGACGCTGTTCTCGTGCAGGGCCATGGACAGGCCCATGGTCATGCCGCCGATGAGCTGCGAGCGGGCGGTGCGCGGATTGACGATGCGGCCGGCGGCGAAGACGCCGTAGAGGCGCGGGACCCGCAGCTCCCCGGTGTCGGCGTGCACGCGCACCTCGGTGAACTGGGCCCCGAAGGCGTAGGCCGCGTGGTCGGAGTCCCTCTCCGCCTGGTCGACGTCCCCGGAGACCTCGTCGCCGTCGGCCGGGTCGCCGCCGAACTTGTCGCGGAAGGCCCCGGCGGCCACGACGATCGCCGACCCCCAGGTGTTGGTGCCCGACGAGCCCCCGGCGACGGAGGCTCGGGGGTACCGGGTGTCCCCGATGCGCACCTCGACGTCGTCGACCGGGACGTCGAGGGCATCGGCGGCAATCTGCGGCAGCACCGTCCACGCGCCGGTGCCCAGGTCGGCGGCGCCGATCTCCACGGCGTACCGGCCGGCCTCGAACCGGACGGTCGCGGTCGAGCTGGCCTGGCGGTACGTCGGGTAGACCGACGAGGCGACGCCGGTGCCGACCAGCCAGTCGCCGTCGCGGTGACCCGCCGGCGGGCGGTCGGCCCAGCCGAACCGCTCGGCCCCCTCGCGCAGGCAGGCGACCAGGTTCCGGCTGGACCAGGGCTTCCCGGACTCCGGGTCCTTCTCCGGCTCGTTGCGGATGCGCAGCTCGACCGGGTCCATCTCGAGCGCCTCGGCCAGCTCGTCGAGGGCGACCTCGGGGCCGAACATGCCCGGGCACTCCCCCGGCGCCCGCATCCACGAGGGCACCGGGACGTCGAGCGCGGCGACCCGGTGCGTCGTCCGCCGGCTCGGCGAGGCGTACATCATCCGGGTCGGGACGCCGGTCTGCTCCGCGAACTCCTTGATCCGCGACGTCTGCTCGACGACGTCGATCGCGATGGCCTGCAGCCGTCCGGTGCGGTCGGCGGCGACCTGCATCCGCTGGATGGTGGGGGTGCGGTACCCGGCCAGGAAGAACATCTGCTGGCGGGTCAGCGCCAGCCGCACCGGGCGGCCCGGCAGCGCCCGCGCGGCCATCGCGGCGAGCACGAGGTTCGCGTGAGGGGTGCCCTTCGAGCCGAAGCCACCGCCCACGTAGGGGCAGACGACCCGGATGCGCTCCCGCTCCAGGCCGAAGATCTTCGCCACCGTCGACCGGGCCGGGTGCACGCCCTGGGTGGAGTCCCAGAGCGTGAGCGGCACCTCGGCCTCGGCGTCCCACAGCGCCGTCGTCGCGTGCGGCTCGAGGGGGTTGTTGTGGTACATCGCCGTGGCGTAGGTCTGCTCGACCGTGGCGTGCGCGGTGGCCATCGCCCCGGCGACGTCCCCCTCGGCGGTGTCGGTCGGGAAGCCGGCGTTGACCTTGTCAGGCTTGTACAGCCCGGGGTGGTCCACGGTCAGCTCGCTGTCGTGCTCGCGCTCGTCGTAGGTGAAGCGCAGCAGGTCCGCGGCCTGGCGGGCCAGCTCGGAGGTCTCGGCGATCACGACGCCGACCGGCTGCCCGCGGAAGGCCACCTCGTCGTCCTGCAGCACGGCCAGCTCGCGGTCGTCGGTCCAGGCCAGGCGCTCGGCGTTGCCGGCGGTCAGCACGGCGAGCACGCCGTCGAGGGCGTCGACCGCGGAGGTGTCGACGGCGGTGATCCGGCCCAGCGGGACGGTGGCCTGGACGATGTGTGCGAACGCGGGCCGCTCGACGGGGGTCTCGAAGGCGTAGGTGGCGGTGCCGCACACCTTGGCCGCGCCGTCGCGGCGGGCGAGGTCGGTGCCGATGGCGCGCGGGTCGAGCAGTTCGGGCACGGTCATGCCTCCAGGGCGAGGTCGCGCACGGTGGCGACGACGGTGCGCTGCACAAGCGGGATCTTGAAGCCGTTGCCGCCGTCGACCCCGGGCTGCGGCTGCGCGGCGGTCAGCTCGGCCTCCATGGCGCCGCGCACGGCGTGCTCGGTCAGCGGTGCGCCGCGCAGGATCTCCTCGGCGCGACGTGCCCGCCACGGCTTGTGGGCGACACCGCCCAGCGCGAGCCGGATCTCCCCGTCGCCCGGGACGACCGCGGCGACCGAGACCAGGGCGAAGGCGTACGACGCGCGGTCGCGCACCTTGCGGTAGGCCGACCGCGCACCGGCCGCCAGCGGCGGGAGGTCGATGGCCGTGATGAGCTCACCGTGCTCGAGCACGGTGTCGCGCGAGGGGTCGTCGTCCGGCAGCCGGTGCAGTTCGGGAAAGGGGACCAGCCGCTCGCCCGCCGGCCCCTGGACGTGCACCAGCGCGTCCAGCGCCGCCAGCGCCACGGCCATGTCCGAGGGATGGGTGGCGATGCAGGTCTCCGCGGCCGTGGGGTCGGGCAGCACGCCCGGCGTGCCGAGGATCGCGTGGTTGCGCGTCGACCCGCCGACGGCCGTGCAGCCGCTGCCGGGCTCGCGCTTGTTGCAGGCGGTCGTGACGTCCTGGAAGTACACGCACCGGGTGCGCTGCAACGGGTTGCCGCCGGTGGTGGCCATGTTGCGCAGCTGGCCGGTCGCACCGGAGAGCAGCGCCTGCGCCAGCACCGGGTAGCGCTCGCGCACCCGCCGGTCGGCGGCGAGCTCGGCGTTGGTCACCGCCGCGCCGATCCGCAGGCCGCCGTCCTCCAGGTCCACGACCGCGCGCGAGGTGAGCCGACGGACGTCGACCACGAGCTCGGGGCGGGCGACGCCGAGCTTGAGGTGGTCGACGAGGTTGGTGCCGCCGCCCAGGAAGACCGCCCCCGGCTCGGTGGCCACGGTGCGGACGGCCTCTGCGACGTCGGCCGGGCGGGCATAGGAGAACGGCTTCATCGTCCGGTCCCCCGACCCGACCCGCCCGCGCCCCCGGCCTGCTGCACGGCCGGGACGATGTTCACGTAGGCCGCGCAGCGGCACAGGTTGCCGCTCATCCGCTCGGCCACCTCCGCGTGCGACAGGTCCGGGGCGGCACCCAGGTCTGGGGTCGCCGAGCTGGGCCAGCCTCGGCGGACCTCGTCGAGCAGCCCCACCGCGGAGCAGATCTGCCCCGGCGTGCAGTAGCCGCACTGGAAGGCGTCACGGTCGATGAACGCCTGCTGCACGGGGTGGAGCTCGCCCCCGGCAGCCAGGCCGTCGGCGGTCGTGATCTCCGCGCCGTCGTGGGCCACCGCCAGCGCCAGGCAGCTCAGCGCCCGGTCGCCGTCCAGCAGCACCGTGCAGGCGCCGCACTGGCCGTGGTCGCACCCCTTCTTCGGGCTGGGATTGCCGAGCCGCTCGCGCAGCGCGTCCAGCAGGGTCGTGCGGGTGTCGACCGTCAGGCGGCGGGGCACGCCGTCGACCGTCAGGGAGATCTCGGCGTCCACGGGCCCCCGGTGCCCATCCGGGTCACGACGGCAAACGCGACCCGCCAGTCGTCAGTCGGCGGACAGGTTCGCCGTGATCCGCTCGATCGTGCCGTCCTCGACCGGCAGGTGCGGCAGCACGACCGGCACCTCCTCGGCCTCGAGCCCGGCGTCGGCGAGGGCGGCGAGCAGCAGGTCGGCCTCGGTCGGCGGCACCGGCACGGTGCACCCGGACTCCTCCAGTGCCGCCCGGGCGAGGAACAGCGCACCGGCGAGGCTGTCGTCCGGCAGCCCCCTCGCCGGAGGTGCGGGAACCGCCGCCCGGGTCGCTGCCTCGGCGGCGCGCACCAGCGACAGCGGCAGCCCCTCGGTCTCCACCTCCAGCAGCGGCTGGGTCCCGAGCGCGGCCAGCACCAGCTGCTCGGCGTCGATCCGCAGCGGCGCCTCCCACTCCCCCGCACGCACGACCGCGGCGAGGTCGCCGCCGTCCTCGCCGACGTCGTCGGCCAGCTCCGCCCACGCCGCCGGACGGTCGGTGCGGGCGCGCTCGGCCGCCGTCACGCACGTGTCGTGCACGAAGGGCACCAGCACCTCGTCGTCGAACCGTTCGGCGTGCACGCTGCCGTCGTCGGCCAGGGCGTTCAGCGCGTCCTGGAAGCTGCCCGGCACCGCGTCGCCGAGGTCCAGACGCCCGCCGTCGTCGCTGCTGAGCGGCAGCCCGCCCGCGGCGCGCTCCCCGAGCGTGGGCCCGGTGGGCTGCGGCAGCCCGTTGCGCCGTCGCAGGTGCGGCCGGTCGGACAGCCCCACCGCCCAGGCGCAGGACTCCGCGATCAGCGCGGGGGTCCGCTCCCGCAGCACCTCGCGGACGAGCAGCCCCATCCAGTCGACGTCGAACACGCGCTCCAGTGTCCACGCGCGGGGCCGGTGAGTTCCGGGACCGCGTGCGGTCGGACCGTGCAGCGACCCGCCGCCCCTACCCGGAGGAGACGACATGGCCAAGCTGATCTACTCGATGATCACTTCGCTGGACGGCTACGCGGAGGCCGCCGACGGCGGCGGCCTCGGCACCGGAGCCGACGACGAGGAGGTGCACACCTTCGTCGGCGACGTCTTCCGGCACGTCGGCACGTACCTCTACGGCCGGCGGATGTACGAGACGATGGTCTTCTGGGAGACCGCGCACGCCGAGCCCGGCGCGCCCCCGCACATCGTGCAGTACGCGCGCGACTGGCAGGCCGCCGAGAAGGTCGTCTTCTCGACGACGTTGGAGTCGGTGTCCAGCGAGCGGACCAGGATCGAGCGGACCTTCGATCCGGACACGGTGCGCCGGCTCAAGGAGGAGGCCGACGCCGACCTCACCGTCGACGGCCCGACCCTGGCCGCCCAGGCGGTCGCCGCGGGCCTGGTGGACGAGTACCACCTGTTCGTGACCAGCACCTTGGTCGGGAGCGGGAAACGGTTCTTCCCGGACGGCGTCCGTCTGGACCTGGAGCTGGTCGAGGAGCGGGCCTTCGCCAGCGGCCTGGTCTACGCGCGCTACCGGACGCGGTGAACCGGTCAACCGGCCGGTTCGGACAGCGGCAGCATCACCTGGAAGCGGGTGTCGCCGGGTCGCGAGGTCACCCGCAGGTCACCGCCGTGCCGCTTGACCACGACCCGCCACGAGACGTCGAGACCGAGACCGGTGCCCTGACCGACCGGCTTGGTGGTGAAGAACGGCTCGAACACCCGCGATCGCAGCTCCTCCGGGATGCCGGGGCCGGTGTCGGCGATCTCCACCAGCGCGCAGTCGCCGTCCCGGCCCGTCCGTACCGTGAGCGTGCCCTCGCCGTCCATCGCGTCGAGGGCGTTGACGATCAGGTTGGTCCACACCTGGTTGAGCTCGCCGGCGTAGGCCGGCACCTGCGGCAGGGTCCGGTCGTACTCCTTGACCACGGTGATCCCGGGCTTGATCTTCCCGTTGAGCATCACCAGCGTGGCGTCCAGCCCGGCGTGCAGGTCGGTGGGCTGGTGCGGGGTGCGGTCCATCTGCGAGTACTGCTTGGCCGCGTCGACCAGGCCGGAGATCCGGTGCGTGCTGTCGGCGATCTCCACCAGCAGCGACTCGGCCTCGACGGTGTACGCCAGCCAGCGCAGCGCCGGCTCCAGGTTGGACGCCGACACCGCCGCAGGGACGCGGTCGAGGTCCTCGGGGCCCAGCCCGGCCGCGACGAACACCCCGGCCATCTCCCACGCCTGCTGGACGTCGTGGTCCTCGAGCCACTCGCCGAGCCCGTCCTCGAGGTCCGAGCGCTCCAGCGCGGTGAGCTCCCGTGCGGTACCGACGCGGGCGACGAACTCCTCCTGCAGGCCGGTCAGCGACCGCAGCACCTCGCCGTCGAGCTTGCCGTCGGCCAGCATCGCCAGCTTGTGGCGCATGCCGGCGAATCGGTCGCGCAGCGCGTCCGCCGCACGGGACGCCGCCGCCGCCGGGTTGTTCAGCTCGTGGGTGAGGCCGGCGGTCAGCTTGCCCATCGCCAGCAGCCGTTCCCGTTGGCCGACCAGCTCGGCCGAGTTCCGCTGCCCGACGAACATGCCCTCGAGCAGGTGCACGGCCATCGGGTACCACTGCCGGAAGACCTCGGCGAACGGTCCGGCCGGCAGGGCCAGGAAGCGGCAGTCGGTGACCGCGCGGACCGTGGCCGGGTATCGCTGCTCCAGCCGGTCGCCGAAGTAGAACTGCACCGCGCCGGAGTAGACGCCGCGGTGCGACGTCCGCACCGTCTCGACCTCGCTGCCGCCGACGAGGCGGGACATGGTCATCGTCCCCTCGAGCAGGACGAAGAAGCACTCCGCCGGCTCGCCCTCGACCGACACGTCGGTGCCCGCCGGGCACTCGACGACGTCGCCGTTGCCGGCCACCCACTCCAGCTGCCCCTCGTCGAGGTCCTCGAAGAGGAACAGCTCCCGCAGCTCGGCGGGCGCCAGCCGCGGCAGGGGCGTGCCCGGCGTGGTCACCGCTCCCCCAGGTACCGGTGCACCAGGGTGACGGCCATGGCACCCTCGCCGACGGCCGAGGCGACCCGCTTGACCGACTCCGCCCGGACGTCACCGGCGACGAAGACGCCCGGCACGCTGGACTCCAGCAGGTAGGGGTCGCGGTCCAGCGTCCAGCCGTGCGGACGCCGGCCATCGCCCAGCAGCGAGGGACCGGTGGGGATGAATCCCCGCTCGTCACGCACCAGCGCACCGTCGAGCCAGTGCGTGCGCGGCTCCCCGCCGATGAAGACGAACAGGTGGCTGGCCTCGTAGGTGGTGCGCTCGCCGGTCCCGGCATCGAGCAGGGTGACCTGCTCGAGGTGGTCGGTGCCGTGCGCCTCGGCCACCGTCGTGCAGGTGTGCACGCGCACGTTGTCGATCGCGGCCAGTTGCTCGACGAGGTACTGGGACATCGATGCCTCGAGCGAGGGCCCGCGGACGAGCAGGTGCACCGAGCGGGCGTACCGGGCGAAGAACACCGCTGCCTGCCCCGCCGAGTTCGCGCCGCCGACGATGAAGACCGCCCGGTCGGCGCACGCGGCGGCCTCGGTCATGGCCGAGCCGTAGTAGACGCCGCGGCCGGTGAGCCCGTCGGCGCCCGGCACACCGAGGCTCCGGTAGGACACCCCGGTGGCCAGGACGACGGCGTGCGCGGCGATGGTGCTGCCGTCGTCGAAGCGCAGCACCCGCTTGGAGCCGTGCGCCTCCAGGGCCACGCAGTCCCGGGTGAGCAGCAGCTCGGCGCCGAACTTCCGGGCCTGGCGGCGGGCCCGGTCGGCCAGCTGGCCGCCGGAGATCCCGTTCGGGAAGCCGAGGTAGTTCTCGATCCGGCTGCTCTGCCCGGCCTGGCCGCCGGTGGCCTCGCGCTCGACCAGCACCGTCCGAAGGCCCTCCGAGGCGCCGTAGACCGCCGCGCCCAGCCCGGCCGGCCCCCCGCCGACGACGACGAGGTCGTAGAACTCGGATTCGGCGGAGACGCTCAGGCCCACGACCGAGGCGAGCTCGCTCTCCGTCGGCGCCTTCAGCACGACCCCGTCCGGGGTGATGATCACCGGCACGTCGTCGGCGGTGGCGCCGGCCGCCTCGAGCATGCGCTCGCCCTCCGCCTCGTCGGCGCCGTACCAGCGGTACGGGACGGCGTTGCGGGCCAGCAGGTCACGCGCCCGGAACGACGGCGCCGACCACCGGTGGCCGACGAGCTTGACCTCGCCGACGACGGCCTCGAGGCTCTCCCGCCACGCCTCGATCATCTGGTCGACGACCGGGTAGAGCTTCTCCTCGGGCGGGTCCCACGGCTTGAGCAGGTAGGCGTCGACGTCGACGACGTTGATGGCCTGGATGGCGGCGTCGGTGTCGGCGTAGGCGGTGAGCAGGGCCCGCCGTGCCCGCGGGAAGAGATCCATGGCGCGCTCGAGGAACTCGATGCCGTTCATCTCCGGCATCCGGTAGTCGGCCAGGACCGCGACCACCGTGTCCCCGCGCAGCTTCAGCTCCCGCAGCGCGTCGAGCGCCTCCGGCCCGGACGACGCGCGCAGCACGCGGTACTCCTCGCCGTACCGGCGCCGGAGGTCCCGGGCGACGGCGCGGGACACCCCGGGGTCGTCGTCCACGCTGAGGAGGACCGGTCTGCCCACGTGCGCTCCTGTCCCGCGCCGGCCTCGTCCCGGCCACCCGCCGGGCCGGCCTCCGGAGGTGCGAGCAGGAGGCTGTCCCTCGCGTGCCGGCGATGACGCTAGTCCGACGGATGCCTGCTGCGCACCTCTCCGGTGGGGGCGCCGCCCTGCATCGCCCGACCCGCCTCGGCGCCTGTGCCAGGCTGCTCGGCGTGCCCGACGTGCCCACCACGGAGACGGACGCCGCCCGCCCTCCTCTGCCGGTCCGGCTGCCCGTGCCGGGCGCCGACGTCGCCGAGGCGACGGCGACGCTGACCGAGCTCTCCCGGCGGTTGGCGCAGCAGCGGCCGAGGCACCACGGGCTGCTCGAGCTGACGGTCCGGCGGTCCGGCGAGGTGCGGCTCACCCGTACCCACCAGGCGAACTCGCGCTTCCCGATCGTCTACCCGACGGTGACCGGCCGGCTCGTGGCCGAGCCGGCCGCCGTGCACCTGGTCGGGGAGGCCCGCCCGTCGCGCTTCCACGTCCGCACCACCGCGGGCATGGCGGTGGCCGGCGTACCGCTGCTGTTCGCCGGGCTCACCGCGCTGTTCGGGCTGGACACCGACGGGAACGTCGCTCGGATCCTCCTGCTGCTGCTCGTCGTCGGCGCGGTGGCCGTGGTGCGCTGGGAGGCACGCCGACCCCGCCGGGGCTTCCCGGCGGAGGTGCACGGGCTGCTCCAGGGCCTCACCGACGAGCTGGCCCCCGACCGACCGCCGGCCGCCGGCCCGGCGGCCGACGGCCGGTAGCGCGCTACTCCGCCGCAGCGCCGGCGGTGTCGCCCTCGCCCTGCTCGCTGCTGGGCGGGCCGACCCAGACCGTCTTGGCGTTCGTGAACTCCCGCATCCCGAGCTCGGTCAGCTCGCGGCCGTAGCCGCTCTGCTTCACCCCGCCGAAGGGCAGCTCCGGGTAGCTGGTGGTCATGCCGTTGATGAAGGCCATGCCCGACTCGATGTCGCGGACGAACTGCGCGCGCTCGTCCTCGTCCTCGCTCCAGAGGTTGCTGCCCAGGCCGTAGGGGTGGCTGTTGGCGATCTCGATCGCCTCGTCGAGCGAGTCCACGACGAAGAGCGCGGCCACCGGCCCGAACACCTCCTCGGCGTAGAGGTCCATCTCGGGGGTGATGTCGGCCAGCAGTGTGGGCTCGTAGAACCAGCCGGGCCGGTCCACCCGCTTCCCGCCGGCCAGCACGGTCGCCCCCTTGCCGACGGCGTCCTGCACGTACTTCTCGACGTCCTCCAGCCCGGACTCCGTGGCCAGCGGGCCGACCTGCGTCCCCTCGTCCATCGGGTCGCCGACGGTGAGGTCGGCGATCTTCGCGGCGAACAGCCGGGTGAACTCCTCGGCGACGTCGCGGTGCACGAAGAACCGCTTGGCGGCGATGCAGCTCTGGCCGTTGTTCTGGTTCCGGGAGGTGACCGCAACCTCCGCCGCGCGGTCCAGGTGCGCCGACGGCATCACGATGAACGGGTCGCTGCCGCCCAGCTCGAGGACGGTGGGCTTGAGCGCGTCGCCCGCGATGGAGGCGACCGACTGGCCGGCCGGGGCGCTGCCGGTGAGCGTCGCCGCGGCCACGCGGTCGTCGCGCAGCACCTGCTCGATGGTCGAGGACCCGATGAGCAGGGTCTGGAAGACGTGGTCGGGGAAGCCCGCCTTCCCGAACAGCTCCTCCATGTACAGGGCGGTCTGCGGCACGTTGCTCGCGTGCTTGAGCAGCCCGACGTTGCCGGCCATGAGCGCCGGCGCGGCGAAGCGCATCGCCTGCCAGAGCGGGAAGTTCCACGGCATGACGGCCAGCACCACGCCGAGCGGCTGGTGGACGACGTAGGCCTCGGTCGCCTTCACCGCCTCGGCGTCGTAGCGCTGGGGTTCGAGCAGCGCCGGTCCGTGCTCGGCGTACCAGCGCAGCGCCTCGGCGCACTTGCCCACCTCGGCCTTGGCGGAGGCGAGGGTCTTGCCCATCTCGGTGGTCATCAGCTCGGCGACCGCCTCGGTGTCGCTGTCCAGCACGTCCGCGGCCGACCGCAGCCAGCCGGCCCGCTCCTGCGGGGTGGTGCGGCGGTAGGTCCGCGCGGCGGCGGCCGCGCGCGCGAGCTTCTCCTCGAGCGCCTCGTCCGAGAGCGGCTCGAAGGTCTTCAGCGTCTTCCCGGTCGTCGGGTTGATGGTGGCGATGGCCATGGTGGATCCCTCCGTCGTTCGCGCAGCTGACCTGCCCGGGCCGCCGCGGGTGAAACGGTCGCTCCGCCGAGCGGACCGCCGCGGGCGGACCTAGCGTGCCGCCGTGGACCTCTTCCGGACCAAGCCCGTGGAGCGGATCGCCGCGGACGCCGCGGGCGAGGGCGGGGGCGAGGGCGGCCCGGTCGGCCGGCTGCGCCGCTCGCTCGGCGCCCGGCACCTGGTCGGCTTCGGCATCGGCGTCGTCATCGGGACCGGCATCTTCACGCTCACCGGCATCGAGGCCCGCGACACCGCCGGCCCGGCGGTGGTGCTCAGCTTCGCCGTCGCCGGGGTCGTGGCCCTGTTGGCCGCGCTCTGCTACGCCGAGCTGGCCTCCAGCGTGCCGACGGCGGGCAGCGCCTACTCCTACGCGTACGCGACCGTCGGCGAGCTGATCGCCTGGATCATCGGGTGGGACCTCTTCCTCGAGTTCGCCCTCGGCGCCGCCGTGGTGGCCCGCGGCTGGTCGGGCTACGTGGGCAACCTGCTGGACCTCCCGCCCTCGCTGTTCGGCGAGGAGGCGCCGGTCAACGTCGGCGCGATCCTGATCGTCGTCGTCCTCACCGTGGTGGCTGCCCTCGGCATCAGGGAGTCGGCCCGCATCACCAGCGCGCTGGTCGTCGTGAAGGTCGCGATCTGCGTCTTCGTCGTCGTGGCCGGCGCCTGGTTCGTGCGCGGCGCCAACCTGACCCCGTTCGTCCCGCCGGGCCGGTCCAGCGACTCCGGCGGCGGTCTGGACCAGCCGCTGATCTCGGCGGTCGCGGGGCTGGAGCCGGCGGTCTTCGGCGTCGGCGGGGTGCTCACCGCGGCTGCGGTCGTCTTCTTCTCCTACACCGGCTTCGAGGCCGTGGCCAACCTCTCCGAGGAGACGAAGCGGCCTTCCCGCGACGTCCCCCTGGGTCTCCTCGGCACGTTGGGTCTGGCGACCGCGCTCTACATCGGCGTCTCGTTCGTGCTGGTCGGCATGGTCGACTACCGCGACATCGACCCCGGCGCCCCGATCGCCGACGCCTTCGACCAGGTGGGCCTGGGCTGGGCCTCGTCGCTGGTGTCGATCGCAGCCGTCGCCGGACTGACGTCGGTGATCCTGGTCGACCTGATCACCATGACCCGCATCGGCTTCGCCATGGGCCGCGACGGCCTGCTGCCGCAGGCGGTGGCGCGGGTCAGCCCCCGCACCGGGACGCCGGTGCGCATGACGCTGCTGTTCGCCGCGCTCGTGCTGGTCATGGCGGCCTTCGTGCCGCTGGCCGAGCTCGCGAACCTGGTCAGCATCGGCACGCTGTTCGCCTTCCTGCTGGTGTCGGCCGCCGTCCCCGTGCTGCGGTGGACCCGGCCCGACCTCGAGCGCCCCTTCCGGGTGCCGTTCTCCCCGGTGGTCCCGCTGCTGTCCGCCCTGGCCTGCCTCTACCTGATGGCCAACCTGAGCCTGGAGACCTGGCTGCGCTTCCTGCTGTGGCTGGCGCTGGGGCTGGTCGTCTACGCCGCGTACGGCTACCGGCACTCCCGGCTGCGCCGCGAGGACGCCGCCCCGCGGGCGGCCGGCACCGCCTGAGCGGCTCCGCCCCCCGGCCGGCCTTGCATGACCACCGCTCCCCCGGGGTAGGGGGGCGGTGGCGTGGCCCGGCGGGGAGGGCTGCATCGACGTACGGGGGCTGATCGGTGAGCGTGCTCGGCACGTCCGGCTGCGCGCTGTCGGGGGGCCGTGAGCACCGGCACGACGGCCTGGTCTGCGACGGCGACGAGCACCTGGTGCGCGCGGCGGCGCCCTTCCTGCAGGCGGGGCTGGAGGCCGGCGAAGCGGCGGTGATCGCGACGACACCGCGCGCGGCCGGGGCGCTGCGCGACGCCGTCGGGAGCCATCCGCTGCTGCACGTGGTGGATCGCGCCGGCGCCTACCAGGGGCGCACGCCGACGGCGATCACGTCGCTGCGGCGGCTGACCGACCGCTACACCGGGGACGGCGTGCCTCGGGTGCGCGTGGTCGGCGAGGTCGACTTCGGCGCCACCGAGCGGCACTGGCTGGAGTGGCAGCGCTACGAGTCCGTGGTCAACGAGGCCCTCGCAGGGCGGCCGCTGTGGGGGCTGTGCGTCTTCGACGCACGGCGGCTGCCCGCTCCGCTGCTGGACGCCGCCCTCGCCACGCACCCGGCACTGCTGGAGCCCGGCGGTGCACCCGCGGACAACCCGCGCTTCGTGGACCCGGCGGACTACCTGCGCGACCTGCCCGTCCCGGAGGAGCCGCTGGAGGCCACGCCGCCGCGGCTGACCGCTCTGGACGTCCGGGAGTTCGTGGGCCTCCGGCACGCCCTGGCAACCGAGCTGGCCGGCACCCGCGCCCACCCGGACGCCGTCGAGGACCTCCTGCTCGCCGCCGACGAGATGGTGTCCAACGCCGTGCGCCACGGCGCCCCACCGGTGAGCCTGCGGCTGTGGACGGCCGAGGACCGGATCGTGTGCACCATCGGCGACGGCGGCCCCGGCTGGGACAACGCGTTCGCCGGGTACGGGCCCGCCCACGGCGACGACCTGTCCCGCGGCGGCATGGGCCTGTGGCTGGCCCGCCAGCTGTGCGACCACGTCGACATCTCCGGCGGGCCCGGCGGCGACGGCGTCCGGGTGCGGCTCACGGTGCGGCTGCGCTGAGCCGGCGCCCGGCAGCTCCGGGACCCCCGTACCGGACCGACCGACGGTCAGACCGGACGACCGCCCAGTTCGGCGACCAGCCCAGCCGTCACCGGGACGTCGACACCATGACGTCCGGCGGCCCGCAGCACGGCGCCACCGATGGCATCGAGCTCCGTCGCCACACCGGCAGCGGCGTCGAGCTGCATCGAGGAGCGGAAGTCCTCCGGCAGCTGCCCGAGGAAGTCCAGGACCGCCGAACCGTCGGAGCTCACCCCTTCGGCCCTCGCCACCGCCGCCACCTCCTCGACCACCGACCGGAGGTCTGCGGCGCGACGCTGCCGCACCCGGCCCAGAGGCGCATCCTCCGACGTCGTGAGGAGGGCCAGCGGGGCGAGGAAGCACAGCTTGTCCCACAGCAGCTCCGCCTCCGGGCGACGTCGGACGTCCAGGCCCGCGCCCGCCAACGCCGCTGCCACACCGTCGGCCCGGGGCTCCGCCGCCAGGTCGACCGTGGCTAGGTGCCCGCGGTGGTGGACCACTCCCGGAGCCGTCCTGGCCGCGCTGACCCGGACGGAGGCCGCGACGGTCGGTGTCGCCGGGAACCGGTCCCGGAGCAGGCGCACGTGCTCGACGCCGTTCAGGAGGGGCACGAGGACGGCGCCTCCGAGCCGCTCGGGCGCCAGCCGGTCCAGGGCGGCCCCCAGGTGGACCGCCTTCACCGTCACCAGGCAGGCATCGACCGGCTCGTCGAGGACGACGGCACCGCCCACGTGCACGGCCAGTTCCCCGAAGCGGTCGCTGCCGACCCGGAGGCCGTGGCGCGACACGTGCCGGGCTGTCCGCTCCGCCGCGAGGCAGATGACCGTGTGACCCGCGGCCGCGAGCAGCGCGCCCAGGAGACCTCCCACCGCGCCGGGGCCGAGCACCGCCACCCGCATGGGACCGGCGCCGCCCGGGAGGTCCCGCCCCCTCTCGTCGGGGTCCGTCATGCCGCACCTCCGAGTTCGGTCCGGACGCCGGGAGTGAGCGGCCGGAGCACGTGGGACAGCCCCGCCGCCGCGAACGCGGCACGGACGGCGTCGGACGTGAGGGTGAAGTGGTCCCAGTCGTCCACGTGGACGGGAACCACCGCACGGGCACGCAGCGACCGGGCCAGCGCGACCGCCTCCTCCGCGTCGAGCGAGTAGGGCGTGTCACCGGACGCCGCGAACCGTGCGGCGCCCAGGTGCAGGAAGGCGGTGTCCACGGCGAACCGCCTGCCGACCTCGTCGAGCTGCGGATGGGGGACGGTGTCCCCCGAGAAGTACAGGACGGGCTCCCGGGGCGTGCGGTCGTCCACGACCTCGAGCACGAAGCCGATGACCTCTCCGGCGAGGCCGGCCCACGCCTCGGGTGCGTGCCTGGCCGGCGTCGCGGTCACCCGGAGCCGAATGCCGCCGCACCGGACGACGCGGCTCTCCCACGGCGCAAGGCCGATCGCGGGCGGCCCGATCCGCCGGGCCGCCGACGGGGTCGTGATCACCAGGCGCGCGGAGTCGAGCAGCCGTCGTCCGCTCGTGTCCAGGTTGTCGGCGTGCTCGTCGTGGCTGAGCAGCACGACGTCGATCGGCGGCAGCTGCTCGACGGCCACGGCCGGGCCGACCGTGCGCCGCAGCGGGATGCGCATCGCGGAGCCGGGCACGACGAAGTGGTGCGGCGTGCCCGGAGGGTCGAAGGCGGGGTCGGTCAGGACGGTCACCCCCGAGACCTCGACCAGGACCGTCGCCGTGCCGATCCAGGTCGCCCGCACGCTCATCGCCCCGCCGGGAAGGCGGTGGCGGCGATGAGGTCGATGAAGCCGAGCTCCCGCTGGAGCACCGCGACCCGCGAGTCCGGCTTCGTCGTCGCCTCCTGCCGCATGGCCGCCTCCAGGTACGCCGGGAACCCCTCCCGCGGCCAGCGCTCGAGCACGTCGCCGACCAGCCCTCCCGGGAGCTCGTCCAGGTGCAGGCCGAGGACATCGGCCGCAGCGCCCAGGTGCACCCCGGCGACCTCGGGCCGGGGATCGTCCGCGGTCCCGAGCTCCAGGTGCAGGGCGACCGCCTCCCGGACGAGGTCGGCGGCGTCCGGCGCCCCGCCCGCACGGAGGACGGCGTCGTGGGCCAGGTCCGCCCCCCGCAGCTGGAACGGTGTGACGCCGTCCTCCCCGGGAGCACAGAGGCCGAGGTCGTGGAGCGCGGAGGCGACGAAGAGCAGCTCGGGGTCGAACGACCGGTGCGCGCGCCCGAGCAGAGCGGTGGCGAAGGCGTGCGTCCGCCGGCAGTGCGCGACGAGGACCCTCGGGGCGCACGTCCTCAGCAGGTGGTCCGCCGCGTCGGCCAGCGGGGTGTCGGGCCGGGTCGACCAGGTCACGGTGCCACCTCCAGGTGCATCGGGGTCGGGGTCATGCCAGGGACGTCCGGAAGCGCTCCCGGTACTGGGCCGGGGTGACGCCGAGCCGTCGCCGGAAGGCCCGGTGGAGGGTCTCCACCGAGCCGAACCCGCAGGCCCGTGCGACGGCGGGGAGGGGGTCCCGGCCTTCCTCCAGCAGCCGGCGCGCGCCCTCGAGCCGGGCGGCCTCGATGAAGGCCCCGGGAGTGCTGCCCACCTGCTCGGCGAACACCCGGGCGAAGTGGCGTTCGCTGAGGCGGGCCCGGGCGGCGAGCGCGGCCACCGAGAGGTCCCCCGTCAGGTTCTCGGCGATCCAGCCGGGCAGCGCTGCGACGTCGTCGCGCTCGGGGCGCTGCATCGACAGCGCCACGCTGAACTGGCTCTGCCCGCCGGGGCGCTTGACGTACATGACCAGCCACCGGGCCACCTCGAGTGCGAGCGCGCGGCCGTGGTCGGCCTCCACGAGGGCGAGGGCGAGATCCATCCCGGCGGTGACACCGGCCGACGTCCACACGTCGCCCGAGCGGATGAAGATGGGGTCCGGGTCGACCTCGACCTCCGGGTGGTGCGCGGCGAGGGCTGCGGCGACGGCCCAGTGGGTCGTCGCCCTGCGCCCGTCGAGGAGCCCGGCCAGGGCCACCGTCCGGGCCCCGGCGCAGACAGCGGCGACCCGGCCGGCGTCCCCGGCCCGGGCAGCGAGCCAGTCGACCACGTCCGTGTCGACGACCGCGTCCGGCAGCCGGCCCCCGTGCTGCAGTGCCCCCGGGACCACGAACGTGTCCCAGTGGCCCGTCAGCTCGGCGAAAGTCGTGTCGGGCAGCAGGCGGACGCCGTTCGACGTCACCACCGGGTCCGGGCTCGCCGCCACCATCGTGACCGCGTAGCCCGGCCGCGCGTCGGCGGCGAGGAGCCGGGTGGCGGTGGCCAAGACCTCGGCCGGCCCGCTGACGTCCAGCAGCTCGACGCCCTCGAAGAGGGCGACGGCCACGCGTCGCAGATCGCTCACGCGGTGATCATCAGCGGGAGGAGCGACGGCGGCAATGACATGTCCCTGTCAGTTTCCGCCATTCGCGGTCACCGGCGGGGACGACGCCGGCTCGGCTCAGCCGAACAGGTCGCCCAGGAACGACTCCTTCTTGCGCCGGTGGCCGTACTGCTGGTGGCCGTGCGAGCTGCTCTTGCTGCCGCGCACCTGCCGCATGACCTCGCCGACGACGGCGCCCAGGTCCCCGCTGCCCTGCTTCGGGGCGGCGTAGCGGTCGCGGTCGTCGTGGTCGTAGCGGTCGCGGTCGTAGCGGTGGCGGTCGTCCCGCTCGTGCTCGGTCCGGGGCTCCGCGGCCGCCGCTCCCCCGTGCCAGGCGTTCTCCGCGTCGATCAGCCGGTCGAGCTCGCCGCGGTCGAGGAAGATCCCGCGGCACTCGGCGCACTGGTCGACGTGGACGCCATTGCGCTCGTAGGTGCGCATCGGGCCGTGGCACTTCGGGCAGGTCAGCTCCATGCCTGTCCAACGCGGGCGGGGGGCGCGGGGGTTCCCGGCTGCGCTCAGGGCGTGCGGAGCACCTCCTCGAGCGCGGCCCGCGTCCCCCGGCTGCGGACCAGGTCCAGCGTCCGCACGTAGGCCTCGGCGAACCGCGCGTCGTCGACGAGATCGCCGAACAGCTCCCTGTCGGAGACGAAGGCCAGCGGGTCCCCGGCCTGCCGGCGGGCCGCCGCCATGAGCCGATCGCGCAGCGGGTCCACCACCTCGATCGGCCGGCCGTCCTCACCGACGCCTTCCGCGTAGCGGGCCCAGCCGGCCAGAACCGCGACCGTGCAGCGGATGTCGCCGCCGGACGCGAGGTTGGCGCGCAGCACCGGCAGCAGGAACTTGGGGATGCGGTCGGAGCTCTCCGCGCACAGCCGGGCGAGGGTGTCGCGCATGTTCGGGTTGGAGAACCGGCCGATCAGGTCGGCCTTGTAGGAGTCCAGGTCGATCCCCGGCACCGGCGCGAGCGTCGGCGTCGCCTCCTGGTCCATGTAGCCGTGCAGGAACCGGCGGAACAGCGGGTCCTGGCAGACGTCGTGCATGAAGCCGTACCCGGCCAGCGTGCCCAGGTAGCCCATCGCCTGGTGACTGCCGTTGAGCAGGCGCAGCTTCATCAGCTCGTAGGGCTCCACGTCCCCGACCACCTGGACGCCGACCTTCTCCAGGGGCGGGCGGCCGGAGCCGAAGGAGTCCTCCAGCACCCACTGCGTCCACGGCTCGCAGATCACCGGCCACCCGTCCTCCACGCCGAACCGGCGCGCGAGCTCGGTCCGGTGCACGTCGGTGGTGGCCGGGGTGATCCGGTCGACCATCGAGTTCGGGAACGGCACCTCGCGCTCCACCCACTCCCCCAGCTCCGCGTCCCGGAGCGCGGCGAAGGCGGCGAAGCTGCGGCGGGCGACGTCGCCGTTGCCCGGGATGTTGTCGCAGGACATCACCGTGAACGGCGCGATGCCCCGCTCCCGGCGGCGCACCAGCGCCTCGGTGACCAGCCCGAAGCTGGTGCGCAGGGCGGCCCCGGGCACCAGGTCGGCCCGCACGGCGGCGTCGGTGGCGTCGAAGGCACCGGTGACGGCGTCGACGTTGTAGCCGCCCTCGGTCACGGTGAGCGAGACGATGCGGATCGCCGGGTCGGTCATCCGCTCGACCACCGCCTCGGGGTCGTCGGGGGCGAGCAGGTACTCCACGATCGAGCCGATGACCCGCGCACCGAGGAAGCCGTCGGGGTGGGTGACGAGAAGGGTGTAGAGGCAGTCCTGCGCCGCCATGACCTGGGCCATCCGCCGGTCGCCGGGCAGCACGCCGACGCCGCAGATGCCCCAGTCCAGCGCCTCGCCCCGCTCCATGAGCCGGTCGAGGTACATCGCCTGGTGGGAGCGGTGGAACCCGCCGACCCCGAGGTGGACGATGCCGACGCGCACCTGCCCCCGGTCGTAGCCGGGTGTGGCGACCGACGCGCTCAGCAGGGACAGGGTGCGGGAGGACAGGGCGGGCACCACGCGACCTTGCCCCACAGCGGCCCGCCCTAACGGGAGGGGCGAACCGAATGCCGTTCGGGGATGTGGGATCGTCGCACCTACACGTCGAGACCGCAGCGCGCCTGCGGTCAGGAATGAGGACCGATGCAGCTGCAGCTGTCCCCGGAGCTCCAGGCCTTCCGGGAGGAGATGCGGACCTTCTTCACCACCCAGGTGCCGCAGGAGATCCGCGACAAGGTGGCGGCCCGCCGCCACCCGACGAAGCAGGACTTCGTCACCACCCAGCAGATCCTCAACGCCGCCAACCTGGCCGTGCCGCACTGGCCGGTCGAGTACGGCGGCCGGGACTGGACGCCGCTGCAGCGCCACATCTGGCGCGAGGAGATGCAGCTGGCCCACGTGCCCGAGCCGCTGGCGTTCAACACCAGCATGATCGGCCCGGTGCTGGCCCAGTTCGGCAACGAGGAGCAGAAGGACCGCTTCCTTGCCAAGACGGCCAACCTGGACATCTGGTGGTGCCAGGGCTTCTCCGAGCCCGACGCCGGCTCCGACCTGGCCGGGCTCCGCACCACCGCCGTCCAGGACGGCGACGAGTGGGTCGTCAACGGTCAGAAGACCTGGACGACCATGGGGCAGCACGCCGACTGGATCTTCTGCCTCGCCCGCACGGACCCGACGGCGGAGAAGAAGCAGCGCGGCATCTCGATGCTGGTCTTCCCGATGGACACCCCCGGCGTGACCCTGCGCCCGATCGAGCTGCTCGACGGCGGGTTCGAGGTCAACGAGGTCTTCTTCGAGGACGTCCGCGTCCCGTCGGAGAACCTCATCGGCGAGGTCAACAAGGGCTGGGACCAGGCCAAGTTCCTGCTCGGCAACGAGCGCGTGGGCATCGCCCGCGTCGGCGGCACCAAGGGCATGCTCGCGCTGGCCAAGGAGCTGGCCCGCGAGACCATGTACAACGGCGCCCCGCTGCTGGAGGACCGGCGCTACTCCTCCCGCATCGCCGAGATCGAGAACGAGCTCGTCGCTCTGGAGCTGACCGCGCTGCGCGTGGTCGCCAACTCCGCAGACGGCAAGCCGCACCCGGCCTCCTCGGTGCTCAAGCTCAAGGGCTCGGTGCTCCAGCAGGAGGTGACCGAGCTGATCGTCGACATCGCCGGCCCGCTCTCGGTGGCCTCGTTCGCCGAGGAAGGGTCCGACGTGCCCGACTGGGCACGGGTCTCGGCTCCCGAGTACCTCAACTACCGGAAGGTCTCCATCTACGGAGGCTCCAACGAGGTGCAGCGCGTCATCATCAGCGGCACGATCCTGGGGTTGTGAGATAGCCATGGACTTCACCTACGACAGCGAGCAGAACGACCTGCGCGAGGCCGTCGCCGCGCTGCTGACCCGCGCCTACGGCGACAGCGAGGCGCGTCGCAAGGTCACCAAGACCGACCCGGGCTTCGACGAGAAGGTCTGGACGCAGCTGGCCGAGATGGGCCTGCTGGGTCTGCCCTTCGCCGAGGAGCACGGCGGCATGGGCGCCGGCCCGGTCGAGGTCGCCATCGTCGCCGAGGAGATCGGGCGGGTGCTGGCACCCGAGCCGTTCATCGAGGCCGTCGTCCTCGCCGGCGGGCTGATCGACGCCGTCGGCACCGACGCGCAGAAGGGCGAGTTCCTCGAGGCGGTCGCCGGCGGCACCTCGCTGCCGACCTTCGCGCACGCCGAGATCGGCACCCGCTGGACGCCGACCGCCTCCGCGGTCACCGCCACGGAGGCCGGCGACGGCTGGACGCTCTCCGGGGCCAAGGAGCCGGTGCCGCACGGCGCCCGCGCCGACGTCCTCGTGGTGTCAGCCGCGCTCCCCGGCGGCGGCACCGGACTGTTCGTCGTCCAGGGCGACGCGACCGGCCTGAGCCGCACCGGCTACCGCAACCACGACGGCACCCGGTCGGCCAACGTCCGCTTCGACGGCACCCCGGCCACCCAGCTGGGCACCGGCGGCGACCAGACGCAGGCCATCGAGCGGGCGCAGGCCGTGGCCCGCATCGCCTACAGCCACGAGTCGGTCGGCGCCATGGACACCGCGCTGCGCACCACCACCGAGTACCTCAAGACCCGCAAGCAGTTCGGGGTCACGCTGAACAAGTTCCAGGCGCTCAACTTCCGGGCCGCGGACATGTACGTGTCCCTGGAGCTGGCCCGCAGCATCGCGCTGTGGGCCTCGGTGGTGCAGCTCTCCGACGGTGACGTGGTCACCGCCGCCGACCGGGCCCGGCTGCTCACCAGCCGCACCGGCCGGCACATCGGCAAGGACGCCATCCAGCTGCACGGTGGCATCGGCGTGACCGCCGAGTACAAGGTCGGCCACTACACCAGCCGGCTCACCGCGATCGACCACCTGCTGGGCGACGGCGACTTCGCCGCCGACCGGCTCGCGGCGAAGGTCGGCAGCTACCCGACCGTCGACCCGCTGGGCGCCCCGTACGCCTGACGCACGACAGACAGAGCCCCGCTCCCTTCCGGGGGGCGGGGCTCCGTCGTCACCGATGACGTCCGTACCAGAAGTCCCTGTACTCGGCCCCAGTCCGTAGCTGGCCGCACCGGTGAACCCGGGCGACCCACCTCCGGCCCGGTCGTGAGTCGCCCAGGTTCAGCGGTCGTAGGTGGCGCGGCGGAGCTCGTCGGCGTCGACCCGCACCATGTCGAGCACCGGGAAGACGTCGTCCTCGCGGAGCTCCCGCAGCTGACCCGCACGATCGGCACCGGCTCCTGGTCCTCCTGCCCGGAAGGCTGAGGGAGCATCTCCCGGTGATCTCCCATGCCCCCGTCGGCTACCTGTGCCCCTTCTGCCGGAACATCCGAACGGGCGCAGGCGAGCACCCACTCGAGATCATCTACCGAGATGCCGATGTCTTCGTCAAGCTGAACCCGAAGTGGCGCCCGAGCAACCCAGGCAGCGTGCTCGTCGTCCCTGTTCGGCACTACGAGAACATCTTCGACCTGCCCGTCGAGCTCGGCGTTCCGATCCAGCGTGCAGCGCGCGCCGCGGCGCTCGCGATGAAGTCGGCTTTCGGTTGCCAGGGCGTCTCGACGAGGCAACACAACGAGCCGGCCGGGAATCAGGACGTCTGGCATTACCACGTTCACGGCATCCCGCGGTGGCACGGCGACGACTACTACCGCCAGAGCGGGACCATGGCACCGACGGAGGACGTCCGACGACGAGCGGACCAACTGCGGGAAGCATGGCCACTGGGATCGTAGGGCCGTTCCCCAGCGCGACGGCAGCGGTCGATGCTTCGACGCGCTCGAAGGGCTTCCGTCCGCGACTGCGCTGACCGGTCGAGACCGCCGGCCTTCCTTCAGTCGGCGAGCATGGCGCGGCGGAGCTCGTCGGCGTCGGCGCGGACGACGTCGAGCACCGGGACGACGTCGTCCTCCCGGAGCTGCCCGCAGCTGACCCGCACGATCGGCACCGTGTCGTAGTCCTCGGTGGTGAGCCGGGCCGCGATCTCGAAGCAGCTGCGCAGCAGCGCGCCCTCGGGGGCCCGGTAGTCGTCCACGTGCTTGAGGGGCACGACCATCGGGGCCGGGAAGCCCCACTGCTCCAGCGCGACGGCGGTCAGCCGGAGGCTGTTGATGCCGTACCGGCGGGTCTCCGCGGCGCGGCGGCCCGCGAAGGTCGGCTCGGCGGCCGCGATCTCGCCGTAGCCCTCCTTGTCGTTGTGGAACAGCAGCGCCGCCCCCAGCTGGGCCAGCAGCCCGAGGCACAGCGCGTCCTGCGGGCGCTCCCCGAAGCGGGGCGCCAGCGTGGACGCCGCCAGGGCCAGGTGCGTGGTGAAGTCCCAGAAGTTCTCCGGCAGCCGCGACTCGTCGTCGAGGTCGGTGAGCGCGACGGTCGCCATGGTGCGCACCGTGGTGAAGCCGACGACGGTCACCGCGAACTGGAGCGAGGTGACCCGGCCGCGCATGCCGAAGTAGGCCGAGTTGGCCAGCTTCATGACCCGTCCGGCCAGCGCCACGTCCGAGGCGAGGATGCGCGACAGCTCCTTGGCGCTGGTGTCCTCGGAGTTGGCCACCGAGACCAGTTGCGCGGCGACCGGCTTCTGCGCGGCCATGGTGTCGATGCCGGCGAGGATCGTCTCGACGTCGAACACCGGGGCCGGGACCGGCGCGAGTTCGGGGAACGGTGTGACGGTCACGTGGTGGTCTCCCCGTGGACGGCGAACCAGGCGGCTGCGTGCCCCCCGGTCATGGGCTCGGCGAGGTTGAAGCCCTGCAGGTAGGTGGCCCCGAGCCGGCCGAGCTCGTCGGCCTGCTCGGCGGTCTCCACGCCCTCGGCGACGGTGCAGAGGTTGAGGTTGCGGGCCAGCGCGATGACCGCCGAGGCGATCTCCCCGTGCCCGTCGCCGAGCTCGGCGACGAAGGACCGGTCGACCTTCAGGCACTGGACGGGCAGGTGGCGGAGGTAGGCCAGCGAGGAGTAACCGGTGCCGAAGTCGTCGATCGCCAGCTCCACGCCGAGGTCGCGCAACTGCTGCAGCACCTTCTGGGCCGACTCCGGGTCCTTCATGAGGGCGGACTCGGTGATCTCGATGGAGATGCGCGAGGGGTGCAGCTCGTGGCGCTGCAGGGCGGCCAGCACCTGGTCGGGCAGGTTCCCGTCCAGCTGCAGGGCCGAGACGTTCACGTTCGCCCGGGGCGGCGCGGCGGCGCCGGTGAGGCGGTCCCACTCGGCGAGCTGCCGGCAGGTCTCGTCGAGCACGAGCAGGCCCAGGCCCGCGATCAGGCCGCTCTCCTCGGCCAACGGCACGAAGACCGACGGGCTGATCGGCCCGCGGACCGGGTGGTCCCACCGGGCGAGCGACTCGACGGCGACCGGCGTGCGGGAGACCGTGCCGAAGATCGGCTGGTACAGCAGCGTGATCGCGCGGTCGTCGATGGCGTCGCGCAGTTCGGTGACCAGTCGCAGCTTGTCCCGCGCCTGCGCCCGGGCCTCCTGGTCGAGCACCGAGATCCGCCCCTTGCCCCCGGCCTTGGCCTGGTACATGGCGATGTCGCAGTCCCGGATGAGCTCCTCGGGTGCGACGTGCTCGGCGGTCTGGACCGTGACCCCGACGCTGGCGTGCGGGCGGACGTCGACGCCGCCCAGCCGCATGGGCCGGGAGAGGGCCGCGGTGATGCGCTCGGCCAGCGCCACGGCGTCGTCCTCGTCCACCCGCTCGCACACCACGACGAACTCGTCGCCGCCGAAGCGGGCGACCAGGTCGCCGGGACGCACGGTTGCGCGGAGGCGGTCGGCCACCTCGACGAGGAGCTCGTCGCCGGAGGTGTGACCGAGCGAGTCGTTGACGACCTTGAAGTTGTCGAGGTCCAGGAAGAGGCAGGCCAGCCCACCCGCGGCCGGGCGGAACCGCTCGGCGACGTACTCGGCCAGCAGCGTGCGGTTGGGCAGCCCGGTCAGCGGGTCGTGGTTCGCCTGGTGCGCCAGCTGCGCCTCGAAGGCCAGCCGGTCGGTGATGTCCTCGATGGTGGCCACGAAGCCGGCGCCGACGCCCGGGGTGAACAGGTGGGCGAAGCGGATCACCGTCGTGCGCAGCGCGCCGTCGTCGCGGACCAGACGGGCCTGCACCTCGACCTCGCCGCCGTCCAGGGCCGCGGAGACCTGCTCGATGACCGCGTCGAGGTCGTCGGGGTGGATCGTGTCGATCCAGCCGGTGCCCAGCATCTGGTCGGCGCCGCGACCCACGAGGCCGCAGAACGCGTCGTTGACGTGCGCCAGCCGCATGCCCTGCTCGGAGAGCAGCGTCGGCACCGGTGAGCGCTCGGTGAGGGCGGAGAAGCGCCGCTCGTGCGCGTCCGCGGTCGCGCGCAGGGCGCGCTCCTGCTCGTTCGCGGTCGCCCGCAGCATCACCGTCCACCGGCGTCCCCCCGGGGACGGCGTGGTGATGACGCCGGCCTCGACGAGCGCGCCGCTGGCGGTCCGCACCTGCAGCGTGCGCCGCGCCGACCGCTCCCGCCGCAGCAGCAGCTTGAGCTCGCCGCCGCCGAGAGTGGGGAACAGCTGCTCGACCGGCATCGTGGACAGGTCCGCCAGCCCGTAGCCCAGCAGCTGGACGGCCCCCTCGTTGGCCCAGGCGATCCGCTGCGTGCGGCCGGCCGTCTCGGCCACCAGCAGCGCGAGCGAGTCGCTCACCGAGGCGCTGTAGAAGACGGAGGAGACGATCTCCGGCGGGACGTGGTCGTCCGACGCGATCACGGCGGTCACGGTCCTCCCTCGGCGCAGGCGGTACGGCGTCCACGGATCGGTGCGCCACAGCCGTCATCGGCGGAGCGGGGCAGGGTCCTTCAGCCCAACGGGGGCCCGTCCCCCGTCGGGGTGAGGCCGGCGCCCCGTGCCGGTGCCGTCCGACGGCGCGCCCGCCGGATAGCCTGCGGACCAGGAGGTGCCGCAATCCACCGCATCCTGGACCTGACCTGCCTCGCGCTGGCCCTCGCCGGAGCCGCACTGGCGCCGGCCGTCCGATCGCCGGGCGAGTCGTCGTCCCCTGTGCTGCTCGCGTCCGCCGTGTGCGCCGTCCCGCTCCTGCTGGCCGCCGCGCGGCGCGTCCCGGCCGAACGGCTGTGGGGCCCCGTGACGGCGGCCGGCGCGGTCGTCCTCGTCCTCGGGCTGGTCGGCAACGGACGCGAGGACGTGTTCGCGCTCGCCGACCCCGCGACCCCGCTCCGCGACGTGGCCTATCAGGCCGCCGGCACCACGGCGCCGCTGGGCTGGGCCGCCGCCGGGGTGGCGCTCGTGCTCGCGGGCCTGGCGGCGCGCTCCGCGGACCGGGTCCTCGGCGTGCTCGCGACCGGGATCGGAGTCCTGCTGTCCGCTGCCGTCGCCGCCGTGCTGCTGGCCCGGTCGGTCGCTGCGTCGACGTCGGCGGTGATCACGGTCGACCGGCCCCGGGCCGGCCTCGCGGCCCTGGCCCTGCTGGCCGGCCTCCTCCTGGTGGTCGTCGCGGCGGACCGGCGCACCACCCCGCTCCCCCGTCCTCCGCGGGACGCCGCGTCGTCCCGGGCCGGCGCGGTGCGCTGGGTGGCCGTGGTCGCGGTGCTCGCGACGGTCGCCGGCGCCGGGGTCTGGGCGTGGTCGTGGTTCGGCACCAGCACCGAGCCCGCGCGGGTGGTCGTCGACGACGCCCTGGCCGCGTGCGTGGCCGCCGCCGCGGGCCTGCCGGGGGCGACCGACGGGGTGTCCGACCGCGATCTCAGCGCGATCACCGACCTCAGCTGCACGCCGGAGACGTCCGCGCTCGGCCCCGTCCGCTCGCTGGAGGGGATCCAGCGGCTGCCCAACCTGGTCGAGCTCGACCTCTCGGGCAACGGGCTGACCGACATCGCCCCGCTCGCCTCGCTGCCCCAGCTGGGCATCCTCGACCTGAGCCGGAACCGGATCAGCGACATCTCCCCGCTCGCCGCCCTCGCGCGGCTGGGCACGCTCACGCTCACCGACAACCAGGTCGCCGACATCGGCCCGCTCGCCGCCCTCCCCCTGCACGACCTCGGGCTCTCGCAGAACCCGGTGAGCGACCTGTCCCCGCTGGCCGGGACGACGACGCTCAACGCTCTGGGCGTCGCGGCCGCGCAGGTCACCGACATCTCGGCGCTGGCCGGGAAGGACGCGCTGCGGGCGCTCGACCTGTCCGGCAACTCGATCACCGACGTCTTCCCGCTGGCGGGGCTGCCGACGCTCGACACGCTGCGCCTCGGTGGGAACGCGATCGTCGACCCGTCCCCGCTGGGCACCGTGCCGACGCTCCTGGTCCTCGACCTGTTCGGCAACCGGATCGACGCCGTGGGCGGGCTTGCCGACGCCCCGCTGCTGCAGGAGCTGCAGCTGGGCGCCAATCCGCTCACCGACCTCCGCCCGCTGCTGCGGGTGGAGTCGCTGGTCAACCTCGGGCTCGACGAGACCGACGGCACCCGGCTGACCGGGATCGAGGAGCTGCGGGCGGCCGGCGTCTCGGTCAACGGGCTGGCCTGAGATCGGCGACCGGGGTGACGGCGTTCACCCCACCGGACGTGGCAGTGGTCACATCGGCGGGCCCCGGGCAGGCACATCGTCGTTGCCCAGGCATGATCCTCCCGGATCACCGAGCACGCGTTCGACCCCACACCTGGTGACCGGCCCTGGAGCCGGTCCCCGATGATCGGAGCCACGTTGCACATCGGAGTGCCGCGCGAGACCCGCCGCCGCGAGACGCGGGTGGCCGCGACGCCGACGACGGTGACGCAGCTGGTCGGCCTCGGTTACGACGTCGTCGTCGAGGCCGGGGCCGGCGAGGCCAGCAGCTTCACCGACGAGGCCTACACCGGAGCGGGCGCCCGCATCGGCACCGCCGACGAGGCGTGGCAGGCCGACGTGGTGCTGCGGGTCAACGCCCCCTCGGTCGAGGAGATCGGCCGGCTCCGCGACGGCGCCACCTTGATCGGGCTGATCAGCCCGGCGTTCAACCCCGAGCTCGTCGAGGCGCTCGCCGCCCGGCCCATCACCGTGCTGGCGATGGACGCCGTCCCGCGCATCTCCCGCGCGCAGTCCCTCGACGTGCTCAGCTCGATGGCCAACATCGCCGGCTACCGGGCCGTCGTCGAGGCCGCCCACGTCTTCGGCCGCTTCTTCACCGGACAGGTCACCGCCGCGGGCAAGGTCCCGCCGGCCAAGGTGCTCGTGGCCGGCGCCGGAGTGGCCGGCCTGGCCGCGATCGGCGCCGCCAGCAGCCTGGGTGCCGTCGTCCGGGCCACCGACGTGCGCCCCGAGGTCGCCGAGCAGGTGCGCTCCCTCGGTGGCGAGTACGTCGCCGTGCCGGCCGGCGAGCAGGAGGTCAGCGCCGACGGCTACGCCCGCGAGATGGGCGAGGACTTCAACCGCCGGGCCGCCGAGATGTACGCCGAGCAGGCGACCGACGTCGACATCATCATCACCACCGCGCTCATCCCCGGCCGCCCCGCGCCGCGGCTGATCACCGAGGAGATGGTCGCCTCCATGCGGTCGGGCTCGGTCATCGTCGACATGGCCGCAGCCCAGGGCGGCAACGTCGCGGGCTCGGTGGCCGACGAGATCGTGGTGACGCCCAACGGCGTCTCGATCATCGGCTACACCGACCTCCCGGCCCGGCTGCCGGCCCAGGCCTCGCAGCTCTACGGCACCAACCTGGTCAACCTGCTCAAGCTGCTCACCCCCGGCAAGGACGGCACGCTCGTCCTCGACATGGACGACGTCGTCCAGCGGACGATCACCGTGGTCCACGCGGGCGAGAAGACCTGGCCCCCGCCGCCGGTGCAGGTCTCGGCCGCCCCGGCAGCCGCCCCCGTCGCCCCGAAGCAGCCCGCTCCCCCACCGGAGCCACCGAAGCCGGGCCGGCGCCTCGCGCTGGTCGGGCTGGGCGCCGCGCTGCTGTTCGTCCTCGCGGGCTTCTCGCCCAGCGAGCTGGTCCAGCACCTGACGGTGTTCGCGCTCGCCGTCGTCGTGGGCTTCTACGTCATCAGCGGGGTGCACCACGCGCTGCACACGCCGCTGATGAGCGTCACCAACGCGATCTCCGGGATCATCGTCGTCGGCGCACTGCTGCAGATCGGTCACGACGACGCACTGGTGACCGCCCTGGCCTTCGTGGCCATCCTCGTCGCCAGCATCAACGTCTTCGGTGGCTTCGCCGTCACCCGCCGCATGCTCGGCATGTTCACCCGCGGCCCGAGCACGGGGAGTGCAGCCCGATGACCGCCACGTCCGCCGCCTCCGCGGCCTACATCGTCGCCGCGCTGCTGTTCATCCTCAGCCTGGCCGGGCTCTCCAAGCACGAGACGGCCAAGACGGGCAACGCCTACGGCATGGCCGGCATGGTCATCGCCCTGGCCGCGACCATCGGCCTCGCGGTCGACCACGGCCTCTCCGGCACCGGCGCCGTGCTGATGGCCGTCGCCGTCGTCATCGGCGCCGCCATCGGCCTGTGGCGGGCGGCGAAGGTCGAGATGACCGGGATGCCCGAGCTCATCGCGATCCTGCACAGCTTCGTCGGCCTGGCGGCGGTGCTCGTCGGCTGGAACGGCTACCTCTCGGTCGAGGCCGACCTGGAGAACCAGACCGAGGTATCGGCCGACCTGCTGGGCATCCACTCCGGCGAGGTGGCGATCGGCGTCTTCATCGGCGCGGTCACCTTCACCGGCTCGATCGTGGCCTTCCTCAAGCTCTCGGCCCGGATCAAGAGCAACCCGCTCGTGCTGCCGGGCAAGAACTGGCTCAACCTCGGTGCCCTGGCCGCGTTCGCCGCGTTGACGGTCGTCTTCGTGATCGAGCCCAACCTGCCGGTGCTCGCCGTCCTCACCGTGCTGGCGCTCGCGCTGGGCTGGCACCTGGTGGCCTCGATCGGCGGCGGGGACATGCCGGTCGTCGTCTCGATGCTGAACAGCTACTCCGGCTGGGCCGCCGCGGCGTCGGGCTTCCTGCTCGGCAACGACCTGCTGATCATCACCGGTGCGCTGGTCGGCTCCTCGGGTGCCTACCTGTCCTACATCATGTGCAAGGCGATGAACCGCTCGTTCATCTCGGTGATCGCCGGCGGCTTCGGCAACGAGGGCAGCGCCGCGTCCTCCGACGTCGACTACGGCGAGCACACCGAGATCTCCGCCGAGGAGACCGCCGAGCTGCTGCGCGATGCGAAGTCCGTGGTCATCACGCCGGGCTACGGCATGGCGGTGGCCCAGGCGCAGGGCGCGGTCGCCGACCTGACCCGCAAGCTCACCGAGCGCGGCGTCGAGGTGCGCTTCGGCATCCACCCCGTAGCCGGCCGCCTCCCGGGCCACATGAACGTGCTGCTGGCCGAGGCCAAGGTGCCCTACGACGTCGTCCTCGAGATGGACGAGATCAACGACGACCTCGCCGCCACCTCCGTCGTCCTGGTCATCGGCGCCAACGACACGGTGAACCCGGCCGCCGCCGACGACCCCACCAGCCCGATCGCCGGCATGCCGGTGCTCCGGGTGTGGGAGGCCGAGCGGGTCGTGGTGTTCAAGCGGTCGATGAACACCGGTTACGCCGGTGTCCAGAACCCGCTGTTCTTCCGGGACAACAGCCGGATGCTGTTCGGCGACGCCCGGGAGCGGGTGGAGGACATCCTGCGGGCGCTCTGACGGCCCGGGGAGTTCTGCTCTCCGCCCCTGTCGCTGGGCGCGGCATCGGCCTACCGTCGGTGCATGCGCGCACACGGATCGGTGAAGGAGCCGGAGGCGCGCCCGGCCGATCATCTGTGCTGGGTGCACGACGACGACGAGTCCTTCGACATGGCCGTCCGGGCGTTCCTGGCCGGGGGGCTGGCCCGCGGGGAGCGGCTCCTGTGCGTGGGTGAGCGCGCCATCGCCACGCTCGACGGCGCCGGCGAGGACCTGGGCGACGTCCCCGGTCTGCTGGCCGACGGCGCGCTGGGGACCATGACGGTCGTCGAGGCCTACGCGGTCGCGGGCCCGCTCGTCGCCGAGCGGCAGCGGGCCTTCTACGCCACGGAGACGGCCCGGGCGCTGGCCGACGGATACAGCGGCCTGCGCGTCGTCGCCGAGCTCAGCGAGCTGGCCGCCGATTCGGGGCAGCACGCCGAGCTCGTCCGCTGGGAGCACGTCGCCGACGAGCTCCTCGCGTCCGGGGCGGGGATGACCGCGATGTGCGCCTACCGGAGCGATCTGCCTCCGGCGACCCTCGGGGACGTGCTGGCCGTCCACCCCCTCGCGCACGGGCCGGGACACGTCACTCCGTACCGGCTCTTCTTCGACGCCGACCGCGTCGTGCTGACCGGGAGCGTCGACACCTCCACGGCGGGACGGCTCGCCACCGCGCTGGCCGGCACGCCGACCGGCCGGTCGGCCGTCCTGGACCTCGGTGGCCTGGAGTTCGTCGACGTCGCGGGCTGCCGGGCGCTGGCCGGCTGGGCGATCGCGCTCCGCGACCGGGGCGTACCGCTCGAGATCCGCGGCGCCTCCGCCCTGGTGCAGCGGATCTGGCGCATCCTCGGCTTCTCCGACATCGCGCCGGTCACCTTCGCCGACGCCCGCGGATGAGCACCAGGGGGTCGTCCGCGACCGCCCCGACCGCCTTCACCCACGAGGTCCTGCTCTACCGCGACGACGCGACCTTCCTCGCCGGGCTGCTGCCCTTCCTCCACGAGGGACTGGCCTTCGACGAGGAGGTGGTGGTCGCCGAGCCACCCGACCGCCAGGAACTCCTGCGGACCGCGCTGGGCCCGGCGGCCGCTGCGGTGCGCTGGCTGGACGTGACGGAGCTCGGTCGCAACCCCGGGCGGCTCATCGACGCATGCACCACGCTGCTGGCGGAGGCCACCGCCGCAGGCCGACGGCTGCGCGGCGTCGGGGAATCGGCGTGGCCGGGGCGCCACGACGCCGAGTACGCCGAGTGCCGGCTGCACGAGCTGCTGCTGGGCACCGCCTTCGCCGACGGCCCGCCGTGGCGGCTGCTGTGCCCCTACGACCAGGTCCGCCTCCCCCGGGACGTCCGCACCGGCGCGCTGCTCTCGCACCCGCTGGTCGCGACGCCGACCGGCGGCCGGCCCAGCACCTCCTTCTCCCCGGACGCCGCCGCCGCGGACTTCGGCACGCCCCTCCCCCCGCCCCACGAGGGCGTCCTGCGGGGTACGTACGGGCCCGAGGACCTCCGGCCCACCCGGCGCACCGTGGCGTCGTTCGCCCGCTCCTGCGGCTTGTCCGTCGAGCGCTCCGAGGCCCTCGAGCTGGCCGCTGCGGAGCTCGCCACCAACTCCGTCCGCCACGGGGGCGGGAGCGGCAGCCTCGCCATGTGGCGCACCGACGACGCCGCGGTGGTCGAGTTCAGCGACAGGGGGCAGCTGACCGAGCCGCTGGCCGGCCGCCGGCCGCCCGGGGCGGAGCGTTCCGGCGGATGGGGGCTCTACCTCGTCAACCAGCTCTGCGACCTGGTGCAGGTGCGGTCCGGCTCCTGGGGGACGACGGTCCGCGTCACCACCTGGCGCTGAAGAGGACCGGATCGGTGGGGGCACGACCGGAGTCCGTCCCACCTGCCGCTCCCTCGCCGTTATGATCCCGGTGCGTCATACAACCGGCGCCTGGAGGAGTCCCTCCACTGGTTCACCGGGATCCGGAGCCTGCCGATCCCACCGGCACAGCACGTCCGGAGAGACCTGACACGGAGCAGTACGTGACATCCCCCGACGCCGATGGGCCGGACGCCGCCGTCGTCCAGTCGGCCTTCGACGAACTCGGCCGCCTCAACTTCGCCGAGCACTCCCTGGAGTCGATCGTCCGCACGGTCACCGAGCTGACGGCGCGGGTGCTCCCCGGTGAGCCGATCGCCTCGGTGACCATCCTGCGGGGCGGTCGGGCGAGCACCGTGGCGTCCAGCGGCGACCTCGCCTTCGAGCTGGACCAGGAGCAGTACCGGCTGGGCGCGGGGCCCTGCCTGAGCGCGGCGGCGACCGGCCGGCCGTCGGAGATCGCCGACACCCGGTCCGACCAGCAGTGGCCGGACTTCGCCGCGGTCGCGGCCGAGGCCGGGTGCGACAGCATGCTGTCCCACCCCCTGCCCGTGCGGGAGCAGGTGTCCGGCGCGCTGAACGTGTACGCCCGCCAGCTCACCACGGCCGACCAGCGGACCCGGGACCTGCTGGTCCGGCTCACCGCCTACGCCGCCGTCCCGGTGTCGAACATGTACCTCTACGAGGCGGCCGTCGCGCGAGCGGAGCACCTGCAGTCCGCGCTGGACTCCCGGGCGGTCATCGACCAGGCCAAGGGCATCCTCATGGAGCGGTTCCGGCTCACGCCCGACGCCGCCTTCCAGGCCCTCACCCGCGTGTCGATGGAGACCAACACCAAGCTGCGCGACGTCGCGGTGCGGTTCGTGGCCAGCGGCGAGTTCCGGCCGGACTGACCGGCCGGGGTGCGTCAGGCAGGCGGGGGCCCGGCGCTCCCGCCGTCCCGGCGCACGAGGTCGCCCACTGCCTCCTCCAGCCGGGCCCACGTACCGCTCCACTCCACCAGCGGCTCGAGGATGCGCTCGAACACCGCCAGCTGCTGGTCGAAGGCGTCCAGCTGGGCGCGCATGCCCCCGATCGAGGCGCGCTGCGCCGCCACCATCTCTGCCACTGCCCGCAGCTGGGCCGCCGACATGGCGCCGGGCGGGCTGGGCAGCGCCGGGAGGGACAGCCGCGACGGCACCGATCCGGCGGCCGCCCGCGCCCGGTCGGTGAAGCCCCGGAGCTGCTGCACGAACTCCTCGATGGACCGCCCGACGGCGCTCCCCGGCGGCACCGGACGGTCGGGCGCCGGCTGCTCCTCGGTCATACCCGGACGCTATTCCGCGGACGGCGCGGGGGCGAGCCCGGCGCCCGGTCCGCCCGGACGCCGTAGGCCGGCGCACGGCAGACTGGCGGGCGGAGCGCGTCGGCAGGCGCGCCCGGCAGCTGCTGCAGAGTCGACGGAGGACAGCCATGCGCGCGACCGCCCTCCGCACCACGGCCGTCCTGGTGGCCGCCGTGTGCGGACTGGCAGGGTGCGGGGGCGAGCGCGGTCCCCGGTCCGACGCCGGGGCGACCGGCACGACCTCGGCCTCGACGTCGACGCCCCCGCCGCCGGCCGAGCCGTCGCCCCCTGCCCCCGCGCCCGGCGCGGACCTGGAGCAGCAGGTCGCCGCGGCCCTGGCCGGGCTGGACCGGCGGGCCCGGATCGCGCAGCTGTTCGTCGTCGGCGTCCCGGCCGACGACCCGGACCGGGGTGCGGACCTCGTCACCCAGGGGGTGGGCGGCACGTTCCTCGCGGGCCGGCCGCCCGCGTCGGCCGCCGAGCTCGCCGAGCTGACCGCCGGCTGGCAGGAGCTGAGCCGGGGCCCGGAGCTGTGGATCGCCGCCGACCAGGAGGGCGGCAGCGTGCAGAGCCTCAAGGGGGCGGGGTTCGAGCGCCTCCCGCCCGCCACGGCGCAGGGTGACCTGCCCGCCGACCAGCTGGCGGCGCTGGCCGCCGCGCTGGGCGGCCAGCTGGCCAGCGCCGGCGTGAACCTCGACCTCGCCCCCGTCGTGGACGTCGTGCCGGCGGGCACGGAGAGCAGCAACGGCCCGGTCGGCGCCCACGACCGCCAGTACGGCGCCACGGCCGCGGAGGTCGTCCCGGCCGCGACGGCGGTCGTCGACGGGCTCGCCGGCGCCGGGGTCACCGCGACGCTCAAGCACTTCCCGGGGCTGGGCCGGGTGCGCGGCAACACCGACGACAGCGCGGACGTCGTCGACCCGGAGACCTCGGCCGTGGACGAGCAGGTGTCCGCCTTCGCGAGCACGCTGTCCGCCACGGAGGCGCACCCGATGGTCATGCTGTCGTCGGCGACCTATCCCCGCATCGACCCGGCGAACCGGGCGGTGTTCTCCCCCGTCGTCGTCCGCGACGTGCTGCGCGGCCGGCTGGGGTTCACCGGCCCGGTCATCTCCGACGACCTCGGCAACGCCACCGCGGTCGCGGACGTGCCGGTCGGCGAGCGGGCTGTCCGTTTCCTGGCCGCGGGCGGCACCCTCGTGCTCACCGTCGCCCCGGATACCTTCCCGGCGATGCTGGACGCCGTCGTCGCCCGTGACGCCGCCGATCCCGCGTTCGCCGCCGTCGTGGACGCCGCCGTCCGCACGGCGCTGCTGGCCAAGGCCCGGGCCGGCCTCCTGGACTGAGCCGCGACGTACCGGAGGCCCGCCCCGCGTGAGCGGGACGGGCCTCCGGTCAGGCTGGGTCCGTCAGTACCAACCCTTGGCCTGGGAGTGCGACCAGGCCCCGCAGGGCGAACCGAAGCGGTTCTCGATGTAGATCAGGCCGGCATCGATCTGCCGGTAGCCGTTCGAGGTCTTGGCGATCCCGGTGCCGGCCCAGGTGCTGTCCAGGAACTGCGGGATGCCGTACGCGGTGCTGCTGGGGTTCTGCGCGTTGGGGTTCCAGCCGCTCTCCTTGCCCCACAGCTTCTCGAGGCAGGAGAACTGCGAGCTGTCGCCGCCGAGCCTCTGCAGCGCGTAGCTCTGGAAGGAGCCCGACGGCGCCGCGGCTGCGGACCCGCCGCCACCGGACCGGACCGGGGCGGGCGCCTGCGTCCTCCGCGTCGCCTCCGCGGCGCGCGCGGCCTCGGCGGCGCGCGCGGCCTCGGCGGCGCGGGCGGCCTCCTCGGCAGCACGGCGGGCGGCCTCCTCCGCGGCACGGCGGGCGGCCTCCTCGGCAGCGAGGCGGTCCCGCTCGGCCTGCTCGGCGGCCAGCTGCTGGAGGGCGGCGGTGGCCTGGTCGGCGTCCCGGGCGCTGCGGCTGGCGGCCAGCTGCTCGAGCGGCGCGACGGTGTCGGCGTCGAGCGCGGCGCTGGGCTCCGCGGCGATGCCGAGCTGCTGGGCGACGCTCATCGACTCGGTCCGGGCCACGGCCTGCGCCTCGGGTTCCCCGGCCGACAGGACGCCGACCATGACGGCGCCGGCGGTGGCCACACCGACGAGGGCGGCGGACCGACGGGTACCGAGGGGCGGACGGTTGCGGAGACGTGCGTGCATGGTGGTGCGGAGGTTCATGAGGAGGTTCTGCTCCGGGTGTCAGGGCGCAGCAGAGCAGCCGCCCTCACAGGGGCGGCACACGTCTGCGGCTGTCCAGTTCTTCCGTGAGCCGCCTACCGAGTTAGCTGACGGATTCGGGCGGGAAGTAGCCCTACCCGCCCCGGACTGGAGGTCCGGGGCCAGGATTCACCCCAGTGGTTCGATGGGTCCCCGGCTCGTCCCGCAGGACGACTCGGCGGCGCCCGGCGCGGCACCCTCGGTGAGGGGCCGCCGACCGGACCGATCCAACGTAGCCGCCGTTATCGGCCCGTGACAAACGTTCAATGACATTTTCTGGCGTGACGCATGTCCCCTTGACGCACCTGGGGTGACGTCAGGGCAGCCGCCAGACCGTCGTGCGCCGCACCCGTGGCGGCCGGCCCGGCGCGTCCTCGGTGTCGGCGACCTCGTGCACGGCGGCCTCCTCCAGCCGGTCGTGCGGCAGGTACGGCCGGCCGGGGTCGCCGATGAGGACCTCGGCGCCGGCCGCCCGCGCGGCGTCGAGGAACGGCAGCACCCGCTCCGTCATGGTCCGGTCGTAGCAGACGTCACCGGCCAGGACGACGTCGACGGCGGGCGGCCGCTCCCCCAGCAGGTCGCCGACCGGCTCGATCCCGCTGACGCCGTTGAGCGCCGCGTTCTCCGGGATGGCGGCCAGGCCGAAAGGATCGATCTCGCTCGCCACCACCCGCGTGGCACCGGCGAGGACCGCCGCCACGGCGACCAGGCCGCTGCCCGCGCCCAGGTCGAGCACCGAGCGGCCGGCGACGAGGTCCGGGGTGTCGAGCACGTAGCGGGCCAGCGCCTGCCCACCCGGCCAGGCCGCCGCCCAGAACGGCGGCTCCTGCTCCGTGCGGCCCTGCTCGCCCTCCATCGCCTCCCAGAGCGCGACGACGTCGGCGGCGACGAGCAGCTGCACCTCGGGCACCAGCGAGGGCCGCACGGGCCGGGTGTGGGCGCGGATGAAGGAGGCGGGGACGGACACCCCGTCAGTCTCGCCGGGCCGGGTGCGGCGCCGTGCGGTGGGTCGGGCTACTTCGGGGCGCCTCCCCGGGCGGCGATGCCCCGGGCGATGAGCCGCCAGTAGGTACCCGGCCGCAGCCGCACCAGCAGGTCGGGCACCTTCGCGCTGAGCCCGATGAGCACGCGGGGACGACGCGCCTCGATCGCGGCGACGATCTGCGCGGCCGCCTTCTCCGGCGGTATGCGCAGCAGCTTGGCCATCTGCTCGCGGCCCGCGGCGACCTCCTCGGCGTCCACGCCGGAGCCCAGGCGCGCGGTCTCGGCGATCCGCGTCCGGATGCCGCCGGGGTGGACGACGGTCACCCCCACGCCGTCGTCGGCCAGTTCGTGCCGCAGCGACTCGCTGAAGCCCCGGACGGCGAACTTGCTGGCGGCGTACGCGGCCTGCCCGGGCGGGGCGAAGATGCCGAAGACGCTGGAGACGTTGACCAGGTGCGCGCCCTCGTTGGCCTTCAGCACGGGCAACAGCGCCGCGGTGAGTCGCACCACCGCCCGGAAGTTGATCGCCAGCACCCAGTCGAACTCCTCGAGGGTGACCTGGTCGAAGCGCCCGCCCAGCGCGACGCCGGCGTTGTTCACCAGCAGCGTCGTCCCCGGGTGGGCGGTCGCCAGCGCCGCTCCCAGCGCGTCGGTGGCCACCTCGTCGGCGAGGTCGACGACGTAGGTGTCGACCTCCAGTCGAGGGTGAGCGCCACGGATGCGGTCGGCGACAGCAGCCAGCCGGTCACCGTCCCGGTCCACCAGCGCCAGGGAGCTGCCGCGGTCGGCGAGCTGCACGGCGAGCGCCTCCCCGATCCCGCTGGCCGCGCCGGTGACGACGGCCGTGCCGCCGGAGAACTCGTAGGCGCGCATCAGGCGGCCGCCTGCTCGGTCCGGGCCGGGACGGCGCTGAACGCGATGCCCTCGTCCTCCAGCGGACCGCGGCGCATGAGCCGCACGTCGCGGATGTAGTTCTGGTGGAGCTTCCACGGCGTGCGGCTGCCCTGCTTGGGCAGCTGGGCGAGGCTGCGCTGCACGTAGCCGGCGGCGAGGTCGAGGAAGGGCAGGTCGGCGCCCTCGGGCGGGGCGAGCGGGGTGGCGACGGCGAGCCCGCGCCGGTCCATGTGCTGCAGCAGACGGCACACGTACCGGTTGACCAGGTCGGCCTTGAGCGTCCACGAGGCGTTCGTGTAGCCGATGACCATGGAGAAGTTGGGCACGCCGGAGAGCATCATCCCCTTGTAGGAGACGGTCTCGGACACGTCGACCGGCTCGCCGTCCAGGTGCAGGGTCATCCCGCCCATGGCCAGCAGGTTCAGCCCCGTGGCGCTGACGACCACGTCGGCGTCCAGGTGCTTCCCGGACTCGAGCTCGATGCCGGTCTCGGTGAAGGTGGCGATCCGGTCGGTGACCATGGAAGCCTTGCCGCTGCGCAGGGTGCGGAACAGGTCGCCGTCGGGGACGAGGCACAGGCGCTGGTCCCACGGGTCGTACGGCGGGTTGAAGTGCGTGTCGACGTCGACGCCGGCCGGCAGCTGCTTCTCGGTGAGCCTGCGGATGAGCTTGCGCACGCCGTTCGGCCAGCGCCGGCTGGCCTGGAACAGCGCGGTGGTGGTGAGCACGTTCTTCCAGCGCACGATCGGATAGGCGACCTTCGGCGGCAGCAAGCTGTTCAGCAGCTCGGCGAGCGGGTCCTTCCCGGGCAGCGACATGATGTAGCTGGGCGTGCGCTGGAGCATCGTCACGTGCTCGGCGTCGTCGGCCAGGTTGGGCACGAGGGTCACGGCCGTGGCACCGCTGCCGATGACGACGATCCGCTTGCCGGTGGCGTCGAAGTCCTCCGGCCAGTGCTGCGGGTGGATCAGCGCACCTGCGAACCGCTCCTCGCCGGGGAACTCGGGACGGAAGCCTTCGTCGTAGCGGTAGTAGCCGGAGCAGACCGAGAGCCACGAGCAGGTCAGCTGCACCGTCTCCCCCGTGTCGGTGCGCCGGGCGGTGACCGTCCAGCGCGCCTCCGCGCTCGACCAGTCCGCCGAGACGACCTCGTGGTGGAAGCGGATCTTCTCCTCGACGCCGTACTCGCGGGCGGTGTCCACGATGTACTCGCGGATCGCCTCGCCGTCGGCGATCGCCTTCGCGCCGGTCCACGGGCGGAAGGCGTAGCCGAGGGTGAACATGTCGGAGTCCGAGCGGATGCCCGGATAGCGGAACAGGTCCCAGGTGCCGCCGATGGCGCCGCGCGACTCCAGCACCGCATAGGTCTTGTCGGGGCACTCGGCCTGCAGGTGGCAGGCGGCACCGATGCCCGACAGGCCGGCGCCGACGACCAGGACGTCCACGTGCTCCGGACTCATGTGCACACTCCAGGAACGGGCCGGCCGGAGCCGGGCGAGGGGTTCGGCGCTGCCGCGGGACTCTGCCAGGGAGATCGAGGCACCGCCGACGTTATCGACGCACTGTCGAACGAGTCAACGGGGTGTCGAGATACGGGTTCGCGCCGGTACTCTCCGGAACATGTCGGACGGCGCAGCTCCCCCGGTGACGCCCGGGCGCGGCCGTCGTCCGTCGCGCGCGACCGGGGACGACCGGGAGCTGGCCATTCTCGCCACGGCCGAGCGGCTGCTCGAGGAGCGGTCCCTGTCCGCCATCTCGGTCGACGACCTGGCCCGCGGCGCGGGCATCTCCCGGCCGACCTTCTACTTCTACTTCCCCTCCAAGGACGCCGTCCTGCTGACGCTGCTCGACCGGGTGGTCGCCGAGGCCGACGCCACCATGGGAGCGGTGTTCGACTCACCCGCCGCGGGACCGCGCGAGGCGTGGCAGCGGGCACTGGCCGCCTACTACGACACGTTCCGCACCCACCGCGCGCTCACCGTCGCGTGGGCCGAGGCGCGCTCGACGAGCGGAGCCGTGCGGACGTTGTGGGCCGAGGTCTTCGAGCGCTGGGTGCAGCGCTGCGCCACGTCCATCGAGGCCGAGCGGGCACGCGGGGCGGCACCGGCCGGCCCGGCGGCGCGCGACCTGGCGATCGCGCTCACCTCGATGAACGAGCGCGTGATCTACGCGTCGCTCAGCGGCGACGGGCCGGCGGTGGCCGACGAGGACGTCGTCCCCGTGCTCCTGCGGGTCTGGCTCACCGCCGTCTACGGCAGCCCGCCGGACTGACCGCCCCGCCGGGCCGGCCCGCCGGTATCCCGGTGCGGTCAGCCGACCTCGACGACGGCGCCCTCGTCCGCGGCGATCGCCTTGCCCGTCGCGCCGGTGCGGACCACGGTCACCGGGCACGGGGCGTGGTGCACCAGCTTGTCGCTGACCGAGCCCAGGAGCAGGCCGGAGAAGCCGCCTCGACCCCGGGCACCCATGACCAGCAGGCTGGCGTTCTCGGCCGCCTGCATGAGGGCCTGCGCCGGCGCCCGGTGCACGACGTGGCAGGTGACGCGGCATCCCGCGTCCAACTGGGCGACGGCGACGTGCGCCTCCAGCTCGTCGCCCACGGCCTTCTCGTAGTCGGCGAGCGGCGGCACGTAGCCGGGCGTCCACGAGGACGGCTGCGGGGCGGTCGTCATGGCCCACGCCCGGACGACGTGCAGCTCCACGTCGGCCCTGGCCGCCAGCCTGCCGGCCCAGATCAGCGCCTCCTGCGCGCTCTTCGAGCCGTCGTGCGCGACGACCACCCCACCGTCGAGCTGCACCGTCTCGGCGACCTCGTCCACGATTGGACCTCCCTGTCAGCTGCGGCACCGGTGCACACCGCACCGGAGGACTCTTCCTACCGCACGCGCGGATCGGCCCCCGAGTTTCCGCGGGCGAGCGGATGAGCGGGGGTGGGTCAGGAAGACACGGCCGCCGCACGTCGCAGGAGCACCACGCCGTCGCCCGCGCCGCGCTGCCCGGGAGGCGCGTCGGCGGCGGCGGGCCTGCCCGCCGGGTCCGAGTCGACCAGGGCCGGGTCGTACTCCCTGCCCTCCACCGCGAAGTTGGGCTCGACCACCTCGGGCACCGTGGCCGCGACGGCCTGCAGCGCCTCCCCGATCCGGCTGCTCAGGCCGCGCAGCGACTGGTGCGCCTGATCGCGCTGGCGGCGCAGCTCGGCCACCTCGGCCTGGAGCCCGGCCAGCCGCTCCGCGGCCGTGGCCGCGGCCTGCTCGCGCTCGCGGGCGGCCTCGTCGTCCAGGCGCCGACGGTCCTCCGCGGCCGCGACAGCCAGGCGGTCGCGCTCGCGGGCGGCCTCCTCGCCCAGGCGGTCGCGCTCCGCGGCGGCCGCGCGCAGCACCTCGGCGGCCTCCGCGCGTGCACGGTCCAGCACCGACTGGGCCACGGCCCGCTGCTTGCGGGCCTGGTCGCGCAGCTCGTCGGCGGCCCGCACCGCCGTCTCCTTGATCTCGCGCGCCTTCCGCAGCCGCGCGTCGGCCTCGCTGCGCGCCTCGGCCACCAGGTGCTCGGCCTCGCGGGCGCCGTTCTCGGTCATGGCGGCCGCCTCGTCGGCGGCGAGCCGGAGCATCTCCTCCACGCGCTCGGACACGGGGAAGACGACCCGGCCGCGCGGCGCGTCCGCCAGCAGACGGCGGGAGGTCTCCAGTTCGGCGGAGGCGGCGCCGAAGCGGGCCAGCAGGTCGTCGACCTGGCGCCGCACGGTGCGCAGCTCCGACTCCGCCCAGGAGACGTAGGTGTCGACCTCCGCCGGGTCGTAGCCACGCATCCGGCTCCGGAAGACCGGCGCGGAGCCGAGCATCGTGTCCAGCGCCCCGGTGAAGGCGGGCATCGGCGACCCTCCGCGCGCACCGCCCTGCTCGCCGGAACCGGTCTCCGCCCGCACCGCCATCGCGCCGCCCCCTCGCACCTCAGTGGTATCGATCCGGACAGTGCCAGAACCGGGAAGGTGGCGAGGTGCGCCGTGACCGGACCGTGAACTGCCATCGGCGTAGTTCTGCTGCTGGTGGCGAGTCGGTCACGCAGCGAAGTCGGCCGGTGCGACCGCCGCGGGCAGGGAATGCCGGCCCCGTCCGCTAAGTTGTCCCGAGCAGTAGTTGCACTCTCAACCATCCCAGGGGCGGTCATGCAGTTCGGCATCTTCACGGTCAGCGACATCACCCAGGACCCGACGACTGGTCGCACGCCGACCGAGGCCGAGCGGATCAAGGCCGTCCTCGCCATCGCGCAGAAGGCCGAGGAGGTGGGGCTGGACGTCTTCGCGCTCGGGGAGCACCACAACCCGCCGTTCTTCTCCTCCTCCCCCACCACGACGCTGGCGCACATCGCGGCACGGACCTCCACGCTGCAGCTGTCGACCGCCACCACCCTGATCACCACCAACGACCCGGTGAAGATCGCCGAGGACTACGCGATGCTCCAGCACCTGGCCGACGGTCGGGTGGACCTCATGATGGGTCGCGGCAACACCGGGCCGGTCTACCCGTGGTTCGGGAAGGACATCCGCAACGGCATCGAGCTCGCGGTCGAGAACTACGCCCTGCTGCGGCGGCTCTGGACCGAGGACACCGTGGACTGGCAGGGGAAGTTCCGCACCCCGCTGCAGGGCTTCACCTCCACGCCGCGGCCGCTGGACGGCGTCCCTCCGTTCGTGTGGCACGGCTCGATCCGCTCCCCGCAAATCGCGGAGCAGGCCGCCTACTACGGCGACGGCTTCTTCCACAACCACATCTTCTGGCCGCCCGAGCACACCCAGCGGATGGTGGAGTTCTACCGCCGCCGCTACGAGCACTACGGCCACGGCAGCGCCGACCAGGCGATCGTCGGCCTCGGCGGGCAGGTCTTCATGCGGCGCAACTCCCAGGACGCCGTCCGGGAGTTCCGGCCCTACTTCGACAACGCCCCGGTCTACGGCCACGGCCCCTCGCTGGAGGAGTTCTCGAGCCAGACGCCCCTGACCGTCGGCAGCCCGCAGCAGGTCATCGAGCGCACGCTGGGCTTCCGCGACTACGTCGGCGACTACCAGCGCCAGCTGTTCCTCATCGACCACGCCGGCCTGCCGCTGAAGACGGTCCTCGAGCAGCTCGACCTGCTCGGCGAGGAGGTCGTGCCGGTGCTCCGCCGGGAGTTCGCCGCGCTCAAGCCCGCGCACGTCCCGGATGCCCCGACCCACGCCTCGCGGGTCGCCGCTGCGGGCGGCCCGAAGGACGCCACCGTGCACGCGGGCGCCGACAGCGTCACGGGCCGGGCCCCCACCCAGGCCCGCGAGGAGATCGAGGTCCGATGAGCACCCGCACGATCGCGGTCGTCAGCGCCGGGCTGAGCACCCCCAGCTCGACCCGGCTGCTGGCCGACCGGCTCACGGCGGCCGCCGTGGCGGCGCTGGCCGACCGGGGCATCACCGCCACCGTCGAGGTCATCGAGCTGCGCGAGCACGCCCGGGACCTCGCCGACGACCTGCTCACGGGCTTCGCCAACAAGCCGCTGCAGGCCGCCGTCGACACCGTCGTGGGCGCCGACGCGGTCATCGCCGTGACGCCGATCTTCTCGGCGTCCTACAGCGGTCTGTTCAAGACCTTCTTCGACGTGCTCGACAAGGACGCCGTGGTGGGGACGCCGGTGCTCATGGGCGCCACAGCGGGGACGGCGCGGCACTCGCTGGCCCTCGAGCACGCGCTCCGGCCGCTGTTCGCCTACCTGCGCGCCACCGTCGTCCCGACCGCCGTGTTCGCCGCGGCGGAGGACTGGGCGGGCGCCGGGGAGGCCGGTCGCGCGCTCGCCGACCGGGTGGCACGGGCCGCCGGCGAGCTCGCCGACCTGGTGGCCGGGCGCCCGCCCGCAGCACCCGTCGACCCGTTCGCCGACCCGACGACGTCTTTCGAGGACCTGCTCCGCGGCTCCTGATCCCTCGACCTCGGGCTGAGGGTCAGCCCGCGGCGCCGGGCGACGGCGGGGCGCTGCCGCCCTGCGGCGACTCCACCGCCATGAGAGCGACGATCGCCGCGCGGTCGGCCGCCGAGGGCAGGCCCCAGGCCGGGTCGTAGCCGTACACCTCGTGCAGCGGGGTGGACGCCGTCCGCCCGGTGAGCACCTCCACCGAGCCCGTATCGATGAGGCCGGGGTGCTCGACGCCGCACGCCTCGGCGACCTTCAGCAGGTCGCGGCGGAGGGTCTGCACGTAGGTGGCGGCCCGCACCGACTTCCGGGCCGGGTCCAGACCGTGCGCCAGCCACGGGTTCTGCGTCGCGACGCCGGTGGGGCAGGTGTCGGTGTGGCACTTCTGCGCCTGGATGCAGCCGATCGCCAGCATCGCCTCGCGGGCGATGTTCACCAGGTCGCAGCCCAGCGCGAAGGCGACGACGGCGTTGTCGGGGAGGCCGAGCTTGCCGCCGCCGACGAAGACGACGTCCTCGTGCAGGCCCGTGCGGGCGAAGGTCGCGTAGACGCGGGCGAAGCCCAGCTGGAAGGGCAGCGACACCGAGTCGGTGAAGATGAGCGGCGCCGCGCCGGTGCCGCCCTCTCCCCCGTCGATCGTCACGAAGTCGACCCCGCGGCCGGACGCGGCCATCCGGTCGGTCAGCTCCTCCCAGAAGCCCATGTCGCCGACGGCGGACTTGATGCCCACCGGCAGCCCGGTCTCCGCCGCCAGCAGCTCCACCCAGTCGAGCAGGCTGTCCACGTCGGAGAACTCGGCGTGCCGCGACGGGCTGATGCAGTCCTCGCCCACCGGGATGCCACGCGTCGCGGCGATCTCGGCCGACACCTTGGCGGCCGGCAGCACGCCGCCCAGGCCCGGCTTGGCGCCCTGGCTGAGCTTGATCTCCAGGGCCCGGACGGGTACGCCCGCGACGAGATCCTTCAGCCGCTGCAGGTCGAACCGGCCGTGCTCGTCGCGGCAGCCGAAGTAGGCCGTGCCGAGCTGGAACACCAGCTCGCCGCCGTGCCGGTGGTGCGGCGAGAGCCCGCCCTCCCCGGTGTTGTGCAGGCAGCCGGCCAGCTCCGCGCCGCGGTTCAGCGCCTCGATCGCGGCCCCCGACAGCGAGCCGAAGCTCATCGCGGAGATGTTGACGACCGACGCGGGCCGGAAGGCGTGCCGGCGGCCCCGTGCGGCGCCGAGCACCTTCGCGGCCGGCAGCCCGGCACCGTGCCCGGTGTGCACGTCCGTCGACGGCACGGCCCGGCCGAGCGTCTTGTGGTTGATCACCGGGTAGCCGGCGGTGTACTCGAGGTCGTTGTCGGTGCCGAAGCCGAAGTAGTTGTTCTCGCCCTTCGCCGAGGCGTACACCCAGCGGCGCTGGTCGCGGGTGAAGGGCCGCTCCTCGTTGTTGCCGGCGACGAGGTACTGGCGCAGCTCGGGGCCGATCGACTCGAGCAGGTACCGGGCGCGCCCGAGCACCGGGAAGTTGCGGAGCAGCGAGTGCTCGCGCTGCAGGAGGTCTCGGGCAGCGACGGCCGCCAGCGCCGCCAGTCCGGTTCCTGCGGTCCGTCCGATCCGTGACATCCCGACTCCTCCCGGCCCCGTCAGAGGACGAGGCTGAGCACCAGCGCCAGCACGAAGCCGATGGTGCCGAGCAGCGTCTCCATGACCGTCCAGGTCTTGAGCGTCGTCTTCTCGTCCATCTTGAAGAAACGGCTCACCAGCCAGAAGCCGGAGTCGTTCACGTGCGACAGCACCGTCGCCCCGGCGGCGATGGCGATCACCACGAGCGCGAGGTCGATGCTCGAGAGCCCGTCGCTGGCCTCCACCACGGGGGCGATGAGCCCGGCCGTGGTGGTGAGGGCGACGGTGGCCGATCCCTGGGCGACGCGCAGCAGCACCGAGATGACGAACGCGGCCACGATGACCGGCAGGCCGATGTCGCCGAGCACGTCGGCGAGGGCCTCGCCGATGCCGCTGGCACGCAGCACGCCGCCGAACATCCCACCCGCACCGGTGATCAGGATGATCGCGCAGACCGGTCCGAGGGCGCTGTTCACCACCGACTCCACCTCCGCGCCCGAGCTCCCCCGGTTCCTGCCCAGCACGACCATCGCCACGAGGACCGTGATCAGGAGCGCGATGGGGGTCGCCCCGATCAGCTGCGCCACGCGCACCGGCGTCGACTCCTCGTCGACGGCGCCGGCCGAGGCCAGGGTGCTCATCCCGGTGTTCAGGAAGATGAGCAGCAGCGGCAGGAGCAGCAGCCCCAGCACGGTCGCGAACGCAGGGGGGCCCGGGGACGGTGCCGTGCCGGTGCCGACCGCGGCACCCCCGGACCGGCCGGCGACCTCCGGCGAGGTCCCGGCGACCGGCGTCGCGCCGGATGAGGCTCCCGCGGGCGCGCCCCCGTCCCGCTGCGCGCCGTCGAACGGTTCCCCCTCGGAGAGGATGTCGGGGACGGGGACGTCGTAGCGGCGACCGGCCCAGAGTCCGAAGAGGTAGCCGCCGAGGAACCAGGTCGGCAGGCCGATGAGCAGCCCGAGGACCAGGACCAGACCGATGTCGGCCCCGATGAGCTCGGCGGCCGCCACCGGACCCGGATGGGGCGGCACGAACGCGTGCATGACGGCGAACGCCCCCGCCACCGGCAGTCCGTAGGTGAGCAGCGAGCCCCCGAGCCGCAGCGCGATCGTGAACACGATGGGCAGGAAGACGACCAGGCCCGCGTCGAAGAAGATCGGGAAACCGAACAGCAGCGCCGCGACGCCCAGGGCCAGCGGCGCGCGTTGCTCTCCGAACCGGGCGATCAGGCGATCGGCCAGCACCTGCGCACCGCCGCTGAACTCCAGCAGCCGACCCAGCATCGCGCCCAGCCCGACGAGCAGGGCGACGTTGGCCAGCGTGCTGCCGAACCCGCCGGTCAGCGTGTCGACGACGTCCTCGATCGGCACGCGGGCCGCCAGCGCGACGAGCAGGCTGACCAGGATCAGCGCCACGAAGGCGTGCAGCTTGAACCGGATGATCAGCAGCAGCAGGAGCAGCACCCCGCCCGCCGCGATGAGCAGCAGGGGTCCGGCGCCCAGCGTGGGCTCGACCTCGGTCATGGCACCTCCGGGGGCTGCGGCGCTCGATGGGTGTCCCGGTGCCGATCATGCTCGGAGCCGTCCCGCCGGGCGACCCGGGAACGTCCCGGGCGTCCCGGTGCCGGCGCCCGCTCCGGCCTCAGCGGTAGGCGGAGCCGCCGCGGAGCCGGGCGCGCACGGCGGTGGCCAGCGGTGCCAGGACGACGCCGTCGCGCGCCAGCCGGGCCCGCAGCTCGCGCCGGTGCCTCAGCACACCGACCAGGCCGATCGCCCAGAACACGTACTGCACGGCGAACGCCGCCCGGAAGGCGCCGAGGTCGTAGTCGGTCGAAGCGCCGGGTGTGAGCAGGTCGAGGACGGCTCCGATGGCGAGGATGGTCAACAGCGAGGCGACGAAGCCGCCGACGTTCACCACCCCGCTGGCGCTGCCCAGCCGCTCGGCCGGGTTCTCCGTGCGGGCGTAGTCGAAGCCGATCATCGAGCCCGGCCCGTTCGTGCCCAGCACGACGACGAGCAGGATCAGCAGTGGCAGGGGCGCGCGTCCCGGCCAGGCCAGCACCACCGTCCAGACCGCCGCTGTGGCGCCCAGGATCGTGAAGACCAGCACCGACCGCCGCAACGGCCAGCGTCCGCACAGCCGGCCCAGCAGCGGGCCGACGCCCATGCCCACCAGGACCAGCAGGGTGAGCAGCCCCGCCGCCGTCCCGGGTGAGAGCCCCTGCCCGACGACCAGGAACGGGTAGCCCCAGAGCAGCGCGAAGACGGTGCCGGAGAACTGCGTGACCAGGTGCGTGTAGAGCCCGATCCGCGTCCCCGGCTCGCGCCAGGTGTCCAGGAGGGTGCCGCGCAGTTCGGCCAGGCCGACGGCGGGTCCGCGCACCGTGCCGCCCGGAGCATCGCGCAGCGCGACCAGGACGAGAACCGCCACCAGCAGGCCCGTGGCCGCGGCGCCCAGGAAGGTCGCCTCCCACGAGGTGCCGTGCAGCAGGGCGACCAGCGGGTACGCCGCGAGGACGGAACCGAGCTGGCCGAGGATGCCGGTCAGCTGGGTGATCAGCGGGATCACCGGGCCGGGGAACCAGAACGAGACGACGCGCAGCACGCTGATGAAGGTCATCGCGTCGCCGGCGCCGACGAGCACCCGGGCCGCCACCGCGGTGGGCACGTCCTCCGCGAGCGCGAGCACGAGCTGCCCGGCGGCCATGGTGACCGCCCCGGCGAGGATCAGCCGCCGCGACCCGAGCCGGTCGAGGGCCACACCGACCGGGATCTGCAGGCCGGCGTACACGGCGAGCTGGAGGACCAGGAACAGCGAGACGGCCGAGGCGCCGGCGGAGAAGCGCTCCTGCGCGTCGACGGCGGCCACTCCGAGGGACGCCCGGTGGAACACGGCGACCACGTAGGACAGCAGCGCCACGCCCCACACCGCGTAGGCGCGGGCAGACGTCGGCGGGGTCACCCCTGTCCCGACACCGGACACGTCCTCGATCTTCCGCGACCGGCGGTGACCTCGCTCACCGGTCACCCGGCGTGGTCAGGGTCGGCCGACCTCCGTGAAGAGCACCCGTCCCACCTCGGGCGAGGCGAACAGCTCCTCGATGCTCGAGGTGTTGCGCGAGACCGAGACGAGCAGCCGCCCGGACGGGGTGCGGATGCCGGGGTGGGACAGCGGGGTGTACTGCAGGTTCCCGGTGTCCTGCCCGTTGGGCGAGTCGGCCACGTCGGTCGCCGTCCAGGGCCCGTAGGGCTGGTCGGAGGTCCACATGGTGATCTTGTCGGCCAGGTCGCCGCCCCGCTTGGAGATCGCGGTCCACCGGCCGTCCAGCCGGTTGACCGACAGGGTCTGCGACGTCCCCTGGACGGCGTCCAGGATCGGCACCGCGCGCGAGCCGTCCGGCTGCCACTCCGAGCCGTCCCAGTACTGCATCGCCGCGGCGTTCATCGGCTCGCCGGCCGGCCGGCGGGAGACGTACAGCTCCCGGCCGTAGACGTCGGCCTCGCCGGTCTGGCGGGTGCCGTAGAGGTACAGCCAGTCCCCGTCGACGGTCGCGGCCGCCCCCCAGTTGATCTGGTCGAAGGAGACGCTGTCCGGCGTCAGGTGCGCCATCCGTGCCAGCCGCGGGACCCCGTCGGCCCCGACCTCGAGGACGGCGGCCGTGGTGCCGCGGAAGATGAAGTCCCACTGCCGGTCGCCGCGCTGGATGCGGGAGAGGTAGACGACCACGACGTCCGTCACGCCCTCGCCGTCGGCCGCGGTGGGCTCCAGGCGGACCAGCGACATCGGCCAGTGGCTCAGCTCCCGGGAGTCGCGGGGGAACACCGGGCCGAGCCCGTCGGTGATCAGCTGGGACATGCACGTGCCGGAGGTGACGAGCACGGTGTTGTCGACCAGTCGCGGCTCGATCTGCTTCTCGCGCAGGGTGTCCCCGTAGACCCAGAGGACGCGGCCGTCGCTCAGGACAGCGCTCGCCCCGACGTCCGCCGCCTGCCAATAGGGCAGGTCGGACTCGGTGACCATCTCGTTCAGCTGGGCCGCCGACAGCGTCGCCGGCTGTTCGGGAGCCGGGCAGGCCGGCTCCAGCCGCGCCGTGTCCGCGTCCGCGGCCGGCTGGATCTCCGCGAGGACCGGTCCCTGCCGGCCCGGCTGGACGTCCGGGGCCGGGGCCTCGAGCCGCAGGCAGCCGGTCAGCGCGAGGCAGACCACCGGGACGAGGACGGCGATTCTGCGGGGCACGTCCCGATGGTGCCTCATGCGCGCCACCTCACCGGCCCGCCACGACGGCCGGCGCCCCGCGACGCCCCGGCAGCCACCGGGCGGGCAACCCGGGCACCACACCCGCCACGACCGCGCTCAACGCGACGACGGCCAGGACCTGCCGCTGGGTCTCCGTCCCGTCGGCGTCGGCGAGCAGCAGCCCGCCCGCCACGACGAGGGCGAGGACGGCGACGCTCCCGAGGAGGGCGGGTGCCGTCCGCGGGAGGAGCTGCCGCAGCACCCAGAGGCCGGCGAGCGCCGCCATGCCCACGAGCCCGCCGACGAGCGCGGTGCCGAGCAGGGCCGCCCCGGTGACGAAGGCGGTCATGAGGACGGCGGAGAGCGCCGCGGCGCGGCCCGGCGAGCGGGGCGGGCGGTTCCGGCCCGGACGTGCCGGCAGCGCCGCCACCAGGACCAGGAGCAGCACCGCTCCTGCACCGACGGCCAGCGCGGCGCGGTAGTAGGGGCCGGGCGCGAAGTCCAGCTGCACCGTGCCGGCCGCCCCCGGCGGGAGGATGTAGCCCTGCTGCCACCCGTCGACGGCGACCGGGGCGAGCACCTGCCCGTCCAGGCGCGCGGTCCAGCCGGGGTTGGTGTTCTCGGGGATCACGAGCAGCGTGTCCTCGCTGCGGTCCTCGACCTGCACGGTGCGGTGCTCGGCGTTCCAGCGGGGCGTCTCCGCCGCCGTGCGCACGCCGCGGTCGGTGTCGCCCGGGGACCCGACCCGCAGGAGGGTGGTCGAGTCGATGCTCATGGTCGCGCTGCTGCGCCCCAGGAGGCGGTGCTCGCCCGCCGGCAGCCGGATCGTGGGTGCGGTGTCGCAGAACTCCAGCGCCAGCGGGCGCTGCGCCTCCAGCCGGCCGACGGTGGTCCGCGCCGCGGTCAGCATCACGGTGCCGTCGACGCGCACCTCCGGACCCTCACCGCACTCGAAGAAGACCTCGGTGTCCGGATCGGCGACCGGGTTGGGGCCACCGACCTCGAGCTCGCTCACCCCGACGCCCAGCCGCTGCTCCCACCGCGTGTACGGGTCGACGGACTCGGCGTCCCCGGGCAGCAGGAAGGTGACCGAGAGCCGGTCGGTGACCACCGGGGCGAACTGCGCGATGCCGTCCTCGGCCAGCCGCACGGTCCTCGGCAGCCCACCTGCGTCGATCGAGACCGCGGTGGGTGTCGCGGCGGCCAGCCCGGGGGCGGTGACCACGCGCAGGGAGTCCACGGCTCGGGGCTCGTCCCAGGTGAGCTCGAGCGTCGGCCGGAAATCGTCGCCCCCGGCCATCCAGGCCGTCGCCGGGTTCCCGTCGACGGCCGCCGCGCCACTGCCGCGCGGATCGGTGACCGGCTCGCTGCTGGCCTCGACCCGCGCACTGCCGCGGGCCTCGGCGAGCACCGCGTCGAGCGCCCGGCCCGGACGGGCCACCGCGGTCGCGAAGACCTCGTAGTCGAACCACTGCGACGTGCTGAACCCGCGGTCGAGCCAGATCGCCTCCTCCGACCCGCTGACGAGCCCGGGGGCACAGCGGGGGTCGCCCTCGGCGCCGGTCACGCAGCCCGACCGGCCCCGGAGGGCGTCGAACGCGAAGACGCTCACCGGGCTGGCGGGCGAGGGGGTGACGGCCGAGCGGTGCATGTTCACACCGGGGACGCGCACCTCCGCGATGGAGAGGGCGGGGGCACCGGGGGCACCGGCCGGCACCAGCGAGCTGATGGTCACCGTGGACGTGTAGCCCTCCGGCAGGGGCAGGGCCTGCTCCTCGCCGGTGTCGGCCACCCGCACGACGAGCTCTCCGGTGTCGGTCGTGATCCGGAGCTCCTCGGGCCGGGCCACACCCGGCTCCTGGCCGAGGGACACGATGATCTCGCGGGCCGCGACCGGCCGCTCCGTCGTCAGCCGCCACCAGGGCGGCTCGCCGCTCTCGTCCCAGGGGGCGGGCCGCCAGGCGGTCATCGGGTCGGCGTCCACGGCCGACCAGGGCTGGGTGTCCAGCCGGGCGGCGGCGAAGCCGTCGGCGTCCGACGCGGAGCTGGAGGCGGTCGGGGTGCCGCCGAGGTACTCGATCACGCTCTCCGCGGCGCCGAGGGCGGGGAGCACGTAGTCGCGCGCCGGGTTGTCCAGGCGCAGCGCGTCCTGCTCCGTGAGCCCCCCGGAGGTGGCGCCGATCAACCGGCCGTAGTTCCGCTCGCGCCGGATGAGCGCGTCGGTCACCATGGCCGGCTCGATCGGGGCCCCGGGGGTGCCGGCCATGAGGGTGGGCCGGTCGGTGATCATCCCGCGGTCCTCCAGCGACAGCAGGGCTTCGGGACCGCCGTGCACGGTGACCGCCGAGGACAGCGGCGCCGTCCACGCCGACGGCGCGGTGTCCGCGACGGCGTAGACCTCGACGGCCGGCGCCGGCTCGTCGAGCCCGGCGTCGGCGACCGAGCCGTCGCGCAGGTCGTCGCCGCCCGACACGGGGCCGAAGGTGGCGACCAGGCCGATGCCCGGCGAGTCGCGCAAGGCCTGGCGCACCAGCACCGCGCGGGTCGCGACCGCCTCACCGGTGTCGAGGTCGTTGCGCAGGACCAGGTGGGAGATGCCGGCCCGCGCGAGGTACCGGGTCAGACCCGCGGAGCCCTCCCCCACTTCCAGCCGCGCCTCGATGGCGTCGAGCATGCGGATGTGGCCCTCGGGGGTCAGCGGGATCGCGTTGCGGACGTCCCACGGGGACTCCGCGAGCGCCTGCATCGGCTCGTCGATCGGCGTCCCCCACTCGTACTCGGGGAAGGAGGACCCGGGCACCAGCAGGGCCCGGCCGCTGGGCTGCTCCGCGGCCAGGAAGTCCGCCGTCTGCTGCCAGTAGCCGGGGACGTCGGAGAAGCCGGCCGGCGGTGCGAGCCGCCCGGCCAGCGCCGGGGAGACCGACGCCACGAGCGCCAGCGCGAGCGCGAGCAGCACCGCGCGCGAGGCCAGGGTCGCCCCGCCCCGTCGCCCGTGCCGCGCTCCGGCATCCTCGCGGACCCGCCGCACGTGCCGGACGGCGACACCACCGAGGTGTGCCAGGCCGAGCACCAGCGGCAGGCGGACCACCGGGTCCCACTTGTGCACGTTGCGCAGCGGCGCCAGCGGTCCGTCGAGCCAGTCGTGCAGCCGCTCGGCCAGCACTCCCTGCACCTCGGCGAGGTGCCCCAGGGAGACCAGACCGACGCCGGCCAGGAGTCCCAGGACGAGCCAGGTGCGCTCCGGCAGATCGCGCCGGCACATCGCGGCCAGCCCGGCCGTGGCGAGGAGGACCGTGCCCACGATCGGGACGACCTCGTGCACGAGCGCCCACCCCGCCGGCCAGTTCGGACCCGACGGCGAGGCCAGCGCGGCGAGCCAGTGCGACGTCCCGCGCAGCACGCTGAGCACGTCGGTCGGGAAGGTCGTGGCCGCGGCCGTCTCGATGTAGTAGAGGAACGACGAGCCGAACCGGCCCAGCAGCACCAGGGGGCCGGCCCACCAGGCGGTGGCGAGACCGACGGCGACCACCCACCAGGCGATCAACCGGCGCTTGAACGGGCCGGCCGGACGGGTCAGCAGGTACAGCACGGCCAGTGGCAGGACGGCCGCGGTGGCGACGGCGTTGACCCCGCCGACGCAGAAGACGGCCAGACCCGACAGCGCGGCGGCACGCCTTGCGGAGCCGCGGTCCGCCGCGCCCACGAGCGGCACGAGGACCCACGGGGCCAGCGCCAGCGGGATGGTCTCGATCGAGATGGCGCCGATCTCGGTGACCATGCGCGGCGACAGCGCGTAGGCGATGCCGGCCAGCACCGCCGTCGCCGGGGTGCCGATGCGCAACCGGCGGGCCAGGAGCACGACGCCGAGGAAGGCGACGCTCATCAGCGCCGCGAACCACAGCCGCTGGACGATCCACGCCGGCACCCCGGCCAGCTGCCCGAGCGCGAAGAACGGGCCCATCGGGAAGAGGTAGCCGTAGGCCTGGTTCTGGATCTGACCGGCGGCGCCCTCGGGCTCCCACAGGGTGAGCGCCCGGCCGAGGAAGGCCAGCGGGTCGACCACCAGGTCCGACTTCGTGTCGCCCAGGATCTTCCCCGGCGCCTGCAGCATCGCCAGCACCAGGAAGCCGGCGCAGACCAGCGCCAGCCGCCAGCGCCCCAGCAGGGCCCTGAACCGTCCCGTCACGGGCTCGCGGGGTCCACCCGACGAGGCGGCGTCGGTGGACGAAGGTCCGGCGGGCGTGCCGGTGACCATGGTCGCCATGTGCAGAGTTCCCCCGTCGCCTCAGGCGCTCGGGACGGGAACCCGCACGGGCTCGTCCTGGGCGTCGTCGGGCTGGGCGGGGTTCCGGCGGAGGGCGAGGAGCGCGCCGGTGGCGAGGAGCGCAGCGCCGGTGCTGGACGCGGCCCACCGCACCCCCGTCCTCAGGTCGCCACGGTCGTCGCGGACCTGCTCGGCGCGGTCGATCGCGTCGTCGACGGAGGCCTCCGACCAGTGGAACGTGCCGGCCAGGAGGACGGCCCCCGCGGCGCCGTCGGGACCACGCAACGCGGTCACCGGGCTCTCCTCCTCGGACACGACGACACCGCTGACCGGCTCGACCAGCACCGTGCGAGAGCTGGTGTGCACGACCTCGGCCTCGATCTCGACGGCGTCGTCCCCGACCAGGCGACCGGGTACGGGCACCGACCGGACCACCTGCTCGGGGACCTCCTGCTCGAAGCGGTACACCCGCAGGCCGTCGAGCTGCTCGGCGCCCACGTAGCGGGCAGGGAACGGCTGCCTCGCCGTGGTGTCCCAGAGATCGTAGTCGCGCTGCTGCGTGTCGGCCGGGAAGCGCAGCGTGAGGCCACGGACGTCGACGGGCTCCCCGTCGATGGACTCGCCGACGCAGTTCACCGCCTCGGCGCTGCGGCGGTCCAGGCACACGAGGGTGGTGCTCGTGGCGATCAGTGTGCCGTTCGCGTCGTCGGTCTCGGACACGTACTGCCAGACGGCGGTGTCGTCGTCGGCGGCTCCGGTGTCCTCGTCCCCGCGGACGCGGACCGACACGGTGACCTCCTCGCCCGTCACCTCGGCGACCTGCGCCGGGTCCAGGTACCGGACCTGCTGCCCGATCGACTCCGTCGCGAGGTCCTCGTCCAGGCGCAGCTCGGCCGGCGACAGCGGCACCCAGGCGTCCGCCGTGACCGCCGCGACGACCGCGAGACCTCCCAGGCCCATCACGGCCAGCCCGACGACACGCGTCCGCATGCAGCTCCCCCTCGCCGCTACGGCTTGCGCGGCACGGGTTCCGACGGTACGTGACTCCGGCGCCCCGGTCCCGGACGACGCCCCGACACCCGGACCCGGGAATCGACCGCCTCCGCCGGCACGCCGCGACACGCCCGGGGGGCGCCGGGGACCCCCGGGCCGGACGAGTTCCCCGGGCCTCCCGGGCCCGCTGGTGCACAGGTGGGAGGCGCGCCCACCGGTGCGCGTGGTGCGAGAGCGCCTCCGACCCGGGAGGCCGGGGATCAGCTGTTCCGGCGCAGCACCAGGACCATGTTCCAGGTGGCGAACTCACGCAGGCCGGGAACGCGGGCGACCCAGGCGGCCCACCACGGGTGGTACCGGGGCAGCGCGGCGATCAGCTCGGCGTCCGGGCAGGCGCGGGCCCACTTGCAGGCGGCGCCGGCCGAGGCCGCGAAGAGGGACTCCCCGTACTTGTTCTTCGGCTCGGCCCCGTTGCGCTTGATGTACCGGCGGCGGGCACGGTGGCCACCGAGGTAGTGCCACGGCGCCGTCTCGTGCCCACCCCACGGCGACAGCCACGGGGTGAAGGAGAGGAAGACGAGTCCCCCGGGTTTGGTCACACGCACCATCTCGTCGGCCATCCGCACGGGGTGCCGCACGTGCTCGAGCACGTTGGACGAGTAGCAGACGTCGACCGCGCCGGTGCGGATCGGCAGCTCCTCACCACTGCCCCGCAGCGTGCCCGGCTCCGGCTCGCCGCGGGCGGACATCTCGCCGGCGTCCGGCTCGAGGCCCACGTACGTGGCACCGGCGCCACGGAAGGCATCCGCGAAGTAGCCGGGGCCGCCGCCCACGTCCAGCACCGTGGTGCCGGCGAGGTCGACCCAGTGGGACAGCTGCGCCACCGAATCGGCGGCCAGCACGCTGTAGAAGCGCTCCGGGTCGTCCTGTTCGTGCAGGAACGCCTGGAAGAGCGAGACCGACCGCGAGAGGGTGGCCGATCGGTTCATCCGTGTACTCCAAAGGGTCGTAGGACTCGTCGCGGGTCGAAGCCGCTGCTCGGGTGCATTAGTGTGCCGCGGGTGTTGTACCGAACGACGGACATCGATGTTCTCTTCGTGAACTGGCGTGATGTCAGCCACCCGGAGGGCGGCGGATCGGAACGGTACGTGCAGCGGATCGCGGAGGGTCTGGCTGCCGCCGGGCTCCGTGTGACCTTGTTCTGCGCCGAGCACGGCCGCGCTCCCCGCGAGGAGATCCTCAACGGTGTCCGGATCGTCCGGCGCGGCGGGCGGCTGAGCATCTACCCGCGGGCCATGGCGTTCGTCCGGAAGACCAAGCCCCGTCTGGTCGTCGACGTCCAGAACGGCATCCCCTTCTGCAGCACCCTGGCCACCCGCTCGCCGGTGACCACCGTGGTCTTCCACGTGCACAAGGAGCAGTGGCCGATCGTCTTCGGTCCCGTCGGCGGGCGCATCGGCTGGTGGCTGGAGTCGAAGGTGGCGCCCCGGGTCTACCGCCGGGTGCCCTACGTGACGATCTCGGACGCGACCGGGCGCGAGATGGCCGGTCTCGGCATCGCCCCCGAGCGGACGACGCTGGTCCCCGTGGGCACCGAGCCGGTCGTCCCCGTCGACGTGCCGCGCTCCCCGACGCCGCGGCTGATCACGCTGGGCCGGCTGGTCCCCCACAAGCAGGTCGAGCACTCGCTGGACATCCTCGCCCGGCTGAGCGACCGCTGGCCCGACCTCACCCTCGCCGTCGTCGGCGAGGGCTGGTGGGAGGAGACGCTGCGCACCCAGGCCGAGCGGCTCGGCGTGGCCGACCGTGTCGAGTTCCTCGGGTTCCTCGACGAGAAGGCCAAGCACGAGCAGCTCGCCGCCGCATGGGTGTTCGTCTGCCCGTCGGTGAAGGAGGGCTGGGGCATGGTGGTCATCGAGGCCGGTGGCCACGGTGTGCCGACGGTCGGCTACCACTCCTCCGGTGGCCTGCAGGAGTCGGTCGTGGACGGCGTCAGCGGCGTGCTCGTCGACGACCTCGACCAGATGACCGACGCCGTCGCCGGCCTCCTCGAGGACGCCGACGCCCGCCGCGCCATGGGCGAGGCCGCCGCGCGGCACGCGGCCACCTTCGAGTGGTCGGCCAGCGTCCGGGAGTTCGCCGGCGTCCTGGCCCGCTCCGTCCACGAGTCGTCGCGCGCCGACGTCCGCGCCGACGCCGGCGACCTGGTCGAGCTGCTGGAGCGCATCCAGCACGGCACCGGCGACCTGGCCCTGGAGCTCGCCGCCCACGTCGAGGTGTCCGCGGCCGGCACGGCACGCTCCCGGGAGACCGCTTCCTCAGGGCTGCCGTGAGCTGGGGCGGCCACCCGGACACCCGGCGGCGAGCGGTCCACCCGGACCCTCGGTGCGGGGTGCGGGGATGACCGCCACGGAAGCGCCACCGGCCCCGGGCTTCCTCCGCCGGCGCCGCGCGGCCGCCGTCCCGGCCGCGCTCGTCTCGCTGGCCCTGCTGGGCGTCAACGGGCTCGCGTACGTCATGACCGTCGTGGCGGCCCGCCTCCTCGCGCCGGAGGCCTTCGGTGAACTGGCCGCCCTGCTGGGGGTCATGTTCATCGGCGTGGTCCCGGCGATCGGGCTGCAGACCGCGGCGGCGCTGACCCTGGGCGCCAACCCCCGCGACCGCGCGGCCGTGGTGGCCCGGCTGCACACCGCCACCTGGGTCGGGGCCGGGGCCGTCGGCCTCCTCGGGCTCCTGGCCGTCGTCCCCCTGGTGTCGCTCCTCCACCTCTCCGGTCCCTCGACGGTGCTGTGGCTGATCGCCGTCCTGGTCCCGCACACCCTCGTCGGCGGCTACGACGGCCTGCTCCAGGGCACCCGGCGCTACCGCCGGCTGGCACTGGTGAACACCACCTTCGGCGTGCTCAAGTCCGGCGGCGGCATCGCCGGTCTGGTCATCGGCGGAACGCCCGAGGCCGCGCTCATCGGGATGGCGGCGGGCTGCGCGGGCAGCGCCGTCGTCGGCTGGTGGTTCTCCGGCCGTCCCGGCTTCGCCCGCGGCCTGCGGGTGCACGTCGTGGCGGCCACGAAGGCCTCCGGCGCCCTCCTCGGTCTGGTGCTCATGGTCAACCTCGACCTGCTGCTGGCCCGCCACCACCTGCCCGCCGATCTGGCCGGCGAGTACGCCGTCGCCTCGATCTTCGCCAAGGTCGCCTTCTGGCTCCCGCAGGGCGTCAGCGTCGTCCTGCTGCCCCGGCTGGCCAACGCCGGGGGACGACGGCGGCTGCTGCCGGTCGCCGCCGCCCTGGTCGCCCTGGTCGGCGCGGTGATCACCGCCGCCACGGCGGTGCTCGGCGCACGGGCCCTCCCCCTGGTGGGCGGCGCGGAGTACGGCGACGCGCTGGGCGGCGCGGTCTGGGTCTTCGCGATCCTCGGGACGCTGTTCGCCCTGGCCCAGCTGCTGCTCTACTCCGGCATCGCCGCCTCCGACCGCGTCGCCGCGGTCGCGGTGTGGTGCGCGGTGGCGGTGGAGGGCATCGGCGTGGAGGTGATGGCCTACCGGGACGGCCTGACCGTGCTGACGGTGGCCGGCATCGCGGTCGGCGCCAGCGTCCTGCTCGTCGGCACCGGTCTCATCCGGCTGTGGCGCGCGCACGGCTCGCCGCCCGTTCCGGCCCGGGGACCGATCACGGCCTGAGCCCGCGCACGTCTGCGACACCGCGCGGCCAGGCCAAGATCAGCAGAACGGGCGAACCAGGACTACTCCCCCGCCTGCGCGGGCAGGAGCTGCACGGTCGCCCGCCCCGATGTCCGGGCGGGCCGCTCAGCAGACGAGCCGAGACGAGAGGAGCGCCGTCCATGGCGTCCGTCATCCACTACACGATCGCGACCGAGGCCGAGAAGAGCCCCGACTTCCGTCGCGTGCTCTGGACCGGGGAGCACACCCAGCTCGTCATCATGACCATCCCGAAGGACGGCGAAATCGGCGAGGAGATCCACGAGGTGGACCAGATCCTCACCTTCGTCAGCGGCACCGGGAAGGCGATCATCGGCGGGTCGGAGAAGGCCGTCGCCCAGGGCGACCTCGTCGTGGTGCCCGCCGGGAAGAAGCACAACTTCCTCAACACCGGCGAGAACCCGCTGATCCTCTACACGGTCTACGGCCCGCCGGAGCACGCCGACGGCGCGGTGCACAAGACCAAGGAGGAGGCCGACCGGCTGGAGGAAGAGGGCAAGGACGAGCCCCCGACGTCCGACTGAGCCCGGGCCGACCCCGGCTCACCACCGGCTCCGGAAGGGCCGCCGTCGTTCCGACGGCGGCCCTTCGCGTGCCGGCGGGACACCGGGTGGCCGGCCGCACCGGCGGGAAGGGAGACTCGGGGGCATGACGACCACCTCCCCCGGCCACCTGCGCACGGGGGACGGCACCGGTCCCGAGCTCGCCGCGGCGCTCCGCCGGGCGGGGATCGCCGACGTCGACGACTCAGGGCTCGCCCGCGCGCTCTACTCCTCCGACGCCTCGCTCTACCGCATCCACCCCCGCGCCGTGGTGCGGCCCCGGGACGTCGACGAGGTGCTCGCCACGCTCGCCGTCTGCCGCGAGCTGGGCGTGCCGCTCACCGCCCGGGGCGCCGGAACGTCCATCGCGGGCAACGCCGTCGGACCGGGCGTGGTCCTCGACACCAGCCGTCACCTGAACCGGGTCCGTTCGATCGACCCGGAGGCGCGGACGGCGGTCGTCGACCCGGGCGTCGTGCAGGCCGCGCTGCAGACCGCAGCCCGCCCGAACGGCCTCCGCTTCGGCCCCGACCCGAGCACGCACAACCGCTGCACGATCGGCGGGATGATCGGCAACAACGCCTGCGGCTCGCGGGCCCTGGGCTACGGGCGGACATCGGACAACGTCGTCGGCCTGGACGTCGCCACCGGCGCCGGCACCCGGCTGGACCTCCGCCCCGGCACGACCCCCGACGCCGGTCCCCTGGCCGACCTGCACCAGCTGGTCGCCGGTTCCCTGGGCACGATCCGCACGGAGCTCGGCCGCTTCGGCCGCCAGGTCTCGGGCTACTCGCTCGAGCACCTGCTGCCCGAGCGCGGCTTCGACGTCGCCCGCGCGCTGGTGGGCAGCGAGGGGACGCTCGGGCTGGTCCTCGGCGCCACCGTGCGGCTCGTGACCGACGCGCCGTTCCGCGGTCTGGTCGTCCTGGGCTATCCCTCCATGGCCGACGCCGCCGATGCCACACCCGGACTGCTCCCCCACGAGCCGACCGCGGTCGAGGGCCTCGACGAGCGGATCGTGCAGCGACTGCGCGACGTGCCCGCCGCCGTCGTCCCCGACCTGCCCCGCGGCGCGGGGTGGCTGATCGTCGAGCTGACCGGCGACGACGTCGCCGAGGTCGAGAGCAAGGCGCGCGGCGTGCTCGCCGACGCCGGTGCCGTCGACTCGATGGTGGTCACCGACCCGGCGCACGCCGCGGCCATCTGGCGCATCCGCGAGGACGGCGCCGGGCTGGCCAACCGCACGTCCGACGGGCGGCCGGCGCACGCCGGGTGGGAGGACGCCGCCGTCCCGCCCGAGCGCCTGGGCGCCTACCTGCGGGAGTTCGAGGCGCTGCTCGACCAGCACGGCCTGCAGTGCGTCCCGTACGGGCACTTCGGGGACGGCTGCGTGCACGGTCGCATCGACTTCCCCTTCGGTAGCGGTGGCGAGCCGGACCGGGGGCGGTCGCGGTACCGGTCCTTCGTGGAGGACGCCGCGCGGCTGGTCGCCGGCTACGGCGGCTCGCTGTCCGGCGAGCACGGCGACGGGCGGGCCCGCAGCGAGCTGCTGCCCCTCATGTACTCCCCCACCGTGATCAGCCTCTTCGAGCAGGTCAAGGCGGTCTTCGACCCCGCGGACGTGCTCAACCCCGGCGTGCTCGTCCGGCCCTCGGCCCTGGACGCGGACATCCGCATGGCCACCGCCCCGGTCGTACGGGAGGGGCTCGCCCTGGCCTACCGGCACGACGGCGGCGACCTCTCGGCGGCCGTGCACCGCTGCACCGGCGTAGGCAAGTGCCGGGCGGACCTGCAGTCCTCCGGCGGGGTCATGTGCCCCTCGTGGCCGGCGACGCGGCAGGAGAAGGACAGCACGCGCGGCCGGGCACGGGTGCTGCAGGAGATGCTGGCCCCCGGCGGCCCGGTCACCGGCTGGCGCTCCCCCGAGGTGCACGACGCCCTCGACCTGTGCCTGTCCTGCAAGGGCTGCTCGTCGGACTGCCCGACCGGGGTGGACATGGCGTCCTACAAGGCCGAGGTGCTGCACCAGTCCTACCGCCGCCGGCTGCGTCCCCGCCCGCACTACACGCTGGGCTGGCTGCCGCGCTGGGCCGACCTGGCAGCGCGCGCTCCGCGGGTGGTCAACGCCCTCCTCGGTTCACGGGTGGGCGGCCGGCTGGCGAAGTGGGGCGCAGGCATGGACCAGCGTCGGGAGGTGCCCGCGTTCGCCGCCCGCACGTTCCGCCAGCAGTGGGCCGACCGCCCGGCGGCGACGCACGACGGCGCCCCGGTGGCGCTGTGGGTGGACTCCTTCACCGACCACTTCGACCCCGACGTCGCCCTGGCCACCGCCGAGGTGCTGGAGGCCGCGGGCTACCGCGTGCAGGTGCCCGGCTCGGACACGTGCTGCGGGCTGACCTGGATCACCACCGGCCAGCTGGACGCCGCCCGACGCATCCTCGGGCACACCATCGCCGAGCTCGCGCCCGTCGTGGACGCCGGCATCCCGGTCGTCGGCGTCGAGCCCTCGTGCACCGCCGTGCTGCGCAACGAGTCGCTCGAGGTGGTCGGGGGGCCGGACGCCGAACGGGTCGCCCGGGGAACCCGCACGCTGGCCGAGCTCCTGGCCGCGACGCCGGGCTGGGCGCCGCCGTCCCTGGCCGGCCTGCAGGTCGTGGCCCAGCCGCACTGCCACCACGCCTCGGTGCTCGGCTGGTCGGCCGACGCCGCGCTGCTGCGGCGGGCCGGGGCCGAGGTCACCCGCCTGGGCGGCTGCTGCGGTCTGGCGGGCAACTGGGGCGTCGAGAAGGGCCACCACGACGTGTCGGTCGCCATCGCCGGGCAGCAGCTCCTCCCGGCCGTCGAGGAGCTCCCCGACGACGCGGTCGTGCTCGCCGACGGGTTCTCCTGCCGCACCCAGCTGGACCAGCTGGCCGGCCGCCGTGGCCTGCACCTGGCCCAGCTGCTGGCGGGGCGCTCGCGCTGATCAGGCCGCGGTGTCGTCCCGGCGCGCCCGGGCGGCCTCGAGGACCACGGGGGTCAGCGCGGAGGCGATACGGGCGTAGCCGGCCGACGACGGGTGGAACCGGTCAGCGGCGAACAGCGCCGGGTCGGTACCGAAGGCCCGGTTGACGTCGGCCACCGGCACGACAGTGGCACCGGTCGCCGCGGCGACGGCCACCTGCCGCTGCCGCAGCTGGGCGCAGGCGGCCTGGACGAGCGGCCGGAAGGCCGGCGGCACGAAGGGCACGTGGGACATGTCCGGCGCCGGCACCAGGACGACGTCGGTGCCCGTGGCGCGCAGCACCCGCAGCGCCTCGTCGAGCGATGCGGCGGCCCGCTCCGGCGGGACGAGCCGGGTGAGGTCGTTGGCGCCGATCACGACCAGCGCGAGGTCGGCCGCCAGGTCCGCGGCCCCGCGCGCCTGACGCGGGAGGTCGGCGGACACGGCCCCCGGCACCGCCCGCAGGTGCAGGTCGACGTCATGGCCGTCGGCGGTGAGGGCGGCGGCCAGCCGGCGTCCCAGGGTGTCCTCGGGGCGCCGGGCGCCGGTGCCGTAGGCGATCGAGTCGCCGAGGACCAGGAGACGGAGAGCAGAACGGGCCACGGACAGCACAACGCCGTCCGTGGCCCGCCGATTTCGTGCGCCCCGCGCGTCGCGCGGGGATCCTGCTCAGGCCTTGGGGCCACCGGCGGCGTAGACGACCTGGCCGGAGATGAAGCCCGCACCCTCGCTCACGAAGAACGAGACCAGGTGCGCGATGTCCTCGGGCTGGCCGACGCGCTGCACCGGGATCTGCGACCCGGCGCCCTTGATGAAGTCGTCGAAGGGGATGCCCATGCGGTCGGCGGTCGCCTTGGTCATCTCGGTCTGGATGAACCCGGGGGCGATGGCGTTGGCGGTGACGCCGAACTTGCCGAGCTCGATCGCGAGGGTCTTGGTGAAGCCCTGCAGACCGGCCTTCGCGGTGGAGTAGTTGGCCTGGCCGCGGTTGCCGAGCGCCGAGGTGCTGGACAGGTTGACGATCCGGCCCCACTTCTGCTCGATCATGTGCTTCTGGGCGGCGCGCGACATGAGGAAGGCACCCCGGAGGTGCACGTTCATGACGATGTCCCAGTCGGAGTCCGACATCTTGAACAGCATGTTGTCGCGGAGCACGCCGGCGTTGTTCACCAGCACGACCGGCGCGCCGAGCTCGGACGCGATGCGGTCGACGGCCGCCTGGACCTGCTCGGCGTCGCTGACGTCGGCGCCCACTGCCAGGGCCCTGCCGCCGGCCGCCTCGATCGCGTCCACCGTGTTCTTGGCCGACGCCTCGTCGAGGTCCAGGACCGCGACGGCGAACCCGTCCTGCGCCAGCCGCTGGGCGGTGGCGGCACCGATGCCGCGCGCGCCGCCGGTGACGATGGCCACCCGGGTGCTGTTGACTGCCTCGCTCATTGATCTTCCTCTCGTCAGGTCTGCTGCTGCGTCGGTCCCCGACCGAGCGGGGACGACAAGCTGCCCGGCACCTTACGGCCAGGGCGTGAGTCCCCCGTCACACGGGGGAAGCGGGCGCCGTCAGGGCCAGATCGAGGCCACGATGATGGCGGCCACCGCGAGCTGCGAGGCGGCGCTCACCAGGCTGGCCGGGTGGAACCGCACCTGGACCAGCGCCGCTCCCAGGGAACCCGGGGTGACCAGGTTGAGCACCAGGAACGCAAGCGCCTGCAGGAGCACGCCCAGGACCCCGAAGACCACCGTGTACCAGAGCGCCTCGCCGAAGCCGTTCGTGGCGTTGGTCCAGATCGTGGTGAACGCGATCGCGCCCTGGCCGAGGAACCCGGCCGACAGCACGATGCCGGCGTTGACCGAGCCCTCCTCGTAGATGTGACGGCCGAGGTGGCCCGGGGTGAGCAGGTCGAGCGCCACGAAGCCGAGCGCGAGGAGCGCGATGCCCACGCCCGTGTACGCGGCGGCGTAGCCGATGCTGGCCAGCACGAGGGAACCTCCGGACGTCGGGGACGGGCCTGCCGTGTCTACCGCACCGGGTCCCCTGTCGCATGCACCAGGTCCGGTGACGGGCGGACGACGTCGACGCGCGCGAAGCCCTCCTCGACCGAGGGCGGCTCGAACCGGCCCAGGGCGGCGTGGACGCCGACCAGGGGCACGCGCCGCTCCGCCGGGCGGACGGCGTTGCGGGCCAGGCAGATCTCGAGCGGCGTGTCGACCCAGACCGCCCGCACCGGCACACCGGCCACGCGGGCGGCAGCCACCAACGGGGCGCGTTCGGCGGCCGACGGGTTCGTGTTGTCGACGACGACGCTGCGGCCGGCCGCGAGCAGCCCGGCGACGACGTGCCGTTGACGGGCCTCCCGGTGACGGGCACGCGGCCAGTGGTCCTTGCTGACGACGGCGTGGTTCCCGGCCAGCTCGGCGGCCACCCAGGTCGACTTCCCGGCGCCCTGCAGGCCGACCATGACGACCAACTCCTGCACCTCAGCCCACCGGCGTCCCGGCGTCCCCCGCCGGTGCCGGTGCCTGGCCGGCAGGCGCGGGTGCCTGACCGGCCACCCGTCGGGGATGGTGCAGGCGTCGCACGGAGGCGAGCGCCGACCGCCGGGCGTTCATGCGGCGCCGGGCGCGCGAGGTCCGGGGTGCGCGCGGTTCTTCCCGCAGCAGGGCGTCGAGCCAGTGCCCGCGCGGGTCGACGTCCACCAGCAGCGCCTTCACCGCCAGCGTGAGCGGGATGGCCAGCAGCGCGCCGAGGGCGCCGAGGACCCAGCCCCAGAACAGCAGCGCGATGAAGGTGACCGTCATCGACAGCCCGACGGAGTCACCGACGAACCGCGGCTGGATCAGCGTCTGGACGACGAAGTTGAGCAGCGTGTAGACGACCAGGATGGCGATCAGCTCGCCCCAGCCGCCGGCGAGCAGCCCCAGCAGCGCCGGCGGCACGACGCCGAGCACGAAGCCGATGTTGGGCACGTAGTTGGTGATGAAGGCCAGCAGGCCCCACAGCGGCGCGGCGGGGACCGCCAGGATGGCCAGCGCGATGGCGTCGCCGACCGCGACGATCGCCCCGAAGACGGTGCTGACCAGCAGGTAGCTGCGGGTGCCCTGCGCGAACAGGCTGAACGCGACCGGCAGGTGCGGTCGCTCCTTGCCCACGAGCGCGAGCCGCCGGCCGAAGCCGCTGGACTCGATGGTCATGAAGACCAGGGCCGAGAGCAGCAGGACCAGGGTGCTGGCGGCGGCGGTGAGCTGGCCGAGGAAGCCGGTCGCCAGGTCGACCAGCTGCGTGTAGTCGATCTGCTCCACGAGGTCGGAGAACTGACCGGACACCAGACCGGCGTCGTTGAGGTCGGCGACGACGCCGTCGATGAGCTCCTGGGCGCGGGGTGCGTAGTCCGGGAGCAGCGCGGCCAGCTGGGCGACGCTGACCACGAGCAGGGCGACGAAGCCGAGCAGGACGGCCCAGACGAGCACGAGCAGCACCGTGGTCGCGACCCAGCGCGGGGCGCCGTGGCGGCGCAGCCAGCTGGAGACCGGCCAGAGACCGACGACCACCACGAGCGCCAGGAGCAGCGGCGCGACCAGCCAGGCGACGGCGCGCACGCCGGCGACGGCGATCGTCGCGGCGGCCGCTCCGGCCAGCAGCAACAGCCACCGGGGCAGGCCCGAGGACGGCCCCTCGGGAGTCTCGACGGCGGCGGTCGAGCCGGACGTCGCTGTCGGGGTCGACGCCCCCGCCTGCCGGCCGGGGTCGGCCGCGGGTGGCTGCGTCTCCGGTGGCTGTGCCCCCGGTGCTTGCGTCGGGGTGGGCTGTGTCGGCGCCGGGTCGGTGGACTCTGCACCTACGGGAGACGGCGCGCCGGGACCGAGCCCGCGGGACGCCTCCCGCCCGCTGCCGTGCACCGCCGGTCGCACCACCGCAGCCCACCTCCCCCTCCCGCGCGCCTCGTACCCCCGGAGTGTCCACCCATGCCCCGCGCGCCCCCGGGCCCAGGCCTGCGCCGTGTCGGCGCGGAGCCGCAACTCGGTCCCGCGCCCGGCTCCGGCGTGCCAGGGTCGGCGCATGGACGCCGTCGAGCTGCGCGCTGCACGGCCCGCCGACGCCGAGGCGGTCGAGGAGTACCACCACCGATGCTTCCTCTCCACGTACGCCGCGCAGGTGGCGGCCGGAGAGTTCGGGCCACCCGAGCGCTCGGGCACGAGGCAGCAGCTCCACGACCGGTTCCTGCCCGGCTCCGACTGCGAGACGGTGGTCGCCGTCGCGGACGGCACGCCGATCGGGCACGTCACGGTCAGCGGCCATCGGCTGGTCCACCTCTTCGTCGAACCCGGCCATCAGGGCCGCGGCCTCGGCCGACGCCTGCTCGCCCGGGGCGAGGCGATGCTCACCGCACACGGCCATGCCGACCTCGAGCTGCACGCCAGGGTCGAGAACCTCGCGGCGATCGCCTTCTACGTGCGGCAGGGGTGGACGGTCACCGGCCGGCTCATCCGAACGGTGGAGCACGGCATCGCCTACGACGAGTGGGTCCTCGTCAAGCACTGCACCTAGAGCGTGCCTCCCTGGTCGAGCGGGGATGGTCGACGATGTCGGTTGCATGGGCCGTGCGCCGGAACCCGGTGATGCTCAGTGGGAGCGGATCGCACCGTTGATGCCGCAGGTCCCGCCGCGTTCCCGGCCGTTCCGCGATCACCGGCAGGTCGTGGACGGCATGGGCCGGCCGTCGGCGGTGGCCCACGATGAGGCATGCACTTCATCGAGATGCAGGCCACGGCACGCGCAGTGCGAGCGAAGTACGCGCAGGTGGAGAGCGAGCGGTACGGACGCCCGTGGACGGCCGAAGAGATCATGCTGGGCTTCCTCGGGGACGTCGGCGACCTCGCGAAGCTCGTGCAGGGCAAGGCCGGCGTGCGGCCACGCGACGACCTCGACAACGCCTTGGCCCATGAACTGGCGGACTGCCTATGGGCCGTCCTCACCCTCGCCGACACCTACGGCGTCGACCTGGAAGCCGCCTTCGCCGACACGATGCACGCCCTCACGCAACACCTCGACGACGTGCGACGCTCGCCCTAGCTCGCGACCTGTCCGCGCGCGTCAGCAGCGCGACCGGGAACTGTCATACCTCGAACCTACGTTCGATCCGTGGCCCGGACGATGCTCCACCGCTCCCTGGCGGAGGGTGCGCTGCTGGGCTGGCTGCTGCGGCAGGCACCGTCGGTGCGGCGAGTCCCGGTCGGGGTGATGACGCCGGAGGAGGCGGCCATCGAGCTGGCCCGGGTGCAGGCGCGCAAGGCGATGGAGGCCGCTCACGAGGCGGAGCTCGTCATGGCGGTGGCCGCCGGCCGTCCTGACACCGACGATCCGCCGCCCGGTCATCCCGGTGCGCGCCGGCGGGGTGCGGGGTCGCCGGTTCCCGGCACGTCGGAGTTCCTGCCCGACGAGCTGGCGCTGGTGCTGAACTGCTCCCGCGTCTACGCCGGCGGGGTGCTGGGTGATGCGTTCCAGCTGGTGGAGCGGATGCCGGCGGTGCTGGCCGAGTGCGCCGCGGGTCGGCTGGACTGGTTCCGGGCGCGGGTGTTCGCCGACGTGCTCGCCACGGCCTCCGACGACGTGGTGGCCGTCGTCGTGCCCGCGGTGCTGCCCGAGGCTGCCGGGCTGTCGTCGGGAAAGCTGCGCAACCGGCTGGTCGCTGCGGCCGTGGCAGCCGATGAGGAGTTCGCCGAGCGGCGCCGGATCGAGGCCGAGCGGCGCGCGGCGGTGCGCCTGCACCCGACCGGCGACGGGATGTCGGCGCTGACCAGTGAGTTGCCGTCGGCCGTGGCGGCGGCGATGTGGTCGACGATCGACCAGGCCGCCCAGCTGGCCGCCACCGCCGGTGATGACCGGCCGATCGGGGTGCTGCGCGCCGAGGCCCACCCCGCGCTGGTGCTGCGGCCGTGGGACACCTCTGGCCCGGCCGTGACCGGCCACCTCACCGTCACCGCCCCGCTGTCCGCACTACGGCGGCCGGGTCGTGCGGCAGCCGCGGCGCAGCCGTGGGCGGGCCAAGCGCCGGACGCGGCGGATCGCGTCCGGGCGGCGGCCGGTGCGGCGACGCCGAGCCTTGACGGCAGCCCGATCACCACCGAGCACCTGCGCGAACTGCTCGCCCAGCTCGGCGCACTCGGCGTGCAGGCGCCGCCCGGTGGCAGCCTGGCCGTGGCTCTCGCCGACGACGACGGCGCGCTGCTGGCCACCGCCACCGCCGCCGAGCTGGCCCGCCTCGCCGCCCGCGGCTGTCCGACCCACGGTCGCGACTCCGACTGCGGGTGCCCCGTCCTCGGGCCCCCCGCCGAGGCCGACGGCTACGCCCACTCCGCGACCCAGGAGCGGTTCCTCCGCCTGCGCGATCGCACCTGCCGGCACCCCGGCTGCGGTCAGCCCGCCGGCCGCACCGACGCCGACCACGTCGTCCCCTACGACTGCGGCGGACGCACCAGCTGCCAGAACCTCTGCTGCCTGTGCCGCAGCCACCACCGGCTCAAGACCTTCGCCCGCGGCTGGCGCTTCGCGATGACCACCGACGGCACCCTCACCGTCACCACCCCGTCCGGCATCACCCGCACCACCCGGCCACCAGGCTTCCGCGACCAGCGCGCGCTCCCACCACCACGACCAACACCGGTCGACGAGAGCCCGCCGCCGTTCTGATCCGCGCTCGGGGAAATCAGGTAGGTGCGCGGATCAGCGAGGGGCGTCGAGCAGCTCCGTCATGGCGGTCAGGCCGAAGAAGTCGGCGGTCATGCGCGCGGTCATCTCGCCCAGGTCGGGGTCGGCGCCGGCCGCGAGCAGATGGCGTACGGCGTCCGTTGCCTGCTTGAAGACGGCGGCAGCGAGCGCCGTCTGACCCTTGTCGTTGATCCGGGCGTGGTCCGCGCCCCGGGCCAGCAGTGCTGCCACCGTGTCCCCGTGGCCGTAGTACGCGGCGAGCACGAGCAGCGTGTCCCCGGCACTGTTGGTCAGGTCGACCGGGACGCCGGCATCCACGTAGGCAGCCAGCACCTCCGTCTCGCCCTGTCGGGCTAGGTCGAAGAGGTGACCCGCCTGGACGGTGCCGGTGGACGGGCCGCCGCTGCTGCTCATGGCGGGCAGCCTAGGAGGCACCGGCGCCGCAGCGGAAGGCTCGGACGGCTGCCCCCGTGACGCGTCGGTTCAGCGGGGCGCGTCGAGCAGTTCGGTCATCGCGGTGAGCTCGAAGAACTGCGCCGTCACCCGGGCGCTCTGCCCGCCGAGGTCGGGATCCGCCCCGGCGGCGAGCAGGTGCCGGACGGCGTCCTCGGCCTGCTTGAACACCGCCGCGGCCAGCGCCGTCTGCCCCTTGTCGTTGACCCGCGAGTGATCGGCCCCGCGCGCGAGCAGCGCCGCCACCGTGTCCGCATGGCCGTAGTAGGCCGCGAGTAGCAGGAGCGTGTCGCCCTTCTCGTTGGTGAGGTTCACCGGAGCCCGACGGTCGATGTAGGACACCAGCTCCTCGGTGTGGCCGAACCGCGCCAGGTCGAACATCCGGCGGGCCACCTCGAGCAGCTGGGGATCCATGGGTTCGCTGGTCACACCGCCCACCCTAGGAGCGCAGGACCAGCTTGCAGCCCACGTGCGACGCGACGAAGCCCAGGCGCTCGTAGAAGCGGAGCGCCTGGGGCCGGGCGCGGTCGGTGGCGAGCTGCACCAAGGCGCAGTCCCGTCGGTAAGCCCCCGTGATCGCCCAGCGGAACAGCGCCTCCCCGAGGGCCGCCCCCGACGGTCGGGACGGACGCGGACGCCCTCGATCTGCGCGCGCAGCGCTCCCCGACGCGACAGCCCCGGGAGGAAGGACAGCTGGAGCGTGCCGACCACCCGCTTGCCCTCCGCAGACCCCTCGCCCTCCGCGACGACGACCAGCAGGTGCGCTGGGTCGGCGTCGACGAGGTCGCAGGCGCGGCGGTACGGGGCGAGCTCGCCTTCCGGCGACTCGCGCCCGGCGCCGAGGGGATCGTCAGCCAGCAGCGCCACCAGCGCCGGCAGATCGGCGGCCACCGCCCGGCGCACCCGGACCCCCGAGGGCGCCGGGCAGCGGCCCCCGAACGACGTCGTCCACGTCGCGGAGTCTGCTGGCGCCGGCCGGATGGCGCAGCGCGGCAGGTCAGCCGGCGGCCGGCCGGATGCCGCGCTGGTCGGCGTTGGGCGCAGCCTTCGCGACGAGTCCGGGGAGGACGTCGTCGAGCTCCTCGACGGTCCACCGCGCGCCCTTGTCGACGCCAGGACCGGCCTGCCACCCCTCGGCGACGCTGATCATGCCGCCGCGGACGTTGAACACCCGGCCGGTGACCTCGCGCGCGGCCGGCCCCGCCAGCCAGACGACCAGCGGCGCGATGTTGTCCGGCGCGGACGGGTCGAAGGCGTTCGGGTCCGGCTTCTCGCGGTCGGGACGCAGGTTCTCGGTCATCCGGGTGAGGGCCGCGGGCGCGACCGCGTTGACCGTGACGCCGTAGCGGCCCAGCTCCATCGCGGTGATCACGGTCATCGCCGCGATCCCGGCCTTGGCCGCCCCGTAGTTGGACTGCCCCGCGTTGCCGTAGATGCCCGAGGACGACGTCGTGTTGATGACCCGGGCGTCCACCGGGCGCCCGGCCTTGTGCTCCTCGCGCCAGTACGCGGCGGCGTGGCGGAGCGGGGCGAACGTCCCCTTGAGGTGGACCTGGATGACCGCGTCCCACTCCTGCTCGGACATGTTGACCAGCATCCGGTCGCGCAGGATGCCGGCGTTGTTGACCAGCACGTCGAGCCGGCCGAAGCGGTCGATCGTCGAGCGCACGAGCCGCTCGGCGGCCGCGAAGTCCGAGACGTCGTCCCCGTTCGCGGCGGCCTGGCCGCCCATCGCCCGGATCTCGTCGACGACCTCGCCCGCCGGGCCGGTCGAGCCGCCGCTCCCGTCCACGTCGGCGCCGAGGTCGTTGACCACGACGGCGTACCCCTGCCGGGCGAACTCGAGGGCGTGCCCCCGGCCGATCCCCCGGGCCGCACCCGTCACGATGACCACGCGTTGCTCGTCGGACTGCATCAGGCAGCCTCCTTCTCGTCGGTGCCCCTAGAATCCTGTTCCAGGATTGCCGGAGTCAACCGGCTGGGCCGCCCCGAGGGCGACCGCTCGATCTCCGAGGGGATGCATGCCTGCCGACGCGCGCACCAGCAGCAGCGAGGTCGCCGCGGCCCCGACGACCGCACCCGAGGGGGTCGGCGCCGAGGAGGCGCCCGACGAACGCGCGGTCATGAAGGAGGCCTGGCTCACCCTTTCGGTGGTCAGCCTCGCCAGCATCTTCTCGGGCATGTCCGGCAGCGCGCTGAACGTCGCGCTCCCGACGGTCGTCCGGCACTTCGACGCCAGCGCGACGGCGGCCAGCTGGATGCTGCTGGCCTTCATGCTGGCCAACACCGGACTGATGATCTTCTTCGGCCGGCTGGCCGACATGTTCGGGCGCCGGCAGATGTACCTGGTGGGCCTGGCCACCTTCACCTTCGCCAGCTTCCTGTGCGGCCTCGCGCCCAACGCCTGGACGGTCGTGGGACTGCGGGTGCTCCAGGCCGCCGGTGCGGCGATGCTGCTCACCAACAGCGCGGCGCTGGTCACCGCCGCCTTCCCCCGCGCCCGGCTGGGCCAGGGCATGGGCATCTACCTGGCCTCGTTCTCGGTGGCCCAACTGCTGGGCCCGACCGTCGGCGGGGTGCTCGCCGAGCACGCCGGCTGGCGCTGGGTGTTCTGGTTCAACGTGCCGATCGGCCTGATCTGCCTGGCCTGGGGCGCCTGGGCCCTCCCCCGCGTCGCCCGGTCCGGCCAGCGCCAGGGCATCGACGTCCCGGGCAACCTGCTCGTCATCGTGGCGCTGGGCAGCGGCCTGGCGGCGCTGTCGCAGGCGACGACGCTGGGCTGGACCAGCTGGGTGGTCATCGGCGGGCTCGTCGTCTTCCTCCTCGGCATGCCGACGTTCGTGCTCTTCGAGCGCCGGGTGACCCACCCGCTGGTCGACATGACGCTCTTCCGCGACCGGCCGTTCGCCCTGGGCCTCGGCGCCTCGTTCCTCAACTCGACGTCGCAGGCCGGCGTGCTGCTGCTCTTCTCGCTGTACTTCCAGGCCGTGCAGGGCGTCGACCCGCTGGACGCCGGCCTGCGCGTCCTGCCCCTGGCGGTGGCGACGCTGATCTTCTCCTCGTCCTCGGGCCTGTTCCAGCGCTGGGTGTCCCCGCGCGCGCTGGCCGTGGTGGGCAACCTCTGCACCGGCGCCGGCCTCTCGGTGCTCGCCTCGTCGGTGATCACGGAGGCCGGCTACGTCGCCATCGCCGCGGGCCTGGTGCTCGCCGGCGCGGGGTCCGGGCTGTTCATGCCGTCCAACACGACGGCACTCATGGGCGCCATGCCGCACGACCGGCTGGGCATCGCCAACGCGATGCGGCTGATGCTGCAGCAGAGCGGGTTCGTGGTCGGGACGGCCGTCGTCCTGTCCGTGCTCACCGCCCCGCTGGCACCCGAGCTCCGGCAGTACGCGTTCGCCGGCACGCTGTCCGACGTCTCGGCCGACGGGCTCACCGACCTCCTGACCGGTTACCGGTGGACCCTGTTCACCATGCTCACGCTCAACGCGGCCACCGTGCTGACCTCGCTGGCCGCGCTGCGTGCGAGCAAGCGGGCCGACGGCGCGGTCATCCCTCCGGCAGGTCCGACAGCCGCCGGATGATCGCCAGGGCGCTCTCGGTGACCGCGACGGCCTGATCCTCGGTCTCGCAGCCGATGATCTGACGCCCCGCCTCCCCCATCGCCGCGGTGAGGATGGAGACCAGCAGGCGGTCGGCCGGCCCGGTGCCCACCGCGAGGAGCACCGCGTTCTGCCGCACCCAGTCGTTGCGTCGTCGGCTGCGCACGAGGAAGAACCCGGGCGGCCCGTCGCCGTCGAGGAACAGCCGGGCCAGTGCCCGGCGCTCCCACGTCGTCTCGAGGTAGGCCCGGGCCCCCACGAGGAACAGCTCCGCCGGCGAGGTGGTGCCGTCCCGCCGGGCCAGGGCGACCGCCGTGGCCGCCTGCTCCTCGTAGGCGGCCTGGTGGTCCTCCCACACGGCGAGGAACAGCTCGGACTTGCCCCCGTAGTGGTGGTACAGGCTGCCGACGCTGAGCCCGGCCCGCTCGACGACGTCGGCCACGCTGCACTCGGCGAAGCCGCGCTGGGCGAACACCTCACCGGCGGCCGCGATCAGGGTCCGGCGCGTGTCGGCCGTCCGGCTCCACTGCCACGCACTGCCCTGCGACTGCCCGCTCGCCCGCACCGGCCCACACCCCTCGACCCGACGATCCGCGACCGGCGGAAGACTACTGGCGCGTAGTGGCCTACGTCACCTCACCGATCCGGCACGACCGTGTGCACCGGGTCGCGACAGGTGTCGTGCAGCCCCTTGCAAAAGAACTTCGAAGCCTGAATGGTTAGCGACTGTGATCGAAGCCACCGCGACCGGTGCCCGGACGGTGGCCCGTCTCGCCCGGCACGTCGAAGTGGCTCTCGCCGGCTGCGATCTCTCCGTGCCGCAGTACCGGCTGCTGAGCCTGCTGTCCGAGGGCTCGGTGAACGCCTCCACGCTCGCCCAGCGGCTCGTGGTGAGCCGCCCGAGCGTGACCGCGCTCGTGGACGGTCTCGTCGCCCGCGGCATGGTCGAGCGCGGCACGGACCCGGCAGACCGCCGCCACGTCACCCACCTGGTCACCGAGCGCGGCGAGCAGGTGCTCGCCGAGGCCGACCGCGCGGCGGCGGCCCGGCTTCGGGACCTGGCCACCCATCTCGCCCCCGAGGACGCTCCGGACGCGTGTGCGGGTCTGGCCGCCTGGGGGCGGGCCCTGGACTCCTACCGCGACACCGCCGCACGCGCCCCCCACTGGCCCGAACGCTTCCCGTCAGGAGACAGCATGCCGCCGACCGCGCCGCAGGACGAGCAGACCCAGGACCTGGAGGGCCGCCCCGACGAGGAGGCGACCGAGGCCGAGGCCCGGACGGAGGACGAGGCCGCCGCGCGTCAGGCGCTCGTCGAGCGGGCGACCGCCACCGGCATGCTGAGCGCCCTGTGGGCCTCGCTGCAGCCCGACGCCCCCGCGATCTACTCGGCCCAGGGCGACCTGACCTTCCGGGAGCTGAACGCGCGCACCAACCAGCTGGCCCGCGCGCTGCGTGGCTACGGCGTCCAGGCCGGTGACTCGATCGCCCTCATCTGCTCCAACCGGCCCGAGTTCATCGAGACCCTCTACGCCGCCCAGCGCACGGGGCTCCGGCTCACGCCGGTCAACTGGCACCTCACCGCCGAGGAGATCAACTACATCCTCCGCGACTGCGGCGCGGCCGCCGTCGTGACCGAGCGCCGCTTCGTCGACACCGTGCGAGCGTCCCTGGACGGCGTGGACGCCCGCGCCCTCCTCGTCGTCGACGCCGCCGAGGGCGGGCACGCCCCCTTCGACGACTACGAGCAGGCCGTCTCCGCGGAGTCCGGCGAGGACATCGAGGACCCGGTGCTGGGCAGCACCATGGCCTACACCTCGGGCACGACCGGCCGGCCCAAGGGCGTGCACCGCGCGGGCGTCGCCGTGTCGCCGTTCACGGCCCTGATCGGTGAGGTGTCGGGCTACGTCGCGGGCGAGGACCTCAACCTGGTCACCGGCCCGCTGTACCACTCCGCGCCGCTGGCGTTCTCGCTGAGCCTGGCGATGACCCGCGGCGCCGGCGTGGTGCTCATGGACAAGTGGGACGCCGAGGAGACGCTCCGCCTGATCGAGAAGCACCGCATCACGCACACGCACCTGGTGCCGACCATGTTCCACCGCATGATCTCGCTGCCCCAGGAGGTCAAGGACCGCTACGACACCAGCAGTCTGCGGCACGTCTGGCACGGCGCCGCCCCGTGCCCCGTGCCGGTCAAGCAGGCCTTCATGGACTGGCTCGGCCCCATCGCGTGGGAGTACTACGCGGCCACCGAGGGCTTCGGCTCCGTCGTCGGCCCGCACGAGTGGCTGGCCCGCCCCGGCACCGTCGGGCAGCCCCCGGCCGGGCACATCCGGATCCTGGACGACGCCGGCGAGGACCTGCCCGCCGGCGTCCCGGGCACCATCTACCTGAAGGCACCGGACACCAACCGGTTCGTCTACCTGGGCGACCAGGCCAAGACCGAGTCCTCCTACAAGGGCGACTACTTCACCCTCGGCGACGTCGGCTACCTCGACGAGGACGGCTGGCTCTTCCTCACCGACCGCAGCGTCGACCTGATCATCTCCGGCGGGGTCAACGTGTACCCCGCGGAGGTCGAGGCCGTGCTCATCACCCACCCCTCCGTGGGCGACGTCGGCGTCATCGGGGTGCCCGACCCCGAGTGGGGCGAGTCGGTGAAGGCCGTGATCGAGCTGCAGCCCGGCTACGAGGCGTCCCCCGCGCTGGCCGAGGAGCTGACCAGCTGGGCCCGCGAGCGCCTGGCCCACTTCAAGTGCCCCCGCACGGTCGACTTCGTCGAGGAGCTGCCGCGCACCCCGTCCGGGAAGTTGTCCAAGCGCACCCTGCGGGAGAACTTCCGCCAGCAGGCGGCGGCCGCGGGCACGGATGCCTGAGAGGACCTGACATGCCCCTGACCGTCCGGCCGATCCCCACGCTCGACGACCGCATCAACGACATCCGCATGCGCACCGCGGAGATCGTGAACGACGACATCCTCCCGAACGAGCGGAACCTCTGGCGCTCGGCGCACGGCGGCGCGGTCGAGACCGAACCCTCGGTCATCGACGCCAAGCAGCTGCGCGAGGAGATCAAGCAGAAGGTCCGGAAGGCCGGTCTCTGGGCCCCGCACCTCCCCCAGGAGTACGGCGGCATGGGGCTGGACTTCCTCGCCCACGCCTACATGAACGAGGTCCTCGCCTACGCGATGGGCGCGGCGGCGCTGTTCGGCGTCGTCGCCCCCAACTCGGGCAACCAGACCATCCTGCTCAAGTACGGCACCCCGGAGCAGAAGGAGCAGTGGCTCCGCCCGCTCGTCGAGGGCGAGATGGAGTCCGGCTTCTCGATGACCGAGCCGGAGAACCCGGGCTCGGACCCGCGCTCGCTCACGACCACGGCGGTCCGCGACGGCGACGAGCTCGTGCTCAACGGGCACAAGTGGTTCACGTCCAACGGCAACGCGGCCGACTTCTTCATCGTCATGACCCGCGTCGTCGACGCCGACCACGACCCCGCGACCGGCCGCGGCCAGATGGCCCAGCTCATCGTGCCGACCGACACCCCCGGTGTGAACATCGTCCGCGGCGTGGGCATCTGGGGCCGGCCGACGTCGGACCACGTCGAGGTCCGCTACGAGAACGTGCGGGTGCCGGCGAGCAACCTGCTGGGCGCCGTCGGCCAGGGCCACCAGGCCGCGCAGGACCGGCTCGGCGCCGGCCGCGTGTTCCACTGCATGAACTCCATCGGCCAGATGTGGCGCGCCTTCGACCTCATGGTCGAGCGGGCCACCACCCGCACGGTCCACGGCGGGCCGCTCCAGGACAAGCAGTTCATCCAGGGCTTCATCGCCGACAGCTACATGGACATCAGCGCCGCCCGGCTCATGACCATCCAGGCCGCCGAGCGCGTCGCCCGCAACGACCGGGGCGCCCGGACCGACATCTCCTCGATCAAGGTCTTCGTGCCCGCCGCCTACTCCCGGGTCGTGGACCGCGCCATCCAGGTGTGGGGCGCGGCCGGGGTCTCCAGCGACCTGCCCCTCTCCGGCATGTACCTCGGCGCCCGCACCCTGCGGCTCGCCGACGGGCCGGACGAGGTGCACAAGGTGCTGATCGCCAAGCACGTGCTCGACCGCTACGCCACCGAGGGCGGCTGGGACTTCGGCAACTGACCCGCCGTCCTCCCGTCTCCGATGACTTGTCCCGTCCGTACGACTTCTGAGAGGTTCACCCCATGCTGATGCAGTTCGACAAGGAGCAGGAAGAGCTGCGCCGGACCCTGCGCCGCTTCCTCGAGACCAAGTCCTCCTCGGAGGAGGTCCGTCGCCTGATGGAGACCGAGGAGGGCTACGACCCGGGCGTCTGGAAGCAGATGGCCGAGCAGCTCGGCCTGCAGGGCCTGGCGATCCCCGAGGAGTTCGGCGGCTCCGGCTTCAGCATCCTGGAGACCGCGCTGGTGACCGAGGAGATGGGCCGCGCGCTGCTGCCGGCGCCCTACCTCGCCACCGTGCTCGCGGCCAACCTGCTCCAGCTGTCGGACGACCAGCAGGCCAAGACCGACCTCCTGCCCGGCATCGCGGACGGCTCGACCATCGCCACGGTCGCCCTCGCCGAGGCCGACGGCAGGTGGACGGCGGAGAACCTCTCCACGACCGCCACCCGGGCCGGCGACGGCTGGACGCTCGAGGGCCAGAAGTCCTTCGTCCTGGACGGCACCACGGCCTCGCTGCTGCTCGTCGTCGCGCAGGCTCCGGGTGGCCCCAGCGTGTTCGCCGTCGAGGGCTCGGCCTCCGGCCTCACCCGCCGCGGCCTGACCACCCTGGACATGACGCGCAAGCTCGCCGAGGTCGGCTTCTCCGGCACCCCGGCCCGCCTGGTCGGTGCCGAGGGCGACGCGGCGACGCTGGTCCCGCAGCTGATGCGCACCGCGGTGGTGCTCCTCGCCACCGAGCAGGTCGGCGGCGCCCAGCGCTGCCTCGAGCGCACCGTCGAGTACGTCAACATCCGCTTCCAGTTCGGCCGCCCCGTCGGCAGCTTCCAGGCGGTCAAGCACCGCTGCGCCGACATGCTGCTCGAGGTCGAGTCCGCGCGCTCCGCGGCCTACTACGCCCTCTGGGCGCTGGCCGAGGGCGCCGACGACGCCGAGATCTCGGTCGACCTGGCCAAGGCGTACTGCTCCGAGGCCTACTGGATCGCGGCCTCGGACTCGATCCAGCTGCACGGCGGCATCGCCTTCACCTGGGAGCACGACGCCCACCTGTACTACCGCCGCGCGAAGTCCACGAGCCTGCTGTTCGGCACCCCGACCGAGCACTGGGACGCGGTGGCGGAGCAGCTGCTCTCCCGCTGACGCCTGCACCACGACCCCCGCGCCGCCTCCGGGCCGGTGCGGGGGTCGTCGCACGTCCGGGGGCGGCCACCGGGCAGGCACGTCCGCGAGGCGCTAGAACGGGGCCATGTGCCATGACCACGACAGCCGCCCGCCCGCACCGCCCCGCAGCGGGGCCGTGGCCTCCCGGGAGTCCCTGACCCTCACGTCGGCCGACGGCACCGCCTTCGCCGCCGCATACGCCGCTCCGGAGGGCGCACCGGGCGCCGGCGTCGTCGTCCTGCCCGACATCCGCGGACTGCACCCGTACTACGTGGCGCTGGCCGAGCGGTTCGCCGAGGCCTGCGTCGCCGCGGTCGCGATCGACTGGTTCGGCCGGACTGCCGGCGTGCCGGACGGTGGCGCGCGCGGCGAAGACTTCAGCTGGCAGGAGCACATCCCGCAGACGACCGCCGACGGCATCGACGCCGACATCGTCGCCGCCATGGCCGCGCTGCGGGAGCGGCACGGCGAGGACCTGCCGATCGTCACCGTCGGCTTCTGCTTCGGCGGCAGCCATTCCTGGCGGCAGTCCGGGGGCGACCTCGGCCTGGCCGGATGCGCCGGCTTCTACGGCCGGCCCTCGCTCGTGGGGGACGCCGCGAGCCGCGCCCACCTGCCCACGGTCATGCTGATCGCCGGCGCGGACAAGGCCACCCCGGTCGAGGACCAGCTGGCCCTCGCCGCCACGATGCGCGACGCCGGCGCCGACGTGGACGCCCCCGTCTACGACGGGGCGCCGCACTCCTTCTTCGACCGCGCCCACGGCGACTGGAGCGAGGCCTGCCGCGACGCCTGGGAGCACGTCCTCGGGCTCACCGACCGGGTGTCCCGCGCCTGACTCCGGACGGACGACCGCGGCCGAGCCGACCGGGGATCCGGTCCGCTCGGCCGCGGGACGTCCTGCGACCTGCTGGGGATCAGGCGGGCGCCGTGGCCAGCTCCCGGTTCCCCTCGGGGGCCTGCTCCCCCACCAGCGGGAAGTGACAGGCGACGAACTGGCCTGTCGCGACCTCGCGCATCTGCGGCTCCTCCAGCTCGCACCGCTCCGCCGCACGAGGGCAGCGGGTGCGGAAGCGGCACCCCGACGGCGGGTTGACCGGCGAGGGCAGCTCACCGGTCAGGCCTGCGTCGGTGTGCTTGGCCTCCGGGTCGGGCTCGGGGATCGAGGCCAGCAGCGCGGCCGTGTAGGGGTGCGCCGGGTGCGCGTACAGGGTGTCCGACGGCGCGACCTCGCAGATCTTCCCGAGGTACATGACCGCCACCCGGTCGCTGATGTTCTTCACCACGGCCAGGTCGTGGGCGATGAACACCATCGTGAGGTTGTACTCGGCCTTGAGGTCCTCGAGCAGGTTGAGGATCTGCGCCTGCACGGAGACGTCCAGGGCCGACACCGGCTCGTCGCAGATGAGCACCTCCGGCCGCATGATCAGCGACCGCGCGATCGAGACGCGCTGGCACTGACCACCGGAGAGCTCGTGCGGACGACGTCCGCCGGCCCGGTCGGGGTCCAGGCCGACCGCTGCGAGGAGTTCCTCCACGCGGGGGTCGTCGCTGCCCTTGCCCTCCCAGATGGACAGGCCCTCGGCCACGATGTCCTTCACCCGGCGCCGTGGGTTCAGCGACGAGATCGGGTCCTGGTAGATCATCTGCAGCTTCGTGCGACTGCGCCGGAGCTCGTCGGCGGACAGGGAGCTCAGGTCCTTGCCGTCGAACAGGACCTCGCCACTGGTCGGCCGGGGCGCCTGCATGATCGCCCGCCCGGTCGTCGACTTACCACATCCGGACTCCCCGACCAGGCCCAGCGTCTCGCCCTTGGCGATGTCGAAGCTGATGCCCGAGACGGCGTGGACCTTCTGCCCCCGCTCCAGCGGGAACTCGACCACCAGCCCTTCGACGCGAAGGACGATGTCGTCCTGGTCCCGCAGGTGCGCGGTACCACTGCCGGCCATCAGGCTGCTCCTGCCGTTGCGATCGCTGTGCTGCTGTCCAGGGGGGTCCCGGCGGCGGTGCGCCCGGCGGCCAGGTTGCGCGCGAGCGCGTCCTGACCGGCCGTCGTCCCCACCGGGAAGTGGCAGGCCGCCTCGTGCCCGGCGGCGTGCGGCGCGAGCACCGGCGTCTCCGTCAGGCACTTGTCCTGCGCGTAGTTGCACCGGGGCGCGAACGGGCACCCGGGCCCCGGGTCCACCAGGTCCGGCGGCCGGCCCGGGATCGCGGCCAGTCTGGTGTGGCTGGGCTGGTGCAGTCGCGGGATCGACTTGAGCAGACCCTCCGTGTACGGCATCCGGGTGCGGGCGAACAGCTCACGGGTGGGCGCCCGCTCGACGATCCGTCCCGCGTACATGACCGCGATCTCGTCCGCGCGACCGGCGACGACGCCGAGGTCGTGGGTGATGATGATCAGCCCCATGTTCCGCTCGTGCTGCTGGGTCTCCAGCAGGTCGAGGATCTGACGCTGGACGGTGACGTCCAGAGCCGTCGTCGGCTCGTCGGCGACCAGGAGCTTGGGGCCGCAGGCGAGCGCGATCGCGATCGTCACGCGCTGCCGCATACCGCCCGACAGCTGGTGCGGGTACTCACCCAGCCGCCGCTCGGCCGCCGGGATCCCGACGGACTTGAGGAGGTCGACGGCGTGCGCCTTGGCGACCTTGCCCTTCTCGCCCAGGTGGATGCCCAGGGACTCGGTGATCTGATCGCCGATCTTGGTGACCGGGTTCAGCGAGGTCATCGGGTCCTGCAGGATCATCGCCATCTCGGCGCCCCAGATGGTGCGCATCTCCTTGTTCTTCATGGTCGTGAGCTCACGACCCTCGAAGCGCACGGAGCCCTCGCGGATGGTGTTGTTCTTCGGCAGCAGGTTCATGATCGACCGCGAGAGCACGGTCTTGCCCGAGCCGGACTCCCCCACGATGCCGAGCGTCTTGCCGCGGTCCACCCGGAGGGAGACGCCGTCGACCGCCTTCACCACGCCACGCGGGGTGTCGAAGTAGGTACGCAGGTCGTCGACTTCGAGCAGCGGCTCGTTGCCTCGGCCGTCCAGCGGCCGCGCGGTCGTCACAGGTTGCTCCCTCGGACGTCGAAGCGGGTGCGGAGCGCGTCGCCGACAAGGTTCAGCGACAGCACGGTGAGGAACATGGCGATCGACGGGATGAGCACGACGTGGGGGGCCTCGTTGAGGTAGCGCTTGCCGTCGAAGATCATCCCGCCCCAGGTCGGGGCCGGCTGCTGGACGCTGAGCCCGAGGAAGGCCAGCGTCCCCTCCAGCACGATCACCACGCCCATGGCCACCAGGCCGAACGCGGCCACGGGCAGCACCACGTTGGGCAGGATCTCCCGGGCGAGCACCCGGGAGTTCTTGGCGCCCATCGTCCGCGAGGCCCGGACGAACTCCCGCTCGGCGACGGCGAGCGTCGTCGCCCGCGCCACACGGGTGTAGATCGGGATCGACAGGAACCCGACGATCAGCGAGATGACGACCAGGCTGCGGCCGACGAAGGCCAGCAGGACCAGCAGCAGCACCAGGGCCGGGAAGGCCAGGATGATGTTGATGATCGTCATCAGGATCGTCTCGGTCTTGCCGCGGAAGAAGCCCGAGATGATGCCGAGGAAGCCGCCCACGACCATGCCGATGGCGACCGCCGTGACGCTGATCGTGACCGAGACCCGAGCACCGTGGACCAGCCGGGCCAGGGTGTCACGCCCCAGGCCGTCGGTGCCCAGCAGACCTGCTTCTCCGGGCAGCGCCAGCTTGTTGATGACGTCCGGCGTCAGCGGGTCCCTGACCGGCAGCAGATTGGCGAAGACGGCGCAGATGAGCACCACCACCAGCCAGACCGTCGCCATCCAGAACGTCAGGCCGTAGCCACGCTTCTTCTTCTTGCCGGGCGCCGCGGCGACCTCGGTGGTCTCCGCGATCAGCCCGTCGGAGACCGCCAGCTCGGACGTCGCCCCTGGGTGGGGAGCGCCGAGGTTCGGAACGGGGGTGCTCATGCTTCTCCCTGTGCGGTCGAGCGGTGCACGGCGGGCGGGGGATCAGACTCTTGCCGCAGAGCGTCCATGCGAGATCCTCGGGTCCAGGTACGAGTACAGGATGTCGACGGTGAAGTTCACGACGACGTAGCTGACGGCGATCACCAGCGCGACGCCCTGGACCATGAGCAGGTCGCGGACCAGCACCGCCTCCAGGAGGAGGCGGCCGACGCCCGGCAGGGCGAACAGCGTCTCGATGACCACCGAGCCGCCGATGATCGCCCCGACCTGCACGCCCGCGACCGTCATCAGCGAGAACGACGACGGGCGGAGGGCGTGCCGGAACAGGATGCGCCGGTTGGAGACGCCCTTGACGCGGGCCATGGTCACGAAGTCCTGCTGGAGCGTCCCGATCATGTCGGTGCGGAGCAGCCGGGTGTAGACCGCCATCTCCGCGATCGCCAGCGACAGCGCCGGCAGCAACGCCGACCGGAGGTTCTGCACCGGGTTGTCGGTGAAGTTCACCCAGCCCGTGGCGGGCAGGACGCCCAGCCACACGGCGAAGATCAGGATCAGGAAGATCGCCACCATGAAGTTCGGCACCGCGAGGAGGCCGAAGCTCGTGCTGCTGATCAGCTTGTCGGTCCGCGTGCCGGCCCGGTAGGCCGACAGCATCCCGACCGGGATCGCGACGAGCAGCGCGATGATGATCGCCAGGATCCCGATCTCGGCGGTGACCGGCAGCCGGTCGATGATGGCCTCGCTGACCGGCTCGTTCGTCCGGTAGGAGCGACCGAAGTCGCCGGTCAGCGCGTCACCGATCCAGTGCAGGTAGCGCACCGGCAGCGGGTCGTCCAGGCCGAGGTCGGCGCGGACGGCCGCGATGGCTTCGGGCGTCGCGTTCTCGGCTCCCAGGATCTGCAGCGCCGGGTCACCGGGCAGCAGGCTGGTCATCAGGAAGGTCAGCAGCGACACCGCGAACAGGGTCGCGAGCAGCGACGGGAGCCTGCGGAGTACGTACACGGGCGGTTACTCCGTCGTCCAGACGTGGCCCCACATGACCTGGGCGCTGGCAGCACCGTTCCCCTTGGTGTCGTCGGGGAAGACCCAGCCGTCCAGGTTGCGCACCACGTCACGGGCAGCCATGACGGTGAGCGTGCCACCGCTGTAGGTGTTCGGGACGTTCTCGTTGAGGACCTCGCCGATGGCCTCGACCGCAGCCTTGCGCTCCTCGACGTCGGTCGTGGTGCGCAGGATCTCGAGCTGCTCGTCGATCTCGGGGCTCTGGAAGGCCGTCATGTTCAGCGGCCCCTCCGTGAACGCCTGGCTGAACACGATGTAGGGGTCGCGGTCGGCCCCGACGCGGGTGCAGCCCATGTCGTAGTCACGGGCGAGCATGTCCTGGATCCAGGCCGCCTGCTCCTTCTGCTCCAGCTCGACCTCGGCACCCAGGACGTTGAAGAAGGCCTGGTAGAGCTGCGACAGCTCGTTGAGGCTCGGGTCCGGCGGGCAGGTGAAGGTGAAGGAGATGGGGCTGCCGACCGGCTTGCCGTCGGAACGATCCGGGTCGTTGATGTACTCGTCGTACAGCTCCTGGGCCTTCTCCACGTTGTGCTCGGGGTAGGACTCCTCGAGCTTCTCGGAGTAGTAGGGGCTGTCCGGGCTGAAGAACTGGGTCTGCAGCGGGGTGACGCCGGCGCCGCCGAGGACCTCGATCAGGGCCTCCTGGTCCATGGCGTGGGCCAGGGCCTGGCGGACGCGGACGTCGTCGAAGGGCGGCCGGCTGACGTTCATCGTCGAACCGCCGGAGTTGCTGCCCAGGTGCTCGAAGTTGGTGACGCCGTCCAGCTCGCGCGCCTTGATGACGGTGCTCTGACGCAGCGACTGCATGACGTCGATGTCACCGCTCTGCAGGCTGGAGAGGCGGGTGTCCTCGTCGGGGATCGGCCGGAAGGTGATCTTGTCCAGGTGGGGCAGACCCTCCTGCCAGTAGTTCTCGTTCTTCTCGAGCTCGAGGCGGCTGTCCCGCTGCCAGGAGACGAACTTGAACGGGCCGGTGCCGACCGGGTTCGCGCCGGCGTCGGGGCCGGCGGCAGCAGCGGCGGTCGGCGAGAACGGCCAGCCGGCAGCGGCCACCAGGTTGTCCGGGAACGCCGCGTTGGTCTCCTTGAGGCGGTAGACGACGGTGAGGTCGTCCACCACGTCCAGGGACGTCACGTCGGCGACGGAGGCGGCGACGTTCGAACCAGGCCTGGTCAGGTACTCGTCGAAGATCGTCTTCAGCGCCTGGGCGTTGAGCGGGGTGCCGTCGTGGAACTGCACGTCCGGGCGGAGCTTGAGCGTCCACTCCGACAGGTCGGCGTTCGGCTCCATCGACTCGGCCAGGTAGGGCTCCACGGCCCCGTCCTCGGTGCGGTGCATCAGCGGGTCGTACAGCGCGTAGGCGACGTTGACGCCGGGCTGGTTGAACGTGCCCTCACCCGGCAGCCAGCTGTTGGTCTCGGCCTCCAGGCCGACGGTGATCTCGCCGCCCTCGACCGGGTCGCCGGCCTCGACGGTCTCGGACTGGGCGCCGGCCTCCACGTCCCCGTTGCCGTCGTCGCCGCCTCCGCCGCAGGCGGCGGTCCCCAGGAGGAGACCCACGAGGCCCACGGAAGCGAGGGCCCGCTTCCACGGACCTCTCATCGGGCGCCGATGTACTCGCATGTATTTACTCCTTGACCAGTTTCGTGCCGGCACAGCGACGAGGCCGGCGAAGGCGCGTCGATGTGCGAGCGCCCACAGCGCGTGCTGGGAGTCTGTCCTACGGGAGTGGGCTGCGTCACTAGGCGCCTCGCCACTCTCACCGGGCGCCGGACTATGCGGTGCGCACAACGCCGTCCCGGCCCCTGATCGGTGCAGGTCGGTGCGGTGGCCCGGCCGGGCCACCGCACCGCCGCGGACCGCTACCCGGCCAGCCAGGCGTGGCCCCACATGACCTGTGCGCTGGCCGCGCCGTTGCCCCTGGTGCCGTCCGGGAAGACCCAGCCGTCCAGGTTCTTCACCTGGTCCTGGGCAGCCATGACGGTGAGCGTCCCGCCGCTGAAGGTGTTGGGCACGTTCTCGTTGATGACCAGGCCGATCTCCTCCACGGCCGCCTTCCGCTCGTCGATGTCCGTGGTCGTCCGGAGGATGTCGAGCTGCTCGTCGATCTCCGGGCTCTGGAACGCCGTCATGTTGAGCGGGCCCTCGGTGAAGGCCGCGTTGAAGACGATGTAGGGGTCGCTGTCCGCCCCGACGCGGGTGCAGCCGGTGTCGTAGTCCCGGGCGAGCATCTTCTGGATCCAGGTGGCCTGCTCGACCTGCTCCAGCTCGACCTGCGCACCGAGGGCGCCGTAGAGCGACTGCACCAGCTGCGCGACCTCGTTGAGGCTGGGGTCCGGGGGGCAGCTGTAGGTGAAGGAGAGGTCGGTACCGACCGGCAGCCCGTCGGAGCGCTCCGGGTCGTTGACGTAGTCGTCGTAGAACTTCTGGGCCTTGTCCGGGTCGTACGCCGGGTAGCTGTCGGCGACCTTCTCCGAGTAGTACGGGCTGTCCTCGCTGAAGAACTGGGTCGTCGGCGGGGTGACGCCCTTGCCGCCGAGCACCTCGATGATCGCCTCCTGGTTCAGGGCATGCGCCAGAGCCTTGCGCACCCGGACGTCGTCGAAGGGCGGCTTGCTGGTGTTGACCGTCCCGCCACCGGAGTTGCTGCCCAGGTGCTCGTAGTTGTCGATGCCGTCGAGGTCGCGGGCCCGGATGACGGTGCTCTGCCGCAGGCTCTGCATCACGTCGATGTCGCCGCTCTGCAGGCTGGCCAGGCGGGTGTCCTCGTCCGGCATCGGGCGGAAGGTGATGCGGTCGAGGTGCGGCAGCCCCTCCTGCCAGTAGTCCTCGTTCTTCTCGACCACCAGCTGGCTGTCCCGCTGCCAGCTGACGAACCGGAAGGGGCCGGTGCCGACGGGGTTCGCGCCGGCGTCCTCACCGGCGGCGGCCGCCGCCGTCGGCGAGAACGGCCAGCCCGGCGAGGAGATGAGCAGGACGGGGAAGGCGGCGTTCGCCTCGACCAGCCGGTAGACGACGGTGAGGTCGTCGACGACGTCCAGCGAGGTGACCTCGTCGACCGACGCCGCCGTGTTCGCCCCGGGAGCGGTGAGGTACTCGTCGAAGATCGTCTTCAAGGCCTGGGCGTTCAGCGGCGTGCCGTCGTGGAACGTCACGCCGGGGCGCAGCGTCAGCGTCCACTCGGTGAGGTCGGCGTTGGGTTCCATCGACTCGGCGAGGTACGGCTCGACGTCACCGTCGGCCGTGCGGTGCATCAGCGGGTCGTAGATCGCGTAGGCGACGTTGATCCCGGGCTGGTTGAACGTCCCCTCCCCCGGGAGCCAGCTGCTGGTCTCGGCCTCCAGGCCCACGGTGATCTCGCCGCCGTCGACCGGATCACCCCGGTCCGAGACGTCGTTGACCGCGCCGACCTCGGTGCCGCCGTCCCCGTCACCGTCCCCGTCGTCGCCCCCGCCGCCACAGGCGGCGCTCCCGAGCAGCAGACCCACCAGCCCGGCGGAGACGACGGCCCGCCTCCACGGACCTCCCACCGGGCGCCGACGTCCTCGCATGCGTTCTTCTCCCCGACCGAAGGTGCGTGCCGCACGACGGCGACCATCCGCCGGCGCGTCGACCCGCGCGCGCCAGCGCGCGCCGTCGGAGTGTGGCCCATGGAGTGAGCCACGTCACTACCCGTCGCCGCGGGTCCACCACCTGTGCGCCGCGCGCGACTCGCGCCGGACAGCACGACGGCCCGGGCGAGGTGCTCGCCCGGGCCGTGGTGGTGGTGCCGATCAGATCAGTCGGTGACCCACACGTGGCCCCACATGATCTGCGCGTTGTTCGCGCCGTTGCCCTCCGCGCCGTCGGGGAAGACCCAGCCGTCCAGGTTCTTCACCGCGTCACGGGTGGCCATGACGGTGAGCGTGCCGGCCGAGAAGGTGTTGGGCACGTTCTCGTTGAGGACCTCGCCGATGGCCTCGACCGCCGCCTTGCGGGCGTCGATGTCGGTCGTCGTCTTGAGGATCTCCAGCTGCTCGTCGATCTCCGGGCTCTGGAACGCCGTCATGTTGAGCGGGTTCTCCTGGAACGCCTGGCTGAACACGATGTACGGGTCGCGGTCGGCACCGACACGGGTGCAGCCGGCCTCGTAGTCCCGGGCCAGCATGTCCTGGATCCAGGCCGCCTGCTCGGTCTGCTGGAGCTCGACCTCGGCGCCCAGCGCGTTGAAGAACGCCTGGTAGAGCTGCGACAGCTCGTTGAGGCTCGGGTCCGGCGGGCACTGGAAGGTGAACGAGATGGGCTCGCCCACCGACTTCCCGTCGGAGCGCTCCGGGTCGTTGATGTAGTCGTCGTAGAGCTCCTGGGCCCGCTCCACGTCGAACTTCGGGTAGCTCTCCTCGAGCTTCTCCGAGTAGTACGGGCTGTCCGGGCTGAAGAACTGGGTCTGCGGCGGCGTGACACCGGCACCGCCCAGGACCTCGATCAGCGCGTTCTGGTCCATGGCGTGCGCCATGGCCTGGCGGACCCGGACGTCGTCGAACGGCGGACGACTGGTGTTCATCGTCATGCCACCCGAGTTGCTGCCCAGGTGCTCGTAGTTGCTCACGCCGTCCAGCTCGCGGGCGCGCACGACGGTGCTCTGCCGGAGCGACTGCATGACGTCGATGTCGGCGGTCTGCAGGCTGGACAGGCGGGTGTCCTCGTCGGGGATCGGGCGGAACGTGATCTTGTCCAGGTGGGGAAGCCCCTCCTGCCAGTAGTTCTCGTTCTTCTCCACGACGAGGTTGCTGTCGCGCTGCCAGCTGACGAACGTGAACGGTCCGGTCCCGACCGGGTTCGCACCGGCGTCCTCACCAGCGGCCGCGGCCGCGGTGGGCGAGAACGGCCAGCCGGCCGCGGTGACGAGCTCGTCGGGGAAGGCCGAGTTGGGCGCCGTCAGGCGGTAGACGACGGTGAGGTCGTCGACGACGTCCAGCGAGGTGACCTGGGCCAGGCTGGCGGCCAGCCGCGAGTCCGGCGCCGTGAGGTACTCGTCGAAGATCGTCTTGAGCGCCTGGGCGTTCAGCGGGGTGCCGTCGTGGAACTGCACGTCCGGGCGGAGCTTGAGGGTCCACTCGGAGAGCTCGGCGTTCGGCTCCATGGACTCGGCCAGGTAGGGCTCGACCGACCCGTCCGCGGTGCGGTGCATCAGCGGGTCGTAGATCGCGTAGGCGACGTTCGTCCCCGGCTGGTTGAAGGTGCCCTCGTTGGGCAGCCAGCTGTTCGTCTCGGCCTCCAGGCCGACGGTGATCTCGCCGCCCTCGACCGGGTCGCCGGCCTCGCCGACGTCGCTGACCGCGCCGGCCTCGGCGTCGCCGTTGCTGTCCGAGCCGCCGCCACCGCAGGCGGCGGTGCCCAGCAGGAGACCCGCGATGCCCGCGGAGACGAGCGCGCGCTTCCACGGGCCCCTCATCGGGCGCCGGTGTTGTTGCATGTGTGTACCCCTCGACCATGTGCTCGTGGCACCTCGACGCCGGCCCTGGAGAGGGCGCGCCGGGGCGCGGGCGCACGGAGCGCCCGGTCGAAGTCTCCCCGCGGGAATGCGGAGAGTCATTGGGCGGGCCGCCACCGTCACGGAGGGTGAGACCCGGCGGTCCGCACAGCGGGGTCGGTGTGCTAGCCGGGCACAGCACAACGGCCCGGGCGGTGATCCACCCGGGCCGCTGTACGCGTGCGCAGTGCTACTCCGTGCTCCAGACGTGGCCCCACATCGCGGTGCCGTCAGGCGTTCCGTTGCCCTCGCTGCCGTCCGGGAAGACCCAGCCGTCGACGTTCTTGATCACGTCGCGGACCGCGACGACCGTGAGGGTGCCGCCGGTGAACGTGACCGGCACCTGCTCGGCGATCACGAGGCTGATCTGCTCGGCCGCCGCCTTGCGCTCCTCGACGTCGGTCGAGCCGCGCATGGTGGCCAGGGCCTCGTCGATCCTGGGGTCCGTGAACTCCGTCACGTTGGGCACGCCGGTGGTGAAGGCGCGCTGGAAGACGTAGTACGGGTCACGGGCGGCGCCGTGCCGGGTGCAGCCGGCGTCGTAGTCCCGGGCGACGGCCTGCGAGGTGTAGGCCGCCTGCTCCACCTGCTCGAGCTCCACCTGCATCCCGAGCCCGTTCCAGAAGGACTGGTACAGCTGGGACAGCTCGTTCAGGCTCGGGTCGGGCGGGCACTTGTAGGTGAAGGTGACCGGCTCCCCGACCGCCTTGCCGTCGCTGCGCTGGGGGTCGTTGATGTACTCGTCGTACAGCTCCTGCGCCTCGTCGGGCCGGTTCGTCGGCCAGGCCTCGGCCGCCTTCTCCGAGTAGAACGGGTCCTCCGGGCCGAAGAACTGGGTCGACGGCGGGGTGAGCCCGGTGCCGCCCAGCACCTCGATCAGCGCGTCCTGGTCCAGGGCGAGGGCCAGCGCCTTGCGCACCCGGAGGTCGTCGAACGGCGGCCGGGAGGTGTTGAAGTTCGACCCGCCGCTGTTGTTGCCGAGGAACTCGTAGTTGTCCACGCCCTCGACATCCCGGGCGCGGGACACCGTGCTCTGCCGCAGGGACTGCATCGCGTCGATGTCACCGCTCTGGAGGCTGGACAGGCGGGTGTCCTCGTCGGGGATCGGACGGAACGTGATCTTGTCCAGGTGCGGCAGACCCGGCTGCCAGTAGTCCTCGTTCTTCTCCACGACCAGCTGGCTGTCCCGCTGCCAGCTGACGAACTTGAACGGGCCGGTGCCGACCGGCTCGGAACCGGCGTCGGCACCCGCCGCCGCCGCGGCGGTCGGCGAGAACGGCCAGCCGGCCGGGTCCGTGAGCAGGTCAGGGAAGGCCGCGTTGGGCGCCTTCAGGGTGTACGTGACGGTGAGGTCGTCGACGACGTCCACCGACTGCACCTCGGCGAGGTTGGCCGCCAGGTTGGAGCCCGGCGCCACGAGGTAGTTGTCCCAGATCGTCTTGATGGCCTCGGCGTTCAGCGGCGTGCCGTCGTGGAACTGCACGTCGGGACGCAGCGTGAGCGTCCACACGGTGAGGTCCTCGTTCGGCTCCATCGACTCGGCCAGGTACGGCTCCGGCTCACCCTCGGGCGTCCGCTTCATCAGCGGGTCGTAGATGGAGTAGGCCACGTTGTATCCGGGGTTGCCGAAGTTCGCGGTCCCGGGCAGCCAGCTGTTCGTCTCGGCCTCGAGGCCGACGACGATCTCGCCGCCGTCGACCGGGTCGCCGGCCTCCGAGGCGTCGACGACGGCACCTTCCCCGCCGCCACCGTCCCCGTCGTCGGAACCGCAGGCCGCCGTCGCCATCAGCAGGCCCACGATGCCCGCGGAGACCACGGCCCGACCTGTCCGGCGCCACCTGCCCACCGGATGCGAATGACTGCGCATGTCCACCCCTCGACGTTGCTCGTCAGCAGGGGCACCGGGCGCGCGAGCGGCCGCCCCCTGCTGTTTGCGCTCTCCGCGCTGTCGGGAAGTGTCCTCCATCACAGTGACTGGAGTCACTAGACGTGATGTCACTGTCACAAGGGCTCCGGCTATGCGGAGCGCACAACGGCGGGCCGCGAGCCGGGCGGATAGTCCCCGCGCAGTCGGGATCCGGGGGCCCCGGTCAGGCGCTGCCGGCGTCCCCGAGCACCGAGGGCTCCAGCAGCCGCAACGCCTCGACGGCGACGAACAGGCGCGCGACGCTGCGCGGGTCCTCCAGCGACTGGCCGCTGAGCTGCTCCAGTCGGGCGAGCCGGTTGCGCACCGTGTTGCGGTGGCAGAACAGCAGCCGGCCGGTCTCGGTGGAGTTGCCGTTGGTGGCCAGCCAGGTGGCCAGCGTGGCCAGCAGCGTCTGCTGCTCCGGCTCCGGCAGCTCCATGACGGCACCGAGCAGAAGGCGGGAGACCTCCGTCGAGGTCTCGACCGACGAGGCCAGCAGCGCCGCCACCGGGTCGTCGTCGATCGCCGTCACGCCCACGGCCCCGGCCGGCAGGCACCGGCGGGCCACCATGGCGCGGGCCACGGCGACGGAGGTCTGCAGCGCGTCGGCATAGGAACGGCTGAGCCCCACGCGCCCCGTCGCCAGGGTGCCCAGCAGTTCGCGGATGGAGGTGACGGTCCGCCACTCCCCGATCGCCACGATGCCGACCGTGCCGTCCAGGGTGGTCCGCCAGGCGGAGCGGACCCCGTGACCGGCCAGGAAGTCCTCGGCGCCGGCGAGCGCGGGGCGGCCGGCGGCGTCCTGCTCGGCGGAGACCGCGACGTAAGGGCCCTCCTCGGGCAGGCCGAGCCGGGTCAGACTGCCGCCGAGGCGCGACCACTCCCCCAGCCGCCCGTCGACGAGGGCGTCGAGCAGGAGGCGTCGTCGTTCGCGGTCGGCGTCGGTGAGGGCGGTGAGCCCCTCGTCGTACCCGGTGGCCAGTGCTCGGGACTGCTCGTCGAGGACCGTCCAGAGCGCTCCGGACTGCTCGAGGAAGACGGTCGTCTCCGCGGGGGTCCGCGCGGCTGCGCGCGCGGCCAGCTCCCGCCAGAGGACGGAGGCCGCCGAGCGCAGCCCGCGGAGGGCGACGGGCAGCGGGATGTTCTGCTCGGCGCGGCGCCGGCCGACCGTCGCGCACCCGGCGTCGCCGGCCGGGACCGTGGACCGGTCTCTCGACAGCCGGTCGAGCGTGGCATCGAGGTGGGCGGCGACGTCGGTGGTCAGTTCCCCGGCCCCGAGGCGCCGGTAGGCCGGCTCCTCGGCCCGCAGGCGCTCGCTGACCTCACCGGCCAGCGCGGTCAGGTCCGCGTCGAGGAGCTCCGCGGCGATCGCCGCCAGCACCGGCGGGTGGGCACCGTCGCCGGGACGCCGGGGCGCGCACGGCCGCGCCCGGTCGCACTCGTTCGGCTCGGGCACTGCGCCTCCGGTGGTCTGCGCGCCCCGCGGGCGGGCGGGTGGGACGACGGTGGACGTCCGAGTGTTCCCCGGACGGAGTCCTCCGCGGGCGGCGGGTGCGGCGGACGGCAAGAGCGATTAGTTAGAGCCTTGCACTTTTCCAGGGGAGCACTAGGTTCGGGAGACCCGAGCGCCCGAAGGAGTGCGTATGGCCATCGAGACCACCACGGCCGAACAACTGGACACCCCGAGTCAGGTCCGCAGCGCCGTCAAGGCGTTCATCGACGAGCACTGGGACCCTTCGGTGTCGCTCAAGGACTGGCTGGGCAAGCTGGCCGACTCCGGCTGGGCGGTGCCGCAGTGGCCTGCGCAGTGGTACGGCAAGGGGCTGACCAACGACCTGGCCGCCGAGGCCTACGACGAGTTCAAGAAGATCAACGCCGTCGGACCGCCGCCCGGCCTGTCGCGCATGCTCGCTGCGCCCACGATCATCTCCCACGGCACCGACGAGCAGCGGACCGCCTACATCCGGCGGATCCTCGTCGGCGAGGACGCCTGGTGCCAGCTGTTCAGCGAGCCCGGTGCGGGTTCCGACCTGGCCGCGCTGCAGACGAAGGCCGAGCTGGACGGTGACGAGTACGTCGTCAACGGCCAGAAGGTCTGGACGTCGGGCGCCATGGGTTCCGACGTCGGCATGCTGATCGCCCGCACCGACCCGGACGCCGTCAAGCACGCCGGCATCACGTACTTCGCCATCGAGATGGACCAGCCGGGCATCGAGGTGCGTCCGCTGCGGCAGATCACCGGCGAGGCGCACTTCGCCGAGGTCTTCCTCACCGACGCCCGCGTCAGCGCCGACAACATCATCGGTGGCCTGAACAACGGCTGGAACGTCGCCCGGACCACGCTGGCCAACGAGCGCGTCGGCCTGGGTGGTGGCGGCTCCCTCGGGTTCCCGCTGTCGGCACCCGGTGGCCGTCGCTCCGCGCAGCTCCTCGAGCAGTCCGTCGGGGAGTTCGTCGACTCCCAGAAGCGCCAGGCGTCCGGCGGTCGCGTGCCCGCCATGATGATGGTCCGCAACGGCGAGGCGCTGGCCAAGATGGCCAAGAACATGGGCCGCGACCAGGACCCCTCCGTGCGCCAGGGCATCGCCCGGGTGCACGCGCTGACCTCGCTCAACCGCTGGAACACGCTGCGTGCGCGTGCCGCGGTCGAGGCCGGCGGCCGCCCCGGCCCCGAGGCGTCGCTGGGCAAGCTCATGGTCTCGCGCATCACCCGGATGTCCCGCGACGTCGGCATGGAGATCGCCGGACCGTCGGGCATGCTCGCCGGCGAGGACGGCCCGCTGAACGGGGCCCTGGCCCTGCAGTTCCTGGGCGCGCCCGCGCCCTCGATCTACGGCGGGTCCGACGAGGTCCAGCACAACATCATCGGTGAGCGGGTGCTCGGCCTCCCCCGCGAGCCCGACGCGTCGAAGGACGTCCCGTTCCGCTCGCTGCGGACGGGCACCCAGTCGCAGTAGGCACACCGCACGGACACGGGGACCCGTGGTGCGCCCCGCGAGGGGTGGACCACGGGTCTCCGTGCTTTCGTGGGAGGGCGGCTCAGGTGTCCGCGGCGTCGCTGGCGGCCTGCGGCCGGCCGCCGAACACGTCGGCGGCGACCTCGCGGCGGGCCTCGGCCAGCCAGGTGTGCTGGTCGTCGGCCTGGTCGATGAGCCGCTCGAACAGCGCGGCGTCGACGCGGGTGTCGACCTCGCCGAGCGCGCGCAGCGTCTCGAACCCCGCCCGCTTGGCGAGCACGGCGGTCGCGATGAACTCGAACTCGATGAGGTCGCTCAGCGGTGACCGGGACACCAGCCGCCCGTTGAGCTTGGCCCGCGTCAGCTTCTCCCCCACCCAGGTGGCCAGCTGCTTGTACTGGCGGACCGGCACCCCGAGCGAGGACATCGTGGAGCGCAGGCCCGCGCGCTCCTCGCGCAGCTCGTCCAGCAGCTGCTCGAGCGGCTGCTCGTACGGGGTCCCCCGCCAGCGGCCGATCATCCGGGTGACCAGCTCGATGCCGCCGGTGGCGGCGGCGAGGTGGTCGTTGCAGTAGACGCCGAGCAACTCGGGGTGACGCAGCGCTCCCCCGGTGGACGACTCGGACACGGTGCCTCCTGACGACGACGGATTCCCGCCCATTGTCGCCGCCGGGGAGGCGCCCCGCGCGGCGTAGCCGCCGGTCAGACCCGCAGGAGCAGCACCAGACCGGCGCAGGCGGCGGCCCAGAGGGCGCTGGCCAGGGTGCCCACGATGAAGCGTTCGGCGGCCGCCGGCGACCGCAGCTCCGCGAAGCGGCCCAGCCCCTTCACGGCCAGGACGACGGCCAGCCCCTCGGGCCAGCCGGCCAGCAGCGTGCCGGTGAGCGCCGCGCGCTCCAGCACGCCGATCCACGCACCCCCACGCAGGATCTCCGGGTCCTGGGCTCCGCCCAGCACGCCGACCGCGGCGGGATCCGCGGCGTGCAGCACGCCGGTGGCCACCGGCCCGCCTCCCGCGACGGAGGCGAAAACGGCCAGCACGGTGGCGATGCCGAGCTCGGTGTCGGTGGCGTCCCCGCCGGCCCAGGCGCTCGCCGCCGCGGCGGCGAGCAGCGCCGCCATCGCCGCACCCCGCGCCTGGGGCGCCGGCCGGCCCAGCAGCACGAGCGCCAGCCCGGCGACGCCGGTCAGGCCCAGCAGCACGAGGGCGAGGACGTTCATCCCGCCGCCCTGACCAGCAAGCGTGCGGCGGTCGGCCGCAGCTCGCGTTCCAGCTCCCACAGCCCGGCCGCGAGGCGCTGGCCGACCGCCTGGCGGGAGATGCCGAGCGCGGCCGCGGCCTCGGCCTGGGTGCGGCCGTCCTCGACCAGTCCGATGGCCTCCCACGCCTGGGGACTGCGCCGTTCGACGACGACCGCCAGCGCGCTCAGCACCGCCTGCGCGTCCTCGGCGTCCGTCGCTCCCGCGCCGCGGACCGCCACGTGCACGGAGCGCTGCTTGGCCGCGTCGACCGCCCGGCGTGCGCTGAGGAACGCCGGCCCGGCCGCGGCGCGGGTGCTGGAGGGCAGCGGCGTCTGCACCGGACCCGCGCCCACGCCCACGCTCCAGGTGCCGTCGCGCAGCAGGTCGAGGACGACGTCCACGACGACGTCCGGGTCGTCGAGCACACCCTGGAACTCGTCACCCGCGGTGCGCTCGAAGGCCAACACCGCCGGCACCGAGCGCTCGAGGCGGCCCAGCACGTCGGCGACCCGGTCCGGGGTCCGCCGGCTGGCGCGTTGGTCGACCGTCAGCACGAAGGGCACCCCGCAAGCCTGTCAGCTTTCATCAGAAGATGCAAGCCTCAGAGCTTGTCGACCACGTCGGGGGGGAATCCACCCGTCGCGACGGGCCCCCACCCGGTGACGGTGATCCGCAGCAGCGACTTGCCCTGGCGCACCATGGCCGCGCGGTACTCGTCCCAGTCGGGGTGCTCTCCGCTGATCGCCCGGTAGTAGTCGACCAGCGGCTCCAGCGCCTCCGGCAGGTCCAGCACCTCCGCCTCGCCGTCCACCTGGACCCAGGGCCCGTCGAAGTCGTCGGACAGCACGCACAGCGACACCGCCGAGGCCCGGCGGGCGTTGGCCGCCTTGGCGCGCTGCGGGTAGGTGGAGACGACGATGCGTCCCTCGCCGTCCACGCCGCACGTCACCGGCGAGAGCTGCACCCCGGCGTCGCGGCGGCGGGTGACGAGCACGGCCTTGTGGCGGGGCCGGAGGAACTCCAGCAGGGCAGCGCGGTGGACACGGTCGGCGGTGGCGGTCCTCGGCATGACCCGACGCTACGACGCGGGTGTGACGATCGCCGTCCGGCCGGTCGGACCGCGCCGCGTGTGCTGTGATCACTTCCATGAGGCTCCGCGTTCCAGGTCTGAAGCTCCCCCGCCGGGACGACGCCGCCCGCACCGTCGAGGCGCCCCGCGCCCCGGCGCCCCACCCGTCCGGCGTGACCGCCGCGCCGGTCACCGACGGCGTCACCGGCGCGGCCGGCAGCCAGGCCCCCGCCCCGGACGACAGCCGGGGCGCCCGGATGCAGGCCGCCTCCCGCGTCCTCGCGACCGCCTCCGCCCAGTTCCTGCTCATCGTCGCCGCGGTGGTGGTCCTCGGGTACGTGCTGGGCAGACTGTGGGTGGTCCTGCTCCCGATCGTCCTGGGGCTGCTGATCGCCACCGTGCTCTGGCCGCCCACGAGGTTCCTCCGCCGGCACGGCTGGCCGCCGGCGCTGGCGGCCAGCGTGGTGGTGGTCGTCTTCCTCACCGCGTTCGGCGGCCTGATCGCGGCCATCGCGCCGTCGGTCGCCGACCAGGTCGTCGAGCTGGGCGACCAGGCCTCCGGTGGTCTCCAGGACCTCCAGGAACGCCTGCAGGGCCCGCCGTTCAACATCGACGAGCAGCAGATCGGCGACGCCGTCGACTCCGTCATCAACAACATCCAGGGCAACGCCCAGGACATCGCCAGCACCGCGGTGTCGGGCGCCTCGGCGGTCGGCAGCGGACTGATCAACCTCCTGCTGGCCCTGCTGCTGTGCTTCTTCTTCCTCAAGGACGGCACCCGCTGGGTGCCCTGGCTGTCGGCGCAGACCGGCCCCCGGGCCGCCCGCCACGTGGCCGCGCTGTCGTACAAGACCTGGTCGACGCTGTCGGAGTTCATCCGGCAGCAGGCGCTGGTCGGCTTCATCGACGCGCTGTTCATCGGCCTCGGGCTGTGGATCTTCGACGTCCCGCTGGTGATCCCGCTGTCCGTACTGACCTTCTTCGGCGCCTTCATCCCGATCATCGGTGCGTTCGTCGCCGGCGCGTTCGCGGTCCTCATCGCGCTGGTCGACGAGGGGCTCACGACCGCCCTGATCATCCTGGGCATCGTGCTGCTGGTGCAGCAGATCGAGGGCAACGTGCTGCAGCCGATCATCCAGGGGCGGGGCTTCAACCTGCACGCGGGCGTGGTCATCCTGGCGGTGACCGCGGGCGGCAGCCTGGCGGGGATCACGGGCGCCTTCCTGGGCGTGCCGGTGGCGGCGCTCATCGCCGTCGTCTACCGCTACATCCGGGACGAACTGGACGGCCGGAACCCGGAGGTGCACGAGGACGGCACCCGGGCCAGGCTCGAGGGCGGTCAGGACGGCGCCGTCCTGACCGAGGAACAGGCACCGCCCGACGCCGACGTCCCGACCGGGCCGGCCACCTCCGGCGGGCCCGCCACGTCCGGCTGACCGGTCGGGGCGCTGACGGGAATGCCGCGGGGCGCCGCGAGGCTGCAGCGGAAGTGGTTCCGACGACGGAGGTATGACCGAGTGACCCAGCGACCCGAGGACCTCGTCGAGCTCCTGCCCGGAGCGGATCAGTTCCTCGCGGGCGGGGAGAAGAATCATGGCCTCGCCCGCGAGGAGGCGGCCGGAGGCCCCGAGGGCCGTGGCGGGCTGGTGCTCGTGCACGACATCGCCGGGGACTTCGACGCCGCGCACGCCGGCGCCCTGGCCGGCTCGCACCTGCTGGCCGGCCTCCCGCACGAGGTCATCGCCCGCTTCGACGCCGACGCCCTCGTGGACTACCGGGCGCACCGGCCCCGCGTCACCTTCAGCGGCGACCGCTACGAGACCTTCCACGCGCCGGAGATCCAGCTGTACTCCGTCGAGGACGACGCCGGCACCCCGTTCCTGCTGCTGCACGGCACCGAGCCGGACTTCCAGTGGGAGCGGTTCGTCGCCGCGATCGCCCAGCTGGTCCAGCGGTTGGGCGTGACCTCGGTGGTGGCCCTGCACGCGATCCCGATGCCGGTGCCGCACACCCGCCCGGTCACCGTCACCGCGCACGCCACCCGCCGGGCGCTCATCGAGCAGTACCCGGTGTACTGGGGCGAGATGCGGATCCCCGGCAGCGTGGCCTCGCTGCTGGAGGTGCGGCTCGGCGAGGCCGGAGTGGACGCCCTCGGCGTCGCCGTCCACGTGCCGCACTACCTGGCCCAGGCCACGTACCCCGCCGCCTCCCTGACGCTGCTGGAGCACCTCGAGCAGCTGACCGGCCTGCACGTGCCGGTCGAGTCGCTGCGCGAGGCCGCCGAGACCCACCGCACCGAGGTCGACGAGCAGATCGCCCGGTCGGCGGAGAACACCGCGGTCGTCGCCGCCCTGGAGCAGCAGTACGACGCCTTCACCACGGCTCGGGAGAACAGCGACCTGCTCAGCGAGGAGGGCGCGGTCCCGACGGCCGAGGAGATCGGCGCCGAGTTCGAGCGGTTCCTGGCCGACCAGGACCGCAAGCACCCCCGTGGCGGCGAGTGACCCTGCCCTGAACGACTCCGGCCTGGGCGGCCCGGTGCACGGGCGGTTCGACGACCTGGCCGCGGGCACCGCCCTGGCCTTCCCGCGGGCCGACCGGGTCCTGGTGGCGCGGGAGACGGCCGACGTCGTGCCCGTGCTGGCCGAGGTGGAGCGGGCGACGGCCGCCGGGGCGTGGGCCTTCGGCTACGTGGCCTACGAGGCGGCCCCCGGGCTCCACCCCGGCGCCTCGGTTCCCGCGCGCCCCCCGGGCGAGTCGCTGCCCCTGGCGGTGTTCGGGCTCGCCGACCGGGCGCACGCGGTGCCACCCGTCGCTCCCCCGCCGGGCCGCACGCGCGACTACACGGCCGGACCCTGGCGGCGCGACTGGACACCGGCCGGGTACCGGGACGCCGTCGCGGCGGTCCGGGCCTCGATCGCCGCGGGGGACGCCTACCAGGTGAACCTCACCGTGCGGATGCACGCACCGGTGACCGGTGACCTGGAGCAGCTCTACGCCGACCTGGCGTACGGGCAGCGCGGGTCGTGGGCGGCCTTCCTGGACGTCGGCAGCCACGTCGTCGCCAGCGCCAGCCCCGAGCTGTTCGTCGACTGGACCGGCGACCGTCTGCTCACCCGCCCGATGAAGGGCACCGCGCGCAGGGGCGCGACCACCATCGAGGACGACGAGGCGCGCCGGGCGCTCCTGGCCAGCGACAAGGAGCGGGCCGAGAACCTGATGATCGTCGACCTGCTGCGCAACGACCTGGGCCGCATCGCCGAGGTGGGCAGCGTCGAGGTCCCCGTGCTGTTCCGCGCCGAGCGCTACGAGACGGTCTGGCAGCTCACCTCCGACGTGACCGCACGGCCGCGACCCGATGTCGGCCTGGTCGACGTCTTCCGCGCCCTCTTCCCCTCCGGATCGGTGACCGGCGCGCCCAAGCACCGGACCATGCAGCTCATCCGGGAGCTGGAGGCCGAGCCGCGCGGGGTCTACTGCGGCGCGGTCGGCGTCGTCGCACCCCCGGGCCAGGCCTTCCGCGCCCGGTTCAACGTGGCGATCCGGACCGTGACGGTCGAGCGGGCCGGCGGTACGGCCGTCTACGGCACCGGTGGTGGCATCACCTGGGCCTCGGATGCCGACGCCGAGCACGCCGAGCTGCTGGCGAAGGCGGAGATCCTCGGCCGGCCGTACGAGGAGTTCGCGCTGCTGGAGACGATGGCCCGCCTCCCCGGGGGCACCCTGCGCAACCTCGAGGGCCACCTCGACCGGCTGGCCGGCTCCGCCGCCTGGGCGGGCTTCCCCCTCGACCTCGACGACGTCCGCCGGCGGCTGGCCCGGGTCGCCGAGGACACCGCACCGGCGCGGGTGCGGCTGGTCCTCCGGCGCGACGGGGGGCTGGAGATCGAGGTCGCTCCGCCGCCGGCCGCCGTCGACGGTCCGGTCCGGCTCGCGGTGGACCCCGAGCCCGTCGACGCCGACGACGTCTGGCTCCGGCACAAGACCACGCGACGGGACGTCTACACCGAGCGCGCCGCGCGGTGGCCCGCCGCCGACGACGTCGTCCTGACGTCCTCGCGCGGGGAGGTGACGGAGACGACCATCGCCAACCTCGCCGTCCGGCTCGACGGCCGCTGGTGGACGCCTCCGGTGTCGTCCGGGTGCCTGCCCGGCGTGGAACGCGGGCGGCTGGTCGCGGCAGGCCGGCTGCACCAACGGCCACTCACGCCGGACGACCTCACCGGCGCCGAGGAACTCGCCGTCGTGAACTCGCTGCGCGGCTGGCGCGCCGCCGTCCTGCTCTGAACGCACGACGGGCCGCGACCGGTTTCCCGGTCGCGGCCCGTCGTGGTGGTGCGAGGCGTCAGGCGACGGCGACGTGCTCGTTGGGCACGCAGTGCGTCATGTCCTTGCCGGTGACGTCCCGCGGGCCGTTCTTGCCGAGGTTGGCCGCGCGGGCCAGCTCGTCGTCGGTGAGCGTCTGCGTCTGGAGCGGCTCCAGGCCGCGCACGTCGTCGGCGGTGATGCCGAGGGCGTCGCCGACCCGCTGGCCCCACTCGTCGTCGCACATGAAGAAGTGCCACACCATCCGCTCCTGGATGTCGCGGCGGCACTGCTCCAGGGCACCGACGAGGTTGGCGACCAGCTCGTCCTTCTCCCACTGCTCGGAGAGCTGGTAGCGCTCACCGGCCTGCTGGTAGTCGTTCGTGCGCGGGATCCGCTTGCGGGTGAGCCGGCCGGTGATGACCGGGCCCTGCTCGTCGTGAGTCGGGTACTCCGCCTCGCGCAGGCCACCGAGGATCGACGGCTCGTAGTTCACGTGCGGGTTGGTGCCCTCGGCGCGGTCGACGCCGTAGGCCATCTGCCCGTCGCGCTGGTTGGTGGCCACGCGAGCCTTGGGCGCGTTCACCGGCAGCTGCAGGTAGTTCGGGCCCACGCGGTAGCGCTGGGTGTCGGAGTAGGAGAACGTCCGGCCGACCAGCATCTTGTCGTCGGAGAAGTCCAGGCCGTCGACCAGCACACCGGTGCCGAACGCGATCTGCTCGTTCTCGGTGAAGTTGTCCACCGGCATCCGGTTGAGGGTCATCGTGCCGACCTTGCGCACCGGGAAGAGCTCCTGCGGCCAGGTCTTGGTGTCGTCGAGCGGGTCGAAGTCCAGCTCCGGGTGCTCGTCGTCGCTCATGATCTGGACGTAGAGGTCCCACTGCGGGAAGTCGCCCGCGGCGATCGAGTCGTGCAGGTCCTTGGTGTGGGTGCCCAGGCTCTTGGCCTGCGCGGCCGCGGCGTCCGCGGCGCGCCAGGACTTCACGCCCTCGCGGGGGTACCAGTGGTACTTGACCAGGACGCTCTCACCGGCGGCGTTGAGCCACTTGTAGGTGTTCACGCCGAAGCCCTGCATGTTCCGGTAGTTGGCCGGGGTGCCGCGGGGGCTGAAGACCAGCGAGATCATGTGCATGGCCTCGGGGGTCTGGCTGAAGAAGTCGAAGGCGCGCTCGGCGACGCTGGCCTCGAAGGTGACCGGGTCCGGCTTCTGCGAGTGGATGAAGTCGGGGAACTTGATGGCGTCCCGGATGAAGAAGACACCCAGGTTGTTGCCGACGAGGTCCCAGTTGCCGTCCTCGGTGTAGAACTTCACGGCGAAGCCGCGAGGGTCGCGCGCGGACTCGGAGGAGTCGCGGCCACCGGCCACCGTGGAGAACCGCACGGCGACGTCGGTGCGCTTGCCCTTCTCCTGGAACAGCTTGGCCCGGGTGTAGTTCGCGATCGGCTCGTCGCCGACGGTGCCGTCGGCCTCGAAGTAGCCGAACGCGGTGATGCCGCGGGCGTGCACCACGCGCTCCGGGATGCGCTCCCGGTCGAAGTGGCTGATCTTCTCGAGGAACTGGTAGTTCTCCAGGGTCGCCGGGCCACGTGCGCCCACCGTCCGCTGGTTCTGGTTGTCGTAGACCGGGTGGCCCTGACGGTTGGTCAGGACCGGGCGGTCGGCCTCGCTCGGGGCCGCGCCCTGCGATGCGACGTCGGTCATGCGGATGCTCCTCCTCGGATTTCGTGCGCTTCGAACTGCACGGACTCTGCTGCTGCCGGCTGCTGACAGGCTCGGCACAGCCCCCAGAACACGACCTCGGCCTCGTCGACGACGAAGCCGGCCGCGTCCGAGGGACTCAGGCACGGGGCGGCTCCCACGGCGCAGTCGACATCCGCGACGACGCCGCAGGAGCGGCAGACCAGGTGGTGGTGGTTGTCGCCCACCCGCAGCTCGAAGAGCGCGGGCGCGCCGGCGGGTTCGATCCGGCGGGCGAGCCCCACGGAGACCAGCGCGTCCAGCACGCCGTAGACGGTCTGCGGGGACAGCGTGGGGTGCTGGGCGCGGGCGCCGGTGACGATGGTGTCGGCATCGGCGTGGGGGTGGGCGGAGAGGACGTCGAGCACGGACAGCCGCGGTCGGGTGACCCGCAGGCCCGTCTCGCGCAGCCGGTGCGCCCAGGTCGTCTCCATCGGCGTCCACCCAACACCCTTGTTTTGAACTAGTCAACTTAAGGACCCCGTGCCTCCCATCACTCGCACGCTCGTGACGGGCCCCTGCACGGGGCCGAGGTGACTAGCCGAAAACGATGGTGCGCGGCCCCTCCACGATCACGCGGTCCTCCACGTGCCAGGTCACGGCCTGGGCGAGCACCTGCCGCTCGACGTAGCGGCCCACCCTGCGCATGTCCTCGACCGTCGCGCGGTGGTCGACGCGGGCAACCTCCTGCTCGATGATCGGGCCGGCGTCCAGCTCCGGCGTCACGTAGTGCGCCGTCGCCCCGATCAGCTTCACCCCGCGGTCGTGCGCGGCCTGGTACGGGTTCGCGCCCACGAACGCCGGCAGGAAGCTGTGGTGGATGTTGATCAGCCGCTCCGGGAACCGGCTGCAGAAGTCGGCGGAGACGACCTGCATGTACCGGGCCAGCACGACGAGGTCGACGTCGCCGACGATCTCCAGGGCCCGGGTCTCCGCCTCGGCCTTCGTCGCGGGCGTCACCGGCACGTGGTGGAACGGGATGCCCGCGGCCTCGGCCACCGGTGCGAGGTCGGGGTGGTTGGAGACGACGGCGGTGATCTCGGCCCGCAGGTCCCCGGCCCGCACCCGGTAGATCAGCTCCTGGAGCACGTGGTCCGTCTTGCTCACGAACACAGCGACGGTGGGCCGGTGCGTCGCCTCCGCCAGCCGCCACGTCATCCCCCACTGCCGGGCCAGGAGCTCGAGCGCCCCCTCCAGCTGCGGTCGGCGGGCGGCCAGTTCCGGGAGGACGAACTCCAGGCGGAGGGTGAAGGTGCCGCCGAGGGGGTCGGAGGAGTGCTGCTGCGACTCGGTGATGTTCGCGCCGACGTCGGCCAGCAGCCGGGAGAGGACGGCGACGATGCCCGGCTGGTCGGGGCAGCGGACCACCAGCCGCCCGACGTCGGTGGTGCTGGGGTCGTTCGGGCCGGCGGCGGACATGGCCGCCATCGTGCCTCCTCAGGCCTCCGGCAGGGACGCCCGGGTGGCACCGGCGACGTCGAACAGGTCGCCGTACTCCTCGACCCGGGCGAGGACCTCGTCGGTGGTGAAGCGCAGCTCCGCGGGGTCCAGCGAGCCGTCCCGCACCGCGTCGACCTCGTCCCACCCGATCGGCGTGGACACGGTGGCGCCGGCGCGGGCGCGCAGCGAGTACGGGGCGACGGTGGTCTTGGCCGTGTTGTTCTGGCTCCAGTCGATGAGCACCTTGCCCGGGCGCAGCGCCTTCTCCATCCGCCAGACGACGTCGTCCGGCGTCTCGGCGGAGAGCTCCTGCGCCAGCGCCTTGGCGTACCGACTGGGGTGCTCGCGGTCGGTGGGTGCCTCGATCGGCGCGTACACCTGCATGCCCTTGGAACCCGACGTCTTCACCACCGGGTCCAGCCCGTCGGCCTCCAGCCGCTGCCCGAGCCGCTCCGCCACGAGGCAGCACTCGAGGATGCCGGTCTCCGGCCCCGGGTCGAGATCGAGCACGAGCAGGTCGGGCAGCGCCGGCTGCCCGTCGTCGTCCACCTGCCACTGGGGCACGTGCACCTCGAGAGCGGCGAGGTTGGCCGCCCATGCGAGGTCCGCGGTGGACTCGAGCAGCACCATGTCCAGGGTCTCCCGCCCCCGGCTGCTGCCCGGGCTCGGGATGGTCACCCGCCGCACCCACTCCGGGGCGTGCCGGGCGCTGTTCTTCTCGAAGAACGTCTGGCCCTCGACGCCGTCGGGCCACCGGGTGAAGGTGACCGGCCGCCCGGCCACGTGCGGCAGCAGCACCGGTGCGATGCGCACGTAGTAGTCGATGACCTGGGCCTTGGTGAACCCCACCTCGGGGAACAGCACCTTCTCCAGGTTGGACACCGACAGCGTCCGGCCGTCGATCTCCACCCGCTGCTTGGAGGGGCTCACGGCTCCCTCACCACGTCGTCCGGCTCCAGGTCATCCCGGACGCCGCGCCACGACGGGTGCCGCAGCCGGTCGTCGGCCGTCCACACCGCATAGGCCACCTCGCCCACCAGGTCCGGCTCCACCCAGTGCGCGTCCCGGGTGACCTCCCGCGGCAACGCCCCGTCGAACGGCGCCGACGTCCGGGGCGTGAGCGTGCGCTGCAGGTGCCGCAGGTCGGCGTCGCTGAAACCGGTGCCGACGTGCCCGACGTAGACCAGCCGGCCCTCGTCGTCCGGTACGCCCACGAGCAGCGAGCCGATGGTCCCCTCCCGACGTCCCTGCCCCGGGCGCCACCCGCCGACGACGACCGCCTGAGTGAAGAAGTTCTTGACCTTCCGCCAGTCGGGGCTGCGCACGCCCTCCCGGTACGGGGACTCCAGCCGTTTGGCGACGACGCCCTCCAGGCCGTTCTCCTCGCTCGCGGCCCGCACGTCGGCCCCGCCTCCCCGGAACCACGGGGTCAGCACCCAGCGGTGCCCGGCCGGGGCCAGCTCGTCGAGCAGCTCCCGCCGTTCGGCGTAGGGCCGCCCGCGCAGGTCCTCACCGTCCAGCGCGAGCAGGTCGAAGACCAGGTAGGTGACCGGCGCGGCGGCCGCCATCCGCGGCACCTCCGGGCCGGTGCGGTGCATCCGGTTCTGCAAGGCGCCGAAGTCGGGGCGGCCGGCGGCGTCCATCATCACGATCTCGCCGTCGACGACGGCGTCGCGACCGGCCAGCGCCGTCGGCAGCCGCGACACCTCCGGGTAGCGGACGGTGATGTCGGTGGCCTTGCGGGAGGACAGGGACAGCACCCCGCCGCGGACCGTGGCCACGGCCCGCACCCCGTCCCACTTGAACTCGTAGCCCCAGCGGTCGTCCTCGTCGGCGGAGGGCATCGCCCCCGCGGTCGCCAGCATCGGCAGCGGGGCGGGCGGCGGCTCCGGCGGCGCGGTGGCGTCCAGCTTGCGGATGTTCCAGGTGCCGTCGGCGAGCGGGAAGAGGGCGTACCGGCCGGTCAGCCGGCGGCCGTCGAAGGTGACGATGACGTGCCGCTCGTCCCACTTCTCCGTGGCGTACCGGCCGGCGTCCCAGATGGTCACCGCGCCGCCGCCGTACTCGCCGGCGGTGATGGTGCCGGCGAACGACGCGTACTCGAGCGGGTGGTCCTCGGTGGGCACGGCGAGCCGGTTGGTTCCCGGCTCCAGCGGCGGCCCCTTGGGCACCGCCCAGCTTTTCAGGACGCCGTCGCGCTCGAGCCGGAGGTCCCAGTGCACGCGCTCGCCCGTCCTGCCGCGGGGCGTGTGGTGCTCGTGGACGACGAAGGTGTCGTCGTCGCCCACGGGCAGCCGCTGCCCGGCGGGCGGCACCGGTTCGGCCGTCCGCGCCGGGTCCCGCTTGGCGCGGTACTCGGCGAGCGGGTCGTCCCGCCGGCCCGGCACGTCAGGCGCTGCGGCGGGCGCGCTTGGCCGGGGGCTTGTCGGCGCTCGCGCTCTTCTTCGCCGCCGTGGTCTTCGCGGCCGTGGTCTTCGCCGCCGTGGTCTTCGCGGCCGTGGTCGTCGCGGCCGTGGTCTTCGATGCCGTGGTCTTCGATGCCGGGGTCTTCTTCGCGGGCGCCTTCGCGGCGGCCGCCTTCTTCGCCGGGGCGCGCTTGGCGGGGGCCTTCTTCGCCGGAGCCTCGTCCTCGGCGGCGGAGTCGTCGGAGTCGTCGACGTCGTCGGCGGAGTCGGTTGCTCCGGAGCCGCCCTTGGCGCGCTCGACGCTGCGGCGCAGCGCGCTCATCAGGTCGACCACCGCGGCGCCGTCGTCGGCGACCTCCGGCGGCTGCTGCACGTCACCGCCGCTCTGCTTGGCCTCCAGCAGGGCGGTCATGGCCTCGCGGTAGTCGTCGGTGAACTGGCCCGGGTCGAACTCCGACGTCATGGAGCCGATCAGCGCCTCGGCCATCTTCAGCTCCTGCGGCCGGACGGCGATGTCCTCGTCGAGGAAGGCGAAGTCGGGACGGCGGATCTCGTCGGGCCACCGCATCGTGTGCATCACCAGCACGCCGTCGCGGACCCGCAGGACCGCGAGCGACTCGCGCTGCCGGATGGCGATCTTGGTGATCGCCACCTGACCGGCGTTCTCCAGGGCGTCGCGCAGCAGCACGTACGGGCGGGCCGCCGGGCCGTCGGGCTCGAGGTAGTAGGTCTTCTCGAACATGATCGGGTCGATCTCGTCCTGGTCGACGAACTCCAGCACCTCGATCTCGCGCCGGGTGCTCAGCGGCAGCTCGTCGAAGTCGGCGTCGGTGAGGATGACGACCTGGCCGTCGGGCAGCTCGTAGCCCTTGGCGATGTCGCCGTACTCGACCTCCTCGCCGTCGATCGAGCAGACCCGCTTGTACTTGACCCGGCCACCGTCCACGGCGTGCACCTGGTGGAAGCGGATGTCCTTGTCCTCGGTGGCGGAGTACAGCTTCACGCCGATGCTGACCAGCCCGAAGGACACGGCCCCGCGCCAGATCGATCGCATGCCGCCCCTTCCCGAAGGGGACCCGGGGTGGGTCCCGCGCCGACCCGTTCCGGGTCAAGATCACACGATAGGTGCGCAGGGCCGCCCGTGGCAGGTCGGCGGACACGGGGTCTCCCCCGGTCGGAGGACCTCAGGCGTCCACGCCGGCGGACTCCTCGTCCCCCGTGGACGGCGCCAGCGCGCCGTTCTGGATGGCGTCGTACACGAACTGGAGCACGTCCGAGCCGGCCACCATCGTCATGGTGAGGGCGGCCAACCGGGTGGCCTTCGGCGCGGTGACGTAGCCGAACACGAAGCCGGTGCCGACCCACTGCGCCAGGCAGAACGGACAGGTCAGCAGCTCCCCCACCGCGTGCTTGACGCCGCCGTGCTCGCGCACCTCCTCGGCGACCTCCGCGTGCCCCGACGGGCCCTCGAAGCGCACGAACGGCGCCCGCACCGGAGCCGTCACCGGGTCCTTGGCGATCCGGCGGGCCAGCCGGAAGGTGGCCACGGTCAGCAGGGCGGCGTCGCCGAACGGGATCCGCTCGGGCAACTCCTTCCCGGAGGCCCGGACCGCCGTGGCGGCCGCGGACACCAGACCCAGGTAGACGCCCATCGCGCCGAGGTCGGCGCCGAGGGGGCGCGCCTCCCCGTTGGTGTACTCACGCTTCTGCGTGCGGGCCCACCGGCGGACCGGGGCCCCGATCCGCTGCACCTCGTCTGCGATCGCCATGGTGCGGCGCTACCCGCGCAACCGCCCCGCCACGCGCCGATCCGTCCGAGCGTGCCGCAGGGCACACGAGGCATGGCGACGCAGGCCACGGGTAGGGCGGTGGTCCGATGCCGGTCCACCGGACCGGCCCATGGTCCCCAGCGGACGACGGACGCGGGTGCGCCCGCGCGACGAACGGAGACGCTCATGACCGATCCCGGCACCACCGACGGCACCACCCAGACCGAAGGTCAGACCGCCCGCGACATCTTCCCCGAGGACGACGGCATCCCCGAGGTGGCGCAGGACGACTCCCCCACGCTGCAGCGCGCCGAGGACCCGCAGTTCCAGGCGATGCCCGGGGAGAGCCCGACCGCCACCACCGACTTCGGCACGACCGCGTTCGAGCAGGCCGAGGGCGAGTCGCTCACCGGCCGCCTGGACCGCGAGCTCCCCGACGACGTCCCGGACGTCCGACCCGCCGAGGACCCGCAGCGCGCGGACGTCCAGCTGGAGCAGGACCTGAACACCACGCCGAACAGCGACTCGGGCACCAACCGCACGGCCGACGACATGGAGGCCACCGGGGACGCGGCCATCGGCGGAGAGGGCCCCGAGGAGTCCGCCGTCCACGTCATCGACGGCTGATCGCACGGTTCCGGTCCTGATCCACCCCGGAGACGCGACACCCGGCCGCCAACTCCCGGGGTGGGTTGGCGTCCGCACGAACCGTTGTCTACGTTGGGTCCGCGGTTGAGCAGGCAGCCGTACCGGAGCGGACCCCACGAGGGCCTGTTCCGGCCGCGTCGACCGAGCGCAGCCACCCGGTGCCATCGTGCGCTGGACGCGCAGCGGTAGATTGACCGGGCGGTGTGCCACTGCGCCGCCGCCGAGAGGAGCACCGTCCGTGACCACTTCCGACCTGCCCGCCGAGGGGCAGCCCGACGTGTCGACCGAAGGCACCGAGGCGCCGTTCGACGACGTGATCACGCTCTCCACCTCCACCGACGAGGACGGCGTGGTGACGGTGAAGGTCGTCGGCGAGGTGGACACCTTCACCGCTCCCGTGCTGCGCTCGACGCTGGACAGCCAGCTGGAGCAGTCGCCCCGCGAGCTGGTGATCGACCTGTCCGGCGTCCAGTTCCTGGGCTCCGCCGGCCTGGCCGTGCTGGTGGAGACGCAGAAGTCCGCCCGCAGCCGTGAGGTCGCCCTGCGCCTCATCGCCACGACCCGTGCCGTCACGCGGCCGCTCGAGGTGACCGGCCTGATCGACCTCTTCACCATCGCGGACAGCTCCGCCCGCTGAAGCTGACGCACGAGGAAGGGCCCCGCCGGTCACCGGTGGGGCCCTTCCTTGTCTCAGCTCAGGCCGTGAGCAGCTGGCAGACCGCCTGCTCCAGCGCGCGCTGCACGTCGCGGTCTGCCTCGGCGTCCTCCGCGTCCCCGAGCGCCTCCGCGACGGTCTCGCCGTGCTCGAACCGGTCCACCACCCGCGGGTCGACGTAACTGGCCTTGCAGACCGCCGGGGTGTTGCCCAGCTGCTCGCTCACCTCCTTGTAGGCGGCGTTCACGATCTTCTTCCGGGCGGTCCTGGACGTCGGCCGGGGCGCCTCCGCGAGCTTCGCGGCCATGAGCACCGTGGCGTTCCAGGTCCGGAAGTCCTTGGCGGTGATCTCCGCCCCGCTGATGTCCTTGAGGTAGGCGTTGATCTCGCTGCTGGTGACGTCACGCCACGTGCCGTCCTCCACCTGGTAGGCGAGCAGCTCCTCCCCGGTGCCCTCCGGCCGCTCCAGCAGCTGGCGCACCACGGTGGCCGTCGGCCGGTCGGTGAGCTCGACCTCGCGCTCGATCCCACCCTTGGCGGTGTAGGAGAAGAACGTCCGCTCCCCGCGGACCCGCACGTGCTCGCGGCGCAGCGTGGCCAGGCCGTAGGTGCCGTTCTCCTCGGCGTACTGCTCGCTGCCGATGCGGAACGCCCCCAGGTCCAGCAGCCGGATCGCCGTCGCCAGCACCCGCTCCCGGTTGAGCCCGCGGGTGCGCAGCGCCGCGACGACCTCGTCCCGGACGTCGGGGAGCTGGTGGGCGATCTCCAGGACCCGCTCGTGCTTCTCCGCGTCGCGCCGGGCCCGCCACTGGTCGTGGTAGCGGTACTGCCGGCGCCCCGCGGCGTCGAACCCGGTGGCCTGGATGTGGCCGTTGGGCCACGGGCAGATCCACACGTCGCGCCAGGCCGGCGGGATGGCCAGGCCGCGGATCCGGTCGAGGCGGTCGTCCTTGATCAGCGCCCCGTCGGTGTCGTAGTAGGCGAACCCCCGGCCCGCCCGGCGGCGTCGGTAGCCGGGACCGTTCACGTCACTCCGCCGCAGTCTCACCGCCGGAGGATGGGCACGCATGACCCTGCGCAAACGCAGGACGGCGCGCCGTCACCCGTCAGCGGAGGTCCACCAGCCCGCCGAGGCCGCTGACCTCGAGCACGTGCCGGGTGACCCCGCGCTCGGTGGCGTGCACCACGAGCCGCCACCGCTCGTCGCGCGCGATGCGGGCCATCGCCAGCACGACCCGCACGGCGGCGCTGCTGAAGAGCGTCACGGCCTCCAGGTCGAGCTCCACCCGCGCGGTGCCGCCGCGGCTGGCCTCGAGCAGGCGGATGCGCAGCTGGTCGGCGCCGGCCTCGTCGACCGCTCCTTCGGCGCGCACCACCGGGCGGTCCCCGCTCCGGTCGACGACGACCGTCGTGCCCTCGGTGCTCCCGCCCGGGGACGGCTCGTCCTCGGAGGTGTGCCGCAGTCGCACGGTCAGGGTCACCGTCGTGCCGTCCCGGTCGTCCAGCGAGACGCCGTCGACGAGCTGGCGCATGATCAGCAGTCCGCGCCCCCGGTCGCCCGGATCGCGGTCCGGGGGCCGCCAGGTCCCGTCGTCGTGGACGGAGACGGTGAGCACGCCGTCGGGGTCCACGCGCGCCCGCACCGACATGGGCCCTGGTTCCGACCCGCGGTAGGCGTGCTCCGCGGCGTTGGCGCACGCCTCGCCGACGGCGGCCATCACGCCGACCCGGTCGTTCTCGCTCATCCCCAGCCCGCCGAGCCATGCACCCAGCCGACGGCGAATCCCGGGCAGGGAGGCCGGGACGGCGGACAGGTCCAGCTGGAAGGGCTGGAGGCTCGCGACCCGCCGGTGGGCCACCAGCACGGCGACGTCGTCGGGCCAGTCCTGCGGTGGCCGGACCAGCTCGGCGATCTCGACGGCGAGGGCCGACGCCGTGGCCGGGTCCCCCGCGCCCGGGCGGCCCAGCACCTGCCGGGAAGCGGCGATCAGCCGGTCGAAGGCGTCGGACCAGTCGCTGCCGGCCCCGGCGAGCGCTCCGTTGGAGAACAGCACCAGGGTCGACCCCTGCTCGAGGACGAACTCGTGCACCGGCGTCCCGGAGTCGGGCAGGCTGCCCAGCGGCGGGCGGGGTGTGACGGGCAGGAACGAGGCGCTGCCGTCCGCGCCGACGACCAGGGGCGCGGGGTGGCCGGCCGTCGTGTACGAGAGGACGCCGCTGGCGGAGTCGAGGACGCCGTAGAAGACCGAGGCGCCCTCGACGTCGTCCATGAGGGTGGCGAACGCGTCCAGGCCGGCGAGGACGGCCGGTGGCGCGGGGTCGCGCAGCGCCGTGGACCGCATCGCGCCGCGCAGCCGGCTCATCGCGCCCGCCGCGGGGACGCCGTGACCGACCGCGTCGCCGACCACGAGGGCGAGCTTCCCGTCCCCCAGCGGCACCGCGTCGTACCAGTCACCACCGGCGGCGCGGATCGACGTCGCCTGGTGGTAGCTGCCCGCCAGCGCCAGATCCGGGAGCATCGGCAGGAACGGCGGGAGCAGCGACGACTGCGCGGCTTCGACGGCGTGCGCACCGGGGGCCGGCCAGGCAGCGGCGTCGTCGGCGTCGTGCTCGATGATCGCCATCGCGCCGGTCCCCCCGCCGACGGGGAGGGCCCGGACGACGACCGTCACCGAGGGCCCGCCCTCGCCCAGCGGTCCGCTCAGCGTCTCGGCCCGGCCGGTGCGTGTCACCGCCGCAACCACCGCGGGGAGGAGCCGGCCGGCGACCGGCGGCACCTGGTCGAGCTCGCCGCCCAGCCGGCGCGCGCGGGCGTTGGCCCAGACGGTCCGACCGGAGCCGGCCAGGCAGTAGATGGCGGCCGACGCGCCCTCCATCGCCGCGAGCAGCACGGCGGCCCCGTCCGGCCCGGGGCCGTCCGGCGGGTGTGGCTGCCCTGCGTGGTCGGTGCTCATCGCCCGCCAGAGAACAACAGGCCCCCGACCTCGGCAACCGCGCCGGAGGGGGCGTGGGGCGTGGGGCAGCGCACGTTTGCCGTCGCGTCCGGAACGGGTAGTTCTCCCCGCCGGTCCGCCAGCCGCGTCGAGGGTCCGTGGGCCTCCGCCGCGTCCGACGGGCAGGATGGACGTCGCACGGCAGTCGGCCGGGCACGCCGGGACGAAGGAGCGGTAACGGATGGTTGACTCGAGGGGCGCCCTCGCGCAGGACGGGCGGCGCGCGGAACGGCTGGAGCTGCGGGTGCCCATCACCCCGATGCAGCTGCCCGCGGTCCGGGCGATGGCCGGTGACCTCGCCATCCGCATGGACTACGACCTCGACAGCGTCGAGGACCTCCGCCTCGCCGTCGACGAGGCGTGCGCGACGCTCGCCAGCATCGTCGAGGGCGATGCCCCGCTGACCGTCGTCTTCGAGACGACCCGGAGCGGACTGCACATCGAGGCGTGGGTGCCCACGGCCGCGGGCGTCGACGTGCCGCGCGACGGATTCGGCTGGGCCGTACTGGCCACGCTCGTCGACGCGGTCGAGGGCCGCCCGGCCAGCCAGGACCGGGTCCCGGGCGGGGACGGCTCCGCCTCCCCTGTCGCGGTGATCGCCATGGACAAGTTCCTGCCGGGCCAGCGCCCCGCCGAGCTGGCGGGCGGCGCAGGGCAGAACCTCTCGGTGGCCCGATGACCCGGTCTCCCGCCACGGACCCCACCGGGATGACGGTGATCCCGCGGGACGCCGCCCCGGAGCCGCGCGAGGCACCGGACGTGACCGAGGCACCCGTCGCCGAGGTGCCCGTCACCGAGCTTCCCGCCGCGGAGGGCCCGTCGACGGACGAGACGCCCGCCGTGGAGGCCCCCGCCGCCGAGGAAGCCGTCCCGCTCTCGGACAACCGGCGCCGCGCGCAGCGCACCGCGCCGCTGTTCGCCGAGCTCGCGACGCTGGAGAAGGACGACCCGCGCCGGGAGCGGCTGCGCGAGATCCTGGTCGAGGAGCACCTGCCCCTCGTCCGGCACTTCGCGCGCCGGTTCAGCAACCGCGGCGAGCCCTTCGACGACCTGCTGCAGGTCGGCACGCTGGGTCTGATCGCGGCCATCGACCGCTTCGACCCGACCCGCGGCGTGGAGTTCCTTTCCTTCGCCGTGCCGACGATCACCGGTGAGATCAAGCGGCACTTCCGCGACCAGGGCTGGTCGGTGCGCGTGCCGCGCCGGTTGCAGGAGCTGCACCTGTCGCTGAACGCGGCGGTGGGCGAGCTGGCGCAGAAGAACGGCCGGGCTCCCACGCCCAGCGAGCTGGCCCAGCACCTGGGCATCCCGCGCGAGGAGGTCCTCGAGGGCCTCGCCGTCGCCAATGCCTACCGCAGCAGCTCGCTGGACGAGCGCCTGTCCGGCGACGACGACTCCCCCACCCTGGCCGCCACGCTGGGCGAGGAGGACGCCGCGCTGGAGGGCGTGGAGTACCGGGAGTCGCTGCAGCCGCTGCTGGCCACCATCCCGGCCCGCGAGCGCCGCATCCTCATCCTGCGGTTCTTCGGCAACATGACCCAGTCGCAGATAGCCGCGGACATCGGCATCTCGCAGATGCACGTGTCCCGCCTGCTGTCCCAGACGCTGGCGAAGCTCCGCGAGGGCCTGCTCAAGGACTGACGAGCACGCGACGGGCGGCCCGGGACCACACGGCTCCGGGCCGTCGTCGTCCCCGGGAACGGCAGCTCTGCTGCGGTCATTGGCGCCCGGACCGCTCGTACCGGAGCCCGAGGCGGGCGAGGCTGGCCCCGTGACCCCCCTTCCCGCGCCCGACCAGGACGCCGTCGCGCACTTCGCCGCCCGGCTGCGCTACGAGACCGACCCCTCCGACGTCGCCGCCGCCCGGACGGCGGGGGCGGACACGCTGCTCATCGACGTGCGCAGCCGGATGGCCTGGGACCAGGGCCACGTGCCCGGCGCGCGCCACCTCCCGCTGCCGGAGCTCGTCGCCCGGCTGGACGAGCTGCCCGCGCCGGAGGCGGACCCGCACCTCGTCGTCTACTGCTGGGGTCCGGGCTGCAACGGCTCGACCCGGGGTGCCCTCGCGCTCGCCCGGGCCGGCTACCGGCACGTGCAGGAGATGATCGGCGGCTTCGAGTACTGGGCGCGCGAGGGCCTGGCCGTGCGGACGGCGTCCGGTCGCACCCGGTTGCCCGTCGACCCCCTGACGGCCCCGGTTCCTCGCGCGGAGGGACCCGGGACCTGCTGAGGCCGCCGCGCGCTACGGCCGGGGCGCCTCGCCGTCCGCCGGCACGCCGGGGGTGATCTCCGACAGCGGCGGGGGCGTCGGCACGAGCGGGGTCGAGTCCGTGATGCTGGTCAGCTCGATCTTGGCCTCGGGCTGCTCCGCGGCGCTGGGCAGCTGCGACTCGAACCAGCTGCTGGTGTCGATGCCGCCCTCGGCAGGAGCGGTGCGCCCGTCGACCGACGCGTCGACGTCCATCCAGGACTTGCCGTCGCCGGCACCGCCGAGGTTGGCCAGACCCTCCAGGGCCTTGCTGAACTCGCTCGGGACGATCCACATCTTGTTCGCGTCGCCCTGGGCGATCTGCGGCAGCGTCTGCAGGTACTGGTAGGCCAGCAGCCCCTGGTCGGGCTTGCCGTCGTGGATCGCCTGGAACACGGTCTCGATGGACTTCGCCTGCCCCTGCGCCTGCAGGAAGAGCGCGGCCCGCTCACCCTCGGCGCGCAGGATCCGGCTCTGCCGCTCGGCTTCCGCCTCGAGGATCGCGGCCTGCTTGCGGCCCTCCGCGGAGAGGATGGCCGACGCCTTCTCGCCCTCGGCCGAGGTGATGGCGGCCTGCCGGTGCCCCTCGGCCGTGAGGATGACCGCGCGCTTGTCGCGGTCGGCGCGCATCTGCTTCTCCATGGAGTCCTGGATCGAGTGCGGCGGGTCGATCGCCTTGATCTCCACGCGGGCCACCCGCAGCCCCCACGGGCCGGTCGTGCCGTCGAGCACCTCGCGCAGCTGGCTGTTGATGCCGTCCCGTCCGGTCAGCGCGCCCTCGAGGTTGAGCCCGCCGACGACGTTGCGCAGCGTCGTGGTCGTCAGCTGCTCCATGCCGGTGATGTAGTTCGCGATGCCGTACACGGCCAGCTTGGGATCGGTGACCTGGAAGTAGACGACCGTGTCGATCCCGACCTGCAGGTTGTCGGCGGTGATCACCGGCTGCGGCGGGAAGGAGATGACCTGCTCGCGGAGGTCGATGGTGGCGCGCACCCGGTCGACGAACGGCACCAGGATGGACAGTCCGGGGGTGAGCGTGCGGCTGTAGCGGCCCAGCCGCTCGACGACCTTCGCCTGCGCCTGGGGCACGATGGTCAGGCTCTTGGCGAGCACGAAGATCAGCAGCAGCGCGACGACGATCAGGGCGATGAGTGCGGGCTCCACGGGGGCCTCCTTCGTCGGGGCGGTCGGCACCGACCCTCCCACGTCCGCCCGCCCCGGTCACGGAGCCTGTGGACGGTTCACTCCAGGGCGTCGCCCACCACGGCCGTGGCGCCGTCGATCTGCAGGATGCGCACGGTCTCGCCGACGCCGAAGGCCTCGCCACGGTGCTGGGTGCGAGCCGACCACTCGTCGGCCCCCATCCGGATCCGCCCGCCCGCGGCGTCGACCGCGCGGGTGACGACGGCGGTGCGCCCGACCAGGCCGTCGACCCCGTCCAGCTGCAGGGGGGTGCTGTTCTCCAGGTGCCGCTTCGCGATCGGGCGGACGACGGCGAGCAGCGCGAGGGACACCGCGATGAACGCGATCAGCTGGAAGGCCACCGCCCCGCCGGCGAGCGCCACGGCCGTGCCGCCGAGCGCGCCTCCGGCGAACATCAGCAGCACGAGGTCGAGCGTGAGCAGCTCGCCGCCGACGAACAGGCCTGCGGCGATCAACCAGAGCACCCACGCAGCCATGGCGCGAGTCTGGCAGAGCAGGCAACGGCACGCGGCGCACCGCCGCGCGCTCAGCGGCCGCGGCGCCCACGTCCGGCGGCGAGTTCGCGGCGCACCGCGGCCATGTGCTCCTCGTGCACGGCGGTGGTACGCCGTCGGTCGGCCCGGAAGTCCGCGACCAGCACGAGGACCAGCACCGCCAGGAAGGTGACGACCGAGGTGGCGATGTACCACTCGGCGCGGGCCCGGAAGAGCTCCTGACGGACGCCCGTGCCGTTGTAGCTCTTCGGCGGCAGCCACACCGTGAGCAACCAGGCACCGGCCGCGGCCACGAGGGTCTGGGCCGGGATGCGCCCCCACCGCCAGACCCGCGGTGCCAGCTGCAGTACCCAGGGCGACGCGGCGGCGGCCCCCACCAGCACTCCGACGACGGCTCGCTGCCATCCGCCGAGCGACTCCAGCCAGGGTCCCAGGACCCGGAACGTCACGCCGTCCGGCAGCCACACGCCGGCGAAGATCGCGACGAGGATCAGCAGGCCGCCCAGGTTCGGCCGTCGGCGGCTCTCCTGCGCCTGCTCCCGCGCTGCCGGCTTCCTCCGTCGCGCCACGCCACTCCTCCCGTCGCTCCGGTCGGAGCGCTTCCCGTCGATCGTTCCATCGGCGCTCCCGGTCGCTCCCGACGTAGCCTCGCCCGGTGCACGACTTCCCTGCCGGCCGCCTCGCGGCGTGGGCCACCGCCTGGCTCACCGGCCGCACCTCCTACGACGACGCGCTCGACGCCGTCACTGCGGACACCGCCCACCGCGTGAGCGGGCTCCCGGGCACCGACGTCGCCGTCCCCCTGGGCGAGGCGCTCGCCGCCCTGCGCGGGCTCGGTGAGCGGCGGCTGCGCCTGGTGCTCCCCGCGCCCGGCGACGTCCGCGGGCTGCCGGCGGTGCCCGGACTCGCGGCCCTGGCACTGGAGGCCGGGCAGGCCGCGATCGGCGACCGGGTGGTGCTGGTGCCCGAGCCGCTGGGCCCGGAGGTCCTGCAGTGGACGGCGGTCGGACTGGACGGCGTGCCGCCCCCGCCCCCGCCGGTCGAGGGGACGCTCCGCGCGGCCTCGGGCGCGCTCGACCTGGCCGTCAGCGGCTCCGCCCGCACGCTGGCCGAGCTCGACCTCGCCCGTTGGCACCCCGAGGTGCCCGAGCTGCTCGCCGGGCTGGCCCGCCCGACGCCCGCGCAGGGGCTGCCGCCGGACTCCGATCCCCTCGCGCTCGCCATCCTCGGTCGCGCTCTGCGGGTCGCCGCCGTCCTCGACCTGGCGATGGCCGACGCCCCGGGGGGCGCGGTCAACCAGGCCCAGGCGGCCCGGCGCGACGCCGTCCTCCGGCCGCTGTCCGGCGCCGTCCGCGAGGCGGTGACGGCGGCCTACAACGCGCTGCCGCGCTGAGCCCGAGGACCCGGTGCTGCATGGTCATGCAGAGTCGTGAATACTTGTGCTCGTGTCCAAGGTCCTCACGTCCCTCCCGGTCGGCGAACGCGTCGGCATCGCGTTCTCCGGCGGTCTCGACACGTCGGTCGCCGTGGCGTGGATGCGCGACAAGGGCGCCGTCCCCTGCACCTACACCGCCGACATCGGCCAGTACGACGAGCCCGACATCGACTCGGTCCCCGGCCGGGCCACCGCCTACGGCGCCGAGCTCGCCCGTCTCGTCGACTGCCGGGCCGCGCTGGTCGAGGAGGGGCTGGCCGCGCTGACCTGCGGCGCCTTCCACATCCGCTCGGGCGGGCGCAGCTACTTCAACACCACCCCCCTGGGCCGGGCCGTCACGGGCACGCTGCTGGTGCGGGCCATGCTCGAGGACGACGTCCAGATCTGGGGCGACGGCTCCACCTACAAGGGCAACGACATCGAGCGGTTCTACCGCTACGGCCTGCTGGCCAACCCGGGGCTGCGGATCTACAAGCCGTGGTTGGACGCCGACTTCGTCACCGAGCTCGGCGGACGCAAGGAGATGTCGGAGTGGCTGGTCGCCCACGGCCTCCCCTACCGGGACAGCGCCGAGAAGGCCTACTCCACCGACGCCAACATCTGGGGCGCCACCCACGAGGCCAAGACCCTCGAGCACCTCGACACCGGCATCGAGAGCGTCGAGCCGATCATGGGCGTCCGCTTCTGGGACCCGTCGGTGGAGATCGAGCCGGAGACGGTGACCATCGGCTTCGAGCAGGGCCGGCCGGTGACCATCGACGGCAAGGAGTTCGACTCCGCCGTCGACCTGGTGATGGCGGCCAACGCGATCGGTGGCCGGCACGGGCTCGGCATGTCCGACCAGATCGAGAACCGGATCATCGAGGCCAAGAGCCGCGGCATCTACGAGGCGCCGGGCATGGCGCTGCTGCACATCGCCTACGAGCGGCTGGTCAACGCGATCCACAACGAGGACACCCTGGCCAGCTACCACAGCGAGGGACGGCGGCTGGGCCGGCTGATGTACGAGGGCCGGTGGCTGGACCCGCAGGCGCTCATGCTCAGGGAGTCGCTGCAGCGCTGGGTCGGCATGGCCGTCTCGGGCGAGGTGACGATCCGGCTGCGGCGCGGCGAGGACTACTCGATCCTCGACACGACCGGCCCGTCATTCAGCTACCACCCCGACAAGCTGTCGATGGAGCGCACCTCGGACTCCGCGTTCGGCCCCGTCGACCGGATCGGCCAGCTGACCATGCGCAACCTGGACATCGCCGACTCACGCGCCCGGCTGGAGCAGTACGCGCGGATCGGGATGGTCGGGGGCTCGGTGCAGGCCGCGATCGGTGCCGCGCAGGCTGCCTCCACCGGTCTCATCGACGCCTCGGTTCAGGGTGGCGCGGAGACGATCGCCTCGCGTGGGCAGGTCTCCGAGCACGACGAGCTGCTCGACCGCGCGGCGATGGAGTCGGGCACCGACTGAGGCGGGCCGTAAGCCCCTCCGGCGGCGCACCGGAGTCGCTACGGTCGTCCGGCATGACCGAGCAGCTGACCATGAACCGGGTCATCCACGGCGCGGTGCGGCGCGACCTGGACCGCCTCGAGCACGCCCTGGGCCAGATGGCCGAGGGCGACCGGGCCCGCGCGCAGGCGCTGGACCGGGCCTACCGCAACCTGCAGACCGAGCTCACCCACCACCACGAGGGCGAGGACACCCACATCTGGCCGATGCTCGCCTCGGTGGGCGTCGACCAGCAGCTGCTGGACACCATGGAGAGCGAGCACCACGCCATGGCCGAGGCGCTGGCCGAGACGAGGTCTGCCATGGCGGCAGTCGCCATGAGCGGATCGCGCGCCGACGCCGCGGCGGCCCGGGGCAGCCTCCTACGCACGCGGGACGTCACCGAGCGGCACCTCCGGCACGAGGAGACGGAGCTGGAGCCGCTGCTCGCCCCGCACATGGATTCCCCGGAGTGGCACGCCGTCGAGAAGAAGCTGCGCAGTCAGCCGCTGCCGGTCGCCGGACGGTTCTTCGCCTGGCTCACCGATGGGATGAGCGAGGAGAACCGCGCCGTCCTGAAGAGGTCGGTGCCCACGCCGGTCGTCACGGTGCTGTCGCGCGTGTTCGGCCGCCGCTACTACAAGGACGTCGCCCCCACCTGGCGGTGACGCCGGCTCGCACCGTTGAACCTCCGCAACCCTCATCCGCCGGAACCTGGGTGGTCAGGGTTCAACGGTCGGTCACTGTCGACCGGGTCTACGTCAGACGCCGCTAGGAGGGGGCACCTACCTGGCGCCGGCCGGCACCAACGGTGCTTCACGGGTGTTGGCCGAGGGACCTTCAGCTGGTGGGGCGGGGCCGCGGCGGCACGAAGCAGCACGACGCGGGGCAGTTGGTGCCCAACCTCGGCTCTCCCCCGGCCCGGCGCTCGGCCAGCAGTTCGACCAGCGAGCCGACGAACGCCGGGTGGGTGCCGGCCGTCGCGGCGCGGGCGAAGGTCAGCCCCAGCTCCTCGGCGGTCCCCTTCGCCTCGTTGTCGAGGTCCCAGATCACCTCGAGGTGGTCGCTGACGAAGCCGACCGGGAACAGGACGACGGCCTTCTCCCCCGCCGCCGCGAGCGCCTTGAGGTGGTCGTTCACGTCCGGCTCCAGCCACGGCACCGACGGCGGGCCGCTGCGGCTCTGCCACACCAGGTCGAAGGACCGCCCGGGAGCGACGCGGTCGACGACGAGCCGTGCGGCGGCCTGGAGCTCCGCCTCGTAGGCGTGCCCCTCGGGTCCGGCGACGGCCGCCATGGAGTCCGGGATGCTGTGCGCGGTCGCGACCAGCCGGGCGCCGTCGCGCACGTCGTCGGGCAGCCCGGCGAGCGCCGCGGCCAGCGCGTCGGCGTTGGCCCGCACGAAGCCGTCGGCGTCGAAGTAGTGCGGCAGCTTCTCCGCCGTCGGCCCACCGGCCGCGCCGGCGTCCACGGTCATCGCGGCACGGGCCCGGGCGACGTCCTCGTGGTACTGCCGGCACCCGGAGAACGAGGCGTAGGCCGAGGTCGCCAGGACGTAGGCGTGCTCGATGCCGTCGTCGGCCATCTGCTGCCAGACGTCCTCGACGTAGGGCGCCCAGTTCCGGTTGCCCCAGTAGACCGGCAGGTCGATCCCGGCGGACCGCAGGCCGTCCTCGAGTGCTGCGAGCAGCGCCTGGTTCTGGTCGTTGATCGGGCTGACGCCACCGAAGTGGTGGTAGTGCTCGGCGACCTCCTCCAGCCGCTCGCGCGGGATGCCGCGGCCACGGGTGACGTTCTCCAGGAACGGCATGACGTCGTCGTGGCCCTCGGGGCCGCCGAAGGAGAGCAGCAGCAGGGCCTCGCGGCGGCCGGCCGGGGCGGGGGCGGACGACGGCTCGACGCCGCCGTTGTTGCGGACGGCCAGCGAGGGGTCCTCGTCGGGGCGCTGACCGGCAGGGGTGATGTCGACGATGGCGCGGGGCACGGTGTTCTTTCCGGTTGCTGGGTGGTTCTGGATGCAGGGGCAGGCGTCACACGCCGACGGCGTGGCTCTGTGACTTCACACGCCTACGGCGTGGAAGCCCCCGTCGACGTGGACGATCTCGCCGGTGGTGGCGGGGAACCAGTCCGACAGCAGCGCGACGACGGCCTTGCCGGCGGGCGCGGTGTCGGTGACCGACCAGCCCAGCGGTGCGCGGCCCTCCCAGGCCTCCTCGAACTGGGCGCTGCCCGGGATGGACTTCATGGCCATGCTGCGCAGCGGACCCGCGGCGACGATGTTGGAACGCACGCCCTGGGGCCCGAGCTCGCGGGCGACGTACCGGCTGGTCGACTCCAGGGCCGCCTTGGCCGCGCCCATCCAGCCGTAGACCGGCCAGGCGACGGAGGCGTCGAAGGTCAGCCCCACGACCGAGGAGGGGTTGGCGAGCAGCGGCCGGCAGGCCTGGGTCAGGGAGGCGTAGGACCAGGCCGAGACCTGGAACGCGGTGGCGGCGTGCTCCCAGGCGACCTCGGGGAAGCCCTCGCCCATCGCCTCCTGCGGCGCGAAGCCGATGGAGTGGACGACACCGTCGAGGGTGTCGAAGCCCTGCTCGCGGAGCCGGTCGGCCAGCGTCGACAGGTGCTCCGTGTCCGTCACGTCGAGCTCGACGACGCCCGCCTCCTGCGGCAGCCGCTTGGCGATCCGCTGGCACAGCGACAGCGCCCGCCCGAAGTTCGACAGGACGACTGTGGCGCCCTGCTCCTGGGCGATGCGCGCCGTCGCGAAGGCGATCGACGCCTCCGTGAGGACGCCGGTGACGAGGACCTTCTTGCCCTCGAGAATGCCGCTCATCAGTGCCCCATCCCCAGTCCGCCGTCGACCGGGACGACCGCCCCGGTGATGTAGCCCGCCGCGTCGGAGGCCAGGAAGCGCACGACGCCGGCCACCTCCTCCGCCGAGGCGTACCGCCCCAGCGGCACCTGCCCCAGGATCTCCTGCTGCCGCGCCTCCGGCAGGGCAGCGGTCATGTCCGTCGTCACGAACCCGGGTGCGACGACGTTGGCCGTGATGCTGCGGCTGCCGAGCTCGCGGGCGATCGACCGGGCCAGGCCGACCAGCCCCGACTTCGACGCCGCGTAGTTGGTCTGGCCGGCCGAGCCGAGCAGGCCGACGACCGACGACACGAAGATCATCCGGCCGGAGCGGGCGCGGACCATCTTGGCGCTGGCGCGCTTGGCCACGCGGTAGGCGGCCGTCAGGTTGGCGTCGAGGACGTCGGCGAAGTCCTCCTCCTTCATCCGCATCAGGAGCCCGTCGCGGGTGATGCCGGCGTTGCTGACCAGCACCTCCACCGGGCCCTGGTGGGCCTCGACCTCGGCAAAGGCGCGGTCGACGTCCTCGCTGCTGGTGACGTCGCACTGCACGCCGAACAGCCCGTCCGGTGCGCCGCTGCCGCGGTGGGTGACCGCCACGGCGTCGCCCTGCTCGGCGAAGGAGCGGGCGATCGCCAGCCCGATGCCCCGGTTTCCGCCGGTGACCAGCACCGACCTGCCACTCGTTCCCACAGTGCCACTCCCCTGCCGACGAGCCGTTGTCTGCCCCGAACCTATCCCGTCGCCGCAGGTCGCACCGCCTACCGGTGAGTACCCCGGGCCGGGTCAGCCCGTGGGGTGCCGCCGGAGCCAGCCACCGCCGTACAGCGCCCACAGGACCAGGAGCGGCTGGAAGAACAGGCGGACCAGGCGCTTGCGGTCGCTGTCCAGGCCGAAGGCGTCGGTGCTCTCCAGGTACTGCGCGACGTTGCCCGGGAAGATGACCACGAAGAAGGCGGCGAGCAGTCCGCCGATCAGCCGCTTCCTCCCTGGCAGCGCGACGAAGGCGGCGCCCAGCGCGATCTCGGCGACACCGGAGCTCAGCACAGTCAGGTCCTCGTCGACGGGGAACCATTCGGGCACCTGCGCCCGGAACTCCTGCCGCTGGGTGGTCAGGTGCAGCACTCCCGCGCCCACCATGGCCGAGCCCAGCAGCAGTCGGGCAGCCGTGCGGGCGAGGGCGCTCATGGCCGCAGCCTAGGGAGGCTCGTTGACAGCGCGGGCGCACCGCCCGTAGACAGCGCAGATGGCTTCAGAGGACCCGCACCGCGTAGCGCTCGAGGTGGCCGACGGTGTGGCCACCGTCCGGCTCGACCGCCCCGACAAGATGAACGCCCTGGACACGCCCATGTTCGAGGCGATCGTCGCCACCGGACGCGAGCTGATGGAGCGCGACGACGTCGGCGCGGTGGTGCTCACCGGCGCGGGCCGCGCCTTCTGCGCCGGGCTGGACTTCAGCGGGTTCGCGGCGATGGCCGAGCGGAGCGGGCCGCGCGAGGTCGCGCCGCGGGAGCCGCTGGGTGCGGCCGGCGTGCTGGCCCAGCAGGCCGTGCACGTGTGGTCGCTGGTCCCGGCCCCGGTGATCGCCGCGGTGCACGGCTACGCGTTCGGCGGCGGGCTCCAGATCGCTCTCGGTGCCGACATCCGGCTCGTCGCCCCCGACGCGCAGCTGTCGCTCATGGAGATCCAGTGGGGCATCTGCCCCGACATGTGCGGCACCCAGCTGCTGCCCGAGCTCGTGGGCCGCGACGTCGCCAAGGAGCTGGCGCTGACCGGGCGCCGGGTCTCTGGCACCGAGGCCGCGCGGCTCGGACTGGCCACCCGCGAGGAGGCCGACCCGCTCGCCGCCGCGCTCGCCCTCGCCGCCGAGATCGCCGGGCACAGCAGGAACGCCACCCGGGCGGTCAAGCGGCTGGTCGACCTCGCCGGGCGGGTGTCGCTCGAGGAGGGGTTCGCCGCCGAGCAGGCCGAGATCGGACAGCTGATCGGCTCGCCCGAGCAGGCCGCCGTCGTCCGCGCTCGCCTGGGCGGGGGCGCCTGAGCGCTCAGAGGTTGCGGCCGCAGGTGGGCCAGGCGCCCCGTCCCTGCCCGGCGAGCACCTTCTCCGCGACGGCGATCTGCTGCTCCCTCGTGGCCAGGTCGGCCCGCGGGGCGTAGGCGGCGCCGCCGTAGCCGGTCCAGGTGGACGCGGAGAACTGCAGTCCGCCGTAGTAGCCGTTGCCGGTGTTGATGCTCCAGTTGCCGCCCGACTCGCACCGGGCCACGGCGTCCCAGTCGCGGCCGGACACCGGTGCCGGGACGGCCGCAGCCGGCGGCGGCGGTGCCGCATCCCGGCTCGCCCGGGGCGGCGCCTGCGGTGCCGGGACCGGTGACGACGGTGACGACGGCGCCGGCGGCGACACCGCACGCGCGGCGGTCTGCTCGCGCTCGAGCTCCACGATCGTGGTCCGCGCCGCCTCGAGCCTGGCCCGCAGGTCGGCCTGCTCCGCCTCGAACGCGGCGGCGCTCCGCCGTGCCTCGGCCTGCGCCTCCTGGGCGGACGCGAGTGCGGCCGCGGCCTGCTGCTCGACGTCCGCGGCTTCGGCGACCGCCGCCCCGGCCGAGGCGGCGCTCTCCTCGGCGTCCTCCTGCACGTCGGTGAAGCGGTCGAGGACGACGCTGCGTCCCCGGCCGGCGGCGTCGAGGAGCGCCGCACGCTCGATCATCTGCGCCGGACCGGTGGAGGTGAGCAGCGCGCGCATCCCCGCCGAGGCGGTGCCGTCGATGTAGCTCTGCCGGGCGAAGGCGGCCAGGTCGGTCCGCGCGGTCTCCACCGCGGACGCGGCACCGTCGGCGGTGGCCCGGGCGCGCTCGGCGGCCGCCCGGGCCTCCTCCACCTGGACCCGCTCGGCCTCGTACCGGCCGCGGGCAGCCGCGGCGGCGGCCGCCGTGCTGTCGAGCGCCGATCGCACGGCGCCTTCCTCGGTGAGCAGCGCGGTGACCTGGGCGGCGGCCGCGTCGGCGGCTCGCTGGGCGGCGGCGATCTCCGCGTCGGTGGGTGCGGCGGAGGCCGTGCCGGCGGCGCTCCCCACCGCGAGCGCGGCAGCGACGGTGACGGCGAACAGACGGCACGCCGTCCGTCGCGCTCGGTTCTCCCGGCGCACCCGCCACCCCCTCCTGGACCCGCTGTCGGGCCCAGCATCCCCGCACGGGAGCGCCCGTGCAGCGGCGCCGACCGTCTTTGCCCCCCCCGTCCGAGGGGCTGACCAGCGCCTTCGGACGCGCAGATCGGTGCGTGCCCCGAGGGGATCGCCGGGCGCGCCACCGTCAGGGCGTGTAGCTCAAGCCCTCGGCCATGGCCAGGACGTCCTCGCGCGTGAGTGTGTCCGGCGCCTGCAGGAGGAACTGAGGACCGTCGGCGAACTGCGCCCACAGGTTCCACATCCGGCGCCCCTCCGCGGGGTCGGCGCAGTGGTCGGGCACCGACACCAGCGCAGCGGGGCGACCGTGCACGGTCACCTGCTCGATCGGGTTCCCGTCGGCCATGCCGCGGGCCGCATCCTCCGGATCCCGCTCGCCTCGCCAGCGCTCCTGCAGGCTCACGCTGATCCGCTCGGTGAGGCTCGTGGGATCGGCCCGGTCCACCAGCGAGAGGTTCGAGAGGCTCTCGTAGCCGGACACCTCCCAGTTCTCGGGGCTCAGCTCGAACTGCAGTTGCACCGGCTGCGGACGGTCCACGATCGCCTCGGCCACCTCGACCAGCGCCGTCTCGTCGCCGTACCGGTCGCCTTGGCCGTACATCGCGACCCACTGGCCGTCGTCCCGCTGCCAGAACAGCTCGGCGTAGGCGGTGCTGCAGACCTCCTCCGGCTCCTCCTCCTGGGTGGGGGTGCTGGGTGCGTAACGGCAGTCCGGCTCGTCGAAGGTGGCGCGGACGAAGTCGGCGGGCCGACCACCGACGCTGGTCGCGCCGCGCTCGTCTATCTCCTCGGCCGTGTACGGCGACGCCTCGAACACCCCCGGCCGAGGGATCCTCGGGTCGCGCGACGCGATGCTGAAACTGAAGCCGAGATCTTCCGCCGAGCGGTAGAGGGCCCGGTAGGCGACCGGATCGACGGTGCCGAAGGACTCCAGCCCACCGACCCGGGTGAGGTACGGCGTCAGCCCCTCCGGCTCGGGGTCCACCGAGTACGGGAAGGTGACCGCGCCGGCCGCCAGCAGCGTCAGGCCACCGGCGGGGTCGATCGGCAGCTCCGTCGGCTCGGCCGACGGCGGAGCCGGGATGGCCTCCGGCGACCGTTCGGCACCCTGGGTGTCCACGACGACGGCGGTCGTCCAGGCCGCGGCGACGGCGAGGACGCCGGCACCCGCGCGCACGAGCACCTTCCGGCTCGGCCGACGTCGTCCACGGGCCCGCCGGGCGTCGTCGGCGAGCTGCCGGGCGGCGAGCACCGATGCCGGCTCGTCGGCGCCGGTGCGGAGCGCCGCCAGGAACTCCGCGGGGAGCTCGGGCAGTTCAGCGTCACGGACGCCCGACGCCTCGGCGAGGAGGGTGTCCAGCTCTCGGTCAGTGCTCATCGGAGGTCTCCTCGGGCGACGTGGTGGTGGCGAGCAGCGTGCGGAGCCGGCCGCGGGCGCGGTGGAGGCGCACCCGGACGGTGCCGGGAGGGAGGTCGAGGACGGCGGACGCCTGGGCCGGGGTGAACCCCTCCCAGGCGACGAGCGAGATCAGCTCGCGGTCCTCCTCCGGGAGCTGCTTGAGGGCCTCCCGTACGCGCCGGGCATCCGCCGACCGCTCGTGTATGACGGCGGGATCGGGCACCGCCCCAGGCTCGAAGGCCGCGGCGAGGCGCTCGCCGAGCCGGCCCGACCGACCGGCGCTCCGCAGGGAGTTGGCCAGGCAGTTGCGGGCGATGCCGAAGAGCCACGGCCGGACCTCGTCCGGGTCCGGCGGCAGGTCCGCTCGCCGTCGCCACGCGACCGCGAAGGTCTCCGCGACGACGTCCAGCGCGTCCTCGCGGGAGCCGCATCGGCGCAGGGCGTAGCCCAGGACGGCGGTGCCGGTGGTCCGGTACACCTCCTCGAAGCGCTCGCCGCCTCCGGGCGGTCTGGTCATCGGTGGCGGCTCCTGCATCGCGATCACGTGGAGTACATGTCCGGATGCGCTCCAGCGTTACAGGGGACTGCGCTGCCCGGCTCAGCCGCGGGTGGCGGCGAGCAGCCGGTGGCGCGCGGTGGCCAGGGAAGGGCCGTACCAGGTGAGGTCGCGTCCCGACACGAGCACCGACCGGACGTCGGGGAACGCCTCCGGCCCGTCGTCGGCGGTGAAGGCGTACGGCTCATCGGGGAGCAGGACGAGGTCCAGGTCCTGCGAGCGCACGGCGTGGAGCTCGATGCGCGGGTAGCGCTGCCCGCCGTCGGCGAAGGCGTTGCGCAGTCCCAGTCGGGCGAGCACGTCACCGGCGAAGGTGCGGCCGCCCACGACCATCCAGGGGTCGCGCCAGATGGGGACGGCGACGCGCAGGTCCGGCTCCGGGGCCGGGCGGGCCCACTCCGCGGCGGCGGTGCACAGCCACTCCGGCTCACCCACGTCGAGCACCTCGGTGAACAGCCGGCGCATCGACGTGAGCGCCTGGTCCAGCGACTCGATGACGGTGACCCAGACCGGGACGCCGGCCGCGCGCAGCCGCTGCACGTCCAGCTGCCGGTTCTCCTCCTGGTTGGCGATCACCAGGTCCGGGGCCAGGGCGGTGATCGTGGCGCGGTCGGGGTTCTTGGTGCCCCGGACACGGGCCACGTCCAGATCGGCGGGGTGGGTGCACCAGTCGGTGGCGCCCACCAGCCGGTCGGGAACGGTGACCGCCAGCGCCTCCGTCAGCGACGGCACGAGCGACACCACCCGCCGCGGCGGCCGGGGCAGCTCCACCGCCGTCCCCAGGTCGTCGAGAAGGGCCATGATGGCCATCCTGGCCCTCCGGTCCCGACTAGACGTTGCGGCGGTACTGGCCGCCCACCTCGAAGAACGCCTCGGTGATCTGGCCGAGCGTGCAGACCCGCACGGTGTCCATCAGCTCGGCGAAGACGTTGCCGCCGTCCATCGCCACCCGCTGCAGCCGGGCCAGCGCCGCCGGGGCCTCCGCGGCGTGCCGAGCCTGGAAGTCGGCCAGCCGGTCCAGCTGGGAGCGCTTCTCCGCCTCCGTCGCCCGCGCCAGCTCAACCGGGGCCGGCGGGGCGTCGGCGCGGTCGGGCGCCATGAACGTGTTGACGCCGACGATCGGGAGGCTGCCGTCGTGCTTGCGGTGCTCGTAGAGCATCGACTCGTCCTGGATGCGGCCGCGCTGGTAGCCGGTCTCCATGGCACCGAGCACTCCCCCGCGCTCGGCGATCCGGTCGAACTCCGCCAGCACGACCTCCTCGACCAGGTCGGTCAGCTCCTCGACGACGAACGAACCCTGCAACGGGTTCTCGTTGCCGGCCAGCCCCCACTCCTGGTCGATGATCATCTGGATGGCCAGGGCGCGGCGCACCGACTGCTCGCCCGGCGTCGTCACCGCCTCGTCGAAGGCGTTGGTGTGCAGGCTGTTGGCGTTGTCGTAGATCGCGCAGAGCGCCTGCAGCGTCGTCCGGATGTCGTTGAAGTCCATCTCCTGGGCATGCAGCGACCGGCCCGACGTCTGCACGTGGTACTTCAGCTTCTGCGACCGCTCCCCCGCGCCGTACCGCTCCTTCATCGCCACGGCCCAGATCCGGCGCGCCACCCGGCCGATGACCGAGTACTCGGCGTCCATGCCGTTGGAGAAGAAGAAGGACAGGTTGGGCGCGAAGTCGTCGACGTCCATCCCCCGCGCCAGGTAGCTCTCCACGTAGGTGAACCCGTTGGCCAGCGTGAAGGCGAGCTGGCTGATGGGGTTCGCCCCGGCCTCGGCGATGTGGTAGCCGGAGATGGAGACGGAGTAGAAGTTGCGGACGCCGTTGTCGATGAACCACTGCTGGATGTCGCCCATGCAGCGCAGCGCGAACTCGGTGGAGAAGATGCAGGTGTTCTGGCCCTGGTCCTCCTTGAGGATGTCGGCCTGCACCGTGCCGCGGACGTTCGCGAGCACCCACGCGCGGAGCTCCTCGGCCTCCGCGGCGTCGGGTTCGCGGTCCTGCTCCGCGCGGAAGGCGTCCAGCCGCTGGTCGATGGCGGTCGCCAAGAACATCGCCAGGATCGCGGGGGCCGGCCCGTTGATGGTCATGGACACCGAGGTCGTCGGCGAGCACAGGTCGAAACCGTCGTAGAGGACCTTCATGTCCTCGACCGTGGCGATGGAGACCCCGGACGTCCCGACCTTGCCGTAGATGTCCGGGCGCGGGTCGGGGTCGCGGCCGTAGAGGGTCACGGAGTCGAACGCCGTCGACAGCCGGGTCGCCTCGCTGCCGGCCGACAGCAGGCGGAACCGCCGGTTGGTGCGGAACGCGTCGCCCTCGCCGGCGAACATGCGGGCCGGGGCCTCGCCGGCGCGCTTGAACGGGAAGACGCCGGCGGTGAACGGGAAGGCGCCCGGCAGGTTCTCCGCCCGGAGGAAGCGCAGCAGCTCGGCGTCGTCCCGCGTGCGGGGCAGGGACACCCGGCGGACCGCGGTGCCGGACAACGTCGTGCGGGTCAGCGGCGTGCGGACCTCCTGGCCGCGGACCGGGTAGACGTACTCCTCCCCCGAGTACGCCTCGACCACCGCCGGCCAGCCGTCGAGCAGCCCGCGCACGTCGGGCAGCAGCTCGGCCGCGGCCGCCTCCGCGGCCGCCCGGGCCGCCTCGGCGGCGGCACCCTCGAGGACCTCGGCGGCGGTGGTGAGGTGCTGACGGCGGCGGGCGACCTCGGCCTGCGCCCCGGTGAGCGCGGCGTAACCGCGCACGGCGTCGCTGATCTCGGCCAGGTACCGGGCGCGCTGCGCGGGCACCACGCTGGTCAGCCCGGACGAGGCCCGGACGTCCACCCGCGGCAGGACACCGGCGCCCGCGGCCAGCCCCGCGTCGACCAGCAGCGCGCGCAGCTGCTGGTAGAGCGCGGTCACCCCGTCGTCGTTGAACCGGGCGGCGCTGGTGCCGAAGACCGGCATCTGCTCCCAGGGCACCCCGAAGGCCTCGCGGTTGCGCACCAGCTGGCGGGCGACGTCGCGCCGGGCGTCCTCGGCGCCGCGGCGCTCGAACTTGTTGATGGCCACGACGTCGGCGAAGTCGAGCATGTCGATCTTCTCGAGCTGCGAGGCGGCGCCGAACTCCGGCGTCATGACGTAGAGCGAGACGTCGCTGAACGGCACGATCGCGGCGTCGCCCTGCCCGATGCCCGGCGTCTCGACGATCACCAGGTCGAAGCCGGCGGCCCGCACCGCGGCGATCACGTCGTCGAGGTGCCCGGGCACCTGCGCCCCGGCCGTGCGGGTGGCCATGGAGCGGAAGAAGGTGCGGGAGCCGGCGCCGTCCAGCGCGTTCATCCGGATGCGGTCACCGAGCAGCGCGCCACCTCCGCGGCGGCGGGTGGGGTCGATGGCGAGGACGGCGACGCGCAGCTTGTCCTCCTGGTCCAGCCGCAGCCGGCGCAGCAGCTCGTCGGTCAGCGAGGACTTCCCGGAGCCCCCCGTGCCGGTGATGCCGAGGACGGGAACGCGCCGGCCGGCGGCGGCAGCGCGGACCTGCTCGGCCAGGCCGGGCGAGCGGCCGCTCTCGAGCACCGTGATCGCCCGGGCGAGGGCGGCGGGGTCACCGGCGAGCAACGCCTCGACGTCGAACTCGGTGGCCGTCAGGTCGACGTCGCAGGCGCGGATCAGCTCGTTGACCATGCCCGGCAGGCCCAGCCGCTGGCCGTCCTCGGGCGCGAAGATGGTGACGCCCCGGGCGCGCAGCGCGGCGATCTCCTCCGGCACGATGACGCCGCCCCCGCCGCCGAACACCTGCACGTGGCCCGCGCCGGCCTCGGCCAGGCGGTCGACCAGGTAGCCGAAGTACTCGACGTGCCCGCCCTGGTAGGAGGAGAGGGCAACGCCCTGCACGTCCTCCTCGAGGGCCGCCCGGACGACGGCGTCGACGCTGCGGTCGTGGCCGAGGTGCACCACCTCCGCACCCTGGCTCTGCAGCATCCGCCGCATGATGTTGATCGACGCGTCGTGCCCGTCGAACAGGCTCGCCGCCGTCACGAACCGCACCGGGTGGACCGGCACGTGCAGCGGCGGGCGGTCGGGCTCCGTGGTGCTGGACGTCATGGCACTCCTGCCCTGGAGCCCGGATCGCGCCGGGCGGACGACGTGGCTGCCCGCACCGTACGGCCCCAACTAGTAGGACGTCCACGTATCTCGGGTGCGCCGCGGGAGCGGCGAGCGGAACGCGGCGTGCAACCAGAGCGACGTTCTAGCAATACGGGTCCCGCGCCAGTACGTTTGCGACGTACATCACGCCCGCTGCAGGGAGTTCGCCATGACCACCATCGAGGCCTCCGCCGGCCACGCCACGACCTCCGACGTCCAGCACATCGACGTGCTGATCGTCGGCGCCGGCATCTCCGGCATCGGCGCCGCCTACCACCTGCAGCACGAGCAGCCGGGGCGCACCTTCCTGCTCCTCGACGCGCTCGATGCCCGGGGCGGCACGTGGCGGACGCACCGCTACCCGGGTGCGCGCTCGGACAGCGACCTGTTCACCTTCGGCTACGGGTTCAAGCCGTGGCGCGGCCCCTCGATCGCCACCGCCGACGAGATCCTCGCCTACCTCGACGAGGTCATCGAGGAGAACGACCTGGCCCAGCACATCCGGTACCGGCACCGGGTCACCGCCGCGAGCTGGTCGTCGGAGGAGCGGCGGTACACCGTCGACGTCACGCGCGAGGACACCGGCGAGCAGCTGCGCTTCACCACCGACTTCCTCTGGATGTGCCAGGGCTACTACGACCACGACAAGCCCTTCCAGCCGCAGTGGCAGGGCATGGACGAGTTCCGCGGCCAGGTCGTCCACCCGCAGAAGTGGCCCGAGGACTTCGACGCCACCGGAAAGCGCGTCGTCGTCATCGGCTCCGGCGCGACCGCCGCGACGCTGATCCCGGCGATCGCCGAGACCGCCAAGCACGTGACGATGCTGCAGCGCTCGCCGACGTTCTTCATCTCCCGGCCCAAGGTCGCCGAGCTGGCCGAGCAGCTGCGCGCACTCGACATTCCCGACGAGTGGACCCACGAGATCATGCGCCGCGCCTCCTTCAAGATGGGCGAGGAGCTGTGGCGCATGTCCATCGACACCCCGGACGCGCTGCGCGAGTTCCTCATCGAGTCGATGCGCCCGCTGCTACCCCCGGACTTCGACATCGACAAGCACTTCAACCCGACCTACCGCCCGTGGCAGCAGCGCCTGGCCGTCGTCCCCGAGGGCGACATGTTCACCGCGCTCCGCGAGGGCCGCGCGTCCGTCGTCACCGACACCATCGAGAGGTTCACCGAAACCGGCATCCGGCTGACCTCCGGCGAGGAACTCGAGGCCGACATCGTCGTCACCGCCACCGGGTTCGACCTGTCGCTGTTCGGCAATGTCGCCTTCACCGTCGACGGCGAGCCGGTGGACTTCACCCAGCAGGTCACCTACCGCGGCATCATGATCACCAACGTGCCGAACATGGCCTACGTCTTCGGCTACTTCCGGGCCAGCTGGACGCTGCGCGCCGACCTGGTCAGCCAGTTCGTCTGCCGGCTGCTCACCAAGATGGACGAGCAGGGCACGCCGATCGTCGTCCCGCAGCTCCGCCCCGAGGACGCCGACATGCCGCTGCTGGACTGGTCGGACCCGGAGAACTTCAACCCCGGGTACGTGATGCGCTCCCAGCACCGAATGTTCAAGCGCGGCGACCGGGAGCCCTGGACGCACCACAAGGAGTACACCGAGGAGCGGGCGGTCCTGCCCACGGCCGACCTCGACGACGGGCTCGTCTACCGCCGCTGAGCGCCCCACCTTCGCCCCCACCCCGAGGACAGGAGACCCACCCGTGCCGGTCGACCAGCACATCGCCGCACTGCTCGCCATGGCCCAGCAGTCCGACATGCCCCCCATGTACGAGAGTGCGCCGGACGTCGGTCGCGCCCAGTACCTGGCGATGACCACCGGGCTGCGCAGCCCGGAGCAGGTCATCCCGGTGGCGAGCACCGAGGACATCCCCGTCCCCGGTGCCGAGGGTGACCTGCGGGCGCGCGTCTACCGGCCCGAGGGCGAGGGCCCGTTCCCCACCGTGGTGTTCTTCCACGGCGGCGGCTGGGTCATCGGCGACCTGGAGACCCACGACAACATGGCCCGGCACATCTGCCGGGACGGCGAGGCCGTCGTCGTCTCCGTGGACTACCGGCTGGCGCCCGAGCACCCCTTCCCGGCCGCCGCCGACGACGCCATCGCCTCGGCCCGCTGGATCGCCGCGAACCGCGACCGCTTCGGCGGCGACGACCGGCTGGGTCTGGCCGGCGACAGCGCCGGCGGCAACCTGGCCGCCGTCGTCGCACAGACCCTGCACGCCGAGAACACCCCGGTCGCCGCGCAGCTGCTCATCTACCCGGCCGTCGACGCCGAGGGCGAGTACCCCTCGCGGGTCGAGAACGCCCGCGGCTACTTCCTCGAGCAGCCGACGATGGACTGGTTCTACGGCCACTACGCCGGGGCCTGGGAGGACGCCAAGGACCCGCGCCTGGCGCCGCTGCACGCCGACCTGACCGGCCAGCCGCCGGCGGTCATCGTCACCGCGGAGTTCGACCCGCTGCGCGACGAGGGCGAGGCCTACGGCGAGGCGCTGAAGGCTGCGGGAGTGCACGTCGACGTCACCCGGTACGACGGCCTCATCCACGGCTTCTTCGACATGGGCGGGCTGTCGCCGGCGGCGAAGGCGGCCATCGAAGAGACCTGCGGGAAGTTCCGGAAGCTCCTGCACGGCTGATCCCCACCACGACGCACCAGAGCCCGGGGATCGCATGGTCCCCGGGCTCCGGCGTTCCGAGCCTTGAGCAGAGCGCTCCGCGGTCGGCCCTCGGGAGCGCGTCGAGTACTCGTCGTCTATCCCGAACCTGTGCCGCATCTCGGCCTTGGCCGCGTCGATCACGGCCTGCCTGTCAGAGGCCTCTACGGGATGTCCAACGACGGCCGGTGCTCCATGGCGCGCATCATCGCCGAGACCCGCTCGGCTCGGTAGGACAACCGCGCGGCAGTCGACTGCGGAGGGGCCCGGACCGCGACGCTCTGCTGGTCAGCCGGGATCGTTGAACGAGACCGGCGTGCCGGTGGCGCGGGCGTAGGCGATCTCCCTGCTCGTGGACTCGCCGATGTACCCGCCCGGATTGACGACGAGGACCCGGTCGGCCAGGTCGATCTTGCGCAGGTGGAGGGCGTCCAGCGCCGTCTTCTGCTCGTCGGTGATCAACCTGTCTGCGTCGTCATCCTCGGCGCGCAGGAAGACGCCGGGCGCGACGACGATGACACCGGCGAAGGTCAGGTCACGGTTGGCCGCAAGCATCTCGTCCACGAACCGGGTAGAGCCGCAGATGCAGACGATCTCGGGTCGGTCGGGCACGGCGCATTCCTCCGGGTCGAACAGGCGGCCGTCAGTGTGCACGTGGACATCGCAGGCGCCGTGCCCCGTGCGTGGCGATCGTCGGCTCTAGGCTCGCCGGCGTGATCATGCTGGTGGACCTCGACAACACCCTGGTCGACCGCGATCTGGCCTTCCGGACCTGGGCGCAGCACTTCATCCAGGACATCGGGGCCGACCCCGACGATCTGCCGTGGCTGCTCGCCGTCGACGGGGACGGCTACACGCCGCGTGCCGACGTGGCCGTGGCTCTCAGGGAGCGCTGGGGCCTGGACGTCAGCGTCCGTTACCTGGTGCATCGCCTGCTCTTCGACCACCTGCCCTTCGTCCAACCCTACCCAGGGGTCCCCGCCGCGCTGGATGCTCTGACGACGGCGGGCGTCACCCTCGTCGTCGTCACCAACGGAACCGTCGCCCAGCAGGACGAGAAGCTTCGGCGGACCGGGCTGGGCTCGCTGGTCACCGACGCCGTCATCTCCGAAGCCGTCGGCAGCAGGAAGCCGGATCCGCTGATCTTCCGGGCTGCGCTGGAAGCAGCGCGCCGCCACGGCGGCCGCGGGCCGGCGTGGATGGTCGGGGACCACCCCGTGGCCGACATCGCGGGCGCGCGGGACTGCGGCCTGCTCACCGGGTGGGTCAGTCACCATCGGGGCTGGACCGGGGGCACACCGGCCGACGTCGAGAGCCCGCGGACCGTGGATCTCCTCAGCCAGATGATGCCCTGACCACCACCTCGCGTCGTCGGCCCCGTCGCCGACGACCGTCGGCACTATCGTCCGGTCATGAGCGAGCAGGACGTCGTGCTCAGCGAGCAGGTCGCCTACTACCGGATCCGTGCAGCGGATTACCTGGAACGACATCGTCTGATCCCGGGCTTCGACGAACTGGCCCGAGCAGTGACGGCTTTCGGACCGTCCGGCGCCGTGCTGGAACTGGCCTGCGGTCCCGGGACGTGGACGCCGATGCTGCTCAGGACCGCGACGACGGTCACGGCGGTGGACGCAGCGCCGGAGATGCTCGATCAGGCACGACGACAAGTCGGCGATGCCCGCGTCGAGTTCGTGCAGGCGGACCTGTTCTCTTGGCGTCCCAGTCACGTCTACGACACGGTGTTCTTCGGCTTCTGGCTGTCGCACGTCCCGCCCGGCCGCTTCGACTCGTTCTGGCGGCTCGTCGATGCTTCGTTGGCTCCGGATGGCCGCGTCTTCTTCATCGACGATGCGTGGCGGACGTCAGATGAGGTGCGAGGCGGCCAGGAGACAACGACGATCGTCCGACGCACAGCGGATGGTGACGAGCACCGCCTCGTCAAGGCGCCCTACACGTCGGAAGCCTTGCAGAAGCGTCTTGCTTCGCTCGGCTGGCTCATCGAGGTTCACGACGTCATCGACGGCTTGTTCTGGGGCAGCGGCACCCGCATGCGCTGACCGCCGGAACGGCTTCACTTCTCATGGGTGATCGGCGCCAGCGACGGCCCGGACGTGCATGTGGAGTCCGGTGGGTCGTCGCCGAGCTGACGCAGGGCTATCGCTTCAAGGATGGCGTCGACGACGCGTGCGATGGGCGCCGTGGCGTCTATGGCGATGCCGGGGGGAGTGCCCTCCCCCGTCGCGTGCAGCCGCTCGATGAGTTCGCGTTCTCCCTGCGCCGGATGCCACTCGCTGTCGTCGCTGTTCCGCTCGTCCAGCCGCCGGATTAACGTGTCTCGATCGACCGTGAGGACGAAGACGGCGTCGAACAGCTCGATGAACTGCGGAAAGTTCCGGGAGCCGCCGCAGAAGAACGTCTCCTCCGCGTCGTCGTTCGCGACCAGAGCTGCGACCTTCTGCACGTGCCACATGTGGTGTTCGTGCCTGTGGCCATCCACCGCTGCGCCAGGTGCCGGCTGGCCCTGGTATGCCAGTTCTCGGTCGCCGTGGACGGCGTGGTGCCCCCGCCGCTGCAGTTCTGCGCAGACAGAGGTCTTGCCGGTGCCGGAGACGCCTTCGACGAGATAGTTCCGTCGGCCCATGGGCGGACGGTATCGCGCGCGGAACGACCGCTCTGCGCCCTCGAAATGGGCGATCTGGAGCGGGACCATGGCCATCGCTCGCAGTGGCACCCTCGCGGCCATGGCAATCGAGGAAGTGCTGCTCATCGGCGGTGCAGCCGGGGTCGGCGAGTCGAGCGTCGGGTGGGAGGTCTCCAGCCAGCTGAACCGTCGCGCCGTCGCCCATTGGCATCTGGAAGGCGATGTGCTCGATGCCGCATGGCCCCGCCCTGCCGACGACCAGGATGGTCGGCGCATGACCGTGAACACCCTTCGCGCCATGGCAGGGGTGTTCGCGGCCGAGGGCTACCTGCGTTGCGTGTACGCGCAGACCGCGAGCGTCGTCGACTTCGAGCTGGTGACGCGCGCGCTGGGCAGAGTCCGCCTGCACGGCGTACTGCTCACCGCGTCGGAAACGACTCGCTCTGCACGACTTCCCCAGCGCGAGATCGGCTCCGATCTCGATCGGCACCTGGTGAGCAGCACACGCATGGCTGACTACCTCCAGAAACAAGCACCGGAGTGGGTGACCCGGGTTCCGACCGACGATCGGACGGTCACCGAGATCGCCCGCGACGTGATCGCCCTGTCCGATTGGACGGTCGCCTATGCAAACAGCTGCACCCACCCGTTCCGGCTGCCTCCCTTCGGGGCTCCCCCGGAGTCGTCCGGGCTCCGATCAGGTGTGTCCGTCCATGTCGACCGGGGTGTCCGCGGTCGGTGATCGCCAGGGGTGCCCGGGGCCGGCGGCGGTCAGGATGCTCTGGGTGATGTCCCGGAGCTGCTGATGCTGGGCCGCGGTCAGCGGCGTGAGGACCAGTCGCCGGACGGTCGCGACGTGCCCGGGCATGGCCTCGTCGACCTGGTGCCACCCGAGCTCGGTGAGGGTCGCCAGGGTGTAGCGGCCGTCGGTCGGGTCGGTCGTGCGGCGGACCCACTGCCGTCGCTCCAGGCGGGTGACGGCGCGGGACAGCTTGGTCAGCGAGCTGTTCGCGTAGCCCGCCAGCACGCTCAGGCGCAGGGTCCGGTCGGGGGCGACGGAGAGCGCGTAGAGCAGGCCGTACTCGAAGTGCGTCAGACCCGCGTCGCGCTGCAGCTGAGCGTCCAGCAGCGCCGGCAACCACTCCAGCACTGTGGCCAGGCTGGACCACGTCTGCAGCTCGTCGCCCGAGAACGCGGCGGGGCCAGAGATCTCACCCATGTCGCGGGCGACGGAGGCAGAACATGCACGCAGGCTAGATCACTTGCTCAGGCAAGTCACCTGTAGCGTCACTTGCTCAAGCAAGTCAGACGACGTGGAGTGAGGCGGACATGGATCTGCAGTTGACGGGCAAGCGGGCGTTCATCAGCGGCTCGACGCGGGGCATCGGCCATGCCGTCGCCCGGGCACTCGCTGCCGAGGGCGCTGCCGTCGTCCTCCACGGCCGCACGCGCGACGGCGTCGACGACGCCGTGCGGCGCCTCAGGGCGGAGCGGCACGGGGTCGACGTGTCAGGTGTCGCCGGCGACGTCGCGGACGACGCCGAGCTCGGCCGCCTGCTGGGGACCGTCGGCGACGTCGACGTCCTGGTGAACAACGTCGGGGTCTTCGAGCTGGCGTCCTTCCCGGCGACCACGGACGAGGACTGGCGTCGCGTCCTCGACGTCAACCTGATGAGCGCCGTGCGACTGTCCCGGCAGCTGCTGCCGGGCATGCTCGAGCGCGGATGGGGGCGCGTCGTCATGGTGAGCAGCGAGTCCGGCGTCGACGTCCCGGCGGACATGATCCACTACGGCGTGAGCAAGGCCGCGATGCTGGCACTGGGCAACGGTCTCGCCAAGCTCACGCGAGGCACCGGGGTCACGGTCAACACGATCCTCGGGGGACCGACGTACAGCGACGGTGTCGAGGCCGCCGTCCGCCACGTCGCCGAGCTGCAGGGGCTGCCGGAGGCGGACGTGAAGGCCGGCATCGCCGCGAGCAACACCAGCTCGCTCGTGCAGCGCTTCCTCGAGCCGGCGGAGTTGGCGAGTCTGGTCGCCTACCTCGCCAGCCCGCTCTCCTCGGCCACCAACGGCGGGGCGCTCCGTGCGGACGGCGGCCGCCTGGTCCAGGTGCTCTGATCCCCTCCGGGCCGCTGCGCGGGTGCCGGAGAAGATCAGCGGGCTGCTGGAGCCGGTGGCTTGGCCGGTAGCGCCTTGATCTGCTCGACGAAGCTCTCGAAGTCCGAGCCACCCGCGGTCAGGGCCCGGCGGCTCGTGACCAGGGCCTTGGGCCAGTTCACGCTGACGGCACCGATGAGCCGGCCGTCGTCGTCGGAGTAGAGGACGGCCGCACGCGCCGGGTCGGCCGCCAGGTCGCCGACGACCTCGTACCGACCACCGCGCGAGGCGTGCCCGACGATCTGCAGCTTCCAGTCGTACTGGTCGCTCCAGACGTACTCGAGCGGGCTGTAGGGCTTCAGGCCGTCGGCATGCACGATGTTGTGCGCGACCGCGGCCGCCTGCTCGACGGCGTTCGTCCAGTGCTCCAGGCGCACCTCGGTCGGGTAGCGCGGGTCCTGCCAGCGGGCGACGTCGCCGACCGCCCACACCCGGTCGGAGTCCACCGCGCGGCAGTACCGGTCGCAGACGACGCCGTTCTCGACCAGGAGCCCCGAGTCGGCGAGCCAGGCGTCGTTCGGCACGGCGCCGATGCCGACGAGGACGGTCGCGGCCGGCAGGACCGACCCGTCGGTGAGGCGCACGGTCAGGTTGCCGGCGGTCCCGTCGATGCCCTCGACGCCGACGCCGAAGCGGGTGTCCACGCCGTGCCGGCGGTGCAGCTCCTCCAGCGGGCGGCCGACCTCGGGGCCGACGAGCCGGGCGAGCGGCGTGCGCAGCGGGTCGACCACGGTCACGGCGTGCCCGAGCGTGCTGATGGTCGCGGCCGCCTCGGCGCCCACGACGCCGCCGCCGACCACCACGACCGCGCCCCCGGCGGCCAGGTCGGCGCGCAGCCCGTCGACGTCGGCCAGCGTGCGGATGACGTGCACGCCGGAGTCCGCCGGCCACGGCGAGGGCCGGGCCGCGGCACCCGTGGCGATCACGACGGAGTCGAAGTCCAGCGCCGTCCCGTCGGCCAGCAGCACCTGCTGCGCCGCGACATCGAGCCGGACGGCGGCGACGCCGAGCCGCAGCTCGATCTCCGCGCTCGCGGCCGCCTCAGGGGTGATCAGCGCGAGCCGGTCGAGCTCCCACTCCCCCGCCAGGTACTGCTTGGACAGCGGCGGCTTGTCGTAGGGCGCGTGCGGCTCCTCGCCGACGAGCACGATGCGGCCGGCGAAGCCCTCGCGGCGCAGGGCCTGCGCGGTGCGCACCCCGCCGGTGGACGAGCCGACGACGACGACGGTCTCCGTGGTCACGGGTGGAACCCACTCTCTGGTGCAGGCTGGCGCTGGACGTGCCGGAGCCCCGGTGGCCGTGGGATCACGGCCACCGGGGCTCCGAGTACATCAGCCGAGGTTGATCGGCAGCATCCGGGGACCGCGGATCTGACCGGTCGACCAGCGCATGGGCGCGCCTTCGGCCAGCGAGAACTCCGGGATCCGGTCGAGCCAGACGTCGAGGGCGACGCGCAGCTCCATGCGGGCCAGGTGCGAGCCCGCGCAGCGGTGGATGCCCAGGCCGAACGCGGCGTGCCGGTTGACCTCGCGGTCGATGACGACCTCGTCGGCCCGCTCGAACTTCTCCGGGTCGCGGTTGGCGGCCGGGAAGGGCAGGAGGACCCAGTCCTCCTTCTTCATCTCGACGCCACCGAGCTCGACGTCCTCCTTGACCAGGCGGGCCATGGTCACGGGGGCGTAGGCGCGGAGGAACTCCTCCACGGCGGTCGCCCGCAAGGCGGGCTCCTCGACGAGGCGCTTCCGGTCCTCGGGGTTCTTCGCCAGGTGCCACAGCGAGGCGCCGATCGCGCTCCACGTGGTGTCGATGCCGGCGATGAGCAGCAGCGCCATCGTGCCCACCACGTGGTTCGGCGCCAGCTTCTGGCCGTACAGCTCGGCGTTGATGAGGTAGGTCGTCAGGTCGTCGCGCGGGTTGTCGATGTGGTCGCGCACCTGCTCGAGGAGGTAGGAGAAGAGCACCTCGGTGGAGGCCTCGCGCTCCTCGGGTGACCGGTTGACCCCTTCGAGGGCGTTCTCCACGAAGACCTTGAACTTCGGGGTGTCCTCGGTCGGGAAGCCGAGCATGTCCGCGATCACCCGGATCGGGATGTGCATCGCGTACTCGGTGGCCGCGTCGACCAGGTCGCGGCCCTCGAAGGCGTTGATCAGCGAGTGGCAGAACTCCCGGGTGGTGATCTCCTGCTTCGCGACGTTCGCCTTGGTGAAGGCCGGCAGCAGCAGCTTGCGGGCGTCGTGGTGGAACGGCGGGTCGGACGAGATCGGGGGGACTCCGCCGACGGGGGCGAGGTCCAGCGGGGGCCGGTAGTTGCCCACGATGACGGCACGCGAGGTGAAGTGCTCGGTGTCGTAGGCGATCGCCTGGACGTCCTCGTACCGCGTCGGCAGCCAGGCGCCACCGAAGCGCTCGGTGTGCGCGACCGGGCAGCGGCCACGCAGGTCGTCCCAGATCTCGTGGGCGTTCTCCGCGTACTGCTCGTCCATGTGCGAGAAGTCGGTGGCCCAGTCGGAGACCGGACCGTCCATCACCTCGAACCGGGTGAGCTCGGCGGGATCGGCCTTCTGGAACGGCGAGTCGGTGAACCTGTCATCGACGGTCATTCAGTGCCTCCTCATGGACGAGAACAGCGGACTCGGGGCAGTTGGCTGCAGCGAGACGGATATCGCCCTCGCGGCCCTCGGGCACGTTGCCGTCGGCCGTGAGCGCGGTGAGCGTGGCGTAGCCCTCGTCGTCCTCGCCGAAGAGGTCGGGGGCGAGGTCGTAGCAGCGGCCGTGCCCCTGGCACAGCTGCGAGTCGATCTGCACCTTCATGTGCGGGTTCCTATCTGTTCCTCGGTACGGGCGATGCTCGTCACGACCCGGGACAGCAGCGCTGTCCATTCCTCGTCGCCGACGTCGTGCAGATCAGGGGTGAGCAGCGTGCTGCCGATGGCCAGCGCCGTCGCCAGGTGCGCGATGGCGCGGGCGGAGACGGTGGCGTCGATCTCGCCGTGCAGCTGCGCCTGCTCGACCAGGTCGGTCATCCACTCGGCGCGCTCGCGGACGTAGCCGGTCATCGACGCGGCGACCTCCGGGTCGCGCCGCACGGCGATGAGCGCCTCGATGACCAGGTAGCGGTCGGCGTCCGGCCGCTCGCGCAGGCCCACGCCGGTGCGCATGAGCATGTCGACGATCGAGCGCTGGGGGTCGGCGGCGACCATGTCCTCGAGGGGCCGGCGGCCGTGGGTGCGCAGGGCACCGACGAGGAGCTCGGCCTTCGAGGTGAAATAGGCGTACAGGGCGCTGTTGCTCAGCCCCGCCTCCGTCGCGATGTCGGCGACGCGCGTGCCGTCGTAGCCGCGGCGGGCGAACACGTCGGCGGCAGCACGCAGCAGCCGCTGCCGTGTCTGTGCGCCGGTTGCGCCTGCGATGCGTCCCACGCCACGAATTGAATAGTGATTCACTTAACAGGTCAAGAGGGGCTGGCCAGGAGGAGTCGGGTTTTCGTGCAGGCTGACGGCATGCAGGCACCGGATGGGCAGGGGCGGGTGCTGGGTGGGGACGTAGCGGACGTCGTACGCGACGGCTGGGCCGGCGTGATGCTGGTCTCGCCGACCGGGGACGACGAGTTCCGCGCCGGGCCACGCCGCCGGTTGCCCGAGCGCTCGTTCGGCGGCGCGGTCGTCGCGCAGTCGCTGCTGGCCGCCGGGGCGACGGTCGACCCCGAGCGGGCCCCGCACTCCCTGCACGCCTACTTCCTCCGCGCCGGCGAGGCGTCGTCCCCGATCGACTTCCGCGTCTCCCGGGTGCGCGACGGCGGGTCGTACAGCACCCGGCGGGTCACCGCCGAGCAGTCCGGCCGGGCGATCCTCGAGCTGACCGCCTCCTTCCAGGTGGCCGAGCCGGGCTTCACCCACCAGGTCCCTCGGCTGGAGGCACCCGAGCCGGAGTCGCTGCCCACCGCGCAGGAGGCCGCCGCCGACATCGAGAGCCCGCTGCGCGGGTGGTTCGAGCAGCTGACCCGGCGGCACCCCTTCGACATCCGCTTCGACGGCGAGCTCCCCCGCGTCGCTGCCTCCCGGGGCGAGACGGCGCCGCCGCACCAGCGGTTCTGGATGCGCTCGCTGGAGCCGCTGCCGGACCAGCCGCTGGTGCACGCGGCCGCCCTGGCCTACGCCTCGGACATGCTCATGCTGTCCACGTCGCTGGCACCGCACGCGCGCGCTGTGGGCGCCCCCGACGTGGCCGCGGCCAGCTTGGACCACGCCGTCTGGCTGCACTCCCCCGTGCGCGCGGACGAGTGGCTGTGCTTCGAGCAGGAGAGCACCTGGGCCGCCGGTGGCCGCTGCCACTGCTCGGGGCGGCTCTTCGACCGCGCCGGCCGGCTGGTCATGACCGTCGCGCAGGAGGGCATGGTGCGCCCGCTCGGCCCTCGCTGACGGCGGCGACGACCCCCGGTCTCAGTCCTGTCGGCTCAGCCGCTGCCCGGCCCGGCGAGCGCCGAAGGAACACGCCACCGCCCCGAGGCAGACCACCAGCAACGTGATCGCCGTCCACCGGTAGCCGGTGACCAAGTCGGCCACCCCGGCGTCCGACACGTCCGAGATGGTTCCGGCGAAGACGTAGCGGCGGAGCTCGAACGGCAACGGCGTGGTCAGCACGGTCAGGATCACCGCGGTGCCCAGCACCGCGCCGGTGTTCTGCAGCATCAGCCGCATGCCGTTGGCGATGCCGAGGCGCTCGGAGGGCATCGTGGCCAGCAGCACCTGGGTGTTGGACGGCATGAACAACCCGGACCCGGCACCCACGAGGATCAGCGCAGCCATCACCGCGGCGTCGTTCACCTCGGCGCCCGTGAACAGGAGCAGCACACCGAGACCGGCCGCCGTCGCCACGTTGCCGAGCACGGTGAGGGTGTGCGCCGCGATCCACCGCTGGAAGAAGCCGGACGCCGCGGAGAAGACCAGCGCCGACACGGCGAGTGGGAGCACCTTCCACCCCGCCGACAGCGCGTCCTCCCCGCCCACCGCCTGGAGGTACAGCGAGACCAGCAGGACGACGCCGAAGTTGCTGATGGCGTTGAGGAACGAGGCGCTCAGCCCCCAGGAGAAGCTGCGGTCCTCGAACAGGCGGGTGTCCATCAGCGGGTCCCGCACCCGGCCCTCGACCAGGAGGAAGACCGGCAGGATGACGGCGAACGCGATGAGCCCGCCCACGACCAGCGGGTGCGACCAGCCCAGCGCGGTGACCTGCGAGAGCGCGACGAGCCCGCAACCCAGGCCCAGGAAGGCGAGGAGGTTGCCCGGGACGTCCAGCGCCATCCGCTCACCGGAGCGGGGCACCGGCGGCAGCGCCATGATGCCCCAGATCAGGCAGCCGATGCCGACCGGCACGTTGGACCAGAACAGCCACTGCACGCCGACGTGCTCGGCGAGGAAGCCGCCGAGGGTCGGCCCGACGAGCTGGGCGACGGAGAACGAGGCCAGGTAGATGCCCATGCCCTGCCCGAGGCGGTGCCTCGGGAAGGCGCCGGTGACCAGGGCCGCGCTGTTGGTCAGCAGCATCGCCGCACCCGCGGCCTGCAGCACCCGGCAGGCGACCAGCCACCACGCGTCCGGCGCGAACCCGGCCAGCAGGTTGCCCACGGTGAAGACCGCGAGGCCGGTGAGGTACATCGACCGGCGGCCGAAGAGGTCGGCCAGCCGGCCGAAGGACACCATGAGCAGCGTCTGGGTGAGCATGAACGACAGCAGGATCCAGCTCGACGCCGTCGCCGAGGCGTCGTACTCGCGCGCCACCGCGGGCAGCGCCACGTTCAGGGCGCTGTTCGACAGGCCGGAGAACATGCTGGCCAGGCCGACGACGGACAGCACCCGCCAGGCCTCGCGCATGACCGCCGGGTCGTCGTCGGTGCGCGCCGGCTCCGGGTGCGGCACCGGCGGGAACGCCGGTTCGGGGCTGTCCGTCGCCCCCGAGGTGCCGACGACCGGTTGCTCGAGCCCGTCCGGCCGCGAGGCGGTCGACCAGGACATGCACCCTCCCCCACTGTCCGAGCAATCCTAGAACAAGGCTCTAGAGCTGAGGACGGCGGTGGGGCATGCTGGCCCGGCGGCGCAGTGCAGCGCCCCGAGTCGAGGAGAGGCGTACACCCCATGCCACTGGACCCGTCGGCCATCGGTCGCGAAGGACCCGTCCACGAGCGGAGCTGGACGTCGAAGGACGCACTGCTCTACGCCGTCGGGGTCGGCGCCGGGCTGGGCGACCCCAGCCAGGAGCTGAGCTTCACCACCGAGAACAGCCACGGCGTGGAGCAGCAGGTGCTGCCCACGTTCGGCGTCCTCCTGGCCCAGGCCCGGGGCGTGAGCATCGGCGAGTTCAACCCCGCGATGCTCGTGCACGCCGAGCAGGAGATCCGGCTGCACCGGGTCCTGCCGGTCGAGGGCACGCTGCGCGCGCAGGCCCGCGTCGAGTCGATGGAGGGCAAGCGCAGCGGCGCCCTGGTCACGTCGTCGTCGACGGCGACCGACGCCGACGGCACGCCGCTGATCACCACGCGGAGCTCGATCTTCATCCGGGGCGAGCAGGTGGAGTCCGGCGCACCGGCCACGGCCGACGACTGGGCGCAGCCCGACCGCGAGCCTGACTGGGAGGTCACGCTGGCCACCCGGCCGGAGCAGGCGCTGCTCTACCGCCTCAACGGTGACCGGAACCCGCTGCACTCCGACCCGGCGTTCGCGGCTCGGGCCGGGTTCGAGCGGCCGATCCTGCACGGGCTGTGCACCTACGGCATCACCGGCCGGGCGCTGCTGCAGTCGGCGATGGGCGGTGACCCGGGGCAGTTCCGCGCGATGTCCGGGCGGTTCAGCTCCCCGGTCCTGCCCGGTGACGAGCTCACCGTGCGCATCTGGCGCCACGAGGGCGGGGCCGACGGCGCCGTGCTGTTCCAGACCCTCCGCGGCGATGGCACGGTCGTCATCGACCGCGGCCGGGCTGAGGTCGGCGCCCCCGAGTGACCCTCGGTCAGGCGCCGGCGATCGCCGTGCCGGCGCCTGGCTGCGGCACCTCGTCGGTCCACGAGGAGTCGCCCTCCGCACCGGCCGGCGGGTCGGTCGCGTCGGCCTCCTCGGCCAGGACGCCGAGCCGCTCGATCATCGCGACCGCTGCGTCGACGATCGCTTCCGCCTCGCGGCGCGTGCGGCTGGCCATGACCTCGCGGCCGGCCTCCCCGATGACCGTCGTCAGCACCGAGACCGTGACCCGGCCGATGGCGTCGTCCGGCGCGCGGAGCAGCAGGGAGTTCTGCCTCAGCCACTCGTGACCGCGGGTGCGCCGCATGAGCTCGAAGCCGGGCGGGCCGTCCTTGTCGACGAACAGGCTGCCCAGGCTGCGGCCCTCCCACGAGCCGCGGAGGAAGCCGCGGGCGCCGGCGACGAACAGGGCGAGGGGGCGCTTCTCCCCCGCCCGGACGGCGGCCGTGACCGCCTCGGCCGCGCGCTTCTCCTGGCTGCCCTGCCAGTCCTCCCAGAGGGCCAGGAACAGCTCGCTCTTGCCCCCGAAGTGGTGGTACAGGCTCCCGACGCTGGACCCGGCGCGCTCGACGACGTCGGCGACGCTGGACTCCGCGAAGCCGCGTTCGGCGAACACCTCGCGGGCGGCGTCGAGCAGCACCCGGCGGGTCTCGCCGGTGCGGCTCCACTTCCACGCACTGCGTCCCGGGACGGGACCGGCGTCGCGCGGCATCGGGCCTCCCCTCGGCGACCTAGAACGTAGTTCTAGAACAGCCTAGGGCACGGAGGTGCCCGACGACTCCCATCGGGCCGAGAGCTGCGCCACCGAGGCCGACGCCGGCCGCCGCCCGGGGAAGGCGGCGGCCGGCTCCCGGATCAGCGGGGCGACTTCCCCAGCACGAGGGTCGCGCCGGCCATGAACATGCCGCCGTTCCCCATGACGACGCTGCGCTCGACGCCCTCGACCTGCGCGGCCGCCTCGCCACGCACCTGGCGCACGGCCTCCTGGATGGCGAACATGCCGTACATACCGGTGTGCGTGTAGGACATGCCACCGCCGTTGGTGTTCATCGGCAGCTTCCCGCCCGGCGAGGTGTTGCCCTCGGCCACGAACGCGCCGGCCTCACCGCGGCCGACGAAGCCGGCGTCCTCGAGCCCGTAGATCGGCACGTGGGCGAAGGCGTCGTAGATCATCAGGTGGTCGACGTCGGAGTGGGTGATGCCGGCCTCGGCGAACGCCGCCGCGCTCGAGCGCTTGAAGGCGCCGAACGAGGTGAGGTCGGGCATCTGGCTGACCATCGGGGAGTCCGCGGCCTCGCCGGCACCGAGCAGGTGCACGAGCGGCTTGTCGTAGCCGCGGGCCTCCGCCTTCTCCCGCGTGGTGACCACGAGCGAGCCACCGCCGTCGGTGACCAGGCAGCACATGAGCAGGGTGAACGGCCAGGCGATCATCTTCGAGTTCAGGACGTCGTCGACGGTGACGAGGTCCTGCATGAGGGCGCGCGGGTTCTTGTTCGCCCAGCGGCGCTGGGCGACCGCGACCTCCGCCAGCTGCTCGAGCGTCGTGCCGGTGTCCTTCATGTACCGCAGGGCGGTGAGCGTGAAGGCCGTCGGCGGGCCGAAGACGCCGTAGGGCGCCTCGAACTGGCCGTTCAGCGACTGCGGGCTGCGGCCCCAGCCGGGGGCGTCCACCCGCGAGCGGCCCGACTCACCGTGCGTGATGAGCACGGTCCCGGCCAGGCCGGCGCGGATGGCAGCGGCGGCGTGCCGGACGTGGAAGAGGAACGACGTCCCGCCCACACCGGTGCCGTCGAGCCACGTCGCCTCGACGCCGAGGGCATGGGCGATGCTCACCGGCCCGGGCGTCTGGACCGTGGCGATGCCGTCGATGTCGGCGGGCGTCATGCCGGCGTCGGCGAGCGCGTTGCGCGCACCCTCGAGGTGCAGGCTCAGCGTCGAGAGGTGAGGCAGCTTGCCCAGCTGGTCGGTCTCGGCAGCGCCGATGATGACGATGTCGTCCTTGGCGCTCATGCGGCACTCCCGGCGGGTGCGAACAGCGGCAGGTGGACGTCGCCGCGCGGCTCGAAGACCACGCGGAGCGGCATGTCCAGCGGCAGCTGCTCGGGGTCGGCCTCGACCTGCACGAGGTTGGTCATCATGCGGACGCCCTCGGGGAGCTCCACGATCGCGATGACGTAGGGCACCTCCTCGGCGAACCCGGGCCCGGCCCGGTGGCTGATGACGTAGGAGTGCAGCGTGGCGGTGCCGTCGCTGACCACCCACTCGAGGTCGGTCGAGTAGCAGTGCGGGCACGCGGGCCGCGGGTAGAAGACGTGCTTCCCGCAGGACGTGCACCGCTGGATGCGCAGCTCACCGGCCGCGCAGCCCTCCCAGAAGGGAAGGGTCTCCGGGGTGGGTACGGGGGCGGGCTTGGTGGGTGGCGGCACCGGCGTGGATCTCCTCAGCTCGGAACGGGGTCGGGATCGGTCTGGACGTGGGCGAGCACGGCCTCCACCGAGATCCGCGCGGCGTCGCGCAGGTCGGGGTGCAGGTCTGGATAGAGGTGGTCCACCAGGTCCTCGGGGTCCTGGATCCCGTCGGCCATCGCGTCCACGACCTGGCCCACCCGGCGGAGTCGCGCCTTCCGCCGGCGCTCGATCTGGGCCAGCGGGTCGGGCAGGGCCGGTCCGTGGCCCGGGAGGATGACCGAGCCCGGGGCGGCGAGCGCCTCGCTGAGCCGGTCCAGGCTGTCGAAGAACTGGCCCAGCCGACCGGGCTTCACGATCGGCGAACCGCCGCCGAGGACCGTGTCCCCCGTCAGCACGCTGCCCTCGGCGGGCAGCAGGAAGCAGACCGAGTCCCCGGTGTGGCCCGGCGTGTAGAGGACGCGGACGGTCAGGGCACCGACCTGGATCTCGTCGTCGTCCTGCAGCGGCTCGCCGGTCAGCCGGGGGTGGGCCGCGCGCACGGCCGCGCCGGTGACCCGGGCCAGCCGGCGGGCCAGCTCGGCATGGTCGTGGTGGGCGTGCGTGACGAGGACCGCGACGATCCGGCGCTCCCCCGCGGCGGCCAGGATCGCGGCCAGGTGCTGGTCGTCGTCGGGGCCGGGATCGACCACGGCGCAGACGTCACTGCCCGGTTCGGCCAGCACCCAGGTGTTGGTGCCCTCGAACGTCCATGCGTTGGCGTTCGGCGCCAGCACCAGGGTGGCGCGCTCGGTCGCGGGCGACGGGACGCCAGGGCGCGGGGGCGCGGTGTCCCGGGTCCACACGTCGAGCGCCTCCTAGATCGTGGTTCTAGAATCCGCCTCGCACCCTAGACCATGCGTTCGGCCGCCTCGGGGCACCGCCCGGAGGCCCCGCTCGGGGTGCTCGGCGGTCGCCTCCGCCGCGATCCGGTGCCCGGCTCAGCCGCTCCGGCGGAGAGCACGAGCAGCCCGGCGGCGGCGTAGAAGGCCGCCGCCGCACTCCCTCCCCCGGCGACGGCCCCCAGCAGGACGGCTCCGAGCGCCTGACCGACGGTCAGCCCGATGAAGAGCACGCCGGCCGCGGCCGGGGCCGCCGCCGGGTCCCGGTCCGCCCCCCAGGCGAGCAGCACCCCGCTCAGGGCCACGAAGGCGGCGCCGAAGCATGCCAGCGCCACTGCGGCCAGCACCGTGCTGTCGGGTCCGGCGGCGAGCAGGGCCGTTCCCGCGCCGGCGACGGCGACCGAGCAGGTCCAGGCCGCCCGCAGCCCGGCGCGCGCGACCAGGACACCGCTGCCGCCGCCGAGCAGACCGGCGGCGCCGAGGACGCACCACAGCAGGCCGGTGACCCGGTCGGGCAGGCCGCCCTGGTCGGCCATGAGGTCCCGCCCGAACGTCCACACCCCGGCGCACCCGGCGCCCGCCAGCACGGCGGCGACCAGCGGCCGCCCCAGGCGGCGCAGCGGCCGGGCACCGGTGGACCCCCGGGAGGCCGGCGCCGCCGATCCCCACCGTGCGGTGCGGTCCGCCCACCAGGTGACGAGCACGCCCACGACGGCGAAGCCGACCCACGACCAGCGCCAGCTCCCGGGCAGGGTGAGCACCAGCAGGCCCCCCGCGACGACGCCCGCGCCGGTGCCGCTGTTGACGACGCCCTGTGCCCGGGTCTCCGCCGCCGGGGGGACGGTCGCGGCGACGGCGGCGACCAGGGCCGGGGTGGCCGCTCCCGCGCCACTGCCCGCGACCAGGGCCCCGCCGGCCAGGACGGGCGCGGACCAGGCGACGGCGACCAGCAGGCACCCCAGCGCCGCGCTCCCGCCCGCGAGCCACAGCGTGGCGCGCGCGTGCCCGCCGCCCACCAGTCGGCCGGCCAGCAGCGCGGCGGCGCAGTACCCCGCGTAGCCGCCCGCCGCGACGGCGCCCGCGGTGCCCGCGGACAGGCCGAACGCCGTCCGGAACTCGGGTAGGTAGAGCCCGTAGCCGTACCGCGCCAGGCCGTAGGTGACGGCGATGACGGCGAGGCCGGCAGCGACGACCTGGGGCCCGGTAGCTCGTTGTAACGATCGTTTCGGCATAACGGTCGTTACAGTAGGCGCATGACCCCCGTGCCGGCATCCCGGCCCGCGAGAGAACGGCTCCTCGACGCGGCCGGCGGGCTGTTCTACGAGTCCGGCATCGCCGCGACGGGCGTGGACGCGATCCTGGCCCGCGCCGGGGTCTCCCCCGCCACGATGTACGCGCACTTCGCCGGGAAGGACGGCCTGGTGGCCGCCTACCTCCAGCAGCGTCACGAGGCGTGGCAGCGGACCTGGGACGAGGTCCTCGCCGAGCGGGACGACCCGGTCGAGCGCCTGCTCTCGGTGTTCGACGCGGTGACACGGTTCCGGGAGCGCGGCGGCAACCGGCGCGGGTGCGGCTTCCTCGCCGCGGCCACCGAACTCCCGCCGGGCCACCCGGGGCGGCCCTGGCTGGACGCCGACTCCCAGCTGCTCACCGGCCGGCTGCGCGACCTCGCCGTGACGGCCGGAGCCGGCGACCCGGACGACCTCGCCGCCACCCTGCTGCTGCTGTACGACGGCGCACTGAGCCGGTACGCCCGTGGCGCCACGACGCCCGGGCTCCCCGGCGGCGATCCGCTGGCGCGGGCCCGCCGGCTCGCCCGGGAGCAGGTGCTCGCCGCCCTCGGACAGAGCTGAGCTCAGACCAGCCGGTCCACCGCTTCCCGTGCGATCTCCGGCGGCACGACGTGCGGTCCGGCGAACTCGCGATAGGTCACGTCGTACCCGTCGTCGCGCAGCGCGGGCACGATCCGCCGGCTGGTGCGGTCGATCGGCAGCACGTCGTCGGCGTCCCCGTGGGAGACGAAGATGCGCGGCCTTCCCCGGCGCGGCGCCCCCGGCGGGACGAAGCCCGGGGAGAAGGCGAGGACGTCGCGGAACAGGCCCCCGTTGGCCAGCCCCAGTCCGAGCGCGTACGAGGCTCCGTCGGAGAAGCCGGCGACGGCCACGCGGTCCGGCGGCACCGCGAAGGCGGCGAAGACGAGCTCCAGTGCGCGGTCGACGAGTTCGGCGTCGGCCCCGTAGCTGCCGCCCACCGCGTCCCAGGTCGACCCGCGGGACGCGGGCGCCACCACCAGCAGGCCCCGCTCCTCGGCCAGCGGGCGCAGCAGCGCCAGCCCGGCTCCGGCGTCGCCGCCGGCCCCGTGCAGGCTCAGCACCAGCGGCGGGGATCCGCCCGCAGGCAGGGTCGACGGAACGTGCAGGAGCACGTCGCGCTCCGCCGCGAGACCGAGCGGGTGGGTGCCGGGCGCGAGAAGGGGGCCCGGGGACGGGGAGGCCGCCCCCGGACGCGCGGTCAGCACTCCGACGTCACCGGACCCTCCCCCGTCCCGGACGGGGCCGCGCCGTGTGCTGCAGGCGGCGAGCAGCCCGGCACCCGCGACGAGCAGGCCCCGGCGGGTCAGCACGGAGTCCTCCTTCTCGCGACGACGGGCGGGACCGGTCCGCGGCGCCGGTCACGGCGCCTTGGGGATGAGCACCCACAGCACGATGTAGGCGAGCTCCCCGACGCCGAAGAGGCCGAACAGCACGAACGCCAGCCGCATCACGCCGCGGGAGAGCCCGAAGCGGTCGGCCAGTGCCGCGCAGACGCCCGCGAGGACCTTGCCGGACCGGGGCCGCACGAGAGTCGATGCCATGCGGGGGCGGTTACCCCGGCAGCCGGGGTGCCGACACCCGCTGGGCACCGGCCTCTCCCGCTCGACTATCGGCCCTGGGCATGGCGCGCAGCGCGGCCGGGCACAGGGCTCGTGTGCGTGAGATGAACCCGAAGGATCCCAGCACCCTGTACAGCGAGGGTCCGGTCGCCGACGAGCCCCCGGACGACGACGTGCCGGAGACCTCCCCGGTGCCGGACTCGGGCGGCGTCGGCCCCGGGCCCGACGACCTGGACTGACCCCCCGCCCTCCGCGGGCACGACTCGGCTGCCCGGCGGCTAGGCGGCCGTGCGGCGGGCCCGGACCGCGTCGGCGAGCTCGGCGAGCATCACCTCGGTCGTGGCGAGGTCGACGCACGCATCGGTGACGCTGCACCCGTAGGTCAGCCGGTCGGGGTGCTGCTGGTCGAGGTCCTGCCGACCCTCGACCAGGTTGCTCTCCACCATCACGCCCCGGATCGCACGCTCGCCGCCGGCGATCTGCCCTGCCAGGTCGCGGACGACGTCGATCTGGCGCCGGTGGTCCTTCTGGCTGTTGCCGTGCGAGGCGTCGACCACGACCACCTCGGGCAGGCCACGGGCGGCGAGCTTCTCCCTGGTCGCGGCGATGTGTGCCGCGGAGTAGTTGGGCCCGGCCTTGTCCCCGCGGAGGATGACGTGGCCGGTGTCGTTGCCCGTCGTCGACAGCTGGGCGCTCACGCCGTGGGCGTCGACGCCGAGGAACTCGTGCGGGGCGCGCGCGGCCACGACCGCCTGGATCGCGGCGTCGATGCTGCCCTCGGGCGAGTTCTTGAAGCCGACGACCGAGGAGAAGCCGGAGACCCGCTCGCGCGCGGTCTGGTCGGTGACGTTGCGGGCGCCGACGCCGTTGTAGGTGACCAGTCCGTTGACGTACTGCGGGGTGAGTGCGTTGAGGGGTTCGGCGGCGACCGGCACCCCGAGTCCGGTGATGCCGCCCATGAGCATGCGGGTGGCCACCAGCCCCACGCTGATCCGGCTGGAACCGTCGAGGAAGGGGTCGTAGGCGAAGCCCTTCCAGTCCACCTCGGTCCGCGGCTTCTCGGTGTAGGTGCGCATCAGGATCTCGAGGTCGGCGCCGTGCCGCTCGCGCATGCGGGCGAGGAAACCCGCGTACTCCAGCGCCGCCGCGGGGTCGTGGATCGAGCACGGACCGGCAATGACGGTGAGCCGGTCGTCGGTACCCGCGAGGACGCCGGTCACCGCGCGGCGTGCGGCGCGGGTCGTGTCGACCGATGCCGCGGACAGGGGGACGACGGACGCCACGGCCGCCGGGGTGACGACGACGCTGAGGCCGGTGATCCTCGCGTTGACCAGGTCCCCAAGGTCGACCGGCGCGGCGTCCGCGGCGCCAAGCTCCTGCACGACGGCGGGGAGCAGCTCGGTCAGGGCTGCGTCGATCCGCGCGTTCACCCGGGTCTGGACGTCGACGAGCAGGTCGGCGATCCGCGTGGCCTCGGCCAGGACCTGGTCGCCCGGAACGGCGTGCTCCTCCGTCGTCACGGTTCCTCCAGCGCCTCGATGAACCGCCCGGAAGCGGCGGTCCGACCCACACAGCATCGTCCAGTCCCCCTCCGTTGCCGACGGCGGACCGCGTCAGCAGTCGCCGGGCTCCTCGCAGGCCCCCGGATCGCCGGCCATCGTCACCGCGGTGATCGCGCGGGCCGCCTCTCCCAGCGCGGCGAGCTGTTCGGGCGTCAGGACGTCGACCACCAGCCGGCGGGCCTCCCGGACGTGACCGGGGGCGGCGGCCTCCACCTTGGCCATCCCGGCGTCGGTGAGGCGTGCCTCGACCCGGCGCCCCTTGTCGTTGCAGGCTCGCCGCTCCACCCAGCCGGCACGCTCCAGCCGGGTGATCGCGTGCGACAGCCGCGACAGGGACCCCTGCGCCTGCCAGGCGAGGTCGCTGAGCACCAGCGCACGGCCGGGCGCCATCGAGAGCCGGGCGAGCAGGTGGTACTCGAAGTTGTTCAGGCCGGCGTCGCGCGCTTGAGCTGCGCGTCCATCGCCGTCGGCAGCGTCATCACCAGGCGCACCAGAGCCGCCCAGTCCTGCTGCTGGTCCTCCGACAGCCATGGGACGGGGCTGGGACCACTGCACCGACTACCTGCGGCGGGTCCTCGTCGACGTCTGGGGGGCCGACCTGACCCTGGTCGAGCGCGAGTTCACGCTGGTCGGCGTCAACCCGGCCCTCGACGAGTTCACCGAGCTCGCCGAGCTGCTTCGCAAGAACGCCGAGGAGGCCGGGGAGTCGCTGGCCGCGCGTATCGCCGCCTGACCCAGCCGCCCCGGAAACGCGGACGACCGCCCGGACCGACTCCTCGAGGAGCCCGGCCCGAGCGGTCGTCCGGCTGCGTGGATCAGCCCTGCTGCGGCTCCAGCTCGCCCCGCAGCTCGCGCTTCAGGAACTTGCCCGCGGGGTTGCGCGGCAGCGGCGAGGTGCGGATGTCGATGACCGTCGGGATCTTGAACGACGCCAGCCGCTCCCCGAGGAAGCCGACCAGCTCGTCCTGGGTCAGCGAGGCGCCGTCGTTGAGCACGATGACCGTGGCGACCTCCTCGCCCAGCCGCTCGTGCGGCACACCGAGCACGGCGGCCTCCATGACGGAGGGGTGCTCGTAGATCGCCGCCTCGACCTCGGCGCAGTACACGTTCTCGCCGCCGCGCAGGACCATGTCCTTGAGCCGGTCGTCGACGTACACGAGCCCTTCGTCGTCGAGGTGCCCGATGTCGCCGGTACGCAGCCAGCCGTCGACGATGGTCTCGGCGGTGGCGTCGGGCCGGTTCCAGTAGCCGCGGATGAGGTTGACCCCGCGGAACCAGATCTCGCCGCGCTCGCCGACAGGCAGCACCTCGAAGGTGGAGGGGTCGCGGATCTCGGCCTGCATGGGCAGCGGCACGCGGCCGGCTGCCATCGGCTTGTCCAGCGCGTCCTGCCCGGCGAGGCTGGGGCCGAGCGCGTTGGTCTCGGTCATGCCGTACGAGAAGCCGGGGCTCGCGGCCTTGAACGAGTTGTCGATGTTGGCGATGAGCGCCGGCGGCGTGGGGGCACCGCCACCGCCCACCGACAGCAGGCTCGACGTGTCGTACTCGGCGAAGCGGGGGTGCTGGAGCATGTCGATGCTCTGCGTCGGCACCCCGACGAAGGCGCTGAGCTTCTCGCTCTGGATCAGCTCGAGGGCCGCCTCGGGGTCCCACTTGTACATGATCGCGAGCTTCCGGCCGGCGACCAGCGAGCCGAGCATGACGGCCACGCAGCCGGTGACGTGGAACAGCGGCACGGCGAGGATCGCGCCACCGGGCGGGGCGTCGGGGTCCTCCGGGGGCGTGACCAGCGCGGCGACCATGCCGCGGGCCAGGAAGCCCATGACGGTGTTCACCAGCGCGCGTTGCGTCGAGACCGCGCCCTTGGGGCGGCCCGTCGTGCCCGAGGTGTAGAGGATGGTCGCGTCGTCCTCCGACTCCACCGCCACGTCGGGCAGCGGCGTTCCGGGGACGACGACGTCCTCCCAGCGGTCGGCGCCCTCGATCGGGGCGGAGGACCGGACGACGACGATCCGTGCGCCCAGCCGCGCGGCGGAGGCGGCGGCGAGCTTCGCCCGCTGCTCGTCGGCGACGATCACGGTGGCGCCGGAGTCCTCGAGGGCGAAGTCCAGCTCGTCCTCGGTCCACCACGCGTTCATCGAGACGCTGATCGCGCCGATGGAGAGGATCGCGATGAAGGCCTCGACCCACTCCGGGAAGTTGCGCATGGCGATGGCGACGCGGTCGCCCTTCTGCACGCCGTAGCGCTCGACGAGGGCGGCGGCGAACGCGTCGGCCTCGGCGAAGGTCTCGGCGAACGTCCGCCGCTCGTCGCCGAAGACGAGGTACGGCGCGTCGCCGTGAGCGCGGCAGAGGGCGAAGATCTCGCGCATGCTCGGCGGGGCGTTCTTGAAGATGTCGTAGGTCACGCCATCAGGCCGGGTCCACGGCACGAGCTCGAACATCTGCCCGGGGCTGGTGACTTGTGCCACGGCCTCCTGATGACTCAACGACACGGGACGACGCCTCCTAGACGGGTTCTACGACGAGCACCCGGGGAGTGACCCCGGCTACACCTCGGACACTTTCATGGTCGAAGCATTCTGGGCAACAGTCGTCCCGGACTGCGAACGGGCGTGGCGCGCAGACTCGGTGGTCCCGGGAGGGAGCGCACGGTCAACATGTGCCGAAGCGGACCGGTCCGTCTCGTCCCGTCTGTCCCTCGCGGACTCCTGCGGCACCCCCTTACTGTCGGTAGCAGCACGGGCGCACAACGTCGCCGATGCGCTGCCTCCGCCACCGCGGACCACACCGAGGAGTACGACGTGTCCCTTCCCCAGCGTTCCGCCGCCCCCGCTCTCGCCCGGCCGGCCGGCTACGGCCAGCGCCCCGTCCACCGCTCCGCCGTCCCCGGTGCACGCCCGGCGGTCCAGCACCCCATGGCCGCCCGCCCCCTCGGCATGCGCCCCGAGGCCCACGCCCCGATGGCCCCGGTCGCACAGCGCCCGGCCCCGCGTCCCGCGGTCTCCTTCCTGACCGTCACCGAGGTGGCGGCGATCATGCGGGTGTCCAAGATGACCGTCTACCGCCTGGTCCACGGCGGCGAGCTCTCCGCCGTCCGCGTCGGCCGCTCCTTCCGGGTTCCGGAGCCCGCCGTCCGCGAGTACCTCGCCGGCGCCCGCACCGACGTCGCCTGACACCTGCGCCGTCCGCACGGGACGGCATCACCCACGGGGCTGACCGGACGGCGGCGAGCCGCCGTCCGGCGCCCGAGGTCACCGCAGGGTGGCCGTGTCGATGACGAACCGGTAGCGGACGTCGGGGGCCAGCACGCGCTCGTAGGCCTCGTCGACCCGGTCGGCGGCGATGACCCCAACCTCGGCCCCGATGCCGTGCTCGGCGCAGAAGTCGAGCATCTCCTGGGTCTCGGCGATGCCGCCGATCATGACCCGGCGTACGACCGGCGGCCGCCGATGAGCGCCATCACGTGCAGGCTCAGCGGCTCGCCCGGGGCGCCGACGTTGACCAGCGCACCGTCGACGGCGAGCAGCGACAGGTAGGCGTCCACGTCGATGGGCGCTCACCGTGTTGAGGACCAGGTCGCGGCCAACACCCTCGGGCAGGCGCTGCACGCTCCGATGTTCGACGACCCGCAGCGGCCGCCGAACTTCGCCCGGTTCCAGTTCCTCGACCCGCGGTCCCACGACTTCTACGAGAACTGGGAGAGCGCGGCCACCATCACCGCCGCGCTCCTGCGCGCCGAGGCCGGCCGCCGCCCGCACGGCACCCGGCTGCGGGAGCTCGTCGGGGAGCTGTCCACGGTCAGCGAGGAGTTCCGCACCCCCTGGGCCGCGCACGACCTCCGCATCCACCACGACGGCAGCAGGACGTTCCACCACCCCGTCGTCGGCACCCTGGACCTGGGCAACTGCACGCTGGACCTGCCGTCGGCCGACCGCTCCGACCTGCGGCTGACCATCTACACCGCCGTGCCCGGCTCGGCGTCGGAGGACGGCCTCGAGCTGCTGGCGAGCTGGGCGACCCCGCCCGCCGACGAGCAGCCGGCGCCCGCCGTCGAGCAGCCCTGACCCGGAGCGCTCACTCCGGCCGGCGGCCTGCCACGGCCGTGGTCAGCCGGAACAGCTCCTGGTCCGTGGGCAGCGCGCCGAGCTCGCGCAGCTCGGCGTCGACCGCCGCGACCGCCTCCTGTCCCGCCGCCAGCAGCCGGTGGCCGCGCGGGGTGACCTCCAGCAACGCCCGCCGGCCCCGGCCGGTGCCGGCGGGAGCGACGGCGCCGGCGTCGATGAGGCTCGCGACGGTGGCGTGCATGCTCTGCGGCGTCACCCGCGCGCGGCTCGCCAGCTCCGTGTAGGAGAGGCCCGGCTGCCGGGCGAGGTGACCCAGCGCCCCCATCAGCCGCAGCGACAGGCCTGCCGTCTCCAGCGCCCGGTTGAGCCGCGTCTCGACCTGGCGGCCGAGCGCCACCAGCAGGACGGCGGGGCTCGTCGCCGGAGGGCCGGGCGGAGCCGGATCCGTCACGTCGTCGTCCTCTCCTCAGCGGGCGGCCCCATCCTCGCAGGCCCGCCGCACGATGCACCGACGGTTTCAGTCCGGCTGATACCGTGGGGTGACCAAGAGGGAGGGAAGTCATGGCAGCGTTCCTGCTCAGCGTGCACGTGGTGGCAGCGGTGATCTTCGTTGGATCGGTGACCGTCGCCGTCAGTCTCTTCCCCCGCTACGCCCGGCTCGCCCTGGACGAGACGACGGCGGCCACCGCCGTCCCCGGTGTGCAACTGCTGCACCGCGTCACCCGCGCCTACGCCGCGCTGGCGCTCGCCGTGCCGGTCTTCGGCGTGGCGGTCGCGGCGCAGCTCGACGTGCTCGGCGACGCCTGGGTGCAGATCTCGATGGCGCTCACCCTGCTCGCCGGCGTGCTGCTGGCCGGCGTGGTGCTGCCCGGTCAGCGCCGCCTGCTCGACACGGTGACTGCCGCTCCTGAAGGCTCCGCCGACGATGGGGCGACCGTGGCCGCCCCCGCGCGGATCGCCGAGGCGGCCGCGCTCGTGCGCCGGCTGGCCATGGTCTCCGGCGTCTTCAACCTGGTCTGGGTGACCGTGGTGGTGCTGATGATCGTGCGGCCCGGCTCCACGACCGGGGTCTGAGGTGCTCCACCGCCGGCTGGGGACTGCCGCCGCCGTCGAGACCTTGTCCCTGGCGGCACTTCTGACCAACCTCGCGACGGCGCACCTGCCGTGGATCGCGTCCGCGCTCGGGCCCGTGCACGGCTTCTGCTACCTCGTCGTGATCGCACTCGCCTGGCAGCCGCCCGCGCCCTCCCGCGTGCGCGCGCTGTCGCTCGTGCCGGCCGTCGGCGGTCTGCTCGTGCTGCGCGCGCAGCGTCGGCGCGCGGCCGCGGTTCCCGCGTAGCCCGACCGACCGAGGCCATGCGATCCCCGCCGCCCCCCTGGCGGGAGGCGGCGACGAGTGTCCTCGCTCACGTCCTCCGTCGGGCAGGATGGTTGTGCGCAACGGGTCACGTTCGGGAGAATGGCCGCAGGCCACGCCCAGCAGAGGTGCTCCGGTCGTCCCTGCCACCCGCCGGTCCCGCCGGTCAGAGAGGCTGCTGTGAGCGACCCCGTGGACCCCGCGGTCATCGACGACCGCGAGGCCGACCGGCTCCGTGGTGAGCTGGCCATCGCGGCCGCCGGGATCGGGACCTTCGACTGGGACCTGGTCACCGGCCGGCTGGACTGGGACGCCCGCCTGGTCGAGATCTTCGGCTACGACGCCGACACCTTCGACAGCACCATCGACGGCTTCAACGACCGCCTGCACCCTGACGATCTGGACCGGGTCACCCTGGCGCTGCGGACGGCGATCGACACCGGCGGGGAGTTCGCCGCCACCTACCGCGTGTGCCTGCCGGCCGGTGAGACCCGCTGGGTCTCCGCCCGCGGCAGGACGCTGCGCGCGAGCGACGGCACTCCGGCTCGCCTGCTGGGGGCGGCCTACGACGTCACCGACCAGCGGGACGCCGAGCTGCGGGTGACCCGCGTGCTGGAGGCCATGCCGGCCGGCTTCTACTCGCTGGACCGGGACTGGCGGTTCACGCACGTGAACGCGGCCGCCGAGAAGCTCCTCTTCCGCAACCGCGAGGAGCTGCTCGGGCGGGTCATCTGGGACGAGTTCCCCGCCGCCCGCGACTCGGTCGTCGAGGAGGGGTACCGGCGGGCCGTGGCCACCGGCGAACAGGTGTCCTTCCCCGCCTACTACCCACCGCCGCTGGACGGCTGGTACGAGATCCGGGCCTGGCCCAGCCCCGACGGGCTGTCGGTGTACTTCCTCGACATCACCGCCCGGCACCGCGAGGAGCAGCGGGCCAGGCAGACCGCCGCCCGCCTCGCCCTCCTGGCGGAGGTGACCGAGCAGCTGACCGGCACGATGCAGGCCCACCGGGCGGTGGCGATGCTCGCCCAGCTCGTCGCCCCGTCGCTGGCCGACTGGGCGATCGTGACCCTCGTCGACGACGTGCATCCCGGCGTCGGCCGCGGCGTCCGGGACGCCGGCTGGTGGCACTCCGACGAGAAGGTGCGGGAGATCGTCGAGCGGTACTGCCAGGTCCGACTGCCGGCGCTGCAGGAGAACGCATTCGTCTACCGGGCGCTGAGCAGTGGCGAGCCGGTCATCGTGGAGCACGACGCCACCACCGCCATCCGGGAGGTCCTCCAGCCGGGCGAGGCCCAGGACCTGATCTCCGAGCTGGCACCCGAGTCCATAGCGGTGCTGCCGCTGCACGGCCGGGGCCGCACCGTGGGTCTGCTGTCGCTGTTCAACGGCCCTGGACGCGGCGCCATCTCCCCCGCGGACCTGCAGACCGCCACCGAGGTCGCCGGCAGGGCGGGGATGGCGCTGGACAACGCGCGCCTCTACAGCCAGCAGCGCGCCTTGGCCGAGCAGCTGCAGCGCAGCTTCCTCACCGCTCCGCCGGAACCGGACCACGCCGAGATCGTCGTCCGGTACCTGCCGGCGGCCGCGGCCGCCGCCGTCGGCGGGGACTGGTACGACGCCTTCCTGCAACCGGACGGGGCCACGATGCTCGTCATCGGCGACGTCGCCGGGCACGACACCGCCGCCGCCGCGACGATGGGCCAGCTCCGCAGCCTGCTGCGCGGGATCGCGACCTCCCACGACGAGTCCGGACCCGCCGCCGTGCTCGCGAAGCTGGACGCCTCGATGGCGCTGCTGCAGGTCGACACCCTCGCCACCGCCGCGGTCGCCCGCTTCGAGCAGGACATGGACCAGCGCGAGCGCGGGGTCACCCGCATGCGCTGGTCCAGCGCCGGGCACCTGCCGCCGGTCACCGTCCACCCCGACGGCACGGTCGCCGCCCTGGGCACCTTCGGTCGCGCGGAGATGCTGCTGGGCGTCGACCCGGACACCCGGCGCACCGAGACCGTCGTGACCCTGGACCGCGGCGTGACGGTGCTGCTGTACACCGACGGGCTGATCGAGCGCCGGGACTCCGACATCGACGACGGCATGGAGCGGCTGCTGGCCGTGCTCGCCGATCTCGCCGACCTGCCCCTGCAGGAGCTCTGCGACCGGGTCATCGAGCGCATGGTCGAGGGGCATCCCGACGACGACGTGGCGCTCGTGGCCGTCCGTCTCCACCCGCAGGACCGCCCGCGTCCGGCGGAGGCCGGCCCCCGGATCCTGCCGGGACCCGTCCCGCCCGAGCCCGGCACGTGGTGACCGACCGCGACACCGGGAGGCTCCGTCGGGAAGCGGCGGGCGTGGCACGGTGTTCACCGGACGTGCTCGACACGAAGGAGGCACGACGTGACCACTGAGACCGCGATCCTCGCCGGCGGATGTTTCTGGGGTGCGCAGGACCTGCTGCGCAAGCGCCCCGGGGTCATCTCCAGCCGGGTCGGCTACTCGGGCGGCGACACCCCGAACGCCACGTACCGCAACCACGGTGACCACGCCGAGGCGGTCGAGATCGTCTTCGACCCCGACGTGATCTCGTTCCGCGAGCTGCTCGAGTTCTTCTTCCAGATCCACGACCCGTCGACGAAGAACCGGCAGGGCAACGACATCGGCCGCAGCTACCGGTCGGCGATCTTCTACACCAGCGACGAGCAGCGACAGGTCGCCCTCGACACCATCGCGGACGTCGACGCCTCGGGTCTGTGGCCCGGCAAGGTCGTCACCGAGGTGGAGCCGGCCGGCCCGTTCTGGCAGGCGGAGGAGGAGCACCAGGACTACCTGCAGAAGATTCCCTTCGGCTACACGTGCCACTACGTGCGGCCCGACTGGGTGCTACCGCGGCGCGAGCAGCAGACCGCCTAGGGAACAGCGGGCGGGCGCACTGCGCCCGCGACGGCAGGAGGGGCGGGTGGCCCGATGGTCACCCGCCCCTCCTGCGCGTTCAGCCGGGCTTGAGCAGGCAGGCCCAGACGAGCTTGCGCTCGGGCTCGTAGTGCACGCCGTGCTCGGCGGTGAGGTCGGCGATCACGTAGAGGCCGTAGCCGCCCTGACCGGCCGGCCGCTCCCGGGCCGGGGTGGGCGCGCGGCCCGGTGCGCCGTCGGTCACGATGACGATCCACCGCCCCTCGTCGTCCCCGATGTGCAGGCTCGACGGGGGCGAGCCGTGGCGCAGCGCGTTCGAGGTCAGCTCGTCGATCACCAGGACGGCCTGCGAGACGACGTCCTCGATCTGCGCCGGTACGTCGTCCTCGCGCCCGATGCCGAGCGAGGAGAGCAGGAACTGCTCCACCTGCCGCCGCACGGCGCTCAGGCCGCGCAGCGACTCCAGCTGGAGCGACAGCCGGGTCGTGGTGGCCGCGGGAACGGGGCTGTCGCTGCGCCAGGACGCGTACGCCGCGGCGTAGTCCGCCGGGGTCCGGGCAGAGCCACTCACGCCCGCGCACCTTCGCGCCGGACGTGGGCGGAGATCCCTGCGAGGTGGGCAGCCGTGATGCGGCCATCCGCACGCGCGGTTCCCCCCACGAGGGTGCCACCTCCGGAGCGACGTGCCACGGAAGGTGGCGCACGACAGGACGGCCCCATCATGGAGCATGCCGGCGCCTCACGCTGGCGACCGCTCCCCCGTGCCCCGTGTCGTGCGGCTGGAGACGCCACGGTCACGGCTCCGTCGGCGACGTCCCGTGGTCCCGGCTCCGGTCCGGCCCGCCACCGACCGCGACCGGATCGGGGACCACCTCGCCGGCCGGCTCCCCGGCCGGTCGCTCGCCCAGCCGGACGAGCACGATCCCGGCCAGGACGACGATGCCGCCGACGAGCTGCACCCTCCCCGGTTGCTGGTCGAGCGCCAGCCACGCAGCCCCCACCGCGAAGAGCACCTCACCGAGCCCCACGAAGGAGCTCAGCCGCGAGCCCAGGAGGCGGACGGCGGCGATGCCCGTGGCGTAGGCGAACGCCGCCGCGAGCAGCGACAGGCCCAGGACCGGGACCAGCCAGCTGGTCTCCCGCCCGGCGAACTCGACGTCGGACGTCGTCGACCGCCACGGCACGGCGCCGACCAGCGCGGCTCCGCCGAGCAGCAGCGCGCCGACGACCAGTCCCGCCCATGCGCTGACCAGCGGCGGGAGGGCACCCTCGGTCCGGGCGGAGAGGACGAAATAGGCCGCCAGCCCGAGCGCGGCCACCAGACCCCAGACGATGCCGACCGGGTCGAGCCGGGCGCCGCTGGCGACGTCGAGCACCAGCACCAGCCCGGCGAGTGCGACGGCCACCCCGGCGCTGGTGACCGCGGAGGGCCGCTGGCCGAGCCGCGCCCACGTCCACAGCACCACCAGCAGGACGGCGGAGTACTCCAGCAGCAGCGCCACCCCGACCGACAGCCGGGCGACCGCGGAGAAGTAGGCCAGCTGCGGCAGCGCGACGGCGAGCGCACCGAACGCCAGGACGGCGCCGGCGTTGGCCCGCAGCAACGGCCACCGCCCCCGCAGCTGGAGGACGGCGGGGACGGTCAGCGCGAGAGCCGCCAGGCCCATGCGCACGATCACGGCGGACCCGGCGCTCCAGCCGGCCTCCAGCAGGCCGGCGGCGAAGACCCCGGCCGTGCCGAAGGCGGCCGCGGAGAGCACCGCCAGGAGCAGTCCGAGCAGTCCGGTCCGACGGTCGCCCACGTCGGGCGACCCTAGGAGGGAGCGGTCAGCGGTTCTTCCACTGGGGCGCGCGCTTCTCCGCGAAGGCGGTCGACCCCTCGCGGGCGTCCTCGCTGGCGAAGACCGGGGCGATCACCTTCGCCTGCTCCTCCCAGCCCTGCTCGAACGTCCAGTCGGGGGCCGATCGCACGATGTGCTTGGTGGCGGCCACGGCGAGCGGTCCGTTCGCGGCGACGACGGCGGCCAGGGCGAGTGCTCCGTCGAGGGCCTCGCCCGGTGCCGTCACGCGGTTGACCAGGCCGATCTCGGCGGCGCGGGGAGCGCTGATCGGGTCGCCGGTGAGCAGCAGCTCCAGGGCGATCGACTGCGGGATGCGCCGGGGCAGCGCGAGGGCGGCGCCACCGGCGGCCACCAGCGAGCGCTTCACCTCGGGCACGCCGAACCGAGAGTCCTCCGCGGCGACGATGAGGTCGCAGGCGAGCAGCAGCTCGAAGCCACCGGCCAGCGCCCAGCCCTCGACGGCGCCGATGAGCGGCTTGCGCGGCGGCGTCTCGGTGATCCCGCACAGCCCGCGACCCGGGATGCTCGGGGTCTCGCCGCGGATGAAGGCCTTGAGGTCCATCCCGGAGGAGAACGTGCCACCCGCGCCGGTCAGCACGCCGACGCGCAGGTCGTCGGACGAGTCGAGCTCGTCGGCGGCTGCCGCGACGGCGTCGGCCACCGCCTTGTTCAGCGCGTTGCGCGCCTCCGGCCGGTTGATGGTGATGATCAGGACGCCGTCCCGGCGGTCCAGGAGTACCTCGTCGGACACAGCCATCTCCTTCGGTCGGTGGGTCGGTCACGCGTCGTCGCGGATGTCGTGCGGTCGTACGGGTCGTGCGGTGCCGGCCGGGGGCGCAGTCGCTGCGCCCCCGGCACGGGCATCACTTGGGCTGCAGGCGGGCCCCACCGTCGAGGCGGATGAGCTCGGCGTTCATGTAGCTGTTGGCCAGCACCTCGACGGCGAGGGTGGCGAACTCCTCGGAGTAGCCCAGGCGCTTGGGGAAGAGCACGTCGCGCTTGAGCTTGTCCTTGAACGCCTCGGAGGCCTCGCCCGAGCCGTAGATCGGGGTGTCGATGAGGCCGGGGGCGATGGTGTTCACGCGCACGCCGATGGCGGAGAGGTCGCGGGCGATCGGCAGCGTCATGGAGACGACGGCGCCCTTGGAGGCCGAGTAGGCGGCCTGCCCGATCTGGCCGTCGAGCGCGGCGACGGAGGCGGTGTTGAGGATGGAACCCCGCTCGCCGTCCTCCAGCGGCTCTTCCTGCGCCATGGCCGTACCGACGATGCGGATGCAGTCGAAGGTGCCGATGGTGTTGATCTCGAGGACCCGGCGGAAGGTGTTCAGGTCGAACGCCGTCTCGTAGCCGCCGCGGCCGACGGTCCGGCTGGCCGAGCCGATGCCGGCGCAGTTCACGAGCACCCGCAGCGGGCCGATCGTCTTGGCCAGCTCCGTGGCGGCGATGATGTCGTCGGTCTTGGTGACGTCGACGTGGGCGAACGCGCCGTCGATCTCGGTGGCGAGGGCGTTGCCCTTGTCGTCGGCGATGTCGGCGACGACGACCTTGGCGCCCCGGGCGGCGAGGGCACGAGCGGTGGCCGCCCCCAGGCCGGACGCGCCTCCGGTGACGATCGCGGACACATTCTCGAGCTGCACGGGTACTCCCCTGGTTCGGACGACGACTCTGGCGGCGGTGCCGGGGCTCGTAGGTCGCCGGCACTCGCGCACCGTGAAGCTAGCCAGCGCGGGTCATTTCTTGCAACGTTGTGTCGCAGAAAATATTGGGCGACGCCGTCCCCCGTGCGACGCTGCCCGGGTGACCGAGACGACGAGCCGCGGACGGCCCCGTGGGCTGAGCGAGCGCGTCCGCCAGGAGGTCCACGCCGCCGTCCGCCGTCTCCTCGTCGCCGAGGGGTACGCCGCGCTGCGTCTCGACGACGTCGCCGCGGCTGCCGGCGTCCACAAGTCCACGCTCTACCGGCAGTGGGCGACCAAGGCGCAGCTGGTCCAGGACGTGCTGGTCACCGGCGAGCTCGAGCACTACCCGCGGGTCGACGAGGGCAGCCTGGCCGCCGACATCGAGGCGCTGGTCCGCGGGCTGGTCCGGCTGTTCCGGGACCCGACGACCGTCGCGTTCGTGCAGACGCGCGCCGCGGCCGACGACCCGGGGCTGCGCTCCGGGCTGCACGAGCTGGCCCGGCAGGACACGGAGTTCGTCGTCCTGCCGTTCGAGCGGGCGATCGCCCGGGGCGAGCTGCCCCCGGATGCCGACGTCGGCATGCTGGTCGAGCTGCTCGTCGCCCCGCTGCTGGCGCGGGTCGCCGTCACGGGGCAACCGATCGACGACGAGTTCGGCCAGCGGCTGACCGCCACGTTCCTGGCGCTCGCCGCGCCCCCCGCGGTTCCCCGCCTCTGATCGCTCGTCCGGCAGCTGCCCCTCACGGTGGTCCCGGCAGGCACCTCGCCGGTTCACGTCGACCCGCTACCGGCCCTCCTCGCTCGGACGCCGGTCCGCTCCCTGACATGGAGCTCGGTCCCGGTGAGCACGTCCTGGGGTGCTCGGTTGTCGCGTCGGACGGTCGCGGTGCCGATGACCGCGGCCACGAGGCCGGCCTGCACGACCAGCGGTGCGACGACGACGAGCCCGGGCAGTTCTGCGGCTCGGTCTCCGGACCACTGCGCGAACACGGCGACCAGGAACCACGGACCCGAGATGAGCACCCCGCGCAGCGCCAGGGCACGACGTCCGGCGGGACGGCCGTCCGGCTGCACCACCGCCGCGCGGACGAGGTGCTGCCCGGGCGTGGCGCCACCCGCCAGGACCGGGACGGCGACGAAGACGAGCAGGAGGCAGGCCCCCACGAGGAGCGGGTCGCTGCCGCCGACGATGCTCACGAGCAGGAGGTCGACCGACGCAGCGGTCGCCCGGCGCAGGGGACCGGATCGACCCGTGCGCCCGGCCACATGGCCCGGGCGCGGCACCAGGACGACCGCCGGCGCCAGCAGGGCGCCGATCAGTGCACCGGAGACGTTGGTGAGGACGTCGTCGACGTCGAGGACGCGGTAGGCGCAGTCGTACAAGCCGAGGATGCCGCTGCCCTGGACCGCCTCGATGGCCGCGGAGGCCAGCAGTGCGGCCACGAGGACGCGGGGCAGCGACCAGCCGAAAGAGCGCCTGAGCAGCACACCCCCCGGGACGAACATCACGACGTTGTAGAGCAGCTGGAACAGCGCGGGGCTGGACAGCAGTGAACGCCCGTCGGCCAGGTCGTCCCGTACGGCGCCGACGAACGCGAGCGGGTCCAGATTCCGCCCGACGCAGACGACGTCGTCGGGCGACGGCAGGGGAAGCAGCGTCAGCGCGACGACGAAGGCGGCGTAGGCGGCGAAGAGGTAGGCACCGGCGGCGCGCCCCCGGTCGACCACTCCGAACCGTCGGTACTGCACGACCAGGACCGGGACGGTCACCGCGGCCAGCGCGAACAGCGCGAGGACCGCCCCCAGCCCCAGCTGGCCCACGAAGGCGTCGAGCACGGTCAGCACATCGGTCCTCTCGTCGCAGGCACGCGGTCTGCGGTCATGCCGCGGTCAGGGACAGCCAGACGAGCCCCGTCATCCCCGTCACCGTCAGACCGGAGAGCACGAGCAGCACGCGCTGCTCGACCATCACCGCCACGAACTCGCGGAGATACGCGCTCGGCCAGTAGTAGAGCGCGGTCGGGCAACCGACCGCCTGGGCGTCGATGCCCAGACTCCGCGCGAGCATCGCCGCACGAGGGGCGTGGTAGTCGTTCGTCACGATCAGGTAGGGCTCCGGCACGCCACGGGAGTGCAGCAGTCGCGTGCTGAACCGCAGGTTCTCCCGCGTCGTGCGTGCCCGGTCCTCCACGAGGACGTCCTCGGGAGCGACTCCCTCCCGCCGGAGCCACTCGGCCATGGCCACTCCTTCCGCGCGCGGCTCGTCGGGGCCCTCGCCGCCACTGGGGACGATCGGGACCCGCGCGGCGGGCGCGCTCCGCTCCTCGGCGGCGGCGACGGCCAGGCGCAGGCGCGCGGCGAGCAACGGCGGGACCTGCCCCGCCACCAGTCCGGCCCCCAGCACGATCACCGCGCGCGCATCGGCCCGCCGGGCGATCCGGGCGTAGAGGACGGTGTGCGCCGCGAAGAACAGGAACAGCAGGCCGGCGCAGACCTGCGCGGTCAGGAGGCCCGCCGCCAGGGCGCCGGTCACCGGGTTCTCGTGCCGGATCAGCACGACGAGGACGACGGGGAGGCCGATCATCGACAGCCCCGCCAGCAGGGACAGCGCGTTGCCCAGCGATCGACTCTCCCGGCGCAGCATCAGGACGCCGTCGAGGACCAGAAGCAGCGGCAGCAGGGCGAGACCGAGCGCGACCGGGATGCCGATCACCAGGAACACCACGTCGGTGACCGTCTCCAGCACGCGCGACCGCGAGGCCACCACGGCGACCAGACCCAGCAGGTAGTGGACCGCCAGGACCACCAGGACGCCGTTGCGGAGCGCCCGTGGGTCGCTCCGCAGCGACCACACCAGTGCTCCAGCGACGGCGAGGACGCCGAGGACGGCGGGGAGGACCTGGCCGGGGACAGCGGCTCCCTGGCTCACGCGCTCGATACAACCATTGCAGGCCCTGCTCGCGGACGGCGCGCAGGCAGCGCCCGGCCGGACGGTCGGTGAACCGGTCGCCGCGGTGAGCGGGCTCGACACAGTCGGGGGCATCCCGGAGAGACAGGCCCACCCGGCCCCTCGGTGCGAGGCTCCCTCCATGGCGCTCACCGTGGTCTCCCTCGGCAGCTCGTTCGCAGCAGGTCCCTTCATCCCGCCGGTCGTCGACGCGGACGCCGGACGGTCGGGTCGCAACTACCCCCACCTGACGGCGGCGCGACTCGGAGCCGAGCTCGTCGACCTCACGGTCTCGGGCGCCACGACCGCCACGATCCTCGACCAGTCCCAGACGACGATGACCGGGAAGGTGTACGAGCCGCAGATCGAGGGCGTGCCGCGGAACGCCGACGTCGTAACGATCACCGCGGGCGGCAACGACCTGCACTACACGGGCTCCATGCTGTTCGCCGCTTTCGCCAAACAGCCCGCCCACCCGGCGAACCGGATGCTTGCGCCGAGGTTCCCCGACGGGCTGCAGGAACCCTCGGACGAGATGGTCGAGACCGCGGAGTCCGGGCTGGTCCGCATCGTCGAGGAGGTATCGGGCCGCACGGAGAGCGCTCGCATCGTGCTCGTGGACTACCTGACGGTGATCGGCGCGGGAACGAGCGGCGGAGCGTGCTTCGACGAAGCGGAGCGCGACCTGTTCCTCCGGATGAGGACGGCACTGGAGGAAGCGTACGAGCGGGCTGCCGAGGAGTCGGGTGCCGAACTCGTCCGGGTGTCCGAACTCAGCCGCGATCACGGCCTGGACTCCGCTGAACCCTGGGTCAGGGGACTGCTCACGGATCCCGCGTCCAGCGCTGGGTCCTTCCACCCGAACGCCCTCGGCATGGAACGGGTGGCCGAGGAGCTGGTCCGTCTGCTCGCCTGATCAGGAGCGGCGACCATCACCGACGAGTCGACCCGAGGACGCGGCCGGCATGACGGCCGGGGCGGTCGAGATGACCCCGTCCTGCTCCGGCGAGTCACGCGCCGTTCACCCGGATGCGGCAAGGTCGGTCCATGGCGATGCAGGAGGAAACGGCCCAGCCCACGCAGTCATCGACGCCCTACTCCGAGGAGGATCTCGAGCTGGACCTGCGGTGGTGGGCGGCGGCCAACTACCTGACGGTCGGACAGATCTACCTGCGGGACAACGCGCTGCTGCGACGGCCCCTGACGCACGGCGACGTCAAGCCCCGGCTCCTCGGTCACTGGGGCACCAGCCCCGGGTTGTCGGCGCTGTACGTGCAGCTGAACCGGCTGATCAAGCGCACCGGGACGCCGTGCGTCTACATCGCCGGCCCCGGGCACGGCGGGCCGGCGCTGGTGGCCGGCACCTACCTGGAGGGCACGTACAGCGAGATCTACCCGAAGGTCAGTGCGGACGCCGACGGGGTGCTGCGGCTCTTCCGGCAGTTCTCCAGCCCCGGCGGCATCCCCAGCCACGTCAGCGTGCAGACCCCGGGCAGCATCCACGAGGGCGGTGAGCTCGGGTACGCGCTGGTGCACGCCGCCGGCGCGGCGTTCGACAGCCCCGACCTGCTGGTGGCCTGCGTCGTCGGTGACGGCGAGGCGGAGACCGGGCCGCTGTCCGGCTCGTGGAAGATCCCGGCGTTCCTCGACGCGCGACGCGACGGTGCCGTCCTCCCCGTGCTGCACCTGAACGGCTACAAGATCAGCAGCCCGACGGTCTGGGGCCGGTCCAGCGACGACGAGGTGGCGGGATACCTGACCAGCCAGGGTTGGGCACCGGTCTTCGTCTCCGGCGACGACCCCCGGCAGGTGTTCCGCGACCTCGAGGCCGCCCTGCGGACGGCCCACGACCGGATCCGGGAGATCCAGACCGCTGCCCGCAACGGCGGCGAGGACCTCCGGCCGGGCTGGCCGGCGATCGTGCTGCGCACACCGAAGGGCTGGACGGGCCCGCACGAGGTGGACGGCACCCAGATCGAGGACACCTTCCGCGCCCACCAGGTGCCGCTGTCCGGCGTCCAGACCGACGACGCGCACCTGGCCCTGCTGGAGGAGTGGATGCGCTCCTACTCCCCGGAGACGCTGTTCACCGCCGATGGTGCACTGGTACCCGAGCTGGCGGCGCTGGCCCCCGACGGCGACCTGAGGATGGGGGCGACGCCGTACGCCAACGGTGGGCGGCGGCGCACCCCGTTGGACCTGCCCCCGCTGGAGACCTACGCCGTCGACGTCCCCTCCCCGGGCACGACGTTCCACCAGACGACGCATCCACTCGGCGAGCTGCTGCGTGACATCTACGCGCGCACCACCACCGCGGACGGCGGCGGCAGCTTCCGGCTGTTCTGTCCCGACGAGACGGCCAGCAATCGGCTGCACTCGGTCTTCGAGGTCACCGACCGATGCCTGCAGGCGGAGGTGCTGCCGACCGACGACCACCTCTCCCCGCACGGGCGGGTGATGGAGGTGTTGTCCGAGCACCTGTGCCAGGGCTGGCTGGAGGGCTACCTGCTGTCGGGCCGGCATGGCATGTTCGCCACCTACGAGGCCTTCGCCATGGTCAGCGCCTCGATGGTGATCCAGCACGTCAAGTGGCTGCAGCACGCGGCCGGGCTGCCCTGGCGGGCACCGGTGTCCTCCCTGACGATCCTGCTGACCAGCACCTGCTGGCGCAACGACCACAACGGGTTCAGCCACCAGGGCCCGGGCCTGCTGGACACGGTGATCCCGCTGTCGCCGGAGGTCGTGCGGGTGTGGCTGCCGCCGGACGCGAACAGCCTCCTGTCGGTCGCCGACCACTGCCTGCGCAGCACCGACCACGTCAACCTGCTGATCGCCGACAAGCAGCCGCACCTGCAGTACCTCACCCTGGAGCAGGCCGACGCGCACGCCGCCGCCGGGGCGTCCGTGTGGTCGTGGGCCGGAACGGAACCCGACGGCACAGGGGACCAGCCGGACATCGTGCTCGCCTCGGCCGGCGACGTCCCGACCATGGAGACCCTGGCCGCCGCCGAGCTGCTCCGGCAGTGGGTGCCCTACCTGCGGGTCCGGGTGGTCAACGTGATCGACCTGATGGCCCTCCTCCCCCAGGACGACCACCCGCACGGCTTCTCCGAGGACCGGTTCCTCGAGCTGTTCACCCGCGACACCGACGTCGTGTTCGCCTTCCACGGCTATCCGCGGGCGGTGCACCAGCTCCTGCACGGACGCACCGAGCCCGGCCGCTTCCACGTGCGCGGCTTCGAGGAGCAGGGGACGACGACCACGCCGTTCGACATGGTGGTGCTGAACCGGATGAGCCGGTACCACCTGGTGCTGGAGGCGCTGCGCCGGTCCCGCCGGGTCCCCGAGCGCGGCGAGGAGCTGGCCCGGTTCTGCCGCGACCAGCTGACCAAGCACGTCGGCTACGTCCGCGAGCACCTGGAGGACATGCCGGAGGTCCGGGACTGGACATGGGCGGGGTGATCGGCGGCGCCGTCCTGGCCATCAACCCGGGCTCCCGCTCGCTGAAGGCCGCCGTCCACGACACGGGCGGCACCCGGCTGCTGGACCTGCACGTGGCCAGACCGGTGGACGAGTTCGCGGCCGCCGTGCACGAACTGGCCGACCGGGTGCGCAGCCAGGACATCGAGCTCGTCGCCGTGGTGCACCGCGTGGTGCACGGCGGCCCGGAACACACCCGGCCCGAACTGGTGGACGACGACCTGGTGGCGTCCCTGCGCGCCCTGGTCCCCTTCGCCCCCCTGCACCTTCCTGGGGACATCGACGCGATCGTCGCGGCTCGGGGGCAGTGGCCGGAGTTACGGCACGTGGCGTGCTTCGACACTGCCTTCCACGCCACCCTGCCGGACGCCGCCCGCCGGCTGCCGCTGCCCGACGACGTGGCCGCTCTCGGCGTGCAGCGGTACGGCTTCCACGGCCTGAACCTGCAGCACGTCGTCGAGTCGGTGCCGTCGCTCGGCCGTGCCGTCGTCGCTCACCTGGGCGGTGGGTGCAGCGTGACCGCCATCGCCGACGGTCGCTCCGTGGCCACCTCGATGAGCTTCTCCCCCACCGGCGGTATCCCGTCGGCCACCCGGACCGGCGACCTCGACCCCGATGCGCTGTTGTTCCTCGCCGATCGCGGATGGAGCACGGCCGAGCTCCGCGACCTGGTCAACCGGCGGTCCGGACTGGCCGGGATCAGCGGCGGGCTCGCCGACGTCCAGGAGATCACCACCCGAGCCGATGCCGGAGACCGGGCGTGCCGGCTGGCGCTGGAGGTCTTCACCCTCGCCATCGCCACCGAGGTCGCCGGCTCCACAGCAGCGCTCGGCGGCCTGGACACCCTGGTGTTCACCGGCGGGGTCGGCGAGCACTCCTCGACGGTCCGGTCAGCCGTCACCGGCCGGCTGGCCCACCTCGGTGTCGCCATCGACCCGGCAGCCCGCGCGCCCGGCGACGTGTCCGCGGGCGCCGCGCCGGTACGCACCCTCGTCGTGCCCGCGGACGAGGAGATCGTGATGGACGGGCAGACCCGGCGGCTGCTCGCCCGCTGAGGTGGCCTGGGTTCACATGGTGCGTTCAGCGGTCCGGGCCGACGACGGCACACGCCGGTGGACGAGCTCGACGAGGACGACCCCGACCACACCGATCACCGCGGCGAGCGCGAGGGACTGAACAGTGACCTCCAGCAGGACGATCGACCCCGCGATGTCCGGGACCGCGACGACCAGGCACGCCAGCCCGACCATGCCGGCCACGAGCGCCGCCTTCCACGCGGTGAGCGGACGGGCCAGGATCGCCAGCGTCCAGAATGCGACCAGCAGGACGACGAGGGTCGCCGTCGTCCTGGCTCCAGCGATGCCCTCCTCGGGCACGAGCCAGCGTGCTGCGGCGTACCCCGCGTAGGCGGCAGCACCGACGATGACGCCGGTGGGCACGGAGAAGCCGAGCACCCGGCGCAGGAAGCCCGGCAGATAGCGCCGCCGGTTCGGGGCCAGGGCGAGGAAGAATCCGGGTACGCCGATGGTCAGCACGGAGATGAGCGTGAGCTGGATCGGCGCCAGCGGGTAGGCGCCCAGTGTCACCACCGTGATCACGGCCAGCACGAGTGAGTAGATGTTCTTGACCAGGAAGAGGCTGGCCGCGCGCTCGACGTTCGCGATGACCCGCCGGCCCTCGGCGACGGCCTCCGGGAGATGCGCGAAACGACCGTCGAGCAGCACCAGCTGGGCGACGGCTCGGGTCGCCGGCGACCCGTTGCCCATCGCCACCCCGATGTCGGCGTCCTTGAGCGCCAGCGCATCGTTCACGCCGTCGCCGGTCATCGCCACGACGTGGCCGCGCGCCTGGAGCGCAGCGACCATCGCGCGCTTCTGGTGCGGGGTCACCCGGCCGAAGACGCTGTGCGTCTCCAGGGCCTCCGCGAGCGCATCGGCGTCGGCCGGCAGAGCGCGTGCGTCGACGGCGTCGGCCGCACCGCGCACGCCGGGTACTCCGACCGCGGCTGCGACGGCACCGACCGTCCGCGGGTTGTCCCCTGAGATGACCTTGAGGGCCACTCCCTGGTCGGTGAAGTAGCGCAGCACGTCCGCGGCGTCCTCCCGCAGGCGTTCGGCGAGAACCACGAGGGCCACCGGCTCCAGGTGCGGGGGCAGGAGCGCGTCGTCGTCGGCCGCGGTCCAGTGGGCGGTCGACCGGGCCAGCAGCAGGACCCGACGGCCCTGGGCCGCGAGCTCGTCCGCCCGCGCCCGGGCGACCTCCTGGTCGGCACCCACCGGTGAGGGCAGCACCATCTCCGGGGCGCCCAGCGCCCAGGTCCACCCGTCGGTCGTGCGGATCGCCGACCACTTGCGTGCGGAGGAGAACGGCACCACCGCGGCAGCACGCGACTCAGCGGCGGGGAACGCCGCGGCCAGTGCGGAGGCCGTCGCGTTCGCCGGGTCGGCAGCCGCCAGCGCTCCCAGCGCCGTCGGCGCCTCGTCGCCGGCAGCCGGACCCAGCGGGACCAGTTCGTCGAACCGGACGTCGCCGTGGGTCAGCGTCCCGGTCTTGTCCAGGCACACGACGTCCACGCGCGCGAGGCCTTCCACGGCCGGCAGCTCCTGCACCAGCGTCTGCCGTCGGGCCAGCGTGACCGTGGCGACCAGGAAGGCCAGGGTGGTGAGCAGGACGAGCCCCTCGGGGATCATGCCGACGAGCGCGGCGACGGTTCCGGTGACCGTCTCCTGCCAGGTGCTGTTCTCTGTGGTGCGGAACTGGCTCCACAGCACGGCCGGCCCGACGACGAGCAACATGAGCGAGATCCAGCGGAGCAGCCGGTTCGTGGCGGCGACGAGCTCCGAGTGCGTGGTGGTGAAGCGGCGCGCCTCGGTGGCCAGGCGGGCGGCGTAGGAGTCGTCCCCGACGGCTGTGGTCTGTGCCAGCCCCCGGCCGGCGACGACGATCGACCCCGACCGCACCTGGTCCCCAGCCTGCTTGACCACCGGCTCGGATTCCCCGGTGAGCAACGACTCGTCGACCGTCAGGCCCTGGCAGTCCGAGACGACGCCATCGGCCGGTACCTGGTCACCGGCGCCGAGGCACAACAGGTCGTCGATGACCACCTCGGCCACGGCGACGTCCTGCTCCCCGCCGGCGCGACGCACCCGTGCGCGCGGCGCGTTGAGGACCGCCAGCCGGTCGAGCGTCCGCTTGGCCCGCAGCTCCTGGACGATGCCGACCGCGGAGTTCACCACCACGACCCCGCCGAAGAGCCCGTTCTGCCACTGACCGGTTGCGGCGACGAGGACGAACAGCACCGCGAGCAAGCCGTTGAAGAAGGTGAAGACGTTGCCGCGAACTATCTGCCCGATGGTCCGGCTCGTGCGGACGGATGTGGCGTTGGTCTGCCCGGCGGCCACCCGTGCGGCGACCTCGTCAGGACCGAGGCCGGACGACGCCGTGACCGGCCGGGTGTCCGCCTGCATGGCCCTCTTCCTCGAACCGTGCCCGACAGCGGTACGGGCGGGTGCTCTCGTCGGGTGACTGCACCGCTCGCCGGTGATCCCGACGCACGGCGGCACGCGGACATCGGTGTCCCAACTGGAGCATGGGCCCTCGCGCTCCCGTCGACAAGCGCCGGCGATCTCGACGCCCGTCGTCCGGTTGCCTCCGACGGCTGTTCAGCCGGTGCTCGGGTCACTACGTTCCGAACATGTCGACCGCGACGCCGTACCGCCGCTTGAGCCACCGGGTCCGGGCGCTGCCGGGTCTCCTCGCCCGGGCGCCGTGGTGGGTGCTCGTGGCCATCGGCACGGCCACCACGGCGCTCGGACTGCTGCTCGCGGTGCGCCCCCTCAGCTCGCTGACCGTCCTGGGCATCTACACCGGTGTCAGCTGCGTCGTCTCCGGCCTCGGTGACCTGATCGCCCGCCGTGCCGATCGCGGGAGGTTGTCGCTCCTCACCGGGATCGGCTGGGTCCTCGCCGGCGTGGCCGTCCTCGCCTGGCTCGGCCGGAGCCTTCAGTTGCTGGGGCCCTTCGTGGCCGGCCTGCTCGTCGTCAGCGGGGTCGTCCGGCTGCTCGACCTGCGCCGCGGCCCCACCAGCGAACGGCTGCTCGCGGGCGCGTTCGGGCTGTCGGAGATCGCGTTCGGCGCCGTCGCGTGGCTGTGGCCGGACGCCACCCTGCTGGTCATCGCCATCCTCTTCGGGGTCCGCACCGCCGGCTTCGGCCTGTCACTGGTCTGGCGCGGGATCCGGGCCGCGCGTCGACCTTCCCCGGCCCCGACCGACGCGACGGCCCGGCGTCCGGGATCGCCGCTCCTGCGCTGGGCGGCCGCGGGCGCGGTCCTGCTGGTGGCGGGCGCGACGCTGGCGGTCAGCGAACAGTTCCGCCAGGGGGTCCCGGTGCTCGACGGCTTCTACGACGCACCCGACGACGTCCCCGACGAGCCGGGGCAGCTGCTCCGGGCGGAGCCCTACGACGGCGTCCTGCCGGAGGGGCTGGTGGCGTACCGCATCTTCTACACGACCACGGCCGACGACGGCGTCCCCGGCCTGGCCAGCGGCGTGGTCGCCGTCCCGGAGGCCGCGGAGGGGCCGGTCCCGCTGATCGCCTGGGCCCACGGCACGGTGGGCGTCGCGCGCGCCTGCGCGCCCAGCCTGGGGCGCTACGCCATCACCCCCGAGGGCATGCCGGCGATGGACGCCCTGGCCCGCAACGGCTGGGGCATGGTCGCGACGGACTACATCGGACAGGGGACCGAGGGCGACTTCCCCTACCTGATCGGGCAGGGCGAGGGACGCTCGGTCCTGGACTCGGTCCGGGCCGCACACCAGCTGGAGGACCTCGACCTCGCTCCGGAGACGGTGATCTGGGGCCACTCCCAAGGAGGGCACGCCGCCCTCTGGGCCGGGCAGCTCGCCCCGACCTACGCGCCGGACGTCGACGTCGTCGGGACAGCCGCGCTGTCGGCGGCGAGCGACCCGCTGGCCCTGGCCGAGCTCGTCACCGACCACCCCGGTGCCCTCGGGGCCAGCCTCGGCATCTCCTTCGTGCTCGCCGCGTACAGCTGGACCTACCCGGACATCTCGATGGACGACGTCCACCCGGCGGCGCGGACGCTGGTGGAGGAGGCAGCCGCCCGGTGCACCGGCGATCCGGGCACGCTCTTCACCGTCCTGACCGGCGTAGCCGTCTCCCAGGACACGCCCATCCTCCGAGCGGACCCGTCGACGGGGGCGGTCGGGCGACGGCTGCGGGAGAACGTGCCCCTGGGCCCCTGGCCGGCACCCTTGTTCATCGGCCAGGGCACCGACGACGAGGTCATCGTCGCCCGGCTGCAGGACGACTACGTGGCCCGGCTGTGCGCCGCCGGCCGACCCCTGCAGTACACGACGTACGCAGGGAGGAACCACATGGGCGTGCTGGAGCCGGGTTCGCCGCTGAACGCCGACCTCGAGCAGTGGACACAGGACCGGCTCGCCGGACTCCCTCAGCAGAGCACCTGTCCCTGAGCACTCGGATCGGTCCAGCTGATGAACTGCCAGGCCGGCCAGCGTGCTCAGGCCGTTGACCGCCGCATGCAGCAGCGCCGGCGCGAGCAAGCTGCCCGAACGCAACCGCTGCCGGACGAACACGACCCCGGCCGCAGTGCGCACGTCGTTCGCGCCCCGGCAACCGACCCGCGCGGGCAGGGCGCCGGGCGGCGCCACCGGACCGACGTCGCATCCGACGAGAACCTTCCCGGTGAGCTACTCCGCCGCGACCTGCCCGAAGTGGCGTCGGTGGTCCCCCGGGGTGGTGTTCAGCCGGCGCCGGAACGCGCGGTTCATCGTCTCGGGCGCCCCGAACCCGCAGGTGCGCGAGATGCGGTCGACGGCGTGGCTGGTCGTCTCGAGGAGCCGGCAGGCTGCCTCCACCCGCAGCCGCTCCACGTGCTCGCTGGGCGTCACGTCCACCTCGGCCTTGAACACCCGGCTGAACTGCCGCTCGGACAGGTGGACGTGCCGTGCCAACGCGGGCACCGACAGGTCGTCGGTGAGGTGGTCGGGCAGCCACGCCAGCAGCTCGCGCACCGGCTCGCTCTCCGCTGCCTGGGCGGCCAGCATCGTGGAGAACTGCGTCTGCCCGCCGGACCGCCGCAGGTAGACCACCAGGTGCCGCGCGACCGCCGCCGCCGCCCGGGCGCCGTGGTCGTCGGCGACCATCGCCAGGGCCAGGTCGATGCCCGCGGTCACGCCCGCGGAGGTCCAGACGTCGCCGTCGCGCACGTAGATGGCGTCGTCGTCGACCGACACCTGTGGGTACTCGGCGGCCAGCTGCCGGCACTCTGCCCAGTGCGTGGTGGCCCGCCGACCGTCGAGCAGTCCTCCGGCGGCCAGGACGAAGGCGCCGGAGCAGACGGAGGTGATCCGCCGGGCGCCGCCGGCCAGTCGCCGGACCTGGTCCAGCAGTTCCTCGTCCGCGCAGGCCTCGTCCATGTCGCGGCCGCCGGCGACCACGAGCGTGTCCACCGGCTCGGCGACGTCGCGCAGTGCGGTCGTGCCGAACGACAGCCCGGAGCTCGCCAGCACCTGCCCACCCGTACTGCTCACCACCTGGGTCCGGTACTCCGCCCCCGGCACCAGGCGGCTGGCGCTGGAGAACACCTCGAGCGGGCCGGTCACGTCCAGGATCTGCGCCGACGGGAAGGTCACCACCGCGACATCGAGACCGGACACGGCGACACGGTACGGGGCGGCATGGCCGGATTCGTCAATTCTTCGTCCTGGCGCCCCCGGCACCGGTGGCTCAGTGTCGGACCGTGCCCGCGACCGCTGCCCCGCCCGCCACGACGGGATCCGACCGCGATGCGGTCCGGAGCGGCGGCGGTCGCGCCCTCGGCCGTCGCCTGGCCTGGGTGGTGGCCGGCTCGGTGCTGCTCGGCCCGCTCGCCGTCGCCGTGCTCGTGCTGGGCGTCGTCGCCGGCGCGCCCGAGCACGTGCTGATCGGGTGCGGACTGCTCGGTCTGGCGCTGGGGTGGGCGGTGCTCTTCCTGGCGTCCTCGACGCTGACCGACCGGCCGCAGCGCTGGGCCGCGGTGCCTGCTGCCGCGCTCGGCGCCGGCGGAGCGGCGGTGATGGTCCTCGCGCCGGGCGACCGCGCGCTGAGCGCCGCCGGCTGGGTCTGGCCGCCCCTCCTCCTGGCGCTCACGGCGTGGACCGCCGCCCGTGCGGCGCGCTCGCTGCACCTCCGTGTCCCGTTCTGGCTGCTCTCCCCCGCCCTCGTGCTGCTCCTGCTCGCCTCACTCGGCGGCGGCTCGGCGACCCTGCGGACCACGCTCGCCGATGATCCGCCGTCGATGCCCGGGGAGCTGGTCGACGTCGGGAACCACCGGCTGCACCTGTCGTGCACCGGCTCCGGCAGCCCGACCGTCCTGCTGCTGGGCGGGATGGGTGAGACCTCCGCCGCCTGGGGGCTCGTGCAGCCCGCCGTCGCCGGCACGACGCGGGTCTGCTCCTACGACCGCGCCGGTCAGGCGTGGAGCGACGGCGCCACGGGACCGAAGGACGGCCGGCAGGTCGCTGCTGACCTGCACGCCCTGCTGGACCGCGCGGGCGAACCTGGCCCCTACGTGCTCGCCGGGCACTCCGTGGGCGGTCCTTACGCGATGGTCTACGCGGCGGAGCACCCCGACGACGTCGCCGGCCTGGTCCTGCTGGACTCCGCGAGCCCCTTCCAGTTCACCGCGCTGCCCGACTATCCCGGCGCCTACTCGTTCATGCGGCGGGCCACGGCGCTCCTGCCGGTCCTGCAGCGCCTCGGTGCCGGTCCGCTGCTGACCTCCGACGTCCCGGCGGACCTACCGCCCGCGGCCAGGTCGCAGGTGCGAGCGTTCGACGCGAGCCCGCGCGAGCTGCGCGGCCTGCGGGACGAGGTGGCGGCCTACCCCGCGCTCTTCGAGCAGGCCCAGGCCCTGACCGGGATCGGCAGCACCCCGCTCGTCGTCGTCACCGCGACCGCCGGCGACCGGCAGGCTGGCTGGGCGGACGCGCAGGCCGCCCTGGCCGAGCTCTCCCCCACCAGCAGTCATCGACTCGTGCCGGCGACGCACACGTCACTGTTGCTGGATGCCGCCGACTCCGACCACACCGTCGCCGCCATCGCGGACGTGGTGCAGGCGGCGCGGACCGGCTCAGCGGCGGCGGAACCGTGACCGGATCCGCCCCACGGGCGACCATGCCGGCTGGCCTGATACGTGCCCCGGCTGCGTGGGGCGTGGTGTTCGGAGGCCTGCAGGCGGCGTCGCCGTTGGGCTTCCCCTGGCTGACCCCAGCCACCGTCTACGCGTTGGGGCTCACGCTCATCGCGGCTGTGTACGTGGGGTTCAGCGTCGCGGATGGGCGGCCGACGGTCATCGCCGTCGAGATCGGCGTCGCTTCAGCTTTCGTCGTCGTCGCCGCGGTCGCGGTGACCGGACCGGCCTGGCTGATCGTCGGCGGACTGGCAGGCCACGGCCTCAAGGACCTCTGGCAGCACCGGACCGGCTTCGTGGCCAACACCCGGTGGTGGCCGGTGTTCTGCGCCGTCGTCGACCTCGTCGCTGCGATTGCCATCGCGCTGATGACGTTGACCCACCGCGGCCTCCCACTGTGAGGCGGGGACTCTGATCGGCACGCGGCTGGTACCAGCTGGCGAGCCTGCGCGGCTCACCGCAGCTCCCGGTCCCCCGGTGGGGGGACCGCGTGACCACTCCCCCGGCCCCGAGAGCGGCACGCAGTGTCCGACGCGAGTGGGCACTGCTCTCGAGCAGCGATCAGCCACCGGAGCTGTTCGATCCCGCGATGGTCACCGACCTGCCGATGGCGGCCCGCCGCTGGCTCGTTCACGCGATCGCCCCCGAGACGCCGCTGTGGCCGTCAGTCATCCTCACGATGCGCGGTGAGATCCGCCTGGGCGCCTGGCGATTCTTCACCGCCACCCAGGTTCTCGCCCCGCCGCGGGGTTCATCTGGGCCGCCCGCGCGCGTTTCGCCGGCATACCGGTCACCGGCTTCGACCGATACAGCGCCGGCTCGGGACAGATGGACTGGCGACTCGGTGGTCTGCTCCCCGTCATGACCGCGACCGGGCCCGACGTCACGCGCAGCGCCCTCGGACGGCTGGCGGGTGAGATGGCACTGGCTCCCACCACCTTCCGCGGGGCCACATGGAACGCCTCGCCGGCCCGCACTGCGTTTCATCCGACGTCCGTCCACGTCCATCGGCTCGTTCGTCCCGGGGGGCGGGTCCATGCAGTGCACCTTCCCGGGTGCCCTGCGCGATCCGTGGACGGGCATAGATCCCCGTCCTGCCGGTCGCCTGGAGTCGGCAGGAGGCGTCAGGGCTCTCGGGCATACCGCAGGCGCGTGGCGAAGGAAGGGGCTGCCTCGCGCCGTACCTGGCGGCGTCAGCCCATGCCCGCCCCCGGGACGTCGACCGGGGCCACTTCGATCCGGCCGACACGCGGGCCCTCGGCCCAGCTCGGCGCGGTGCAGACGAACAGCGTCCGACCGTCGTCCCCGCCGAGCGCGCAGGCGTAGGACAGCGACCCCGAGGCGATGGCGACCCTGCCGGTGATCGCGCCGCCCTCGCGCACCCGTACCACCTCCGGCGTACGCGCCGTGGCCACCCACACGTCGCCGCCGGCGTCCAGGCAGATTCCGTCGGGCGCGATGCCCGGCGTCTCGGCGAAGACCCGCCGCCCCGACAGGGAGCCGTCGGCGGCGACGTCGAAGGCGGTGAGTCGTGCACCGTACGTCTCGGCGACCACCAGCGTCCGACCGTCCGGCGTCAGCACCATCCCGTTGGGGAAGACGACGTCCTCGGCGACGACCGTGACACTGCCGTCGGGGTCGGCGCGCACCAACACCGTCGGCTCCACAGAGGCCCCGCGGACCAGGTCGAAGCCGAAGCTGCTGACGTAGGCGCGGCCCGCCGCGTCGACGACCATGTCGTTGGCCCGGAATCGGGTGTGTGCCGAGAGATCTGCCCGCGTAGTCGTATCGCCGCCGGCGACCTCCAGCAGCAGCCGGCGCTGCATCGAGACCACGAGCAGGGTCCCCTCGGGCGTCCAGCCCAGCCCGGACGGCGAGTCGTCGAGGTCCAGCACCGGAGTCAGGTCGCCGTCTGGCGTCAGCGTGCGCACCCGGCGGTCGTGGAAGTCGGAGAACCAGAGCCGGCCGCCGTGCCAGCGCGGTCCCTCCGGGAATCCCAGGCCTTCGGCCAGTGTCGTCGTCTCGGCAGTCACCCGCGCAGGATAGGTCGGCCTCCGGCAGGCCGACCGGGCGTGCGTTCGCGCCCCACAGGGGTCAGCGAAGTCGACGTCGCAGCCCTGCGCGCTCCACGCGTTGAGGCTCACGCTCACCGCGGCCGTGCAGGTAGGACCCAGCGTCGCGGATGGGCGGCGGACGGGCATCGCCGTCGAGACCGTCGTTCCGTAGCGTCCCCTGCATGCGCGCAGTCCAGATCACCGAGATCGGTGGCCCCGAGGTCCTGACCGTCGTCGACGTCCCGGAGCCCGAGGCGGGGCCTGGCCGGAGCCTGCACGACGTCTCCGCGGCCGGCATCAACTTCGCCGACACCCACCACCAGCTGTCGTGAGACCTACCTGAGGTTGCTCGCCGCAGGGAGTGGTCCGGTCATGCGGGCCAGCGACTCCGGATAAGGCTCGACTATTGCCTCGACCTGGTCACGTCCCTCGCCGACCCGCCGGGACTGAGCGCGGTGCGCGCCCCAGTCAGCCGCAGATCCAAGACGTCCTGACCGATCAGCCGCCTACCCACGATCATTGGTTGCCGTCCGCGTCCCCAGGAGAGTCGGCAACCATGGAGGCCGCCGTCGGCCGTCACACCGCCGTCGACCGCCATCCGACCCTGCACGTCCGCGTTCCAGGTGACGACGACGTCGGTGCGCTCGACGAGCACCAGGTGATCAGCGCGTTCTGCGTGTTCCGGACCACCAACCGGCACACGTGCCTGGTCGTCGCCCACCTCACCACGCGGTCACTCATGGCCGGTGGAACGCTCATGGAGACAGGTGCGCCCGACCTGGCCACTCCCCGCCGGGTCACGTGAGTTTCGTGCACGACTGACAGGAGACCCCAGACAGATGACTGCACCAGCCCACCCGCGACAGGCCCTCGTCGTGGGTGCCACCGGGATCGTCGGCCAGAACCTGGCGGAACGGCTCACGGCCCAGGGCTGGGACGTGCACGGGCTCTCCCGCAGCGGGCGGGTCGCCGGCCCGGGGGTGCACCCCGTCAAGGCCGACCTGGCGGACGCCGCAGGACTAGCCGCGGCCGTGGCCGGGCTGTCACCCGAGCTGGTCGCGATCACGGCATGGACCCGGCAGGCCACCGAGGCGGAGAACATCGCGGTGAACGGGGCCGCCGTCCGCAACGTGCTCGAGGCGCTGGAGCCGGCCCGATCTGAGCGGCACGTGGCCCTGATGACAGGGTTGAAGCACTACCTCGGCCCATTCGAGGCCTACGCGCAGGGCGAGATGCCCGACACGCCCTTCCACGAGGACGAGCCGCGGTTGGACGCTCCGAACTTCTACTACGCGCAGGAGGACGAGCTCTTCGCCGCCGCCGCCCGCGCGGGGTTCACCTGGAGCGTCCACCGGTCGCACACGGTGTTCGGCTTCGCCGTGGGCAACGCGATGAACATGGTGCTGACGCTGTCGGCGTACGCCGCGATCTGCAAGGAGCTCGGCAGGCCCTTCGTCTTTCCCGGGTCGAGCACCCAGTGGAACAGCGTGACCGACGTGACCGACGCCGATCTGCTGGCCGACCAGATCATCTGGGCCGCCGGCGCCGAGGCGGGCCACGACCAGGCGTTCAACACCGCCAACGGCGACGTCTTCCGCTGGCGCTGGCTGTGGCCGCAGATCGCGGCCCACTTCGGCGTGGAGTGGGAGGGGTACGAGGGACGGATCCGGCCGCTCACCGAGAGCATGGCGGGGGCCGAGGACGTCTGGGCCGGGATCGCCGCGGACCACGGCCTGGTCGAGCCCGACCTCGGCCGGATCGCCTCCTGGTGGCACACCGACAGTGACCTCGGGCGGGAGATCGAGGTGCTGACCGACATGAACAAGAGCCGCAAGGCCGGGTTCACCCAGAGCCGGGACAGCCGCGACAGCTTCTTCCGCTACGTCGAGCGGTACCGCGCGGCGCGCATCATCCCCTGACGGCCGCCTGCCCGGAGGTCCATCTGCACCGCTGGGACTCCGGATCAACGGGAACCCCCACCCTCCGGCCATGTGTGCCGTGCAGATCACCCGCTTCGGCGGCCCGAAGGTCATGAGTGTCGTCGACGTCCGCGAGTCGGAGGCGGGTCCCGGCCAGCAGCTCTACGAGGGGAGCTCCGCAGGAGTCAACTTCGCCGACACCCACCACTGCCTGTCGGTCAACTGACCTGACGGGAAGTGGACGGGCACAAGGTCAGGACGGAGGCGTCGGTTGGTCGGCCGAGGGCACGAGTCCGTGTTCGATCCGGTTCATGGTGTCCGCGAAGGCAACGGAGATGTCGATCCCGAGGCGCTCGGCGATGACGATCACCCACCACAACGACTCGGACAGCTTGTGTGCGAGCTGCGCATCGACGTCGCCGTCGATCTCCCAGGTCCCCTCATGGGCCAGGATCAGTCGCCCGACGGTGCCGACGTCGTTGCCGAAGCCCAACATGAGCTCCTGGAGCGTCCACTCCTGGCCGTTGAGTCGTCGTTCGATGGCCTCGTAGAGGGCCCGAACCTCCATCGCCCGCCGGCGTGCGGACTCGAGATCGACCTGTCCCGGCTGGCTCACGTCGACTCCTGGGTGCGTGTGACCTGCGGAGAGGGCCCGACTGTCGGAAACCCGTAGCCCCCGCGCTCGGTCGCCTCGATCGTGCCGAGAAGGGCCAGAGCGTCCTCACTGGGACTGCCTGGCGCTGCGCTGGCCACGGTCAACTGCAGTCCCGGCGACTCGCGTACGTCGAAGGTCTGGTAGGACAGCTCGAGGTCACCGACGGCGGGGTGTCGGATGTGCATGTGCACGGTCGTGAGACCGGCGACCTCATGGGCGTCCCAGATGGCAGCGAACGCCGGGCTGCGGACGTAGAGGCGGCGCACCAGGGCGGCAACCTCGGGGTGGGGCGGCGAGAAGCCCGCGGAGAGGCGTATGCCGCGGACCGAGGCGTGAGCGACGTCGTCCCAGTGCACGAAGTACGTCGGCGCGGTCGGATCGAGGAACAGGTACTCCAGCACCTTGCCGTCGTGGTGGGCGGGAGCGATCAGCCCGGCCGCGATCTCGTTGGCCGCGATCACCCGGAAGGCGGGGTTCACCACGTAGGCCGCGGCCTTCGAGAACGAGTTCAGCAGTTGCCGCAGGTGTGGGCTCAGCTGCTCTTCGGTGGCTCGGGTCGTCGGGGCGAGCCGCGCCAGCCGGAAGGCATGGTCACGAGCGTCGGCGCCCAGTTGCAAGGCGCGAGCGACCGCCTCCATGAGCTGTGGCGACGGGGCGCGCTCGCGCCCTTGCTCCAGGCGGGCGTAGTAGTCGGAGCTCACGCCGGCCAACACGGCGACCTCTTCGCGCCGCAGGCCGGTCACGCGTCGGCTGCCGACGCTGCGCAGCCCGGCCGCCTCGGGTGTGATCCGGGCGCGCTGGGCTCGGAGGAAGTCGCCGAGCTCGTTGTCTCTCGCGCGGGTGTGCGCTCCGGACATGGTCAGCTCCGTTCGGTGTTCACCATCACGAACCGGCTGCACCGGCCGGATTCCTCGAAGGTCACGGTCCAGCGGTTGTCGAAGTCGCCGAGCTTCGCGTACCGCCCGATCCCGGTGATGACGACGTCCCACCCGTCGATCGCGGCGATGGACCACTCGAACTCCCATCCGCCACTCTGCCAGTCCCACCGGCTGCGCCAGCCCTCGATGATCGCCTCTCGACCGATCCAGTCGGTGTCGTAGGGCGATTCGTGGTACTCGGCGTCGTCGGTGAAGAGGGACTCGATGTCGGCGCGGGCGTTGCTCTTCCAGGCCTTCACGTAGTCCTCGACCCACCGGGTGACCGAGGCGGTCGTCGGGCCCGGGGGGACCGCATCGGCGGTGGCTGGCGTCATGGGTCCGAGCCTGCCCGCGGGTGGAGACGCCAGACAGGGTGCATTGCTCCTAGGGTGTCGCGCCCTTCACCGGCGAGCGCGACGCCGGGAGTCTCGGGAGCGGAGAACGTCTCCGATGGTCCCTCTCGCTCGCTCCCTGAAAGGTGCACCCAGCCATGACCGATCCGGCCCCCACGCCCACCGTGGTCATCGTCCACGGCGCGTGGACCGACGCGAGCTCCTTCGCGGGAGTCCAGCGCCTCCTCTCCCAGGAGGGCTACACAGTCCTCGAGTTCGCCAATCCGCTCCGCTCGCTCGCCGGCGACGCGGACTACCTCGCCACGTTCCTCCAGACGCGTACGAGCGGCCCCGTCGTCCTGGTGGGCCACTCCTACGGCGGCGCCGTCATCGGCGCCGCGGGCCTCGCCGCGACCGACGTGCGCGCCCTGGTGTACGTCAACGCGTTCGTGCCGGCTCAGGGCGAGAGTCTGCTCGACCTGCTCAACAGCGTCGGACCTGTCGACCCCACTCAGCTCTTCGACATGGCGCCCTACCCCGGCGCCCCTGAGGGCGACGTTGACCTGTACATCCAGCGCGGGCCGTTCGAGCCGGCGTTCGCGACCGGCCTCTCCGAAGAGGTCCAGACGGAGTTCTACGCCAAGCAGCGCCCCATCACGTTCGCAGCGGTGGGAGCGCCGGCGGCCCCGGGCCAGGCCTGGGAGCAGCTCCCCTCCTGGTACGTAGCGGGACGCGTCGACGGGAGCATCCCGCTGGACCTGCAATTGCGGATGGCCGAGCGCGCAGGAGCCGCCGTCACCGAGGTCCAGGCCGGGCACCTGTCCATGGTCAGCCACCCCCGGGAGGTGGCGGATGTGATCAAGGCAGCCGCACGCGGCACTGACCAGTAGGCGCCAGCCAGGGACGCGTCCGCCCCGGCGCACGAGATCGGTCGGCGCATCGAGTGCGCGGCCGGGGGCTGATGGGTTGCCTCAGGAACGCCGGGCCGATCCGGCCTCCCGACGGACGAACACGCATCTCTCAACTGCGCCCACACCACCGAGTCCGAACGCAACCGACCTCTTGCAGCAGTCCAGAAGGAGCACCCATGTCCAGCACGCGGTCCACCGAGCACCTGCGCGCCACCGACGACCCCGAATACGTGCGAACGCCTCCGGTGACCTACGTCGCCGTGCTGGGTGACGGGTCACCCGGGACCGACGAGTTCTACCGCAAGAAAGCCCTGGTCGCCGACGTCGCCGACGAACTGACCCAGGCTGGGTCCGCGCCGGTCGTGGAGATCCAGTACTGGTACCCGGAGGGATCCACGCCCGTCGAGATCGCCGACTTCTACAGCGTGAACCCGGTTCCCTCCCTGCTCTACCGCGTCCTCTGCCAGATCCCCGCAGGTACCACCCAGACGGCCGTCGAGGACGCCCGGGCCCGCGCAGCAAGCACCGCGGACACGACGTCCGACGACGTGGCTGTGTTCTCCATGCCTGAGCAGGACGTCGTCCAGGTCATGCACCACGGCCCGTTCGCAGAGGAGCTCGCCACGCTCGGGCTGCTCGGCGAGTTCGCCCGGCAGCAGGGCCTGCGTCGCCGCGGGCCGCACCACGAGATCCACCTCGACGGCTTCACGCGCAGCACACCGCAGGACACCCTCCGCACGATCTTGCGAGACCCCGTCGGGTGACCAGCTGTCCCGAACACCGGCATGTGACGCGGCATGACAGGAGGACGCACCCTCGCTGGCACAGTGGATCGCGGACAGCGTCGTTGACATGGCGAGAGCGGGTGGCCCCCTTGGCGAATTCGTCCGCGCCCAACGTGCCCGCGTCACGGCCGCGGAACGGCCGAGGGCGTCCTGGCTCCGGCGCAGGGGCGGGCCCTCTCCAACCAGACCATGATCACTGGGCGCAGTTCCTCGCGGGTCCGCCACCGCTGCCTGTTGAGGAGGTTCCCCACTCAGTGCTGCTGCGGCGAGCACCCCGCCCGTCACGTCCAGCGCGGGGAAAGGCCATAGCCTCTCCGGCATGCGAGCCGTGCAGATCACCAAGTTAGGTGGTCCCGAGGTTCTGGATGTCGTCGACGTCCCCGAGCCGGAGGCGGGTCCCGGCCAGCAGCTCTACGACGTCTCCACTGCGGGGATCAACTTCGCCGACACCCACCACCGGCTGTCTCGCCACGGACGTCACCCGCACGTGCAGGAGATGAGCATGGGAGTTGCGGCCGGCTTCGCTTGATTCCGCGCAGGCACCAGAGGGCTGGACGCCGGCCGGGCCGGATGCCCCCATCGGGCGCCCAGCACGGCACTGTCGAACCACCGGCGCGCGGGGAGACGGAGACTCCCGACACCCGTCTTTGGAGGCGGTGATCGACGAAGGCGGATCTCGTCGGGCGCAACGCCGGCGTCAGGCGGATGAACCGGTGAGGAGGACCGCGCGGAGCCGCACCTGACGGCGAACCAGCAGCCAGGCGGCCATGACCAACGTCAGTACGACGCCGGCGACCGTGAGCAGATCGTCGATCAGTGGCAGAGCAGCGCCGGCGACAGCGCCCGCGGCGACCAGTGCACTGGACCACAGGAGGGACGCGGGGGCGGTGCCGCGGAGCATGATCGCGAGCGGAACGCCGGCGGACGCGGCCAGGCGCGGGGCCAGCGTGCGCGCGCCGACGACGAACTGGGCCGTCGCCGCCGCCCGCACCGGCCGGCGTCGGATCGTCTCGCGCCACGGCGTGATGAGCCGGTCGACCAGACGGATGACCTGCGCCGGCGCGCGACGGCGGACTGCGTCACCTGCCGGCGAGGTGCCGCCCGACCTGCGCCTGACCACCTGGTGCCCGAGTGCCGCACCGAGCACGGTGCCGGTGGCGGCACTGAGCGCAGCCAGTGGCAGCGACACCACGCCGATGCCGCCGAGCACGCCCAGCCCGAGGACCAGTGATCCGGCCGGCAGGACGATGCCGATCAGCAGACCTGCCTCGAGCACCAGCACGAGCGCGACCGCCACCAACGACGCTGGTGCACTCATCTGGAGCAGGGCGTCCACAGGAACGAGCACTCCCTCGAGGTGGTCGAGCTGGACATGGACGCGGCGAGACCGGACCCGGTCGGCCGTCACCGCTGGGGAGACCGGCCTCGTCAGGCCGGACGAGGACTTTCGCGGAGCAGGCCGAGAGCGGGCTCGTCGGTTCCGCCGTCCGCACGACCATCCGGGAATGACACGTCGGTCAGCTGCTCCGACAGCTGCCACATGCGCTGCGCGTCCCCCGTGCGCCGCAGCCGCCCGTAGGGCTTCTGCTCGGCCGGCGGTCCGCTGATGTGCCCGAACCTGCGCGGCCCGTAGAAGCGGCCACCGGCGGCCTCCGACGAGGTCGCGCCGAACAAGGCGGGGAGGGCGGCCGTCTCGGGGGTGCCCGCGATGCCCATCGCGGACAACCTCCTGATCATGCGGATCTCGCGGGACTCCTCGGAGCGGCCGATGCCCGGCTGCGCGGCGAGCAGGTTCGTCGGGGCCACGCCGGGGTGCGAGAGATTGCTCGTGATCCCCCAGCCACGTGCCGTGCTGCGCCGGTCCAGCTCGAGGCCGAACAGCCCGAACGCGATCTTGGAGTGGCTGTAGGCGCGCATCGGGTGGTAGGCGCTCTCCCACTGCGGGTCGTCCCAGTTGATCGCGTACCGGTTGGCCGCGATGCTCACCTGCGAGGTGACGCGCGCGCGGCCGGCGCGCAGCAGCGGCAGCAACTGCGCCACGAGCGCGAAGTGGCCGAGGTGGTTGGTCCCGAACTGCAGCTCGTGCCCGTCGACCGTCGTCCGCCGCTCCGGCGGGGTCATGACGCCCGCGTTGTTGATCAGGACGTCGATCGGCCGTCCCTCCTCGAGGAGCGCACTGCTGAAGGCGGCGACCGACTCGAGCGACGCCAGGTCGAGCGGGTGCAGGGTGATCGTCGCCCCGGGTACCCGCGCGCGGATCTCCGCGACCGCGGCCTGGCCCTTGCCACGGTTGCGGACCGGGAGGACGAGGTCGGCGCCCGCCGCAGCCAGCCGGCGGGCGATGACCAGGCCGATGCCGTCGCTGCCTCCGGTGAGCACCGCTCGCTTGCCGGACAGGTCGGGGACGAGCATGTCGATCGTTCTGCGGGCCATCAGCGGGCTCCTGTCTGGTCGATGCGCTGGGTGCGCCGTGACACCACAGTCCCCCGCGCTGCCGTCGGGAGGCAGGACCTGTCGATCCCCCCCAATGCCGACCGCAAGGGGGGATCGACGGACCGTGGTTGTGCCGGTGCCGCGCCGGTAGACATGGCCCCGCCGTCCCGACCGGGCCGGCGCACTACGCACCAGGAGGACATGTGGCCATCGATCGAGCCGGCCTGGCGGAATTCCTCCGGCACCGCCGGGAGTCGCTGCAGCCCGAGGACGTCGGCATGCCCCGCGGGCAGCGGCGCCGGACCACCGGCCTCCGACGGGAGGAGGTCGCTGCCCTCTGCCACATGTCGACCGACTACTACGCGCGCCTCGAGCAGGAGCGCGGCCCCCAGCCCTCGCAGCAGATGATCGCCTCGATCGCCCAGGGGCTGCACCTGTCCCTCGACGAGCGCGATCACCTGCACCGGCTGGCGGGGCAGCAGCCGCCTCCCCGCGGTGCGGACAGCGAGCACGTCAGCCCCGGCCTGCTTCGGATCCTCGACCGCCTCACCGACACCCCCGCCGAGATCGTCACCGAGCTGGGCGAGACCCTGCGCCAGACGCCCGTCGGGATCGCCCTCACCGGCGACACGACCCGGTTCACCGGGCCGGCGCGCAGCAAGGGGTACCGGTGGTTCACCGATCCGTCCTCGCGGGCGCTGCATGCCGCCGAGGACCACGCCTTCCTCTCCCGCATGTACGCCTCCGGGCTGCGCGCCATCCTGGCGATGCGAGGGCCCGGTTCGCGCGCGGCTCACCTGACCGACCTCCTGCTGGAGCAGAGCGAGGAGTTCTGCGACTTGTGGGAGGTCCACGAGGTGGGCATCCATCCTCAGGAGGTCAAGCGCTACCAGCACCCGGAGGTCGGGCGGCTCGAGCTCAACTGCCAGACGCTCGTGGACCCGCACCAGGCGCACCGGCTGATGGTCTACACCGCCGTTCCGGGCACCGAGAGCTACGACAAGCTCCAGATGCTCACCGTGATCGGGGCCCAGTCCCTGGCCGTCCCCGAGGCCACCACCGCCGGCATGCAGCCCGAGGACCTGCGATGAGCCGCTTCCTGCATCGCCTCGGCAGATCGACGGCCGCCCATCCCTGGCGCGCGCTCGCGGCGTGGGTGCTCATCGCCGTCGTGGCCGTCACCACCGCCGGTGCGTTCGGTGGCACGCCCCAGGACAATTTCGACGTCGAGGGCGCCCCTGCGCTCGCCGGCATCGAGTCGCTGCGTGAGAACTTCCCCGGCTCGGGCGCGGCCGGCAGTTCCGCCCAGGTCGTCGTCCACGACCCCGACGGCGGCGAGGTGGGCGACGCGCAGCTCTCCGATCTGATCGCTGGGCTCGCCGACGTCGAGCACGTGACGTCGATCGCGCCGCCGCGCTGGTCCGACGACCGCGACACCGCCCTGCTGCACGTCGTCTTCGACGTGCCGGTCACCCACCCCGACCTCGCGAGCGGCCTCGGTGTCGAGGCGCTCCAGGACGCGGTGAGCACGGCCGACGACGGTCTGCAGGTCGAGCTCGGCGGCGAGCTGCCCAACACGTCCGCCGAAGCGGTGCAGGGCACCGGCGAGATCGCCGGCGTCCTCCTGGCGCTCGTGCTGATGGTGTTCGTCCTGGGCACTGTCGTGGCCGCCGGCCTCCCCCTGCTGGTGGCCCTGGCCGGTCTCGGGATCTCGGTCGCGGGCGTCACGCTCCTGGCCGCGGTGACGGACGTCAGCACCACCGCCCCGACCGTCGCGATGATGGTGGGCCTCGGCGTCGGTATCGACTACGCGCTGCTGCTGATCACCCGCCACCTCGAGTACGTGCGCGCCGGCGTCCCGATTCCCGAGGCCGCGGGGAGGGCGACCGCCACCGCGGGCCGCTCGGTGGTGTTCGCCGCAGCGATCGTGCTGGTCTCGCTGATGGGGCTCCCGCTCGCTGGTCTGCCCACCTACTCCTCCTTCGGGTTCGCGACGGGTATCGCCGTGGTGTCCGTCGCGGCGGCCACCCTCACGCTCGTGCCGGCCTTCTGCGGCCTCCTCGGTCGCCGACTGCTGCCGCGGAGAGAACGCAGAGGTCTGCCGCCCCGACGTTCCCGACCGGTCCGGGAGCCGTTGTCCGCGCGCTGGGCGGCGGCGGTCACCCGCCGACCGGTGCCCTGGGCCCTGGCCGCGCTGCTCCTGATGGCGACGCTGGCCCTGCCGGCCCTGGACATGCGCACGTTCCCGCGGGACGTGTCGAACAACGCCAACGACAGCACGACCCGGCAGGCCTTCGACATCGTCACCGCCGAGTTCGGCGCCGGGGCGAACGGGCCGATCACCGTGGTGGTCGATCGCGCGGCCGTCGGCGACGCCGGTGTCGCCGCGGCCGCCGCACGGCTGAGCGACGTGCACGACGTCGTCGCGGTCACCGGCCCGGTCGTCTCGCCCGACGGACAGGTCGCCGTGCTGACGGCGGAACCGGCCTTCGGCCCGGCCGACGAGCGCACGCCCGAGCTGCTCGAACGGTTGCGCGCCCAGGTGGACGGCGCCGAGATCACCGGCAACACCGCCATGCTCTCCGACATCTCCGTGATGCTGTCGGAAAGGATGTGGCTGGTCGTCGGCTTCGTCGTCGCGGTGTCGATGCTGCTGCTCGCCGCGATGTTCCGCTCGGCCGTCGTGCCGCTGAAGGCGGCCGCCCTCAACCTGCTGTCGATCGGGGCTGCCTACGGGGTCGTCACCGCGGTCTTCCAGTGGGGCTGGGCCACCGACCTGGTGGGCCTGGACCACGCGATGCCCGTGTCGAGCTGGCTGCCCATCCTGATGTTCGCCATCCTCTTCGGCCTCTCGATGGACTACGAGGTGTTCCTGCTCTCGCGGATTCGCGAGCACTGGCTGCGGAGCGGGGACGCCCGCGCCAGCGTCGTGCGGGGCGTCGCCGGGACGGGACGCGTCATCTCGACCGCCGCGGCCGTCATGGTGGTCGTCTTTCTCGGCTTCGCCACGGAGTCCGACCTCGTCGTCCGGCAGCTGGGTCTCGGCATGGCCGTCGCGGTGCTCTTGGACGCCACCGTCGTCCGGATGATCCTCGTGCCCGCCACGATGACCCTCCTGGGACGAGGCAGCTGGTGGCTGCCCGCCTGGCTCGACCGACTGCTGCCCACGATCGAGGCGGAGGTCACCGACGAAATTCGGGGCGACGGGCCGGGGTCCAGGGCGTCTGCCGCCGGTCGACGTCGCGACGAGGAGCTGGAGGGCGTGGTCGGCTGAGCCCACCGCCGCCACGGCCGGCGCCGATCTCGACCTCCGCGGGACCGGCGCCGGTCTCGGCCCTCAACTCGGCCGACGAGCGCCGGCCGAACCCTGCACGACGTCTCAGCCGCCGGAGTCACCTACGCCGACACCCACCTCCGGCAGGTGGCCGCCGTCGTAACGGATGCGTTCGCGCTCCACTGATCCAACTCGCCCAACAGGCGGCCTTCGTGGCAGTAAGCGGCCAAGGCTAGTTGGTCCTCGTCGTGGACGGCGTGGAGCAGGTACTGACCGTTGGCGGCGGGGGCGGGCTGACCGTCCGCCGCCCGAAGGGGCAGGCCCTAGCCTGACCTGCATGCGTGCTGTGCAGATCACCCGCTTCGGCGGCCCGGAAGTCCTCGACGTCGTCGACCTTCCCGACCCCACTCCAGGACCAGGTCAGACGCTGTACGAGGTGAGTGCCGCAGGAGTCAACTTCGCCGACACCCACCAGATCGAGAACTCCTACCTGGCCGCCCAGCAGCTGCCGCTCATCCCTGGCGCGGAGTTCGTCGGCACCCCGGTCGGCGGCGGCCAGCGGGTGGTCGGCCTGCTCGACGGCGGCGGCTACGCCGAGCGGGTGGCCGCGAACGACCGGCTCACCTGGGCCGTGCCGGACGGCGTCACCGACGAGCAGGCGCTGTCGCTGGTCCTCCAGGGGACCACCGCCTGGCACCTGCTGCGCACCTGCGCGCACCTGGCCGAGGGCGAGTCCGTCGTCGTCATCGCCGGTGCCGGTGGCGTCGGCTCGCTGGCCGTGCAGCTGGCCCGCCGCTGGGGCGCCGGCCGCGTCATCGCCACCGCGTCCAGCCTCGAGAAGCGCTCACTCACCGAGGAGCTCGGCGCCCACGCTACCGTCGACCCGGCGCTGGCGGACGACGACCCGAAGCAGTTCGCCGCCGCCCTCCGCGAGGCCAACGACGGCAAACCCGTCGACATCGTGCTCGAGATGACCGGCGGCAACGTCTTCTCCGGTTCGCTCTCGGCGCTGGCCCCCTTCGGCCGGCTGGTCACCTACGGCATGGCCGCCCGCCAGGAGACGCCGTCGGTGCCCCCGGGCGCGCTCATGCAGAAGAGCCGCGCGGTCATCGGGTTCTGGCTGGCGCACTGCATGGCCCGTCCCGACATGCTCGACGCCGCCATGACCGACCTGCTCGCCATGACCGCGGACGGCTCGCTCAAGCCCGTCGCAGGTGGGCGCTACCCGCTGTCCAACGTGCGCGACGCACACCAGGACCTGCTCGCCCGCCGCACCACCGGCAAGCTCGTCCTCGACCCCACTCGCTGAGGGAGCGGGGGGGTCAGCCCTTCGCGCGGGCGGCGTCGGCGAGGGCGACCGCGTCCTCGGCGCCGTCGAGCGCGTCGAGCAGCGCCTGACCCTGCCGCAGGTTGGCCGTCAGCATCCGGCGAGCCACCGCCAGCAGCTCGGCCGTCTGCGGGTCGCACAGCGAGCAGATGACGTTGTTCCGCACTCGCCGGCTCCCGACGATGCCCGCACGGCGCAGCACGCTGACCTGCTGCGACAGGTGCGAGAGCTCCAGCCCCGTGCCCTCGGCCAGCTCGCCGATCGTGCGCTCCCCCTCGGCCAGGAGCTCGAGCACCCGGATGCGCGCCGGGTGCGCCAGAGCCTTGAAGAGGTCCGCCTTGGCCTCGGCCAGGGGGCGGCCGGGTGTGAACGGCATACCGCCAGCATACGAACCAGCGGCCTTCTGTAGTGCTTGATAAGTTCGTCAAGTCACTCGACAGAAGTTCCCGGTGAAGAGGTGCGATGTCCCGCTGGTGGCGGACGGACGGCGTGGACGACGGCGTGGACGACGCCGACGCCCAGACCCTGGAGAGCATGCCGATCGGTCTGCTCGAGCTGGACACCGACTGGACGGTCCGCTACATCAACGCGGCCGGTGAGCAGATGGTCGGGCACGTCCGGGCCGACCTGCTGGGCCGGTCCTACTGGGATGCGTTCCCGGCCAGCACGGGCAACGACTTCGGCCGCGCGTACCGCGAGGCCGTCGCCACCCGCCGGCCGCAGACCTTCGAGGCCTTCTACCCCGAGCCGCTGAACCAGTGGTACGAGGTTCACGCAGTGCCCGCCCTGCACGGCCTCTGGGTGTACTTCACGGAGGTGACCGCACGCCGCCAGGCCGTCGAGCGGCTGGCGCTGCTCGCCCGGGTCAGCGAGGACCTCGTCGGCACCCTGAACGCCCCTGCGGCGGTGGGGCGGATCCCCCGGGTGATCGTGCCCGCGCTCGCCAACTGGGCGACGGTCGCCGTGCTGGCCGAGGACGGCACGCTGCTGGACGCCGGGGCCTGGCACGTCGACCCGGCAAAGGTGCCGCTGGTGCGCCGGTTCGCCGCCGCGGCGCAGGCGTCCTTCCCCACGACGTCGCCGAGCCTGCGCGCGGTGACCACCGGCACCCCGGTGACCGTGCCCGCCACCGGGCTGACCGGCCGCGCGCTCGGGCTGGTCGCCACCGGTGAGGCGCGCCGACTCCTCCGGGTGCTCGACCCCGGCACCATGACCGTGCTGCCGATCCGAGGGCCGGACCGGGTGCTCGGCGTCCTGACCCTGGTGCACGACCGGCACCGGGCGGTCGACCCCGCTGATCTGGCCACCGCCACCGAGGTCGCGCAGCGAGCGGGTCTGGCCCTGGACAACGCGCGGCTGTACGAGCAGCAGCGGCGCCTCGCCGAGGAGCTGCAGCGCAGCATGCTGACCGCGGCGCCCCAGCCCGACCACGCGCAGATCGTGGTGCGCTACCTGCCCGCCGGCGAGGCCGCCCGCGTGGGCGGCGACTGGTACGACGCCTTCGTCCAGCCCGACGGCGCGACCGTCCTGGTCATCGGCGACGTCGTCGGCCACGACACCTCCGCTGCGGCGTCGATGGGCCAGCTGCGCAGCATGCTCCGCGGCATCGCCGTCACCGGTGACGTGGGCCCGGCCGGGCTGCTCGCCCAGCTCGACGCGGCGATGACCCAGCTGCAGCTGCACACCTACGCGACCGCGGCCCTGGCCCGCTTCGAGCAGAGCCCCGAGGACCTGGAGCGGGGCATCACCCGGATGCGCTTTGCGAACGCCGGCCACCCGCCGCCGCTGATCATCCACCCGGACGGCACCATCGCCGAGCTGGCCAGCTGGCGCGGCGACCTCATGCTCGGGGTCGACTCCGACACGCGGCGCAGCGAGTCGGTGGTCAGCCTGGACCGCCGGACCACCGTGCTGCTCTACACCGACGGACTGATCGAGCGCCGGGACTCCGTGCTCGACGACGGCATGGACCGCCTACGGGCAGCGGCGGCCGAGTTCGCCGGGCTCCCGCTCGACGAGCTGTGCGACCGGCTCATCGAGCGGCTGGTGGACTCCCGCCCGGAGGACGACGTCGCCCTGGTGGCCATCCGCCTGCACCGCCAGGACCGCCCCCGCCCCGACGTCGCCGGGCCGCGGGACGTTCCCCCGACGGTGCCGCCCGACCCTGCGGGCTAGACCAGGCGGTTGGTCCAGAGCAGGCTGAGGGCGGCGCCTATGAGCAGCACCAGGACGCCGACCCGCACGAACCGCGGGCTGATGTCCTGCGGCTCGGTCGTGTAGCCGATCTGGCTGCCCAGGTCGGCGTACACCTCCTCGAGCTCCTCGGCGCTGGCCGCCTCGCTGTAGCTGCCGCCGGTCTCGTCCGCGATCCGCTCCAGCGTGGCCCGGTCCACGGGCACCGGCACGGTGTCACCGTCCAGGTCGAGCGTGCCGTAGTCGGTACCGAAGGCGATCGTCGACACCGGGATGGAGACGTCCTGGGCGGCGTCGATCGCCTGGGTCTCGTCGCGGCCCACGGTCGGGTAGCCGTCGGAGAGCAGCACGACCCGCGCCGGCGGGGCCTCCTCGCCCGTCTCCTCGAGCGTCGCCTGGAAGTTCTGGATCGCGGTCAGCGAGGTGAAGATCGCCTCGCCGATCGCCGTCGACTCCGCCAGCTCCAGGTTGTCGATCGCGCCCCGTACCTGCTCGCGGTCGGTGGTCGGCGGCACCAGCGTCGTCGCCGTCCCCGCGAAGGTCACCAGCCCGAGGTTGATGCGCTCCGGCAGGACGTCGACGAACTCCTTCGCCGCCTTCTGCATCGCCCGGAAGCGGCTCGGCTCGACGTCCCGGGCCTCCATCGACAGCGAGACGTCGACGGCCATGATCACCGTCGCCCGCTCCCGCGGCACCCGCACCTCGGTGCTCGGCTTCGCCAGCGACACCACCAGCGTGGCGATCCCGAGCGCGACCAGCCCGAAGGCCACGTGCCGGCGCCATCCCGGCCGCTTGGGCACCAGCGAGCCGAGCAGGGCCACGTTCGTGAAGCGGGCGGCATACGCCTTGCGGCGCAGCTGCAGGACGACGTAGTACGCCACCAGCGCCGCGACCACGAGCAGGCCGAGCAGCCACAGGGGGGCCTGGAAGGTCATCGGGACGCTCCTCCGCTCCCGGCCCGGCGGCGCTCGCCGACGAACCGGACGACGTCCATGAGCCAGTCGCGGTCGGTCCGCAGCTGCAGGTGACCGGCACCGGCCCGGCGCAGCGCCCTCGCGATCCGGGCCCGCTCCTCGGCCGCCCCCTGCGCGAAGCGTGCGCGGAACTCGGCGTCGCCCGTGGGCACCTCGAGGGTCTGCCCGCTCTCCGGGTCGACGACGGTCAGCAGCCCCACGTCGGGCAGCTCCAGCTCCCGCGGGTCGACCACCTCGATGGCCAGCAGCTCGTGCCGGGTGCCCAGCGCTCGCAGCGGCCGCTCCCAGTCGCTGTCGCCGAGGAAGTCCGAGATCACGACCACCAGGCCGCGGCGGCGCTCCGGCCGGCGCAGCGTCTCCAGGGCGGCGGCGAGGTCGCCCCGGCGGCCGCCGGCGGCACGCGGGGTGGCGACGACGGAGCGCAGCAGCCGCTCGGCGGCGACCCGGCCCGGCAGTGCCGGGTGGCGGTCCACGCGCTCCCCCGTCGTCACGACCGCGCCCAGCCGGTTGCCTCCGTGCACCGTCAGGTGCCCGACCGCGGCCAGGCCGGCGATCGCGAGGTCGCGCTTGAGGCACTTGGCGGTGCCGAAGTCCAGGCTGGCCGAGAGGTCGACGACCGCCCACGTCTCCAGCTCGCGGTCGGCGATCGTCTCGCGCACGTGCGGGACCTGGGTGCGGGCGGTGACCGGCCAGTCCATGCGGCGGACGTCGTCGCCCGGGTGGTACGTGCGGGAGTCACCGGCCTCGGACCCGGAGCCCGGGACCAGACCCAGGTGGTCGCCCTGGAGCAGCCCGTCCAGCCGGCGCCGCACGGTCAGCTCCAGCCGGCGCAGCAGGACGTCGGCCGGGCCGTCGGTGAAGCGCGGGGGCGCGCCGTCGTCCCCGCCGGGGCTGTCCCCGGCGTCGTGCAGCAGGAGGCCGGGGTGCGCGGAGACCGCCGGGGACGGGCCGGCGCTGCGGCGACGCCGGATCACGCCGGGTGCGGCCCGTGACCGTTGGAGCCCTGACCGCCCTGGGCGGGCGGTGCGGCGTGCATGCCCTGGCCCGGCGCGCCGTAGGCGGTCGCACCCTGGCCCGGCCCGCCCTGGCCCTGCCCGTTCGACACCGGCATGCCCTGCGGCGGGCCGTACTGCGGCACCTGCGGTCCGCCGCCGGCACCGGGACCGAAGCCGCCGGCGTTCTGGCGGGGGGCCACCTGCGGCAGCGGCACCGTCTGCACGATGCGCTTCACGATGTGGTCGGCGGGGACGCCGTCGGCGAGGGCGTCGTAGGAGAGCACCAGCCGGTGGCGCAGCACGTCGGCGGTGATGTCGAGGACGTCCTGGGGCAGCACGTAGTCACGGCCGCGCACCAGCGCCAGCGCCCGGCTGGCGGCGATCAGGCCGAGGGAGGCGCGCGGGCTGGCGCCGTAGGACACCCACGTCGCGACGTCCTCCATGCCGTGCTCGCGCGGCGTGCGCGTGGCGACCACGAGGCGGACGACGTAGTCGACCAGCGCGTGGTGCACGAAGACCCGGGAGGCGGTCTTCTGCAGCCGGCGCAGCTCGTCGGGACCCAGCACGGTCTGGGCCACCGGCGGCTCGGAGCCCATGCGGTAGATGATCTCCCGCTCCTCGTCCGGGCTCGGGTAGTCGACGAGCACCTTCATGAGGAAGCGGTCGCGCTGCGCCTCGGGCAGCGGGTAGACGCCCTCGGACTCGATCGGGTTCTGGGTGGCCAGCACGAGGAACGGGTCGGGCAGCGGGTGGGTGACCCCGCCGATGCTGACCTGCCGCTCGGCCATGACCTCCAGCAGCGCCGACTGCACCTTGGCCGGAGCGCGGTTGATCTCGTCGGTGAGGACGAAGTTGGCGAACACCGGGCCGAGCTCGGTGTCGAAGGCGTCCTGCCCCGACTTGTAGATGCGCGTGCCGATGATGTCGGCCGGCACCAGGTCCGGGGTGAACTGCAGGCGGGCGAACTTCCCGCCGACGGCGGTGGCCAGGGTCTCGACGGCGAGGGTCTTCGCGACGCCGGGGACGCCCTCGAGCAGCACGTGCCCGCGGGCGAGGAGCGCCACGAGCATCCGCTCGACGAGGCGGTCCTGGCCGACGATGACCCGCTTGATCTCGAACAGCACCCGCTCGAGCCGGGCGGCATCGGTGGCCGGCGGTACCGGGGCGCCCGCCTGCGCGGTCGGGTTCTCGGTCGGCGTGCTGGCAGCGCTCGTCACGGGGCTCCCTGGTCGTGCCTGGCCGCGGTCACCGGAACAAGAGTGGCCGTCGACGGGGCGGCACAGCCGTCCCCGGGAACCAGTGTCCTACACCTTCCTGGGCGACAGCTGGATGCCGCCGGAAGGCCTCCCCGCGGTGCCGACGCCTGCGATCGATCTCTGCGGGACGGCTGCTCTCAGGCGTGCCGGCTGCTAGCCTCAGAGGTGCGTCGGGCAGCTCCCCCCGTGGCTGCCCGACGCCTCATCTCCAGGCGCCCGCGGAACGCCCGCCCGGCCGGCCGGCCCCGCTCAGGCGGAGGGCCGCACCGCGCCGGCGTAGTGGCTCCAGCGCATCGCCGTCGTCCGGACGGTCTTGCCGCTCTCCGGGGCCTCGAGCATCCGGTCCCCGCCGAGGTAGATGGCCACGTGGTGGATCGTCGAGGGATTGCCCGGGTCGGTGGCCCAGAAGACCAGGTCCCCGGGCCGCAGCGCGGCACGCCCCACCTTGGGCAGCTGGGCGTACTGGGCCCGGCTGTTGCGCGGGATCGCGATGCCGGCCTGGGCGTAGGCGTACTGGGTCAGCCCGCTGCAGTCGAAGCCGATGACACCGCGGTCGGGGTCCTGTCCGGGACCGGGGCCGCGGCTGCCGCCGCCACCCCAGGCGTAGGGGAGGCCGATGTAGCGCATGCCTGCGTTGATCGCGGTCTGCGCGGCCGACGACGAGCCGGGGCCGGGCGACGGGGCCGGAGCCGGAGCCGGGGCCGGAGCCGGAGCCGGAGCCGGAGCCGGAGCCGGAGCCGGCGCGTTCGGAGCCGGCGCGTTGGGAGCCGGCGCGTTGGGAGCCGGCGACTCCGGCCTCGGGGCCGGTGCCACGGGCTGCTGGGCAGCCTTGGCGGCCGCGGCACGCACGGCGGCCTCGCGGGCGCCGAGGAGCGAGGTCAGCTGCTGCTCCGCCTGGTCCAGCTGAGCCTGCACCGCGGCCTGCTCGGTGCGCACCTGCGCCTGCTGTGCCCGGGCGGACACCTCGGCGTTCCGAGCGACCCGGAGCTGCTCCCCGGCCGTCTGCTTCAGCTCGTCGGCCTCGGCCACGGCGGTGCGCGCGACGACCTCGGCCGCCCTCGCCCGCTTGTGCAGGACCGTGACGCGGCCCACGACGTCGGTGCGGTGGGAGCCGGCGGCCTCGAGCAGAGCGGCACGCTCGATGAGCTGCGAGGGGCTGCCCGCGGTGAGCAGTGCGCTGGCGCCCGGGCTGGCGCTCCCCTCCATGTAGGTCCTGCGCGCGAAGGCGACCAGGTCGTCGCGGGCGTCACCGAGCTGCGCGGTCCTGCGGGCGGCGTCCTCGGCCGCGGCCTCGGCGTGCGCGCGGGCCGCCTCGGCGGCCTCCTCGGTCGCCTGGTACTCGTCCAGCGCCAGGAGCGCCTGCTCCCGGGCGCTGTCCACCTCGGCCTGCGTGGCGGCCAGCTGGCCGTCGAGCTCGCCGATGCGGGCGGCCACGGCGTCGGCCTGCGTGCGGGCGGTGGAGATCTCCCCGTCGCTCGGCGCGCCAGGGGTCGCGTCGGCGACGGCGGGCGTCAGGCCGACGAGGAACGCGGCGGCGAGCGCCGTCCCACCCGCGCGCAGCGCTCCACGACGCCATGCCGGGCGCGCCTGGCTGTTCGGGGTACCGCTGTTCACGTCGCGACCTCTTCCGACTTCTCGACGATGGGCACCCGGAGGGGTGCCGTCGGGAAGGGGATCGGTCAGCCGGGCGACGTCGTTGAGGGGCGTCTCACCCCAAGGGGTGGGACGCCACGCGCGGGTGACGTGCTGGAACGGCCGCCCTTCAGGGGCCGGCGCCGAGCGTGCGAGGCGTGGGGGGAAGGCCGAAGGACCCCGTCCGCCCCATCCCTCGCAGGCTCGCGGCGGGTCCCGGGACGGGGCCTCAGTTCACCCGGCGCTCGGAGCCCTCCCAGAAGGACTCGCGCAGCTTGAACTTCTGGATCTTGCCGGTGGCCGTGCGCGCCAGCTCGTCCCGGAACTCGACCCGCTTGGGGATCTTGTAGCCGGCGATCTTGCCGCGGCAGTGGGCGACGATGTCGGCCTCGGTGACCTGCTGGCCCTCGGCGACCACCACGATCGCGGTCACCATCTCGCCCCACTTGTCGTCCGGGACGCCGATGACGGCGACCTCCGCGACCGCCGGGTGGCTGAAGACGGCGTCCTCGACCTCGATCGACGACACGTTCTCGCCGCCGGTGATGATCACGTCCTTCTTGCGGTCGGAGATCGTCACGTAGCCGCCGTCGTCGATCGTGCCGCCGTCGCCGGTGTGGAACCAGCCGCCCTCCAGCGCCTCGGCCGAGGCGTCGGGGTTCTCCCAGTACCCGGCGAGCACCGTGTTCCCGTGCGCGAGCACCTCGCCGGACTCGCTCACCGACAGGCGGGTGCCCAGCGCGGGCACGCCCGCCCGGGACAGCCGCTTGGCCCGTTCCTCCGGCGACAGGTCGTCGTACTCGGCGCGGGGCCGGTTGATGGTGAGCAGCGGAGCGGTCTCGGTGAGGCCGTAGATCTGGTTGAACTCCCAGCCGAGCTCGGCCTCGACGCGGGCGATGGTCTTCGACGGCGGGGGCGCGCCGGCGACGACGATGCGCACCTTGTCGCGGCCCGGGATCGGGCCGTCCCAGTCGGCCGCCGCCTCGAGCACGGCGTTCCACACCGCCGGCGCCCCAGCCATGATCGTGACGCCGTGCTGCTCGACGCGGCGGAGGATCTCGGCGCCGTCGACCTTGCGCAGCACGATCTGCCGCGCCCCGAGGCCGGCCATCGTGTACGGCAGCCCCCAGCCGTTGCAGTGGAACATCGGGAGCGTGTGGAGGTAGACGTCGCGGTCGCTGACCTGCATGTGCATGCCGAAGGTGACCGCGTTGACCCACAGGTTGCGGTGCGTCATCTGCACGCCCTTGGGGCGGGCCGTCGTGCCGGACGTGTAGTTGATGGTGGCCGTCGCGTCCTCGTCCGGCTGCGCCCAGGCCCGCGGCTCGACGTCGTATCGGAGCAGCTGCTCGTACTCCTCCCCCGTGCCGAACCGGTGCTCCGCCGTCACGCCCTTGAGCGTCGGCTCCAGCTCGGGGTCGACGAAGAGCACGCGCGCGCCGCAGTGCCCGACGATGTACTCGACCTCCTCCGGGGAGAGCCGGAAGTTGATCGGCACCGCCACCCGCCCCGACGAGGGGACGGCGAGCAGCACCTCGAGCAGCCGGGCGGCGTTGTGGCTGACGATCGCCACCCGCTCGCCCTCGCCGATGCCCAGCTCGTCCAGCGCGGCCTGCAGCGCCCGGCCGCGGCGGGCGACGTCCCGGTAGCTGACCTCGCCCAGGGACGGCGCCGACTGGTTCGGCTCGTCCACGATGCCGACGCGGTCGCCGTAGACGAGCTCGGCCCGCTCGAGGAAGTCACGGGTGGTCAAGGGCACGCGCATGCCGGCTCCCTGGGGTGCGCGGCCGGCTCGGCACCGGCCGCTCGACGTGGTGGCCGTCACGCTAATAGGCCGCGCCGACGCTCACGAGGCCGGACTACAGCAGCGACAGCCCCAGCCGTTCGCTGAGCATGTGCAGCGCGGCGCGGCCGGCGCGGGAGTTGCCGGCCCTGTCCAGCGGCGGGGACCACGCGCACACCCCGAACCTGTTCGGCACGTTCCCCATCACCGCGCCGGCCACCCCGCTCGTGCAGGGGAAGCCGACGTCGTAGGCGAACTGACCGGCGGCGTCGTAGGTGCCGCAGGTCATCATCACCGCGTTCACCCGGCGGGCCAGCGGCTCGGTCAGGACCCGTTCACCGGTGCCCGGGTCCACCCCGTCGTTGGCCAGGAACCGGGCGGCACGGGCCAGCCGACGGGCCGTCACCGTCAGGGTGCACAGCTGCGCGTAGGCGTCCACCACCTCGTCCACCGGGTGGGTGAAGTTGTCGAACGAGCGCATCAGCCAGGCCATCGCGGTGTTCAGGTCGGCCCCCGCGCGCTCCTCCTCGACCACCTCGGAGTCGGGTTCGAGCCGCTCGCCCACGAGGTCCGACAGCAGGTTGGTGACGGCCGCCCTCGCCGCGTCCGCCGACCCGGTGGCGCCCACCAGCAAAGTCGCACACGACGAGGGCGCCGGCGTTGATGAACGGGTTGCGGGGGATCCCGCGCTCGTGCTCCGACTGGATGAGGGAGTCGAAGGGGTCACCCGATGGCTCCCTGCCCACCCGCCGGAAGACGTTCTCGCCGACGTGCTGGAGAGCGGCGGTCAGCGCGAAGACCTCGACGACGCTCTGGACGGGGAAGCCGGCATCGGCGTCGCCGGCGACGTGCTCGGTGCCGTCCATCTCGCACAGCGCGAGCGCGAAGCGTTCGGGCCCCTCGCCCGGCTGGGCGACCTCGTCGTCCTCGGCCAGCGGGCGCGCCTCGGCGGCCACCTCTCTCGAGGATCCCGGTGAGGTCGTCGGGCAGGTCGTCGGGAGTCGGAGGCACCTCTGCACGTTGCCGCGGCGCGGCCGACCGGGCCGGTCGAACGGTCAGGCGAGCAGGAGCGCCCATGCCGCGGCGGCCGTGCCGGCGGTGGCGGCGGCCACCCGCAGCCCGTCGACGCGCAGCAGCCGCCGGTGCGCCGCGAGATCCCAGCCGCCGTCGAGGCGGCGGTGCAGCGGGACGGCCAGGAACGCCGTGACCCCCAGCACGACGGCAAGGCAGGCCGCCCCGGCCAGCACTGGGGGCAGCGGCACCTCCGCCGGCCGGACCGCGAGCAGGAGCAGCGTCGTGACGCCCTGCCCGGCGAAGAGCGGACCGACCACCCGGCTGACCAGCCGCTGGTGGCTGCGCTCGTAGCCGGCGAAGGCCTCGGCCGGCACCTGCGCGAACTGCGGGTAGACCAGGAACCGCACCGTCCACTGGAACCCGGCGTAGGCCGCGGTCAGCGCCAGGTGGACGACGAGCAGAGTCACGCCGCTCGCTCCGGCCGCTTACCGCGCCAGCGCAGGCTCTGCGCGTCCAGCTCGCGCAGCAGCGGGTCGCCCTCGGCGAGGATCCGCTCCGCCAACGCCACCGCGGCGGCCAGCTGCCCGTCGTCCAGCTGGGCGAAGGCCGGTGAACGCCGCCGGTCGAGGACGTCGTACCAGCAGCCCCCCACGGTGGAGTCGAGCACGATCCGCCCGAAGCAGTGGTCGTCGCGCACCACTCACTTCCCCGCGCGCGCCCGCCGCGGCAGCTCGCCGAGCACCAGCTCCCGGTAGCGGGCGAGCAGGTCCGCGCGGGTCATCCGCCGACCAGCCGCGGCAACGAGGTCCCGATCGGCTCGCGGACGACGAGGGCGGCGACACCGTCGTAGGGCGTCTCCTGGGCGTTGACCACGACCAGCCGGGCCCCCGAGCGCACCGCGATGTCGGCCAGGCCAGCGGCCGGCCAGACCTGCAACGACGTGCCCACGGCGAGGAACACGTCGCAGTCCGCGGCGGCCGCGTTGCACGCCTCGACCACGCGCTCGTCGAGCATCTCGCCGAAGTAGACGGTCGCGGTCTTGAGGATGCCGCCGCACCGCGGACACGCCGGGTCCGGCTCTCCCCCGGCGACCCGGTCCAGCGCCTCGCGGATCGGGGTGCGGTCGCCGCAGTCGGTGCAGACCACCTCGGCCACGGTGCCGTGGATCTCGTGCACCAGACCGGCGCCCGAGCCCGCCGCCTGGTGCAGGCCGTCGATGTTCTGAGTCACCAGGGCCCGCAGGCGCCCCTGGCGTTCGAGGTCGACCAGCGCCCGGTGGCCGGCGTTGGGCTGCGGATCGGCGTCCTGCATCGCCTGGCGCAGGAGCCAGGACCGCCGCCTGATCTCCGGATCGGTCAGGTAGTACGAGAGCGTCACGAGCTTCTCGGCGTCCGGGTCGCGTGTCCACACGCCCTGCGGGCCCCGGTAGTCCGAGATGCCGCTGTCGGTCGAGATCCCCGCACCGGTGAGCACGGTGATCCGCCGTGCTGCGGTCAGCCAGTCGGGCAGGGGCTCGGGAACGGCGCCGGTCACGTCGTCCACGGTAGGGAGCGAGGCACCCGGAGGCCCCTCGGCAGGAGTGACGGACGTCACGGGGGAAAGGAAGGGTCGCCTGACCCGGTGCTCCGGTCCGCGGACTGGGATGATCGGGGGTGGACACGAGCGCGACGAACCAGCCGCGACGAACCAGCGAGGGGTAGGCGCAGAAGAGTGGCAGACGGCGGAACGACTAGCAGGACCAGAGACAGCTTCGGAGCCCGGTCGACTCTGTCGGTCGAGGGCACGGACTACGACATCTACCGACTCGACGCGGTGGAGGGCTCCGAGAAGCTGCCCTTCAGCCTGAAGGTCCTCCTCGAGAACCTGCTGCGCACCGAGGACGGCGCGGACATCACCGCCGACCACATCCGGGCGATCGCCAACTGGGACCCGTCGGCCGAGCCCGACCAGGAGATCCAGTTCACGCCGGCCCGCGTGGTCATGCAGGACTTCACCGGCGTCCCCTGCATCGTCGACCTCGCCACCATGCGCGAGGCCATGGCGGAGCTGGGCGGCGACCCGCAGAAGATCAACCCGCTCGCCCCGGCCGAGCTGGTCATCGACCACTCGGTCATCGCCGACATCTTCGGCACCGAGGACTCGTTCCAGCGCAACGTCGAGATCGAGTACGAGCGCAACGGCGAGCGCTACCAGTTCCTCCGCTGGGGCCAGGGCGCCTTCAGCGACTTCAAGGTCGTCCCCCCGGGCACCGGCATCGTCCACCAGGTCAACATCGAGCACCTGGCCCGCGTGATCTTCCCGCGGCAGGAGGGGGACCGCGTGGTCGCCTACCCGGACACCTGCGTGGGCACCGACTCGCACACCACGATGGTCAACGGCCTGGGCGTGCTGGGCTGGGGCGTCGGGGGCATCGAGGCCGAGGCCGCCATGCTCGGCCAGCCGGTTTCGATGCTCATCCCGCGCGTCGTGGGCTTCAAGCTCTTCGGCCAGCTGCCGGACGGCGCCACCGCCACCGACCTGGTCCTCACCATCACCGAGATGCTGCGCCAGCACGGCGTCGTCGGGAAATTCGTCGAGTTCTACGGCGAGGGCGTGTCCGCCGTCCCCCTGGCCAACCGCGCCACGATCGGCAACATGAGCCCGGAGTTCGGCTCCACCGCGGCGATGTTCCCCATCGACGAGGAGACGATCACCTACCTCGAGCTCACCGGCCGCTCCCGCGAGCAGGTCGCGCTCGTCGAGGCCTACGCCAAGGAGCAGGGCCTCTGGCACGACGCCTCCCGCGAGCCGGCGTTCTCCGAGTACCTGGAGCTCGACCTCGGCACCGTCGTCCCCTCCATCGCCGGCCCGAAGCGCCCGCAGGACCGGGTCGCCATCACCGACGCTAAGTCCTCGTTCCGCGCGGCGCTGGCCGACTACGTGGCCGCCGACGAGACCGGTGGCGAGGACCGCAAGCCCGGCGTCCCGCAGCAGGAGAAGCCGTTCGGCGTCGAGTCCTCGGTCGACGAGGCCTCCGCCGAGTCGTTCCCTGCCTCGGATCCGGCCGCACCGTCCGAGCACGGCAACGGCGAGGCCGGCAAGCCGCACCACTACGACGGCAGCGGAGACGTCAGCCGGCCGCGGAAGCCCACCAAGGTCGTCATGGAGGACGGCACGGAGACCGAGATCGACCACGGCCACGTCGTCATCGCCGCGATCACCTCGTGCACGAACACCTCGAACCCGCAGGTCATGATCGGCGCCGCGCTGCTGGCGAAGAACGCCGTCGAGCGCGGGCTGACCAGCAAGCCGTGGGTGAAGACGACGCTGGCCCCCGGGTCCAAGGTCGTCATGGACTACTACGAGAAGGCCGAGCTCACCCCGTACCTGGAGAAGCTGGGCTTCTACCTGGTCGGCTACGGCTGCACGACCTGCATCGGTAACTCCGGCCCGCTCCCGCAGCCGGTGTCCGACGCGGTCAACGAGGCCGACCTCGCCGTCGTCTCCGTGCTCTCGGGCAACCGCAACTTCGAGGGCCGGATCAACCCCGACGTCAAGATGAACTACCTGGCCTCGCCGCCGCTGGTCATCGCCTACGCGCTGGCCGGCTCCATGGACGTCGACCTGAACAACGACCCCCTGGGGCAGGACCCCGACGGCAACGACGTCTTCCTGCGCGACCTGTGGCCCTCCCCGCAGGAGGTCCAGCGGGTCATCGACCACGCCGTCTCCGCGGAGCAGTTCGGCCGCTCCTACGAGGACGTCTTCGCCGGCACCGAGCAGTGGCAGAACCTGCCCACCCCGACCGGCGACACCTTCGAGTGGGCCGAGGACAGCACCTACGTGCGGCGTCCTCCGTACTTCGAGGGCATGCCGGCCGAGCCGTCCCCGGTCGAGGACATCACCGGCGCCCGCACCCTCGCGGTGCTCGGTGACTCGGTGACCACCGACCACATCTCCCCGGCCGGCTCGATCAAGGCCGACAGCCCCGCGGGCAAGTACCTCCGCGAGCACGGCGTGGACCGCCGCGACTTCAACTCCTACGGCTCCCGCCGCGGGAACCACGAGGTCATGATCCGCGGCACGTTCGCCAACATCCGGCTGCGCAACCAGCTGGTGCCCGGCACCGAGGGTGGCGTCACGAAGAACCACCTGACCGGCGAGACGACGACGATCTACGACGCCTCGCGCGCCTACATCGACGCCGGCATCCCGCTGGTCGTGCTGGCCGGCAAGGAGTACGGCTCGGGCTCGTCGCGCGACTGGGCGGCCAAGGGCACCGCGCTGCTGGGCGTCAAGGCCGTCATCGCCGAGAGCTACGAGCGCATCCACCGCTCCAACCTCATCGGCATGGGCGTGCTGCCGCTGCAGTACCCCGAGGGCCAGAACCGCGAGTCGCTCGGCCTGACCGGCGACGAGGAGTTCACGATCACCGGGATCACCGCGCTGAACGACGGCTCGGTCCCCCGCACGGTGAAGGTGAAGGCCGGGGACGTCGAGTTCGACGCCCGGGTCCGGATCGACACCCCCGGTGAGGCGAACTACTACCGCAACGGCGGGATCATGCAGTACGTCCTCCGGTCCCTGCGCGGCACGGCCGCCTGATGGACCTGGGCCTGGGTGGTCGCGGGTTCCTGCTCACCGGCGCGAGCCGGGGGCTGGGGCTCGCGACCGCCCGGGCCCTCGTCGACGACGGGGCGCGCGTGCTGATCAGCTCGCGCTCCCCCGAGTCGGTGGACACCGCGGTCACCTCGCTCGGCGGGGCGCCCGCGGCGTTCGGCATCCCGGCCGACCTGGCCGACGACGCCGCCGCGGAACGCCTGGTGGCCGAGGCCGGTGAACGACTCGGGCAGATCGACGGCGTGCTGATCTCGGTCGGCGGCCCCGCACCGGGGACCGTCCTCTCGACCGCCGAGGACGCCTGGCGGGCGGGCGTGGAGTCGGTGCTGCTCGGGCCGCTGCGCCTGGTCCGGGCGCTCGTCCCGCACCTGGGCGAGGGTGCGGCGATCGCGTTCGTGCTCTCCATCTCGGTGAAGCAGCCGATCGGCCACCTGGCCATCTCCAACGGCCTGCGCCCCGGCCTGGCGATGACGGCGAAGGCGCTGGCCGACGAGCTGGGTCCCCGGGGCATCCGGGTGCTCGGCCTCCTGCCCGGGACCATCGCCACCGACCGCATCGCCGAGATCGAGGCGGCGTCCGGCGATCCCGTGAAAGCGCGCGCCCGCACCGAGGCCGGCATCCCGCTGCGGCGGGTGGGCCGACCCGAGGAGTTCGGCCGGATCGCCGCCTTTGCCCTCTCCCCCGCCGCCTCCTACCTGACCGGCACGATGATCGCCGTCGACGGCGGCATGACCCGCGCGCTGTGAAGGGCCCCGCCCGTACCTTTCGTGCACGAAGCGTCGTCCCCGGGTCCGGGACGCGACGATGAGTGCACGACCTGTCCTCATCGCCTGCGCGCACGGCACCCGCAGCCCCACCGGCCGGCGGCTGATCGCCGAGCTCGCCCTGGCCGCCAAGGAGCTGCGCCCGGGCCTGGTCACCACCGCGGCCTTCGTCGACGTGCAGCCCCCGACCGTGGTGGACGTGGTGGCCGGCCTCTCCGCCGAAGGACGCCCCGCCGTCGTCGTCCCACTGCTGCTGTCGGGTGGCTACCACGTGCACGTGGACATCGCGGGCGCCGTCGCGGACGCCGAAGGCACCGTCGCCGCCCGACCGCTGGGGCCAGATCCCCGGCTGGTCGCCGTCCTGCTCGACCGGCTGGCCGAGGCCGGGGCCGACCCGCGCGACCCGCGCACCGCCGTCGTGCTGGCAGCCGCGGGCTCAAGCGACCCGCGATCGGTGGCCGACGTCCGGAACACCGCCGATCTGCTGCAGCGGTCGTGGGCGGGTCCGGTGACGACCGGGTACGGCTCCGCAGCCCAGCCGCCGGTGCCCGACGCCGTGGCCGCGGCCCGGCGGGGCGGCGCCGAGCGCGTGGTGCTGGCCTCCTACCTGCTCGCCCCCGGCCACTTCCACGACAAGCTGGGCGCGGCCGGGGCGGACCTGGTCACCGCTCCCCTGCTGCCGGACCCGCGCATCGCCGCCGTCCTGCTCGACCGCTACGACGCCGCCGTCGCACCGGCTCCGGGCGAGGCGGCTCCGGCCGGTCGGTGACCTACTGTGGGTCCACGATGAGCGACCCCGTCGGCGACCAGCCACCGACCGAGAGCACCCCCGGCCCCGGGACCACCACGCAGAGCGGCCGGCGGTGGGACAAGGTGATCTCCGGCGTCGTCACGACGGCGCTCGCGCTGGCGCTGGGCTTCGCGCTCGTCGTCCAGATCCAGAGCACCGAGAAGGCCGAGGAGCGGACCGGGGCAACCGAGGAGGACCTCGTCCGGATCCTCGACGAGCTGGACACCCGCGAGGAGCAGCTGCGTTCGCAGCTCGGCGAGCGGGAGCAGGCGGTCGAGGAGCTCAGCGGCGGCCGGACGCAGTCGGGCTCCGCGCTCGCGGAGGCGCAGCGGCGGGCCGAGGCCATCGGCATCCTCAACGGCACGCTGCCCGCCCGCGGTCCCGGCCTGCGCGTCGTCATCCAGGACCGGGAGGGCGCGGTGACGACGGCCGTGCTGCTCGACGCCATCCAGGAGCTCCGCGGTGCCGGCGCCGAGGCCATCGAGATCGACGGGGTTCGGGTCGTGGCGTCCAGCTACGTGGGCGGCCGCCCCGACGCGCTCACCGTGGACGGGACCGGGTTGGACGCTCCCTACGAGATCGTGGCGATCGGGCCGCCCACCGATCTGGAGGTCGCGCTGAACGTCTCCGGCGGCGTGGTCGACGACGTCGCCCGCGTCGGCGCCTCGGCCACGGTCACCCGGTCCGACGAGCTGAGGGTCGAGAGCGTCGTCCGCGGCGGCTGAGTCCTCGGGCCGGTGCTCGGGGTCCTACGCCAGCGCCGCGGTGAACTCCGCACGGTGGTCGAGCATCCAGCGCGCGCTGCGCACCCGCCAGGCCAGGGTCCACGTCAGGTCATCGCCGGTGAAGGGCCAGCCGGCACCGGGTCGCGGGGGGTTGGACGCGCCGTCGGGTGTCACCCCGGACGCGGTGGCCTCGTGCGCGGCGCTGCGGACGGCGACCTCCACCATGTCCGCCACCAGGCGGGCACGATCCGGCCGCGCCAGCCCGTAGCCGTCGGCGAAGTGCCTGACCTGGCGCGCGCGGGCGGCCGGACCCGGCAGCCGCCGGCGTTCTCCGACGTCGTCGTCGTAGAGGTGCGCGTTGAGCCACGCGGTCTCCGCCACCGTCCAGCGCCGGCCGACGGGCCCGGCCGTGTCCCAGTCGACGAGGCTCACCGGGTGGTCGTCGCGGCCCAACACGTTCCAGGGACCCGGGTCGCCGTGGCCGATCACCATGTCCGTGTCGTGCTCGGGCAGGCCCCGCGGCCAGCCACGGGACCACGCCGGGGACGCCGGGCGGTAGCCGGCCGCGGCCTCGTGGAGCAGGCGGTGGAGGCGTCCCAGCTCGTGGATGCCGTCGTCGGACCACGGCCGGTCCCCCTGGGGCTCCGCGTCGACGAACGCGAGCCGTTCACGCCCGTCGGCCGCGAAGCCGGTTCCCAGGGGGCGGGGTACCGCGGTGAAGCCGGCCCGGTGCAGATGGGCGAGCAATCCGACGGTCGTGGGGCTCCACGAGTGCGACCGGCGGAGCACCTCGTTCCCCGAACGGTGCACCTCGCTGAAGCTGCCGCCCGCCAGTCGCTGTTCCGCCTCCTCCACCATGGGGCGGGGTATACCAGCGGCCTGTTCCGGGGGCACGCGGATTGCCGGGCCGCGGCGGCCTACGACCGGCGCTCCTCCCCGATCGACACCGGGCGGTCGGGGTCGGCCGACCACTGCGACCACGACCCGGGCCACAGCGCCGCCTCGATGCCCGCGGCCGCCAGCACCGTCACCTCGTGCGCGGCGGTCACCCCGGACCCGCAGTAGACGCCGACGTCCGCTCCGGGCCGCACGCCGAGCGCGGCGAACCGCTCCGCCAGCTCCGCCGGTGGGAGGAAGGTGCCGTCGCCGCTGAGATTGCCCGTCGTGGGGGCGCTCGTCGCACCCGGCACGTGCCCGGCCCGCGGATCGACCGGCTCGACCTCGCCGCGGTAGCGCTCGGCTGCACGGGCGTCCAGCAGCACCCCGCCGCGATCGGGCAACGCCGCTGCGGTGTCGGCGTCGAGCACCCGCATCCCGCCGCCGGTCAGGACGACGTCCCCGGGCGGTGGGACGACGTCGCCGGTCCCGAGCCCGCCGCCGGACCGCACCCACGCAGAGAGCCCGCCGTCGAGCAGCCGCACGTCGTGCACGCCGCCCCAGCGGAGCAGCCACCACGCCCGGGCGGCCGCGAGCCCGCCGCTGTCGTCGTAGGCGACGACGGGCCGATCCGCGTCGATCCCCCACCGGCGTGCAGCTGCTTCCAGTCGCTGCACCGACGGCAGCGGATGTCGGCCACGAGCGGGCTCGGGTGGGTCGGCGAGCTCGGACTCGAGGTCGACGAACACCGCGCCGGGCAGGTGACCGGCGAGGTACTTCTCGCGGCCGCGGTCGTCGCCCAGTGCCCAGCGCACGTCCAGCAGCACCGGCCGCTCCCCTGCCGCCATCAACTCGTCGGCGGACACCAGCACGTCATCCGCTTTTCCGCGGAAAAGCGGGCCGCCTTTCCGCGGAAAAGCAGGGTCGGTGGTCACTGGGGGGCCAGCAGGCCGCGCAGCTCCTCGGTCAGGGCGTCGCGGGCCTCGGGGTGCTGGTGCCAGGCCGCGGGGGTGGCCTGGAGGAGCTGGATGCGCCAGCGGCCGCCCCCGTCGTCCACCGCGACCATGGTGTGGACGGTGTGGAACTGCGGCTCCACGTCGGTGCCGCCCGGCGGGATCATGCCGGCGTGCGCGAGGAGCACGGCCACCCCGGGAGCCGCGGCGCGCACGGAGCGGATGACGGCGACGTAGGCGGCGGTCTGGTGGCTGCCGAAGATCTGCCGGAGGTCGGCGGCGATGGCAAGCCGCCCGTGGTGGTGGGTGCCGTCGTAGCCGACGATGTCGCCGTCGTCGGCGAAGCACGCCGCCACCGCTGCTCCGCTGCGCCGGTTCCAGCCGTCGAGGTAGGCGGCGTAGAGGGAACGGATCTGGGCGTCGTGCGGATGCGCGGATGTCACAGGAGCGACGGTAGTGGTCAGGCCACGCCGACCGGTCGGGCCCCGCCGTCGGCGAACTGGGTGCGGTACAGGTCGGCGTAGCGCCCACCGAGTGCCAGCAACTCCGCGTGCGTGCCCGACTCCACGATGCGACCGTCGTCGACCACGAGGATCTGATCGGCGCTGCGCACGGTGGAGAGCCGGTGCGCGATGACCAGCGAGGTGCGGCCGCTCAGGGCCGTGTCCAGGGCCCGCTGGACGGCGGCCTCGGACTCGCTGTCCAGGTGCGCGGTGGCCTCGTCCAGGATCACGATGCCCGGGGCCTTCAGCAGCACACGGGCGATCGCCAGCCGCTGCTTCTCGCCGCCCGAGAGCCGGTGCCCGCGGTCGCCGACGACGGTGTCCAGACCGTCGGGCAGGGTGCGGACCAGTTCGGCGATGTGCGCCCCGTCCAGCGCTGCCCAGAGCTGCTCCTCCTTGGCTTCCGGGCGCGCGTAGAGCAGGTTGTTGCGCATCGTGTCGTGGAACAGGTGAGCGTCCTGGCTGACCACCCCGATGGCATCGCGGAGCGACGCGAGCGTCGCCTGCCGCACGTCCACACCACCGACCCGCACCGCGCCGCCCGTGACGTCGTACAGCCGCGACACCAGACTGGCGATGGTCGTCTTGCCTGCCCCGGACTGCCCGACGAGGGCGACCAGATGGCCCGGCTCGACGCGGAAGGAGACGTCGTGCAGCACGTCGACCGGGCCGCCGTGCTCGGGGAGCGACACCTCTTCCAGTGACGGCAACGACACGTCCTCGGCCGCGGGATAGCTGAACGAGACGGAGTCGAACTCGATCGACCGGTCGTCGGCCGGCACCGGGACGGCGTCGTCGGCCTCGCGGATCATCGGCGGCAGGTCCAGCACCTCGAAGACCCGGTCGAAGCTCACCATCGCGCTCATGACGTCGACCCGGACGTTGGCCAGGGCGGTGAGCGGGCCGTAGAGGCGGGACAGCAGCAGCGCCAGCGCGACGACGTCGCCGGGGCTCAGCGAGCCGGTGAACGCCAGGTGCCCGCCCAGCCCGTACACGAGTGCGGTCGCGAGGGCGGCGACGAGGGTGAGCGCGGTGAAGAAGAAACGCCCGTACATGGCCGACAGGACGCCGATGTCGCGGACACGGGCGGCGCGGGCGCTGAAGGAGCGCTCCTCGGCGTCGGGCCGGCCGAACAGCTTGACCAGCAGCGCGCCGGCGACGTTGAACCGCTCGGTCATCGTCGCGTTCATCGACGCGTTGAGCTCGTAGGACTCCCGGGTGATCTCCTGCAGGCGCCCGCCGATGTGCCGGGCGGGCAGCACGAACAGCGGCACCAGCACCAGCGAGAGCAGGGTGATCTGCCAGGAGAGCGTCAGCATCACGCCGGCGGTCAGGACCAGGCCGATGACGTTGGAGACGACGCCGGAGAGGGTGGAGGTGAAGGCCTGCTGGGCGCCCACGACGTCGTTGTTCAGCCGGCTGACCAGCGCACCGGTCTGCGTACGGGTGAAGAAGGCGACCGGCATGCGCTGGACGTGCGCGAAGACCTTGCTGCGCAGGTCGTAGATGACACCCTCGCCGATGCGTGCGGAGTACCACCGGGTGCCCAGCGAGATGGCGGCGTCGACGACGGCGAGGCCGGCGATGAACAGCGCGATCCGGACGATGTCCCCCGACGTCCCGTCGAGCGAGGCGATCCGGTTGACGATGTCGCCGGCGAGCAGCGGGGTGATCACGCCGATCAGCGAGGAGCCGACCACCAGCAGGAGGAAGAACCCGAGGTCGCGCCGGTAGGGACGGGCGACGCCGAGGATGCGGCGCACGGTGCCCGGCGGCAGCTTCCGCCCGACGACCGAGGGGTCACGGCGGAACGACCGCATCGCCGCCATGGAGGTCATGTTCGGGGTCACGGACATGCCTCCTCGTGTCGCCGTGCCGATGACACCACCAGCCCTGCGGCCAACGCCGGCCGGCGGGGCGCTGTTCCGCCGGGGTCGAGCGTTCCACCGAGCGCTGACGGTTCAGCGACCGGCGAGCTCCTGGAGCCGCAGCACCTGCGCCGACCGCTCGGCGGCGTCCTGCGTCTCCGGGTCGTTGCGCACGGCCGATCGCACCAGGGCTGCACTCGCGCGGCTGGCGGCCACCGGCGGGGCCAGGAGCGCCGCAGTCAGCTGCGCGACGGCGTCGTCGAGCTGCTCGCGCGGGACGACGACGTTGGCCAGCCCCATCGCGTGCGCCTCGGCGGCGCCCACCGGGCGGCCGGTCAGGCAGATCTCCATGGCCCGCGAGTAGCCGACCAGCTCGACGAGGTTGCTGGTGCCGGTCAGGTCGGGGACGAGACCGAGCGTGGGCTCCGGGAGCCGGAGCTGCGCGTCCTCGGTCAGCACCCGCAGGTCGCAGGCCAGGGCCAGCTGGCAGCCGGCCCCGATGGCGTGCCCCTGCACGGCGGCGATCGAGACGATGCCCGGCCTGCGCAGCCAGCGGAACCCGGCCTGGTAACCGCGGATGCGCTCCTCGGCCTCCGCCGTCGGCGCCCGGCCCAGGTCGCCCAGCCCGCCGTCGGTGCCGGGCTCCGGGCTGAACAGGCTGCGGTCGAGGCCGGCGGAGAACGACCGCCCGGCCCCGCGCAGGACGACCACGCGGACCTCGTCGTCCAACGACTCCCCGACCGAGGCCAGCGCAGCCCAGGTGGCCGGCGTCTGCGCGTTGAGCTGCTCGGGCCGGTCGAGGGTGACGGTGAGGACGGCGCCGTCTCGGGCGGTGCGGACGAAGGCGTCGGGCGCGCTCACGCCTTCTTGGTGTTCCGGTTGGCACCACCGCGGCTGCGCAGCGTGGCACCCGACTCGGACAGCAGCCGGTGGACGAAGCCGTAGGAGCGCTTGGTCGACTCCGCCAGCGAGCGGATGCTCTCGCCGCCGTCGTAACGCTTGCGCAGTTCGTCGGCGAGCGTGCTCCGGTCCCCACCGGTGATCCGCTTGCCCTTGCCCAGGTCGGCAGTGCTCGAGTCGGCCATGGCTCCCCTCCGTGTCAGCCCCGAGCCGGACGCGTCGAGCCGACGCGCGCGTGCCCGGTTCATGGCTGTCCCTGTGGCGCCGCCGTCCCGCTGACCACGGCCCCTGGCAACCCATGATCACCCAGTGACCGGCCCCCGGCCACGCGAGAATCAGGCCAGCTCGACCAGGTCCGCGAGGTCCTCGCTCCAGGCGTCCTCGGTGCCGTCGGGCAGCAGGATCACCTTGTCGGGGTTGAGCGCCCGGACGGCGCCCTCGTCGTGCGTGACCAGCACGATCGCACCGGTGTAGGTGCGCAGCGCCTCGAGCACCTGCTCGCGGCTGGCCGGGTCCAGGTTGTTGGTCGGCTCGTCGAGCAGCAGCACGTTGGCGCCGGAGACGACCAGCGTCGCCATGGCCAGGCGGGTGCGCTCGCCGCCGGACAGGGTGCCGGCGCGCTGGTCGACGGTCTCGCCGGTGAAGAGGAAGGCGCCGAGGATGCGCCGCAGCTCGGTGTCGGTGCTGTCGGGCGCCGCGGACCGCATGACCTCCAGCAGCGAGCGGTCCATGTCGATCGTCTCGTGCTCCTGGGCGTAGTAGCCCACGCGCAGTCCGTGCCCGGCCTTGACCTCGCCGGTGTCGGGCAGCTCCGTGCCGGCCAGCATCCGCAGCAGCGTCGTCTTCCCGGCGCCGTTGAGCCCGAGGACGACGACGCGCGTCCCCCGGTCCACGGCCAGGTCGACGTCGGTGAAAATCTCCAGCGAGCCGTAGCTCTTGGACAGCCCCTCGGCGAACAGCGGCGTCTTGCCGCACGCGGCCGGCGTCGGGAAGCGCAGCTTGGCGACCTTGTCGGCCACGCGCACGTCGGCCAGGCCCGCGGCCAGCCGCTCCGCCCGCTTGTCCATGCTCTTGGCGGCCTTGGCCTTGGTGGCCTTGGCGCGCATCTTGTCCGCCTGGGCGTTGAGCGTGTCGATCTTGCGCTCGGTGTTGGCCCGCTCCTGCTTGCGGCGGCGCTCGTCGGTCTCCCGCTGCTCCAGGTAGCGCTTCCAGCCGAGGTTGTAGATGTCGACCGTGGCGCGGTTGGCGTCCAGGTGCCACACCTTGTTGACGACGGCCTCGAGCAGCTCGACGTCGTGGCTGATGACGATGAGCCCACCGCGGTGGCTGGTGAGGAAGCCGCGCAGCCAGGTGATCGAGTCGGCGTCCAGGTGGTTCGTGGGCTCGTCGAGCAGCAGCGTCTCGGCGTCGGAGAAGAGGATGCGGGCGAGCTCGACGCGGCGGCGCTGGCCACCGGAGAGCGTGCGCAGCGGCTGGGCGAGCACGCGGTCGGGCAGGCCGAGGTTGGTGCAGATGCGGGCCGCGTCGCTCTCGGCGGCGTAGCCACCGAGAGCTGCGAACTGGTCCTCCAGCCGGCCGTAGCGCCGCACGGCCTTGTCCTGCTCGGCGTCGTCGGCCGGCTCGGCCATGGCGATCTGCGCCTTGACCAGCTGGTTGCGGATCACGTCGAGCCCTCGCCCGGAGAGCACCCGGTCGCTGGCGGTGATGTCCAGGTCGCCGCTGCGCGGGTCCTGCGGCAGGTAGCCCAGCTCGCCGGAGATCTCCACCTTGCCGGCGTGCGGGACGCGCTCACCGGCGAGCGTGGTGAGAGTGGTGGTCTTGCCGGCGCCGTTGCGCCCGACCAGGCCGATGCGGTCACCCGGCTGCACGCGCAGGTTGGCTTCGCTGATGAGGATGCGGGCGCCGGCGCGGAGCTCGAGGCCGGTCGTCGTGATCACTGAACCCAGGGTAGGCGCTCGCCGTGCGATACCCCCCACGTTTCCGGGGTGACATCGACGTCATCCCCCGCCCGGGCGTGTTCTGTGGAAACGCCCCCGCGCAGGCGTCGGAGCGGCCAGGATGCCGACATGCGACCGGGTGCGGCGGGGTGGGGAACGGGGTGCCCGGTGTGCGGCCGGCCGACCGGCGACGTCGGGGCGGGTCCGTGTCCCTCCTGCGGGCTGCCGGCCGCCGCGCACGCGGCGCACGTGGTCGCCCGCATCGGGACGACGCTCACCGAGCTGGCGCGTGACCGGGACGCGCTCCTGGCCTCGCTGCGTGCCGCCGCCCCGCACGCGCCCCTGCACGCGGGTTCCGCGCCGGTCGGCGCCCACGTGCCGGCACCCCCTCCCGTACCGGCCACGCGGTCGCCCACGGGTGCCGGCACACCCGGCTTCCCCGCGGCGCCGCCGGTGGGTGGTGCGCCGCCCCCGCCGCCCGCTCCCCCGCCGCTGCCTTCGCTCCCCCCGCCCACGCCCCGCCCTGTCCGGCGGCTGAGCCCCCAGCAGGTGCTGCTCGGCCTCGGCGCGCTGCTCGTCGTCGCGGCGGGCATCACCTTCGTCGCCGTCGGCTGGACGCGCTTCGGCATCGTCTTCCAGGCCGGAGCGATGCTCACGGCCACCGCGCTGGCAGCCGGCTTCTCCTCGTGGAGCGCCCGCCGCGGGCTGCGCGCCACCGAGGAGGCGCTGGCCGCCGCGGCCGCGGCGCTGCTCGTCATCGACCTGTTCGCCGCGCGGGCACTGGGACTGTTCGCCCTGGAGGACGTGCCGCTGCGGCACTGGTCGGCGATCTGCTGCACCGTCGTCGTCCTCGTGGCGCTGTCGCTCGGCCGCCTGACCCGGACGACGGCGATGTGGCCGCTCACCGCGCTCCTGGCCGCGCAGCCGCTCCCCTTCCTGTTGCTGGGCGACGAGCTGCTGACCGGGCCCGCGGGGGTGGCCGCAGCCCTCGCCCTCGCGGCGGCCGACCTCGCCGCGGCCCAGCGGCTGCGCGCGCCGCTGGTGCCGGTCGCCCGGCGCCTGGCCCAGCTCGCCGGAGGTGCCGGAGTGCTGGGCGGGCTCGCGGTGTCCGTCTGGGCCGGTCCCGGGGACTCGTGGACGTCCACCGGGGTGCTCGCCCTCGCCGGTGCCGCCGCCGTGGCGCACGCACGCCGCTCCCCCGGGGCTGCCCCCGGGCTGCCGCCCTGGACCGTGCCCGGCGCGGTCGGCGCCGTGGTGGGGCTCGCCCTCGCCGGCTCGTTGCAGCACGCCGGCGACGTCGGATGGTGGATCGCCGCGGCGCTGGGCCTGAGCCTGTTGACCGTCGCTGCGCTGCTGGGAGAACGTCCGGAGCCTGTGGCGGGTGCCGTGGCCGCGGGGAGCGCCCTCGTCCTCGCGCATGCAGCCCTGCTCGCCGACGCGGAGCGCTGGGCCGAACTCGCGGTCGTGGCGCTCGCGGCCACGGTCCCCGCCGTCGTGGCCGCCGTCCGCGTGCCCGCGCTGCGCTGTCCCGCCGCGACCGCCGCGCTGCTCGCGCCTGCCGCCGCGGTCCTGCTGGCCCGAGCCGACGCCGTGTTCGCCGCGACCACCGCCGGGCTCCTGCTGGCGCTGCTGGCCGCCGGCGCCTTCGCCGTCGCCACGCTGCGCAGGGGGCTGCCCGAGGAAGGGGTGTGCGCGGCTGTCGGCGCCGCTGTCGGGCTGGCGGCCGGCGCCACCTCCGGGGACGTCGAGGCGTGGGGGCAGGTCGGGCTGCAACTCGGCATCGTGGGCATCGCCGCGGGGAGCTACGCCGTGGTCGCGGGACGGCGGTGGGTCGGCGTCCTCGCGGTGGCCGACCTCGTGGTCGCCTCCTGGATCGCCGTCGGCGGCGCGGGCGTCGAGACACCGGAGGCCTACACGTTGCCCGCGGCGCTGGGACTGCTCGTGGTCGCGCTGCCCGCGCTGCGGTCGGGCGCGCCGTCCTGGGCCGCCGAGGGCGCCGCAGCCGGGGTCGCGCTGGTCCCGTCAGCGCTGGTGGTCGTCGCGGAACCGACCGCGCTGCGCCTCGTGCTGGTGATCGCCGCGGCGTGCGCGCTCGTCGTCGCCGGCACGCTGCTCCACCGGCAGGCACCGTTCGTCGTCGGCGCCGGCGTCCTGCTGCTGGTCACGGTCGGGCGGCTGGCCCCGTTCGCCCCGCTGCTCCCCCGCTGGCTCACCCTCGGGACCGCGGGGATCCTGCTGCTCGTGCTCGGCGGCACCTACGAACGGCGCCGGCAGCAGGCGCGCGAGGCCGTCGCCTGGGTCGGCCAGATGCGCTGACCGGGTGCCCGCCCCGGCGCCCCGCCCTACGGTGGGGACACCTCGGGGGACGGGAAGGAGGCGGTCATGCAGCAACCGGTCGCCACGGCACCACTCCCTCCCCTGCCCTATCGCACCCGCCCACCCCAGGTGCTGCTGGCTGTGGGTGCGGTCCTGCTGGTCAGCGCCGGCGCCGCGGTCGCGTCGGCCTACGGGGGCACCCCGGCCCGCGCCCTGCTGCTCGCCTTGGCCGCCGTCGCCGCCGGCTTCTCGCTGCGCTCCGCTCGCGCACGGCTGCGCAGCTCCGAGGAGGTGCTGGCGGCCAGCGCCACGGGCCTCGCCGTGAGCGCCTCCGCCGTCGGGGGTGACGCGCTCGGCTACGCCGCCGCGACCGCCCTGCTCGCCGCCGTCTTCCTGGCGCTGCACCGGGTGGCGCCCAGCACCGCGACGTGGCCCATGGCCTCCTGGGTGGCCGCGCAGCTCGCCGTCCTCCAGGTCCTCGACGCCGTGCCGGACGCACTCCGCACCCAGGCCTACCTCGGCGTCGCGCTGATGGGTCTGGGCATCGCGCTGTTCGGCCGGCCGGTCGTGGCGCGCCTGGCCCTGCTGACCACGGTCCCGTGGTGGGTGGCCGGCGTCGTCAGCGGCTCCACCACCGCGTGGACCGGCACGGGCACCGAGCGCGCCGTCTCGGCATCCCTGGTGGTCGTCGCCGGCCTCGGACTCGTGGTCACCCGCCTGCGCCGGGTGCTCGAGCCGCTGACCGGACCACCCAAGGCGGCCCCGGTGCTGGCCGGAGCGGTCGCGGGTGCCGCCGTCACGGGGGCGTCTTCCGCACTCGGGACCGGAGCCGTCACTGCCGCCGGGTATGCGGGCGTCCTGCTGGCCAGCGTGGCGGCGGCGGTGCTGACCGCGTGGAGGCGCGGGCTGTTCCTCCCCCTTTCCCTCGCGGCCGGCACGGTGATGACGGCGCTGAGCGTGGGCAGGCTGCTCGCCGGTCAGGAGTGGACCGCGCTGTCGGTCCTGCTCGTCCTCACCGCCCTGCCCACGGTCTGGGTGGCGGTGCGCCGACCGGAGGACCGGCCGCTGGCCCTGCCGGTGGCGGTGTGGAGCCTGGCGGGCGCGGCGCTGCTCGCCATCCCGGACGGGGTGCTCTCACCGACCGCCGCCGCGACCGCGCTGACCGCCCTCTACGCCGTCGCGATGGCGGCCGGCGCCGAGTTGGACACCGCCTCCCGCCGGGCGACCGCGATCGCCGCCGCCGTCTGCGCGGCCGCCGCCGTCCTGCTCGTCGTGGCCCGGGACCGGCCGTGGGTGCTCGCCGCCCTGCTGGCCGTGCAGGGGACGTGCACGCTGCTCTGGGCCTGGCGCACCTGGACCACGCAGCGCACGGCCGACGACGCCGAGCTGTCCCGCGAGGCCTGGCGGGTGGGCGCCGCCCAGCTGGTGGTGGCCGCGTGGGTGGCCGCGGCGTCGGCCGACGTCGGCGCGGTCGAGTGGTACTCGCTTCCCGCAGCGGCCGGACTGCTGCTGGCCGCAGGCCCGGGCCTGCTGCGCGGCAGCTCGTGGGCGAACTGGGGGCCGGGGCTGGTGGTCGCCGCCGTCCCCTCGACGGTGCTGGCCGTCGTCGCGGCGGACGCGCCTCGGGCGGTCGCCGTGCTCGTCGTCGCGGCTGCGGTACTGGTCGCCGGCGGTCGTCGCGCCCTGCGCGCGCCCCTGGAGATCGGTGCGGGGACGGCGCTGGCGCTGGCCCTGGGGCTCAGCGTGCGTGCGCTGCCGTGGCCGGTGGCGTCCGCGCTGGTCGTCGGCGGGGTCCTGCTCGCCATCGGTGCGCGCCGGGAACGACGTCCGGTCGCAGGCTTCGCCACCCGCCTGGCCGACCTCCGCTGACCCGGCACGCATGAGCATCCCCGAGCCTCTCGTGGCGGCCGATCTGGCCGACGTACTGGCCATCTACGAAGAAGCGTTCCCGGCGAACGAACGCGTGCCCACGGCCGTGCTCGCCGCCGAGCTGGGTCGGAGCCGGACCTGCCTGGTGCTGCGCTCGGAGGGTCGCGTCGTCGCATTCGCCTCGCTCATACCGCTGGCGGAGGACACGCACTTCCTGGAGTACCTGGCCGTCCGCAGCGGTGCGCGGGGAGGTGGGTACGGCGCCCGGATGGTGGAGCAGATCCGAACGCTGGGGGTCGCCGTCCTGTTCGAGGTCGAGGATCCGGCCGAGCCCGGGCTCACGACGGACGAGGTGCGCAGCCGGGAGCGTCGGATCGCCTTCTACGCCGCGAACGGCGGTGCGCCGGCGCCCTTCGGGCTCTGTTTCCACCCGCCGTCCTTCGACGGCTCGCCCACGGCCCGGATGGTCGTCCACGCCCTTGACGCCCCCGGGCGGTGGACGCTCGCCGACGTGCTCGACCGGCTGGCCACCGCCGCGGCCGTCTCCTACGCCACGGCCGGCGACGCAGTCACCGCTCCCGGCGGGCCAGCGGCGTCAGCCGAACCACGGCGATCCGCCGGCTGACCGACGCCTGGCAGGCGTCGTAGGTGGCCGCGGTGGGTCGACCACCGGTCAGGCGTAGGCGGCCGGCATCTCCGCACGCCGGAACCGCGAGAGGGTGAGCACCAGCGCCGAGAGCGCCAGCACCCCGATACCCACCGCGATGACCGGCCCGTCGCCGTACGCCGTCGCCGCCAGACCGGCCAGCGGAGCCGCGAGAGCGATCGACCCCCAGTTGAACGCCCGGATGGTGCCGTTCATGCGCGCCCGCAGCCGGTCCGGGGTCACCGCGTTGCGGTAGCTGAGGTCCAGCGGCCCCTTGATGCCCGAACCCAGCCCGTGCAGCAGTTGGCCGGCCACCAGCAGGGCCGCCCCGGTGGTGCCCGCGGGGGCCAGCAGGAGGAACAGGTACGCGGGCGGGTGCAGCCATGCCGCGGCCGCGCAGACCCGGCCCACGCCGTGGCGCTCGGCGGCGCGGGGGGCCAGGCCGGCGCCGACCACCCCGCTGATGCCCGCGCACGAGAGCACGAGCCCGACCGTGAGCGCGCTCAGGCCCAGCTCTTCGGTGGCATGGAAGACGAAGACCGTCATGAGCGCCGAGTTCGCGAGGAACCAGAGATGCAGGGAGACGGCGTAGGGAGCCAGCGTCCCGTGGCGGTACACCCAGGAGCCGCCCTCCCGCAGCTCCCGCCACAGCTGCCGGTCCGGCTGCCGCGCAGGTGTCGGCTCGTGGACCCTGATCGACGCCAGCAGCAGCGCGGCCACGGCGTGGCTGACCGCGTTGAACAGGATGGCCACGGGAGCGGACAGGAACCGGACCAGGACCCCGACCACCAGCGGACCGACCGCCTCGGCCGCCGTCGTGGTCTGCTCCACGCGCGCGTTGGCGACCGGCAGCAGCTCCATGGGCACCAGCTGCGGCAGGTAGGACTGGTGCGCGGCGTGGAAGAACATCGACGCCGAGCCCACGACGGCCACCAGGACGGCCAGGACCGGCACGGTCAGCAGACCGGCGAACGCCAGGCCGGCGATGGTCCCCGTCGCCAGCGCGGTCGCGGTGTCGGCGGCGATCAGCACGGGACGACGGCGCATCCGGTCCGTGAGCACGCCCGCGAGCAGGCCCACGGCGACGGCGGGGAGCCACTGCGCCGCGCGGACGAAGCCGATCGCGGTCTGGTCCGCGGACAGCGTTTCGATCAGCAGCAGCTGGAGGGCCAGGCCGAAGGTGAACGAGCCCAGCCACGACACGGTGCCGGACAGCCAGAGGCGCACGAAGGCCGGGTAGGCCAGCACTCCGCTGCTGGACACGCGGGCAGTCAAGCAGACGCAGGCGTCCCGCAGCGGCGCCGAACAGCGGCGTTTCCGAACTACCCCGGACCCGCTTCTGGGGTGTTCCTCGCGCTCATCGGGTCCTGCAGGACCGGAGAAGCGGGAAGAACACCCCAGAAGTGGAGGTGCTAGCGCGTCAGACGCGGAAGCCGAGGGCGCGGAGCTGCTCGCGGCCGTCGTCGGTGATCTTGTCCGGGCCCCACGGCGGCATCCAGACCCAGTTGATCCGGATGTCGTCCACGAGCCCGGGGCCGGGGCCACCGGTGAGGGCCTGGCGGGCCTGGTCCTCGATGACGTCGGTCAGCGGGCAGGCCGCCGAGGTCAGCGTCATGTCGATGATGGCGATGTTGTTGTCGTCCACGTCGAGGCCGTAGACGAGGCCGAGGTCGACGACGTTGACGCCCAGCTCGGGGTCGACGACGTCGCGCATGGCCTCCTCGAGATCCTCCAGGAGGGCCGACTTGTAGGCGGGCAGGTCGCCCGGCGCACCGTCGGTGGCGGGAGTGGCGTTCTCGGTGCTGCTGTCGGCGCTCATGACGTTCCTCCAGGGGTCGTGGTGGCCAGTGCCCGGGCGGAGGCGTCCTTCAACGCCATCCAGCTCATCAGCGCGCACTTGATGCGGGCCGGGTACTTCGAGACGCCGGCGAACGCGACGGCGTCCTCCAGGCTGTCCTCGAGCTTCTCGGCCACGGTGGGGTCGCCCTTGGCCTGCATCAGCGTCATGAAGTCCTCGCCGGTGGCGAGGGCCTCGGTGACGCTCTTGCCGAGGACGAGGTCGTACATCGCCGAGATCGAGGCCTGGCTGATCGAGCAGCCCATGCCCTCGTACGACAGATCAGACACGACGGCGTCGCCCGCTGCGTTGTTCTCGATGTGCAGTCGGAGCGTCACCTCGTCGCCGCACGTCGGGTTGACGTGGTGCACCTCGGCCTCGAAGGGCTCGCGCAGTCCACGCCCGTGCGGGTTCTTGTAGTGGTCCAGGATGATCTCCTGGTACATCGACTCCAGCTGCATCAGATCGACCTCACGCAGTTCCGAAGAACTTCTGGGCCGCCCGAATTCCGTCCGCCAGGGCGTCGATGTCGTCGTAGCCGTTGTGCACGTAGAAGGTGGCGCGGGTGGTCGCCGGGACGCCGTAGCGGCGCACCACCGGCCAGGCGCAGTGGTGCCCCACGCGTACGGCGATGCCGTGGTCGTCGAGGACCTGCCCCACGTCGTGCGGGTGGATGCCCTCGACGGTGAAGGACACCGCTCCCCCGCGGGCGACCGTGTCGGGCGGGCCGATGACGGTGACGCCAGGGATCTCGGCGAGCTTCTGCAGCGCGTAGCCGGTGAGGGCCTTCTCGTGCTCCTCGACGCGGTCCATGCCGAGGTCCTGCAGGTACTCGACGGCCGCGGCCAGGCCGATCACCTGCGCGGTCATCGGCACGCCGGCCTCGAAGCGCTGCGGCGGCGCGGCGAAGGTCGAGGCCTCCATGCGCACGACCTCGATCATCGAGCCACCGGTCAGGAACGGCGGCAGCTTGTCGAGCACCTTGTAGCGGCCCCAGAGCACGCCGACGCCCGTGGGCCCCAGCATCTTGTGCCCGGAAAACACCAGGAAGTCCGCGCCGAGCTCGGTGACGTCGACCGGCTGGTGCGGCACCGACTGGGCGCCGTCGACCAGCACCAGGGCACCGACCTCGTGCGCCCGGGCGATGATGTCGCCGAGCGGGTTGATCGTGCCCAGGATGTTCGACTGCTGGGTCACGGCCACGAGCTTGGTGCGCTCGTTGACCACCGTGGCCAGGTCGGAGAGGTCCAGCCGGCCATCGTCGGTGAGGCCGAGCCAGCGCAGGGTCGCGCCGGTCCGCTCGCACAACTGCTGCCAGGGCACCAGGTTGGCGTGGTGCTCCATCTCGGTGACCACGATCTCGTCACCCTCGCCGACGGCGTAGGTGCGGAACTCCTCCTCCTTCGCCGTGGCGGCGTTGGAGAGGGCGTAGGCCACCAGGTTGATCGCCTCGGTGGTGTTGCGGGTGAAGACGATCTCCCGGTCCGGTGCGCCGATGAACCCGCCGATGGTGGCGCGGGCGGCCTCGTAGGCACCAGTCGCCTCCTCGGCGAGTGCGTGGGCCCCCCGGTGCGGAGCGGCGTTGACGTTCTCGTAGAACCAGCGCTCGGCGTCCAGCACCGACCGCGGCTTCTGCGAGGTGGCGCCGGAGTCGAGGTAGACCAGCCGCTTCCCGTCGCGGACGGTGCGCGTCAGGATCGGGAAGTCCGCCCGGATCGCCTCGACGTCCAGGGGCAGCGGCTCGTGCGCCCCGACAGGACGCGAGACGGTCTGGGTCATGCGCTGGCAACCTCCGCAGCGGCCTGCTCGTTGGAGTCCTTGACGTAGGCGGCGTAGCCCTCGTTCTCGAGCTTGTCGGCGAGCTCCGCGCCACCCTCCTCGACGACCTTGCCGGCGACGAAGACGTGGACGAAGTCGGGCTTGATGTAGCGCAGGATCCGCGTGTAGTGCGTGATCAGCAGGACGCCGATCTCGCCCTCCTCGCGGGTGCGGTTGACGCCCTCGGAGACGATCCGCAGCGCGTCGACGTCCAAACCGGAGTCGGTCTCGTCGAGGATCGCGATGGCCGGCTTGAGCAGGCGCATCTGCAGGATCTCGTGGCGCTTCTTCTCACCACCGGAGAAGCCCTCGTTGACGTTGCGCTCGGCGAAGGCGGAGTCCATCTCGAGCAGTTCCATCTCGCTCTTGACGTCCTTGACCCAGGTGCGCAGCTTGGGGGCCTCGCCCTTGATCGCCGTGGCGGCGGTGCGCAGGAAGTTCGACACCGAGACGCCGGGGACCTCGACGGGGTACTGCATCGCGAGGAACAGGCCGGCGCGGGCGCGCTCGTCGACGCTCATGGCGAGGACGTCCTCGCCGTCGAGGGTCACGGTGCCGCCGGTGACGGTGTACTTGGGGTGCCCGGCGATCGAGTAGGCCAGGGTCGACTTGCCGGACCCGTTGGGGCCCATGATCGCGTGGGTCTCGCCCGAGCGGACGGTCAGGTCGACGCCACGGAGGATCTCCTTGGCGTCGTCACCCTCGCCGACCGTCACGTGCAGGTCGCGGATCTCCAGAACGGACACTTCTTCTCGCTCCTCAGTTGCCGGCCGCGTGGGAGGACTCGACGGCGCTCGCCGTTGCCTCAGCTTCGGTGTCGACGAGCACGTCCTCCCCTTCCACGCGGACCGGGTAGACGTCGACCGGCTCGGTCGCCGGCAGGTTGGTGGGCTCGCCCGTGCGCAGGTCGAAGCACGAGCCGTGCAGGAAGCACTCGATGGTCGGGGCGCCGCCGAACTGCTCGACGTCCCCCTCGCTCAGCGGGACGTCGGCGTGCGAGCACCGGTCCTCGAGGGCGTACAGCTGACCCTCGAACCGGACCACGGCGACGTCGACGTCCGAGAGCTCGACGCGCAGGGCGCCGTTCTCGGGGACGTCGGACAGTGCGCAGACGCGTTCGAAGGCCATGGTCAGGCGACCTCGACCGGCTGCTCGTCCAGACCCGGCAGGGCACCGAGGCGCGTCTCGATGGTGCCCATCAGGCGGTCCTGGATGGCGTCGATCCCGATGTTCTGGACGACGTCGGCGAAGAAGCCGCGCACGACCAGTCGGCGGGCGGTCTCGGCGTCGATGCCGCGCGAGCAGAGGTAGAACAGCTGCTCGTCGTCGAACCGGCCGGTGGCGCTGGCGTGGCCGGCGCTGACGATCTCACCGGTCTCGATCTCCAGGTTGGGCACCGAGTCGGCCCGTGCACCGTCGGTGAGGACCAGGTTGCGGTTGAGCTCGTAGGTCTCGGTGCCGGTCGCCGCCGGGCGGATGCGGACGTCGCCGATCCAGACCGTGCGCGCACCCTCGCCCTGCAGCGCGCCCTTGTAGAGCACGTTGCTGGTGCAGTTCGGGACGGCGTGGTCGACCCAGAGCCGGTGCTCCTGGTGCTGCGTCTCGTCGGAGAAGTAGACGCCGAAGAGGTCCGCGCGTCCGCCGGTACCGGCGTACTGCACATTGCTGACCAGGCGCACGAGGTCACCGCCGAGGGTGACCACGACCTGCTTGTAGATGGCGTCGCGCCCGACGACGGCGTCGTACTGGCCGCCGTGCACGGAGCCGGACGCCCAGTCCTGGATGGAGACGAGGGTGACCTGCGCGCCGTCGCCGACGAGCACCGTCACGCCGCCGGAGTACTTGGCCGGGCCGGTGTGGTCCAGGACGACGGTCGCCTTCGCGAACGCGCCGACCTCGACGACCAGCTGGCTCCAGACGACGTCGTCGCCGCCGGTGCCGGCCAGGCCGAGCGTGACCGGGCGGTCCAGCTGGGCCTCCTTGGCCACGCGGACGACGGCAGCGCCGCCGGCCCGCTGGCGGGTCAGGGCGGCCAGCCGGTCGACCGGCTCCGGCAGACCCTTGAGCAGGGGGTCGCCGGCCTCCACGCTGGTCAGCTCGACGCCCTCGGGCAGATCGGTCGCCCAGGTGAGGCTCGCGTCGGAGGCGGCACCGTCCAGGAGCGGACGGATCCGCTTCATCGGCGTGAACCGCCACGTCTCCTCGCGACCGGTCGGCACGCCGAAGACGTCCGGGTCGGTGGAGGTGAGCCGTTCCGGCGGCGAGCCGGTCGGCGTGGGTCCACCGTGCGAGTGCGCGCCGGGCGACGCGTTACCGGCGGTGCCGGTGTCGGACGCCGGGGTGGTCGGCGGGCCGGCCTGCGCACCCACGCCCGGAGCGAAGAGCTCCGAGGCGAGGGTGGCCGGCTGGGTGGTGAGATCGGTCGTGCCGGTGTTCAGGTCGGCCGTACCGGTGTTCTGGTCGGTCATCAGCCGACGGCACCTTCCATCTGCAGCTCGATGAGCCGGTTGAGCTCGAGGGCGTACTCCATGGGGAGCTCGCGGGCGATGGGCTCGACGAACCCGCGCACCACCATCGCCATGGCCTCGTCCTCGGACAGGCCGCGGCTCATGAGGTAGAAGAGCTGGTCGTCGCTGACGCGGGAGACGGTCGCCTCGTGACCCATGGAGACGTCGTCCTCGCGGACGTCGACGTAGGGGTAGGTGTCCGACCGGCTGATCGTGTCGACCAGCAGGGCGTCGCACTTCACGGTCGACTTGGAGCCGTAGGCGCCCTCGTCGATCTGGACCAGGCCGCGGTAGGAGGTGCGGCCACCGCCACGGGCGACGGACTTGCTGATGATCGTCGAGGAGGTGTGCGGTGCGGCGTGCACCATCTTGGCGCCGGCGTCCTGGTGCTGGCCCTCGCCCGCGAAGGCGATGGAGAGCACCTCGCCCTTGGCGTGCTCGCCGGTCATCCAGACGGCCGGGTACTTCATCGTCACCTTGGAGCCGAGGTTGCCGTCGACCCACTCCATGGTCGCGCCCTCGTGGGCCACGGCCCGCTTGGTGACCAGGTTGTAGACGTTGTTCGACCAGTTCTGGATGGTCGTGTACCGGCAGCGCGCGTTCTTCTTGACGATGATCTCGACGACGGCCGAGTGCAGCGAGTCACTCTTGTAGATCGGCGCGGTGCAGCCCTCGACGTAGTGCACGTAAGCGCCCTCGTCGACGATGATCAGCGTCCGCTCGAACTGGCCCATGTTCTCGGTGTTGATCCGGAAGTAGGCCTGCAGCGGGATCTCGACGTGCACGCCCGGCGGCACGTAGATGAACGAGCCACCCGACCACACGGCGGTGTTCAGCGCGGCGAACTTGTTGTCGCCGGACGGGATCACCGAGCCGAAGTACTCCTGGAAGATCTCCGGGTGCTCCTTCAGGGCCGAGTCGGTGTCCAGGAAGATGACGCCCTGGTCCTCGAGCTCCTTCTGGATCTGGTGGTAGACGACCTCGGACTCGTACTGGGCGGCGACACCGGAGACCAGACGCTGCTTCTCGGCCTCGGGGATGCCCAGCCGGTCGTAGGTGTTCTTGATGTCGTCGGGCAGGTCCTCCCACGAGGCGGCCTGCGCCTCGGTGGACCGCACGAAGTACTTGATGTTGTCGAAGTCGATGCCGGAGAGGTCCGAGCCCCAGTCGGGCATGGGCTTGCGACCGAAGAGCTTGAGGGCCTTCAGGCGGCGCTCGAGCATCCACTCGGGCTCGCTCTTGCGGCGCGAGATGTCGCGGACGACGTCCTCGTCGACACCGCGGCGGGCGGAGGCACCGGCGACGTCGGCGTCGGCCCAGCCGTACTCGTAACGGCCGAGCTGCTCGATCTGCTCGTCCTGCGTCAGCGGCGTAGCCGGCTGCTGGGTGCTGGTCATGCGGGCGTCCTCTCCCGGTCGATCTCAGGGGCAGTGCTGCTGGACTGGCTGGTGGGCGCGCTGTGGGGCGCTGCTCGCTCACCAGGTACAGGGCGTGCGGGGGCCGTTCTGTTCCCCGGACGCAACGGTCCTGGGAGGTGTGTGGTGCAGATCCCGTCACCGTGGGCGATCGTGGCCAGCCGCTGCACGTGGCTGCCCACGAGCCGGCCGATCACCGCGGTCTCGGCCTCGCACAGCTGGGGGAACTCCGCGGCCACGTGCGCCACCGGGCAGTGGTGCTGGCAGAGCTGCCCCCCGCCGGAGATCGCCGAGGCCGTGGCAGCGTAGCCCTCGGCCGTGAGCGCGGCGGCCAGGGCCTGGGCCCGGTCCACCGGCGCTCCCCCGGCCGCGTCGACGGCGCTCTGCACGGCGCTGGAGGCGCGTGCCTCGAGACCGGCCAGCTGCTGCTCGGCAACGGCACGCACGGCGTCCGGACCACCGGCGGCCGCGACGTACCGCAGCGCGGTCAGCGCGAGGTCGTCGTACGCGTGCGGGAAGGCGGAGCGGCCGGCGTCGGTGAGGTGGAACCGCCGGGCGGGGCGACCCCGACCACGATGCGCATCGCGGGCGACCCGCTCCTCGATGCGGCCGGCGGCGACCAGCGAGTCCAGGTGCCGGCGGACGGCAGCCGGCGAGATGCCCAGCCGCGCGGCGAGCTCGGTGGCGGTCTGCGGCCCGTGCTCGAGGAGCAGGGCGCTGACGCGGTCGCGGGTACGCCCGTCGTCGGCCGGAGCCGACGAGCGCGGGGGTGCCACGGCGCTTTCCACAACAAGAGTGTGTCCTAAATCGAGGACCCTGCAAGCAAGGTGGACCTAAGAAGTGATCTCCAGCGCCCGCTCCGTGAGCAGGGTCACCACGGCCGCGCTGCAGGGGCCGCTGCGAGCCTGCGAGCGGCGGGGGGCAGCGCGGTCCTTGTCTAACATCTGAGGCGTGCCGGTCCTGCCCACCTCCTTCTCCTCCGCGACCATCTCGCGCCTCGCCCTGGCGAACGCCGTCGCGAACGGGCTGATCGTCGTCACCGGCGGCGCCGTCCGGCTGACCGGCTCCGGCCTGGGCTGCCCGACCTGGCCGCGCTGCACGTCCGAGAGCTTCACCACCACGCCCGAGCTGGCCGGGCACGGCGTCATCGAGTTCGGCAACCGGCTGCTGACCTTCGTCCTCGCCGCCGTGGCGATCGCCACCGTCGTCGCGGTGTGGCGCTCCGCGCGGCACGACCTGCGCCGGCTGGCCGCCCTGACCTTCATCGGCATCCCCGCCCAGGCGCTGCTGGGCGGCGTCACCGTGCTGACCGGGCTCAACCCGTGGACCGTCGCCGCGCACTTCCTGGTCTCCGCGGTGCTCGTCGCGCTGGCCACCACCCTGTGGCTCCGGTCCCGCGAGCCCGGGGTCGGCGAGCCCCTGCTGCGCCGCCCGTTCGTCCTGCTCACCTGGGGGATCGCCGCGGCGACGGCGGCGGTGCTGGTGCTGGGCACCATCGTCACGGGCAGCGGCCCGCACAGCGGCGACGTGGACGAGGCCGACGTCCCGACCGGAGACCGGATCGGCGTCGACACCGAGCTGATCAGCCAGCTGCACGCCGACGTCGTCTTCCTGCTCATCGGGCTGACCGTCGCGCTGCTGGTCGCGCTCTACGCGACGGACTCCCCCGACCGCGTGCGCCGGGCGGCCCGCGACCTGCTGGTCGTCCAGCTCGCCCAGGGCGTCGTCGGCTACGTCCAGTACTTCACCGAGCTGCCGATCGCGCTGGTGCTGCTGCACATGCTGGGCGCGGTGCTCATCACCGCGTTCACCGCGCGGCTGGTCTGGTCGGTGCGCGGGCCGGCGTCCGAGGTCCCGCTGAGCGCGCCCTCGCGGCCCGCCGTCGCCACCCGCTGACCGGTCAGTCGTGCCAGACGAGGACCAGCGCGGTGCCGCCGTCGGCTGACTCCCACCGGCCGCCGGTCACCGAGTCCGGGTCCGGCATCCCGGTGGTGAGGGCGGCCCGCGCATCGGCCCAGGCCGGCCAGGCGTCGTCCTCGTCGTGCCAGACCAGCCGCCCACCCGGCAGGTAGGTCACCACCGGGCAGCCGCCCTCGGCCAGCGCCTCGGCGTCCGCACGCTCGATGCGCGTCGTCCGACGCCGGTAGGTGCGCCCGTCCGGCCCGATCAGCGCTCCGGGTCCCAGCGCCTTCCAGTCCCGGTCCGGGAGCTCGCGCCGCACTCAGACGATGGCGTCGACGACGATCGCGACCATGAGCAGCGCCAGGTACGAGATCGAGACGTGGAACAGCTGCATCGGCTTCATGTCGCCGCCGCGCTTGATGCGGGCCAGCAGGCGGTGGGCCTCCACCACGAACCAGCCGCCCAGCAGGATCGCCGGGATCGTGTAGCCGAGGCCGATGCCGTAGCCGGTGGCCACCGGCCAGAGCAGCAGCGAGACGGCGACGGTCGCCCAGGCCCACGCGACGCTCTGCCGGCCGACCGACAGCGCGGTGGTGACCACCGGCAGCATCGGGACGTCGGCGCGCGCATAGTCGTCCTTGAAGCGCAGGGCCAGCGCCCAGAAGTGCGGCATCTGCCAGCAGAAGACGACGGCGAAGACGACGACCGCGGGCCAGTCCAGCGACCCGGTGACCGCGGCCCAGCCGATGAGGACCGGGGCCGCCCCCGGTACCCCGCCCCACTCGGTGCTGCGGCGGGTGTGCCGCTTGAACACCATCGTGTAGAGCACGGCGTAGTAGAAGATCGCCGCCGCCGCCAGCGCCGCGGCCAGCAGCGTGGTGGTCGCGGCGAGCAGCGCGATCGAGCTGACCGTCAGGACGAACCCGAAGACCAGTGCGGCGCGCGGCGTGACCTCGCCGGTCACCAACGGCCGCTTCTGGGTGCGCTGCATCAGCCGGTCGATGTCGCGGTCGAAATAGCAGTTGAAGACGTTCGCCGCGCCGGCCGCGAGCGTGCCGCCGACCAGGGTGGCGAGCAGGAGCGAGAAGGAGGGCCAGCCGCGGGCGGCGAGCATCATCGCCGGCACGGTCGTCACCAGCAGCAGCTCGATGATGCGCGGCTTGGTGAGGCCGACGTAGGCGAGCACCCGGGCCCGGACCGCGGCGGTGCGGCCGGTGGTCCGGCCCTCCTGGCGGGCGGTGGTGAAGCGCTCGGAGAGCGCGGTCACCGGGTGCCCTCGAGCGCGGCGGCGCGCGGGCAGCAGGGCACCAAGGTGTCCCTTCGAGAACGACGATGTGAACTCCGGCCACTGTAGACGGGCCGGTGCCCCGGCCACCTCGCGGTGTGGGCCCGGATGACTAGGGTTGATCACGTTGTTGCCGCGTGCGCAGCGGGTAGGGCCGACGTCGACGACGACGACGGTGCGCCCCGGTCCAGTGCGGGATCCGGGACGGGCGCCGGCCGCGTGACGCAGGGCCAGATCTTCGAGGGAGCACCCAGCACATGACGCAGAGCACCGGGTCGGAAGCGCCGGCCGAGGCCGCGACGGACACGCCCACCGGCTCCCCGAGCCAGCCGAACCCGACCCTCCCCGAGGGCTTCGGTGAACTGGACCGCCGCGCGATCGACACCGCGCGCGTCCTCGCGATGGACGCCGTCCAGAAGGTCGGCAACGGCCACCCCGGGACGGCGATGAGCATGGCGCCGACCGCCTACCTGCTCTTCCAGAAGTGGCTCCGCCACGACCCCACGGACCCGAACTGGGTCGCCCGTGACCGGTTCGTCCTGTCCATGGGGCACTCGAGCCTGACGCTGTACGTGCAGCTCTACCTCTCCGGCTACGGCATGGAGCTGGAGGATCTGCGCGCTCTGCGTACCTGGGGGTCGCAGACCCCCGGCCACCCCGAGGTCAACCACACCCCCGGCGTCGAGACGACGACCGGCCCGCTCGGCCAGGGCGTCGGCAACGCCGTGGGCATGGCGATGGCCGCGCGGCGCGAGCGCGGACTGTTCGACCCCGACGCCCCCGAGGGCCAGAGCCTGTTCGACCACACCATCTGGGCGTTCTGCTCCGACGGTGACCTCGAGGAGGGCGTCAGCGCCGAGGCGTCGTCGCTGGCCGGCACGCAGCAGCTGGGCAACCTCGTGCTGGTCTACGACGACAACAAGATCTCCATCGAGGACGACACCACCGTCGCCTTCACCGAGGACGTCGGCAAGCGCTACGAGGCCTACGGCTGGCACGTGCAGCACGTCGACGACGGCGAGGACCTGGCCGCGCTGGACGCCGCGTTCGCCGCCGCGAAGGCGGAGACGCAGCGCCCGTCGATCATCGTGCTGCGGACGATCATCGGCTGGCCCGCGCCGAACAAGCAGAACACCGGCGCCGCCCACGGCTCCGCCCTCGGCGAGGACGAGGTGAAGGCCACCAAGCAGATCCTCGGCATGGACCCGGAGAAGTCCTTCGACGTCGCCCCCGAGGTCATCGAGCACGCGCGCAAGGTCGTCGACCGCGGCCGCGAGGCGCACGCCGCCTGGCAGGAGCAGTTCGACGCCTGGAAGCAGGGCAACCCGGACGGCGCCGCCCTCCTGGAGCGGATGACCACCCGCACCCTCCCCGAGGGCTGGGCGGAGAAGCTGCCGAGCTGGGACGCCGACCCCAAGGGCGTCGCCACCCGCAAGGCCTCCGGTGAGGTGCTCGCCGCCCTCTACCCCGAGCTCCCCGAGCTGTGGGGCGGGTCGGCCGACCTCGCGGAGAGCAACAACACCGCGGTCAAGGGCGAACCGTCGTTCCTGCCGGCCAGCCGCCAGACCAAGATGTGGAGCGGCGGCCCCTACGGCCGCACCCTGCACTTCGGCGTCCGCGAGCACGCCATGGGCGCGATCATGAACGGCATCGCGCTGCACGGCGGCACCCGCGTGTACGGCGGCACGTTCCTCACCTTCTCCGACTACATGCGCGGAGCGGTCCGGCTCGCGGCCCTCATGCAGCTGCCGGTGACCTACGTGTGGACGCACGACTCGATCGGCCTGGGCGAGGACGGCCCGACCCACCAGCCGATCGAGCACTTCGCCGCGCTGCGGGCGATCCCGGGCCTGGACGTCGTCCGCCCCGCGGACGCCAACGAGGTCTCCGTCGCCTGGCGGACCGTGCTGGAGAACAACGACCGGCCCGCCGGCCTGCTGCTGTCGCGGCAGAACCTCCCCGTGTTCGACCGCGGCGAGTTCGGCTCGGCCGAGGGCACGGCCCGCGGCGCGTACGTGCTCGCCGAGGCCTCCGGCGGCACCCCCGAGGTGATCCTCATGGGCACCGGCTCGGAGGTGCAGATCGCGGTGGCCGCCCGCGAGCGGCTCGAGGCCGACGGCGTCCCGACCCGGGTGGTCTCGGTGCCGTGCGTCGAGTGGTTCGCCGAGCAGGACGAGGGCTACAAGAACGAGGTGTTCCCGCCCTCGGTCCGCGCCCGGGTCAGCGTCGAAGCCGGTGTGCCGATGGGCTGGCGCGAGTTCGTGGGTGACGCCGGCCGGATCGTCGGTCTGACGCACTACGGCGCGAGCGCGGCCTACTCGGTGCTGTACGAGAAGTTCGGCCTCACCGACGAGGCCGTCGTGGCCGCGGCCCGCGAGAGCATCGCGGCGGCCGCCTCCGGGAACGCCGTGCCGGCCGGGCCGGTTGCAGCCACCGGCGGCCTCCCCCACCCCACCGGCGACCGCTGATGTAAGGACCCCGGTGCCGCCCACCGCTCGCACGCCGGCGATGGGTCCCGGCACCGGGGCCACCACGGACGAAAGGCACCGTCATGGCACAGAACGAGAACCTCGCCGACCTGAGCTCGGCCGGAGTCGCAGTCTGGCTCGACGACCTCTCCCGCGACCGCATCCGCAGCGGCAACCTCCAGTCGCTCGTGGACGAGCACTCGGTCGTGGGCGTCACCACCAACCCGACCATCTTCGCCGCCGCGATCAGCGGCTCCGAGTCCTACGACGACCAGCTGCACGCCATGGCCGTGCGGAAGGTGACCGTCGAAGAGGCGTTGCGGACCATCACGGCAGCCGACGTCCGGGACGCCTGCGACCTGCTCGCCCCCGTGGCCGAGCGGCAGCCCGGCGACGGGCGGGTCTCCCTGGAGGTCGCGCCCGGGCTGGCCAACGACACCGACGCCACCGCGGCCGAGGCGGCCCACCTGTGGTGGCTGGTCGACCGGCCCAACCTGTTCATCAAGATCCCGGCCACCGAGGCGGGTCTGCCGGCCATCCAGACGTCGATCGCCCGCGGCATCAGCGTCAACGTCACGCTGATCTTCAGCCCCGAGCGCTACCGCAAGGTCATGGACGCCTACCTGTCCGGCCTGGAGCAGCGGCTCTCCGACGACCCGGAGGCGGACCTGTCCGGCATCGCGTCGGTCGCGTCGTTCTTCGTGTCCCGGGTGGACACCGAGATCGACAAGCGGCTGGACAAGGCCGGGGCCGACGGCTCGCTCAAGAGCAAGGCCGGCGTCGCCAACGCCCAGCTGGCCTACCAGGCCTACGAGGAGGTCTTCTCCTCCGACCGCTGGAAGGCGCTCGAGGCGAAGGGCGCCCGCCCGCAGCGGCCGCTGTGGGCATCGACCGGCGTGAAGAACCCCGATCTGCCCGACACGCTCTACATCAGCGAGCTCATCGCCCCCGGCACGGTCAACACCATGCCGGAGAAGACCCTCATGGCCTACGCCGACCACGGCAGCCCGGGCACCCCGGTGCAGAAGGCCTACGAGGACGCGGCGGCGGTCATGCAGTCGGTCCGGGACGCCGGCGTGGACCTGGACGACGTCTTCCGGGTCCTCGAGGTCGAGGGCATCCAGAAGTTCGTCGACTCCTGGGACGAGCTGACCGAGTCCGTCCGCACCCAGCTGGAGGACAAGAAGTGAGTTTCGAGGTCCGCGTCGAGGGCCTCGAGGTCCCGGACGACGTCCGGACGTCGCTGGCCGCCGACGACGTCGCCGCGCGGCTGACCCGCAAGGACGCGACGCTCTGGGGCCCCGGTGCCGAGAGCGAGGCGGCGATCCGGCTGGGCTGGCTGGACCTGCCGTCGTCCTCGCGCTCCCTGGTCGAGCAGCTCGCGCAGCTGCGCGAGCAGCTGCAGTCCGAGGGGCTCGACCGCATCGTCCTGTGCGGCATGGGCGGCTCCTCGCTGGCCCCGGAGGTCATCTGCCGGACCGCCGGTGTGCCGCTGGTCGTCCTCGACACCACCGACCCGGGCCAGGTCGCCGCGGCGATGATCGATCTGGAGCGCACCGTCGTCGTGGTCAGCTCCAAGTCCGGCGGCACCGTGGAGACCGACAGCCACCGTCGCGCGTTCCAGGCCTCTTTCGCCGCGGCCGGGCTCGACGAGCAGCAGGTGGGGGCGCGCTTCGTCGTCGTCACCGACCCGGGCTCGCCCCTGGCGGACACCGCTGCGGCCATGGGCGCCCGTGCCGTCTTCCTCGCCGACCCGACCGTCGGTGGGCGCTACAGCGCGCTGTCCGCGTTCGGGCTCGTCCCGTCCGCGCTGGCCGGCGCGGACGTCGGCGCGCTGCTCGACGAGGCCGAGGAGCTCGCCGAGCACCTGACCGACGGCGACAACCCGGCCCTCGAGCTGGGCGCTGTCCTGGGCGCGGCCGCGGTGCAGGGGCGCGACAAGCTGGCCCTGGCCGACGCCGCGACCGAGACCGGCACGGCCATCGAGGGCTTCGGCGACTGGGCGGAGCAGCTCATCGCCGAGTCGACCGGCAAGGAGGGCCGCGGCATCCTGCCCGTCGTCCTGGAGTCGGCGACCGCCCCCGGCGCCACCGGGCCGGACACGCTGCTGGCCGTGGTCGGTGGCGACGCCCCGGCGTCCGCACCGTGCCTGACGGTCCGCGGCCCGCTCGGCGCGCAGTTCCTCGGGTGGGAGTACGCCACGGCGGTGGCCGGCCGGGTGCTGGGCATCAACCCCTTCGACCAGCCCAACGTGACCGAGAGCAAGGAGAACACCCAGGCCATCCTCTCCTCGGGGCTGCCCGACGAGCCGCCGGCGGCGACGATCGGCGCGATCGAGGTGCGGGGCAGCGGCGGGGTGCTCGACGGCGTGGACCTGAGCGCCCTCGACGGCGTCTCGCTGGCCGTCGACGCACTGCTGACGGCCGTCCCCGAGCGGGGCTACCTGGCCGTCATGGCCTACCTGGACCGGCTGGCCGACGCGAGCGCCGCCGACCTGCGCTCCGCGCTGGCCTCCCGGACCGAGCACGCCGTGACGTTCGGCTGGGGCCCGCGGTTCCTGCACAGCACCGGCCAGTACCACAAGGGCGGTCCGCAGGCCGGGGCCTTCCTACAGATCACCGGAGCCGCGGGCGAGGACCTCCCGGTCCCGGATCAGCCGTACACCTTCGGCAGCCTGCAGGCCGCCCAGGCGGCGGGCGACCGCAAGGCGCTGGCCGATCGCAGCCGGCCGCTCCTGCACCTCCACCTGACCGACCGGGCCGCCGGCATCGGCCAGCTCCTCGCCGCTCTCGCCTGACCGGACCACCCCAGCGGGACCGCACATGCGCAGCGCACCCCCCGCCGACCACGAGGACAGATCATGATCACCAACCCGCTGCGCGATCCTCGGGACCGCAGGCTCCCCCGGGTCCCCGAACCCTGCGCCCTGGTGGTCTTCGGCATCACCGGCGACCTCGCCCGCAAGAAGCTGCTGCCGGCCGTGTACGACCTGGCCAACCGCGGGCTGCTGCCGACGAATTTCGCCCTGCTGGGCTTCGCCCGCCGCGACTGGGGCGACACCGAGTTCGCCGAGCTGGCCCGCGACGCCGCCCGCAAGAGCGCCCGCACGCCGTGGCGCGAGGAGGTGTGGGAGCGGCTCGCCTCCAGCGTGCGGTTCGTGCAGGGCTCCTTCGACGACGACGACGCCTTCGACGAGCTGGCCGGGGCGCTGTCCGAGCTCGAGGGGAGCCACGGCATCGGCGGCAACGCGGCCTTCTACCTCTCCATCCCACCGGCGATGTTCCCGACCGTGCTCAAGCAGATGCAGCGCACGGGCATGGCCGACAGCACCCCGGACCGCTGGCGCCGCGTCGTCGTCGAAAAGCCCTTCGGCACCGACCTCGCCTCCAGCCGCGCGCTCAACGAGCTCGTCGACTCGGTGTTCGGTGCCGACGACGTCTTCCGCATCGACCACTACCTGGGCAAGGAGACCGTCCAGAACCTGATGGCGCTGCGGTTCGCCAACACCCTGTTCGAGCCGATCTGGAACGGCCACCACGTCGACTCGGTGCAGATCACCATGGCCGAGGACGTCGGCATCGGCGGGCGGGCAGGTTTCTACGAGGAGACCGGCGCCGCGCGCGACGTGCTGCAGAACCACCTGCTGCAGCTGCTGGCGCTCACCGCCATGGAGGAGCCGGTCGAGTTCTCCGCCGAGCAGATCCGGATCGAGAAGCTCAAGGTGCTGCGGGCCATCTCCCTCCCCGACGACCTGCAGACCTTCGCCGTCCGCGGGCAGTACGAGCAGGGCTGGCTGGCCGGTCAGCGGGCCAACGGCTACCGGCAGGAGGAGGGCGTCGACCCGGCGTCCACCACCGAGACCTACGCCGCGGTGCGCCTCGGTGTCGAGACGCGCCGCTGGGCCGGGGTGCCGTTCTACCTGCGCACCGGCAAGCGCCTTCCCCGCCGGGTCACCGAGATCGCGCTGGTCTTCAAGCGCGCGCCGCACCTGCCCTTCGCCGACACCGACACCGAGGAGCTGGGCAACAACCAGCTCGTGGTGCGGGTGCAGCCCGACGAGGGAGTGACCCTGAAGTTCGGGTCGAAGGTGCCGGGCAGCGTCATGGAGGTCCGCGACGTGTCGATGGACTTCCTCTACGGCGAACAGTTCACCGAGTCCTCCCCGGAGGCCTACGAGCGGCTGCTGCTCGACGTCCTCCTCGGCGACGCCACCCTGTTCCCGCGCAACGCGGAGGTGGAGGCGTCCTGGTCGGTCATCGACCCGCTCGAGGAGTTCTGGGCCGGTACCGAGCCCTTCCCCTACCGCGCCGGCGAGTGGGGCCCCCGTGCGGCCGACGAGATGCTCGCCGCCGAGGACCGTCAGTGGCGCCGGCCGTGAGCCGCACCCAGGCCGGCACCGCCCGAACCGAGGAGACGCCATGACCACGCTCTGGGACACCACCGGCTCGGCCGTGGTGAAGGAGCTGGCCGCCCAGCGGCGGACCGGCGGCGCGGTCCTGTCCGGGGTCGCGCTCACCCTGGTCGTGATCGCCGACGAGTCGCGGGTGGCCGAGGCCGAGGAGGCCGCCACCTACGCCGCGGAGATGCACCCCTGTCGCGTGGTCATCGTCGTCCGCCGGCAGATCGAGGCACCCGTGCCCCGCCTGGACGCCGAGGTGCAGATCGGCGGGCGGCTCGGGCCGGGCGAGGCCGTCGTGCTGCGCATGTACGGCCGGCTGGCCCTGCACGCGGAGTCCGTCGTCCTCCCCCTGCTGGCCGCCGACGCCCCCGTCGTCGCCTGGTGGCACGGCGCGGCACCCGACCGGCTGGCCACCGACGCGCTCGCCGTCTTCGCCGACCGCCGGATCACCGACAGCTCGCTCGCCGACGATCCGCGCGCCGCCCTGCGCATCCGGGCCGAGGACTACGTGCCCGGCGACACGGACCTGACCTGGACCCGCAGCACCGCCTGGCGGGCGATCCTCGCCTCCACCGTCGACTCCGTCGCCGGACGCCGCGGAGACGCCGTGCGCATCTCCGGCGGACGGATCGAGGGCGACCCGCACAACGCCACCGCGCAGCTGCTGGCCGGGTGGGTCTCCTCGCGGTGCGGCTGCAGCATCGAGGTGACCGCCGGCTCCCGCGACGCCGGTCCGAGCGGCGTGGAGTCGGTGCTCCTCCAGCTGGACCAGGGCGAGGAGGTGCGGATCACCGCCGACCACCGGGGCGGGGCAGTCATCTCGCAGCCCAACCGGCCCGACGGCACGGTGGCCCTGCCCGCCAGGGCCCTCGGTGACCTGCTCAGCGAGGAGCTGCGCCGGCTGGACCCGGACGAGCCCTACAGCGACGCCCTCGAGACGGCGACCGGCCTCGGTGGGCTCACCGAGCGCTCCCCCGAGCGGGAGCACGTCTGGTTCGACCCGGCGGAAGGCGACGAGACCCCCGTCGAGGGTTCGCTGACCTCGTGAGCATCTCCCCCGGGGACCGCGCGGCTGCCGAGCTGGCCGGCACGGGCGTGCCCACTCCCGACATCGTCATCGAGCCCGACGCCGACCGGCTGGCCCGGGCCGTCGCCGAGGCGCTGGTCGCCCGCCTGGCCGCCGCGCAGGTGCTCCGCGGCACGGCGTCGGTCGTGCTCACCGGGGGGACGATCGGCATCGCCGTCCTCGAGCGGGTCGCCGGGCTGGCCGCCGAGCCGGTGCGCGAGACGGTGGACTGGGAGCGCGTCGACGTCTGGTGGGGGGACGAGCGCTTCGTCCCCGGCGACGACGACGACCGCAACGAGAAGGCGGCGCGACGGGCACTGCTCGACGCCGTCGGCGTGGACCCGGCGCGGGTGCACGCCATACCGCCGTCGGACGGGGAGTTCGCCGAGCCCGAGGACGCCGCCGCCTGGTACGCGGAGCAACTGGCGGCCGCCGCCGGCGATGAGGGAACCGTGCCCCGCTTCGACGTCCTGCTGCTCGGCATGGGACCCGAGGGCCACGTGGCCTCGATCTTCCCGGACTCCCCCGCGATCGACGACGAGCGGCCCGTGTTCGCCGTCCGCGACTGCCCCAAGCCGCCGCCGACGCGGATCAGCCTCGGCTACGCCGCGATCGGCGCGGCCGACGAGGTCTGGGTCGTCGTCGCCGGCGAGGGCAAGGCCGAGGCGGTCGCCCGGGCGCTGTCCGGAGCCGACTCCCGGGAGCTTCCGGCCGCCGGTGTGCACGGCACCCGGGCGACGCGCTGGCTGCTCGACGCGGCCGCGGCAGGCGGGCTGCCGCGGCGCTGAGCGCTACATCCCGCGGCGGGCCCGCAGGCGGGTGAGCGCCTCCTCGAGCAGGGCGTCGCCGTCGGCGTCCGTGCGGCGCTCCCGCACGTAGGCGAGGTGGGTCTTGTACGGCTCGTTGCGCGGTGCCGGCGGCGGGTTCCGCTGGTCCTGGCCGGCGGGCAGGCCGCAGCGGGGGCAGTCCCACAGCTCGGGTACGTCGGCGTCGCTGGCGAAGGCGATCCGCGTCTCGTGACCGTTGGCGCACCAGTACGGCAGCCGCAGCCGCGGCGCGGACTCGCCGCGCTCCACCTCGCCCACCGGACCTGCGCCGACCCTGCTGCCCCGGATCGCGTTGCCACCAGCCACGAGCACTCCCTGAAATCCGCACCTGACGTGTGGCAGATCACCACAGCGCGCGAAGTCTAGAGCCTCGGGGGACGATCTCCGGTCACGATTCGCGCGCGATCTGTAGCCGGTGGAGCGGAGCGGTCCTGCGCTAGCCAACCTTGACGAGGATGCCCAGCCCGACGATGCAGACGGTCCAGATCAGCGCCGTGAAGATGGTGAGCCGGTTCAGGTTCTTCTCGACCACCGACGAGCCGGACAGCGAGGCCGAGGCGGCACCACCGAACATCGAGGAGAGGCCGCCACCCTTGCCGCGGTGCAGCAGGATGAGCACCACGAGCAGCGTGCTGGTCAGGACCAGCAGCACGTTCAGGACAACCTCGATCATGACCTCTCCAGCCTCACGACCGGCGCCGGGCGCCGGATCTCGTCCCCGAGCCTAACCGACACGTCAGCCGATCCCGGCCGTGGCGAGGTCGTAGCCGCTGTAGGGCCGCATCACGACGCCGTTGCGCAGCCGCTGGCCCGCGATCAGCTGCACCCGGGTCTCGGCCAGGGGCACGTAGGCCGCCGTCTCCTGCACGGAGGACGCGACCTCGGCCCATGCCTCGCGCGCCTCGTCGCCGGTGCCGGCCGCCCGGGCCGCGTCGATCAGGCCGTTGATCTCCTCGACGTCCAGCCGCGCGTAGTTCGTGTTGCCCACCGGCCGGATGCCGCGGCCGTCGGACAGCGGGGCGAGCAGCGACGCCGCGGTCGGGAAGTCCGGGGTCGAGGTGGCGAGCACGAGGCCGTACCCGTTCGCCGCGACGCTGTCGGGGTTGCCCACCTCCGTGGCGTAGAAGCTCGCCGCCTCCAGCGGCCGGACCTCCACCTCGATGCCGATCTCGCCCAGCTGCTCGGCCACGACCTCCGCGACCTCCACCCCGACCCCGCCGTCGGGTACCGCGAGCACCGTGGAGAAGCCGTCGGGCTGCCCGCACTCCTCCAGGAGCTCCCGCGCGGCCTCCAGGTCCGCGCTGGGGTCGGGGTCCTCCGGCCCACCGCCCAGCGGCCGCGTCCACAACCGGGCGGTGCGCAGGGCGTTGCCCGCTCCCCCGAGCGCCTCCTGCACCGGGCGTCGGTCGATCGCCAGGGCGACGGCGGCGCGGCAGGCGCGGTCCCCGAACGGCGGCACGTCGGTGGGGAGAGCGAGCAGCCGCAGCGCTCCGGTGGTGACGTCGTCCACCCGGTTGCGCAGGTCCTCGCTGTCCTCGCCCTCCAGCCGGGCGCTCGTTCGCGCCTGCGCGCCCGACCCGGAGATGTCGATGTCGGCCGACCCGGCGAGCAGCGCCTGGTCGCGCTCGACGCCGGAGAGCCCCGTCCGGACGACGACGCGGTCGGGCAGCGCCGTCCGCACGTCGTCGGTGGCCGGATCCCACTCGGGGTTGCGGTCCAGCTGGATGCCCAGGGCGGCGTCCACGGAGGTGATCGCGTACGGCCCCGAGGACACCGGGTCGATGGCGTAGTCCCCGCCGGTGTCGGCTTCCTGGGGCACCGGGCTGCTCGACGGGAGCGCGAGCACGTACGGCAGGTTGGGCTCCGGGGCGCGCAGCCGGAACACGATCGTGCGGTCGTCCGGCGTCTCCACGGAGGTGAGCTCCGGGTCGTCCTCCTCGGCCGAGTACGGCCCGGGGTAGCGGTTGGCCGGGTCGTCGAAGAGGTCGACGACGTAGGTGGGGCCGCCGACGACGACCTGGGCGTCGAAGGACCGCGAGATGCCGTACTTGACGTCCTGCGCGGTGATCGGGCGGCCGTTCTCGAAGCGCACTCCCTCGCGGAGGGTGAACGTCCAGCTCCGCCCGTCCTCCGACGGCGTCCCCAGGTCCGTGGCCAGGTCGGGGACGAGCTCGTCGGTGCGCCCGGGCTCGGACGAGTACGTGACCAGGGTGCGCGTGTAGAGCCGCATCAGGTTCCACACGCCCGGCAGGTAGGAGCGCTGCGGATCGAGGCTGTCGATCTCGGGCGCCACCACGCGGAGCGTGCCGCCGGTCGCGTCGGAGGGCGCTCGGACGCCGTCGATGCCGGCGTCGGGCTGCCCTTCGACGACCGGCACGTCGGCGCGGCCACCGGCGCCACCCAAGCAGCTGACCGCGAGGACCAGGACGACGACGGCCAGCGCCACGGCCGCGAGGATCCGCCGCCCCTGGCGCCCCTGCGCCCACGCCGGCAGTCGCCGGCCGAGCCGTTCGAGCGTCTCGTTCACTGCGTGCTGTTCAGCCCCCGGTAGTGCGGCCGGCGGCGGTCAGCAGGAGCTAGCTGGCCTCGGCGGCGGTCCGACAGATCTGTGCGAACTCCTCGGCGTCCAGGCTGGCGCCGCCGACGAGAGCACCGTCGACGTCCGGCCCGGCCAGGATCCCGGCCGTGTTCGCGGCCTTCACCGACCCGCCGTAGAGGATACGGACGACAGCGGCCGTCTCCGGCCCGAACCGCTCGGCGAGCCGCGCCCGGAGCGCGCCGCAGACCTCCTGCGCGTCCTCCGGGGTGGCCACCTCGCCGGTACCGATGGCCCACACCGGCTCGTAGGCGACGACGATGCCGCCCCCGTCCCCGGTGCTCCCGGCGACCTGCTCGGCGGTCAGGCCCTCGAGAGCGGCGTCCAGCTGGGCGGTGCAGTGCGCGACGTGCTCCCCCGCCTTGCGGACCTCGAGGCCCTCCCCCACGCAGAGGATGGGCACCAGCCCGTGCCGCAGGCTCGCCCGGACCTTCGACGCCACGACCTCGTCGGTCTCCGCGTGGTACGCGCGCCGCTCCGAGTGACCGACGACGGCGTAGGTGCAGGCCAGCGCGCTGAGCATCGCGCCGCTGACCTCACCGGTGTAGGCGCCGGAGTCCTGCGCCGAGACGTCCTGGGCGCCGTACCCGATGCCCAGCTTGTCGCCGGCCACCAGGGTCTGCACGCTGCGCAGCGCGGTGAACGGCGGCACGACGACGACCTCGGCCGCCTCGAGCTCGGCCGGCTTGAGCGAGAAGACGATCTTCTGCACCAGGCCGATGGCCTCGAGGTGGGTCAGGTGCATCTTCCAGTTGCCGGCGATGAGCGGCCGGCGGCCGGACTGCTGGGTGCGTGCCATGCGTCGTTCCCCGCTCAGTCGGTGAGCACCGCGAGGCCCGGGAGCTCCCGGCCCTCGAGGTACTCCAGCGACGCGCCGCCGCCGGTGCTGATGTGGCCGTAGGCGGCCTCGTCCAGGCCCAGCTGGCGGACCGCCGCGGCGGAGTCCCCGCCACCGACGACCGACAGGCCGTCCACGGCGGCGACGGCCTGGGCCACGCCCCGCGTCCCGGCCTGGAACGGAGCCAGCTCGAACACGCCCATGGGCCCGTTCCAGAAGACGGTGCGGGCGGCGCCCAGCTCGGTGCCGAAGATCTCGACGGTGCGCGGGCCGACGTCCAGGCCCATGAGGTCGTCGGGGATCTCCGCCACGGGCACCACGCTGACGTCGGCGTCGGCGCTGAACGCCGTCGCCGCGACGACGTCGACCGGCAGGACGATCCGGTCGCCGGCGGCCGCGAGCAGCCGTCGGCAGGTCTCGACCTGGTCGGCCTCGAGCAGCGAGCTGCCCACGCCGTGGCCCTGGGCCGCGAGGAACGTGAAGCACATGCCGCCGCCCACGAGCAGGCGATCGACCTTGGGCAGCAGCGCCTCGATGACCGCCAGCTTGTCGCTCACCTTGGACCCACCGAGCACGACCACGTACGGCCGCCCGGGGTCCGTGGTCAGCTGCGTGAGCACCTCGAGCTCGCGGGCGACCAGCCGGCCGGCGTACCGCGGCAGCCGCTGGGCGACGTCGTAGACCGACGCGTGCTTGCGGTGCACGGCCCCGAAGGCGTCGTCGACGTAGACGTCGGCCAGCGCGGCGAAGCGGTCGGCCAGCTCGGCCCGCTCCGCGTCGTCCTTGGACGTCTCGGCCGCCTCGAAGCGGACGTTCTCCAGCATGAGGACGTCGCCGTCGCCCAGGGCCGCCGCCTTGGCCCGGGCGTCGTCGCCCGCGACGTCGGCGGCCAGGGGCACCGTCGTCCCCAGCAGCTCGCCCAGGCGCGCCGCGACCGGCGCGAGGGAGAACTGCGGGTCCGGCGCGCCCTTCGGGCGGCCGAGGTGCGCGGACACGACCACCCGCGCGCCGGCGTCGCGCAGGGCCTGCAGGGTGGGCAGGCTGGCGCGGATCCGGCCGTCGTCGGTGATCCCGTGGGTCTGCTTGTCCAGCGGGACGTTCAGGTCGGCGCGCAGGAGCACGCGGCGGCCCGAGACGCCCTCGGCGAGGAGATCGTCGAGAGAGCGCATCGTCAGAGCTTCGAGCCCACCAGAGCGGTCAGGTCGACCAGACGGTTGGAGTAGCCCCACTCGTTGTCGTACCAGCCGAGCACCTTGGCCATCGGGCCGAAGACCTTGGTCAGTTTGGCGTCGTAGATGCAGGACGACGGGTCGGTGACGATGTCCGAGGAGACGATCTCGTCCGAGGTGTAGGTGAGGTACTTGCCCAGCGGGCCCGCGGCGGCCTCGCGGTAGGCGGCGTCGATCTCCTCGGCGGTCGCCTCGCGCTTGAGCTGCACGGTGAGGTCGGTGGCCGAGCCGGTCGGGACGGGGACGCGGATGGCGTAGCCGTCGAGCTTGCCCTTGAGCTCGGGCAGGACCAGGCCGATGGCCTTGGCGGCACCGGTGGAGGTCGGCACCATGTTCAGCGCCGCGGCGCGGGCCCGGCGGAGGTCCTTGTGCGGGCCGTCCTGCAGGTTCTGGTCGGCGGTGTAGGCGTGGATGGTCGTCATCAGGCCGCGCTCGATGCCGAACGCGTCGTTGAGGACCTTCGCCAGCGGCGCCAGGCAGTTGGTGGTGCAGGACGCGTTGCTGATGACGGTCTGCGAGCCGTCGTACAGCTCGTCGTTGACGCCCATGACGATCGTGATGTCGTCGTCGGTGGCGGGCGCGGAGATGATGACCTTCTTGGCCCCGCCGGCGTCGACGTGCTTGCGGGCGTCGGCGGCCTTGGTGAAGAAGCCGGTGGACTCGACGACGACGTCGACGCCCAGGTCGGCCCAGGGCAGGTTCGCCGGGTCGCGCTCGGAGAGCACCGTCATCTTGGTGCCGCCGATGGTGATGCCGTCGCCGTCGGCGACGACGTCCTGGGGCAGCCGGCCCAGGATGCTGTCGTACTTGAGCAGGTGGGCCAGGGCCTCGTTGCTGGTCAGGTCGTTGACCGCCACGATCTCGATGTCCTGGCCGCTGGCCGCGGCGGCGCGCCAGAAGTTGCGGCCGATCCGGCCGAATCCGTTGATGCCTACCCGGACCGTCACTGCAGACCTCCACGTCGAGTTCGCTGTCGCGCCAACCGGGCCACGCGCAGCGCGCGGCCTCCCTGCCGCAGACCCTAGCGGGCGAGGGCGGGCCCGGCTGCCGGTCACCCGCCCGGGGGTCACACCGCCGGTACGGGCTCCGGCGCGGGGGCGTCCGACGGGCCGTGCCGTGCATCGCCGGCGGCCACGACACGGTCGCGGCCGGTCGCCTTGGCGGTGTAGAGCGCCCGGTCGGCGGCCTCGAGCAGCGCAGCGGCCGATGCGGCGTCGTCGGGGAGCACGGCGACGCCGGCGCTGACCGTGACCCGGACCTGCTCCCCCGCGAAGGCGTGCACGACGGCCGCGACACCGCGGCGCATCTCCTCCGCCCGCACCACCGCCTGCTCGCGGTCCGCACCCGGCAGGAGGACGAGGAACTCCTCGCCACCGAGACGGACAGCCGTGTCACCGTCCCGGACCGATGCCTGCAGGAGCCGGGCCACCGCCTTGAGGACGGTGTCACCGGCCATGTGCCCGAAGCGGTCGTTGACGGTCTTGAAGTGGTCCAGGTCGAGGGTGATGACCGCCAACTGATCGTCGTGCGCTCCCGATCCCGGGTCACCGGCCAGCACCCGGTCCAGGTGGCGACGGTTGTGCAGCCCGGTGAGCGGGTCGCGCACGGCTTCCTCGGCGAGCTCGGCCCGCAGCCGCTCGATCTCCCGCACGCGCTCGGCGAGCTGCCGGTTGAGCTCCTCGACCGCCGCGCGCCGCTGCTCCTGCTCGCTGACGTCCCGGGCGACGACGATCTTGCCCAGAGCCCGACCACGGGCATCGCTCACGAGGGTGTCCCGGACGTCCAGCCACAGCCCGGGCCGCACCTCGACGACCCGGTGCCCGTCGAGGCGCTCCGTCCGGTTCAGGACGGCGATGGCGTGCTCTCCGGCGACCTCCGCCAGCAGCCGCCCGATCCGGTCGGGGCCCACGAGCTGCGGGCGCAGGGCGGTCAGCAACTGGTCGGCGGCAGGGTTGAGGTCGATCAGCACCCCGTCGGGGTCGATGACCAGGACGGCGTCGGGAACGGTGTCGACGACCTGTTCCCGGGCGATCGGCACGAGGCGCAGGAAGCCCAGCCGCAGGACAGCCCAGGCATTGATCAGGCCGGTCACGAGGAAGAAGAGCGGGGTGATGTCGGTGCCGCGCCCGTCGAGCTGCAAGACGATCGTGACCACGTTGCCGATCGTGCCGATGAGCGCGGCGCACAGCAGCACGCCGATCTGCCGGCGGAAGATCCCGGCAGCGGTCCACCACCGGCGCACCAGGCGCACGTACGAGAGCCCGATGACGGCGTACGAGTAGAGCGTGTGGGCCCCGAAGATCGGGCCGAGGGTGACCTGCTCCTCGATCCCGGTGCCGGCCAGGCCGTTGCCGGACATGACGAGGGCCCGGGTCGCCGGCAGCGCGGCAAGGACGGCCATGACGACGGGCTCGATCGCGAGCAGCCCGACCGTACGGCGGTCCGGGCGCCACGAGGGGTCGACGACGGCTCGGGCGAACACGTAGATGCCACCGACGACCACGCCGACCGCCCCCATCAGCAGGGAGGGGTAGAGCTGACGCGCCGTCTCGGACCCGTTCCCGTACAGAAGCACGCTGGCTCCCGACCAGGTGGCGACCCCGGTCATGGTGACGACGAGCGCGGTGGCCGCGAAGGTGCGGTCCCGGCGCTGCCAAGCCAGTACGGCGGTGACGAGCGCGACGACGGCAGCGCAGGCGAACAGCAGCGCCCAGCGGTGTGGCGTCATGCCTGCTCCTCGGTCGAGGGTGGGCACCATTGCCCATCGCTGCCGAGAAGATCGGAGGTTGCTCCGCCCATCTGTAGTTGTCTCTCCCCCCGAGGGGGGAGACGTATCCCTGGACGGCGAGAGCGGGGTCCTTCAACTACTGCGTGAGCATGTCGTCGGTGACGACGGACTCCGTGTCCGGGATGCCCAGGTCCTTGGCGCGCTTGTCAGCCATCGCCAGGAGACGCCGTATGCGCCCGGCAACGGCGTCCTTGGTCATCGGCGGGTCTGCGCGCTGGCCGAGCTCCTCCAGGGAGGCCTGCCCGAACTCCAGCCGCAGCCGCCCGGCGACGAGCAGGTGCTCGGGGGCATCGTTGGCGAGGATCTCCATGGCCCGCTCCACGCGGGCACTGGCGGCCACCGCCGCCCGGGCCGAGCGGCGCAGGTTGGCGTCGTCGAAGTTGGCCAGCCGGTTGGCCGTCGCCCGGACCTCGCGGCGCATGCGCCGCTCCTCCCAGGCCATGACCGCGTCGTGGGCGCCCATGCGGGTCAGCAGCGCGCTGATGGCGTCGCCGTCGCGCACGACCACGCGGTCGGCCCCCCGGACCTCGCGCGCCTTCGCGGCGATGCCCAGCCGGCGGGCGGCACCGACGAGCGCCATCGCCGCCTCGGGGCCGGGGCAGGTCACCTCGAGCGAGGAGGACCGGCCGGGCTCGGTGAGCGACCCGTGGGCGAGGAACGCGCCGCGCCAGGCCGCCTCGGCGTCGTTGATGCTGCCCGACACCACCGCAGGCGGGAGGCCGCGCACCGGGCGGCCGCGCTGGTCGACCAGGCCCGTCTGCCGGGCCAGGCCCTCGCCGTGCTTGGCGATGCGCACGAGGTAGCGCACGCCGCGACGGATGTTGCCGCCGGCGAGCACGCTCACCCCGCTCGTGTAGCCGTAGACCTCGCTGATGTCCCGCCGCAGCCGCCGGGCCACCGAGCCGGTGTCCAGTTCGGCCTCGATGACCACCCGGCCCCCGACGATGTGCAGCCCGCCGGAGAACCGCAGCAGCGCGGTCACCTCGGCCTTGCGCTCCGAGGTCTTCGTGCACTCGACCCTCGAGAGCTCGTCCTTCACCATCGCGGTCATCGCCACGTCGTCCACCCCCACGTAGCAACGGGGCTACCTGTCGTCGTCCGGGTCATCGCCATCAGCGGCGTCCCCTCTTCCCCCTCGTACCGGCCAGGTCCGAACGCTCCGGTACCCGGCTCAAGTCCTCTACTCGTCAGCGCCGCCCGACCACGGAGGCCAGGGCGGCCGACAGGCGCACGGGATCGTGCCGTGGCGCACCGTCGAGTTCTGCGACCGGCGCCAGGACGAGCTCGGCGCCGCACGAGCGCACCGCAGACAGGAGACCACGGCGGTCAACCACCGAGTCCGCATCCGCGATCACGCTGTGCAATGCCACTCCGCCCAGGTGGGCCTGCAACACCGTCACATGCTCCTCCGGTGAGAAACCGTCGGTCTCCCCGGGCTGCGGTTCCAGGTTCAGGACCACCACCACTTTCGCCGCCGCGGCAGCCAGCGCCGCACGAAGCTGCGGCACCAGCAGGTGCGGCAGCACCGAGGTGTACCAGGAACCGGGGCCCAGCGAGACCACGTCGGCCGCAGCGATCGCCTCGAGCACGGCGGGGTTGACCGGAGGATCGGCCGGCGAGAGCCGGATCTCCCGCACCCTGCCCGGGGTCGTGGCGATGGCGACCTGTCCGCGGATGGTGCGCACCTGCGCGCGGTCCTCCCGGTCGACGGGCTCCACGCGGGCCACGAGGTCCAGCGGCACGTCCGCCATGGGGAGCACCCGGCCGCAGGCGCCCAGCAGGTCTGCGAGCGCGTCGAGGGCCCGCACCGTGTCGCCGCCGTGCAGCTCGACCAGCCCGGTCAGCAGCAGGTTGCCCACCGAGTGGCCGGCCAGGCCGCCGCTGCCGCCCAGCCGGTGCTGCAGCAGGGCGGCCAGCTCCTGCTCCCGCTCCCCCGGCCCGGCCAGGGCGGTCAGCGCCATCCGCAGGTCCCCCGGGGGCAGCACCGGGAGCTCCCGGCGGATGCGCCCGGAAGACCCGCCGTCGTCCGCGACGGTGACCACGGCCGTGACGTCGGGCGTGAGCTGCCGCCACGCGGCCAGCGCAGCGGCCAGGCCGTGCCCCCCGCCGAACGCGACCACGCGGGGCGCCGCAGCGCCTCCCACCGGACCCGCGCCCACTACTCGCGGCCCAGGTCGCGGTGCCGGGCGACCGCGGCGATGCCGTCGGCGGTGAGGCGGCGGGCGAACTCCTCGGCGATGGCCACGCTGCGGTGCTTCCCGCCGGTGCAGCCGACCGCGAGCGTCAGGTAGCGCTTGCCCTCACGCCGGTAGCCGGGCACGAGCAGCCGCAGCACCTCGGTGTAGCGGTCGAGGAACTCCCCGGCGTCCTCCTGGCCCAGCACGTAGTCCCGGACGCCGGGATCGCGCCCGGTGTAGGGGCGCAGCTCGGGGATCCAGTGCGGGTTGGGCAGGAAGCGCGCGTCGACGACGAGGTCGGCGTCCAGCGGCACCCCGTACTTGAAGCCGAAGCTCATGACCGTCGCGGTGAGCGGCGGGGTCTGCCCCTCCCGGGCGAAGGCGTTCTCGATCGTCGCGCGCAGCTGGTGGACGTTGAGGTCGCTGGTGTCCACCCACAGGTCGGCCTCGCCGGCGATGCCGGTGAGCAGGTTCCGCTCGGCGGTGATCCCGTCGACGAGGGTGCCGTTGCCCTGCAGCGGGTGCTCGCGCCGGTTGGACTCGTACCGCCGAACGAGCACCTCGTCGCGGGCGTGCACGTACATCACCCGCGGCCGGTGCCCGGCCTCGGACAGGACGCGGATCGCCTCCTGCAGGTCGCTGGTGAACGCCCGGCTGCGCACGTCGACGACCGCGGCGAACCGGCGCAGGTCACCGCGGGCGCCGAGCTCCACCATGGGCAGCAGGAGCGCCGGCGGCAGGTTGTCGACGACGAACCAGCCGAGGTCCTCGAGCACCCGGCCCGCGCTGTTCTTGCCCGCACCGGACAGGCCGGTGACGACGACGACCTCCAGCGGCTGGGTCTCGGTGCTCGACCCGTCGAGCCCCGGCACGCCGCCGGCCGACAGGTCGGGACCGGGCAGCCCGGCCCCGGGTGCGCTGGTCAGCGGATCGCTCACGTGTCCTCCTCACTGGCGCTCGTCGGCCGCGTGAGCGGGGCTGCTGTGCACATTGGTTCGCTCGCAAGCTCGCTCACGACGCAACCCGCCCGACCTCGGCGGTGCGCCCGGCACCGGCCCGTGGGGCGCCGCGGACCGCCGGGCCCTGGGGCGCCGTGGTCGTCTCCGCGGCGGGGTCGGCGTCGATGGCCGCACCGGCGGGGTCGGCCGGCTCGGCGATGGCCGCCTGCACGGCCTCCGCGGTGCGCCGGCCGATGCCCGGGACGGCCATGAGCTCGTCCACGGTGGCAGCCCGCAGCCGCTTGAGGGATCCGAACTGCTTCATCAGCGCCTTCCGCCGCGTCTCCCCGAGACCGGGGACGTCGTCCAACAGGGAGACCAGCATCGTGGTGGAGCGCTTCTGCCGGTGGTAGGTGATCGCGAACCGGTGGGCCTCGTCGCGCACCCGCTGCAGCAGGTAGAGCGCCTCGGAGGTGCGGGGAAGGATGACCGGGTCGCTGTCGCCGGGCAGCCAGACCTCCTCCATGCGCTTGGCCAGGCCGCAGATCGCGACGTCCACGACCCCCAGCTCCTCGAGGGACCGCGCCGCGGCCGCGACCTGCGGGGCGCCGCCGTCGACGACGAGGAGGTTCGGCGGGTAGGCGAACCGGCGCGGCCGCCCCTCCTCCGCTGCGATCCCCTGCTCGTCGCGGCGGTCCTGCTCGTCCTTGACGTGCCGGGCGAAGCGGCGGCGCACGACCTCGGCCATCGCGGCGGTGTCGTCGGTTCCGTTCGTGACGGAGAAGCGGCGGTAGTCGGACTTCTTGGCCAGGCCGTCCTCGAACACCACCATGCTGGCCACCACGTTCGTGCCCTGGACGTGGCTGACGTCGATGCACTCGATCCGCAGCGGGGCGTCCGGGAGCTCCAGGGCCTCCTGCAGCTCGCTCAGCGCGAGGGAACGGGCGGTCAGGTCGCTGGAACGCTTCACCCGGTGCCGGGCGAAGGACTCCTTCGCGTTGCGCTCGACGGTCTCCATGAGCGCGCGCTTGTCGCCACGCTGCGGGACCCGCAGGGAGACCTTGCCGCCGCGCAGCTCCTCGAGCAGCTCGGTGTAGACGTCGGCGTCGTCGGGGAGCTCGGGCACGAGCACCTCGCGCGGCACGGCCTCCCCCGCCTCGCCGACGCCGGTCTGCTCGTCGACCCCGCCGTACACCTGGAGCAGGAACTGCTCGACGAGCTCGCCGGTGGTGACCGCCTCGACCTTGTCCACGATCCAGCCGCGCTGGCCGCGCACCCGGCCACCGCGGACGTGGAAGACCTGCACCGCGGCCTCCAGCTCGTCCTGAGCAAAGGCGACGACGTCGGCGTCCGTGCCGTCTCCGAGGACGACTGCCTGCTTCTCCATCGCCCGCCGCAGCGCACCCAGGTCGTCCCGCAGCCGCGCGGCCTTCTCGAACTCGAGGTTCTCCGAGGCCGCGGCCATCTCGCGCTCGAGCCGCTTCATCATCGACTCGGTGCGGCCGGCCATGAAGTCGCAGAAGTCGTCGACGATCTCCCGGTGCTCCTCCGCGCTGACCCGGCCGACGCACGGCGCGGCGCACTTGCCGATGTAGCCCAGCAGGCAAGGGCGCCCGATCTGGCCGGCCCGCTTGAAGACGCCGTTGGAGCAGGTCCGGGCGGGGAAGACGCGGGTGAGGGTGTCGAGCGTCTCGCGGATGGCCCAGGCGTGCGCGTAGGGCCCGAAGTAGCGGACGCCCTTCTTCTTGGGCCCGCGCATGACCTGCAGCCGCGGGTACTCCTCGTTCAGCGTCACGGCCAGCGACGGGTAGCTCTTGTCGTCGCGGTAGCGGACGTTGAACCGGGGGTCGAACTCCTTGATCCAGTTGTACTCGAGCTGGAGGGCCTCGACCTCGGTGCCGACGACGGTCCACTCCACCGACGCCGCGGTCGTGACCATCTGCCGCGTGCGCGGGTGGAGGCCGGCGACGTCGGCGAAGTAGCTGTTCAGCCGCTGGCGGAGGCTCTTGGCCTTGCCCACGTAGATGACGCGCCCGTTCGGGTCGCGGAACTTGTAGACCCCGGGGCTCTCGGGGATCGAGCCGACCGCCGGGCGGTACGTCGAGGGGTCGGCCATGCATCCAGATTAGGTCGATGGGGTGACAGACCGCCGGGCCCGGGGCACGGGCGTCACAGCGGTCACAGCCGACCCCGGGCAGCCGGGAGCCGGAGCACGCCGGGGCGTGCCCCGGTTCCGGGGGACGGGTGGGGTTGGTGCGGTCAGCCGACGGGCTGCGAGCGCCGGACGGTGACGGTCGTCGGGACCCGGGAGGCGAGGGCCTTCACGCCAGGGGCGGCGGAGCGGGCGAGCCGGCGCACCAGCGAGATGGCGGCGAACAGCGCGACGGGGACGGCGACGAAGTCGAAGGCGTCGGACACGGCCCGCGTGGCCACCACGGCGAGGGAGACCCCGAGGATGGTGAGCAGCACGGCCACGGACAGCACGGTGGCTCCCGGCCCACTCTTCCCCTGCCAGGGCTGACCGCAGTGGCTCATGTCGGGGTCGCAGTCGGGCGTGAGTGCGCTCATCGCGGCCTCCTCGCAGGCCGCCGGGACGGCCTTCAGTGACGTCTGTCACAAGGAGGGTAGCCCCGCGTGACCTCTATCACAAGCCGGAACCGAACCGCCCGCTCGAGCCCGACCGCGGCCGTCCGCGCTGCCTCCGGACCGAGCTGGGCATGGGCTCCCGCTTCACCCCCTGAGCGCTCAGCCGCGCGGCGGGTGGGACGCCTTGCGGGCGCCGCTGGAGAATTGCGCGACGCACAGCTGGACGAGCCAAGTGCGCACCCGGGATCCGGCAACGTTCCGGGACCACGTGCTGGGCCGGATCGCGTGGGCCTCCTCCATCGATCCGCTGTTCGGCGAGCGCCTCCGCGCGAAGGCGGAGCTGGTCGACTGGTCCTGAGCGGCCGATCACGCAGTGGCCCGCGCGACACAGGTCAGAGCACCAGTCCGAGCCCACCGTCGACGAGCAGTGTCTGGCCGGTGGCGTACCGGGCGCCGATGAGGCCGACGCAGGCGTCGGCGATGTCGTCGGGCGTCGCGACCCGCTTGAGCGGAGCCATCGCCGTCACGCCCTCCTTGACCGCGTCCCAGGTCTCGGTCCACGGCGTCGCCACGAGACCGGGGGCCACCGCGTTGACCCGGACCCCGCCGCCGGCGTGCTTCGCGAGGAGCGTCGTCAGGTGGTCGACGGCTGCCTTCGACACGGCGTAGGGCAGCGAACTGCCCGTCTGGCGGATGCCGGCGATCGAGGTGATGTTGATGATCCAGCCGTCCTCGGCGGCCCGAAGCAACGGCAGCGCGGCCTGGGACACGAGGAAGGTCCCCACGACGTTGACGCCCAGCACGCGGTTCCAGTGGTCCACCGTGACGCCGTCGATGTCGGCGAGCGGGACGTCCGCCGTGACCGCGGCGTTGTTGACCAGCCCGTCGAGCCGTCCCCACCGATCCCGGGCCGCCCCGACCAGCGCGTGTGCCGTGCTGGGGTCGGAGATGTCCCCCTGCACGTAGCAGGCCTCTCCCAGCTCACCCGCCAGCCGTTCCCCTGCCTCCACGGAGGAAGCGGAGTTGACGACGATCCGAGCGCCGGCGGCCGCCAGCCTGCGGGCGACGGCCTCGCCGATGCCGCTGCTCGATCCGGTGACGATGACGACGTGGCCGGTGAGATCCAAGGGGGCTCCCTGAGGTGGTCGGTCAGTGTGCGAGATCCGAACCCGAGTCTGCGACCACGTCAACACCGGGCGGGAGCCGACCTGTGGACAACCGCCTCGCCCGCCACCACGCGGCGGCATGCTCGCCTCCTCGACGACGACGGAGGTGCGCGGTGCGGCAGACGGTGACCGACCAGTGGGGTGACGGATGGAAGGCACGGGCGCGGCACGTGCGCGGGGCCGGGACGACGCCGCCGCGTCCCGGCCCGGACGCCGACCGGATGCGCCGGCGGCTGGAGGCGGCGCTGGAGCGGTATCCGGCTCCCCTCGTGGCGTCGGCGACCACGGACGTGCGGGACGCGGCCGCACCCATCAGCGACCCGGTCGACGCGGAGCTGGCGGAGTTCCGGCACCAGTGGCACCGGCCGGGCACCACGGTCTGGGTGGGCCTCGACGCCGGCCCCGCGCTCCTGCGTGAAGGGCTGGCTCGGCTGCGTACGCCGAGGTCGGGCACGTGGGAGGTGGGGCTGGTCGCCCGGGGTCGCTTCCGGCGCTGGGCCCGGTGGCAGGTGTCCGGGGACGAGGCAGCGGTGGAGGTGCTCGCCGCCGTGACCGCCGCCGTGGCCGCCGGCCGCGTGCCGGATCCGGTCGGGGCAACGCTCGTGGAGGTGGTCGACCACCGGCCGCCGTTCCGGCCGCAACCGGTTCCCTGAGCCCGCCGGGCGGGTCGGAACCGGTTGCGGCCGGCCGGCGCGTCAGCTGGCCTTCTTGCGGGCCCTCTTCTTCGGCGCCGCAGCCGCGACTACGGCGTCCTCGTCGAGGATCTTGGCGAGGTACCGGCCGGTGTGGCTCTCCGGCACGGTGGCCACGAACTCCGGCGAGCCCTCGGCGACGACCGTGCCGCCGCGGAAGCCGCCTTCGGGGCCCATGTCGATCAGCCAGTCGGCGCTCTTGATCACGTCGAGGTTGTGCTCGATGACGATGACCGAGTTGCCCTTGTCGACCAGGCCCTGCAGGACCAGCAGCAGCTTGCGGATGTCCTCGAAGTGCAGGCCGGTGGTCGGCTCGTCGAGGACGTAGATGCTGCGGCCGTTGGACCGCTTCTGCAGCTCGCTGGCCAGCTTCACCCGCTGGGCCTCGCCACCGGAAAGCGTGGTGGCCGGCTGGCCGAGGCGGACGTAGCCCAGGCCGACCTCGGTGAGCGTGCGCAGGTAACGCGCGATCGCCGGGATGGCGGCGAAGAACTCGGCCGCCTCCTCGATCGGCATGTCGAGCACCTCGGCGACCGTCTTGCCCTTGTAGTGCACCTCGAGGGTTTCCCGGTTGAACCGGGCCCCCTTGCACACCTCGCAGGGGACGTAGACGTCGGGCAGGAAGTTCATCTCGATCTTCAGCGTGCCGTCGCCGGAGCACGCCTCGCAGCGCCCGCCCTTGACGTTGAAGGAGAACCGCCCGGGCAGGTAGCCGCGCATCTTCGCCTCGGTGGTCTGCGCGAACAGCTTGCGGACCTGGTCCCACACGCCGGTGTACGTGGCCGGGTTGGACCGCGGGGTGCGGCCGATCGGCGACTGGTCGACGTGCACGACCTTGTCCAGCTGGTCCAGGCCGGTGATGGTGCGGTGCCGGCCGGCGACCATGCGCGCGCGGTTCAGGACGTTGGCCATCGTCGTATAGAGGATGTCGTTGACCAGCGTGGACTTGCCCGACCCGGACACGCCGGTGACCGCCACCAGGACGCCGAGCGGGAACGTCACGTCGATGCCGCGCAGGTTGTTCTCGCGGGCACCCTTCACGACCAGCTCGCGACCCGGCGTGAGCTCGCGGCGCTTCTCCGGGATCTCGATCCTCTTCCGGCCGGAGAGGTACTGGCCGGTGAGCGACCGCTCGCTGGCCAGCAGGTCGGCGACCGTGCCGCTGACGACCACCTCGCCGCCGTGCTCGCCGGCGCCGGGGCCGATGTCGACGACCCAGTCGGCGACCTTGATGGTGTCCTCGTCGTGCTCGACGACGATGAGGGTGTTGCCCATGTCGCGCAGCCGGACCAGCGTCTCGATGAGCCGGGTGTTGTCGCGCTGGTGCAGGCCGATCGAGGGCTCGTCGAGCACGTAGAGCACGCCGACCAGGCCCGACCCGATCTGGGTGGCGAGCCGGATGCGCTGGGCCTCGCCACCGGCGAGCGTGGCGGCCGGCCGGTCGAGGGACAGGTAGTCCAGGCCGACGTCGACCAGGAAGGACAGCCGGGCCTGGATCTCGCGGAGCACGCGGTCGGCGATCGCCTTCTCCCGTTCGCCCAGCTCCAGGACGCCCAGCCACTGCGAGGCCTCTCCGATGGAGAGGTTCGTGACCTCGGCGATCGAGCGGCCGTTGAGCTTCACGGCCAGGATCTCGGGCTTGAGGCGGGTGCCGTGGCAGACGGGGCACGGGACGTCGCGCATGTAGCCCTCGTACTTGTCCCGCATGTAGTCGCTGTCGGTGTCGTCGTGCCGGCGCTCGAGGAAGGGCAGCACGCCCTCGAAGGCGGCGTAGTAGCTGCGCTCGCGGCCGTACCGGTTCTTGTAGCGGACGTGGACCTGGTCGGGCGAGCCGTGCAGGATCGCCTTCTGCACCTTGGCCGGCAACCGCTCCCACGGGTCGTCCATGGAGAAGCCGATCTGCTGGGACAGGCCGGTGAGCAGCCGGGTGAAGTACTCGTTGCTCATCGAGCTGGACCACGGGGCGATGGCGCCCTGGTTGAGGCTCTTCTCCGGGTCGGGGACGACGAGCTCCGGGTCGACCTCCTTGCGGGTGCCGATGCCGGTGCACTCGGTGCAGGCGCCGAACGGCGAGTTGAAGGAGAACGAGCGCGGCTCCAGCGCCTCGAACGACAGGCCGTCGTCGACGCAGGCGAGGTGCTCGGAAAAGGTGCGCTCGCGCTGCGGGTCGTCGTCCGGGAGGTCGACGAACTCGAGGACGACGAGGCCGCCGGCCAGGCCCAGCGCGGTCTCCACCGAGTCGGTCAGGCGGCGCTTGGCGCTCTCCTTGACCGTGAGGCGGTCGATGATGACCTCGATGGAGTGCTTCTCCTGCTTCTTGAGCTTCGGCGGCTCGGTGAGCGAGTGCACGACGCCGTCGACGCGGACGCGGGAGAAGCCCTGGGTCTGCAGCGAGCTGAACAGGTCGACGTACTCGCCCTTGCGCGCCCGGACGACCGGGGCCAGCACCTGGAACCGGGTGCCCTCCTCCATGCCCAGCACCTGGTCGACGATCTGCTGCGGCGTCTGCCGGGAGATCGGCTTGCCGCAGTTCGGGCAGTGCGGCTGGCCCGCGCGGGCGTAGAGCAGGCGGAGGTAGTCGTAGACCTCGGTGATGGTTCCGACGGTCGACCGCGGGTTGCGGTTGGTCGACTTCTGGTCGATCGACACCGCCGGCGACAGGCCCTCGATGAAGTCGACGTCGGGCTTGTCCATCTGGCCGAGGAACTGCCGGGCGTAGGCCGACAGCGACTCGACGTACCGCCGCTGCCCCTCGGCGAAGATCGTGTCGAAGGCGAGGCTGGACTTGCCGGAGCCGGAGAGGCCCGTGAACACGATGAGCGCGTCACGGGGGAGGTCGAGGTGGACGTCCTTGAGGTTGTGCTCTCGGGCGCCGCGGACGACGAGCCGGTCCATGTGATCCCTGTCGGTCGCTGGGTGGATGTCGCAACGTGCTGGTGCGTGCAGAGCGTGCCGGGGGACGCCGCCGTACTGCTGGCTCCAACGCCTCCGCTCGCCGTGGTCGTCCGCCTCCGCGGTGTGACCTGCGCCCGGCCACGGTGCACGGGCGCCGGACTCAGGTCGCGGCGGCCGCGGTCTCGGTGGAGCCGGTCGCGGTGGGGTCGAAGACGGGCGCGTAGCGGCGCCACGGGAGCCGGCGTTCCAGCTCTCCGGCCAGCCAGAGTAGTCGTCCCTCGGCACCCGGGGGGCCGACGAACTGGACGGCGACCGGCGGCCCCGTGGGGCGGCTCGCGGCCGGGAGCACGGCGGCGGGGAGACCTGCCAGATTCCACGCCGCGGTCCACGGCGCCCAGCGCGCGTTGGCGGTGATGTTGGCCAGGAACGAGCGCTCGTGCCAGAGGCGGGCGGGCAGCGGCGGGCCGGTGGTCACCGGGGTGAGCAGCACGTCGACGTCCTCGAAGAACTCGACCATCCGGGCACGGAACCGCTCCTGGGTGCGCGGACGCACCAGCCCCAGCCGGCGGACCAGGCGGCCCAGCCGGGCGTGGGTGCGGCTGCGCGGCTGCAGCTCCGAGCGGTCGATGCCCAGGACGGCGGCGTCGTCCTCGGCGCCGGCCATCCAGCGCACCAGCGCACCGGCGGCCGCGCCCGGCGTGATCGGTGGGTTGCGGCGCACGACGGTGTGCCCGGCTGCCTCGAGCTCGGCCACCACGGCGTCGAGAGCCGCCCGCGTGGCGGCGTCCGCACCCACGCCGGGCACCGGCGACCGGGTGCTCACGGCGATGCGGAGCGGACGGTCGGGCGCGGGCGGAGGCTCGGGGGTCTCCCCCGCCAGGACGGCGTGCGCGATGGCGAGGTCGGCGACCGTCGTGGCCAGCGCACCGTTGACGGCCATGCCCGACCAGTCGTCGGCACCGATCCCGCCGGGGACGACGCCGCGGCCGGGCTTCAGCGTGACCAGGCCGCACGCCGCGGCCGGCAGCCGCAGGGAACCCATGCCGTCGTTGCCGTGCGCGATGGGGACCGAGCCCGAGGCGACGGCCGCGGCGCTGCCCCCGGAGCTGCCGGCCGGGGACAGCGCGGTGTCCCAAGGGTTCCGGCTCACGGTGCCCGGCCCGTCGGTGGCGGCGTAGAGGCACAACTCCGGGGCGCGGGTGATGCCGACGACGACCGCCCCGGCCTTGCGCAGCCGGGTGACGACGGGGTGGTCCCTGCGCTCGGGCTCGCCGCGGCGGGCCGGGGAGCCGTCCGTGCAGGTCTCCCCCGCCACCGCCACGTTGTCCTTGATCGCGACCGGCACGCCGGCCAGCGGGAGGGCGAACCGGGTGAGGCTGGCATCCACGGCGGCGGCCTCGGCCAGCGCGGCCTCCCGCCGGACGACCCGGAAGGCGCCGATCCGGCCCTCGACCTCCTCGATGTGATCGAGGTGCGCGCGGACGACGTCGACGGCGGTGATCTCCCCCGAGCGGACCCGGGCGGCGATCTCCGCGGCCGGGAGGCCGACCAGCGAGGGGTCGCTCGGCCCGTCGAACTCCCCGGCCCACGGCACCGGCCGTCCCGTCGACCCGTTCCCGGCCCGCATGACGATCGGGGGGAGGCCGAGACCTCCGCTAGCGTCCATGCCTGGACCGTAACGGCGCACGCCGACACTTTTCGAACGGAGGCCGGAGATGAGCTCCTACACCGGGAACGTCGAGGTCGGTGGGGCGCCCGACGTCCGGGAGCTGCCCGGGCTCACCGTCCGCAAGCTGGCGGTCAGCGAGATGGCGAACAACGCCTACCTGCTCACCTGCACGGCCACCGGCGAGGCCCTCCTCGTCGACGCCGCGGCCGAGCCGGAGGCGCTGCTCGCGCTCGTGGGCGACGCCCCGCTGCGCACCGTCGTCACCACGCACGGGCACTGGGACCACCACCGCGCGCTCCCCGACGTCGTGGCCGCGACCGGCGCGGTCACCGTCGCGCACCCGGCCGATGCCGCCGACCTGCCCGTCCCGGTCGAGCGGCCGGTCGAGCACGGCGACACCGTCACCGTCGGCGACCAGGTGCTGGAGGTCGTGCACCTGCGCGGGCACACGCCCGGCAGCATCGCGCTGGTCTGGCGAGGGGGCGGCACGCACGTCTTCACCGGCGACAGCCTGTTCCCCGGGGGCGTCGGCAACACCCAGAAGGACGCCGCCCGCTTCACCAGCCTGATCGACGACGTCGAGCAGCGGCTCTTCGGCACGCTGCCCGACGACACCTGGGTCTACCCCGGCCACGGCGGCGACACGACGCTCGGCGCCGAGCGCCCGAGCCTCCCGGAGTGGCGCGCCCGCGGCTGGTGAACCCCTCCGGTCAGGCGGGGGTGGCGTCCGCGTCGTCGTCGTCGTCGTCGAAGGCGGCGGCGAGCTCGTCGGGCGTCCCGGGCAGGTAGAGCGGGAGGATCGACACGTTCCAGTCGGGCCGGCGCTGGTCGACGCCCACTGCGAGGTCCCAGGCGGCGCGCGCGGTCAGCGGGCCGAAGCAGCCCTCGTCGCCGTCGTCCCCCACGGCCACCTCGACCAGCCACTGGTCGGAGAGGTCGGCCGCGAGCTCCGCGAAGTCCGGCAGCGCCTCCTCATCGGGTTCGGGGGCATCCGAGAGGACGGGGTAGATGAGCGCCATGCCTCACCGTAGAGGGGCGCTGGCGGTCACGCGCCGCCGCCCAGCCTGGCGCGCATGGGCGCCGGAGCAGGCACGGAGGACACCCGGTCGATGCGCGAGCGCATGAAGGCCGGCGACCTCCAAGTCGCGGACGACCCCGAGATCGCCGAGGCCGGCGCCCGGGCGCAGGACCTCATGGCCGCCTGCAACGCGACGTCGGTCCGCCAGGGGCCGCTCCGCCGAGCATGCTGGAGCAGCTCCTCGGCTCGATCGGCGAGGGCACCCAGCTGCCCCCCGGTGTACGTCGACCATGGCTCCGACATCACCATCGGCGAGAACACCGTGGTGGGCGCGGGTGCCGTCGTCACGAAGGACCTCCCGGCGAACGTCGTCGCCGTCGGCAACCCGGCCCGCGTCGTCCGGCAGCTCGACGACGCCGAGCGCTAGTCGCCCGGCGTCAGCCGTCCGCGGTCCTCGAGACCGCGCAGCTGGTCGCGGAGGTCGTCGATCCGCGCCGTCTGCCGCCTGCTGGCGAACTCGAGCAGGGCGACCGCGACGACGCCGACCAGAGCGGCGACCAGGACGGCGATCCACCCGAAGCCCGCCCAGGCGAACCCGATCACCATCACGACGACCGCGGTCACCGTGAGACCGAGGGCGAACCTCCGGGCCCCGCGCTGGAAACGGCCTCCCTTCTCCAGCAGTGGTCCCCATGCGGCGGGGTCTGCGTCGTCCGGCAACCGGCGACGCCGCACCGCACTGTCGAACTCCCACACCCCTCCGAAGCTGCCGAGCGCCCTGCGCCTGAGCCAGAAGGCCAGCGCGATGCCGATGAGCGGACCGATCATCGAGGACAGGGGGTCTGCCCAGCCGACGTCGTCGTCCCCGATGGAGCCCTTGATCGCGAGGAGTGCGGCGTACCAGACCGCCAGCCAGCCGATCACGAGGCCGGTGACGACGAACTGCCTCGTCGTCCGCGGAAGACCGTGGAGCCAGCGCCGGAAGGCGGCGCCACGTCGGCTGTCGGGGGTGCGGGCCACGGCGGCGGCCTCCTTCCTTCCCTCGGCGGGGATCCTGACCGAGTTCAGCCGTCGGCGCGAGGCGCCGCCCCGATCGGGTGCTCGGGATCGACCACCTCGGCCTCGCCCGGTCCCGGGCCCTGCGGTGTCGGGAGCCAGCGCGCCCACCACCGCAGGATGTGCTCGAAGCGGGCCAGCCGGTGCTTCGGCCGGCCCGACCGGGACAGCTCGTGCCCCTCGCCGGGGAAGAGCAGCAGCTCCGAGGGGACGCCGCGCCGCTTCAGCTCCACGTAGAGGCGGGCGCCCTGCTCCACCGGGCAGCGCCAGTCCTCCTCGGAGTGGATGACCAGGGTCGGCGTCGTGATCGCGCCGGCGCCGGCCAGCGCGCTCTGCGCGGCGATGCCTGCTGGGTCGGTGCCCACGTACTGGTCGGCGAAGTACCAGCCGATGTCCGAGGACCCCACGAAGCTCACCGGGTCCAGGAACGCCCGCTCGCTGATCGCGGCCGCGAACCGGTCGGTGCGCCCGATCAGCAGGGTGGTCAGGTAGCCGCCGTACGACCCGCCCAGGATGCCCACCCGGTCGGCGTCCAGAGCCGGGTCGGCCAGCACCGAGTCGAGGAACGCGACGACGTCGTCGGCGTCCAGCCCACCCCAGTCGTGCCGGATGGCCCGCCCGTGCGCCGAGCCGTAGCCCGACGACCCCCGCGGGTTGCACTGGACCACCGCGTAACCGGCCGAGACCAGGACCTGCGTCTCGTCGAGCAGCGTGCAGCCGTACTGGGCGAAGGGGCCCCCGTGGATCATCAGCAGCACCGGGTGGGGCCCCGGGCCGGACGGGGTCGTGACCCAGCCGTGCACCGGGTAGCCGTCCGGGGCCGTCGCCGTCCGCTCCCGCATGCGGTGCAGCCGGCCGGTGCTGCCGAGCTCCGCGCCGAACCCGGTCAGCAGCCGGCGCTCGCCCCCGGAGAGCGCGACGAGCTCACCGGAGGAGCGGTCGTGCGCCACGGTGGCCACGACGACACCGCCCCCGACGGCGACGCCGCGCACGGTGAACCGGCCCTCGACGACCACCTCCGGCGCCGCGCCGTCCAGGGGCACGCGCAGCAGCTCCACCGCACCGCGGCGCTGGATCCCGACGAGGACGGCACCGTCGGCCAGCACCGTCGCGGGCGTCTCGTCGCCGCGGTGGTCGTGCTCCGGGTCCAGCAGCGGCTGCAGCTCCCCGTCGGCGCCCACCCGGCACGGCACGGCCTGGCGTGCCACGAAGTCGGTGCCCTCGGACCCCAGGTCGGGGACGGCGGTCACGACCAGCGTGCCGTCGGGCGCGTAGACCGGGCCGGTGCAGTGCCCGCGGGACCCGGTCAGGCGGCGCAGCCCCGAGCCGTCGGTCGCGATCTCGTGGACGTCGCGCACCAGGTCCCGGTCGGCGCGGGCGTGGCGGGCCGAGACGAACGCCAGCGCCTGCCCGTCGGGGCGCCACGCGACGTCGGCGCAGTCGGTGTCGCCGGGCGTCAGCTGCACCGGCTCGGGCAGCGGCGCCGCGTCGTCCCCGCGGGCCGGCGGCAGGTCCAGGAGGAACACCTGCCTGCGCCGGTCGGTCACCACGCCGACGCCGTCCTCCCGGTACTGCAGGGTCGTGATGAGCCGGGGCGGCTCGGCCTCGGGCCCGACGCCGTCCACCGTCCCGTACCGGCCGTGCTCCGGGACGCGGGCGACGTAGGCCAGCTGCGCGGAGTCCGGCGACCACACCGGGGTCCCGGCGCCGAGGGGGTGGTCGGTGAGCCGCCGCGGCTCACCGCCCGCGGTGGCCAGCAGCCAGATCTGCGGCCGGCCGCCGGGCTCGGCGCTCAAGTAGGCCAGCCACCGGCCGTTCGGGGAGAACGCCGGGGCGCTGTCCCGGTGCCCGGCGCTGATCGGCCGGGCCGGCGCCGAGGCGTCGGTGGGGACGGCCCAGAGCTGGGCGCGGTACTCGTCGGCCTCGAGGTCGGGCCGCTCGACGGCGACCACCGCCATGCGGCCGTCCGGCGAGACGGTGGGCACGCCCGGGATGCGCAGCAGCGCGAGGTCGTCAGGGCGCATGGCCCGCGACGCTAGTCGGTGCCGGCGGGTCGCCCGGGTGGAGCCCGGCCGGCAGCGTCAGGACGGGATGCGCGCGGCGCGGATGGTGCTCACCAGTGCCAGGCTGCCCAACAACGGGAGCGCCGCGAGCAGGAGCAGGCTGCGGTCCACGCCGAGCGCCTCCCCCACTCCGCCGACGACGGCGGAGCCCACGCCACCGCCCACGAGGAAGACCAGCGTGGCGATGCCCAGCGCCACGCCGCGGACGTCGGCCGGGACCGCGTCCCCCACCGCGGCCATGAGGGCCGGCTGACCCAGACCGAAGGCCAGCGTCACGAGAACCACCGCGGTCACCAGGATCGCCCCCGATCCGCGGGCCGCGCCCAGGGCGGCGACGCCGAGCGCCACCGCGGCGGTCGCGTCCGAGGTGACGAGGGACCGGGCCGGCCCGAGGCGCGCCAGCAGCGGTCCGGCCAGCCGGGGCGCCAGGAAGCCGGTGACGGCGCTGGGCACCAGCGCCAGCCCCACCTGCAGCGGGGTCCAGCCGCGCGCGGCGAGGACGGCGGGGACGGCGATGAGCAGCGCGAACCAGGCCGCCGGCACCGCCGAGGCGGCCAGCGCGCTGCGGACGACGACGGGCTCCCGGATCACCCGGCGCGGCAGGAAGCCCTCCGGGCGACGGCGCACCCATGCCGCGACCGCGGGGATGCCGAGCGCCAGCAGGAGCGCGCCGGCCGTCGCCACCACCACGCCGGAGGCCGGGGACTGCACCAGCAGCACCAGCCCCGCCGCGGTGCCCGCGACGAGCGCGGCGCCGAGGAGGTCGAGCCGCGCGCCGGTGCCCTGCGTGGGCAGGGCCCGCCACAGCGCCGGGACGACGAGGAGCCCGAGCGCGGGCAGCGCCACGACCGCCCGCCAGCCCGCCAGGTCCGCCACCAGACCGCCCGCGAGCGGGCCCAGCGCGCTCACCGCCGCCGCCGTCCCGGCAACCTGCCCGAGCGCGGTGGTGCGGACGGCGCCGTCGTACCGGGCGCTCACGATGGCCATGCCGAGGACCGGCACCGCGGCGGCGCCGGCGCCCTGCAGCACCCGGGCCACCAGCAGCACCTCGATGTTCGGCGCCAGGCACCCCAGCACCGCGCTGCCGGCCATGAGGCCGACGCCCACGAGGAGGGGCAACCGGATGCCCGCGAGGTCGGCGGCCCGGCCGTAGACCGCCGTCGCCACCGCGAGCATCAGCGCGTACAGGCTGATGACCCAGGAGACGCCGCCGGTGGTCAGGTCGAGGTCCGCCGCGATGGCCGGGAGCGTGACGGCGACGGCCGCGCTGCCCATGCCGGCGAGCCCGAACAGCAGCCCGACCAGTGCGGCGACGCGACCGGCGTCCGTCTGCTCACCCACGAAGTGCGGTCAACCGCCCCGCACCCGACTGTGTTCCGCCCGCCTCACCGGCGGGCGCTGCCCTCGCCCTGGTCGTCCGCGATCCGGCTCTCGACGGCCGCCGCCGCCTCCGGGCCCCCGGTGGGCACCGACTGCGCCGTCTCGGGGTCGACGACCGGCTCCTCCACCGTGAGGAGCTGACCGCGGGTCTTGATGAGGCTGGCCACCGTGGCGATGATCAGCACGCCGAGGATGATCGACAGCGACAGCCAGATCGGGATCTCCGGAACGGCCTCGATGTGCTCGCCGCCGTTGATGAACGGCAGCTCGTTGGTGTGCAGCGCCTCCATCACCAGCTTGACGCCGATGAACGCCAGGATGACCGCGAGGCCGAGCGAGAGGTACACCAGGCGCTTGAGCAGACCGCCGAGCAGGAAGTACAGCTGGCGAAGGCCCATGAGGGCGAAGACGTTGGCCGTGAAGACGATGAACGGCTCACGGGTCAGACCGAAGATCGCGGGGATGCTGTCCAGGGCGAAGATCAGGTCCGTCGTCCCGAGGGCGAGGAAGACGATGATCATCGGGGTCCAGAGCTTCTTGCCGTTCTCCGTGACCCGGATCTTGGCGCCGTGGAAGTCCTGGCTGATCGGCAGGACCTTGCGCATCCGGCGGATGAAGGCGTTCTCCTCGTAGTCCTCGTCCTCACCGCGGTGCTTCACGAGGTTGATCGCGGTGTACACGAGGAAGGCGCCGAAGATGTAGAAGACCCAGGTGAAGCGCTCGATGAGGGCCGCGCCGAGCAGGATGAAGATGCCCCGCAGGACCAGGGCCAGGATGATGCCCACCATCAGGGCCTCCTGCTGCAGGTGCCGTGGCACCCGGAAGCGGGCCATGATGATCACGAAGACGAAGAGGTTGTCGACCGAGAGCGAGTACTCGGTCAGCCAACCGGCGTAGAACTCGGTCGCATAGGTGCCGTTCGTGAAGGCGAGCATCGCCAGTCCGAAGAGCAGGGCGAGACCGACGTAGAAGCCCACCCAGAGTCCCGCCTCCTTCATGGAGGGCTCGTGCGGACGGCGGGTGACGATGGCGAGGTCGGCGAGCAGCAGGACGGTGAGTCCCACGAACGTCGCGATCTCGAACCAGACGGGAAGTTCCATGCGGTGAGTTCCTCCGGGGACAGGCGTCGGCACCGGAGGTCTCTCCCACCGCCGGCCTGGGACCGGCGACCGGCAGCACCGGAGACCGTGGGATCTCGTGTTGACGACGCTGCCGCGGGGGGATACTCCCCTCCATCGTGCGACCCCGTCGCCGCGCGGGCGTCACCGCCTGCGGGCCCCGGGGCACGTGGCGCTCACCGTACCCCGGAGCCCGTCGCGCCACGACGCGGCGCGACCGGCTCAGCCGGGCAGGGCGGGGCGTGCGCCCGACGACGGCGGGGCCTCCGGGGCCAGCACCGACCCCAGCGCCTGCACGGTGCGGCGCAGCTGGTCGGTCGCCTGCTCCCCCAGGGCGCTGACGACGCCGTGCAGGACCCGGATCCGCAGCCCCTCGGCCTGCTGCCGGACGACCCGCCCTGCTTCGGTGAGCTGCAGCGCCGCCCCCGACGCACTCGTCACGAGGCCCCGGCGCCGGAGCGCCTCGACCGTCGCCGCCGCCGCGTCGTCGACCTGCCCGGTCGCCTCCGCGACCGTGGTGGGCCGGTCGGCGCCGTCGGCGACCGCGAGCAGTGCCTGCAGCTCACCGGAGCGGAGGCCGGTCAGCTCGTCGACCTGCCGGCGCACCTCCTCGCCGGCGCCGGCGAGGAGGGCCAGCTCGTCCATGAGGGCGAGGACCCCGGTCATCGACGTCCCCGGCCGGATCTCGAGGGGGGCGACGGCGGCCGCACTCATCGGGGGTCGAGCACGTCGGCGGACCGGCCACGGGCGTCGTCGGCAGCCGACGGGGCCTCCACCGCGTCCGCCGGCGCCTGCTCGACCGGGCGCGGAGCACCGGCGGCGAGCGCCGCGCGCTCGGCGCGGTCGCGCCGGTTCTTGGCGAGGCTGGCGACGGTCGTGACCACCAGCGTCAGGAGGATGACCGCCAGGGACAGCCAGGTCGGGATCTCCGGGATCGCGGTGATGTGCTCACCGCCGTTGACGAAGGGCAGCTCGTTGGTGTGCAGGGCGTGGATCACCAGCTTCACGCCGATGAAGCCGAGGATCACGGCCAGGCCGTAGGAGAGGTAGACCAGCCGGTCGAGCAGCCCGTCGATGAGGAAGAACAGCTGCCGCAGCCCCAGCAGCGAGAACGCGTTGGCGGCGAAGACCAGGTAGGTCTCCTGGGTCAGGCCGAAGATCGCCGGGATCGAGTCGACGGCGAAGAGGATGTCGGCGCTGCCGATGGCGATGAGGGCGATGGCCAGGGGCGTGATGAAGCGCCTGCCGTCCAGGCGCACCGACAGCTTGTCCGAGTGGTACTCGTCGGTGGTCGGGAAGGCCCGCTTCGCGGCACGCAGGAGCAGGTTCTCCTTGTAGTCCTCGTGGTCGTCGTGACCACCGGAACGGGCCTGCGCCCACGCGGTCCAGATGAGGATCGCGCCGAAGAGGTAGAAGACCCAGCTGAAGTTCTCGATCGCCGCGGCGCCGACGAGGATGAAGACCGTGCGCAGGACCAGCGCGAACGTGATGCCGTAGAGGAGCACCTTCTGCTGCAGTTCCCGGGGGACGCCGAAGCTGGCCATGATCAGCACGAAGACGAAGAGGTTGTCGATCGACAGGCTCTTCTCGGTGATGTAGCCGGCGAAGTACTCACCGCCGAACTGCGCTCCGTAGAACCAGAAGACGAGCAGTCCGAACACGACGGCGATGCCGACGTAGACGCCGGACCAGATGGCCGACTCGCGCAGGCTGGGCGCGTGCGGCGTCCGCACGTGGCCGACGAGGTCGAAGATCAGCATGCCGAGGATCAGGCCGACGGTGAGGGCCCACACCCAGAAGGGGACGTCCAAGAAAAAGCCTCCGATGACTGGCGATGCGTCAGTACCGGAGGTCTCTCCCACTGCCACTCGAGGTGGCGGCCGGCGGGCCGGGGGTCACGGGACCCCGTATTGACGACCTCGCCGCGCGGGGATACTCCCCTCCACGAAGCACCCTGCGGGAGCGGTGCTCGTCATGGCCAGGAACGCCCCACCCGGGGGCGGGGTTCCCGGGGAGGCGCTGCTGTGGCGCAGATCTCACCGACACCCGCTCGGGAGAGGCGCGTCAGGCTCCGGTGGCGAGGAAGGCCGCGCGTGCCTTCGCCAGCATCGGTTCGCGCTCGCCCGCGCGCAGGTAGCCGGCCCGGATCTGCTCGTCGACCGCGGCGTCGTACCGGGCGAGGTAGCCGTCGACGTCGCCGTAGCGGTCGCGGAGCTCCGCGGCCGTGAACGGCTCCCAGCCGCCCCAGTTGCCGCACACGTCGGTGATCGACGACGTGCCCACGGGGCCGAGCGCGACCGGGAGCGGCCGGCCGAGCGGGACGACGGCGTCGGGGAAGCGGACGCCCCCCAGTGGCTGCGCCGTGTCGTCGTCGACCGCGGGGACGGCCAGCTCCACACCGGGCAGCTCGTTGACGGTGGCCGACGGCGGTGGGGGCACCAGCTCGAACACCGCCGACTCCGGCAGGCCGGCACCGTCGGGCGTCGACCCGCGGAGGACGGCGGCGAGATCGGCGACCACGCTGCGGAGGTAGGGGTCGTACGCGATCGGGTTCCGCGGCACCTCGATGCCGCCGTTGCAGCCGAGCACGCCGAAGACCATCGCGTCCGGGTAGGCGGGGCCGGCGTGCGGGGCCGGCCAGTCGTAGCGGTGGACGTCGGGTGAGCGCTCGGCGTGCGCGGTGACGCTCGCCCGGAGCCGGTAGTAGTCGGTGTAGGTGGCGACGTCGACGTACAGGGGGTCGCTGTCCCCCCGGGTGAGGATCTGCTCGTAGGCGAGCGGGACCCCGTTCTCGAGGAGGTAGGGCCGCTGCGCCTCCTTCCCCGCCAGCTGGTTGATAGCCAGCCAGTTCCCAGTGCCGGAGACGGCGAGAGCGGCTGCGTAGACCCCGCCGCCCGTCCGCGGATCGACGTTGAAGCCCTCGGCGACGAACGTCGTGACGAACCACGCGCTCTGGCTGATGCCGGTGAGGACCGCGGCGCCGAACCGCGGCAGCGGGCTGTCGCCCTCCAGCGGGCCGGCCGCACCGGTGAGCAACCGGCCGAAGTCGCGCACCACGACCTCGCCGACCCCCTGCGCCGAGGCGGGCACGCCGGCGGCGATGCCGGACTCCCACTGGACGCGGGCGTAGCCGAGGTCCTGCTCGGCGAGGAAGCCGGTGCCGCGGCCCGGTGGGTAGACCGCTCCGGTCGGGGTGCTGTCCGCGGAGCCCAGGGCGAGCTGCTCCAGGGTCAGCAGCGTCGCCGGCCGACCCCGGTTCTCCATGTCGACGAGCACCAGGTCGCCGGCGCCCCCGGGATCGAGGACCTCGAACTGCGCGCTGTAGGCGTACCGGCCGTACTCGTCGGTGGTGAGCCCGTCGAGACCGGCGATCCGCTCCCCCGCGCCGACGACGCCGTGCAGCGTGCCCGTGGTCCGCCGCCACTCCCGTTCGCCCAGGACCACCGTGGTCGTGGTGGCCTCGACGCGGGTGACCGCGGATCCGGGACGCTCACCGGGCTCCCCGCTCCCGTCCGTCGCGGGCGGACGGGAGCCGGGTGTGCGGGTCATGCCTCAGGGCTCCAGGGTCAGGCGTGGGCTGCGTCGAACTGGCGGAGTTCCTTCTTGAGCTCGGTCAGCTCGTCGCGCAGCCGTGCCGCGACCTCGAACTGCAGCTCCCGGGCCGCGGAGAGCATCTGGTCGTTCATCGTCTGGATCATGTCGGCCAGCTCAGCCCGGGGCAGCCCCTGCACGTCGATCGAGCCGGCCTTGGCCTTGCTCTTGGAGGACAGGCCCGGAACCGGCGACTTGCCGCGGGACTGCTGCCGGCCGGACCCGCCCAGCAGCTCGGTCGCGGCCTCGGTGTCCTCGGCGGCCTTGTAGATGCCGTCCAGGATGTCGACGATCTTCTTGCGCAGCGGCTGCGGATCGACGCCGTGGGCCGTGTTGTAGGCGATCTGCTTCTCGCGCCGCCGGCTGGTCTCCCCGATGGCCTGTTCCATCGACGGCGTGATCTTGTCCGCGTACATGTGGACCTGGCCGGAGACGTTGCGGGCCGCGCGGCCGATCGTCTGGATCAGCGACTTGCCCGACCGGAGGAACCCTTCCTTGTCCGCGTCGAGGATGGCGACCAGCGAGACCTCGGGCAGGTCCAGGCCCTCGCGCAGCAGGTTGATGCCGACCAGCACGTCGTACTCGCCCTGGCGCAGCTCGCGGAGCAGCTCGACCCGGCGCAGCGTGTCGACCTCGGAGTGCAGGTAGCGCACCTTGATGCCGAGCTCGAGCAGGTAGTCGGTCAGGTCCTCGGACATCTTCTTGGTCAGGGTGGTGACCAGGATCCGCTCGTCCTTCTCGGTGCGGAGCCGGATCTCGTGCACGAGGTCGTCGATCTGCCCCTTGGTCGGCTTGACGACGACCTCCGGGTCGATCAGGCCGGTGGGGCGGATGACCTGCTCGACGACGTCGCCCTGGACCTTGCCCAGCTCGTAGTCGCCCGGCGTCGCCGACAGGTAGACGGTCTGCTTGATCCGGTCGGTGAACTCCTCCCACTTCAGCGGGCGGTTGTCCATCGCCGACGGCAGCCGGAAGCCGTGCTCGACCAGCGTGCGCTTGCGGCTCATGTCGCCCTCGTACATGCCGCCGATCTGCGGCACGGTCACGTGCGACTCGTCGACGACCAGCAGGAAGTCGTCCGGGAAGTAGTCGATGAGACAGGCGCCGGCGCTGCCGGGCGCCCGGCCGTCGATGTGCCGGGAGTAGTTCTCGATGCCGGAGCAGAAGCCGACCTGCCGCATCATCTCGATGTCGTAGGTCGTGCGCATGCGCAGCCGCTGGGCCTCCAGCAGCTTGCCCTGCCGCTCCATCACGGCCAGCTGCTGCTCGAGTTCCGCCTCGATCCCGCGGATCGCCCGCTCCATGCGGTCGGGGCCCGCGACGTAGTGGCTGGCCGGGAAGACGAAGAGCTCCTCGACCTCGCGCACCACCTCGCCGGTGAGCGGGTGCAGGTAGTACAGCCGCTCGACCTCGTCGCCGAACATCTCGATGCGGACGGCGAGCTCCTCGTACACCGGGAAGATCTCGATCGTGTCGCCCCGCACGCGGAAGGTGCCGCGGGTGAAGGAGAGGTCGTTGCGGGTGTACTGCTCGGTGACCAGGGTCCGCAGCAGCTCGTCCCGGTCGCGCTCCTCCCCCAGCTTGATCTTGAGCGCGCGCTCGACGTACTCCTGCGGCGTGCCCAGGCCGTAGATGCACGAGACGGTGGACACCACCACGACGTCGCGTCGGGTGAGCAGGCTGTTGGTCGCGGAGTGCCGCAGCCGCTCGACCTCCTCGTTGATCGAGGAGTCCTTCTCGATGTAGGTATCGGTCTGCGGGACGTAGGCCTCGGGCTGGTAGTAGTCGTAGTACGAGACGAAGTACTCGACGGCCGCGTCGGGCATGAGTTCCTTGAACTCGTTGGCCAGCTGGGCGGCGAGGGTCTTGTTCGGGGCCATCACCAGCGTCGGGCGCTGCACCTGCTCGATCAGCCAGGCCGTCGTCGCCGACTTGCCGGTACCCGTGGCACCGAGCAGCACCGTGTGCTCGTCACCCGCGTTCACCCGTTCGGCGAGCGCCTTGATGGCCGCCGGCTGGTCGCCCGCGGGCTCGAACTCGCTGACGACGCGGAAGCGGCCCTGCGTGGGCCTGAGGTCGGTGGTCGTGCGCACGGGGACGACGGTACGACGGGGGTACGACAGAACGCCGGGTCGCGCCCGCGCGACGGTCCTCCGGCGGCCCGCCGGGTGGTCGCGGGACCCGCCGCCGAACCGGACCCAACGGTCCCGTCGCAGGTACTTGCGGTCGCCCGCGTGCGCGCCCTAGCGTCGCGCCTCGCAGGGGCGCCCACGGGCCAGCGCCACCCGGATCCTCCGGGCGAGGTCGGTCCGCCGCTCCGCGCACGGCGCCTCCGCGGCCTGGCCGCGGGGGCGCCGTCGTGCTCCTCGACGCGGCCGTCAGGGTCACACCGTTCCCAGGTGTGCGGAGGCCCTCCAGAGGGCACGCCCCTACGGTCGCCCCGTCCCGACCTCCTCCACCATGCTTCATGGAGCGAGGTCCAGCCCCCTGTGCGGGGCAAGCAGCAGGAGGAACCAGTCCATGACCCAGGTATGGCCCGGCAGTGCCTACCCCCTCGGGGCCACGTACGACGGCACCGGCACGAACTTCGCGATCTTCAGCGAGGTGGCCGACAAGGTCGAGCTCTGCCTCTTCGACGACGCGGGCAACGAGGAACGCATCCGGCTCCCGGAGATGGACGGGTACGTCTGGCACGCCTTCCTCCCGGGCATCCACCCCGGCCAGAAGTACGGCTTCCGCGTCCACGGTCCGCACGACCCGGCCCAGGGGCACCGCTGCAACCCGAACAAGCTGCTGCTCGACCCGTACGCCAAGGCGATCGACGGCCAGATCGACTGGGACCAGTCGGTCTTCGGCTACGACTTCGAGACCAAGGAGCGCAACGACGACGACTCGGCGGCCCACATGCCGAAGTCCGTCGTCGTCAACCCGTACTTCGACTGGGGCGTCGACCGCCCGCCGAGGACGCCCTACAACAAGACGGTCATCTACGAGGCCCACGTCAAGGGCCTGACCATGACCAATCCCCGCATCCCCGAGGAGCTGCGCGGCACGTACGCCGGCGTCGCGCACCCGGCGACGATCGAGCACCTGACCGACCTGGGCATCACGGCGCTCGAACTGCTGCCGGTGCACCAGTTCGTGCAGGACGACACCCTGCAGCAGAAGGGCCTGCGCAACTACTGGGGCTACAACACGATCGGCTTCTTCGCGCCGCACAACGAGTACGCGAGCGACACCGCCGCCGGGCAGCACGTGCAGGAGTTCAAGGGCATGGTCCGCGCCCTGCACGAGGCGGGCATCGAGGTCATCCTCGACGTCGTCTACAACCACACGGCCGAGGGCAACCACATGGGCCCGACGCTGTCGTTCCGGGGCATCGACAACCGCACGTACTACAAGCTCGTCGAGGGCGACGAGCAGTTCTACATGGACTTCACCGGCACCGGGAACACGCTCAACGTCCGGACGCCGCAGTCCCTGCAGCTGATCATGGACTCGCTGCGCTACTGGGTCACCGAGATGCACGTCGACGGCTTCCGCTTCGACCTCGCCTCCGCCCTGGCCCGCGAGCTGCACGCCGTCGACCGGCTGTCGGCGTTCTTCGACCTGGTCCACCAGGACCCGATCGTCAGCCAGGTGAAGCTGATCGCCGAACCCTGGGACGTCGGCGAGGGCGGCTACCAGGTCGGGAACTTCCCGGCGCTGTGGACCGAGTGGAACGGCAAGTACCGCGACACCGTCCGTGACTTCTGGCGCGGCGAGGGCGGCACGATCGGTGAGTTCGCCGACCGGATCTCCGGCTCCTCGGACCTGTACCAGCACTCCGGCCGGCGCCCCATGGCCAGCATCAACTTCGTCACCGCCCACGACGGGTTCACCCTCAACGATCTCGTCTCGTACAACGAGAAGCACAACGAGGCCAACGGCGAGGGCAACAACGACGGCGAGAGCCACAACCGCAGCTGGAACCACGGGGTCGAGGGCCCGACCGACGACCCGGAGATCCTGCAGCTGCGCGCCCAGCAGCGGCGCAACTTCATCGCCACGATGATGCTCAGCCAGGGCGTGCCGATGCTCCTGCACGGTGACGAGCTCGGCCGCTCGCAGGGCGGCAACAACAACGGCTACTGCCAGGACTCCGAGCTGACCTGGATCGACTGGGAGAACGTCGACGAGGGCCTCCTGGAGTTCACCAAGAAGGTCACCAAGCTCCGCTGCGACCACCCGACGTTCCGGCGTCGCCGGTTCTTCCACGGCCGCCCCGTCCGGCGCGGGCTGGGCGACCCGGTGCCCGACATCGCCTGGCTGACCCCCGCCGGCGAGGAGATGGCCGACGAGGACTGGGACGTCAGCTACGCCAAGTCCGTCGCCGTCTACCTCAACGGCGTCGGCATCCGCGAGATGGACGAACGCGGTGAGTACGTCAAGGACGACCACTTCTACCTGGCCTACAACGCCTCCCCCGACGCCATCGAGTTCACGCTGCCCAGCGACGACTACTCGCGGAGCTGGACCACGGTCCTCGACACCGCCGAGATGCACGAGGTCGAGCCGGTCGAGGTCAAGCCGGGTGACACGGTGACCGTGCAGGGTCGTTCGATCATCGTGCTCACCGGGCCCGCCGAGTGACAGGGGCCCAGCAGCCCGGCGGCGATCGCCGACGGGGCGTCCCCGCCGCGACCTACCGGCTGCAGGTGCACGCCGGCTTCCCCCTCGACGACGCCGCGGGGGTGACCGGCTACCTGGCCGACCTGGGCGTCACCCACGCCTACTCCTCGCCGCTGCTCCGCTCGGCCGAGGGCAGCACCCACGGGTACGACACGGTCGACCACGCGCACATCGACGAGGCCCGCGGCGGGCAGGCCGGCTTCGACCGGTTCGTCGCGGCGCTGCACGAGCACGGGCTGGGCCTGGTGCTCGACCTGGTGCCCAACCACATGGGGGTCGACGACCCGTCGGCGTCCCGCTGGTGGTGGGACGTCCTGCAGCACGGGCAGGCCAGCGAGAACGCGGCGGCGTTCGACATCGACTGGGACTTCGGGGGCGGCAAGGTCCGCATCCCCGTGCTCGGCTCCGCCGAGGACGTCGAGAAGCTGGAGATCTCCGACGGCGAGCTCCGCTACTACGACAACCGCTTCCCGATCGCGCCGGGCACCGACGGCGGCTCCCCGCAGGAGGTGCACGCCCGCCAGCACTACGAACTGGTCGACTGGCGGCGCGCGGACTCCGACCTCAACTACCGGCGGTTCTTCGCGATCAACACCCTGGCGGGCCTCCGCGTGGAGGACCCGGCCGTCTTCGACGCGACGCACGAGCTGGTGCTCCAGCTGGTGCGCGACGGCGCCGTCGACGGCCTGCGGATCGACCATCCGGACGGCCTGGCCGATCCCAAGGGCTACCTCGACCGGTTGGCCGAGGCCTCCGGTGGCCGGTGGACGGTCGTCGAGAAGATCCTCGAGCCCGGCGAGGAGCTGCCCGAGGGCTGGCGGACGGCGGGGACCACGGGGTACGACGCGCTCACCGAGGTCGACCGGGTGCTCGTCGACCCGGCCGGCGAGCCCGCGCTGACGGCCCTGGACACCGAGCTGGCCGGCGGCCGGGTCGACTACGCGGAGCTGGTGCGGCGGTGCAAGCGCGAGGTCACCGACGGGATGCTCGGCTCGGAGGTCGGTCGCCTGCAGCGGCTCGTCGGCGACCTGCCCGGTCTGCCCGCCGATCAGGTGCGGGAAGCGCTGGCCGAGCTCCTGGCCGCCTTCCCCGTGTACCGCAGCTACCTGCCCGACGGCCGCTCGCACCTCGACGAGACGGTCGCGGCGGTCAAGGAGCACCGGCCCGAGCTCGTACCGGCCGTAGAGGCCCTGCACTCGCGGCTGGGCCAGGCCGGCTCCGAGCTGGCCACGCGGTTCGAGCAGACGTCCGGCCCGGTGATGGCCAAGGGCGTGGAGGACAGCGCCTACTACCGCTGGTCCCGCTTCGTCGCGCTGAACGAGGTCGGCGGAGACCCCGCGCACTTCGGCGGCACGGTCGAGGAGTTCCACGCCGCCCAGGCGCACCGGCTCGCGGTCAAGCCGCAGGCGATGACCACGCTGTCCACGCACGACACGAAGCGCAGCGAGGACGTCCGCGCCCGCCTGGCCGTGCTCGCCGAGCTGCCCTCCGAGTGGTCCGCGCTGGTCCGCGGCTGGCTGGCCCGGCACCCGCTGGCCGACCGCTCGCTGGCCCACCTGGTGTGGCAGAACCTGATCGGCGCCTGGCCCTTGTCCCGCGAGCGGGCACACGCCTACGTCGAGAAGGCCGCGCGCGAGGCCGGCACCTCCACCACCTGGACCAACCCGGTGCAGGAGTTCGAGGAGCAGCTGCACGCGCTGGTCGACGCCGCCTTCGACGACCCCACGACGACGGCGGAGATCGAGGCGTTCGTCGCCCGCATCGCGCCGCTGGGCTGGTCGAACTCGCTGACGCAGAAGCTGCTGCAGCTCACGATGCCCGGCGTCCCCGACGTCTACCAGGGCACCGAGCTGTACGACTTCTCTCTGGTCGACCCGGACAACCGCCGCCCGGTCGACTACGGGCTGCGGCGCCGGCTGCTGGCCGAGCTCGACGCCGGCACGGTGCCGGCCGTCGACGCGAGCGGCGCGGCGAAGCTGCTGGTCACCTCGCGGGTGCTGCGGGCGCGACGGGACAGCCCCGAGTTGTTCGGCGGCTACGCCTCGGTGGAGGTGACCGGGTCGGCCGCGGAGTGCGTGGTGGCCTACGACCGCGGCAGCGCCGACCAGGACGGCGTCGTCGTCGTCGCGACCCGGCTGCCGGCCCGGCTGGCGGAGACCGGGTGGGGCGACACCGCCCTGCAGCTGCCGAACGGGGCGTGGCGCGACCTGCTCACGGGTGAGCGCTTCGTGTCCGACGTCGCGGGGGTCGCGGCCGACGTCCTCCTCGCCCGGTTGCCGGTCGCGCTGCTCGTCCGGGCCTGACGCGACGCGATCCCGCACGCTCCCGGGTCCGAGGGCGTGCGGGATCGCCGACCCTCGCCAACGCGCGGCCGGCCGTGGTGTGATGCGCCGTGCACATCGACGCGCTCTACCGCTTCCCGGTGAAGTCCATGCTCGGCGAGCGGGTGGAGCAGGCCTCGGTGACCGGCAGAGGGCTGCTGGGTGACCGCGCCTACGCCCTCGTCGATCCTGCCGACGGCACGGTCGCCAGCGCCAAGCACCCACGCAAGTGGGGCGCGCTGCTCGGCCTGTCGGCCCGGTTCGCCGCCGAGCCGGTCCCCGGCGCGGCCGCACCGCCGGTGCTGATCACGATGCCCGACGGGACCGAGCTCAGCAGCGACGCAGCCGGCACCGACGCGGCGCTGTCCGACCTCGTCGGCCGTCCGGTGCGGCTGACCAGCGAGGTACCGGCGGGCAGCCGGTTCGAGGAGCAGTGGCCCGCCATCGAGGGCCTGGCGCCCACCGAGTTCATCGAGGGGACGACGCACGCCTTCGAGGGCGAGGAGCCGGTCAGCGCGATCGACCTGGGGCAGATGGCCCCGCCCGGCACCTTCTTCGACCTCGCCGCGCTGCACCTGCTGACGCGGGCGACCCTCGACGAGCTGACCGCGCTCGGCAGCGGCAGCGACTTCGACGTCCTGCGCTACCGGCCCAACATCCTCGTCGGCGGCACCGAGCCGGGCTTCGCCGAGGACGCCTGGGTCGGGCGCAGCGCCTGTCTGGGTGACTCCGCCCGTGCCGCGGTCCGGATGCTCACGATGCGCTGCGTCATGACGACGCTCGCCCAGGGCGACCTGCCCGAGGACCGCGACACCCTGCGGACCGTGGCCAGGCACCACCGCCGCGAGATTCCCGGCCTGGGCACCTGGGCCTGCGCGGGGGTCTACGCCGACGTGACCGGCGAGGGCGTGCTGCGCACCGGTGACCCGGTCACCCTCGTCTGACCGGCCGGCCTACGGCGGGGGCGCATCCCCCGGGTGCCAGCCGTCCCACGGCGCCCACCACCGCTCGCCCGCGTCCAGCCACCCGGCGACGGCGGCCGCCTCCGCACGGATGCGGTCCCGCTCGGCCGGGGTGATCCGTCCGCTCGCCACCATGAGGTCCGGGTCGTCGACGTCCTTCCACTCCCAGCTGCCGTCGCGCGCGCAGACGATGTCGAGGCCGAGGTCCGCCGTGTCGAAGGCGCCGCCCCCGTCCGGGCCGACGTGCCGCACCACCGGCTCCTGGAAGTTGACGTACCAGTGCGTGGAGCCGGTGCCGTCGAAGAACTTCCACGCCGCGTGCGCGTCGTCGTCGCGCTGGAGCTGCAGGACGGTGCTGTCGGTCCAGGCGTCGAGGCGTCCCCACGGGTGCGGCCCGAACGGGTGGTCGTGGAAGCGGAAGCGCGACCCGGGCTCCAGCAGCACCGCGAGGCAGCCGTCGGCGTCGTGCACGACGGTGACCGGGTGCTCCATCCACGGGCGACCGTGCAGGACCTCCCGCCGGAGCACGCTCCGTCCGGGAGCGAAGGTCCGCGGCACCGGGCCCGAGGCGTCGGTCATGCGCGTGAGGCTAGGGCGCCTCGGTGCCGCGGCGGGATCGGCGACCCGGTCGCGCCGGCTGCCCGGCATACTCCGCGGATGGCGCTCTACGACCGGATCGGTCGCTCGTACCGGCGGACCCGCCAGGCCGACCCGCGCGTCGCGGCCGCCATCCGGGACGCGCTCGGGGACGTCGACAGCGTCGTGAACATCGGGGCGGGCGCGGGAGCCTACGAGCCGCCGCAGACAGTGCTCGCCGTCGAGCCGAGCCGGGTGATGATCGACCAGCGCCCGGCAGACGCAGCGCCGGCGGTGGTGGCGGTGGCCGAAGCGCTGCCCCTGGCCGACGACGCCGTGGACGCGGCGCTGGCCGTGCTCACCGTCCACCACTGGAGCGACGTCGCCGCAGGGGTGGCCGAGATGCGCCGGGTGGCCCGCCGGCGCGCGGTCTTCTTCACCTGGTGGCCCGAGCGGGTGGCCGACTTCTGGCTGCTCCGCGACTACCTCCCGGCGGCCGCCAAGACCGACGCGCGCCTGGCCGTGCGGATCGAGGAGCTCGCCCGCCTGCTGGGCGCCGACGCCGAGATCCGGTCGGTGCCGGTGCCCCACGACTGCGTGGACGGGTTCGCCGCGGCGTTCTGGCGCCGTCCCGAGGCGTACCTGGACGCGGAGGTCAGGGCCGGCATGTCGGTGTTCGCGACCACCGAGCCGGCCGCGCTCGAGGAAGGCCTGAGCCGCCTGGCGGACGACATCCGCACGGGCGCCTGGCACCGGGCCAACGCCGACCTGGTGCAGGCCGACTCCCTCGACGTCGGGTACTGCACGGTCGCCGTCGACCTGTGATGCCGGCGGCCCATCCGGGCACGCAGCGGTGTCGTTCCAGGACGTGGCGGGGTCGCGGCGCGGCGTGGCGGCGCCACGCCGGGGCGACCGGCCGGAGCTCTCCCGTTCCCTCGCGACGGGCTCCGGGGAACGCACCTAGCGTCGTGCGGGCGCCCGGGCCTTCCTGGTCGGGCGCGAGGCACCGGACCGCCGAACCCCGTCCGCCGGAGCCTGACTCCGAGCCACCCCAGGACGGGGGCGGGGGAACCACCACCGGCGCGCACGCGCGCCTCGGGGTGAAGCCGCCCCTGCCCTCCGGGCACGCGGCCGGGCACCGATTCGCCCGAACCCGACAGCTCACCTCGCAGGCGGTGATCGGAGGATCACCCATGTCCACGCACCTCTCGACCACCCCTGCCCGCAGGCGCGTCTTCCGCGGGGGCACCGTCCTGGCCGGGGCCGCGGCGATCGGCATCGGCGTGCTCGCCGCGCCGGCCTCCGCTGCGACGCACGACTGGTCCGGCGTCGCCCAGTGCGAATCCGGCGGCAACTGGAGCATCAACACCGGCAACGGCTACTACGGCGGGCTGCAGTTCAGCTCTCCGACCTGGCTCGGCCACGGCGGTGGGGAGTTCGCCCCCCGGGCCGACCTGGCCGCCCCCGCGGAGCAGATCGCGGTGGCGGAGCGGGTCCTGCTCACCCAGGGCGTCGGCGCCTGGCCCACCTGCGGCACGCAGCTGCGGTCCGGCACGACGGCCGTCGCCCCTGCCCCCCGGGCGGCGGCGCCCGCACCTCGGGCCGCAGCACCGGCACCGGCCGCCTCCCTACCGGCGGCGCCCACGACGTCGTCGGGCGGCGACTACAGGGTCCGGCGCGGGGACACCCTCGCGAAGATCGCCCGGGCCCAGGGAGTCGACGGGGGCTGGCGCGCGCTGTGGGCGATGAACCGGGACGCCGTCCGGAACCCGAACGTGATCCGGGTCGGTCAGCAGCTCTCCCTCTGACACGGGGCTGATCACCGGTGGCGTCCGGGGCAGCTCGCCCCGGACGCCGTCGGCCCTGGACGACGCCACCGTGATTGGCGACGGTCGCTGCGGGCATGATCCGCTCTGGCCCACCCCGCCCGCACCGCCCCACCACGTCCCGCCCCGGAGGCCCCCGCATGTCCGCACCCGTCGAGTTCGCCGTCTGGGCACCACTGCCGGAGCGGGTGCGCGTCCAGGTCGACGGCGCCGTCCACGACATGACCCGCGACGACGACGGCTGGTGGCGCGCCGCGATCGACGCGAGCCCGGAGGCCGACTACGGCTTCCTCCTCGACGACAACGAGACGCCGCGGCCCGACCCCCGGTCCCGGCGGCAGCCCGAGGGCGTGCACGGGCTCTCCCGCCGGTACGAGCCGGAGTCCTACGCGTGGGGCGACGGCGCCTGGACCGGGCGCCCGCTGGCCGGTGGCGTCGTCTACGAGCTGCACGTCGGCACCTTCACCCCCGAGGGCACCCTCGACGCGGCGATCGGCCGGCTCGGGCACCTGGTGCGCCTCGGCGTGGACTTCGTCGAGCTGCTGCCGGTCAACGGGTTCAACGGCACGCACAACTGGGGCTACGACGGCGTCCTCTGGTACGCCGTGCAGGAGCAGTACGGCGGCCCGGCTGCCTACCAGCGGTTCGTCGACGCCTGCCACCAGCAGGGGCTCGGCGTCATCCAGGACGTCGTCTACAACCACCTGGGCCCGTCGGGGAACTACCTGCCCGAGTTCTTCCCGATCTTCGCCGAGGGCGGGGCGAACACCTGGGGCAACTCGATCAACCTCAGCGGCCCCGACTCCGACGAGGTGCGCCGCTACATCATCGACAACGCCCTCATGTGGCTGCGCGACATGCACGTCGACGGGCTGCGCCTGGACGCCGTGCACGCGCTGGTCGACGAGCGCGCCACCCACGTCCTCGAGGAGATGGCGCAGGAGGTGGACAAGCTGTCGGTCGCCGTCGGCCGGCCGCTCACCCTCATCGCCGAGAGCGACCTCAACGACCCCCGCATGGTCACCCCGCGGGTCGCCGGCGGCCTCGGGCTCACCGCGCAGTGGAGCGACGACTTCCACCACTCCCTGCACTCCACGCTGACCGGCGAGGGCCAGGGCTATTACTCCGACTTCGCCGAGGCCGGCATCGCCGGCCTGGCCAAGGTGCTCTCGGGCGCCTACTTCCACGACGGCGCCTGGTCGAGCTTCCGCCGTCGCCACCACGGCCGCCCGGTCGACACCGCGACGCTGCCCGGCTGGAAGTTCCTGGGCTACCTCCAAGACCACGACCAGATCGGCAACCGCGCCGTCGGCGACCGGATCTCGGCCACCCTCTCCCCCGCGCTGCTCGCCGTCGGCGCGACCGTGACGCTGACCAGCCCCTTCACGCCGATGCTGTTCATGGGCGAGGAGTGGGGCGCGAGCACGCCGTGGCAGTTCTTCACCAGCCACCCCGAGCCGGAGCTGGGCAGGGCGACCGCCGAGGGGCGGATCGGTGAGTTCGCCGAGCACGGGTGGGACGCCGACGTCGTCCCGGACCCGCAGGACCCGGAGACCTTCACCCGGTCCAAGCTCGACTGGTCCGAGCTCTCCCAGGAGCCGCACGAGCGGATCCTCGCCGTGCACCGCTCCCTGCTCGCCCTGCGCCGCGCGCACCCCGACCTCGTCGACCCCGACCTCACCGCGGTCGAGGTGGACTGGGACGACGCCGACCGCTGGATGGTCGTGCACCGCGGCTCGCTGCGGGTGGTGGTCAACCTCGCCGACGAGCCGCGGGAGATCGATCTCGACCGGCCCGCCGGGGAGGTGCTGTTCGCCACCGCCGAGCTGCCCTCAGTGGACGGCGACACCGTCACCGTGCCGCCGGAGAGCGCGGCCGTGCTCAGCACCCGCTGACGATGCGCCGGCTGCTGCCCTCGCCCGCCGCGGACCTGGACGACGCCGCGCTGGTGGACGCCTACCGGCTGCCGCCGGGCCGTTCGCTGCGGATGGACTTCGTCGCCTCGCCGGACGGCTCCATCGCCGTCGACGGGCGCAGCGCGGGCCTGGGCTCGCCCGGCGACAAGCGGGTGTTCCGGGTGCTGCGGGCGCTTGCCGACGTCGTCCTGGTGGGCGCCGGCACGGCGGGCACGGAGGGGTACCGGCCGGTCGCGCCGGACTCCCCCGTCGGCCGGCTCCGCGCAACCATCGGCCGGCCCGTCGAGCTGCCGATCGCGGTCGTCTCCCGCCGGGCCTCGCTCGATCCCGCGTCGGCGCTGGCGTCGGCACCGTCCACGCTGGTCGTCACCTGTGCGGCCGCGGACGCCGGCCGTCGCGCGGCCCTGTCCGCCGCCGGCGCCACGGTGCTGGTCTGCGGCGACGACGACGTCGACCTGCCCTCCGCCGTGACCGCGCTGGCCGACCGGGGTCTGGAGCAGGTGACGTGCGAGGGTGGGCCGCAGCTGCTGCGCGCCGCGCTGACCGCCGGAGTGGTCGACGAGCTGGACCTGACCATTGCGCCCGCGCTGGTCGGGGCGGCGCTCCGGCTGCTGCCCGACGGCCTGTCGGCGCCGATCAGGCTGGAGCTGCACCAGCTCCTGGAGGAGGACGGCGTGCTGTTCACCCGCTACCGGGTGGCCGGCAGCCGGTAGCGACGAGGAGGAGCCACCGTGAGCGTGCCGCCACCGCTGGACCGCGACACCGTCGCCGACCGGCTCGTGGGCTTCCCTCGGGTCGCGGCCGACCGGCCCGACCTCAAGCAGGCCGCGGTCGCGCTCTGCGTCACCGAGCAGGACGGCGCACCGACTCTGGTCATCACCCGGCGGGCGGCGGGCCTGCGCGCGCACGCCGGGCAGTGGGCCCTCCCGGGTGGCCGGCTGGACGCCGGCGAGGGACCGGTCGAGGGCGCGCTGCGCGAGCTGCACGAGGAGATCGGCCTCGACCTCGACCGCTCCGCCGTCCTCGGGCTGCTGGACGACTACGTGACGCGCTCGGGCTACGTGATGACGCCGGTGGTCTGCTGGGCCGGCCCGGTCGACGGCTTCACGGGGTCGGAGCCGGAGGTGGCCGCCGTCTTCGAGGTGCCGCTCGCAGATCTTGACGTCGAGCCGGTCTTCGAGACCATCCCGGAGTCCGACGGCCCGGTGATCAAGCTGCCGCTGAGGGACGGGTTCGTGCACGCGCCCACCGCGGCGGTCGTCCACCAGTTCGTCCGGGTCGCCTGCCGCGGCGAGGTGCAGCGCGTGGCCCACTACGAGCAGCCGGTCTTCGCCTGGCGCTGATCTCCGGAACCGCACGTCGCCGGAGGGCCATCGTGGCCATCCTGGCCCTCCAGGACGAGGCGGGCTGCTTGACTGACCGGCATGGACCTGCCGCTGAACCCGCCGGTCAAGCCGATGCTGGCCAAGGCCGCCACGAAGCTGCCCATCGGGGACGGCCTGCTCTACGAGCCCAAGTGGGACGGCTTCCGCTGCGTCGTCTTCCGCGACGGCGACGAGGTCGAGCTGGGCAGCCGCAACGAGCGCCCGCTGACCCGCTACTTCCCCGAGGTGGTCGAGGCGGTCAAGCAGCACCTGCCCGAGCGCTGCGTCGTCGACGGCGAGATCGTCGTCCCCGCCGGTGACCGCCTGCACTTCGAGGCGCTGCTCCAGCGGATCCACCCGGCGGAGTCGCGGGTGAAGCTGCTGGCCGAGCAGACGCCGGCCTCGTTCGTCGCCTTCGACCTGCTGGCCCTGGGCGACGAGTCGCTGGTGGACCGGCCCTTCGGCGAGCGCCGGAAGCTGCTGCAGACGGCGCTGGCCGGCACCCGCCCGCCGGTCTACCTCACCGCCATCACCGAGGACGCCGACACCGCGCAGCGCTGGTTCGACACGTTCGAGGGCGCCGGCCTGGACGGCGTCGTCGCCAAGAGCCCCGAGCTGCCCTACGGCCCCGACCAGCGGCTGATGACCAAGGTCAAGCACGTGCGCACCGCCGACTGCGTGGTCGCCGGGTTCCGCTGGCACAAGAGCGGGCCGATCGTCGGCTCGCTGCTGCTGGGGCTCTACGACGACGGCACGCTGCAGCACATCGGCGTCGCGGCGTCCTTCCCGATGAAGCGACGCGCCGAGCTGGTCGAGGAGCTCGAGCCCTACCGCGCCCAGGCCCTGGACGGGCACCCGTGGCAGGACTGGGCCAACGCGCAGGTGCAGCAGGACGGCGAGAACCGCATGCCCGGAGCGGTCAGCCGGTGGAACGCGAAGAAGGACCTCTCCTGGGTGCCGCTGCGCCCCGAACTCGTCGTGGAGATCAAGTACGACCAGCTCGAGGGCCGTCGACTTCGTCACACCGGGCAGTTCCTGCGCTGGCGGCCCGACCGCGAGCCGCTCAGCTGCACGTACGACCAGCTGGACGTGCCCGTGCGCTACGACCTGGCCGAGGTGCTGGAGACACCCTGACCGGGTGATCGGGTCGTTCCGGGCCGGTGATCATCTGCACGGGCGCCGGAGGGCTCCTAGGCTCGTGATCATGTATTCGCACCACCGCGGCCGGCGCGCCGTCGTACCCAGCCTGCTCGCCGCGCTCACCCTCCTCGCCGCCGGCTGCACCTCCGACGGAGGCTCCGACGAGGAGGCGACGCCCTCGACGAGCAGCGCTCCGGCCGAGCCGACCGCGGAACCCATCGAGTGGGAGGACTGCAACGAGCCGCTCCAGCCGCTGATCGCCGGCCGCCCCGGGAGCGAGCGCGGGCTGTCGTTCGAGTGCGGGCAGGTGCCGGTGCCGATCAGCTACGACGAGCCCGAGGGCGAGCGCCTGCCGCTGACCCTGGTCCGCGCGGTGCACCCCGGCCAGACCGACCGCATCGGCTCGCTGGTGATCAACCCCGGTGGCCCGGGCGGCTCCGGCGTCGACGCTGCCATCGGGCTGGCGCTCACCCTGCCCGAGGACGTGGTGCGGCGCTTCGACATCGTCGGCTTCGACCCCCGCGGCGTCTCCCTGTCCTCCCCCGTCGAATGCATCCCCGACGAGACGAAGGACCGGCTGATCGCGTCCGAGCCGCAGCCCACCAGCGCCGAGCAGCTGGACGACGTCTTCGGGCTGGCCCGCGAGGTCGCCGAGGACTGCGCCGAGCGCTACGAGTCGCCCGCCGCGCTGGGTGCCTTCAACACCGTCGACACCGCCCGCGACATGGACCTGCTCCGCGAGGCCCTGGGCGAGGAGCAGCTGACCTACCTCGGTTACTCCTACGGCACCACGCTGGGCTCGACCTACGCCGAGCTCTTCCCCGACCGGGTGCGCGCCTTCGTGCTCGACGCCGCGGTCGACCCCGACGCCGACGCGCGCGCCACGGCCGAGTCGCAGGCGGCGGGCCTGGAGGCCAGCTTCGACGCCTTCGCGCAGAACTGCCTGAGCCTCATCGCCGGGTGCCCCATCGGACCGGACCCCCGGTCGTTCGTCGAGGAGGTCATGCTGCAGGCGTCGCAGGGACCCATCCCGAGTGCCGCCGAGGGCGAGACCCGCCAGGCGACGCCGGGCGTCGTCCACACCGCCGTCGTGGCGGCGCTGTACGACACCCAGACGTGGCCGCAGCTGTCCCAGTCGCTGGCCGCCGCCCGCAACGGCGACGCCGCCGGGCTGTTCTCCCTCGCCGACAGCTACGCCGGCCGGCTCGAGGACGGGACCTACTCCAACCAGCTCGACGCCAACCTGGCGATCAACTGCGCGGACACCGACGAGGAGATCGAGACCGACGAGGTGCGCGCCCTGGCCGCCGAGTGGGACGCGGAGTACCCGCTGTTCGGTGCCGGCTCGGCCGCCGGGCTGTACACCTGCACCCCGTGGGAGGCCGAGCGCACCCCGCTCCCCCAGCGCGACGCGGAGGGCAGCGCGCCGATCCTCGTCGTCGGCAACTCCGGTGACCCGGTGACCCCGCTGCCGGGGGCGGTGGACATGGCCGAGCAGCTGGCCTCCGGCGTCCTGCTCACCTGGCAGGGGCAGGGGCACACCGCCTACCCGAAGAACCCGTGCGTCAACGACGCGGTGAACCGCTACCTCATCGACCTGGTGGTCCCCCTGGACGGGCTCACCTGCCCTGCGTGAGACTCGGACCCCGGCCGAGGGAAGGCTCTGCCGCTGACGGAACGGGCAGGTGGATGGCGAGCAGCAAGGACGCGGTGATCCTCGACGTCGCGGGGCACGAGGTGCGCGTCTCCAGCCCGGAGAAGCCGTACTTCGCCGAGAAGGGCATCCGCAAGATCGACGTCGTCGAGTACTTCGTCGCCGTCGGCGAGGGCATCCTGTTCGCCCTCGAGGACCGGCCGACGACGCTCGAGCGCTGGCCCGGCGGGGTGTTCGAGGGCGCCCGGCTGTCCACCCGCGTGGACAACACCGGCGACGCGTTCTACCAGAAGCGGGTGCCCAAGAACGCCCCGCCGTGGGTGCCCACGGCGCACATCACCTTCCCCAGCGGCCGGACCGCCGACGAGATCGCCCCGGACTCCGTCGCCGTCGTCGCGTGGTGCGCCAACCTCGGCACGCTGACGTTCCACCCCTGGCCGGTGAGCAAGGCCGACGTCGAGTCGCCGAACCAGATCCGCATCGACCTGGACCCGCAGCCGGGCACCGACTTCTCCGACGCCGTGTGGGTGGCCCCGCACGTCCGGGAGCTGCTGCACGAGTTCGGCATGGAGGGCTGGCCGAAGACCTCGGGCGGCCGCGGCGTGCACATCTACGTGCCGATCCAGCCCCGGTGGACCTTCACCGACGTCCGCCGCGCGGTCATCGCCTTCGGCCGCGAGCTCGAACGGCGCCTTCCCGACCGCGTGACGATGTCGTGGTGGAAGGAGGAGCGTGGCGAGAAGATCTTCATCGACTACAACCAGATGGCCCGGGACCGCACGATCGCCTCGGCGTACTCCATCCGGCCAAGGCCGCACGCCCCGGTGTCCGCACCCGTCGACTGGGACGAGCTGCCCGACGTCACGCCCTTCGACTTCGACGTCCTGAGCATGCCGGCGCGATTCCGGGAGGTCGGCGACAAGCACGCCGGTCTCGCCGACCACGCGTTCGGCATCGAGCCGCTGCTGGAGCTGGCCGAGCGCCAGGCGAAGGACGACGGCATGGGCGACCTGCCCTATCCGCCGGACTACCCGAAGATGCCCGGCGAGCCGATGCGCGTGCAGCCCAGCCGCGCCAAGCGTCCTGCCAGCGACAATGCCTCAGGCTGACGCACCGGCGCTGGTAGCGCACCGCTCGTTCGTTCGATGACCTCCGCCCATGGCGGTGCGACTGGAAAACCTTCTCGCGTCCTTCCGTCGGCACCTGCGCGCGGCCAGCAAGGCGCCGCGGACCATCGAGCTGTAAGGCCAGAGCGTCCGCTACTTCAGCCGCTGGCTGGCCGAGCACGACCGATGGCCGCGAGTGCCGGCGGTGGTGAAAACCAAGGCCAGGCGGTCCAGCGCGTGGCCGCTGGGCCGCGGGTGCTGAGGCACCGGCCGTGGCGGCGCCTCAGCCTTCCCCGCTGACCCTCGACATGCGGTCCGGCGTACGGTGCAGGACTCGGCGCTGACCTTCTCCGGTCAGGAACCTCCGTCGGGGCGCGGCTCGTAATCTGCCTGGCGTGCCGGTGCGGTCTCGTTGAGAAGTTGGTCCATGAGCCGGCGGACGCGTTCATCGCTCGGGCCGTCCAGTGCTGTGGGTGTGGACAGCGGGATCAGATGACTGCGGTACTGCTCGGTGAGCGCTTCGTTGAGGGCCTGGGCGAGGACGTCCTGCTGGAAGGGCTCCAGGGGCACCAGGCCCTGCAGGTAGCCATCGAGGTCGAAGGCGTCCCCGGTGCCGCCGAGGGCCAGGTAGCGCAGCCACAGGTCCTGGACGGTCAGCTGCGCGCGGACCCGGGCTGCGTCCATACGCCGGTGGCGCTCGTGGCTGGTCATCGTCGTCGAGTGCTCAGTTGTCGGCGTGGTCGTTGTTGCGGGTGGCCACCAGGCTGAGCAGCGCGCTGGCGATCTCCTCGACAGGGCGGCCGGTGCGGTTCGCTGTGGCGGCCAGGGTGGCGAACGCCTCCTGCCGGTTCGCCGCGCCCTGCGCCAGGAGCACGCCGGTGGCCTGGGCTACCGCGTCCCGGCCGGCCAGGGCGTCGGTGAGCTGGCGGCTGAGCCGGCGTGCCTCAACCAGGCTCTGGGTGTTGGCCAGCAGGATCGCGGCTTGGGAGGCCAGCAGGCGCATGACCTGCTCGTCGTGGGGCCCATAGTTCATCGGGCGCTCGCAGTAGACCTTCATGGCGCCGATGGACTCATCGCCGGTCACCAGGGGCGTGCTCAGCACCGAGCGCACTCCCAACCGACTGACCGCCTGATTCCACCTCGGCCAGCGGCCGTCGGTGGTAGTGTCGTCGATGCGCACCGGTTCCCGGGTGGCCCAGGCGGTCAGGCACGGGCCCTCGTCGAACTCGTACTGCAGAGCGTCGGCCTGCTCGGCCGCGGCGTTGGACGCGGCCTTGGACCGTTTGCCGTGCTCGTCCACGAGGGTGACAGCGGCCCCGAGCGTGCCGGCAGTGGTGGTCGCAGCGAGCGTGGTGACCAGCTCGAGTGCGGTGTCGACGGTCTCGCGAGACAGCAGCAGACCGCTCATCTGGCTCAGCGCCCAGGTGAGGTCCACCGGTGGCGGCGTGCCGGGCTCGCGGAGTTGCGCTGGTGTCGGGTGCGCAGGGCTGGTGGGGTCGGTCATCGGTGATCCCGTCCGGCAGTGGCTGTCGATGTCGGTGTCGCGTACGGCAGGCGGTGCTGTGCTCGCCGGGGGGCAGTGTCTGTACCGCCGGCGGAAGGGCGCATCAAAGCTTCAGTTCACCGGTGAGCACCAGGTGCTCGGCCAGGTCGCGAACCTTCTGGTTGGTCCGCATGGAGGCGCCGGCCAGCATCCGGAAGGCCTGGTCGGGAGTGAGCTTGTGTCGCTCGATCAAGATCCCCTTAGCCTGCTCGATGGCCGCCCGGGACTCCATCGCCGCCCGCATGTTCTCCGCCTGGTCTCGGGCGTCCTGCAGAGCGTCGAGGTTGGTCAGCGCGACCCCGGCGTAGGCGGCGAACTCGCAGACGTCCTGCCGGTGCTCGTCGGAGAAGGCGCCGGCGACCGGGAAGTACACGTTCAGGCACGCGGCCAGTTGCACGGCAGGGACCGGCACCGCCAGCGCACTCAACGCCCCCTGCTGAAGGAAGGTAGCGATGTACTCCGGCCACCGGTCCTCCGCGCGGCCGTCGGTGATCTCGATGAGCTGGCCGCTGAGGGCCGCGTCCATGCAGGGGCCGTAGCCCTGCTCGTACTGCATCTCATCCAGGTGCAGCGCCAGCTCTCCGGTGAAGGCCGCGGTGGTCGGCCGCCGCTGGCGCACCACCGTGATCGAGACCTCCGCGCCGGCCGGCAGCACGCCCTTGACCGCACCGACGACGCGCTCCAGCACCGACTGGACGTTCTCCTCGGCCAGCACCAGCCGGGCGAGCTCGTCGAGCGCCTCCCGGGTGCCCCGCAGGTTGGAACTGTCCACGGAATCGGTCACCGACGTGGCCCTCTCTAGTCCGGCCGCCTGCAGCCGCTGCACACCGGCGGGACATCGAAACCCCGCCAGCACGTTGAACGATGACGGCGACCGCTCAAGGCCCGCAGGACGGCCACCCCGGGGCTGGAGTGGAGACGTCAACGGAACCAACTGACACCACTGGGCGCACTCGCGGCTCGCCGGGCAGGTCCGGTGGATGTTGTGCACGGTACCCGACACTGCCCCTGGCGGTGACCCGAGCGACGCGGGTCGGCGGGGCTGGTCGGGCCTGTGCCACGATGTGATCGCCCCGCACGCAGGAGCAGCCTCCGCCTGAGCACGTAGACCGTGACGAGGGAGCACGCCATCCCGCCGTCGGTCCGGCTTCAGCAGCACCGCACGGAGGGAGCCACCCGTGGCCATTGATCCCGCCACCGCACGCCGCAACGCCGTCCTGGGCGGACTGGCTGACCAACACCTCGCCCCGCTTCTGCCCGATCTGCAGCAGACGGAGCTGGCGCTGGGGCAGGTGCTGCACGAGCCCGGCGAGCCGATTTCGACCGTCTACTTCCCGCTCGCCGGCGTCGTTTCCGTCGTCGCCGACCTGGGCGCCGATCAGGTTGTGGAGACCGCCACCCTCGGCCGCGAGGGCATCGTCGGCATCTCGGTGTTCCTCGGCGCCACCACGCCGACCGAACGCTCCCTCGTGCAGGTGGCCGGCCAAGCGCTGACCATGAGCGCCGATGATTTCCGTGAGCAGATCGCCGTTGTCGATGGCCCGCTGACCGGCATGCTCCGCCGCGCGGCGCAGGCCATGTTCACCCAGTTGGCCCGCAACGCCGCCTGTAACCGGGTCCACCCTGTGCGCCAACGTGCCGCCCGGTGGCTGCTCATGACCGCCGACCGCATGGACAGCGCCAGTTTCGACCTCACGCAGCACTTCCTCGCCCAGATGCTCGCGGTGCGCCGCACCTCGGTGAACGAGGTCGCGCAATCGCTGGCCCAGGACGGCTGCATCACCTACACCCGGGGCGCGATCACCATCACCGACCGACGGCGCCTGCAGCACCAGGCATGCAGCTGCTACGAGGTGATCCGCCAGGCCACCGACGCCGCGCTGGCGGCCCCGTGAGCGCCCAGGGTCCGCATGGACGCCTCACCGGCCGTCCGCGCTTCCCGGCACGACCGAATGGCCACCGGGGGGCCGTGCGGCTACCGTCGGACCCGGGTCGAATGCCCGGCCCGATCTGCGCTGAGCTGCGAGCCGTCCGTATGACCAGGTCGCTGCCGGCGCATGCGAGCCCGGGACGTGACATGCAGTCAGCCACTCTCAGCGATGCCTCACCACTACCAGTACTCCTCCTTGAGCCCGTGGCAGGGATGGGGCTGGACCTGCACGTAACGGCCGGGCGCATCGTTCTCACCGGCGAACTGGACCGGGCAACCTGCGGCCATCTCGTCGCTGCCTGCCCGATGCTGGTCGCGGCCACCCCTGCGGTGTGGGTCGTGGACCTCACTGACCTCACCTTCTGCGACGCCTCCGGCCTGCGGGCGCTAGTGGCGTTGCGGCGGGCTGCGGCGGACGCCGGGGCTGCCGTCGTCCTGAACGGCGCACGCCCGCTGCTACGACGCCTGCTGGCATTCGTCAGCCTCAGTGATGTGGTGGCACCGGTCCTGCCGGCGGCGCCCACTCCGGCTGCGTCCAGCTCTGGGCGTCCTCCAGCGGTCCACCTAGCGTCCTTGGACACGGCGCGAGCCCGCAGCAGCCAGGCGCGATCAGCGGGGCCAGCGGCCGGCGCTGACGCTCGTGCGGCCCGGCGCTAGCGGGACGCCTGAGCGTCCCCACCCGCTCGCAACGTGGCCTCCGCCCGGCCGCCGCCGACTGCCGCGGTCGCGTGGAGATGCCGCGCGGCTCTCCCGCCGACGCTCGACCCGTTGACCATCGCGTCGGGGCCGAGGTCCCCGAATGCATGCTGGCCGACGGTCACGATCGGCGCTGTGTGCCGGGAACCGCACCGAGGTGCTGAGCCTGCCCCGGCAGATCGCGAGCTCCGCCGAGGACTGACACCGATACGGTCAGTGCGGTGCTGAACAGAGAGGCCGGAGGCCCTGCGACCGAGTCGCTGAGGTCACTTCTCGCCGCGTGCCACCTACTGGCGCCCGACGAGCTAGCCGCAACCGTCGCTGACCGCTGCACACAGCTGGGTGCCCGCGAGACGGTGCTGTACCTGGCCGACTACGAACAGGTCACCCTGCTACCTGTGCCCGGCCTTGGCGTGCCCGAACGTCAGGAGCTGCCCATCGAGGGCACGCTGGCGGGGCGTGCGTTCCAGCGCGTGGAGGTGGTCGGCAGCGCTGGGGAGCACGGCTACCGGCTGTGGATGCCGCTGCTGGACGGCGTGGAGCGCCTCGGTGTCGCCGAGCTGCTTCTGCTCGAGGAGCCCACCGATGAACAGCGAGACCTGCTGTGGGCCTTCGTCACCCTCACCGCCGAGCTGATCGTCGTCCGCGACGCCTATTCCGACGTGTTCTCGCGCCTCCGCCGCCGCAGAACCCTGTCCCTGGCCGCGGAGATGCAGTGGGAGCTGCTGCCGCCGATGTCTTTCGGAGCCGACCGCGTCGTCATCACCGGTGGCCTGGCGCCCGCGTACGACATCGGCGGGGACTCTTTCGACTACGCGGTCAACGGCGACACCGCCGAGTTGCTCGTCCTCGACGCGGTAGGGCACGGGTTACCGGCCGCAATCCTGGCCACCGTGGCGATCGGCGCCTATCGGCACGCCCGCCGCAACGCACTCGACCTGCCGGACATCGCCGCGGCGATCGACGCGGCGATCGCCGGGCAGATCGGCGGCAGCCAGTTCGCCACCGCGGTGCTCATCCGGCTCGACTTGCGGACCGGCCGGCTGCGGTGGATCAACGCCGGCCATCCGAACCCGCTGATTCTGCGCGGGACGTCCCTGGTGCGGCCTCCGGCCTCCCCCCCGACCCGTCCGCTCGGACTGCAAGAGGACACGCCCGCCTGCTGCGAGACCCGGCTGGAACCCGGTGACCGGCTGCTGCTCTACACCGACGGCATCACAGAGGCCCGCTCACCGACCGGAGAGTTCTTCGGTGAACTGCGCTTGGCGGACTTCGTCAGCGCGGCTGTGGCCGCCGGCCTCCCGTCACCGGAGACCGTTCGCCGGTTGATGCGCCACGTCCTGAGCCACCAGGCCGACCAACTCCAGGATGACGCCACAATCGTCGTCCTGGAGTGGCTGACTGTGGCACCACGCCGGGTGCTGCCCTAGCTCCCCACGCGGCCGCCGGTGCCAACGGCCGTCACCGCGCTACGACCTTCGTGCGGCCGGGGCAGGTGCGTGCTAGGAATGGCAGCCGACGGCCAGCAGGGCGAGTCGTCGTCGGACCGGCCGGGAACGATGCCCTCGAACAGCCGGTCCCAGAGCGCGAACACGCAGGACATGCACTGCACGGGGTCTGCTGCAACCCGTGGTGGGACGCGCTCGGGCTGACCACCGGCGACAACCCGGCCAACCGGGGCCTGTGGGTGTCGTTCGACCGAGGCCGCACCTGAACCGAGATCGACGCCCTCTCGCCGTACACGACGGTGCTGGCGATGCCCGCGTGCATCCTGCTGGTCACCGACCTGTCCGTCGACGGCATCCCGCCCCATCCCCCGCCCCGGCTGCGACACCTTGCGCGTCGAGCTGGCGCACGAGGTGGACACCGAGGTCATGGCCGGCGGCCTCGAGTTGTGGAGTCCGGCTGGCCCGCAACCGGCTGAGGCAGGACGCGCCCCTCATCATCTCCGCGCAAGGCGCGGGCACCGTCCCCAGCCCGGCCGGGCGTGGGTCACCGACGACGGCTACACGTTCCGCGGGGTGTCCACGGACGCCACGCTCCACCAGGGTCGGGGAATGCAGTTCTGGTCGGCCCGACGGTGGGCGGAGACACCACGGGTTCATCGTCAGCACCGGCGACGGTTCGGCGGCGTGGAAGCGCGTCGTGCTCGAGATCGCCTCACCCCACTCGCCCGGAGGGCATCTTCCGGCGGCCGCGATGCCCTCGACCGAATCGCGGCCAGGCACCCATCCGTGCGACGGTTTGTGTGCGGCGGGGGCCCTGGCGGTTAGGGCGCCGGGTGAGCCCCCGCCCGCCAGCTTGGCCCGTCTCCCGCGGGTCTCGGCCTCGGCACCCAGACCGCCACGGGCCGCCACATCTTTTCTGTGCGGCGTTCCACGGCGAAGTCCACGCGCCTGGTGTCGATTTCGAGCCGGGATGGGAAGTAGCCCGCGGCCAGCTCGCGCCCTCGAGCACCCGCTGCGACGTCGTCGTCAGCCTCGAACGTCTCCAGCGGTATGCCACGACCGGCGACGAGTCGGTAGGTCGACATGGCCGGGGACGGTAGCGGACGTAGCTGGGCGGCGCTCGGCGAGCGTGGCCTTCCCTGCGGCGCGGATTCGCTGGCGGCATGCACCGGACCTTCAGGACGCCTGGCATGGATGAGCTGGAGCGGACCTCGCGCGGATGACGCTGGTCGGACGTCCACTCAGCGGTGTGCTCACCGACATCGTTCAGCTGGCCCAGCGACGCACTCCGGAGCGGAAGGCCGTGTCAGTCACCATGCTCATCCGCGACAAGGCGTCGACAGCCGCCTTCTCCGCTGAGATGGCCCTGCAGGCTGAGGAGCTGCACTACGAGCGGAGCTACGGTCCATGCCTCGGCGCCGCTCGGGGACGCGTCGTGATCCGGGTGGCCGACATGCGCATCCAACAGCGCTGGCCCGACTACGCAGCCGGTGTGGTGGACCAGATCCGAGGCCGGATTCGATGTGCGAATCGAACCCTGGACGGCGGCGGTGAGTTGGCGCGATTACCGTACGTTTGCTGGCCTTGGTCGAGGAGGGTGGCAGCAGCCACGATCGGAGGCGGTGCGGTGAACGACGGTGGTGGCGGCCCGATCGATGACCCGAACGCCCGCGCCAGCGACGACACGCAGCTCGGAACTGACCGATTCTCGTGGTCACAACGACCACCCCCGCACCCCCAACTCGACGCCTTGCAGCCGTGGCAGTGGGAATTGACCAGCGCCGCCCAGCTGACCACGTCCCGCGTGCAGCTCCGCCTTGAGGTCTCGGACGCCGGCGTACCGCCCGGCGACATCGACGACGCCGTCGAACGCCTGCTGCTCGCCTACGAGGAACTGGCTTCCAACGGTTTTCGACACGGACTCGCGCCGGTCCACGCGTCGGTGACCGCCGCCAGTGACGGCTGGCTCATCGACGTCACCGACACCGCGACGGACCACTCCCCCACCCCAGCAGTCGATCGCGATCCCGCCCTCGGCGGCCTGGGCCTGCACCTGGTCGCGCAGTTGAGCCAAGCCCACGGCTGGGCAGTGGAGGCCGGACGCAAGCACGTCTGGGCCTATGTTCGCGTGGCCACCGCATTCTGAGTCCCGGAGGACCAGCACCGACGATCCACCGCCACCGCCGTGCTGCGCCGGGCGGTCGCCTGGTTGCTGCCCCTCGGCATCGCCGTCGAGTAGGTCCTGCCCAGCAACGACCCGCCCTACGTCCCCACCCCGGCCCGACGCCTGCATCCAGCTAGGCACCACACACGGGCGCACGCAGCCCCACCGGCCTCAGGCTCGAACACCCGCTTGATCAACTGACCCGAGCGATAGGGCTAACCTTCGATGTCGCCGGCCGGTAGGCCACCGAGGATTCCGCGGGCGAGCTCGTCATCCCGCGGCGGCCCGCGCCATTCCACGAGGAGCAACGAGGCGTCATCGCTGGTTCGGCCGCCGCGTGCCCTCATCAGGGTGTGTGAGAGCAGTCGCACCGTCTCGGCCACGCTGAGCCGGTCGGCAGTGGTCTGCTGCACCAACTCCCATAGTCGCGCTTCACCGAACTGGAGCCCGTCGTCGAGTCGCTCCTCGACGACACCGTCGGTGAAGAACAGGACCCGGTCGCCCGGCGCGAGTTGCACGGCCGTCACGACCGGCACGGCTCCCCCGAAGCCGACGGGCCGCGTGACCGGAGCGGCGAGCTCGGAGACGATCCCGCTACCGCCGATCAGCAGCGCCGCTGGATGACCGGCGTTGACCCAGCTGAGCACGCCGGTGACCGTGTCCAGCTGGCCCACCTGCGCGGTGGCGAACCGTCCCGGGTAGGTCGCTGAAAGCACGTCGTCCATGTGCACGTAGAGGTCCGGCAAAGAGGCATTCGCCCGCCGACCGTGCCGATAGGCCGCGAGCACGATGGTGGCCATCGTGGCTGCCTCGAGCCCGTGGCCCATGGCGTCGAAGACCGCCAGGTGCAGAACATGCTCGTTCAACGCGTAGTCGAAGCTGTCGCCCCCCACGTCATAGCAGGGCTCCAGAATTCCGGCCAGGGCGACGTCAGGGGTGGTCATCACCAACGGAGGCAGCGTCTGCCACTGCATGTGGGCAGAGAGACTCATCGGGGCAGCCGTGCGGGCCTGGGCGAACGTGTCGGTGTAGAGGGATTTGGTGACGATGAGGTCGGCTGTCAGGCCGGCCAGACGTTGGGCAAGCCGGCGGTCGTTGTCATCCACGGTCGGCAGAGTGAATGCCAGGACCCCGACCCGGTCCGAGCCGTCGAGCATCGGCAGGTACATCCGCACCGACCCGTCGGGCAGCTGTTGCTCGATGCGGGCGTCGGCAGTGAAGGCCCGCCCGGGCCAGCTGTCGTCGATCGGGGTCGATTCTCCGACCAGGCCTCGCCCGGTCAACGGCTGCAGGGTGCGCTGGTCGTAGTCCTGCACCCAGATGGAGACATCGGTGCCACCGATTTCGGCGATCTCTTGCGCCACGAGCGGTCCCACCAGACGGGCGGGCATCAGGTGGGCCCGGTCCAGCAGGGAGCCCAACACGCGCTCGCCGAGACTCTCCACCCGGGACCGACCTTGCGCGTCGGCAAAGCCCAAGCCCGCATCCGAGAGGGGTGCCCGCAGCGCCCCGTGGGGGTGGTTGTCCCCGTCGTCCGGCACGCGCTCTCCCACCAAGACCAGCCACAACAGGGTGACCGGCCGGCGACCCAGACGCCCGGCGGAACGCCGGTACGACAATTTTCGTGACCAGCCCTTCGAGGCGGTCACGCATGAGCAGCCTAACCGCCGCCTCGCGGACACCGGTAGGCCCAGGCCTGTGACCTCGCTGCCAACCGGCGTCCTCGAGCTGGGACCAGCAGCAGGATCATGAGCCGATACACCTCCCGCAGCGCGTCCTCGCCCAGAATTCGGCCTCCAGCCGAGCCGAACATGTCCTCAGGGTTTGAGCGAGGCTGACGGCGGCGCGTCGCCGATGGCTTCGACCACCGTTTGCGGGATGCCTAGCAGTCCCGCGCGCCTGCCACCGATAGCGCAGCCGCAGCTGACGCGTCCGGCGACGCGAGGACTGTCACTGCGCCGTGGATGAGCCGGCATGCAACTGCCTCGGTTCCAGGACTCGACCTCGGTGCGGCTGGATCGGTGACAGCCGACGCGAGGCGCGGATCGACTACAGCCCGGGAGTCCGGGGGTGACACCTCTCCCCGAGCGACGCGGCACGACGCGCCGGGTGGCTCGATCGGGAACGGCCGCTACCGTGGAACGGCCGCCCCTCCCAGCGTGCGCGGCGACATGGGGGTTGGACGCGGTGGGCCTCGAGACAGCGGGGAGCTCCGGACGGCACGGTGACACGTCCGGTACCGAGGCGACCGCGTCCTCGGGACCGGGCTTCCGGCACGACGCGGTGTTCTACGACTCGGCCGACGAACTGGCCGACATCGCCGCCCCGTTCCTGCTCGAGGGGCTGGAAGCCGGTGACGGCGCGGTCATCGCCGCCGGCCCGGAAGCCGCCGCCGCCCTGCACGACGCCCTCGGGAACCACCCACTGGTCCTGGTGCTCGAGCGGCACGCCCTCTACCGCGTACGTACGCCGACGGCGATCACCACCTTCCGCGGACTCGGGGAGCAGGCGAGCCCGGGGCGGCGGGTCCGGGTCGTCGGCGAGGTCGACTTCGGCGCCACCGCCGGGGACCGGACCGAATGGCAGCGCTACGAGGCGGTCATCAACTCCGCCTTCGCGTCGGCCCCGCTGTGGGGCCTGTGCGCGTTCAGCACCGAGCTGCCCGAGCCGGTGCTGGACACCGCCCGGCACACCCACCCACACGTGGTGGGCCGGACCGGCCGGATGCCGAACGCCGACTTCGTCGACCCGGCGACCTACCTGGCCGGCCTACCGGTCCCCGACGAGCCTCTGGAGCGGACGTCGCCGGCACTGGCTGCCGACGACATCACCGACTTCATCGCGCTGCGGCGGACCATCCGCGCCCACCTGCGCACCGTCGCCGGACCGGAGGACCTGCTGGAGGACTTCCAGCTGGCCGTGGACGAGATGACCTCCAACGCCACGCGGCACGGCAGCCGGCCGGTCGGCCTGCGGCTGTGGAGCGCACCGGGGCGGCTCGTGTGCACCATCTCCGACGCCGGGGCCGGACCGTCGGACCCGTTCGCCGGGTACGGACCGGCCCACGGCGAGGACCTGTCGGCCGGCGGCATGGGGCTGTGGCTGGCCCGGCAGCTGTGCGACCACGTGGCCCTGCGCCGCGACGCGCACGGCAACAGCGTCCGGCTCACCACCCACTGGACCTGAGCGGGCCCCTGCGCAGTCCGCCGACACGTGCCGGCCGGTCACTCGGCGGCGGCGCGCTCCTCGCGCAGTGCCTGGAAGACCCGGCGGCGCAGCAGGTCGCCGTCCCGCTCGGGAACGTCCAGGAACCTCATCGACAGCAGCCACCGGGGGCCCTGTCCCTGCTGGCGCACGACCTGCCCGTGCAGGTGCACGACCTCGTCGCCCAGCGTGAGGCTGACCTCGAGGCGCGACTCCGGCTCGGGCGGGAGACCCCACCCGTCGACGAGGCAGCGCGCACCGGCCTCGCTCAGGTCGACGGTCTCGCCGACGAGCTGGCCGTCGGCCCACGGGATGTAGGCGGGCACGGAGACCCGGGCCCGCACGGCCTTGCGCCGCTGGCTGCGCTCGGCCGGCCCCGTGGCCACGAGGTGCCAGCGCACCTCGTCGCCGGGCTCCACGTCGATGATCTTGGCGGGGAGCGTCCGCTCCTCCTCCGCGCCCACCCAGTAGAGCTCCACCGGGTCGCCGTCCTTCACCGCGGTCTTCCACGCGGTGCCTTCCCCGTCCGGGCGCACCACGATGGCGAACTCGGTGGAGACGTCGACGGCCGCGGTGACCGTGATCCCGCGGGTGACCAGCGTGACGTCGGCCCGCGAGCTCTCGTGCGGCCTGTTGGCGTCCGGATCGGTCATGACTGCCCCCGTCACTGATGGGTGTGTGTAGCGACACCATCCGGCTCGCCGATCGATGCATCGGCAGTTGGGGCCAGACCTTGAGCGGAACGCCCCGGTCCGTTCCCCGGGATCAGAGGCGCGAGGTGATCGACGCCGCCACCGCGCGCAGGGCGGCCGCGGATTCGGCGAGCCGGTCGGCCAGGAACAGGTCGAGGTCGGCGTCGTGCAGGTCGTCCACCGTCCACAGCGGCAGGAGATCTGGTTCGTCATGGACGGGGCGGGCGGGGGACGCGACGAGGGGGTGCATCGGGGGCTCTTCCAGTAGTGACGGCGTGCCGGTCGACCCGGCAGGACGACCGTCCGTCGCGGACCGCGAGCCACGCCCCAGGAAGACGCAGGAAATGCGCAAGACGGGCCGGAGGGGCCGATCCGTCCCCCCACGGGGTGAGGACGGCCCCCGCGCACGCCTGTCCCACTGCATCCCGGGCAACGCTGGTCGATGGCAGGACGTCCGACCCGGGCGACCGACCAGCGGAGGAGGCGGAGATGAGGCATGCACTCGCGGCGTACGGCGTCGTCCTCGTCGTGCTCCTCATGCTCGCCCGCGAGTACGAGGCCGCGGGGTGGACCGCCGTCGGCACCCTGGAGGTGACGGCGGCGCTGGTGAACTCCCTGCTCCTCGTGGCCGTGGCCGCAGGCGTGCTCCTGGCCGGCCGCCTGGCCCTCGAGAGCTGGGCGCGTTCGATGGCGAGGTGGCGCCGCCGCCAGGCGCTCGCGGCGGGCGAGGACTGGGCGGACGCCGAGGTCGTCGGGGTGACCTCGTGGCGCACCGAACGGCCGGAAGCGCCGGGCGAGATCGCCGCTGCCCCCGAGCCGGTCCGGCCCGCCCCGGCCGGGTTCACCTACGTGGGCCCGTCCTACGGATCCGACTCCCGGCCGACGCCGCCGTTCCCGGAGCGCCCCGGTCGCCAGTTCTGACCGGCGCACTTCCCGCACGGGACATCGCTGGTCGCGGGGGTGGTGGAGCCGCTAGGCTTTCCCCGTCGGGAAGGCCCTGCGCTATGGCAGGACCCCGATGCACCACCTCAGCAAGGAGCGAGCAATGCCCGAAGGAACTGTCAAGTGGTTCAACGCCGAGAAGGGGTTCGGCTTCGCCACCCCCGACGGCGGCGGACCTGATGTGTTCGTCCACTACTCCGCCATCCAGTCCAGCGGGTACCGCTCGCTCGATGAAGGCCAGCGGATCGCGTTCGACATCGAGCAGGGCCAGAAGGGCCCGCAGGCTGCGAACGTCACCCCGCTCTGATCACCTGATCAGCACGCGCAGCGCCCCCGTCCGGTTCGCCGGACGGGGGCGCTGTCGTTCGAGGGGCGGGAGCCGTCAGCGGCGAGGCACGTACCCGCCGACGAGCGCGGACATGAGCAGCGCGCCGTCGTGGGCGCCGACGGCGGCGGCGGCCTCGGAGAACGCCCGCCAGCGCGCCCGCTCGACCTCGGTCGGCGCGCGCTCGGCCCGTGCGGCCAGCTGCTCGAGCAACCGGTCCCACTCGCCCTGCGGCGTGGGCCAGAGCCCGGCCAGCCGCCGCGCCTCCGCCGAGATCGCGGTGATCCGCACGATGTCGCCGGCGTGGTTGGTCAGCGGCTCGATGTAGCCCGCCGACGCCAGCGCCTTGGCCGCCACGATCACCTCCGCCTTGGGCAGCCCGCTGGCCGGGACCACCGCCCCGAGCAGGTAGGGCGATCCCCCGTGCTCGGGAGCGTCCACGAGCCGGGCGATGGCGCGCAGCACGGGGAGGTCGCGGGTGAACCAGGTGTCGGGCAGGGGGGACGTCACCGCCCCAGTCTCCCCGCACCTCCGCGGACGGCGACGCCCCGCCACCCCGACGAGGGGGACGGGGCGCCGGCCGACGGGACTCAGCGGTCCCGCGCGACCGTCAGCTCGGGGCGGAGGGCCAGGATCAGGCCGAGCACCGTGTAGCCGACGAGCAGGTGGGCGGCCCCGACGAAGGACCCGACCTCGGCGCTGGCCAGCGCGGAGACGGGCAGCATGACCAGCACCCAGGTCTCGGCGACCGCGGGCCAGACCCGGGCCGGTCCCCGCCACCGCCCGGCGATCGCGATCCGGATGCCGATCGCGGCCATGCCCAGCATCGACAGCGGCCAGAACGCGTCCAGCGCCAGGAAGATCGCGTCCTCCGACACGTCCGGGGCGACCATCCACTGGATCGACGACGCGATGGCCAGGCCCAGCATCACGTGCTCCGCGTGGAGGAAGCGCCGCGCCAGCCGGCCGGTGCCGGTGGCCCGGGTGCGCAGCTGGACGGCGACCAGCGCCACCAGGCCCAGCTGGAAGAGCAGCGAGCTGGCCTTGTAGGCCAGCGGGTACTCGCCGTCGACGGGGTCGACGTCGTAGGTGAGCACGGTGCCGAGCGCCCAGGCCGCCGCACCCGCCGCCATCGCCAGGCCGCCCAGCCGGACGGCCCGGGTGGGGTCGTTCCGCGTCCTGGGGGTTGCGGTGGTGTCGGTGCGCGCGGGCGCCGGGCTCGTGTTGACGGACATCGGTCCTCCGGAGGTTCACGGGGCGATGCCCCGGTGGCACCGCTGGGGAGAACCGTCGCGGGCGGCCGTCCCGGGCAGCCAGGGGCGCGGCACCCCGATCCGGCCCGGTCGTGTCCCGGGTGGCTCGGGACGCCGGGACCCTGGTCCCCGGGACACCGGTCCCGGCATGATCCGCGCGTGGAGGTCCGGGAGCTCACCGACGCCGCCGCGCCGGAGGTGCCCGCGCCGGTGCAGTCGCGGCGCGATCGGCTCGTGCCCGTACTCGGCTGGCTCTCCACCGCCGTCACGCTCGCCGCGGTCGCGGCCAGCGCCGCACTGGACCTGGCCACGCCCGCGTCGGCCCGCGAGGCCGTCGACTCGGGCACCGGCTGGGAGATCGGGCTCTCCGGCCTGCTGCTCGCGGTCCCCGGCGCCCTGCTGCTGAGCCGGGCACCGCGCAACGCCGTGTCGTGGGTGGTGGCCGGGTCCGCGCTGTTCTGGGCGCTCGACGGCCTGGCGTCGTCCTGGCTCACCTATGCGGTGCAGAGCGACCCTCCCCTGCCCGGCGCGTCGCTGGCCTTCTGGTTCGTGCAACGGTTCGGCGCCTGGTTGCTCTTCGGCCTCCCGCTGCTCCTGCTCCTCTATCCCGACGGCCGGCTCCCCACCACCGGCCGCTGGCGCACGGTGTCGTGGGTCGCGATCGGCTCCACGGCCCTGCTGCCCGTCCTCGTCGTCACCACCCCGGCCGACGTCCTGGACCGGCGCGCCGACCAGCAGCTGCCCGAGGCCTTCGAGGGGCTGGTGCTCGATCCGACGAGCCTGCCGCTCCCCGAGGCCGTGGCCCTGCCGCTGCTGCACGTCGCCTTCCCGCTGGTCGCCCTGGGCGTCCTGCTGCCGCTGGCCGTCGTCGTGCACCGGCTGCGGGCCGCGTCCGGCGAGGATCGGCGGCGCATGCGCTGGCTGCTCTGGGCCGGCGTCGTCGACGCGCTGGTGATGCTGGGTGCCCTGCTCTTCCCCTCCTCCCGGATCAGCCTCGATCTGGCGCTGGCGATCGGGCTGACCGGGCTGGCCGTCACGGTCGGCATCCTGCGGCCGCGGGCGATCGACATCGACCGGCTGCTGGGCGGCACCCTCGTCTACGGCGGACTCGCGGCCGGCGTCGTCGTCCTCGACCTGCTCGTCCTGGGCGCCGCCGGCGTGCTCCTCGACGGCCGCTTCGACGAGCGCAACGCGCTGCTCGTCACCCTCCTGGTCGTCGCCGTCGGCTACGTCCCGCTGCGCGCCGCGCTGTGGCGCTTCGTCCGGCGCTGGGCCCTGGGCGAGCGGGAGGACCCCTACCGCGTGGTCTCCGGCCTGGCCGAGCGGCTCGAGCGCACCGACGACGCCGACCAGCAGCTCATGGCCGTCGCGTCGGCGGTGGCCGAGGCCTTCCGCTCGCCCTACGTCGGGGTCGAGGTCACCTCGTCCGGCGGTGGCCGGTTGCTGGCCGAGCACGGCGCACGACCCACCGCGGTGCAGTCGCTGCCCATCGCCTACCGCGGGGAGCCGATCGGCCGGCTGCTGCTCCCCCGCCGCGGGGTGCGGGCCCAGCTGCTCTCCCGCGACGAGCGGCTGCTCGCCGACGTCGTCCGGCAGGCGGCCGGCGCGGCCCGGGCCGGATCCCTGGCCGCCCAGCTGCAGGCGAGCCGGGAGCAGCTGGTCGCCGCCCGCGAGGAGGAGCGCCGCCGGCTGCGCCGCGACCTGCACGACGGGCTGGGCCCGAGCCTGGGCGCCGTGGTGCTGCGCATCGACACCGCCCGCAACCTGGCCGCCGACCGGCCGGAGGAGGCCGACCTGTTGCTGCGCCGGGCGCGCGACGAGGTGGCCGCGGCGCTCGCCGACGTCCGCCGGCTGGTGCACGACCTGCGCCCACCCGCGCTCGACGACCTCGGGCTCGTCGGAGCGGTCCGCCAGCAGGCCGAGCGGGTGCTGCCCCCGCACGTCGACCTCGCGCTGACCGGGGACGCCGGGGCCGAGCTGCCCGCAGCGGTCGAGGTGGCCGCCTACCGGATCGCGTCCGAGGCGCTGGCCAACGTCGCCCGGCACGCCCGCGCCTCCCGGGTGGAGGTCGCGCTCGGCCGCGACGACGGTGCCCTCGTGGTCACCGTGACCGACGACGGGTGCGGCATCGCACCGGAGGCCCCAGCGGGGGTCGGGCTGGTGTCGCTGCGGGAGCGGGCAGCCGAACTGGGCGGGTCGTGCACGGTCGAGTGCCCGCCCGACGGTGGCACGGTGGTGCGGGCGGTGCTGCCCGCACGCGGGAGGAGCGAGGATGGCTGAGCCCGACGAGGGACCGCTGCGGGTGCTCGTCGTCGACGACCACCCGGTGTACCGGGACGGACTGGCGATGCTGCTCGGGTCCGTGCCCGGTCTGGCCGTCGTCGGCACGGCCGCGGACGGCGCGGAGGCGGTCCGCTGCGCCCGCGAGGAGCAACCCGACGTCGTCGTCATGGACGTGCAGATGCCCGGGATGGACGGCATCGCGGCGACCCGCGCCATCACCTCGGAGTCACCGTCGGTCGGGGTGGTCGTGCTGACCATGAGCGAGGACGACGGCACCGTCTTCTCCGCCGTCCGGGCCGGGGCCCGCGGCTACCTGCTCAAGGGCGCCGACCAGGAGGAGGTCGTGCGCGCGATCACGACGGTCGCCGGCGGCGGCGCGGTGTTCGGCGCAGCGCTCGCGCGCCGGATCGCGGAGTTCTTCACCGCCGGACCCGCCGGCCCGGAGACGGCGTTCCCCCAGCTCACCGCCCGGGAGCGCGAGGTGCTCGACCTGGTCGCTGCGGGGCGCACCAACGCCCAGATCGCGGCCACGCTGTACCTGTCGCCGAAGACGGTCCGCAACAACGTGTCGAACGTGCTGGCCAAGCTGCAGGTCACCGACCGGGCCCAGGCGATCGTCCGTGCCCGCGACGCCGGCCTCGGGCGCTGACCCGCGGGAATGGCGGTCCGGCGGAGCCCGTTCGACCGGACATGACGACCTCCTCGCAGCAGCCCCAGGTGCAGAAGACCGACGCCGAGTGGCGCGCCCAGCTGTCGCCGGAGGAGTACGCGGTGCTCCGCCAGGCCGGCACCGAGCGGGCCTGGACCGGTGAGTACGTCGACACCAAGACCGTCGGCGTCTACGAGTGCCGTGCCTGCGGTGCCGAACTGTTCCGCTCGGAGACCAAGTTCGACTCGCACTGCGGCTGGCCCTCGTTCTACGAGGCCTCCGCGGAGGACCACGTGATCCTCCGCGAGGACCGCAGCTACGGGATGCTCCGCACCGAGGTGCTGTGCGCCAGCTGCCACAGCCACCTGGGTCACCTCTTCGACGACGCCCCGCAGACGCCCACCGGCGACCGCTACTGCATCAACAGCGTCTCCATCCGCCTGCAGCCGGCGGAGTAACCCACCGCACGACGTCGGAGGGCGGTCACCCGATACCGGGTGACCGCCCTCTGGCGTTCCTGCTTTTCCGCGGTGATGCGGACCGCTTCACCGCGGAAAAGCGGAGTCAGGCCAGGTCGCGGACCAGCTCGGCGATCGGCTTGCGGACGCCGGTGTAGAAGGGGATCTCCTCGCGGACGTGCCGGCGCGCGCGGCTGGCCCGCAGGTCCCGCATGAGGTCGACGATGCGGTGCAGTTCGTCGGCCTCGAAGGCGAGCATCCACTCGTAGTCGCCCAGCCCGAACGAGGCGACGGTGTTGGCCCGCACGTCCGGGTAGGGCCGGGCCTGCATGCCGTGCTCCTTGAGCATGTCCCGCCGCTCCTCGTCCGGGAGCAGGTACCACTCGTAGGAGCGCACGAAGGGGTAGACGCACACGTAGCGGCGCGGCTCCTCGTCGGCGAGGAACGCCGGGATGTGGCTGCGGTTGAACTCCGCCGGCCGGTGCAGCGCCATCTGCGACCAGACGGGGTCGAGGCTGCGGCCCAGCGTGGTGCGGCGGAGCCGGGTGTAGGCCTCCTGCAGCGCGTCTGGGGTCGAGGCGTGCCACCACACCATGACGTCGGCGTCGGCCCGCAGCCCGGCGACGTCGTAGACGCCGCGGACGACGACGTCCTTGCCTGCCAGCTCCTCGATCAGCGCGGAGGCCTCGTCGGCGGCGGCGGTGCGCGCGTCGTCGGCCAGCGGGCGGGCCAGGCGGAACACCGACCACATCGTGTAGCGGATGCTCGCGTTGAGCTCGTTCGCCCGCTTGCCGATGCTGCGTTCCTCGGTCTGCTCGGTCATGCCCCCATCATCCCCCCGGACGTGGAACCGCCCGCGACCCGGTCGGGGTCGCGGGCGGAGCGTTCAGCGGTCCGCGGAGGCGCGGCGCCGGCCGGTCAGCAGGTCGGCGTGCTGCTCGCGGCAGTCACCGCACGCGGCCAGCCACACGTGGTGGCGCAGGCAACGGGCTGCGGGACGGGGTCGTGGGGTGGTCGGGTGGATCGGGTCGTGCTGGGTGCTCACGGTCCTACCAACACCGGCCTGCCCCTGGGGATGCCCCCGCTGCCCGTGGCGTCCACCACCGTCGGGCTCAGGGCACGGCGACCAGGGCGGGGCGGGCGCGGCCGGGCAGGCACGCCAGCGCGGCCAGCGCCACCGCGGCGCCGTCCTCCAGGAGCGCCGCCGTCACCGCCGGCATCCGGGTCGCCGCCCAACGGCGCCAGGCGACCCCGGCCACGGAACCCGCCGCGGCCCCGACCACGCCCGCCGTGGCCGGCACCGCGCCGTTGGCGCCGGACCTGGTCGCCAGCCGCGCACCGCCCTCGAACCCGCCCAGCAGCCGCGAGAGCAGCCCTGCACGGCTGAGACGGGACGGCGCACCCGGCTGCTTGTCGGCGACCAGCTCCGCGGCCAGGGCGACCGTCGTCGCCACCTTGGCCGGCACGGTGGACCGCCCCGGTCCGGAGCCCCGGGGGGCGCTGAGGATGGGCCCGGCGAAGCCCAGGCTGCTGCGGCTGCCGGTGGCCAGCCCCAACAGGGCCGAGCGCAGCACGACGGCCGCACCGGCCGGGCGGCGCGGCGTGCGCTTCTCGCGGTCGCTCGGCGCCGCCTCGAGCACCGCCTGCACCGCCACGCCGTAGGCCAGGTGCGGCACGGCGTCGGCCGCCCAGTCGGCGGCCGACCAGGTGCGCGGATCCCCGATGCCCAGCCCGGCGATCGCGAGGTCCGTGGCAGCGGCGGACGTCACACCGGCGAGCACCGCGCCCACGGGTGGGGAGAAGCGCACGCCGTAGGAGCGGGCGGCGCTGGCCAGCACGCCGACGCCGAGGCCGTTGCCCAGACCTGCGAGGGCCGCGAGCGCGCTCCGGCGCGACTCCTGCGCGCGGCCCCTGCCCGGCACCGGCCGGCCGATGCGCTCGGCCACCGCGTCCACGATCTGCCCGGGGACCGGACTGGCCGGGCGGCCGCGCAGCGCCATGTCGAGGTAGCCCACGGCGTCCAGCGCGACGGTGCCGGCCGCACCGGCGGCCAGCCCGCGGAGAAAGGTCCCGGTCATGCCCTCGACCCTGGTCGCCCGGGCCGGAGTCGGCAACCGGCGGTCAGCCCAGGAGTGCGGTGACCGCCCGGGTGGCGTCGCGGATGCACGCAGGAACGCCCAGCCCGTCGAACGCCGCTCCGGCGACCTCCAGGCCGGGCACCTCCGCCACGGCGGCCCGCACCGCGGCGACCCGTTCCCGGTGCCCGACGAGGTACTGAGGCAGCCCCCCGCCCCACCGGATCAGCGCCGTCTGCAGCGGCTCGGGACGGTCCAGGCCGAGCAGATCGGCGACGTCGGCCACCACGGCGGCGATCAGCTCGTCGTCGTCGCGCTGCAGGTCCTCCTCCGCGCGGAACCGGCCCACCGACGAACGGACCAGCAGCGCCTCCCCGCCGCCCAGGTGCGGCCACTTCGCCGACGACACGGTGACGCCCTTGACCAGGCGCCCGGTGACCGGCGGCACGAGCAGCCCCGACCCGGCGGGGACGTCCTGGGCGGGGAAGGCCATGGCGACGACGGCCATCGACGCGTACGGGATGCCGGCCAGCGGCTCGACCGCGCCCGGCGCCACCTCGCGCAGCAGCCGGGCCGCCTTCAGCGCCGGAGCGGTCACCAGCACGTGGTCGGCGTCCAGCAGCTCCGGCTCGGCCGCGGACCCGATGGAGAGCTGGAAGCCGCCGGGCGTGCGGCGCAGCCCGTGGGCGGGCGTGCGGAGCCGGACATCGGCGCGGGCGGCCTCGACCAGCGCGGCCGGCAGCGACCCGATCCCGTCGGAGACGGTGACGAACACCGGCCCGTCGGCGTCGCCCCGGCTGCGGATGCCGGCGTCCCGGGCGGCCGCCGCGGCACCCAGGACCGACCCCGCGGCCGGCAGGGAGGCGGCAAGGGCCGGCATGGTCGCCTGCAGCGACAGCTCGTCGGCCCGGCCGGCGTAGACGCCGCCCAGCAGCGGCTCGACCAGCCGGTCGACCACCTCGTCGCCCAGCCGCTCGCGCAGCAACGCGCCGACGGCGACGTCGCCGTCGGGCCGGACCGGCGGGAGGTCGGCCTCGGCCCGCACCCGCGCGACGCCGTCGGGTGACAGGAAGCCCTCGAGACCTTCGGCGGAGGCGGGGACGCCGAGCACGGTGCCGGCCGGCAGCGGGTGCCGGCCGTCGGGCAGCACCACCGAGGCCTGGGTGGTGGCGGGCGCGACCAGCCGGTCGCCCAGGCCGAGGGCCTCGACCAGCGCCACGGCGTCGGGCACGCGGGCGAGCATCGCCTCGGGCCCGGTGTCGTACCAGTGCCCGGCGAGCTCGATGCGGTGCAGCTTGCCGCCGATCCGGTCGCCGGCCTCCAGCACCACGATCTCGTCGTCCGGCCGGCGACGGCGCCACTCGAAGGCGGCGGTCAGGCCGGTGATGCCGGCCCCGACGACGACGAAGCGGCTCATCTCGTCGTGAGCTCGTGGACCAGCTCGGCGACGTGGGTGAGCGCGCCGGGGTCGGTGTCCGGCAGCACGCCGTGGCCCAGGTTGAAGATGTGGCCGCGGGCGGTCCGGCCCTGCTCGACGACCCGGCGCACCTCGCGGTCGACCGTCGCGCGATCGGCCAGCAGGACGGCGGGGTCCAGGTTGCCCTGCAGCGACCGGTTCGGGCCGACGCGGCGGGCCGCCTCGTCGAGCGGGATCCGCCAGTCGACGCCCACGACGTCGGCGCCGGCGTCCCCGATGAGCGGCAGCAGCTCACCGGTGCCCACGCCGAAGTGGATGCGCGGGACGTCGCGCTCGCCCAGGCCGTCGAACACCGCCCGCGAGTGCGGCAGCACGCGCTCGGCGTAGTCGGCCGCCGAGAGCACGCCCGCCCACGAGTCGAAGAGCTGGACGGCCACCGCTCCGGCGTCCACCTGCGCCCGCAGGAAGATCGCCGCCGAGACGGCCAGCTTGTCCAGCAGCCGGGACCAGGCCTCCGGCTCCGCGTACATGAACGCCTTGGTGCGGGCGTGCTCCTTGGAGGGGCCGCCCTCGATCAGGTAGGTGGCGAGGGTGAACGGCGCCCCGGCGAAGCCGATGAGCGGGGTGGCCCCCAGCTCGGCGACCAGCTGGCGCACCGCCGTCTCCAGGAAGCCCAGCGCCTCGGGCTCCAGGGCCGGCAGCGCGTCGACGTCGGCCACCGAGCGGACCGGTTTGTCGATCACCGGCCCGATGCCCGGCTTAATCTCGACGTCCATCCCGGCGACGACCAGCGGCAGGACGATGTCGGAGAAGAGGATGGCCGCGTCGACGCCGTGCCGGCGGACCGGCTGCAGGGTGATCTCGGTGACCATGTCGGGGTCCTGGCAGGCGTCCAGCATCACCGTGCCGGCGCGCAGGCTGCGGTACTCCGGCAGGGAGCGGCCGGCCTGGCGCATGAACCACACCGGCGTGCGGCTGACCGGCAGCCCCCGGGCGGCGCGGACGAGGTCGGACTCGGCCGGGGACGTCGAGGGGACCGGGGCGGGGGCCGGGGTGGGGTCGGAGCTCACGAGGGCCGATCCTCCCAGACGCCCGCCGGGCGCGTTCCCGGCGCGTCGCGACACAGTCGGCCACCTCTGCGGCGCGTCGGGAGCGATGTGCTAGCAGGCGACCTACCCTGCGCACGTGGAGCCGCATCTCCTGGCCGAGGCCGGGAACAAGGGCAAGGACGGACGCGGGGACGAGGTCCCCGCCGCGTTCCGGGCCGCCCTGGACGCGCTGGCGGGCGTCCGCGCCCGCCCGGAGATCGTCCTCGAGCACATCCCGGCTCCCCAGCGGCTGGCCCCGTACGCCCACGCCATCGGCGCGTCGGTGAGCGAGCGGGACGGTGACGAGGACGTCGAGATCGCCAGCGCGCGGTTCATCGTCCTGCACGACCCGGCCGGCCACGAGACCTGGCACGGGACGACGCGGTGCGTCGGCTACCTCTCGGCCGAGACCGACGAGGAGCTCGTCGACGACACGATGTTCTCCGAGGTCGCCTGGAGCTGGCTCACCGACGCGCTGGCCGAGACCGGGGCCGAGCACACGACCGTCGGCGGCACCGTCACCCGCACGGCCTCGACGCGGTTCGGCGAGCTGGCCGGACCCGAGCACTCGGTGGACGTCGAGATGCGCGCCTCCTGGACCGCGGGCGACACCGCACTGGACCAGCACCTGCAGGCGTGGCTCCAGGTCCTGGCCAACGCGGCGGGCCTCCCGCCCCCGGGGGTCCATCTCCTCGGGGAGGGCGGGAGAGGCGCCGACCGGTCCGGCGGCGAGACTCTCTAACATCGGTCCCGGCGCGCGGGCTCCCGCTCCGCGACCGACCGACGAGGACCGGCGAGAAGGTGGACGGCAACTGAGCACCGAGCCCACTCCTGGTGCGGAGGAGCCGACCCCGGAGGCGCCCGCCGAGGAGTCCACCGCCGTCCCGCTGCTCGCCCCCCGCGACGGGCTGCCCCCGGTCATCGAGAACTCCACCCAGCTCGTCGAGTACGCCGAGGCGCTGCGCTCCGGGACCGGTCCGGTCGCCGTCGACGCCGAGCGCGCCTCGGGCTACCGCTACGGGCAGCGCGCCTACCTGGTGCAGCTGCGCCGCAACGGCTCGGGCACCGGCCTGGTCGACCCCGTCCCGCTGCCCGACCTCTCCGGGCTGCAGGACGCGATCGGCGACGCCGAGTGGGTGCTGCACGCCGCCAACCAGGACCTCCCCTGCCTGGCCGAGATCGGCATGGTCCCCCGCCGGTTGTTCGACACCGAGCTGGCCGCCCGCCTCGCCGGCCTGCCCCGGGTGGGGCTGGGCGCCGTCGTCGAGTCGCTGCTGGGCTTCTCGCTGCAGAAGGGCCACTCGGCCGCCGACTGGAGCACCCGACCGCTGCCCGAGGAGTGGCTGGTGTACGCCGCCCTGGACGTCGAGGTGCTGGTCGACCTGCGCGACGCGCTGGCCGCGATCCTCGAGGAGCAGGGCAAGACCGAGTGGGCCCGCCAGGAGTTCGAGGCGATCCTGGCCGCCGGCCCCGCCGCACCCCGGGTCGACCCCTGGCGCCGCACCTCCGGTGTGCACGGGCTGCGCAGCCGCCGTCAGCTGGGCATGCTGCGCGCGCTGTGGGAGGCCCGTGACGAGCTGGCCCGCCGCCGCGACGTGGCCCCGGGCCGGGTGCTGCCCGACTCGGCGATGGTCTCCGCGGTGCAAGCCGACCCGAAGAACGAGGGCGCCCTGCTCGAGCTGCCGGTGTTCCGCGGCCGCGCCAACCGGCGCCTCGTGGCCCACTGGTTCCAGGCGCTGGTCCGCGGCAAGGAGATCCCCGAGGACGAGCTGCCCCCGCACAGCCGGACCGGTGACGGTCCTCCCCCGGTGAACCGGTGGGCCGACCGCGACCCCGCGGCGGCCACGCGGCTGCAGGCGGCCCGTGCGGGCCTGGCCGAGGTGGCCGAGAAGCACTCCGTCCCGGTGGAGAACATCGTCTCCCCCGACCTCGTGCGCCGGCTGATGTGGCACCCACCCGAGCCGCGCGAGCGCGACACGGTGGTGACGGCGCTGCGGGCCGGCGGGGCGCGCGAGTGGCAGATCGGCCTCACCGCCGACCTGCTCACCGACGCCGCCACCCGCGCCTGACCTCGCGCGCCGCCACCCTCGATCGCCCGCCTCGGGTCCCACGGGAGCCGCCGTACGGCCACGGAGCCGCGGTGCACGGCGGCTGCGACGTCGCGGGGCGGCTCTCGCGGGCCGGATCAGCGGAACGTGCGGGTGAGGCTGTCCATCGAGCGGTTCACCGAGGCGATCACGGTCACGCCTGAGCGCCGTCCACCCGTTCGGGCTGGGCGGCGTCGGCGCGCTCCCCGAGCTTCGCGCTCCACTCGGCGATCCGGCGGGCGACGTCCTGCTCGGTCAGCCCGACGTCGGCGAGGACCTGGCCGCGGCTGCCGTGGTCGAAGAACTGCTGCGGGAGGCCGAGCGCGCGCACCGGCACGTCGACGTCGCGGTCCTGCAGCGCCTGGGTGAGCGTGGTGCCGACTCCCCCGGCGCGGCCGCCGTCCTCGACGGTGACCACGAGCCGGTGCGCGGACGCCAGCTCCACGAGCTCGTCGGACACCGGCAGCACCCAGCGCGGGTCGACGACGGTGACGTCGATGCCGTGGTCGGCGGCGCGCTCGGCGGCGGCCAGGCACAGCGGCACCATCGAGCCGACGGCGACGAGCAGCACGTCCCGGGTCGCCCCGCGACGGAGCACGTCGACCGGCCCACGGCGCTCGAGCGCGGGCAGGTCCGGCGGGAGGACGCCCTTGGGGAAGCGGATCACCGAGGGACCGTCGGAGATGTCGACGGCCTCGCGCAGGGCCTCGCGCAGCGTCGCCTCGTCGCGCGGGGCGGCCAGGTGCACGCCCGGCACGATCGAGACGATCGACATGTCCCACATGCCGTTGTGCGAGGCGCCGTCCTCACCGGTCACGCCGGCGCGGTCGAGCACGACCGTCACCGGCTGGCGGTGCAGGGCGACGTCCATGAGGAGCTGGTCGAACGCCCGGTTGAGGAACGTCGAGTAGACGGCGACGACGGGGTGCATCCCGGCCATCGCCAGGCCGGCGGCCGAGGTCAGCGCGTGCTGCTCGGCGATGCCGACGTCGAAGGTCCGCTCGGGGAAGCGCTCGCCGAAGGCGGCCAGGCCGGTCGGGTGCAGCATCGCGGCGGTGATGGCCACGACGTCGGGGCGCTCGGTGCCGACCCGCACCAGCTCGTCGGAGAACGCGTCGGTCCACGGGCGGCCGGTCTTGCGCACGCTGGCGCCGCTGTCCGGGTCGAAGATGCCGGTGGCGTGCCAGGCGTCGATCTGGTCGGTCTCGGCCGGCGCGTAGCCGAAGCCCTTGGTGGTGACGGCGTGCACGATGACGGGCCCGCCGAAGTCCCGCGCCCGGCGCAGCGCCGACTCCATGGCCTTGGTGTCGTGGCCGTCGACGGGGCCGACGTACTTCATGCCGAGGTCCTCGAACATGCCCTGCGGGGACAGGACGTCCTTGAGGCCCTTCTTGATCGCGTGCAGCGCGTCGTACAGGGCGGTGCCGACGACGGGCGCCCGGTTCAGGGTCTGCCGGACCTGGAGCAGCGCGTTCTCGTAGCCGGGGCGCAGCCGCAGGGTGGCCAGGGCGTCGGCGACGCCGCCGATGGTCGGCGAGTAGGAGCGGCCGTTGTCGTTGACCACGATGACCACGGGGCGGTCCTGCGCGGCGGCGATGTTGTTCAGCGCCTCCCAGGCCATGCCACCGGTCAGCGCGCCGTCGCCGATGACGGCGACGACGGGGCGGGAGTCGCCGCGGATGGCGAAGGCCTTGGCCAGCCCGTCGGCGTAGGACAGCGACGTCGACGCGTGGCTGTTCTCGACCCAGTCGTGCTCGCTCTCGCTGCGGCTCGGGTAGCCGGACAGCCCGCCGCGCTGTCGCAGCCGCTCGAAGCCCTCGACCCGGCCGGTGAGCATCTTGTGCACGTAGGACTGGTGGCCGGTGTCAAAGACGATCGGCTCGCGCGGGCTGTCGAACACCCGGTGCAGCGCGATGGTCAGCTCGACGCAGCCGAGGTTGGGGCCCAGGTGCCCACCGGTCTTCGCCACGCTGGTGACCAGCGCGTCGCGGATCTCGGCGGCGAGGACGGGGAGGTCTTCAGGGCGGAGGGCCCTGACATCGTCCGGGCCACGGAGCGATCGCAGGAGCGGCACGTCGCGGCTGGTCCTCTCTGGCGTGGGATGGCACGGCGCAGGAGGCCGCCGCCGCTCAACCGTACTCGTGTCCTGCGGCTTCGACCCCGTGAGCAAGATCCCGTGCAGCCGCCTCCTCCGGGAGGGCGGAGGAGGCGGCCGGCACAGGAGGGGCGCGATCAGCGCCCGGCGGACCGGCGTCCCCGCGAGGCCAGCGCGTCGATGACGACCGCCAGCAGGAGGACCGTGCCGGTGATGATGTAGCGCAGCGCCGAGGACAGGTTGAGCAGGTCCAGGCCGTTGGCGATGGCCCCGATCACCAGCGCACCGAGCAGTGCGGAGTACATCCGGCTGCGCCCACCGAAGAGGCTGGTGCCACCGATGACCGCCGCGGCGATGGCGTTGATCAGGGTGTCGGCCGCGCCGGAGCTCTGGTTGGCGAAGCCCAGCCGCATCGCGGCCACCGTGCCGCCCACCGCGGCCAGCATCGAGGCGATGGCGAACACCGAGGTGCGGAGGGCGTCGACCTTGATGCCGGCCCGCCGGGCCGCCTCGATGTTGCCGCCCACCGCGAAGACCGCGCGGCCGTACCGGGTGCGGCGCAGCACGTACTCGACGAGGGCGAGGATCGCGACGAAGACCACGAAGATCCACGGCACGCCGCGGTCGATCGACAGCTTGGCGACGACGGCGAGCAGCACGGCCAGGAGCAGCAGCGCCTGGGCCACGGGCACCCACACCGCGCCGACCGGCAGCCCCGCCCGGGTGCGGCGGGAGCGGGTCGCGAGCTTCGCGGCGAGGAACAGCACCGGGAGGACGACGGCCAGGCCGTAGGACTGCCAGTCCGCCAGGTAGGAGAACCGGCCGAACTGCTGCAGCCCGCCGCTGGGCGGCAGGTTGATGGTGCCCTGCGAGCCGAGCACCTGGAGCTGGGCGCCCTGCCAGACCAGCAGGCCGGCCAGCGTCACGATGAACGACGGCACCCCGAGCTTGGTGAAGACCAGCCCGTGGATGGTGCCGATCACCAGGCCGCCGGCCGCGGCGGCCAGCAGCGCGACCACCGGCGGCAGGCCCTCGTTCACGTTCAGGACGGCGAGGATGGCCGCCGCCAGCCCGGAGACCGAGCCGACCGACAGGTCGATCTCGCCGAGGAGCAGGACCAGCGTCACGCCGGTGGCGATGATGCCGACCGCGGCGATCTGCAGGCACAGGTTGACCAGGTTGAACGAGTTGAGGAACGTCGAGTTCAGCGACTGGAAGACGATGACGATGACGGCCAGGCCGATGACGACGGGCAGCGACCCGAGGTCGCCCCCGCGCAGACCGGCCAGCCGCTCGCGGAGCATCTGCTTGGGCTGCTGCGGTGCGGCGTCCGGGACGGGGACGGCGGGGTCCATCGCCGCCGCGTCGGCCGCGCTGTCGGTGGAGGTGGTGCTCATGCCTGGTTCCCCTCGGTACCGGCGGGCGCGGCGGCCGAGCGGCCGGCCACGCGGGCGGCCCGCTCGCTGACGACGTTGGTGTCCGCACCGGTGATGGTGGCGACGAGCTGCTCGCGGGAGACGTCGGCCATGTCGAAGCGGCCGGCCACGCGGCCCAGCCGCAGGACGACGGCGCGGTCGGCCACGGCCATGACATCGGCCATGTTGTGGCTGATCAGCACGACGCCCAGGCCCCGCTCGCGCAGCCGCTCGACCAGGTTCAGCACCTGCGCGGTCTGGGCGACGCCGAGGGCCGCCGTCGGCTCGTCGAGCAGCACGACCTTGGGCGACCCGAGCAGCGCGCGGACGATCGCCACCGACTGACGCTGACCGCCGGACAGCGAGGCCATCGGGATGCGCACGCTGGGCAGCTTCACCGACAGCTGCTCGAGCAGCTCGACGGTGCGGCGTTCCATCTCCGGCTCGTCCAGGGCGACGCCGCGGGTGAGCTCGCGGCCGAGGAACAGGTTCGCGACGACGTCGAGGTTGTCGCAGATGGCGAGGTCCTGGAAGACCGTGGCGACGCCGTGGGCCGACGCGGCGGCGGGCGTGCCGATCGAGACCTCGCGGCCCTCGATCCGGTAGCTGCCCTCGTCGGCGGGGCCGGCGCCGGACATCACCTTGACGAGGGTGGACTTGCCCGCGCCGTTGTCGCCGACGAGGGCGACGACCTCACCGGCCCGGACCTCGAAGTCCACGTCGGAGAGGGCGCGGACGGCGCCGAAGCGCTTCTGGATGCCGGTGAGGGACAGCAGGCTGGTCCCCACCGGCGGGGTGTGCGGCTCAGTGCTGAGCACGTCGGCGCTCACGCGGTTCCTCCTGGTGGTGCGGGGTGGTGGGGGTGCCGGGACGACCGGCGCCCCGTGGGCCCGGGCGGATGCCCGGGCCCACGGGGCAGGGGGTCACTGCAGGGTCACTGCAGGCCGATGGCCGCGCACGCGGCGGCGTAGTCGGCGGTGCAGATGTCCTCGACCGTCCAGAAGCCGTCGGCCACGACGGTGTCGGCCACGTTCTCCGCCGTGACGGCGATCGGGTCGAACAGCGTGGACGGGACGTCCATCTCGCCGTTGTTCACGGTGGTGTCGCCCTCGACCTCCTCGCCCTGGGCCAGCGCGACGGCGACCTCGGCCGCCTTCTCCGCCTCGGGGGCGATCGGCTTGTAGACGGTCATGTACTGCTCACCGGAGACGACCCGCTGGATGCCCGCGAGCTCGGCGTCCTGACCGGTCACCGGCGGGAGCGGGTTGATGCCCGCGGTCTGCATGGCGGAGATGGCGCCACCGGCCGTGCCGTCGTTGGCGGCGTAGACGCCGACGAAGCCGGTCGGGCCGAGGTCGGCGATCTGCCCGTCCATGAAGGACTGCGCGTTCTCCGGCTCCCAGTCGGGGGTGAAGAAGTCCTCGCCCTCGGGCTGGAGGGTGAAGCCGGACTCGTCGAAGACGTTGTGCGCGCCCTCGTTGAACTGCTTGGCGTTCGGGTCGGTCGGGCCACCGTTGATCATGACGATGTTGCCGCTGGTCACGCCCTGCTCGGTGAGTCGGTCGACGAGCGCCTGCGCCTGGGTCTCGCCGACGGTGACGTTGTCGAAGGAGACGTAGTAGGCGACCTCGGCGTCGCTGATCGAACGGTCGTAGGCCACGACCGGGATGTCCTTCTCCTTGGCGGTGGCGGCGATGTTGGCCGCCGCGTCGCCGTCGACCGGGTCCAGCACGAGGACGTCGGCGCCGTTGTTGATGGCCGCCTCGGCCTGCGACTGCTGCTGCGAGGCGTCCTGGTTGGCGTTGCTGTACAGGACCTTGCAGGTCTGGTCGCTCGGGCACTCGTCCTCGACCGCGGCCTCGAACAGGGGCCGGTCGAAGCTCTCGTACCGGGTGGTCTGGGACTCGGGCAGCAGGAAGGCGATGTTCAGGGTGTCGTCGTCCCCACCACCTCCGCCACCCTCGCTGTCGCTCTCGCAGGCGGTGACGGCGAGTACCGCCGTCAGAGCCAGGCCCAGGGCCGCGCCTCGACGCTTGTCCACGGAAACTCCTCGATGAGTCGGAAGACGAAGGGCGCAAAGGTGATGCACCGCACGAGACGGTCGACCTTCTGCCTGGACTTGTCAATACGACATCGAGATGTCACCGGATCGAGACCTGTGATGTCGGTAGTTGACAGAAGTACGACCGGCCCCGACCATCACCGACCATGGGGAACCAACCGTGGCTGGCTGACGTCACGGGCCCCCCACGCCGTCTGGTCCAGGCCCTCCGCCTGGCCGGGCCGGCCACCCGCGCCCAGCTGGTCGAGCACACCGGGCTGTCCCGCGCGACGGTCTCCGGCTACGTCGCCGAGCTCGTCGACCGCGGCCTCGTCACCCCCGCCGACCCCTCCGGGCAGCTGCCGACGGGCGGCCGGCCGGCCAGCCTGGTCCAGCTCACCCGCCGCGCCGGTGTGGTGGTCGGCGTCGACATCGGCCGCACCCACGTACGGGTCGCCGTCGGAGACCTGGCGCACGAGGTGATCGGCGAGCACGTCGCCTCGGTGCCCGTGGTCGACCTGGGTGCCGACGCGGTGCTCGACACCGTGGCGGCGCAGGTGCGCGCCCAGCTCGACCGCGTGGGCGCCGGGACGGCCGACGTCGTGGGCATGGTCGCCGGCCTGCCGACACCGGTGTCCGGCGACACGGAGGCGGGTGACGGCATCGTCGTGAAGTCGAACATCCTGCCGAACTGGTCGGGCACCGTTCCCGCGGCCGAGTTGCGTGAACGGCTGGGCCTGCCGGTACTGGTCGACAACGACGCCAACCTGGGCGCGCTGGCGGAGTCCCGCTGGGGGGCCGGCGTCGGCTCCCGGTCGACGGTCTATCTGAAGCTCGCCACCGGCATCGGCGGCGCACTGGTCCTCGACGGCTCGCTGCTGCGTGGCGTGTCGGGCACGGCGGGCGAGATCGGGCACGTCAGCCTCGACCCCGACGGCGACCTCTGCCGCTGCGGCAACCGCGGCTGCCTGGAGCTCAAGGCCGGGGGCAGCGCCCTGCTGCGCGCCGTCCGGACCGCCGCCCCGCACCTGGCGGACCTGCGCGCGCTGGTCGACGGCGCGATCGAGGGCGACCAGGCCTGCCGGCGGCTCGTGGCCGACGCCGGCACCTACGTCGGCGTGGTCCTGGGCGGGCTGGTGAACACGTTGAACCCCGACCGCATCGTCGTCGGGGGCGAGCTCGGCACCGCCGGGGACCTGCTGGTCGAGCCGATGCGGCGGGCGCTGGCGCAGTCGGCGATCCCCTCGGCCGTCGAGTGCCTGAGCGTGGTGCCCGGCAGCCTCGGCGGACGCGCCGAGGTGCTCGGAGCCCTCGCGGCGGCCCTGAGCGAGACCGACCGCCTCGCCGCCTGAGACCACCCGGGGGTCCGCTTGCTGCGGCCGGGCCCCCGGGTTCCCTCACCTCCGCTCACCGCGCGAGGCACCCGCCGCCGCTCAGAGCCGCGGCACCCACCGCTCGCCCCGCAGCGCCCCGGCGACGACCTCCACGCCGCGGGCGGCCGCCACCAGCCGGGCGCCCTCCCGCTCGTAGGCCCGCATCGCGGCCTCGATGGCCTCCACCGGCAACTGGTCGGCCAGCTCGACGCGGACGGTGCGCCAGCCGGCGCGGGCCGCCTCGAGCCCCGCGGCGACGTGGTCGGAGGCGAAGCGGGCGAGCAGCACCGGGTAGCGGCGCAGCACCTCGTGCGCCCGGTAGTCCGGCGGGACGAGGTCGTAGAGCCAGGCGACCGCGGTGCGCTCCCAGTCGGGCGCACCCGGCGGACGCACCTCGTCCGGCCAGCCCGGCGGCACCGTCGCGTCCACCGCACCAGTCTGCCGCACGATCGAACAAGCGTTCGATCCGCCTCGCCGTCCGCAGTGGGTCGCTGCGCACGGGTGCGCCGACGTCGCGCACCGCGACCTCTGGCGCGCGGCGGGAGCAGCGGCTATCGAGCTTCCTGCACGACGCTTTCCGCACCCGCCGCCGTCCTCCCCCAGGAGCAGCCGTGAGACCCCGACTCCCCTCCCCCGGCCCGGAGCCGTCGAGCGCCCCCGAGGTCCGCATCCTGCTCAACCGCCACGTCCCGATGAGCCGTGGCAAGGCCTGCGCCCAGGCCGTGCACGCCGCGCTCCGCGCGTTCGACGTCCCGCACGGTCGGGTGGTCGTCCTCGACGGCACGAGCGACGAGGTCGCCGCGATGCCCGTCGTCATCCACGACGCCGGTCTGACCGAGGTCGAGCCGGGCACCATGACCGCCGGCGCGACGGTGCTCGGGTGACCCCTGCCGCCGGCGACGGCAGGACCGTCAGGAACCGACCTGGCGCTTCAGCCAGAACTGCTCGAAGCCCCAGGTGCCCGCGCCGCTGGAGTGGTAGCTGACCAGCTCCCACCCTTCGGCGCCGAGCTGGTTGAGCACCGTGCTGGTGTCCCCCTGCTGGCGTTCCGACGAACCGCCGGGGAGCTTGACGCTCACGCCGGCCCGCTGCGACTCCGCGTCGTTGGCGGTGATGACCGAGGCGTATTCCCACATGGGCACCCCTGCACGGTAGCGAGTGGCCTCCCGGCGACCCGACCGGCCTCCTCAGACCTGGAGCGAGAAGACCGGGAAGAGCTGCATCTTCCAGCCGGCGGCGACCAGCAGCGCGGCGGCGGGGAGGAGCAGCAGCGCCCGTCGCCGGTCCTGGCCGGCTCCCGCACCGGACGGCGGGGTGAGCAGGACCAGTGCGGCCAGGCCACCCATGGTCGCCAGGGCCCACCACCGGCGGTGGTCGATGCCCGCGCAGGACAGCAGGCCCGCGACCACCACCGCCGAGGAGAGGACCGCGACGAACCGGCGGTCCCGCAGCGCGCCGCCCATCAGCTGCCAGACCAGGCCGAGTGTCAGGGCGGCGACACCGCCCCACATCAGCGTCGTCGCGACCACGGTCAGCGGGTCGAGCAACGAGTAGTAGGCGGTGAGGTTGTCGAGGAACCCGTAGCGCAGGCGCAGCACCGACGTGTGGTCCGGCACCAGCGCGCCGGGCGGCGGGACCCCGGCGGCCGCCGCCTCCGCGGTGGCCCGGTCCACCGCCGCCGCCCGAGCGGGCCGCACCGCGCTCAGCAGCGCCACCGCGGCGGCAGGGATCAGTGCCGCACCCGTCGCGAGCACCCGGGCACGCCGCGACGGGACGCAGCGGGCCAGCGCGAGGACGGCGACCGGGGCGACCACCAGCAGGAGGAACTCCTGGGTCGCCGTAGCGACCCCGCACAGCGCGGCCACCAGCCCGACCGCGAGCGGTACCGGCAGCCGGCGCCACGGCAGGCAGGCCAGCAGCGCCAGGACGGCGAGCCCCACCGAGTCCGGCCGGCCCAGGTCGCGCACCGGCAGGGACAGGGTGAGCGGCGAGACGACGACCGCCGCCGCCACCGCGATCCCGCCGGACACCGACCCGGCCCGGCGGCCGAGGGCGACGGCGAGCGCGAGCACGCCGGCCACCGCGGCCAGAGCCAGCACGGTGGCGGCCAGGACGGCCTCCCCGCGGTCGGGCGGGCGTCCGAGCACCCAGCGCAGCAGCTGACCGGGCAGCCCGCGCCGGACGAAGCCGTCGCCGTAGTCCAGCCAGTACTGCGGGAAAACGTAGGGCGTCAGCGGGAACGGGCGGTCCAGGCGATCGACCAGGTACCACGCGGCGCGGGCGAGGACGACCAGTGCACCCGCTGCCAGCAGCGCGGCGGTGAGCACGCGCGCCACGGCGGGCGCGGTGCGGGCCCGGGTGACGTCTGCGACGGGCGCCGTCATCCTCCGGACGGGGCCGGTCCGGCCGGGACCAGCAGGGCGACGCACTCCACGTGCTGGGTCATGGGGAAGGCGTCGAAGCCGCGGAGGCCGGCCAGCCGGTAGCCGGCCTCGCCGAACGCGGCCACGTCCCGGGCCAGCGCCGCCGGGTCGCAGGCCACGTAGACGACGGCGCGCGCACCCGTGCCGGCCAGCAGCCGGCTCACCGCCTGCCCGGCACCGGCCCGTGGCGGGTCCAGGACGACGACGTCCGGCGGGCCGCCCAGCTCCTCGAGCAGCTCGCGCAGCCCCTCGGCATCGACGTCGCCCTGCCAGACCTCGGCGTGCGGCAGGTCGGCGAGGTTCGCGTCCGCGGCGGCGCAGGCGGCTGCGTCGGACTCGACGCACACCACCCGGCCGGTCTCTCCCACCGTCGGCGCCAGCGCGCCGCCGAACAGACCGGCACCGGCATACAGGTCCAGCACGGTCTCCCCGGGACGGACGGCGGCGAACTCCGCGACCGCCCCGACGAGGGCGTCCGCGGCGGCGGGGTGCACCTGCCAGAAACCGGTGCCCTCGACCTCCCAGTCCCGCCCGCCCGCGCGCCGTTCCGCCCGGGTGACCGGCTCCTCGGGCAGCTCGCCGCCGGGGCGCACCACGCGGCTCGACGTCGGCCGCCCGGTGCGGTCCAGCCGGCTCGTGGTCACCGCGCCCGCGGAGTCGATCGAGACGTCGACGGCGCCGGCGCCAGGCCACGACCGGCCCAGCACGGCCTGCGCAGCCGGCTCCACCGTGATCGGGCAGTCGTCGAGGACGACGACGTCGTGCGAGCGGTGCCGGCGCAGACCGGGCGCGCCGTTCCGGTCGACGGCGAAGCGGGCACGGGAGCGCCAGCGCAGCGGTCCGCCCGGGAGCTCCTCCACGACCACCGCGACGTCGTCGAGCCCGGCGAGGCGGGCCAACTGCTCCCGGACCACCGCGGCCTTGAGCCGGCGCTGCTCGGCGGGGTCGACGTGCTGCCAGTCGCAGCCGCCGCACCTGCCGGGCCCGCTGTAGGGGCAGGGCCGCTCCACGCGGGCCGGCGACGCCTCCAGCACCTCGATCGCGTCGGCCCGGCAGAAGCCGGGATGGCGGTCCTCGGTCACCCGTACCAGGACGCGCTCATCGGGCAGGCTGTGCCGGACGAAGACGACCCGCCCCTCGTGCCGGGCCACGCAGTGGCCGCCGTGCGCCACGGGCCCGACCGTCACCTCGAACTCGGTGCCGACCCAACCCAGGCCTTTCGGCCCCGCCGCAGGGTCCCGCCGCGAGCCCGTGCGGCCCCGTCCGGAGGCTCGCTCCGAGCCTGCGAGGGGTGAGGGGGACGGGGTCCTTCTCGGGGGGCGGCGGGGTCCTTTCTCAGCCATAGGGCGTCACGTCGGCGTCGTCGGTCATCCCGCGCCGGAGGTCCCCCGGCGCGGGACCGTCGCCGACGTCCCGGCCCACGGAGCTCTCCAGCTGCCACGGCACGGTCGTGATCATCACGCCCGGCTGGAACTGGAGCCGGGCCCGGAGCCGCAGCGCGCTCTGGTTGTGCAGGACGTTCTCCCACCAGTGGCCGACGACGTACTGCGGGACGAAGACGACGACCAGCTCGCGCGGGCTGCCCCGGCGGATGTTCTTGACGAAGTCGACCACCGGCCGGGTGATCTCGCGGTACGGCGACTCGACGACGGTCAGCGGCACGGGGATGTCGAACTTGTCCCAGTCCAGCTGCAGCTGGCGGGTCTCGGCGTCGTCGACGTTGACCGTCAGCGCGGTGAGCGCGTCGGGGCGGGTGGCGCGGGCGAAGGCGAGCGCGCGCAGCGTCGGCTTGTGCACCTTGGAGACCAGGACGACGGCGTGCACCTTGCTGGGCAGCATGCGGGAGTCGCTGTCGGGGACGAGCTGGTCGGAGACGTGCGAGTAGTGCTTGTTGATGGACCGCATCAGCACGAAGAGGATCGGCATCGCCACGAGCACCAGCCAGGCACCGTGGGTGAACTTGGTGACCACGATGATCACCAGGACCGTGGTGGTGAGGGTCCCGCCCACGGTGTTGATGATCTGCGAGCGGCGCATGCCGCGCCGTACCGCGACGTCCGAGGTCGCCCGCATCTCGCGGTTCCAGTGCCGCACCATGCCCCACTGGCCGATGCTGAAGCTGGTGAAGACGCCGATGATGTAGAGCTGGATGAGCCGGGAGACGTCGGCGTCGAAGGCGACGATGAGCAGGATCGCGAACCCGGCCAGCAGCAGGATGCCGTTGCTGAACACCAGCTTGTCGCCGCGGGTGTGCAGCTGCCGGGGCATGAAGCGGTCCTGCGCGAGCACCGAGCCCAGCAGCGGGAAGCCGTTGAACGCGGTGTTCGCCGCGAGGATGAGGACCAGCGCCGTGGCGGCCTGGATGCCGAAGAAGCCGATCGACGTGTCGCCGCCGAAGACGGCCGCGGCGATCTGCGCGATGACCGTGCGCTGCGGCTCGGTCCCGCAGTTCGCGAAGCCCTCGAGGTCGCAGGGGTGCTCGACGTACTTGACGTCCGACAGCAGGGCCAGGGCGGTCACCCCGGCGAACATGGACGCCGCGACGCCGCCCATCAGGGCCAGCGTGGTGGCGGCGTTGCGGCTCTTCGGCGGCTTGAACGCCGGGACGCCGTTGGCGATGGCCTCGACGCCGGTCAGCGCGGTGCACCCGGAGGCGAAGGCGCGGAGCGCGAAGAACAGCAGGGCCAGGCCGGCCATGTTCGTGTGCTCGGGCTCCGGGGTGATCGAGTAGCCGGCCGTCTCGGAGACCAGCCCCTCGTCGCTGAACCACCAGCGGATCAGCCCGGTCACGATCATGATCCCGATGCCGGTGATGAACAGGTACGTCGGGGCGGCGAAGGCCTTGCCGGACTCGCGCAGGCCGCGCAGGTTGGCCGCCGCCAGCAGCGCCACCAGGCCGACGGCGATGAGCACCCGGTGCTCGTCGAGCGACGGGAACGCCGAGATGATGTTGTCCGTGCCCGCCGAGACCGACACCGCCACGGTCAGCACGTAGTCGACGAGCAGTGCGCTGGCGACGACCAGCGCCGCGAACTGCCCGTGGTTCTTCATCGCGACCTCGTAGTCGCCGCCACCCGAGGGGTAGGCGTGGACCACCTGCCGGTAGCTGAGGACGACGGTGCCCAGCAGCAGCACGACGCCCACGGCCAGCCACGGCGCCAGGTACAGGACCGCCGTCCCCGCCAGGGTCAGGACGATGAGGATCTCCTGGGTGGCGTAGGCCACCGAGGAGAGCGGGTCGCTGGCGAAGATGGGCAGCGCGTACCGCTTGGGCAGCAGGGACTCGCCGAGGCGGTCGCTGGGCACGGCGCGGCCCAGGACCAGCCGTTTGGGGAGATGTCCGAGGTCGGACAGCGTGGGCACGGCGGCGATGGTACGGAGCGCGGGGTGCCGATGGCCGCCGCCGGACTGTTCTCCTGCTCACGCGGGTGACGTGCCGGTTCCGGCCCGGGCGGCGGCCGTCACGGGTGTAGCTTCGCGCCGGATGCGCGGGCGGGTCGGCCGCCGGCGCGACGAGTCCGTGGGAGCCCTTTCGTGCACGTGGTCGTCATGGGTTGCGGGCGGGTCGGTTCCGCCGTCGCCCGCCGGCTCGAACAGGTCGGTCACAGCGTCGCGGTGATCGACCAGGACCCCGCAGCCTTCCGCCGGCTGGGGCCGGACTTCGGCGGCCGGCAGGTCACCGGTCTGGGCTTCGACCGCCAGACCCTGCTGGACGCCGGCATCGACTCCGCCGGCGCCTTCGCCGCGGTCAGCAGCGGTGACAACTCGAACATCATCAGCGCCCGCGTGGCCCGCGAGACGTTCGGCGTCCAGCACGTCGTGGCCCGCATCTACGACTCCAAGCGGGCCGAGGTCTACGAGCGCATGGGCATCCCGAGCGTGGCCACCGTGCCCTGGACGGTGAACCGGCTCATCCGGGAACTGCTGTCGGTCAAGGTCAGCGAGCTGTGGCGCGAGCCCACCGGGAAGGTCTCGCTCATGCGCGTGACGGTCACCGAGACCTGGGTGGGCCGCCGGCTGGCGGACCTCGAGGCGGCCTCCGGTGCGCGGGCCGCGTGGCTGGTCCGCTTCGGCGAGTCCCAGCTGCCCACCCCCACGACGATCCTGCAGGACGGCGACCAGCTGGTCGTCGCCGTCACCGACGAGATCACCGCCCGAGTCCACGACGTCGTCGAGCGCGGCACCCAGGAGGGTGGGCACTGATGCGCGTCGCCATCGTGGGCGCCGGCGCCGTCGGCCGCTCCATCGCCGGCGAGCTGCTCGGCAACGGGCACACCGTCATGCTGATCGAGAAGGACCCCCGCAAGGTGCGCACCAAGTCGGTGCCCGGAGCCGAGTGGGTGCAGGCCGACGCGTGCGAGGTCTCCTCCCTCGAGGAGGCGCAGCTGGCCACCTGCGACGTCGTCGTGGCGGCCACCGGCGACGACAAGGCCAACCTCGTCGTCTCCCTGCTGGCCAAGACCGAGTTCGCCGTCAACCGCGTCGTCGCCCGCGTGAAGGACCCGCGCAACGAGTGGCTCTACACCGAGGCCTGGGGCGTCGACGTCGCCGTCTCCACCCCGCGGGTGCTCGCCGCGCTCGTCGAGGAGGCGGTCACCGTCGGCGACGTCGTCCGGCTGATGAGCTTCCGCAAGGGAGCCGCCAACCTGGTCGAGATCACCCTCGCCGAGGACACCCCCTGGGTGGGCCGGGCGCTGCGGGAGGTCCCCCTGCCCCGCGAGACGGTGCTGACCGCGATCCTGCGCGGCGAGCGGGTGATCACGCCGTCCCCGGACGAGCCGCTGGAGGCCGGGGACGAGCTGCTGTTCATCACCCACGGCGACGTGGAGGACGACCTCAAGGCCGTGCTCGCCCCCGCGGGCGGCGCGGGGATCTGACGCCGGGCGTCAGTCCGTGGGGCGCTCGTCCGGCTCCCCGGCCGGCGCGCCCGCCGCGCGGTGGCGGTGCAGGCGGGAGACCACCCACAGCGTCACCGCGACCTCCACGGCGGTGACCGGGACCCCGAGCAGCAGCGACACGATGCCCAGGTCGGTGGCGTCGCTGTCCTTGCTGCCCAGGTAGAGGTACCCCTGGACCCCGGCGCGCACGAGGAACACGGCGGCCCACAGCACCGTCAGCCAGCCGTATGCCCGCACCAGCCGCGGGTCCTCGCGCCAGGGCAGCTCCGGATCCGGGTCCGGCAGGGCCCGTCCGGTCGCCGGGTCGCGCTCGGTGCGGTGCGCGACGACGCGGGTGGCATCGACCCGGCCGCGCCATCCGGGGAACCCCGCCCCCGGAGCGGCCATGGCACCGAGGTGGCTGGGCGAGAGGAACTCGGCGACGACGCCGACCAGGGGACGGCGGAGCACCACGGACCCCAGGAGGACGACGGCGAGCGCCGCGTTGCGCAGGATGCCGGGGACGTAGAAGTCCCGCGCCTGGCCGGTGGCGGCGGCGATGGCGACGGCGACCCCGACGGCGAACAGGCCGCTCACCGCCTGCTGCACGCTCTCCCGGCGCACCAGCCGGAGCCCGAAGATCAGGACGGCGGCACCGAGGGCGGCCCAGATCCCGGTCCGGAGCCCGCCGATGCCGTTGGCCACGATGAACGCGATGGTGGGCACCGTCGCGTCGACCATGCCGCGCCAGCCCCCCAGCTGGTCGAGCACCATGTGCCGGTCGAAGACGATCGCCGGTTCCCCGGACCGTCCGTTCCCCGTCGCGCTCACGCGTCTCCCCCACGTGTGGCGGTCAGCAGGAACCCAGCTCGTACCAGGGGTTGTAGATGACCCGCTTGCCGTCGAAGGCGGCGAACCGGCCGCGCGCGGTGAGCGTGCGCCCGGGCACGATGCCCGGGATGCGCCGGCGGCCCAGCCAGACCAGCGTCACCGACCCGGAGCCGTCGAACAGTTCCGCCTCGAGCGTCGGCACCGTCTCCCGGGGGGTGTAGACCACCGACTTCAGCCGCCCGGTCACCGTCACGACGGCGCCCTTGCGGCAGGAGCTGAGGGGCTCGCAGCCGGCGCTCGCCGACTCCGCGCGCAGCTCCTCGGCATCGATCGTCTGCTCGTCGGCGGTCAGTCGCTGCAGGGTCCGCGACAGCCAGCCGACCGGACGGGTCTCGGTCACGGACCCAGCGTAGTGCTGCCCGGCGCGTGAGAGCCGCCCGTGCTCCCTCCGGCGGGGGGCGTCCGCGGCGCCGCCGCACCCGCGGGGCGGGCGGCCGCCTCCTGCTGCTGGGCGGCGACCCGCGCGGCGGCCTCCGCCGGCAGGGTCAGCGGCAGGGCCTCCCGGACGGGCATGGGCTCGCTCCCGCGGACGACGACGACGGCGCGGAAGGCCTCCTCCAGCTCCGCCGCGGCCTCGGGGCCGGCCGCCGCGGGCCCGCTGATGGTGCCGCGCAGGAACCAGCGCGGCCCGTCGACGCCGAGGAAACGGGCCGGACGGCGGGTGGGCTCGGGCGCGGGCTGCCCGGGCTGGGCCGGGGGCGCGGCGACGACGGTGCCCGCCAGTTCCGTGCCGAACGGCCCCTCGACCTCGCGCAGCGACGCGCCCTGGCCCGAGGCGGTCCGCGCGATGTCCGCGCGCACGTCGTCCCAGATGCCGGCGGCCCGTGGCGCCGCGAAGGCGGCGACCTGCAGGAGGGAGTCCCCGGAGCGCAGGGTCGCCCCGATCACCTGCTGCTGCTGGTTCAGGTCCACCCGCAGCTCCATGCCCGGGCGGGCGGGCAGGCGCAGCGCGCCGAGGTCCAGGCGGGTGATCCCGTCGTCGGGTGCGTCCGCGACGTCCCAGGGCCCGGTGGTCTCCTCGACGTCGCGCTCGCGCACCTGCGGCTCCGGCGGCACGCCGCGCTCCCGCAGACTGCGGTCGATCCGGTTGCGTCGTCGTCCGAACGGCATGTCAGCCCTGCTCCTCGTCCACCGTGGTGGGGAGCCCCGAGAAGCCCCCCGTCGAGCCGTGCCCGCCCGCCCCGCGCTCGCTGGCGGGAAGTTCCTCCACCGGCACGAAGCGGGCCCGCACCACCGGTTGCACGACCAGCTGCGCGATGCGGTCGCCGCGGCGGAGGGTCAGCGCGTGCGTCGGGTCGTGGTTGACCAGGATCACCTTGATCTCACCGCGGTAGCCGGCGTCGATGGTTCCCGGCGCGTTCACCACCCCGAGGCCGTGCCGGGCGGCCAACCCCGACCGCGGGTGGACGAAGCCGGCGTAGCCCTCCGGGATGGCCACCGCCACGCCCGTGCCGACGACGGCGCGCTGCAGCGGGGCCAGCTCGACGTCCTCGGTGAGGGTGAGATCGGCGCCGGCATCGCCGGGCAGCGCGTAGCGCGGCACGGTGCCCTCGGCGGACAGCAGGGAGACCGGCACGTCCAGGCCGGACGGGGGGAGGTCGGGCACGTCGGCGACCCTATAAGCACCGTCGGGCTCAGGCTCCGCCGCGCAGTTCCCGGAGCACGCGCGCCGCCAGCGTCTCGGTGGCCCGCCGGTTCCCCCGGCCGGCCAGCGCGGCGCCGAGCAGGAACGGAGCCGTCGTCGGCACGTTCCTGACCAGCCGCCGGCCCACGCCCCTCTGCACGGCGCGCAGCCCCGCGGCGCCGAGCACCGAGGCCAGGCCGGTGGAGCTCGCGGCCGGGCGGTGCGCCGACCAGCTGCCCAGGTAGGCGGCGCCGCGTGCCCGTGCGTCGCCCGGCGCGGGTCGGCCGTGCAGCTCGTGCAGCTCGCCGATCAGCACGATCTCGACCGCGGCGGCGAGGACGGTCTCCACGCCCAGCTCGAGCGGGACGGCCAGCAGGGAGGCCGGGGCGGACCGGTGCGCCGCCGCGAGCCCGCCGGTCGCCGCACCGATGCGGGACGTCGCTCGTGCCGCCCGGTCGACCAGAGCGGTGGCGATCTCGTCATCCGATGCGCCGGGGTGGGCGGCCCGCAGCCGCGCCGCGTCGCGGACCGGAAGCCGCGGCACGACCGCCGCCAGCAGGTCGTCGAGGAGCGCGCCCGCGGGACGTCCCGGATCGGCTGCCGGAGCGTCGGCCGGCCCGCCGGCGGTCGGGGCGCCACCGAGGGCCGCGCCGACCGCGGTGGCGACCGCGCCCAGCGCGTCGCGGAGACCGGCACCGGTCGACCGCCCCGTCGTCCCGTCGGCCTGGGGTCCGGACGCGCCCCCGGCCATGGCGGCCACGGCCTCGGCGACGGCACGCGCCGCCCGCCCCAGCCCGCTGTCCTCCGTCGGGGCCGGGGTGGGTGCGACCGGGCGCGGCGGAGGGACGTCGCGGGGCGCAGCGGTGCGCGCCGAGTGCTCACTCACCGACGTCCCCCTTCGGTCATGGCCCCGTCCCGGGTCCCGCCCCGAGCTTGCCAAGGGGGTGGGGAGGACGGGGTCCTTCTGCTTTCAGGCGCAGTCGCGGCAGTACATGTCGTCGCCCTTGGTGGCGGCGAGCCGGCTGCGGTGCTGCACCAGGAAGCAGCGCGAGCAGGTGAACTCGTCCTCCTGCTTGGGCAGCACGCGGACGGTCAGCTCCTCGTTCGAGAGGTCCGCGCCGGGCAGCTCGAGGTTCTCGTTGAAGTCGGTCTCGTCGACGTCGACCGACGAGGACTGGGCCTCGGCACGGCGTGCCTTCAGCTCCTCGAGCGAGTCCTCGCCGAGCTCGTCGGCCTCGTTGCGGCGCGGGGCGTCGTAGTCGGTGGCCATGGGGTGCCCCTCCTCGGTTCTCGCGGGCGTCGAACCCGCTCTTCTGACGCGGTGCCGGGTGGGCTCCGTCGTCTCGGCCGGTCGCCGGTGGGCGATCGGTGTGTCTGTCGGCAGGAGCCCGCATGCGGGGCGTCCTGGTCCGTGCCGGTCGTCCCCTGCCCTCCTGGTGGACGGCGTTCGGGACCGGCAGCCGCCCAACGCCGTACGGGCCCGGTTTGTGCCCGCGGGGTCACGGGCGACACATCGGGCGCACGGACGGGCGTCCGGGCGGCGGAGCGCCAGAGGTTACCCTGCCGCCGTGGCGACTCCCGTGGGTGCTGATCCGACCGTCGTGGGCCCCTACCTGGCGCGTGCGCTGGGCGATCAGCGGTGGCGGGAGGTGACCGTCGAGCTCATCGCCGCCGGCATGTCCAACCTCACGTACGTGGTGACCCCGCAGGGCGGCTCCCCGGACGACGCCGTGATCCTCCGGCGGCCGCCCACGGGCGCGGTCCTGGCCACGGCGCACGACATGGCGCGGGAGCACCGGGTGATCTCCGCTCTCGACGGCACCGCCGTGCCGGTGCCGCGCACGCTGCACATGTGCACCGACGAGTCGGTTCTCGGCGCGCCCTTCTACGTCATGGAGCGGGTCGTCGGCATCCACGCCGTCAACGCGTTCCCGCCCGGGTACGCCGACGAGCCCGAGCAGCGGCGCGCCATCGGCGAGGGGCTCATCGACGTCCTGGCCGACCTGCACTCGGTCGACTACGAGGCCGTGGGGCTGGCCGACTTCGGCCGGCCGGAAGGGTTCGCCGCCCGCCAGGTGCGCCGCTGGACCAAGCAGTGGGACGCCACCCGCGACCGGGACCGGCCCGAGCTCGACGCGCTGGCCGCCCGGCTGGCCGAGACGGTCCCGGCCACGCAGCGGTCGAGCATCGTGCACGGCGACTACCGGCTGGACAACTGCCTGCTCGACCCGACCGCGCCGGGTCGCATCCGCGCCGTCCTGGACTGGGAGATGTCGACGCTCGGCGACCCGCTGACCGACATCGGAATGATGTTCGTCTACTGGCCGCAGGCCGGTGAGGACCGCGCCTCGACGCAGAGCGCGCTGACCACGCTGCCCGGTTTCCCGACCCGCCTCGAGGCGGCGGAGCGCTACGCCCAGCGCACCGGGGTGGACCTGGCCGACCTCAACTGGTACGTCGGCTTCGCCTTCTTCAAGTTCGCCGCGATCATCGCCGGCATCGTCGCCCGCTCGGCCGCCGGCGCCATGGCCGGCAAGAACACCAGCGGGTACGCCGAGCGCATCGATCCGGTGGTGGAGCTGGGACGCGCCGCGCTCGAGGACGGTGCGATCTAGCCGGCCGGTCCGGCTCTAAGCTCCCTCGCGTGACGACGTTGCGCACCGAACGCCCGACGGTGCGCGCACGCAGCGGGCGTCGGCCCCTGCCGCCGATCATCTTCCTGCTGGTGCTCGCCCTGATCGCGGGGGGCGTCTGGTGGAACGTCTTCCACCAGGACGCCGAGCTGCAGGCCGAGCAGGACGCCGCCTGCGCCGAGGCCGAGGCGGCGCCCCACGCCCTGGACCCCGCCACCGTGTCCGTGCGCGTCTACAACGCCTCCGACCAGGGCGGCCTCGCCCAGTCCGTCGCGGACGACCTCGGCGCCCGTGGTTTCACCATCGCCGAGGTCGCCAACGACCCCACCAACCGGGAGGTCACCGGCGTGGGCGAGGTGCGGCACGGCGTCAGCGGGAAGTCCACCGCCGCCTTCCTGGCGCTGTACCTCCCCGGAGCCGGCCTCTGGCAGGACGTCCGCTCCACCCAGCAGGTCGACCTCGTCCTGGGCCCGGAGTTCGTGATCGGCGAGAGCCTGGCCACCGACGACGTCGTCGACGCCGCCCTGGCCGAGGCAGACGAGGCCGCCGCCGCCTGCTGACGGCCGCGGCGCTCAGGCCCGGTGCAGCTCGCCGAGCAGGGCGAGGAGGTCGTCGGCGATCCCGGGCGCCGCGGCGACGACCAGCGGCTCGCCGAAGGCCCGGCCGGGCAGCCCGCCCAGCACCAGGCCCGCCTCGGCCGCGACGAGCGCACCCGCTGCGTGGTCCCACGGCTCCAGACCGGTCTCGTAGTAGGCGTCCACCCGTCCCGCGGCGGCCGCGCAGAGCTCCAGCGCCGCGCTGCCGTGCCGGCGGATGTCCCGCACCCGCGGCAGCAGGGCGGCCACGACCGCGCCCTGCGCGCGCCGCTGCTCGACCCGGTACCCGAACCCGGTCGCGACCAGGCTCAGCCCCAGCGACGACGCCCGGCTGCCGGTCAGCCGGACCGGTGCGTCCTCCCCCGGTGCCGACCGGAAGGCGCCCCCGCCCGCCACGGCCGTGAACAGCTCGCCGGTGGCGGCGTTGAGGACCACGCCCGCGACCACGGCGCCGTCGACCTCCGCGGCGATGGAGACGGCGTAGGCGGGCAGGTCGTAGAGGAAGTTCACCGTGCCGTCGATCGGGTCGACGATCCAGCGCACGCCGGTGGTACCGGGCCGCTGCGCCCCCTCCTCCCCCAGCACCCCGTCGTCGGGCCGGGCACCGAGCAGGCGCCCCACGACGAGGTGCTCGCTCGCGGCGTCCACGGCCGTGACGACGTCCACGGGGCTGGACTTGACGGCGACGTCGTCCCCCGCCGTGGCCCGCCCGCGCCGGACGAGCTCGGCGGCCTCGCGAGCGGTGGCCACGGCCAGCTCCAGCAGGGATGCGGCGTCCGGGGGCGCGGTCATGCACCGATCCTCCCCGCTCGCACACACCCCGGCCCCGTCGCAGGGACCCGGCGCGTGCGGAGCGCGTGTTGGGGGGCGACGGGGCCCTCTTACTAACCTGGACGGATGCAGGGCTTCGGTGTGGACATCGGCGGCAGTGGCATCAAGGGATGCCTGGTGGACCTCGAGAAGGGGCAGCTCGTCGGAGAGCGGTTGCGGATCGAGACCCCGCAGCCCGCCCTGCCCGAACCGGTGTACGACGCCGTCGGGCAGATCGTGGCGCACTTCGGCTGGACCGATCGCCTCGGTGTGACCTTCCCCGGCGTCATGAAGCAGGGGGTGGCGCACACCGCCGCCAACGTCGACCGGAGCTGGATCGGCACCGACGTCGACGCCGGCCTCGACGCGCGGATCCCCGGCACGGTGGAGACCCTCAACGACGCCGACGCCGCCGGCATCGCCGAGATGCGCTACGGCGCCGGCCGCGACCGCGACGGCGTCGTCCTGATGCTCACGTTCGGCACCGGCATCGGCAGCGCGCTGTTCGTCGACGGCCGGCTGGTGCCCAACACCGAGTTCGGCCACATCCAGGTCGACGGCGAGGACGGCGAGCGGCGCGCGGCCGCGTCGGCCCGGGAGCGGGAGGAGCTGAGCTACCCGGAGTGGGCCGCGCGGGTCGACCGCTACCTCGACGTCCTGGAGGCCGGCCTCTGGCCGGACCTGATCATCGTCGGCGGCGGGGTCAGCAAGAAGGCGCACAAGTGGGTGCCGCTGCTGACCACCCGGACCCCGGTCGTGCCGGCGGAGCTGCAGAACGACGCCGGCATCGTGGGCGCGGCCCTGGCGGCCCACGAACGCCCGGACGGGGCCAGCGCCTAGCCGGAGCGGGCGCTCCCCGCGGGCACCGGCCGCAGCAGGTGCAAAGGGCGGTGTCATCGCCGGTGGCCGTCGTTACAATGGCGGTGCCCCAGCCCGCCGCCCTCCAGCCGAGAGGGATCCCCTGCACCCAGCGCGGTCAAACCCGCACGGGCCCGCCGGGACTCCCCGAAGGTCGAGGGCGGGAGGCGGAGCCGCTACCCGAGGACCAGACGGTCCCCTGGCGTACGTCCCAGCACGGGAAGGAACCTGAGTGCCCGCCGACCAGCCAGCACCGGAAGCAGCCGACGCGAGCACCGCCAGGCGCTCCAGGACGGTCGCCGCCGGTTCCCGCGCCCCGAGGGCCACCGCCGCGGTTCCCGAGAGCACCGGCACGGCGGCCCCGGCGAAGAAGGCCGCAGGCAAGAAGGCGCCCGCCAAGGGCCGGACGAAGCCGGCGATCACGCCGTCCACCGCCGCCGGCGAGGGAGCCGTACTGGCCGCCGTGGCGGTCGACGGCACCACCGTCGCGGTGGTCGACGGCGGGTCCGAGGGCCTCAAGCTCGACGAGACGGTCATGACGGGCAAGGACGGCGTCGAGGTCGCCCCCGTCGAGGACGAGGCCGCCGCCGAGCCCGGCACGGACTTCGAGTGGGACGAGGAGGAGGAGTCCGAGGCGCTGCGGCAGGCCCGCAAGGACGCCGAGCTCACCGCCTCCGCCGACTCGGTCCGCGCCTACCTCAAGCAGATCGGCAAGGTCGCGCTGCTCAACGCCGAGGAGGAGGTCGACCTCGCCAAGCGGATCGAGGCCGGGCTCTACGGCTCCGAGCGGCTGCGCCAGGTCGAGGAGGAGGGCATCAAGCTCTCCCCGCAGATGCGCCGCGACCTCAACTGGATCGTCCGGGACGGCGAGCGCGCCAAGAACCACCTGCTGGAGGCCAACCTCCGCCTCGTCGTCTCGCTGGCCAAGCGCTACACCGGCCGCGGCATGGCCTTCCTGGACCTCATCCAGGAGGGCAACCTCGGGCTCATCCGCGCGGTCGAGAAGTTCGACTACACCAAGGGCTACAAGTTCTCGACCTACGCCACCTGGTGGATCCGCCAGGCGATCACCCGCGCGATGGCCGACCAGGCCCGGACGATCCGCATCCCCGTGCACATGGTCGAGGTCATCAACAAGCTCGGCCGCATCCAGCGCGAGCTGCTCCAGGACCTGGGCCGCGAGCCCACGCCGGAGGAGCTGGCCAAGGAGATGGACATCACCCCGGAGAAGGTGCTGGAGATCCAGCAGTACGCCCGGGAGCCGATCAGCCTCGACCAGACCATCGGCGACGAGGGCGACAGCCAGCTCGGCGACTTCATCGAGGACTCCGAGGCCGTCGTCGCAGTCGACGCGGTCAGCTTCACCCTCATGCAGGACCAGCTGACCAGCGTGCTGCAGACGCTGTCGGAGCGGGAGGCCGGCGTGGTCCGCCTGCGCTTCGGCCTCACCGACGGCCAGCCGCGCACGCTGGACGAGATCGGGCAGGTCTACGGCGTGACGCGCGAGCGCATCCGGCAGATCGAGTCGAAGACGATGAGCAAGCTGCGGCACCCCAGTCGCTCCCAGGTGCTGCGCGACTACCTCGACTGAAAGAGGACCCCGGAGCTGCGCCCCCGGTGGCTCGCGCCGGTCCCGGAGGACCGACCCGGAAGGGGGGACTCCGGGTTAGGCCCTCATGCCGCGGGTAGACGGCGTAGCGTGGGGGTCGTCAGAACAGCAGCGGACCCACGGCCGCACCGGTCACCCGACCGGGACGGCGCGCGAGACCAGCACGTGCACGACCGGTACCACCCCAGTGACGTCCCCTGCTGAACCCGTTCCACCGCCCGGCACATCACGGACTCATCTCATTCGGCGAGTCCGTGTTCGCCGGCAGCGGAGCGGGAACACGAGGGGCCATCCTGGCGCTGTGCAGGAGGCCGATCCGCAGCCGCGGGTCCGTGCGGTAGAGAGCGAGTGATGAGCCAGATGACCCAGACGCTGACGACGACCCCGCCCACCGATGACCTCGTCGTTCCCTTCCACTGCGATCGCTGTGGTGCTCTGGCCAAGGTGCGGGTCGTACTCGCCAGTGGCAGCGACCTCGTCTTCTGCGGGCACCACGCACGTGAGTACGAGAGCAAGCTCCGAGACATCGCCGTCGACATCATCGACACCGAGGGCGAGCAGCACGTAACTGCGTGAGAGAACCGCTATCGTCGCGCCCGCGATGACAGCCTCACCCGACGACGCCGCCGGCTCCTCCCTACCGCCCCGAGCGGAGGGAGGACCGGCGGCTCCGTCGTTCCCGGGCACCCCCGGTACACGGCGACCGGAGGAATCCCCCATGCCCCAGCCCCCCGGGCACGACGAGACCGTGCGGATGCGCAGCGACGGGACCGACAACCGGCCCCCCGTCGAGGCGTCGCGCCCGACGCCCGCCGAGGCCGACACGCCCGGAGCGCAGAACTCTTTCCCGGACTCCTTCCCGGCCGACGGCGAGGTCGACGACACCCGGCCGGTTCCCCGCGACTGGCTCAGCGGCGCGCCGGAGGGCGACGACGTCGAGACCACCGGGTCCGTGGAGCCGGCGGAGACCACCGCGTACGTGGAACCCGTCGAGACCACGGCCTACGTGGAGCCCGTGGGGACCACCGCGTACGTGGAGCCGGTCCAGGCTCCGGCCGCGCCCGACGACGACGTCCCGCCCGCCTCCTCGGCCACCGGCGTCCTGCCCGGGACGGGCGCCGGTGACGGCGGCGAGGGGCCTCCTCCCCCCTGGGTCGACGACGCGCAGGGCTCGCCCTGGTGGCGCCGGCGGGCCCTGCTCGTGCCCGCCGGGGCCGTCGCGGTGCTGGCCGCCGTCTACGGCGTCGACCTGCTCCTCTCGTCCGGTGACGTGCCCCGGTCCACCGTGGTCGCCGGCGTCGAGATCGGCGGCCTCTCCCCCGCCGCCGCGGCCGACAAGCTCGAGACCGAGCTCGGCGACCGGGTGGCGGCCGACCGCCCCGTGGTCGCCGACGACGTGGAGGGCGTCTTCTCCCCCACGCGTGCCGGCGTCCGCCTGGACGCCGAGGGCACCGTCGCCGCGGCCGACGACCAGCCGCTGAACCCCTGGACCCGCATCAGCACGTTCTTCTCCGACCGCGAGGTCGAGCCGGTCATCGCCGTCGACGAGTCCGCCGTGGCCGACGAGCTCGGCTCCTTCGACGCCCAGCTGGCCACCTTCGCGGAGCAGGTCGACCGCGCGCCGGTCGACGCCACCATCGCCATCGAGGGCACCACGGCGAGCGTCGTGGCCCCCGCCGACGGACGGACGCTGGACCGCGAGGGCGCCCGGAACGCGATCACCGGCGCCCTGACCGACGAGCCGGACGGCGCGAGTTCCCTCGAACTGCCCGTGGAGGTCGACCCCGTCGACGTCGAGGCGGCCGAGGCCGAACGCGTGCTCACCGAGACGGTCGAGCCCGCCCTCGCCGCGCCGGTCGCGGTGACCGGCGGCACCGGCGGTGCCACCGCCGAGGTGCCGGCCGCCGCCATCGCGGCGTCGCTCACGTTCACCCCGACCGAGGACGGCGAGCTGCAGGTCGGCATCGACCCGGCGGAGCTGCAGACCGCCCTGGGCGACGAGCTGGCGGTGTTCGGCACCCCGGCCAAGGACGCGAGCTTCGAGGTCTCCGGGGGCACCGTCCGCGTCGTGCCCTCGGTGGACGGGACGGGCATCGACCCCGCCCACCTGGTCGAGCAGCTGCTGCCCGTGCTGGACGACCCGGCGCCGCGGTCGGTGACCGCCGAGCCGGGGCCGGTGCCGGCCGAGCTGACCACCCAGGAGGCCGAGGCGCTGGGCATCCGCGAGGAGATCAGCAGCTTCACGACCACCATCAGCAATCCGCGCAGCGGCGAGAACATCCGCGTGGTGGCCGCCGAGGTGGACGGCGCGCTGGTGCTGCCCGGAGAGACGTTCAGCCTGAACACCTTCACCGGCCCCCGCGGGACGGCGCAGGGCTACGTCCCGGCCACGGTCATCAGCGGTGGCGAGCTGTCGACTGCGGTGGGCGGCGGCATCAGCCAGTTCGCCACCACGATGTTCAACGCGGTGTTCTTCGCCGGCCTCGAGGACGTCTTCCACAAGCCGCACAGCTTCTACATCAGCCGCTACCCGGCCGGCCGGGAGGCGACGGTCTACGAGGGCGCGATCGACCTCCAGTGGAAGAACGACAGCGAGACCGGCGTCTACGTCGACACGCGCTGGACGCCCAGCTCTCTCACCGTCACCTTCTACGGCACCAAGCGCTACGAGATCGAGTCGATCAGCAGCGAGCGGCGGAACCCGAGGACGCCGGCCGTGATCGAGAAGGTCGACGACGGCGACTGCATCCCGCAGTCCGGCGTGCCCGGCTTCGACATCACGGTGACCCGGGTGTTCAAGGACCTGGCGACGGGCGCGGAGATCAAGCGGGAGGACTTCCGGACCCGCTACAACGCCGAGGCGGTCATCAACTGCGTGCCGAAGCCCGAGGGTCCCGGCGGGCCACCCGCGTCGCCGTCTCCCCGTCCGGAGGGCACGGCGCCGTCCGGCGCTCCCGCACCCGGTGGTCGCCCCGGGGACCGTCGGCCCGCCGGCCGGCGGGTGCGCTGACCGGATCACCCGGGGGGGGCGATCGGGAGCGGGCACCCGCCCCCGACGGTCGGCGCGACGTGCACACTGACCGGATGAGCACCGTCCTGCCCGGCGACCCGCCGGCGCAGGCCGGGGAGGTCGAGGGGACGGCTGCCACCGGCGGTCCACCGGCCGGCGAACCGGACGACGGCGCGCGATCGACCGGCGCCGAGGACGGGCACCGCGGCCGGCTGGACTCCTGGCCGGCGTTCGTCCGCACACCGCTGCAGGTGCTGGGCCGCACGCTGGCCAAGGCCTGGCAGGACCGCATCCTGGGGTTGTCCGGCGAGGCGGCGTTCTGGCAGATCCTCTCGGTCCCCCCGCTGCTCATCGGGCTGCTCGGCTCGCTGGGCTACCTCGGCGCGTTCATCGGCGCCGACGCCGTGCGCCAGATCGAGGACGACCTGCTCAGCGCCTCGGCGGAGGTGCTCACCCCCGACGTCGTCGACTCGCTGGTCGCCCCGACGCTGAACGACATCCTGGGCGCCGGCCGGCTCGACGTCGTCAGCCTGGGTTTCCTGCTGTCGCTGTGGGCCGGGTCGTCGGCGACGGCGACGTTCATGAACACGATCGTCATCGCCTACGACCAGCGCGACGTCCGGGGCCCGATCCGCACCCGGCTCAAGGCGCTGTGGCTGTTCATCGTGGGCATGGTGATCGCCGTCCTGACCCTGCCGCTGCTGGTGCTCGGCCGCGGCGTGCTGGTCGCGCTGCTGCCCCCGAGCTGGCAGCCGGTGGCCACCGTGCTGATCGACGGCATCTACTGGCCGCTGGTGATCATCGGGCTGCTGCTCGCCCTGACCAGCTTCTACAACGTGGTGCTGCCCAACCGCCTGCCGTGGAGCCGCCACCTGCCCGGCGCGATGCTGGCGCTCGGCTTCTTCATGGTGGCCGCCCTGGTGCTGCGGACCTACGTCGCCGACGTCCTCACCGCGGCCCTGCCGTACGGGGCCCTGGCCGCACCCATCGGCATCCTGCTGTTCTGCTTCTTCTTCGGGATGGCCGTCCTGCTGGGCGCCGAGCTGAACGCCACGATCCAGGCCCGCTGGCCGGCTCCGCTGCGCCGCCACGAACGCCGTCGGCGGGCCCGGCGCGAGGCCAAGCTGGCCGCCGAGGCCCGCCGCCTCGGACGGTGACTAGTCCTTTTTGAGCTGGTTGTAGACCTCCTTGCAGGCCGGGCATACCGGGCTGCCGGGCTTGGGGGTCTTGGTGACCGGGAAGACCTCTCCGCACAGCGCCTCGACCATGGTGCCCATGACGGCACTCTCGGCGATCTTGTTCTTGCGCACGTAGTGGAAGACCTCGTTGGCGCTGCCGGTGTCGGCGTCGCGGACGTCCGGCCGCTCGAGGATGTCGCTGCTGCTCACTGGAACTCCTTCGGGTCTGCGTTCGCGGTCGCGACCCGGTGCCCGGGCGCCGCCGCGCCGCACCCATGATGACAGGCGCCGAACGTGACCATTCCGTGATCGACAGCCCGATCGGGTGCATCTAGGTTAGGCGAGCCTCACCTCACCGAATCCTGTCGGCCGCCCTTCCGGCGCTGCCCGGCACCATGCTGGAAGGACACCATGCACCGCGCACCACGTCTGGTCGCTCTCGCCGCGGCCACGCTGCTGGCCGGCGGGCTCGCCGCCTGCTCCGACTCCTCCGACACCGAGGAGGCGGGCTCCGGCGACTTCTCGCCGATCACCATCGAGCACGCCCTCGGCACCACCACCATCGAGTCGAAGCCCGAGCGCGTCGCCACGGTGGCCTGGGCGAACCACGAGGTGCCCCTGGCCCTCGGCGTCGTGCCCGTGGGCATGGCGGCGGCCAACTTCGGTGACGACGACGGCGACGGCGTGCTCCCGTGGGTGGCCGAGCGGCTCGAGGAGCTCGACGCCGAGACCCCGGTGCTGTTCGACGAGACCGACGGCATCGACTTCGAGGCCGTCGCGGACACCGAGCCCGACGTCATCCTCGCCGGCTACTCCGGGCTGACCCAGGAGGACTACGACACGCTCAGCGAGATCGCCCCGGTCGTCGCCTACCCCGAGGGCCCGTGGGCCACGTCGTGGCGCGACATGATCGAGACGAACGCCGCAGGCATGGGCCTGGCGGAGGAGGGCGAGCAACTCGTCGCCGACCTGGAGAAGGAGATCGACGACACCGTCGCGGAGCACCCCCAGCTCGCCGGCACCAACGCGATGTTCATGACGCACGTCGACACGACCGACCTCAGCGAGGTCAGCTACTACACGCCGTTCGACACCCGCGCCGCCTTCTTCGAGGACCTCGGCCTGGCCACCCCGGCCAGCATCGCCGACGCCTCGACGGAGGCCGACCAGTTCTCCGGCACGATCAGCGCCGAGCAGATCGACACGCTGGACGACGTCGAGCTCATCGTGACCTACGGGGACCAGGAGCTGGTGGACGCGCTGAACGCCGACCCGCTGCTCGCGCAGATGCCCGCCGTGAAGAACGGCGCCATCGTGCTGCTCCCGGACACGCCGCTCGGCACCGCCGCGAACCCCACGCCGCTGGCGATCTCGTGGGTGCTCGAGGACTACGTGTCCATGCTGGCCGAGGCCGCCGGCAAGGCCTCCTGACCCGTCGGCTGTGACGTTCCTCCCGTGACCTCGGTCCTTCCCGTCCCGACCCCGGACGCCGCCACCCGGCGACGTCCGGGGTCGGGCCGGCTCCTCTGGCTGCTCGTCGTCCTGGCGGTCCTCGCCCTGCTCTCGGTCGCCTCGGTGGCGATCGGCTCGCGGGGCGTCGGCTGGTCCGACATCTGGTCCGCCCTCGGCGGGTCGTCGGAGACCATCGAGGAGGCCGCGGTCACCAAGCGGATCCCCCGCACGGTCCTCGCCGTCCTCGTCGGTTCGGCGCTCGGGCTCGCCGGCGCGGTCATGCAGGGCGTCACCCGCAACCCGCTGGCCGACCCCGGCGTGCTCGGGATCAACATGGGCGCCTCGCTCGCGGTGGTCGCCGGCCTCGCCTGGTTCGGCCTGTTCACCGCCACGAGCCGGATCTTCGTGGCCGTCGCCGGCGCGGCCCTGGCCGCGGTCTTCGTCTACGCGGTCGGCGCGCTGGGTCGCGGCGGACCGACACCGCTCAAGCTGGCGCTCGCCGGCGCGGCCACCTCGGCGGCGCTGACCTCGTTCATCACCGCCATCGCCCTCCCCCGCGGCGACATCGCCGCCAACGTGCAGTCCTTCCAGGTCGGCGGCGTGGGCGGAGCCACCTTCGACAACCTCACCCCCGTGCTGCCGTTCCTCGCGGTGGGCCTGGTCATCAGCCTGCTGTCCGCCCGCGGCCTCAACTCCCTGGCCCTCGGCGACGAGCTGGCCGCGGGGCTTGGCGAGCGCGTGGCCGTCGCCCGCGGCGTAGCCGCCCTCGGCTCGGTGCTGCTCTGCGGTGCGGCGACCGCGGTGGCCGGACCGATCTGGTTCGTGGGGCTGGTCGTCCCGCACCTGTGCCGGCTCCTCGTGGGGGTCGACCACCGCTGGCTGCTGCCGTTCTCGGCGCTGGCCGGCGCCTCGCTGCTCGTCGCCTCCGACGTCATCGGCCGCATCGTCGCCCGCCCCTCGGAGCTCGACGTCGGCATCATCACCGCCCTCGTGGGCGCACCGTTCTTCATCGCGGTGGTCCGCAGGCAGCGGGTGCGCGAGCTGTGACCGCCCTCCTCCCCGCGCCGGCCGCCGACGTCGACGCGGTCGCCCGCAACCGGGTCCGCCGGGCGTCGCGGCGCCGCGTCGTCGTCACGGTCCTGGCGGTGCTCGTCGTCGTCACCTTCGTCACCACGCTCATGGTCGGGCGGACGTTCTACCCGCTGGGCGACGTCGTCCGCGTGGTGCTGGGCGAGCGCGTGCCTGGCGCCTCCTTCACGGTCGGCCGGCTGCGGCTCCCCCGCGGGGTCCTCGCCGTCGTCGCCGGCCTGTGCTTCGGCCTGGGCGGCGTCACCTTCCAGACGATGCTCCGGAACCCGCTGGCCAGCCCCGACGTCATCGGCATCAGCTCCGGCGCCAGCGCGGCGGCCGTCGTCGGCATCGTGATCTTCTCGCTCGACGGCACGGCGGTCTCCACGATCGCGGTGGCCGCGGCCCTGGGCGTGGCCGTGCTCATCTACGGCCTGGCCTTCAAGGGCGGTGTCGCGGGGACCCGTCTGATCCTCATCGGCATCGGCGTCGGCGCCATGCTCACCAGCGTCATCAACTACGTGCTGACCAAGGCCGGCCAGTGGGACTACCAGGAGGCCCTGCGCTGGCTGACGGGCAGCCTGAACGGCACCACCTGGACGGCGGTGCTCCCCGCGCTGGTCGCCCTGCTGGTGCTGGCCCCGGTGCTGCTCGGCCAGGCGAAGAACCTCTCCGCGCTGCAGCTGGGCGACGACGCCGCGGCCGCGCTGGGCGTCCGGGTGGAGCGCACCCGGCTGATCGCGATCGTCACCGCCGTCGGCCTGGTCGCGTTCGCCACGGCCGCGTGCGGGCCCATCGCGTTCGTGTCGTTCCTCGCCGGGCCGATCGCCGCGCGCATCGTGGGGCCGCACGGCTCCCTGCTCGTCCCCGCCGCACTGGTCGGGGCACTGCTCGTGCTGGTCGCCGACCTGGTCGGGCAGTTCGCCTTCGACACCCGCTTCCCGGTCGGGGTCGTCACCGGGGTGCTCGGGGCGCCGTACCTGATCTACCTGATCATCCGCACCAACCGGGCCGGAGGCTCACTATGACGGCGACCCACACGCTCACGGCCCAGGACCTGACGCTCGGGTACGGCGAGCGCACCGTCATCGAGGGGCTCGACCTGGCCGTGCCCGCGGGCGCGATCACCGCCATCGTCGGGGCCAACGCCTCGGGCAAGTCCACGCTGCTGCGCTCGATGTCGCGGCTGCTGGCGCCCCGGGCGGGGCAGGTGCTGCTGGACGGCAGGGCGGTGCACCGCATGCCGGCCAAGGAGCTGGCCCGGACGCTCGGCCTGCTGCCGCAGTCGCCGCTCGCCCCGGAGGGCATCACGGTCGCCGACCTCGTCGGGCGCGGCCGGCACCCGCACCAGGGCATCTTCTCCCGCTGGAGCCGGGAGGACGACGCCGCGGTGGCCGCTGCGCTCGAGGCGACGCAGACGACGGAGCTCGCCGAGCGCGCCGTCGACGAGCTCTCCGGCGGCCAGCGCCAGCGGGTGTGGATCGCGATGGCGCTGGCCCAGCAGACCGACCTGCTGCTGCTGGACGAGCCGACGACGTTCCTCGACGTCAGCCACCAGATCGAGGTCCTCGACCTGCTCACCGACCTCAACCGCCGGCGCGGGACGACGATCGTCATGGTCCTGCACGACCTCAACCTCGCGGCCCGCTACGCCGACCACCTGGTGGCGCTGGAGTCCGGCCGGATCCACGCGGCCGGGGACCCGTCGGCCGTGCTGACCGAGGACTGCGTGCGCGCGGTGTTCGGCCTGGACAGCCGGGTGATCGTCGACCCCGTCTCGGGCAAGCCGCTCATGCTGCCGATCGGTCGGCACCACGCCGAGGCGCCCGTGCCCGCCGAGGCTTGAGCAGGGCCCGAGCCGGGCGGGTCAGCCCTCGATGACGCGGTGCGGGCGGCTCTCCAGCTGCCGGTCCGGCCGCGCCACGTAGCGGTTGACGTCCTGCCGCTTCTTCGGCGGCCGGTCGTTGGCCATGATCACCGCGAACCAGGGCAGGATCGTGCCGAGGACGGCGAGGATGATCATCAGCCAGACGGTCTGGTAGAAGACCGCGGCGAACAGCAGGCAGACGGTGCGCACCAGCATGGTGATCACGTAGCGCTTCTTGCGCGCGGCGTGCTGGTCGACCTGGCTGACCTGGGCCTCGGTGATGAGCACCGGTTCGGCCCGTCGTGGCCGCGGGTTCTGCTGGCTGGTGGCCACGGGTGTCCATCCCTCCGCTGCCCGGTGCACCGGGGGCGAGCGCCCCGGCACAGCCCCGGATCCGCGCCCCATGGTGCCACCGCGGAGCGGGGTCGTGCAGGCGTCGCCTGTGACACCGGCGACCACCCGCCTCACACCGCGCGCCCGGGTCGTCACGGGCCGCCGCGTCGGGTAGGACTGGACCGGCCCGCCGCGGCACGCCGGTGCCGGGCGCACGGCCTCGCGACGGGAGGAACCGATGTCCGGTCCGCAGGTGGACGCCGATGGGCGGGTGGTCGTCGGCGTCGACGGCTCGGCGTCCTCGATGCAGGCCGCCGTCCACGGCGCGGAGTGCGCCCGGCGCCGGGGGGTGGGCCTGCTGCTGGTGCACGTGACCCCGTACGGGAGCGGCGAGGAGGCGCGCCCGATGGCCGACCGCGAGGTGCGGGAGCGGTACGGGCAGAGCGCCGCCCGCCTGGTGCAGGCCGCCGCCGACCACGTCCGAGAGGCGACCGGTTCCGCCGACGTCACGGCGTCGGTGGTCGAGGACCATCCCGTCGACGGGCTGCTGGCGCTCTCCGCCGACGCCGTCGTCCTGGTCACCGGGCGCCGGGGCACGGGCGGGCTACCGGGCCTGATCCTGGGCTCCACGGCCGGCGCGCTGGTCCAGCACGCGCTCTGCCCCGTCATCGCACTGCCCGACGAGACCGTGGTGGACGGCGCAGCGCCGTCGGTGGTGGTCGGCGTGGAGGGACGCCCCGGCGACGAGCAGGTCCTGGCCTTCGCGGTCGCCGAGGCCGCCGCCCGTTCCGTCGTCCTCCGGGCCGTGCACGCCTGGCGCGACGTCCCGCTGGAGAGCGCCGTCGGCGGGTTCGGGCCCCTCATCGACTGGAGCGTCGTGGAGGCACAGGAGCGGGAGCTGCTGGCCGAGGCGGTCGCACCCTGGCGTCGCGACGCACCCGACGTCCGGATCGAGGAGGAGGTGCTGCGCGACGGCCCCGCGACCGCGTTGCTCGGCGCCTCGGCCGGGGCCGAGCTGCTCGTCGTCGGCCACCGGCACCGCAGCCGGCTCGCCCGCCTGGGGTCGACCACCCACGGCGTCCTGCACCGGGCGGCCGCCCCCATCGCGGTGGTCCCGATCCTGCCCTGACCGGTCAGGCCTGCGCGGCCCGCTCCTGCTTCGCGGCGGCCTTCTGCTCCTGCTTGAACCGGCGGACCTCGGCCAGGGACTCCGGCCCGGTGATGTCGGCGACCGAGCGGTGCGCGCCCTCCTCGCCGTACGCGCCGGCCGCCTCGCGCCAGCCCGGCGGGGTGACGCCGTACTGCTTGCCGAGCAGCGCGAGGAAGATCGACGCCTTCTGCACACCGAAGCCCGGGAGCTCCTTCAGCCGGCGCAACAGCGTCCGCCCGTCCGGGGCGTCGCCCCACAGATTCTCCGCGCGCCCGTCGTACCGCTCGACCAGCAGCCGGCACAGCTCCTGCGTGCGACCGGCCATCGAGCCGGGGTAGCGGTGCAGCGCCGGCGGCCCCTGGAAGACGCGGGTCAGCTCGTCGGGGTCGGCCCCGGCCAGGTGCGCGGCGTCCAGGGCGTCCACGCCGAGGCGGTCGGCCAGCAGGCGCGGCGCGGCGAAGGCGCGCTCCATGGGGAACTGCTGGTCGAGCAGCATCCCGATCAGCAGCGCGAGCGGGTCTCTTCCGAGCAGTTCGTCGGCGGCGTCGTCCTGGGCTATGCGGAGGGTCGGCACACCGGTGATCGTGCCGCATGTACTCGCGGCGACCTCACCTCATATGGCGTGGACCATGAAGTACGCCTGGGCTCCTTCGCACCCCTTCGGGAGGCGGGCGACATCACCAGCGCGCACGGTGACCCCTCCCGTGAGCACGACATCTCCGTCAACGGTGACAGCGTGACCGAATCCCTCCAGGGAGGAGTCGCCCTCGCGCCACGTGAAGTCCGTGGGGAACACCGGTACGACCTGCGCGCCGTCGACACCTTCGACGACGAGGCATCCGTCGATCAGGCGGAGTGTCCCGGCCAGCCGCGCCTGCTCACCGGTACCCCAGTCCCCCGTCCGCTCGTAGGCGGCCGCCGGTGAGCCTGCATCAGGTGGCAGAGCCGATTCATCGGCCGCCGGGGGCACGGAGGAGCACGCGGAGAGCGTCCCGGCGGCGGCAACAGCCAGGAGGAAACCCGCCGGGACCTTCGTCAGTTGCATGCGCGGAGGATGGCGGCGCGCCCATACGCCCGCAAGGGTCCCATCGGGACTTGACCGAGACTCCGTCGAGAAACTCCGAGGTCTGTGCACTCCCCGCGGTTAGGGGTTAGGCACTGTGCTGGTCGAGCAGCATCCCGACGAGCAGGGCGAGCGGGTCGCGGCCGAGCAGCTCGTCGGCGGCGGCCTCCTGGGCGATGCGGAGTGCTGGCACGGCACGCAGTCTGCCGCACCGGGCGCCGGCCGACCCTGGCTCCGCGGCCGGGGCGGTCGGGCCCGCCGCGGACCGCAGGTCATGCCGTGCCGGCGGACCACCGCACGCCCCGGGCCTCACACCCTGGTGTTGCGCTTGACCCATCCGTAGGCCGCGGTGGCGACGAACAGGACCGCGCCGACGACGAGGAGCCAGAACAACCCCTCGACGACCGCGCCGACGACGGCGAGCGCCAGCCAGATGACGAGCAGCAGGACGATGAAGCCGAGCATGTGCGTACCTCCGTGGTGGGTGAGTCCTCAACCGGGGTCATCCGACCGTCATGCGCGCCGGGCGTCCACGGCACCCGACGGCTGGCCCTCGGCACCCCCGCAGGATGCGCAGCAACTTTCTTGACTCCCTCAAGGGAAGCGCGACAGGATGCGTGCGTGCCCGACCCCGTGGAGCTCGAGCGCGATCTGCGCGGCGTCGGCCTGCGCGTCACCCGCCCGCGCCTCGCGGTGCTGGACGCGGTGCACGCCCATCCGCACCTCGACACCGAGGCGCTCATCGGGGCCGCGCGCACCCGCCTGGACGCCATCTCCCACCAGGCCGTCTACGACGTCCTCCGGGTGCTCACCGACACCGGCCTCGTCCGCCGCATCCAGCCGCAGGGGTCGGTCGCCCGGTACGAGGCCCGCGTGGGCGACAACCACCACCACCTGGTGTGCCGCGACTGCGGCGTCATCGTCGACGTGGACTGCGCCGTCGGGGCGGCCCCCTGCCTCACGCCGTCCGACGACGCCGGGTTCGACGTCGACGAGGCCGAGGTCGTCTTCTGGGGCCGCTGCCCTGCGTGCACGGCCGCCTGACCTCCCGAGAACTCCCCCTCCCCCGCCCGAGACCAGAGAGGCCCACCGTGAAGGACGAGACCAACAAGGTCGAGACCGACAGCACCAGCGAGAGCGAGAACCCGGCGATCCCGTCGCCGAAGCAGGTGACCAGCGGCCGGCCGCGGAGCAACCGGGACTGGTGGCCGAACCAGGTCGACCTCTCGGTGCTCAACAAGCCCTCGAAGGACTCCGACCCCCTCGGCGACTCGGACTACCGGACGGAGTTCGCCAAGCTCGACGTCGACCAGCTCAAGCGCGACGTCGCCGAGGTCATGCGCACGTCGCAGGACTGGTGGCCCGCCGACTGGGGGCACTACGGCCCGCTGTTCATCCGCATGTCCTGGCACGCGGCCGGCACCTACCGGATCGCCGACGGCCGCGGTGGCGGCGGGGAGGGCGGTCAGCGCTTCGCCCCGCTGAACAGCTGGCCGGACAACGCCAACCTGGACAAGGCCCGCCGCCTGCTGCTGCCGATCAAGCAGAAGTACGGCCGCACGCTGTCCTGGGCCGACCTGCTGGTGCTCGCCGGCAACGTCGCGCACGACGACATGGGCCTGAAGACGTTCGGCTTCGCCTTCGGCCGCGAGGACTCGTGGCAGCCCCAGGAGGTCTTCTGGGGTCCCGAGGACACCTGGCTCGGTGACGAGCGCTACGCCGACCAGGCCCCCCTCGACCTGGAGGAGGGCCACCTCGCCGCCGTCACCATGGGCCTGATCTACGTCAACCCCGAGGGCCCGAAGGGACAGCCGGACCCGGTCGCCTCCGGCCACGACATCCGCGTGACCTTCAGCCGCATGGGCATGACCGACGAGGAGACCGTCGCCCTCATCGCGGGCGGCCACACCTTCGGCAAGACCCATGGCGCGGGCAACCCCGAGCTGGTCGGCCCGGAGCCGGAGGGCTGCCCGGTGCACGGCAACGGCCTGGGCTGGATCAGCCAGCACGGCACCGGCAAGGGCGCCGACACGATCACCAGCGGCCTGGAGGGCGCCTGGACGCCGACGCCGACGCAGTGGGACAACTCCTACTGGGACACCCTGTTCGGCTTCGAGTGGGAGCTGACCGAGAGCCCCGCCGGCGCGAAGCAGTGGCAGCCGAAGAACCCCGAGGCCCAGGAGCTCGTCCCCGACGCGCACATCGAGGGCAAGAAGAACCCGCCGATGATGGCGACCACCGACCTCGCCCTGATCATGGACCCGGGGTTCCGCGCGATGTCTGAGCGCTTCCGCGACGACCCCGAGTACTTCGCCGACCAGTACGCCCGCGCCTGGTTCAAGCTGCTGCACCGCGACATGGGCCCGAAGAGCCGCTACCTGGGCCCCGACGTCCCGGCCGAGGAGCTCATCTGGCAGGACCCGGTGCCCGCCGTCGACCACGAGCTCGTCGGCGACGCGGAGATCGCGGACCTCAAGCAGCGCCTGCTGTCCTCCGGGCTCACGGTGCCGCAGCTGGTGCACACGGCCTGGTCGGCGGCGGCCTCCTACCGCGGCACGGACAAGCGCGGTGGCGCCAACGGCGCCCGGATCCGCCTGGAGCCGCAGATCAACTGGGCGGCCAACGAGGGCGTCCGGGATGTGCTGCCGGTGCTCGAGCGGGTGAAGGCGGAGTTCGAGCAGACCGGCAAGAAGATCTCGCTCGCCGACCTCATCGTGCTCGGCGGCACCGCGGCGGTGGAGAAGGCCGCGGCGGACGCCGGCGTCCAGGTGACCGTGCCCTTCCACCCGGGCCGGACCGATGCCTCGCAGGAGCAGACCGACGTCGACAACTTCCGCTGGCTCGAGACGCGGGCCGACGGCTTCCGCAACTGGATCGCGCCGGGCAGCAAGCTCGAGCCGGAGACGCTCCTGGTCGACAAGGCCTACATGCTCGAGCTCACCGCCAAGGAGATGACCCTCCTCGTCGGCGGCCTCCGGGTCCTGGGCGCGAACACCGGCGGGGCGCCGCACGGCGTCTTCACCGACCGCCCGGGCGTGCTGTCGCAGGACTTCTTCCGCAACCTCCTGGACCTCGGCATCTCCTGGCGCACCTCGGCCGCCACGGAGGGCGTCTACGAGGGCCTGGACGCGCAGGGCAACGTGGTGCGGACGGCCACCGCCGCGGACCTGGTGTTCAACTCGAACTCGATCCTGCGCGGCATCGTCGAGGTCTACTCGGCGGACGACGCCCAGGAGAAGTTCGTGCGTGACTTCGCCGACGCGTGGGTCAAGGTCATGGAGCTGGACCGCTTCGACCTGCGGTAGCCACGGTCACCCGGACGCCCCGGTTCGCCCCGTGCGGACCGGGGCATCCGCGTGACCAGGCGCGCCCGGGCCGAGCCAGCCCGGGCGCCCGCGACCCGGATCAGGCCCACCACGAGGATGTGTCCGTGCGCGCAGTCGTGACCAGGGTCGATTCAGCCGCTGTAGCGGTCGAGGGCGCCGTGGTCGGCGAGATCGGGCGAGGGTTGCTGTCACTGGTCGGAGTCGGCCGGGCGGACGACGCCGACGCCGCCCGCCTGCTGGCGCGGAAGATCCACGAGCTGCGCATCTTCCCGGGCGACGACGGCACGGTCTCCGCCGCCGACCTCGGGCTCCCCGTGCTGGTCGTCAGCCAGTTCACGCTCTACGCCGACACCCGCAAGGGTCGGCGCCCCTCCTGGTCGGAGGCCGCACCCGGCGAGGTCGCCGAACCCCTGGTCGACGAGCTGGTGGCGGAGCTGCGCCGCCGCGGGTGCACGGTGGCCACGGGAGTGTTCGGTGCGCGGATGCAGGTGTCCTCGGTCAACGACGGCCCGATGACCTTGCTGCTGGAGGTCTGAGCCCCGATCCCCGGGGGTAGGACGCGTGAGCGACAACACTCCCTGTCGGTTGGCTGTGAACCGGGGATCCGTGGAACACGCGCCCCGGTCCGGACCGTTGTGCAGGGCGTACCACATCGGACAGAAGAGCAACGGGGACGGTCCGGACGACCCGGGACCCCCATCGACGCCCCGGATGGCATCACCGCCGCGCCAGCGACGACCGGCGGATGCATCCGAATCGAAGGCAAGGACGAAGAAGCATCGTGACGCTGCTGCAGTCTTCCCTCAACGACACCCTCGAGGTGCGCTCGCGGACGCCGCGCCGGGAGCCCGACACCACCGGCCTGGTGTCCACCGACCTCGTGCGCGTGTACCTCAACACCATCGGCAAGACCGCGCTGCTCACCGCCGAGCAGGAGGTCGAGCTGGCCAAGCGGATCGAGGCCGGCCTCTACGCCGACCGTCTGCTGGCCGAGAAGCCGGACCTCTCCCCCGCCAAGAAGCGGGACTACAAGATCCTGGCCAACGACGGCAAGGCAGCCAAGGCGCACCTGCTGGAGGCCAACCTCCGGCTCGTCGTCTCGGTGGCCAAGCGCTACACCGGCCACGGCATGACCTTCCTCGACCTCATCCAGGAGGGGAACGTCGGGCTGATCCGCGCGGTGGAGAAGTTCGACTACACCAAGGGCTTCAAGTTCTCCACGTACGCCACCTGGTGGATCCGCCAGGCGATCACCCGCGCCATGGCCGACTCCGGGCGCACGATCCGGCTGCCCGTCCACCTGGCCGAGCAGGTGAACAAGGTGGTCCGCACCCGGCGCCGCATGCACCAGGAGCTGGAGCGCGACCCCACCCCGGAGGAGATCGGCCTCGAGCTGGACATGACCGAGGCGCGGGTGGTCGAGCTGCTCGAGCACAGCCGCGACCTGGTCAGCCTGGACCAGACCGTGGGCGCCGACGAGGAGTCCCGGCTCGGTGACTTCATCGAGGACGCCGACGCCGCGGTCGCCGAGGATGCGGTCGCCTTCCAGATGATGAAGGGCGACGTCCGCAACGTGCTGGAGACGCTGGAGGACCGCGAGCGCGACGTGGTCATCCTGCGCTTCGGTCTCGACGGCGGTCAGCCGCGCACGCTGGAGCAGATCGGCAAGCAGTTCGGCCTGTCCCGCGAGCGCGTGCGCCAGATCGAGCGCGAGACGATGGCCAAGCTGCGTGACCCGCAGCGCGCCGACGCCCTGCGCGACTACCTCGCGTAGAGAAACGACCAACGAGAGCCCGTCCCCGCGAGGGGGCGGGCTCTCGTCGTCTCGGGACTCAAGGGGTGAGGGCACCCGATAGCAGCCTGCTCGCCTGTCGATCCACCAGTGCGGCGTCCGGGTCCGCGCGATGCCACAGCAAGCGCAGGAGCACCTCGGCTCTGCCCCGGACAGCCACCGGCTCCCGCTCGCCGATGGTGATGTCGCCGGCCACATCCGTGGCCACCAGCCGAATGCCTCGTGGCAGCGGTTCGACGCGACCCAGCCGTACCTGCCGCGGGTAGATGACGTCCCGGACTTCGAGCACTCCGTCCCATGCCAGCCACGGATCCACCTGCGGCACCTGCCCGAGCGCGTCGTGGGCGTCCCAGGTGTGCAGCACGGTCTCGTGCACCTGCCGTCGCCTCCAGAAGAGCGCGGATGCATCCCGGTCGTCGAGGGTCCACGCGGGTGCGTCCGCCCGTGTCGCCGTCAGTACGTCGACGAGCCGTGAGGCGTGGTGGCGGTACCAAGCGGTCAGCTCCCGACGATCCCGTTCGACGGGTCGTGGCCGGAAGGCGGGGTTGCCCTCGACGACACAGTGCGCCGCCCATTGGTGGACCTCACCCAGGTGCACCACGAGATCGCGCACCGACCAGCCCGGACAGGCAGGGACGAGCGCATCGTGGTCGGCATCGCTGATGGCGACAGCGAATCCCTCGGTGTGGGCGCGCAGCAGGTCCAGCCAGTCGGGTGTCTCGGGGGTCACGCTTCCTCCTCCGGCTCGCCGGGCGAGCCGATCAGATGGGCGAGCGCATGCGGCGGGGGCCGGGGTCGACGCGGGCGGTGGGCGGCCCCACCCGCGCGGTACCGCCGGCGACCACCAGTGACCGGCCGCCGTGCCACGGGTTGGCCGGGCCGACGATCACCGGCTCCAGGGTCAGCCGCAGCACCTCCGGGAGGTCGTCGGCCAGCCGGGCGACCCGGAGCAGCAGGTCCTCCAGCGCCGCGGTGTCCACGGGCTCCGAGCCGCGCCACCCGTTCAGCAGCGGCCAGGCGCGCGGCCCGCGCACGAGCTCGGCGGCGTCGAGGTCGCTCAGCGGCAGGGTGCGGAACGCCCGATCGCCGAGCAGCTCGGTGGCCACTCCCCCGACGCCGAAGCTCACCAGTGCGCCGAAGGACGGGTCGTCGACGATCTCGACGACCGTGGCGACGCCGGGTGCGGCCATCTCCTGCACGATCACCGGGTCGCCGGACGGGATCGCGGCGTAGGCGGTGCGCACCGCGTCCGCGTCGACCAGGTCCAGCCGCACGCCGCCCAGGTCCGAGCGGTGCCGCAGCCACGGCGCCGTCGACTTCAGCACGACCGGGTAGCCGACCTCCTCGGCAGCGGCCACCGCCGCCTCGGGGTCGGTCACGGTCCGCGTGCGCAGCAACGGCACGCCGTAGGCGCCCAGCAGCGCGATCAGCTCGTCGTCGTCCAGCTCCCGGCCGGCCGGGGCCGACGCCAGCGCCCCGCGGACGACGGCCCGCGCCGCCTCCTCGTCCACCTCGGGCAGCTCGGGCACGTCGCCGACCGGACGGCGGCGCCAGCGGGCGTACTCGGCCACCTTGGCCAGCGAGATGACGGCGCGCTCCGGGGTGCTGTACGAGGGCACCGACCCGCGGGCCGGCATGCCGTGCTCGTCGAGGACGGCGAGGTCCGGCGGCACGCCCTCGGTGGACAGGAAGCTGGCCAGCACCGGCTTGGCCGAGCCGACGGCGACGTCGCGCAGCGCGGGACCGAACTCGTGCGAGCCCGACATGAGCGGCGGCAGGAACACCGCGATGACCGCGTCGACGCCGTCGTCGTCGACGGCGGCCTGCAGGGCGTCGCGGAACTGCTCGGGCGTGCCGTTGACCCCGATGTCGACCGGCTTGTCGTGCGCCAGCGACATCCCCTCCTCGAGCACGGCGTCGGCGACCAGCACCCCGATGGCCGTGGAGTTGCCGACGATCGCCACGCGGTCGCCGGCGGGCAGCGGCTGGTGGGCCAGCAGGGTGCCGACGTCGAACATCTGGGCCACCGTCTCGACGCGGATGACGCCGGCGGAGGCGAACAGCGCGGCGACCGACTGCTCGGGGACCGCGACCGACGTGCCGGCCAGCCCGGGCGCCACGCCGACGTGCCGGCCGCTCTTCACCGCGACGACCGGCTTCGTCCGGCCGACGGTGCGCGCCAGACGGGCGAACTTGCGCGGGTTGCCGAAGCTCTCCAGGTGCAGCAGCACGACCTCGGTGCCCGGGTCGGTCGCCCAGTACTGGAGCAGGTCGTTGCCGCTGACGTCGGCACGGTTGCCGGCCGAGACGAAGGTGGACAGCCCGATGCCGCGGCTGCGCGCCCGCTCGAGCAGCGCGACGCCGAGGGCGCCGGACTGGGCGAAGAAGCCGACCCGGCCGCGCCCCGGGACCATCGGCGCGAGCGAGGCGTTGAGCCGCACCGCGGGATCGGTGTTGACGACACCCAGGCAGTTCGGGCCGACGACGCGCATGCCGGACGCGCGCGCGGAGGCGACCAGCCGGCGCTCGGCCTCCCGCCCCTCGGGACCGGACTCCCCGAACCCGCCGGAGACCACGACCAGGCCGCGCACCCGCTTGCGCCGGCAGGCCTCGACCACCCCGGCCACCTCGTCGGCCGGTACCGCCACCAGGGCGAGGTCGACGTCGTCGGGGATCGACTCGATGTCGGCGTAGGCCGGCACCCCGCGCACGTGCCGGGCGGAGGGGTTGACCGGGTAGACCGGCCCGGCGAAGCCGTAGTCGAGCAGGTGCCGGAGCAGGGCGTTGCCGATCTTGTCCGGGTCGTTGCTGGCACCGACCACGGCGACCGAGGAGGGCGTGAGCAGCCGGGCGATCGACCGCGACTCGCTGCGCTGCTCGCGCTCGTAGGCGACGGCGAGGGCGTCCTCGGTCGGCTCGATCGGGAAGGTGAGGTGGACGACGCCGTCCTCGTAGGAGCGCTGGGACTTGTAGCCGGCGTCCTGGAAGACCCGCACCATCGTGCTGTTCTGGGCGAGCACCTCGGCGACGAAGCGCTTGATGCCGCGCTCGCGGGCGGCCGCGGCGAGGTGCTCGAGCAGGACCGAGCCCAGACCCCGCCGCTGGTGGGCGTCCTCGATGAGGAAGGCCACCTCGGCGTCGTCGGTGCCCGGGTAGCGGTCGTAGCGGCCCACCCCGATCACCTGGTCGCCGAGCAGCACGACGAAGGCGACGCGCGCGTCGTGGTCGACGTGGGTGAAGCGGTGGAGCTCCTTGGCCGACAGCCGCTTCATCGGGCCGAAGAAGCGGTAGTAGCGGGTCTGGTCGCTGCTGCGGTCCATCAGGCCGGTCAGCCCGTCGGCGTCCTGCGGGCAGATCGGGCGCAGGTGCACCGTGCCGCCGTCGGCGGCGACGATGTCGGCCTCCCAGTGCTTCGGCGGAGTGGGCACCGCTTCCTCCTCGGCGGGGGTCGGGTTCACTTCCGGCCTCCCAGTAGGGGCCCGCCGCGAGCCTGCGAGTGGTGGGGGGCTGGGAGGTCCTTAATCACGGGGGTCGTCCGGGTCCAGGCCGAACAGCGGGAAGCTGGCCCGGCGGGTACGCATGATCGAGCGGTCCACCCGGGACTCGGTGAAGGCGTCCCAGCGGGCGAAGCCGGTGTAGCCGCCCTCGGTCATGTGGGTGGGCGGCCGGGCGCGCAGGCCCCGGGCGACGACGTCGTCGCGCCAGGACTGCGGGATCTCCGTGCTCGGGTCCAGGGGCGAGCCGGCGGCCTCGGCGAGCAGGTGGGTCCAGGCGCGGGGCACCGCGCGCACCAGGCCGTACCCCCCGCCGCCGAGGGCGATCCAGCGGCCGTCGCAGATCTCGTGCGCCAGCTCGTGCATCGCCCGGTAGCTGGCGCGCTGGCCGTCGATGGTGAGGCCGAGGTCGGCCAGCGGGTCCTCGTGGTGGGCGTCGCACCCGCACTGGGTGACGATGATCTGCGGGTCGAACGCGCGCAGCACGCTGGGCACGACGGCGCTGAACGCCCGCAGCCAGGCGGAGTCCTCCGTGCCGTTCGGCAGCGCCAGGTTGACCGCGCTGCCCGAGGCCTTCTCGGCGTCCCCGGTCTCCTCGGGGAAGCCGGTGCCCGGCCACAGGGTCAGCGGGGTCTGGTGGATGCTCACCGTCAGCACCCGGGGGTCCTCGTAGAAGGCGGCCTGGACGCCGTCGCCGTGGTGCACGTCGAGATCGACGTAGGCGATCCGCTCGTACCCCTGCCCGAGCAGCCAGGCGATCGCCACGGCCGCGTCGTTGAAGACGCAGAAGCCCGAGGCGGCGTCCCGCATCGCGTGGTGCAGCCCGCCGGAGATGTTCACCGCGTGCTGCGCCGCCCCGCTGTGCACCTGCTGCGCGGCGAGGACGCTGCCGCCGGTGATCAGCGCGGCCGCGTCGTACATGTCCGGGAAGATCGGGTTGTCCGACGTCCCCAGGCCGTGCCCGACCGTCGGGTCCGACGGTGCCCGGCGGACCGCCTCGAGGTAGACCGGGTCGTGGACCAGCTCGAGCAGGTCCGCGCCGGCCGGCGTGGGCCGCAGCACCCGCACCCGGTCGCTGCTCAGCACGCCCAGGCCGTCGGCCAGGCGCATGGTCAGGTCGAGCCGCACCGGGTGCAGCGGGTGCTCCCCGCCCATGGTGTAGCCGAGCAGGCTCTCGTCCCAGACGACGGCGACCGAGTCGCTCAACCGGACCTCCTCGTGCCCCGCGCCGGCTCCGGAGGCCGACGGGGGCGACGCTACCGGCGGAGAGCGGGGCACGCGTCCCCCGCCTGCGGCGTCGCGCGACCCGGTGGGGTGGCGTCGCGCCACTAGACTGGGCGTCGACCCGGAGGAGTACTGCGTGAACGACCTGATCGACACCACCGAGATGTACCTCCGCACCATCTTCGAGCTCGAGGAGGAGGGGATCACCCCCCTCCGGGCCCGGATCGCGGAGCGTCTCCACCAGAGCGGGCCCACCGTGAGCCAGACGGTGGCCCGCATGGAGCGCGACGGCCTGCTCACCGTGGAGGGTGACCGGCACCTGCAGCTGTCCGACGAGGGCCGCCAGCTGGCCACCGCGGTCATGCGCAAGCACCGGCTGGCGGAGTGCCTGCTCGTCGACGTCATCGGCCTGGACTACGCCGACGTGCACGAGGAGGCGTGCCGCTGGGAGCACGTCATGAGCGAGGCGGTGGAGCGCCGGCTGCTCGCCCTGCTGGGCAACCCGAGCGTCTCGCCCTTCGGCAACCCGATCCCGGGCCTGGAGGCGCTGCGCGGCGACGAGCCGCTCGGTGGCGAGACCTCCGCGGTGCTCGACGCGCTGACCGTGCTGTCGACGACGGCCACCGCCGAGGGGCGCCCGGTGGTGATCCGGCGGATCAGCGAGCAGCTTCAGGAGAACCCCGAGCTGCTGCGGGCGCTGGCCGACCAGGGGGTGCGCCCGGGCGTCACGATGGAGGCCCGGCTGGTCGAGGGCTCGGTCAGCCTGAACGGCTACGTGCTGCCCCTCGAGGTGGCGCGGCACATGTTCGTCAGCGCCGTCGACGAGGAGCTCACCCCGCTGGAGGCGGCACCCCTGCTCTGAGGGCGCGGTCCGGCCCTCGGCCCTGGGACGGGCGCCGCTCACTACGGTGGGGCCGACGTCGACCCCTCCTGAGAGCAGGTCCCGGTGAGCCCGTCCGACTCCCCCGACGCCCCGGCGTCGGACCCCGCGTCCGACCCGGCGAGCGCCGCCGGGTCCGGCCCGTTCGCCCGGCTGGCCGACTTCGCGGCGCTGCCCCGCATCGGCGCGCTGGCGCTGTCCGTGGACGGCTCGCGGCTGGCGATCTCGGTCGCCACGCTGGACCCCGCGAAGAAGAAGTGGCAGTCGGCGCTGTGGGAGGTCGACCCCGCCGGCGCCCGCCCGGCCCGGCGGCTCACCCGCAGCGTGCCGGGTGAGTCCTCGCCGGTGTGGGCGCCCGACGGCTCGCTCCTGTTCACCTCCGCCCGCCCCGACCCGACGGCTGCCGAGGCCGGCGAGCCGAAGCCGGCACTGTGGAGCCTGCCCCCCGGTGGCGGCGAGGCGCGGCCGGTGCTCAGCCGCCCCGGCGGCATCTCCGCCGTGTCGGTCGCGGCCGACACCGGCGACGTCGTCGTCGCGGCCGCGACGATGCCCGGGGGTGCGGAGGCCGAGGCCGACGAGGAACGCCGCAAGGCGCGCGCGGACGCCGGGGTCACGGCCGTGCTGCACGAGGCCTACCCGGTGCGGTACTGGGACCACGACCTCGGCCCCGCCGCGCCGCACCTGTTCTGGGCCGGTCCGCTGCCGGACGACGACGCCGTGGGGCCGGTGGCGCTGCGCGACCTGACCCCGGACGCGATCCCGCCGCACGGCGCGGGCGAGGAGTTCACCCTCTCCCCCGACGGCCGCCTGCTGGCACGCTCGGAGGAGGTCCCCGACGGGCCGGCCGGGCACCGCAACCGGCTGGTCGTCACCGCGACCGACGGCAGCGGCACCCGGGTGCTGGTCGACGACCCCCTGGCCGACGTCTACGGGGCGGCCTTCTCCCCGGACGGCTCGTCGCTGGTGTGCGTCCGGGAGGCCCTGTCCACGTACGCCGAGCCGCCGGACTACACGCTGCTGGTCGTCGACGTCGCCGCGGGCACGGCCCGCGACCTGACGCCGGACTTCGACCGGTGGCCGAGCGCACCGCAGTTCGGCGCGGACGGCACGGGCGTGTACTTCCTCGCCGACGACGACGGCCGGCACGCCGTCTTCCGGGTGCCCGTGGACGGCGGCGCACCGGTGCGACTGACCGGGGACGGCGCCTACAGCCACCTGCAGGTCGCCCCGGACGGGAGAGCGCTGTACGCGCTCCGCTCGGCGTACGACTCGCCGTCGGTACCCGTCCGGCTCGACCCGCAGGCGACCGGTCAGGAGCCTGCCCCGTTGCCGAGCCCCGGCACGATCGACGCGCTTCCCGGGACCCTGCACGAGGTCGACGCCACCGCCGCCGACGGCACCCGGGTGCAGTCCTGGCTCGTCCTCCCCGAGGGCGCCTCGGCCGACTCGCCCGCGCCGCTGGTGCTGTGGATCCACGGCGGCCCGCTCATGAGTTGGAACTCGTGGTCCTGGCGCTGGTGCCCGTGGGTGCTGGCCGCCCGGGGCTACGCGGTGCTGCTGCCCAACCCGGCGCTGTCGCAGGGGTTCGGGCAGGAGTTCGTGCGCCGTGGCTGGGGCGAGTGGGGCGAGGCGCCCTACACCGACCTGATGGCCGCGGTGGACGCCGCCGAGCAGCGCCCGGACATCGACGCGACCCGGACGGCGGCGATGGGTGGCTCCTTCGGCGGCTACATGGCCAACTGGACGGCCACGCAGACCGACCGCTTCCGGGCGATCGTCAGCCACGCCGGTCTGTGGCACATCGACGCGTTCACCAGCACCACCGACGCGGCGTACTACTGGGAGAAGGAGTGGGGCGACCCGCTGGCCGAGCCGCGCCGCTACGAGCAGAACTCGCCGCACCGCTACGCCGACGCCATCCGCACGCCGATGCTGGTCATCCACGGCGACCGGGACTACCGCGTCCCCGTCGGCGAGGCACTGCACCTCTGGTACGACCTGCAGAAGCGGGGCGTGCCCTCGAAGTTCCTCTACTTCCCGGACGAGAACCACTGGGTGCTCACGCCCGGGAACTCGACGGTCTGGTACGAGACCGTGCTGGCCTTCCTCGCCGAGCACGTCCTCGACGAACCCTGGCAGCGGCCCGCGCTGCTCTGACCCGCCCGCGGCTGCCCGGTGCGTCAGCGTGCGGGCGCACCGGGCAGCCCGGTGACACCGGCGGAGCGACCGGCCTCGGCCAGCAGAGCGCGGAGCTGCCACGGCGCGACGCAGGCGGACAACGCGTCCTCCAGCAGCCCCGCGAGCGGGTTGCCGGGCTCGCTGTCCAGCGCCCGGTCCAGGGCGATGTTCGCCATCGCGCCGTCGCCGCGGAGCCACGAGCAGACCGCGACCAGCGCCGCCGGGAAGGCGTCCAGCGGGGAAGGCGCACGCCGGGTGCACTCGGTCCACAGCGCCTCGGCGGCCGCGGCGTCCTCGCCGAGGGACAGCATCAGCGCCCAGTCCCGCACATCCGGCTGCCGGAGGCTCCACGCGATCCGGGCGACCTCCTCGTCCACCGGACGTTCCCCGTCCCGGCCCGGCCGGCAGCGCCCGACCGCCGACCGGATCCGCCGGCGGGCCGCCGACCGGCCGACGGGCCCCTCGAGTCCCACCCGGAGGACGACGGCCTCCATCGCCGCGCGGGCAGCCTCCCCCGGCGGCGCCAGCCGCTCGTGCAGGGCGCCGCGGTCGGCCGCCACCACGGTGCCGGAGGCGACGGCCGCCGCCTCGAGCGCCCCCACGCCCGTGGGCAGCGGCGTGCCGCCGTCCGGGGCGCAGCACGCGCCGGGGCAGTCGAAGTCCCACCAGCGCTCGGCGCGCACCAGGAGCGCCTGCTCCAGCGGCAGCCCGACCGCGTCGAGCGCCAGCACGAGGTCGTGCACCAGCGAGCGGTGGGGCAGGTCGGTGCCGCACCCGCCAGCCGGGCCCGCTGCGTCCGGGCGCAGGAGCTCCGGTTCGTCGGGCGCCTCGGACACCACGAACGCCAGCGCCGCCCGGGGACCGTCGGTGGCCAGGCTGCGGGCCAGGACCGCGGCCAGCTCCCGGGCGTACCCGGGCGGCGGGAGGTCGGCCCGCACGGTCAGACCCACACGGCGACCCGTCCCACCGCCCAGGGCGACGAGCACGACCGACTCGCTCGGCCGGTAGCCCAGCAGCTGCGGCAGGCCGGCGGCGAGGTCGCCGGGGTCACCGACGCGGACGGCGTCGTCGAGCGGGACGCCCGGCGGTGCGCGGAAGGGGAACGGTGCCGGGTCGCGGAAATCCATGGCCCGACCGTGCCCGCCGGCCGGGCCGGGCAGGAGCGCCCGCGGTCATCTGTGGACGGGACCGCCGCCTGTGGACCGTCGACCCGGTCCGTCTTCAGTCGAGTGCGGCGGCCTGCGTCTCGAAGGCCTGCTCCAGGAGCACCGTGAACTCCGCGGCGTCCAGCGGGACGGCGGCCGCGCCCGTCGGGTCCACCGCCAGGGACGTGAGCACCAGCAGTCGGTCGCCGTCCTCGACCGCGCCCAGCAGTGCCGGCACCGAAGCCTGCGTCCCGTCGGGCAAGGAGACGACGGTCGTGAAACGCAGCGCGGCGGCGCCGTCCCCGAGGTCGGGCACGGGCAGCTCCTCGAACGTCACCGTGACGTCCCCGGTCTCCGGAGAGCTGATCTGCGCCTGCGGGCAGCGCTGGGCGGCCTCGGCGAGCTGGTCGACCGCGCCCTCCACGGGCCCGCCGCGGATGAGCATCTCCACGACCGCCGTCGTCTCCTCCACCGCGCTGACCGCCGCGACGTCGTCGAAGTCGTCCAGGTCGGGCTGCGTCCCCTGCACCGCGGCGTCGCACTCCGGCGGCGTCACCTGCACGTCGTCGAGGTCGCCCGTCAGCGCGGCTCCCTCCTCCAGCTGCTCCGGCGACAGCGCCGTCACCACCGCCGTGGGCCCGAAGGCGTCGGCGCCCAGCAGACCGGAGGCCAGATCGGCCTCGGGCTCCTCCTTCTCGGCCGCCTCGGACGCCTTCGCGTCGGACTCGGCCCGCGGCTCGTCGTCCGCGTCGTCCCCACCGCACCCGGTGAGCACGGCGGTGGAGAGCAGACCGGCAGCGAGCAGGCTCCGCAGGCGGAACGGGCGGGACGTCGTCGTCGACATGGCCCGACGGTAGCGGTGGGAGCCGGACGGCGAGGTCAGACGTGGTACTGGACGGCGGCCCGGGCGGCGAGGATCGGTCGGACGAACTCCGCGACGACGGACAGGTGCACCGGGTCCTGGGCGTAGCGGTAGAACGCCTCGGCGTCCGCGAAGTCGGCGATCAGCACCGCCGAGGCGTTGCCGTCGGACAGCCCGGCGTCCTCGGCGACGATCAGGAAACTCATGCCGCCGACCTCCCGGCGGAGATCCCTGAGGGCCGCGATCGCGGCGGCCACCCGCTCCTCACCGGCCGTCGGCTCCCACGTGAACGTGACGACGTGACGGATCATGTGCTCCACCATCCCAGGTGGAACCGCCACCCGGACGGGGGTCCCGGCCCGGCTGGTGGCCGGGGGCACGGGGTGGCCTCGTTAGAGTCGCGAGCATGGGACGGTCGCTGCGCATCGCACTGCTGTCCTACCGAAGCAAGCCGCACGGCGGCGGCCAGGGCGTCTACGTCCGCGCGCTGTCCCGCGAACTGGCCGAGCTGGGCCACCGCGTCGAGGTCCTCAGCGGTCAGCCCTACCCCGAGCTGGACGCCGGCGTCCCGCTCACCAAGCTGCCGAGCCTCGACCTCTACCGCGAGCCCGACCCCTTCCGGATGCCCCGTCCCTCGGAGTTCCGCGACTGGATCGACGTCGCCGAGTGGACGACCATGTGCGCCGCGGGCTTCCCCGAACCGCTGACCTTCACCCTGCGCGCCGCCCGGCACCTGGTCCCCCGCGCGGACGAGTTCGACATCGTCCACGACAACCAGTCGCTGGGGTACGGGTTGCTCCGGCTCACGCGGGCCGGGCTGCCCACCGTCGCCACCGTCCACCACCCCGTGGCGATCGACCGGGCGCTGGACCTCGCCGCCGCCCCGTCGCTGTATCGCAAGCTGACGCTGCGCCGCTGGTACGCCTTCACGCGCATGCAGGCCAAGGTGGTGCGCAGGCTCGACGCCGTCACCACCGTCTCGGAGAGCTCGCGGCGCGACATCGGCACCCACATGGGCGTGCCGCCCGCGGCCATCGACGTCATCCCCGTCGGCATCGACCCCGCCACCTTCACCCCGCCGCCGGACGGCCAGCGCCGGGACAGCGACTCGATCCTGGTCGTCACCAGCGCCGACGTCCCGCTCAAGGGCCTGGTGCACCTGCTCGAGGCGGTGGCCAAGCTGCGCACCGAGCGGCCGGTCACCCTCACCGTCGTCGGCAGCGCGCGACCGGGCGGCCCCGCGGAGACCACGCGGGACCGGCTGGGTCTCCAGGACGCCGTCCGCTTCACCGGGCCGGTGCCCGAGTCCGAACTGATCGACCTGATGCAGCGGGCCACGGTGGTCGCCATCCCGTCGCTGTACGAGGGGTTCTCGCTGCCCGCGATCGAGGCCATGGCCTGCGGCGCGCCGCTGGTCACGACCGACGCCGGCGCGCTGCCGGAGGTCGTGGGCACCAAGGCGGGGCTGCGCGTCAAGGCCGGCGACGTCGGCGAGCTCACCGCCGCGCTGAAGCTGGTGCTCGACTCGCCCTCGCTCGGCGAGCAGCTGGGCCGCGCGGGCCGGCGCCGCGTCCTGGACACCTACACCTGGCGGGCGACCGCCGAGCGCACCGCCGCCTGGTACGCGCAGACCCTGGAACGGAAGGGACGTCCTTGCTGACCGTCGACTACGAGCTGCTGGACCTGCGGCCGGGGATGCGCGTCCTCGACCTGGGGTGCGGCGAGGGGCGGCACGCCTTCGAGGCCTACCGGCGCGGAGCCGACGTGGTGGCCGTCGACTGGGGCGTCTCGGAGGTCGGGACCACCAAGCGGTGGCTGGGCGCGATCGGCGAGGCCGGCGAGGCGGGCCTGCGGCCCGACGGCACGCCGGCCCGCTTCGAGGTGGTCCGCGGCGACCTGCTGCACCTGCCCTTCCCCGACGCCAGCGTCGACCGGGTCATGGCCTCGGAGGTGCTCGAGCACATCCCGGACGACGTGACGGCGATGGCGGAGATCTTCCGCGTGCTCAAGCCGGGCGGGCGGATGGTCATCACCGTCCCCCGCTACGGCCCGGAGCGCATCTGCTGGGCGCTGTCCGACGAGTACCACGCCAACGAGGGCGGGCACATCCGCATCTACCGCGGCGGCGTCCTGCGCGACCGGCTCGCCTCGGTCGGCCTGGTGCCCGGCCGCACCCACCACGCCCACTCGCTGCACGCCCCCTTCTGGTGGCTCAAGTGCGCCGTCGGCGTCGAGAAGGACAACGCGGCCGTCCGCGCCTACCACCGGCTGCTGGTGTGGGACCTCATGCACCGGCCGTGGCTCACGCGGACCGCCGAGAAGCTCATGGACCCGGTGTTCGGCAAGAGCTTCGTGGTCTACGCCGACAAGCCCGCGACGGCGGCCGGCTCCGCGTCCGTCGGGGCGGAGCGGGCCCTTGCCGCCGGCTGACAGCGGCCGGCTGCTCCCCGAGCTCCCGGGAGTGCTGACCGGCGACCAGGTGCGGTCCACCGTCTCCTGGATCGCCGCCCAGCAGGACACCGACGGCGCCCTCCCCTGGTTCCGCGGCGGCCAGCTCGACCCCTGGGACTCCGTCGAGGCGGCCATGGCCCTGGACCTCGGCGGCGAGCACGACCGGTCCCGCGCCGCCTACCGCTGGCTGGCCGGCCGGCAGCGCGCCGACGGCTCCTGGGCCGCGGAGTACCGCGACGGGGCCGAGGTGTCCGCGGACGTGGAGAGCAACCAGGCCGGCTACCTCGCCGTCGGGCTGTGGCACCACTGGCTCATCACCGCCGACGAGCGGTTCGTCGGCGAGCTGTGGCCGGTGGTCCGCCGCGGCCTGGACCTGGTGGTGGCCATGCAGCTGGACGGCGGCGCGATCGGCTGGGCCCTCCGCAAGGACGGCACGCCCGACGCGCTCGCGCTGCTCACCGGCAACGCGAGTCTCTTCCAGTCGCTGCGCTGCGGGATCGCGCTGGCCGGACTGGTCGGCGAACCGCAGCCGGACTGGGAGCTGGCCGTCAGCGACCTCGGGACGGCGCTGCGCAGCCGCCCGCACGCCTTCGCCGACCGGTCCCGGTACTCGATGGACTGGTATTACCCGATCCTCGCCGGTGCGATGACCGGTGAGCAGGCGGGCGACCGGCTGGCCGCCGGGTGGGACACCTTCGTCGTCCCCGGCCTGGGTGCGCGCTGCGTCTCCGACCGGCCGTGGGTGACCGGGGCGGAGACCTGCGAGCTGGCCCTGGCCCTCGTCGTCGCCGGACAGCGGGAGGCGGCGCTGGAGCAGGTCGCGGCCATGCAGCACCTGCGGGACGACGACGGGTCGTACTGGACCGGCTTCGTCTTCGCCGACGACGCCCGGTGGCCGATCGAGCGCACCACCTGGACCGCCGCCGCCGTCCTGCTGGCCGCGGATGCCCTCTCCGGGGCGACGGCGGCATGCGACCTGTTCGCCGACCCCCTCGCGATCCCGTCTCCGGGGACCGCGCCTCTGGACGACGCGACGACGGCATCACCGGACCGGGCAGCACCGTTCAGCCGCTGACGCATCGCGGACCGTTCGTGCACAGCGAGGCCTGATCGGCGAGGGCCTCCGCCCGCCCCATCGTGGTGCCCTCCGGGATGCCGGACATCTCGGTCTGCCGCGCCTGCCGTTGCGGGCCCGTGGGAGGACCGCTGCTGCCCATCGCGCTCCGACCCTCGTCCCGGACCGGCAGGCCCACGACATCCTTTCCGTCACGGAGAGCAAGGGTGCGAACGCCGTCCGCCCCTAGACACCCGCGCGTGGTGGCTGTGACCCCGCCTGCTGCCAGGCCCTCAGAGATTCACGTTCCGTAGCGTGCTTACTCTGCGCCGTTGCTGCCGTTCACCCTTTCAGCGTATTTCCGCAGGTTGGAACTGCGGAGAGTCACCAAACTCCCCCTACTGACTGTCACGGACGTCAGGCCCCGAACTCGGGGCGCATCGACCGTTCCAGCCACTCCGGCCGGCACGGTCCGCACACAGGGGGTAATCATGGCGCGCTCCGCCGCACCGACTCGTGCACGACTCATGGCCACCAGGGCCGGCCGGCTCTCCGTGCTGACCGCATCGTCGGCCATCGTCGTCCTCTCGGCCCTGCCGGCAGCGGCCACACCCCCGGGGAACAGCGGGAACGGCGGGAACGGCGGGAACGGCGCCGAGAAGGTGACCCTCTGCCACGCCACCGGCTCGGCCACCAACCCGTACGTCCAGATCACCGTGGCCGCCGCGGGCGCCTACAACGGCCACTACAGCCAGCACGCCGACCTCGGCCAGGGCGACATCATCCCGCCGTTCCAGTTCCAGGGGCAGACCTACTCCCTGAACTGGGACGCACAGGGCCAGGCGATCGCCGCGAACGGCTGCCAGACGCCGCCGAAGCCGGGCAAGCCCGCCGACCCGCACAACCCCGGAAACCCGGGGACCCCGGCCCAGCCGGCCGATCCCGCCGAACCGGCCGACCCGAGCAACCCGAGCCACCCCGAGCCGCCGCGCGACAACTCGAAGGTGACGCTCTGCCACGCCACCGGTTCGGCCACCAACCCGTACGTGCAGATCACCCTGGCCGCCGCAGGCGCCTACAACGGCCACTACAGCCAGCACGCCGACCTCGGCCAGGGCGACATCATCCCGCCGTTCCAGTTCCAGGGGCAGACCTACTCGCTCAACTGGGACGCACAGGGTCAGGCCGTGCTCGCCGCCGGCTGCCAGGCGCCCGTGGAGTCGGGTAATCCCGGTACCCCCGGTAGCCCCGGTACCAGTACCCCCGGTACCGGTGGCACGCCCAGCACCGGTGGCACGCCCAGCACCGGTGGCACGCCCAGCACCGGTGGCACGCCGGTCGCCCCCGTGAGCGAGGGAGCGACCCCGACCACGCCGAACGCGCCGGAGAAGGTGACGGACCGGACCGCCGGCGGTGCCGGCACCCCGACGTCCGCGACCGGGCGGATCCCGGGTGCCGCGGACGCGGGCCAGGGACTGACCAGCACCTGGCAGCTCATGGCGGGCCTCGGCCTGGCCTCGGTCGGTGCTCTCACCGGTGGCGTCGCGCTCTACCGGCGCGCGTCCGCCGGCAGCTGAGGACGTCGCCGTGCGCCGGCCAGCGTCGGTCGTCCTGAGCCTGCTCCTCTCCCTCACCGGCTCGGCGCTCCTCATCGAGTACGGGTGGGGGCCGGAGACGACGGAGGGCTCCAGGACGCCGACGTCGGCCGGCGCCGCCGCACGCACCGTCGCGCCCGCCGCCCGTGCGCACACGGCACCCGACCGGTCCGGGGTGCCGGTACGCCTGGAGATCCCGTTCGCCAGCAGCAACCACCCCGGCGGGGTCGCCGCGCCCATCTCCGCCGATTCACTCACCGGGGCCGGCGACCTGTTCGTCCCGTCCGACCCGCGCGCCGTCAGCTGGGCGCGGGAGGACGCCGCACCCGGCGCGCACCGGGGCACGGCCATCCTGGTGGGGCACGTCAACTCCGTGCTCGACGGCGAACTGGTGCGTGGCGCTCTGTCGGACCTCGCCGAGTACGCCGTCGAGCACGTGGGAGAGGAGTTCACGGTCGTCCTCGCCGACGGCCGTGAGCTCGTCTACCGCATCACGGGCGGGGAGCAGTACGACAAGGAGGAACTGGCCGCCCGCCCGGAGCTCCGAGCGGCGCTGTACGACCAGCAGAGCGCCTTCGGCCCCGCTCCCGGCACCGGACGGCTGGTGCTCGTGTCCTGCGGGGGCGCGTTCGACCGCGCGTCGGGCAACTACGAGGACAACGTCTTCGTGTTCGCCCTTCCGGTCGACCCCGGTGCCCCGGCGAACGTGCCTGTCGCCACGGGTTGATCCCCGCAGGGACGGGCACGGTCTCCCTGTGACCGTCTCCCGCTCCGCTCCGTCCTCCGAGGTGACCGTGGTGGTCGCCAGCCGCAACCGGCGCGAGGACCTCCTGGTCACCCTCCCCCGCCACGAGGCGCCCGTGGTCCTCGTCGACAACGGCTCCACCGACGGCACGGTCGACGCGGTGCGCGCCGCGCATCCCGAGGTCACCGTGGTCCCGCTGGAGCGCAACCTCGGCGCGCGCGCCCGCACGCTCGGGGTCGCCCGCGCGAACACCCCGTTCGTCGCGTTCGCCGACGACGACTCCTGGTGGGCACCCGGCGACCTCGCCCGCGCCGCGAAGATCATGGCGGACCACCCGAGGCTCGCCGTCCTGAACGCCCGCATCCTCGTCGGCCCCGAAGAACGGCTCGACCCGGTGTGCGAGGAGATGGCGCGCAGCCCGCTGCCGGTCGGCGACCTGCCCGGACCGGCGCTGCTGGGCTTCGTGGCCTGCGCCGCCCTGGTGCGGACCGAGGCGTTCCAGCAGGTCGGCGGCTTCGACCCCGTCGTCCGCTTCCCGGGCGAGGAGGAGCGGCTGGCCCTCGACCTGGCGACCGCGGGCTGGACCATGGCCTACGTCGACGAGGTCACCATCCACCACCACCCCTCGCCGCGCCGGGACGCTCCCGGCCGCCGTCAGGCCGGCATCTGGCGCAGCCGGCTACTCACCGCCGTGATGCGGCTGCCCGCCCGTGACGTCGCCCGACTGGTCGCCCAGGCGGTGCGGGCCGGGCGCCCGGGGCTGACCGGGCTGGCGCGGGCGCTGCCGGACGTAACCGCGGCGATCCACCGTCGGAGCCCTGTGCCCCCGCGCGTGCACGCCGACCTGCGGCTGCTGGAGTCGGCATGAAAGAGGACCCTCCTGCCCCCCACCACTCGCAGGCTCCCAGCGGGCCCCTGCAGGAGGGCCGGAACCACCACACGACGGACAGCCCCCCTGACCCGCGGGTGGCGGTCGTGGTGATCACCCACCAGCGGCGCGACGAGCTGCTCAGCGCCCTGGACCGGCTGCTCGCGCTGCCGGAGCAGCCGCACGTCGTGGTGGTGGACAACGGCTCGACCGACGGCACGGCCGACGCGGTGCGGCAGCGCTTCCCCTCCGTCGAGCTGATCACCAGCCCGGTCAACCTGGGCGCGATCGGCCGCAACCTGGGCGTCGCCCGGCTGGACACCCCCTACGTCGCGTTCTGCGACGACGACACCTGGTGGGAGCCCGGTTCGCTGCGTACGGCCGCCGACACACTGGCCGCCCACCCGCGCCTCGCCGTCGTCACCGCGCGGATCCTGGTCGAGCCCGGCGGCCACGAGGACCCGATCGTCCCCGAGCTCCGCGACTCCCCGGTGCGCGGCGCCGACTGGCTGCCCGGGCCGGCGCTGGGCTCCTTCCTCGCCGGCGCCTCGGTGCTGCGGCGCGCGGCGTTCGAGGAGGTGGGCGGGTTCTCCGAGCGGCTGTGGCTGGGCGGCGAGGAAGAGCTCATGGCCGGCGATCTCGCCGCCCGCGGCTGGGAACTCTGCTACCTCCCCGCCCTCACCGTGCACCACCAGGCCAGCCGGGCCCGCGACCCGCACAAGCGCCGTCGGGACGGCATCCGGAACACGCTGTGGACGACGTGGCTCCGCCGGCCGCTGCGGCCCGCGCTGCGCCGCACCGTGCACCTGCTGCGCACCGTGCCGCGGGACCGGATCACCGCGTTCGGTCTGCTCGACGCCGTCCGCGGGCTGCCCTGGGTGCTGCGTGAGCGCCAGGTGCTGCCCCCGCACGCCGAGGCCCGCTTCGCCGCGCTGGAGGCGGCGCAGCGCAGCTCCACCGCCCGCCGCTACGTGAGCTGAGCGTTGAGGCGGGCGGCCTGGCGGGTGAGGTGGTCCCGCTCGGGCAGCGTGGTCGCCGCCCGCGCCGCCTCGGCGTAGAGCCGCGCAGCGGTGACCGGGGCGCCGTCGCGCTCGTGCAGGTATGCGGCGACGGCGGCGTAGCGGGGCAGCCCCGGGTCCAGTTCGGCGAGCGCGGCCAGCCCCGCGCGGGAGCCGTCGGCCTCGGCCACCGCCACCACCCGGTTGAGCCGGACGACCGGGCTGTCCGTGAGTCGCACCAGCTCGTCGTACCACTCGAGGATCTGCACCCAGTCGGTCTCCTCGGCGCTCGCGGCGTCGGCGTGCAGCGCGGCGATGGCGGCCTGTGCCTGGTACTCGCCCAGCCGGTCCCGCGAGAGCGCCGTCTGCAGGATCTGCACGCCCTCGGCGATCGCCGCGGGGTCCCAGCGGCCCCTGTCCTGCGACGCCAGCGGCACCAGGCTCCCGTCGGGCGCCGTGCGGGCGGCACGCCGCGCCGAGTGCAGCAGCATCAGCGCGAGCAGCCCGGCCACCTCCGGGTGGTCCAGCGCCGCCCGGAGCTGCCGGGCCAGCCGGATCGCCTCGGCGACCAGGTCGACGTCCCCGGAGTAGCCCTCGTTGAACACCAGGTAGAGCACGCGCAGCACGGTGGCGACGTCGCCCGGCCGGTCCAGCCGAGCGCCGGCGATCGTCCGCTTGGCACGGCTGATCCGCTGCGCCATCGTCGCCTCGGGCACCAGGTAGGCCTCGGCGATCTGCCGCGTGGTCAGCCCGCCGACGGCGCGCAGGGTCAGCGCCACCGCCGACGACGGCGACAGCGACGGGTGCGCGCACAGGAAGTAGAGCTGCAGGGAGTCGTCCAGCTCGCCGGACGGCCCGGGCACCGGCTCCTCCTCGACCCGTTCCTCGCGCCGGCGCCGAGCGGCGTCGGAACGCGTCGCGTCCAGGAACCGGCGCCACGCCACCGTGACCAGCCAGCCCTTCGGGTCCCGCGGTGGGTCGGCCGGCCACACGCGGACCGCCTCGACGAGCGCTTCCTGGACGGCGTCCTCGGCCGCCGCGAAGTCGACTCCGCGGCGGACGAGGACGCCCAGCACGCCCGGGACGAGGCCCCTCAGCAGGGCCTCGTCGAGCGGGACGGTCATTCCGTGACGAGCGACGGCTCGCCGTAGAGCGGACGGACCTCGAGCCACTCGTGTATCGGCTTCCCGTCCTTGCCCGGCGCGGCCGACAGCTCGCCCGCCAGCTCGACCGCCCGCTCCGGACCGTCGACATCGATGATCATGAAGCCGGCGATCAGGTCCTTGGTCTCGGCGAACGGACCATCGGTGACCGGCGGCCGGCCCTCGCCGTCGTAGCGGACCCACATCCCGTCGGGTGCCAGCGCCTGCCCGTCGACGTACTCGCCGGCCTCCTCCAGCTTGGCCGCGAAGTCGTTCATGTACTGGATGTGGGCGGTGACCTCCTCCGGCGACCAGTGGTCCATCGACACGTCGTTCACGGCCGCCGGTGCGCCGCGGTAGTGCTTGAGCAGCAGGTACTTGGCCATCGGGATCTCCTCCGGTGATGTGCGGCCATTCTGGCCGCGTGCACCCCGGGGACGGAGCCGAGCGGGCGTTCTCGACATCCCGCCGGGAAGTTTTTTCAGCGGGCGCAGTCGATGCAGGTGCGCGCGGACGGCCGGGCCGCCAGCCGCTCGGCCGCGATCGGCCGGCCACAGGCCTCGCAGCGGCCGTAGGTGCCGGCCTCCACGGCGGTGACCGCGGCGTCGACGTCGGCCAACCGCCGCCGGGCCTGGCCGAGCAGCGCCGCGACCTGCTGCCGCTCGAAGGCGATGGTGGCGCCTTCCGGGTCGTGCTCGTCGTCGGCGTTGGAGGCCTTCGACGCGGCCACGACCTCGTCGAACTCACGGGTCAGCGCCGCGATCTGCGCCAGCGCGGCCGCCCGCTCCGCCGAGAGCGCGTCCCCGCTCCCCGCGCTCATCGGTCCCGGCGCAGCAGCCGCATCGAGCCCACCCCGGGCAGTTCGGTGAAGTCGCCGGACTCCAGCACCCGGGTGTAGACGCCGTAGGGCGCCTGGCCGCCGTCGGCCGGGTCGGGGAAGACGTCGTGGATCGCCAGGGTGCCGCCGACGGCGAGCTTGGCCACCCACGCGTCCTGGTCGCGGCGCGCGGACTCCTCGGTGTGGCTGCCGTCGAGGAACAGCAGCGCCAGCGGGGTGCTCCACAGCGGCGCGAGCACCTCGGACCGCGTGACGATCGCGATGACCACGTCCTCCGCGCCGGCGGTCGCGACGGTGTGCCGGAAGCGGGGCAGCGTGTCGATCAGGCCGACGGCGGGATCGACCAGCGACGGGTCGTGGTACTCCCAGCCGGGCTGGTGCTCCTCGGACCCGCGGTGGTGGTCGACGGTGACCACCTGGCGGCCCGTCTCCCGGGCGGCCGCCGCGAGGTACAGCGCCGAGCGCCCCATCCAGCTGCCGACCTCGAGCAGCGGACCGGGCACGGCGACGGCGCGGGCCGCCTCGTACAGGGCGCGGCCCTCGTCGTCGGGCATGAACCCGGGGGCGGCGGAGGCAGCGGCGAGGAGATCGGACACGCCTACAGCCTGGCCTACCGGGCGAAGCGGCTGCGCAGGGCGGTCACCCGGCGCTCGGTGGCCTCGCCCGCGGAGGTGCCTGCGGCCTTGGCGAAGAACGCGCCGACCGCCGTCGTCACCGGGACGGCGAGGACCAGGGCGATGGCACCGACGAGGGTGCGGATGACCTCCTCGGCGAGGGCCGAGGAGGTGAGCACGACGTTCCACGGCTGGTCGTAGAGCTCGAAGAGCAGCAGCAGCGGCAGCGCGGCGCCCGCGTAGGCGAAGACGATCGTGTAGACGGTGGACGCGATGTGGTCGCGGCCGACCGCCATGCCGCGGTCGTAGAGCTCGCGCCACGTCATGGCGTCGTCGACCTCGTGCAGCTGCCAGATCGCCGAGGCCTGGGTGATCGTGACGTCGTTGAGCACGCCCAGGCCCGCGACCACGATGCCGGCGAGGACCAGGCCGGAGAAGCTGAGGGTCGGGTCGAAGTTGTTGAGCGTGGTGGTCTCCTCGCTGGTCAGCCCGGTGAGGCGGGCGGTCGCCACGGCCAGCGACCCGAGGACGGCGACCAGCGAGAGCCCGAACAGCGTGCCCACGAGCGCCGTCGTCGTCCGGGCCGAGAAGCCGTGGGCGAGGTAGAGGACGACGAACATGATCGCCGCGGAGCCGACCAGGCTCACCAGGGTGGGCGAGGACTCCGACAGCAGCCCGGGCAGCACGAACTGCAGCAGCACGAAGAACGCGAAGCCCAGGCCGACGAGCGAGGCCAGTCCGCGCCATCGGGCGACCAGCCCCACCACGACGGCGAAGGCGACCGCCAGCACGATGATCGGGGTGTCCCGCTCGAAGTCGTAGAAGTTGTACGCGGCCTCGCCCTCGGCGCCTGGGTCCCGGCTGAGGACGAGGGTGTCGCCCTCCTCGACCCCGTTCGCCGACACCACGGCGTCCAGGTCGATCTGCTGGAAGTCGCCGGCCCCCTCCCCGTCGAGGACCTCCACGACCACCCGGGCGCAGGTCGCCGGCCGTTCCGGATCGCCGCAGTCGACGTCCTCCACCGAGACCACGCGGCCGTCGGGGTAGGTCGTCCCCGGCGGCAGGTACGTGGCGGCGACCTGCTGGGCGCGGGTCGGCTCGCCGCTGGGCCACAGGACGAGCAAGCCGATGACGGTCGCCAGGCCCACGGGCACGAGGAGCAGCAGCATGAGCCAGACCGCGCGCCGGCGGAGCCTGACCGCCTCGGGGCTCGGCGGTGGCGCGTCGGGGTCGGGTCCGTGGCTGTGCGAGTGGCTGGGAGGCACCCGGTCAGGCTAGGAGGCGGGTCGGGCACCGGCGGTGCCCGACACCGGGTCAGGTGTGCTCGCGCGGGCTCCCGTCGGGCCCAGCGGAGGAGATCACCGTGGCGTCCTCGCCGCCGTTCTCGTCCACGATCGGGAAGCGGTGCCACAGGCCGGTCAGCTGCAGCGGCCGGGACACCGCGTCCGACGGGGTCACGAGGGCCACGTCCACGCCCTTGGGCGCGGCCATGCGCTGCAACTGCACCAGCACCGCCATCCCGGCGGAGTTCATGAACGGGACCCCGCCCAGCTGCAGCGCGACCCGCCGCAGCGGCTGCCGGGACAGCAGCTCCTCGGTGAGGACGCGCACCAGGGGCCGGCGAGCGGCCTCGGTGAGTTCCCCCTCGACGGTCACCGACAGGACGTCGCCGTCGACGACGGCACGGACCTGCGGCTCGTTCTCCTGCCCCGGGCTCTGCGCTGCGCTCTCGGCCATGCGCTGGTCACTGCCCCGGACGGGTGGAGTTCACGCGCGCGACCTGGTCCCCGCACGGCGTTCTGCCACGCTCCGCGCCATGCAGCCGCGGACGCCCCCGCCGTCGTCACCGCCCGCCGACCGGGCACGCGTCGACCTGCCGTGGCCGACGATCCTCGCCGTCGCCGTCCTCACCGTCGGCGCCGTCCTGCTCGGGCAGCGCGACTGGGCGGTCCCCGAGCGGGTGCTCCGCGACTGGCAGGTCGCGGACGTGCCGTCGTCGCTGACCGCGCTGGTGCTCGGCGTCACCGCGACCTGCCTGCTCGTCGGCTCGGCCGTGACCCTGCGGGGTGCCGCTCTCCGGCCCCGGGACCCGGTGTTCCTCGTCTGGCTGGCCGTGTCGCTGCTCGCCGCCGCCGCGCTGATCTGGAACGCGCTCGTCCTGGCAGCCGACGCGGAGTTCCAGACCGGCGCGCTCATCCCGGTCTTCCACTGGATGTTCACCTTCGTCCCGGCCCTGCTGACCGGGCTCGCGGCGCGGAACCGGGGTGCGGTCCGGGCGGTCGCCGCCGCGCTGGGCACCGGCGTCGTGACCGTGCCGCTGCTCGGGCTGGGCTGGTCGCTGTTCGCCTCGCGGGAGTCGATGACCGCGGGGCTCGGCAACAGTCTCTGGGCCACCGCGCTCCTCGGCGTCGGGCCGCTCGTGATCGCCGCGGCCATCTCCCGGAGCAGCGCGCTGAGTGCCGCGTGGAAGCGGGAACATCCAACCCGCTGAGATGTTTACTCCGGTGCCTGTCCGAGGTAATCTCCAGTCGCCACTAGAGGTTCTTCCTCGGGCAGCGAACACACCAGAGACACACCGGAGGTATCGATCATGATGCTGACCGCCTACGACCCGTTCGCCGCCACGTCCGCCGCCTTCCGCGCGCTGGACCAGCTGGCCGGCCGGTCCGGTTCCATGACCGCCCGCCCGCTGTCGGGCATGCCGATGGACGCCTACAAGGTCGGTGACAACTTCGTCGCCCACTTCGACCTCCCCGGCGTCGACCCGGGCTCCATCGACCTCTCCGTCGAGGGCACCACGCTGACCATCAGCGCGGAGCGCTCGGTCCCGCAGCTGGAGAACGCGGAGTGGGTCGCGGCCGAGCGGCCCTACGGCAGCTACACCCGGCAGCTGGTCCTGGGCCGCAGCCTGGACACCGACCGGCTCGAGGCCAGCTACCACGACGGCGTGCTCACGGTGAGCATCCCGGTCGCCGAGAAGGCTCGCTCCCGCAAGATCACCGTGACCCGGGCCGACACCCCGGCGGCGGTCGAGGCCCGCACCATCGAGGGCGACACGTCCGGCACGGAGCAGAAGGCCGTCGGCAACTGACGACGGCGACCGGAGGGGCCGGACCCGGCGGGTCCGGCCCCTCCGCTTTCCCGGACGTGCTTCCAGGAGGAGGACGGCGATGACCGGCCCCGGCGATCCACTGCACCGCCTCGACGACCCCGACTTCCCGGCGCTGACCATGAGCCAGGCCGCCGAGCTGTTGGGCGTGCAGGCCGCTTTCCTGCGGAGCCTGGACGCCTCGGGCGCCCTGCAGCCGTCCCGGTCCGCCGGCGGGCACCGCCGGTACTCCCGCAGTCAGCTGGGGCTGGCCGCCCGGTTGCGCGGCCTGCTCGACGACGGGCACCCGCTCGCCTCGGCCGAGGCGATCGTCGACCTGCAGGACCAGCTCGCCGACGCCCGCGCCGACGCGGACCGGCTCCGCGCCGACGTCGCCTCCTTGCGCACCCGGAACCCCTTGCGCGGGAACCCTAGGGGGGTATAGTTCCCTGCGGGCGGCAGTTCGAGCCGCCCGACCAGGAGGCCCCAGTGACCAGTGTCGACCAGCCGGCTGCCGCGACGGCGTCCGCGGAGGAGTCGCACGACCACCAGCACGGCTACATCCACCGCAAGGACGACTACCTCAAACGCCTGCGGCGGATCGAGGGCCAGGCCCGCGGCCTGCAGCGGATGGTCGAGGACGAGAAGTACTGCATCGACATCCTCACCCAGGTCTCGGCCATGACGAAGGCGCTCCAGGCGGTCTCCCTCGGCCTGCTCGAGGAGCACCTCAGCCACTGCGTGGTCGCCGCCGCACAGGCGGGCGGCCGCGAGGCCGACGAGAAGATCCGCGAGGCCACCGAGGCCATCGCCCGCCTCGTGCGCTCCTGACCGACCACCTCCCACCCCTCACTGCCCCCACCCATCCACTGAACGGAAGAGGACTCCCATGACCACCACCAGCTACACCGTCGTCGGCATGACCTGCGGCCACTGCGTCAACTCCGTGACCGAGGAGGTCTCGGCCGTTCCCGGTGTCAGCGCCGTCGACGTCGACCTCGAGTCCGGCGGGCTGACCGTCACCAGCGACGCCCCGGTCGACGAGGCCGCCGTCCGCGCCGCCGTGGAGGAGGCCGGCTACTCGGTGGCCGGCTGATCCAGCCGGCCCCGGCGACCGCATCGCCATGAACACCTCCCTGAAGCTCGCCACGTTCGGCGTCGGCCTGGTCGCGGTCCTCGGTGCCGCGGCCGGTCTCGGCGCGGCCGTCGGCCCGGTCGGCCCCGCCGCAGCGGACAACTCCCCCGCCGCGCACGACATGGCGGCCGACGGTGCAGCGGCCCACGGCGACGAGGCCGCCCACGAGGGCGACGCCGCCCAGCTCCCCGGCGGACTGGCGGTCTCCGAGGACGGCTACACCCTCGCGCTCGACCGGCCCGCACTGCCGGCCGGTGAGGACGTCCCGTTCGCCTTCCGCATCCTGGGGCCGGACGGCCACCCCGTGACCGACTACGCGGTGCGCCACGATCAGGACCTCCACCTCATCGCGGTCCGCCGCGACCTGGCCGGCTACCAGCACGTCCACCCCGAGCTGGGCGCCGACGGCGTCTGGCGGGTGCCGCTGGACCTCTCCCCCGGCTCGTGGCGGGTCTTCGCCGACTTCGCCGCGACCGCCGACGACGAGGACCGCACCCTCGGCACCGACCTGCAGGTCGCCGGCGACTACGCGCCCGGGTCGCTGCCCGGGCCGTCCCGCACCGCCGAGGTCGACGGCTACGAGGTCACCCTGGACGGCGACCTGGTGGCCGGCGAGGAGTCGGAGCTGACCCTCACCGTGCGGCGCGACGGCGTGCCGGTCACCGACCTGCAGCCCTACCTCGACGCCTACGGGCACCTGGTGGCCCTGCGCACCGGCGACCTCGCCTACCTGCACGTCCACCCCACCGGCGAGCCGGGCGACGGCGTCACGCCTGCCGGCCCCGGCATCACCTTCGCCACCACGACGCCGTCCGCCGGCAGCTACCGCCTGTTCCTGGACTTCCGGCACGGCGACGTCGTCCGCACGGCCGCCTTCACGGTGACCGTCGGCGAGCACGAGGAGCACGGCTGATGACCACCGCACCCACCGGACCGCTGACCGACGTCGAGCTGCTCATCGGCGGGATGACCTGCGCCTCGTGCGCGGCCCGCGTCGAGAAGAAGCTCAACAAGCTCGACGGCGTCACCGCCACCGTCAACTACAGCACCGAGAAGGCCAAGGTCAGCGTCACCGGCGACGTCACCACCGACGACCTGATCGCCACCGTCGAGAAGACCGGCTACACCGCTACCCTGCCCGAGCCGCCGCGCGGCGAGCCGGCCGATGAGGAGGCCGCCGACCCCACCCGAGCCTTGCGCACCCGGCTGGTCGTCTCCGCGCTGCTCAGCGTGCCGGTGATCGTGCTGGCCATGGTGTCGCCCTGGCAGTTCGAGTACTGGCAGTGGCTCTCGCTCACCCTCGCCGCACCGGTGGTCGTGTGGGGCGGGCTGCCCTTCCACCGCGCCGCCTGGACCAACCTGCGGCACGGCGCCGCCACGATGGACACCCTCGTCTCGCTCGGCACCCTGGCCGCCTTCGGCTGGTCGCTCTACGCGCTGTTCTGGGGCACCGCCGGCATCCCCGGCATGGTGCACCCCTTCGAGCTGACCATCGAGCGCTCCGACGGCAGCGCGAACATCTACCTCGAGGCCGCCGCCGGGGTGACGACGTTCCTGCTGGCCGGCCGGTACTTCGAGGCGCGCTCCAAGCGTCGGGCCGGGGCGGCGCTCCGGGCGCTGCTGGAGCTAGGCGCCAAGGAGGTCTCGGTCCTGCGCGGCGGCGCCGAGGTGCGGGTGCCGGTCGACCAGCTCGCGGTGGGCGACCTCTTCGTCGTCCGCCCCGGTGAGAAGGTCGCGGCCGACGGCGAGGTGACCGAGGGCTCCTCCGCGGTCGACGCGTCGATGCTCACCGGCGAGTCCGTGCCGGTCGAGGTGGGCGCGGGCGACGCCGTCGTCGGCGGCACCGTGAACGCCGGCGGCCGGCTCGTCGTCCAGGCCACCCGCGTGGGTTCGGCGACCCAGCTGGCGCAGATGGCCCGGCTGGTCGAGGACGCGCAGAACGGGAAGGCGGAGGTCCAGCGACTGGCCGACCGGATCTCCGGCGTCTTCGTGCCGGTCGTGCTGGTGCTGACGGTCGGCACGCTCGGGTTCTGGATCGGCACCGGCGCGGGCCTCCCGGCCGCGTTCACCGCCGCCGTCGCCGTGCTGATCATCGCCTGCCCCTGCGCGCTCGGGCTTGCCACGCCGACCGCGCTCATGGTCGGCACCGGCCGCGGCGCGCAGCTCGGCATCCTGATCAAGGGCCCCGAGGTGCTGGAGAGCACCCGCCGGGTCGACACCGTCGTCCTCGACAAGACCGGCACGGTCACCACCGGCCGGATGACCCTGCTGGACGTCGTCCCGGCCGACGGCGAGGACGCCGACCGGCTGCTGCGGCTGGCCGGCGCCTTGGAGGCAGCCTCGGAGCACCCGATCGCGCAGGCGGTGGCCCGCGCCGCCGCCGAGCGCGGAGAGCTGCCCGGGGTCGACGGCTTCACCAACGTCGAGGGCCTGGGCGTGACCGGGATGGTGGACAGCGCCGCCGTCGTCGTCGGCCGCCCCCGTTTGCTGGCCGACTGGTCCGCCCCGCTCACCCCCGCCCTGCGGCGGGCGGTGGACGACGCGGAGCAGGCCGGCAGCACCGCGGTCGCCGTCGCCTGGGACGGCGTCCCGCGTGGGGTGCTGGTCGTGGCGGACGCGGTCAAGCCGACGTCGGCCGCGGCGATCGCCCAGCTGCGCGCGCTCGGGCTCACCCCGGTCCTGCTCACCGGCGACAACGAGCGGGCCGCCCGCACCGTGGCCGCCGCGGTGGGCATCGACGAGGTCATCGCCGAGGTGCTGCCGCAGGAGAAGGTCGACGCGGTGAAGCGGCTGCAGGCCCAGGGCCGGGTCGTGGCGATGGTCGGCGACGGGGTGAACGACGCCGCCGCGCTGGCCCAGGCCGACCTGGGACTGGCCATGGGCACCGGCACCGACGTCGCGATCGAGGCCTCCGACCTGACGCTGGTCCGCGGCGACCTCCGGGCCGCGACCGACGCCATCCGGCTGGCCCGCCGCACGCTGGCCACCATCAAGGGCAACCTGTTCTGGGCGTTCGGCTACAACGTGGCGGCGCTCCCGCTGGCCATGGCCGGGCTGCTCAACCCGATGATCGCGGGCGCGGCGATGGCGTTCAGCTCGGTGTTCGTCGTGTCCAACTCGCTGCGCCTGCGCGGCTTCGCGCCGCTGCCGGAGAACCGGGACGTCGCCACCGCACTTCCCTCGGGTACGGCCCGCGTCGAGGCACCTGCCCGGCACTGACCTCCCCGCGGAGGACGTCGTCCGGCACAGTCGGTCTCTGCCCACACCAGCGGGCAGAGACCGACTGTGCTGGAACACCCTCGATCCCTGGAGGTCCTGATGCGCCAGCAGCCGTTCCGAACGCCCGCGCGCGTCCTGGCCGGGGCCGGCGCCACGATCGGGCTCGCGCTGCTGACCGGCCCGCAGCGGGTCCTCGACGTGGTCGCACCGGAGTTCCCACGGGAGCGCCGGTGGGTGGTCCGCGTGCTCGGCGCCCGGATGCTCGCCCAGCACGCCCCGGTGCTCGTCCGGCCCGCGCCGGAGCTCCTGGCAGCCGGCGCCGGCCTCGACGTGCTGCACGCCGCCAGCGTGCTGCCCTTCGTCGCCTCCGCCCGCTACGGCCGGACGGCGCGGATCAGCGCGGCGGTCGCCCTCGCCTCCGCCGCCCTCGCGGGCGCCGCGACCCGGTCACAGCGCCGGTAGCAGCAGCAGGGCGGTCGGCAGGAGGAGGAGCAGCCCGGCGCCGAGCAGGGCGCCGGTGCGCGCCGCCACCGACAGCGGGGCGGGCGGGTCGAGCAGCCGCACGACGCGGGCGCGCACCGCTCCCCCGGTCACCGCCAGCGCGCTCCCGGGCACCTCCGCGCCGCCGGGTCGGCCGGCCGCGGCCACGATCGCCCGCGCCAGCGTGCGCCGGGGATCGGCCCCGCCAAGCTCGCCCAGGGCGGCGTCGTCGGCGCGCATCTCCACCAGCTCCCGGACGGCGGCGTGGGCACGCCCGGCCGCAGGGAGCACGGGCAGCGCCGCCTCCCAGGCGACGAACGGCAGCAGGTACAGGTGGTGGTGCTCCCGCAGGTGCGCCCGCTCGTGCGCCACGACCGCGGCCAGCTCCGCCTCGTCGAGCTCGGCCACCATCCCGGAGGAGAGCACCAGCAGCGGCCGGGCGCCGGGGATGCAGAAGGCCACCGGCGCCGGGTGCTCCAACAGCCGGGTGTCCGGTTCGGCACCCGGCGCGACGACCAGTTCCAGCAGCTGGCGGTGCCGACGCCGGGCGCGGGCGGTCCGGAGCCAGGACAGCGCGAGCACGCCGACCAGCTCGAGAGCCAGCACCGCGGCCAGCGTCATCGTCACCCAGTGGTCGCCGCGCACCGGGTCACCGGCGAGCTCTCCGCGGACCCACGACCACCACGCCTCGGGCAGCGAGTGCCCCCACGGCGCGAGGCCGTGCACCAGCAGGGCCCCGATGATCGACAGTCCCCCGGCCAGGCCGACCGCCTGCCAGCAGACCAGCGCGACCAGCGGGTCCCGTCCCGGCCAGCGGGCGCGCCCGAGCAGCGCCGGGACCGGCCAGGCCAGCAGAGCGGCGAGGACGGCCAGCGCGGCCGCGGTGAGGGGCAGCATCGGTCGGGAGCGGCGAGGAGGAGCCGGTCAGCGCCCGTCGCCGGCCAGCAGCTCCCGGAGCAGGCGCGCCTCGTCGTCGTCCACCCCGCCGACGAAGCGAGCCAGCACCGCCTGCCGGTCCGCGGCCTGACCGAGCACCTCGTGCATCAGCTCGGCGGCGTGGTCCTCGCGGCTGGCCCGCGCGGTGAAGCGGCGCGGCCGGGCCTCGTCGTGGGTGACGAAGCCCTTCTGCTCGAGCCGGGTCAGCACGGTGTGCACGGTGGTCAGCGCGACGCCGCGGTCAGCGAGCCCGGCCCGCAGCTCGGTCGCCGCGACCGGGCCGTCGGCCGACCACAACCGGTCCATGACGGCCCGCTCCAGCTCGCCCAGCGAGGCCATCGCTCCTCCTGTCGTACGGGTCACAGCCAACTCCTCTACGTGTCGTAGAAAAAACTCTTCTACTCGGCGTAGAAAGGACGTGTCGATAGTACGTCGGCCTCAACGACGAGGAGACAGCTGCCGTGGACGTCCTGGGCATGGACACGCTGGACATCGCGCGCTGGCAGTTCGGGATCACCACCGTCTACCACTTCCTGATGGTCCCGCTGACCATCGGCCTGGGGATCCTGGTCGCGGTCATGCACACCATGTGGGTGCGCACCGACAAGCCGGAGTGGCTGCGGATGACCCGCTTCTGGGGCCGCATCTACCTGATCAACTTCGTGCTCGGCGTGGCCACCGGCCTGGTGCAGGAGTTCCAGTTCGGGCTGGCCTGGAGCGAGTACTCGCGCTTCGTCGGCGACGTCTTCGGCTCGCTGCTCGCGCTCGAGGCGCTGCTGGCGTTCTTCCTCGAGTCGACCTTCCTCGGCCTGTGGATCTTCGGCTGGGGCCGCATCCCGAAGAAGCTCCACCTGGCCGCCCTCTGGGCCGCGGTCATCGGCTCGGTCGTGAGCGCGTACTTCATCATCGCCGCGAACTCCTGGATGCAGCACCCCGTCGGCGTGGAGGTGGACGACGCCACCGGCCGCCCCGTGCAGGTCGACTTCCTCGCCGTCCTAACCAACAACACCGCGCTGGCCGCCTTCAGCCACGCCATCGTGGCCGCGCTGATGGTCGCCGGCGCGCTGCTGGTGGGCATCGGCCTGTGGCACCTGCGGAAGCGCCGGCTCGCCGGCCGCTCGCCCGAGGACGTGGACCACGCCGTGTGGCGCCGCTCGGTGCGGCTCGGCGGCTGGGTGTCGCTGGCAGCCTTCGCGCTCACGGCGCTGACCGGCGACTGGCAGGGCAAGCTCATGTACGAGCAGCAGCCGCTGAAGATGAGCTCGGCCGAGGCGCTCTGCCAGACCGAGGCGCCGGCGTCCTTCTCGATCTTCGCCTGGGGCAAGTTAGGGGACAACGAGTGCGACGACGTCCACTCCATCACCGTCCCGTACATCCTCAGCTACCTCGCGCACGGCGACTTCTCCACCGCCGTGCCCGGTGTGAACGAGCTGCAGGAGGAGTACGCGGCCGTCTACGGCGAGACCTACCCCGACGACCCGTCGTTCGGTGACAAGGCCGGCGAGCCCATCGACTACGCGCCGGTGCTGGCCGTCACCTACTGGAGCTTCCGGCTCATGATCGGCATGGGTGCGGTCTCCGCCGGGGTCGCCGCCTACGCGCTCTGGTCGACCCGCCGCGGGCGGGTGCCCACCTCGCGGATCGGGGTGTACGGCTCACTGCTCGCCGTCGGCGCACCCTTCGTCGCCAATGCGGCGGGGTGGATCTTCACCGAGATGGGCCGCCAGCCCTTCGTCGTCCACCCGAACCCGGACGTCGCGGTCGAGGACCAGGTGTGGTTCTTCACCGCGCAGGCCGTCTCCCCCGGCATCAGCGCCGCCGAGGTGTGGACGTCGCTGATCTCCCTGGGCCTGGTCTACGGCGCGCTGGCCGTCGTCGAGCTGTGGCTGATCACCCGGTTCGTGCGCGCCGGCGTCACCACCGGGGACGGCCACCCCGCACCGGAACCGCCGGACGACGACGCGGCGAGGAACGACCGCGACGACGACGTCCTCCAGTTCGCCCACTGAACCGGGAGTTGCTGACCATGGACCTGCAGATTCTCTGGTTCGCCGCCGTCGCGGTGCTGTGGACCGGCTTCCTCCTGCTCGAGGGCTTCGACTTCGGCGTCGCCGCCCTGCTCCCCGTGCTGGGCCGCCGGACGGCCGACCGGCACCTGATGCTGCGCAGCATCGGCCCGCTCTGGGACGGCAACGAGGTCTGGCTGATCACCGCCGTCGGGGCGGTCTTCGCCGCCTTCCCCGGCTGGTACGCGACCTGGCTACCGACGCTCTACCTGCCGTTCGTGCTGGTGCTGTTCGGCCTGATCATCCGGGCGGTGGCCTTCGAGTGGCGGCACTCCCACCACACCGAGGCCTGGGACGCGACCTGGACGCGGGTCATCACGGCCGGCTCGCTCATCGCCGCCCTGGGCATCGGTGCCGCGCTGGGCGCGACCACCCTCGGCCTGCCGATCGACGCCGACGGCACGCGGGTCGGCGGCGCCTTCTCCGGGCTGAGCTGGTCGGCGCTGCTCGGCGCGACCGCCGTCCTGGGCTTCTCGCTGATCCACGGCGCGCTGTTCCTCGCACTCAAGGTCGACGGCGACGTGCGGCTGCGCGCCCGGGCCTTCGCGCTGCGCTGGTCACCGGTCGCCGCGCTGCCGCTGCTGGCCTGGGCCGGCATCACCCACCTGCGCTACGGGACGCCGGTCACCGGGGTGCTCTGGCTGGTCGCGGCGCTCGCGGTGGTGGTCGCCTGGGCCCGGATCCGGCTGGACCGCGAGGGCTCCGCGTTCGCCGCCTGGGCGGTCCTGCTGGTGGCCTCGGCGGCGACCATCTTCGGCGCGGCCTACCCCGTCGTCGTCCCCTCGACGATCGACGTCGCCTTCGACGTGACGGTCGCCGACGCCTCGGTCAGCGACTACACCCTCACCGTCATGACCTGGGCCGCCGGCGTCGGCCTGCCGGTCGTCCTCGGCTACCAGGCGTGGACGTACTGGGTGTTCCGGAAGCGGCTGACCGCCGAACCGGTGCACGAGCAGGTCACCGGGGCGCACGCGTGATCAGGGCCAGAATGGCCATGGTGGCCCCTCCGGCCCGGGGGCCGCTGGGCGCGCTGGCCGGCGTGCCGGGGCTGACCGGGGCGCTGGTGCGCGCCGCCGTCGCGGCACTGGCCCAGACGGCGGGACTGGTCCTGCTGGCCGCCGGGCTGGCGCACGCGGTGGCGCGGGGATCAGGCCTCGCCGAGGGCCCGCTCACCGGCCCGCTGCTGATCGCCGCCGGGGGTGTGGTGCTCCGCTCGGCCGCGGGCGCAGTCGGCCAGGTGCTGGCCGGCCGGGACGCGCGCCGCGCCGAGGACCGCCTGCGCCGGGCGCTGCTGGAGCGGCTGGCCGCCTCCCCCGCCGCCGTCGCCACCGCCGGTGGTCCCGGCCCGGCCGCGGTGCTGGCCACCACCCGGCTGCACGACCTCGGGCCGGCGCTGGCCACCTACCTGCCGGCGCTGGCGCAGACGCTCGTGGTGCCGCCGGCCCTGCTGGTGGTGCTCGCCGCCACCGACCTCCTCTCGGCGGCGCTGGTCGCGGTCACCCTCCCGCTGGTCCCGGTCTTCATGGTGCTGGTCGGGCGGTACACGCAGAGCGCGACAGCGGACTCCGCCCGGGCCCTGGACCGCATCGCCGCGCACGTCGCCGAGCTCGTCCGCGGGCTGCCCGTGCTGGTGGGGCTGGGCCGCGCCGCCGACCAGGCCGCCGCGCTCGCCCGGCTCGGCGAAGCGCACCGCACCCGCACCATGGCCACGCTGCGGATCGCCTTCCTCTCGGCGCTCGTGCTCGAGCTGATCGCGACCCTCTCGGTGGCGCTGGTGGCGGTGACCGTCGGCCTGCGGCTGATCCACGGCGACCTCACGCTGGCGGTCGGGCTGACCGCGCTGCTGCTGGCGCCCGAGGCGTTCGCGCCGCTGCGCGCGCTCGGCTCGGCCCACCACGCCGCCGAGGACGCCGCACTCGCCGCGGCCGAGGCGCGGGCGGTGCTCGCGGCTCCTGCTCCGCCGCTCCCGGTGCCGATCGACGACGACGACCCGCGCGGTGCCGACGTCGCCGTGCGCGGCCTGACCGTGCGCTACCCGGGCCGGACGGCCGCCGCGCTGCCCCCTACCGACCTCGCCGTCCGCCCGGGTGAGTTCGTGGCCCTCACCGGGGCCAGCGGCTGCGGCAAGTCGACGCTGCTGGCCGCCCTGGCCGGAGGGCTCGGCCCCGACGCGGTCCAGGCCGGCACGGTCACCGGGGTCGGCCCGCTCGCCTCGGTGCCGCAGTTCCCCCGCACCACCGGCGCGACCGTCGCCGACGAGCTGCGCCGGCACGCGGGGTCGGCGCCCGGGGCGGACGAGGTCGTCGGCGAGGCGTACGTGATCGAGGCGCTCGCGCGGGTGGGCGCCACCGACCTCGCCGGCCGCGCGCCGGAGTCGCTCTCCCCCGGCCAGCTGCAGCGGGTGGCCCTGGCGCGGGCCCTGGTGCGCGTCCGCCGCGGCGCCCGGCTGCTCCTGCTCGACGAGCCGACCGCCCACCTCGACGACGACGCCCGCGACCTGGTGGCCCACGTGCTGAGCGGCCTGCGCGGCACCGTGACGGTGCTGGTGGCCACGCACGACCCCGCGCTCGCCGCCCTCGCCGACCGCGTCGTCGCCCTCCCCTCCCCCGCCCCCTCCGGAACTCCCTGTACAGAAAGTTCCCAGGTCACCCAGGACTTCCTGTACCGAAAGTCCCTTCCTCCGGCGGCCGACGAGGCGGCGGAGCCGGGGACGGCGCCGACCCGCGGGGCGCTGGCCCGGGCCGGGCTCCTGGGCGTGCTCTCCTCCGCCGCCGGGGTGGCGCTCACCGCCGTCTCGGGCTGGCTGATCGTGCGGGCCGCGGAGATGCCGCCGGTGCTCACGCTGATGGTGGCCATCGTGGGGGTCCGCTTCTTCGGGCTCGGCCGGGCCGCGCTGCGCTGGCTGGAGCGGCTGGCCGCGCACGACGCCGCCCTCCGGCTCGCCGCGGCGACCCGCGTCCGGGTGTGGCGGGCGCTGGCCGTCCAGGGCCTGGCCGCCGACCGCACCCCGGGTGCCGCGCTCGCCCGGCTGGTCGGCGACGTCGGCGTCGTGCAGGACCTGACGGTGCGGGTGCGCCCGGCGCTGGTCGCGGCCGCCGCCGTCCCGACCGCGACCGTCCTCGCCCTGGCGCTGGTCGACGTCGCGGCCGCGGGCACGGTCGCCGCGGTGCTCGCCCTCACCATCGCCGGTGTCCTCGCCGTCCACCGCCGGGTCGACGCCGGGGCGGCGCGGGCCGAGAGCTCGCTGCAGGTCGAGGCGCTGCAGGCCACCACCGCCGCGCTGGACGGCGCCGCCGACCTGCGGGCGCACGGACTGGCCGCGCACACCGCCGACGACCTGGCGGCGGTGGCCGGCCGGCGTGCCGGCATCGCCCGCACCGGCGACCGGGCGGCGGCCCTGGGCACCGGACTGGTCGTGCTCGGCACCGGCCTGGCGGCGGTGCTCGCGACCGCCGTGGCCGCCCGCGGCGGCCTGGTCGGCCCGGTGCTCGCCGTCCTGGCGCTGGCGCCGCTCGCCCTGGCCGAGCCGCTCGCCGGGCTGGTGTCCGCGCTGCAGCGGCGGGGGGCGCTCCTCGACGCCCGCGCCCGGCTGGACGCGGTGCTCGCCGCGGCCCCGCCGGCGGACCCGGCCGACCCGCTGCCCGCGCCGGCCACGGTGGGCCACCTCGCCGTCGAGGAGCTGGCCGCCGGCTGGCCGGGGCGACCCGACGTGCTGCGCGGCCTGACCGCACCGGCGCACGCCGGCGAGGGGTGGCTGGTCGTGCGCGGCCCCTCCGGCACCGGCAAGTCGACGTTCCTGGCCGTGCTCATGGCCTCGCTGCGCCCGCGCGCCGGCCGCTACGACCTCGCCGGGCTCGACTCCGCCCGGCTGACCGGCGACGACGTGCGCTCCCGCATCGCCTGGCTGCCGCAGGAGGCGCACGTCTTCGCGAGCAGCATCCGCGCCAACCTCGCGGTCGCCGCACCCCGGGGCGCGCTGACCGGTCCCCACGGGGAGGCCCGGATGGCCCGCGCACTGACCGCGGCGGGCCTCGGCCCGCTGCTGGCCGCCCTGCCCGCCGGGCTGGACACCCCCGTCGGCGCCGGCGGCACGGCGCTCTCCGGCGGCGAGCGCCGGAGGCTGGCCGCCGCCCGCGCGCTGCTCGCCGACCGCGACGTCGTCCTGCTCGACGAGCCGACCGCCCACCTGGACCCGCCGACCGCGCGGGCGCTGGTCGAGGACCTGCGGACCGCGCTGGCCGGCCGGGTGGTGGTCTGCGTGACCCACGACGACGACGTGCCGCGCCCGGGCGACACCGTCGTCCGGCTCGGCGAGGCCGCCGCCCGCACGCCCGCCTAGCGGCGCCCGGGGACGAGCGCGGCGAGCGGCACGTGGTGCTGCCCGGCGTGGACGTCCCGGTCCCGGAGGCTGCCCTGCGCGACCGGCCGCGGGAACGACACCTTGACCACGTTCAGCTCCGGGATGCGGAAGAAGAGGATGTCCGCCGGGTCGAGGTCGTACAGCCGGGCCACGACGTCCTCGTCCAGGAACTCCTCGTCGGCGACCAGGGCGTAGCCCTCGGCGTCCCGCATGAACAGCTCCATGGTCACCCAGAACGGGCCGGCGTTCTTCGACCGGACCTCCAGGGCGAGCTCGCCCAGCGTGGGCAGGTGCTCGGCGCTCATCGGGTGGCCCCCTCGGGCAGGCGGAGCCGGAACATGCCGGTCGGTGAGTCGACGTCGACGACGTGGTGGAGGGCGAACTCGTACGACGGGCCGCGCTCGGTCTCGGCCGGCGAGTAGGCGAACGCCAGGCTCGGCAGGTAGGCCATGTCCCGCGTGGGGAGGTGCAGCATCAGCGGGTTGGCGATCTTCGCGACCGACGTCGCGGTCGCCTGGTCGGCGGCGTGCACGAGCAGCATCACCCCCACCTCCCGCGGTGGGCCGGTGGCCGGGTCGATCGACTCCAGGACGGCGTCGTAGCCGTAGAGCCGCAGGTCGATCTCGTACTCGGGCGGCGAGATCCCGAGGGTCTGCCGGACCCGCGCGGTGAGGACCTGCTCCAGCAGCGCCGCCCAGTTCTCGATGCTGCCGAGGATGTGCGGATCGCGGATCGCGCTGAACGACATGGTGGCGTAGCCGGAGATGCGGGCGCCCTCGAGCTTGATCGTGTGCTGGTCGGCGGGCTCGAACCGCGACCCCTCCACGCGGACCCGCCGCTCGTCCAGGGCCCGGTAGGTCGCCTCGCGCACCAGCAGCGTCCCGGCCGGTTCGCGCATCTGGAACGGGTCCACCGTCTCGTACAGCATGTGCGCGGCGACCGACGTGGGCGTGCAGGCCACCGCCGGGTCCAGCGGCTCGATGGTGAAACCGCCGGCGTCGATGGTGGCGAGGACGCCACCCGAGCGCGGGTCGGTGGTGCACTGGCCGCCGCACTCGACGATCTTCGCGGCGTGCCACGTCGGTCCGGCGGGCATGCCGCGCATCAGCGGGACGGCGGCGATCACGGCGGTGTCGGTGGCCCGCCCGGCGAGGACGACGTCGGCGCCGGCCTCCAGTGCCTCCATGATCGGCTCGGCGCCCATCATGCCGACGATGTGCGTGCAGCTCTCCAGCGTGGCCGCGTCCAGCGGGCCCTGGGGGGCGAGCGGGTGGATGCGGCCGGCGTCCAGTTGCGCCACCAGGTCGGCGGCGTCCTGCTCGCTGTAGATGCGGGCGACGGTCAGAGCCAGGCCCTGCTCGCGCACAATCCCCTCCACGATGCCGGCGACCCAGTCGACGCCGGCATCGGTGCCGCCGGTGCCGCACGAGCCGATGACCAGCGGGATGCCCGCGGTCGCCGACGCACCGAGCAGTGAGCGCAGGTCGCGGGCGACGGCGGCGGCGCTGGTCTTGGCCGTCGCCGAGCCGAGGTAGTGGGGGCCCGAGTCGGTGGACCCGCCGTCGACGGCGATGACGTCGGCGCCGAGGGCGAGCCCCCGCTCGACCGTCCCGGCGGGGAAGCCGCCGCCGAGCATCCCCGACGGCACGAGGATCCGGACCTCCTCCGGCGGTGCTGGGGTGCTGGACATCGCGTGGGTCCTCTCGACGGGGTCGGGTGATCGGGATCAGGCGGGCGGGATCAGGTGCGCGTTGAGCGAGTGGCGGGGCCGGCCGTCCAGCGCGGCGAGCAGCTCGCGGGCACCGTCGAGCCCGGCCGTGCGGCGCGCCTCGGCGGTCTGCCCGGCGAGGTGGGAGAACACGGTGATGCCCTCCACGCCGCGCAACGGGCTGTCCGGGGGCAGTGGTTCGGTGGTGGTCACGTCCAGCGCGGCGCCGGCGAGCCGCCCGGAGGTGACCGCCTCGGCCAGCGCCGCCTCGTCGACGATCGGCCCGCGCGCGGTGTTGACCAGGTGCGCGGTGGGCTTCATCGCCGCGAGCGCGTCGGCGTCGAGCAGGTTGCGGGTGGCCGGGGTGAGGGCGGTGTGCACGGAGACGAAGTCGGACGAGGCGAGCAGCTCCCGCAGCTCGACGAACCGCACCGACCCGTCGCGCTGCCCGGCCGGCACGCCGGTGGTGCACAGCACGGTCATCCCGAACGCCCGGGCGAGGGGGACGACGGCTCGGGCGGTCGCTCCGTAGCCGATGAGGCCGAGCACCCTGCCGCGCAGTTCGACGCCGCTCGCCCGGGGCCAGCCGCCCGCGGCCACGCCCGTCGCCACCGGCACGAGCCGGCGGGCCTGGGCCAGGAGGAGCGCCAGGGTGTACTCGGCCACGGCGTTCGCGTTGATGCCGGGCAGGTTGCTCACCGAGATGCCCGCGCGGGTGGCGGCGTCGACGTCGACGGAGTCGTACCCGACGCCCGTGCGCACGACGGCACGGAGCCGTGGTGCGCGGGCGAGGACGGCGGCCGTCATCGGCTCGTTCGCGACGAGCGCCCCCACGGCGCCGTCCAGGGCGGTCACGAGGTCGTCCTCGGTGCGCGCTCCGCGCAGCGGTCGGTGCCGGGTGGCGTACCCGGCGTCGCGCAGCAGGAGGTCGACCTCGTCGCCGGGCACGAGGTGGTCCGTGGTGATCAGCACCGCCCCGGGCGTAGCGGACATCGGTTCCTCCTCGCGTCCCACTGCAACGTACTTGCCATAGCAACCAAGTCAACCATCGCATCATGGTTTGCCATAAAGCTGGCTAGACTCTCCGCCATGACGGTGTTGACGGGTGCGAGGCCGACGGGTGACGCCGGCGGGACGCGGGCGGAGTTCGTCTACCGCGAGGTCCGTCGGCAGATCGGCTCCGGGGCGCTCCGGCCGGGGCAGAAGATCACCGAGCGCGGCCTGGCCGACGAGCTGTCCGTGAGCCCGACGCCCGTCCGAGAGGCCATCCGCCGGCTCGAGCAGGACGGGCTGATCGAGCGCCTGAGGCCGCGCACCGTCGTCATCACCGACATGCAGGAACGGGCCATCGACGACCTGGCCGAGGTGGAGGTCGCCCTGCGGGGACTGGTGGCCCGCTTCGCCGCGCGGCACGCCACGCCGGAGCAGCTGGACCGTCTCGACGCGATCCTCGACGAGGCCGACGACCAGCTGATCGTGCTGACGACGAGGTACCGCAACGGCGAGGACGTCGAGCGGCACGTCACCGCGCTGCTGGACCTCATGCAGGACTTCAACGACGCGCTCGAGGCGTGCGCGAACAACCCGGTGCTCGTGCGACTGCTCGCCCAGTCCCGCGTCTTCTCCCGGCCCGAGCGCCGCGCCCGGCTGCTCGAGGAGATCGCGGCCGACGGCAGCTTCGGGCTGGACCGGTACGGCAGCCACCGGGCGCTGGTGCGGGCGCTGCGCGCCGGGGACGCCGCCACCGCGGAGGAGCTGGACAACGCCGACGCCCAGGGCGGCCTCGACGCGCTGCGGGCCCGCAACCGGGACCGCCGGTCATGACCGGCGCCGCCCACCGGATCGCAGGACCGCGGCGAGCCTGATGCGCGTGCTCCTCGCGCCGGACTCGTTCAAGGGATCGGCCACCGCCGGCGGGGTCGCGGCCGCGCTACGGGACGGGTGGCTGTCCGAACGGGCGTCCGACGAGGTGGTGCTCGCGCCGATGGCCGACGGCGGGGAGGGCACCCTCGACGCCTTCGCCGCAGCCGTGCCCGGTGCCCGGCGGGTTCCGCTGGAGGTCGACGGACCCGACGGCCGGCGGGTGCGCTGCAGCTGGCTCCGCCTCCCGGACGGCACGGGCGTCGTGGAGCTGGCGGCGGCCAGCGGCCTGCCGCTCATGCGCCGGCCCGACGCCTTCGCGGCCCACACGCTCGGCTTCGGCCAGGCGATCGCCTCGGCCCTGGACAAGGGCGTGGACCGGCTCCTGCTCGCCCTCGGGGGCAGCGCGAGCACCGACGGCGGCACCGGTCTGCTCACCGCCCTCGGCGCCCGCTTCCTCGATCGCGCCGGCCGGCAGGTCCCCCTCGGCAACGCGGGGTTGGCCGTGCTGGATCGGATCGACCTCACCGGGCTGCGACCGCTGCCCTCCGGTGGCGCGACGGTGCTGGGCGACGTCGACGCGCCGTTGCTCGGGCCGTCCGGCGCCGCGGCCGTCTTCGGGCCGCAGAAGGGAGCCCGGCCCGCCGACGTGCCGGTGCTGGAGGCGGGACTCGAGCGGCTGGCCGGGCTCACCGGCGGGGACCCGGCCGAGCCGGGGACGGGCGCGGCCGGTGGCGCGGGGTTCGGGCTCCGGCTCTGGGGCGCCACGATGGCCACCGGTGCCGCCGCCGTCGGGGACGCCGTGGACCTCCCACGACTGGTGAGCGCGGCCGACCTGGTCGTGACCGGCGAGGGCCGCTACGACGAGCAGAGCGCCGCGGGCAAGGTGCCGTCCTACGTCCAGGACCTCGCCCGGCGGGCGGGGACACCCACGCTGCTCGTCGCCGGCAGCATCACCACCGGCACCGAGGGGTTCGCGGCTACCGCCTCGCTCGTCGACGTGGCCGGGGACCTCCCGGCGGCCCTGCAGGACCCCACGCGGTGGCTGCGCCGAGCGGCCGCCGACCTCGCATGCCGGTACCCGACCGCACCCTGACGAGCGCGACTCCCGACGGGTCCGGGCCGACCGCTCCTCTCGTGCTGTCAGGCTGCGGGCACGTCCACCGGGATCTCGGTACCGAGCTCCGCACCCTGCAGCAGCTCCAGGTCGTCGCCGGACCAGAACTTGCCGGGGTCGTACCAGTTCTGCGGGCGCGAGGCCGGCAGGAGCCCCATCGCCGTGTAGGTCGCCGCGACGAGCTCCGCGCAGTAGACGGCCTCCGCGGAGGTGCGGCGGCGCAGCCGCCCGTTGATCCAGCCGGCGGCCAGGCCGCGCGTGGTCGGGAAGGGCCGGCCGTCCAGCCGCGCCACGGTGCGCAGCACGGCGTCCTCCATGTCGGGGGTCACGCCGCCGTCGTCGGCCGGGCCGACCAGCTGCCGCAGGTAGGGCTGCTGGCCGTACCTCCGGCGCCAGGTCAGGACGGCGTCGCGCAGGTCGTGCAGCTGCACCCCGCGCTGGTGCTCCCCGGACCAGACGTCGGGCAGCGACCGCCCCAGCTCGGCGTGCCACAGCAGCGGCGGCAGGTCGTCCAGGACCACGGCCATACCGACGTGGTTGACCGGCGCGTTGGTCACCGCACGGATGGCGCGGTCGGCGACCGAGACGCCGCGGAAGATCCAGACGTCACCGGTGCGGGTCAGGTCGACCGCGTCGTCGAGCGGGAGCGCAGGCACGGGGCGCTACGTTACGGACGTGCGCCCCTGGAAGCTGCTCGGACTGGCCGGCCTCGCCGGTGTCGCCGCCACCGGTGCGGTGCTGGCCCGCGACGAGCGCCAGCGCCGGGCGCTGACCCCGGACGACGTGCGGGCGCGGCTGCACGAGCGGCACGCCGCGCTGGCCGCCGTCCCGGAGCCCGCACCTCCGACGACGACCGAGCTGCGCGCCGGCCGCACCCACCGGGTCGCGAGGATCCTGCGCCGCCGCTGACCGTTCCGGCTGCGCGGGATCGGTATGCCCTCGGCTGGGGCGGGTAGGGCGGGAGGACCGTCCACCCACAGCTCAGGAGTTCCCATGGCCCGCAACACCCTCTCCCGCACGCTGCACGACGTCGGCCTGTCCGCCTGGTTCGGAGGCACGCTGGCCAACGCGGTGGCGCTGAACGCCGCCGCGGGCGAGGCCGGGTCCGACGCCGCCACCGGCCGGGTCGCCAACGCCGGCTGGGACCGGTGGACGCCGGTCAACGCCGCCGCCATCGGCGCGCACCTCGTCGGCAGCGTCGGCCAGCTGCGCGCGAACAAGCAGCGGGTCGCCGCCCAGCAGGGCGTCGCCGGCATGTCCACGCTCAAGACGCTGGTCACCGCCGCCGCGCTCGGCGCCACCGCCTACAGCCGGGTGCTCGGCCAGCGGGTCTCTGCCGCGGGGGCGGTGCCCTCGAAGTCGGGCACGAAGCCGAGCAAGCGCACCAAGGTGGCCCAGGCCGACGTGGCCGTCGCCCAGCAGCAGCTGGACACCCTGCAGTGGGTCATCCCGGCCCTGACCGGCGTGCTGGTCGCGATCAGCTCCTACGCCGGTGAGCAGCAGCGTCCCGGCGAGGTGGCGCAGGGCCTCTCGGCGACCTGACCGGCGCAGCGGCCTAGCCGGGCAGCGCGGCCTCGTCCTTGAGCGCCACGCCGGAGGCGCCCAGCTCGCGGGCGCCGGCCAGGAGTGCGGCGACCGTGCTGGCCGCCTGCTCGTAACCCAGGCCGTGGGGCGGGCGGACGTTGGAGACGCAGTTGCGCTCCGCGTCCACCCGCCCCGGGCGCGGGTCCCAGGTGAGGTAGACGCCGAGCGAGTCCGCCGACGACAACCCCGGCCGTTCGCCGACGAGCACGACGACCGCCCGCAAGCCCAGCGCCGCGCCGATCTCGTCCCCGAGGGCCACCCGCGCCTGGTGCGCCAGCACCAGCGGGGCGACCGACCACCCCGCCAGCCGCGCCAGGAGCGCGGTGACCAGCCCGGCCGCGTGCTCGTGCACCGCCCGCGGCGAGAGCCCGTCGGCGATCACGATGCCGAGGTCCGCACCGGCCGACGGCAGAGCGGTGCCCTCGGCCAGCCGGCGGCCGAGGTCGGGGCGCTGCAGGTACTCGGCCCGGTCGGCGGCCGCCGACCGCACCTCCAGCACCTCGAGCCCGGGCAGCGCAGCCCGCACGCGGACGGGGTCCAGCGGCGCGTGCACGGCGTCCCGGGCGACGGCGTGCGCGGCTCTGAACTCCAGCTCGCGGGAGGTCGGCAGCGCGTCACCGGCCCGGCCCAGCGCCACCCGCGCCCGGGTGGCGCTGCGCAGCGCGGCCCACGGGTCAGGGCCAGAATGGCCATCCTGGCCCTCATGAACACTCATGGCCGCGCCGCGGCGAGCAGCGCCCGGGTGGTCGGGGCGTCGGCGGGCAGGTCGCGGACGCGGCCGTCGGGCCCGAGCAGGTCCATCCGTGCCAGCCACTCCTCGAACTCGGGTGCCGGCCGCAGCCCGAGCACCTGCCGCGCCGTGAGGACGTCGGAGAACGACAGCGACTGGTAGTGCAGCATCACGTCGTCCGACCCGGGGACGGCGATCACGAACGAGCAGCCGGCCGCACCGAGCAGCAGCATCAACGCGTCGGTGTCGTCCGGGTCCACCTCGGCGTGGTTGGTGTAGCAGACGTCCACGCCCATGGGCAGGCCGAGCAGCTTGCCGCAGAAGTGGTCCTCCAGGCCGGCGCGCAGCACCTGCTTGCCGTCGTAGAGGTACTCCGGCCCGATGAAGCCGACGACGGTGTTGACCAGCAGCGGCCCGAAGTGGCGGGCCACGCCGTAGGCGCGCGCCTCCAGGGTCTGCTGGTCCACCGGCCGGCCGTCCACCCCGCGGTGGGCGTCGGCGGAGAGCGCCGACCCCTGCCCGGTCTCGAAGTACATGACGTCCCGGCCGACCGTCCCGCGGCCCAGTGCCAGGGCGCCGGCCCGCGCCTCGGCGAGCAGGTCGAGGGTGACGCCGAACCCGCGGTTGGCGGCCTGCGTGCCGGCGACCGACTGGAACACCAAGTCCACCGGCGCGCCACGCTCGAGCGCGCGCAGCGTGGTCGTCACGTGGGCGAGCACGCAGGACTGCGTCGGGATCCCGTACCGCTGGATGACCGCGTCGACCAGCTCCAGCAGCGCGACGGTCTGCGCCGGCGAGTCGGTGGCCGGGTTGATCCCGATGACGGCGTCGCCGGAGCCGTGCAGCAGCCCGTCGAGGATGGATGCGGTCACCCCCAGCGGGTCGTCGGTCGGGTGGTTGGGTTGCAGCCGCGAGGCCAGCCGGCCGGGCAGCCCGATCGTGGACCGGAAGCCGGTGACCACCCGCGCCCGCCGCCCGACCGCGACCAGATCGGCGTTGCGCATCAGCTTGGACACCGCCGCCACCATCTCCGGGGTGAGCCCGGGGGCCAGTGCCGAGATCGCCGGCTCGTCGCCGGCCGCGGCCCACGCCAGCAGCCGGTCGCGGAACTCCCCCACGGTCAGCGACGCGACCGGCGCGAAGGCGGCCCGGTCGTGGGTGTCGAGGATCAGCCGGGTGACGTCGTCCTCGTCGTAGCCGACGACCTGCTCCTCCAGGAAGGTCGCCAGCGGCAGGTCGGCCAGCACCGACTGGGCGGCCACGCGCTCGGCCGCCGACCCCGCGGCGCACCCGGCCAGCACGTCGCCCGAGCGGTGCGGGGTCGCGCGGGCCAGCAGGTCGGCCAGCGAGGCGAACTCGAACGTGTGCCCGCCCAGCGTCGTCCGGCGGACGGTCACCGCACCTCCTCGTCGGCGGCGGCCAGCAGCTCGAACTCCTCCTCGGGCGCGGAGGCGACGAGGTGGTGCCGGCTGTAGAGGGCGAAGTACCCGAGGAAGAGCGCGTAGGCGGCCAGCGTCCACAGCGCCGCCTCGACGTCGACCAGGAAGGTGGCGACGACGGCCGCCGCGGCGAGCACCAGCGCCACGCCGGTCGTCGTCACCCCGCCGGGGGTGCGGTAGGGCCGGTGCAGTTCCGGCTCGCGACGGCGCAGCACGATGTGGCTGACCATCATGAGCACGTAGGAGACGGTCGCCCCGAAGACGGCCATGTTGAGCAGCATCGCGCCCTCGCCGGTCAGCGACAGCAGGAAGCCGATGGCTCCCGGCACCAGCAGGGCGAGCACCGGGGCCTTCCGGCTGTTGGTCACCGACAGCGTCCTCGGCAGGTAGCCGGCGCGGGAGAGCGCGAAGGTCTGCCGCGAGTAGGCGTAGATGATCGAGAAGAAGCTGGCGACCAGCCCGAACAGCCCCGCGTAGTTGACGACGTCGGTGAGCGCGGACGACGAGCCGGCGATCTCCAGCGCCTCGACCGGCGGGTTACCGCTCGCCGACATCGCCTCCGAGCCACCGGCACCGGCGGTGAAGACGAGCATGAGGACGGCGAGGACGAGCAGCACGCCCATGGCCGCGACGATCCCCCGCGGCAGCGCCCGGGCGGGGTCGCGGGCCTCCTCCGAGGCCAGCGGCACGCACTCGACGGCGAGGAAGAACCAGATGGCGAACGGGAAGGCGGCCCAGACGCCCATCCAGCCCTGCGGCAGGAAGTCCGACGCGCCGGCGGCGTCGGTCGGGGCGATGTCGAGCAGGTTCGACGAGTCGAAGGCGGGGATCGCGCCGACCAGGTAGAGCACCAGGCCGGCGACGGCGACGGCAGCGATGGCCAGCATGACCTTCAGCGCCTCACCGACGCCCAGCAGGTGCACGCCGATGAAGAGCGCGTAGGCGGCGAGGTAGACCCACCAGCCGTCGGTGATGCCGAACAGACCGAGGGATTCGACGTAGGCGCCGATGAAGGTGGCGATCGCGGCGGGCGCGATCGCGTACTCGATGAGCACGGCCACCCCGGTGGCGTAGCCACCCCACGGCCCCAGCGCGCGACGCGCGAACGTGTAGCCGCCCCCGGCGGTCGGCAGCGCCGACCCGAGCTCGGCGAGCCCGAGCACCATCGCCCCGTACATGACCGCCATGAGGACGACGGCGACGAGCAGCCCGCCGAAGCCGCCCTCGGCCAGGCCGAAGTTCCACCCGGCGTAGTCGCCCGAGATCACCGCGGCCACGCCGAGCCCGGCCAGCAGCACCCAGCCGGCGGTGCCGGTGCGCAGCTGCCGCTTCTCCAGGTAGCCCGCGTCGACCGCCTCCGCCTCGACGCCGGCGTGGTGGGGAGCGGACCGGGCGGTGGGTTCGACGGTCATGGCGGGCCTCTCCGGTCAGCCCCCGCGAGCCCGGGGTCGCCAGCCTGGCCCTGTCCAAGGCCCCGCAGCAACGGGTTGCGACAGGTTGGAACACGGAGTTCACACCCGTGCGGCGCGGCCCCTCAGATGCTGCGCCAGCGCCCCTCGGTGGCGTTCCCCGCGGGCTTGCTCTCCAGCACGTTGCCGGAGGTCGGCGGCACCTCGTCCTTGGACACCGCGAACTGCTGCAGCAGCGGACCCACGAGCAGGTCGTAGACGCCCGGCACGATCCGGAAGCCCGCGGTGACCACGTGGTTGAGCACCCCGGCCTGCACCACCCGGCGCGGCTGGTCGAGCGTGGACAGCACCCGTCGCGCGACCCGGAACGGCGAGTAGACCGGCGGTGGCGGCCGCCCGGTGTTGCCCGTCCAGGAGGCCGCCTGGCTGTAGATCGGGGTGTTGACGCCCCCGGGCTGCACGATGGAGATGGAGATGCCCGGCTCGTCGCGCGTCTCCAGCTGCAGCGTCCGCACCAGGCCCAGCTGGCCCCACTTGGCCGCGACGTAGCTGCCCATGGTGGGCGCGGTGACGTTGCCCAGCAACGAGTTGACGACGGTCAGGTGGCCGGCCCGCTGCTCCCGGAAGATGGGCAGGACGACGCGGGCGAGGTTGGCGGTGCCGTGCAGCGAGGTGTCGACCACGGCCTCGTAGACCTCGCGGGGCACGTCCTCGATCTTCCCGTAGGCCATGACCTGCGCGGAGTGGACGACGACGTCCAGCCGCCCGAACCGGCCGGTCGCCGCGGTCACCGCGGCGCGCACCTGGTCCTCGTCGGTGACGTCGCCGGCGCAGACGACGACCTCCTTCGCCCCGGCGGCGCGCATCTCGATGGCGGCCTCCTCGAGCGACTCCCGATCCCGGGACATCAGGACCAGCTGAGCGCCGCGACCGGCGAGCTCGAGCCCGGTGGCACGGCCGATGCCGCTGGAGGCACCGGTGATCAGCACGGTCAGGGGGGCGCCGTCGGATGGGATCGGCATGGGGCGGGCTCAGCTCCTCGGCTGGGGCGACGTCCCGGCAGGCCTACCCGTGCGCCCGGTGGGTCAACCGGGCGCGACCTCGTCCAGGCGCGCGAGCAGCCAGCCCGGCCCCGCGACGTCGACCGCCGCCGGCAGCCGGGCGCGCAGCCCGCGGTCGGCGGTCACGACCAGGACGTCCCGCTCGCACGCGGCGAGCGCCGCGACCTCGGTCACGAGCGCGTCGTCCCCGCTGCCCGGCGCGCGGACGATCCGCACCAGGCCCGCGCCCGGCACGTCGCGGGCCCGGCCCTCCACCACCGCGACCACGGCCTCGCACAGCAGCGGCGCGTCGTCGGGCCCCGCGAGGGTGCGGCCGACCACCGCGGTGAGGCGCTCCAGCAGCCGGGTCGTGGCACCCGCGCGGTCGCGCCACCACCCGTCGGGGCGCGACCCCACCACGTTGGCCACGTCGACCAGCAGCACCGCCATATCGCCGTCCTCCTCCCCGTCGGGCCGGTCCTACCCGTTCGCCCGACCGGGCGACACCGCGTGTGCCCAGGTCAGAGCCGGGAACCGTAGTGCGGACGACTGCCCGGGGGACCGACGCGGAGAGGTCCGCAACCGAAGGAGACCCACGATGGCGAGCACCGAGCCCACCACGCCGCAGCGCGACGACACCCTCGTCCAGCCGGCGGTGGCTCCCCCGACGGGCCGGCACACCGCTCCCCCGACCGCACGCGAGGCGGTCGCCGCCCAGCGCGCCACCTTCGGCGGGGTCAAGTGGGGTGCCGCCTTCTTCGGCTGGCTGTCGGCCAACGGGCTGGCCGTGCTGCTGATCAGCCTGCTCGGCGCGGCCGGGGTCGCCTTCGGCCTGGCCCGGGGTGTCGACTCCGCGGACGAGGCCGCCGAGCAGGCGGAGACCATCGGGCTCGGTGGGGCGATCGCCGTCCTCGTCGTGCTCTTCCTGGCCTACCTCGCGGGCGGGTACGTCGCGGGCCGCATGGCGCGCTTCGACGGCGTCCGGCAGGGCATCGCCGTCTGGGTGATCGGCCTGGTCGTCGTCCTCGTGCTGGCCGCGGCCGGTGCGATCGCGGGTGCCCAGTACAACGTGCTCCAGGAGCTCGACCTGCCGCGCATCCCCATCGACGAGGGCACCGCCACCACCGGCGGCATCGTCACCCTGGTCGCGATCCTGCTGGCCACGCTGCTCGGCGCGATGCTCGGCGGCAAGCTCGGCGACCGCTTCCACCGCAAGGTCGACCGCGCGGGCTTCCCGGGCTGAGCCTGCGCTCCTACGCTCCGGGCATGTGCCGGAACATCCGCCCGCTGTCGAACTTCGAGCCGCCGGCGACCGACGACGAGATCCGCGCGGCCGCGCTGCAGTACGTGCGCAAGATCAGCGGGACGACCAAGCCGTCCCGCGCCAACACCGAGGCGTTCGACCGGGCCGTGGAGGAGATCGCCGAGATCTCCTCCCGGCTGCTGGCCGAGCTGGTGACGACGGCGCCACCCAAGGACCGCGAGGTCGAGGCCGCCAAGGCCCGCGAGCGCGCCGCCCTCCGCTACGGCACCTGAGGGCGGCGCCCCGCGGGAATGCTTGAGGCTTCATGCAGCTTGGGCGGCTCATGAGCCTCTTCGCCGTCACCGGCGCGACCGGCCACCTCGGTCGTCTCGCCGTCTCCTCGCTGCTCGACCGGGGCGTCGCCCCCTCCGACCTCGTCGCCGTCGTCCGGGACGCCTCCAAGGCCGCCGACCTGGCTGCGCGCGGCGTGCAGGTGCGCGTGGCCGACTACGGCGACCCCGCTGCCCTGGAAGCTGCCTTCACCGGCGTGGACCGCCTGCTGTTCGTCTCCGGCAGCGAGGCCGGCCGCCGCGAGGTGCAGCACCGCAACGTGGTCGCGGCCGCGCAGGCCACGAGCGTGCGGCGGATCGTCTACACCAGCATCGCGCGCGCCGACACGAACAGCACCCCCCTCGCGGTGGAGCACCGGCTCACCGAGCAGCTGCTGCGCGACTCCGGCATCGACACCGTGCTGTTGCGCAACAGCTGGTACGTGGAGAACTACACCGCGCAGCTGCCGCAGTACCGCGCGACCGGAGCCGTCGTCGGGGCGGCTGGTGAGGGCCGGGTGGCCGCCGCGACGCGCGGCGACTACGCCGAGGCCGCCGCCGCTGCCCTGCTGGCCGACGAGCCGCGCGCAGCGAGGTACGAGCTCGGCGGCCCCGCCTTCACGATGGCCGAGCTGGCCGCCGTGCTCGGTGACGTCACCGGCACCGACCTCGCCTACCGCGACCTCCCGCCGGCAGACTTCCGCGCCGGGCTGCTGGCCGCCGGCCTCGACGAGGGCACCGCGGACTTCGTCCTCGCCCTCGAGCTGGCCACTGCGGCCGGCGAGCTCGACGTGCCGCCGACCGACCTGGAGGAGCTGCTCGGCCGCCCGGCCACCGACCTGCGCACCGCCCTGACGGAGCTGGTGGGCTGACCCACATGCATCGGTCGTGCACAACGGGACTGGCGGGCCCCGGGTCCGGGTACCCGTTGGTCCCGTGACCACCACCACCGCTGCACCCACCTCCGAGACCTCGGGCGCGAGCCGTTGCCCCGACTGCACCGACGGGCTCGGCCAGCCGCGAGAGGTGCGTCCCGGCTCCTTCCGCGAGCGGGTGCACGCCAACCGCAGCGTGGCGCTGGCCTGGCGCATCGGCGTCTTCGTCGTCGGCCTGCTGTTCGTGGCCCTCGGCATCGCGCTCACGGTGCTGCCCGGGCCGCTGACGATCCCGCCGGTGCTGCTCGGCCTGTGGGTGTGGTCGACCGAGTTCGCCTGGGCGGCGCGGTTCTTCGCGACGTTCCGCCGCAAGGCGTCCGACGCCTGGGCGCACGCCAGGCAGCACCCGGTGAGCTCCCTGGCCATCACCGTCGGCGGCCTGGCCGCCGCCGGTGCCGCCTTCTGGGCCGTCGGGCACTTCCAGCTGGTCGACAGGGCGACGACGGCCCTCGGCCTGTAGCCCGCGGGGCGGGCACCGGGCCGGCCCGGGCCTCCGGACCGGCCCGGGCGTCAGTCGGGCCCGATCTCCGTCGGGTCCGGCGTGCGGAACGGCGGGTCGTCGGGCGCATCCGCGACGGTCTGGTCGGCGGGCGTCTCCTCGGGCCGGTCGGGCTCCTCCCCGCCCACCCCGAACCCCTCCGCGGGCGGCGGCGCGCCGGCTCCGGGATCGGCGGCCGGGATGCCCTCGTCGGGGGTCCCCAGGTTCGGCTCCATCGGCGTCCACATCGACATGCCGGCCGCCCTACCCACTCCGCTGCCCCGTCACCGCCCGCGGGGCACCGTTCCGCGTCCCGACGCCCTCCGGTCACCTGCCGTTGGCCGTCCCCACCCGGCTCTCGGCGCGGGGCGGGCCACGGGAACGGCCGCCGATGAGTTCCCCGCGCCTCCGGCGTCTCTTCTCCCGTGCGGCCACCCGGCGCGCACGAGGAGCACAGGAGGCGCAGTGACGATCGCAGAGGTTGCCGCGGTCCGGGGCCCCGGACGTCCGGCCGAGGAGCCCGCCATCGAGACCGAGGGCCTGGTCAAGCGGTTCGGCGCCACGCGCGCCGTCGACGGCGTGGACCTGGTCATCCCGCGCGGTGGCGTGCACGGGTTCCTGGGACCCAACGGCGCGGGCAAGACGACGACCATCCGCATGCTGGCCACGCTGATCCGGCCCGACGAGGGCACCGCCCGGGTCTTCGGTCACGACGTGGTCCGGGAAGCCGACGCCGTGCGCGCCCGCGTCAGCCTGACCGGCCAGTTCGCTTCGCTGGACGAGGACCTCACCGGCGACGAGAATCTCCGCCTGCTCGCGCGGCTGCTCGGCTACCCCCGAGCGGAGGGGCGGGCCCGGGCCGAGCAGCTGCTGGACGCCTTCGGCCTGACCGACGCCGCCGGCAAGCAGGTGAAGAAGTACTCCGGCGGCATGCGGCGGCGCATCGACATCGCCGCGAGCATCGTCGTCCGGCCCGACCTGATCTTCCTCGACGAGCCCACCACGGGGCTGGACCCGCGCAGCCGCAACCAGGTGTGGGAGGTCATCCGCGCCCTGGTGCGCGGCGGGACGACGGTCCTCCTCACCACCCAGTACCTGGACGAGGCCGACCAGCTCGCCGACCGCATCTCGGTCATCGACGCCGGACGCGTGGTCGCCGAAGGCAGCCCGGGCGAGCTCAAGGCCTCGGTCGGCACCGGGACCCTCCAGGTGCGGGTGCGACGGCCCGACCAGCGCGCCGACGCCCGCGACCTCCTGACGCGGGTGCTGGGTGTGGAGGTCCGCGAGCAGAGCGACCCGGCCGGGCTCACCGCCGCCATCGGCGACGCCGGACCGGTCGCCCGCGCCCTCACCGCCCTCGAGGACGCCGACATCGGCCTGGCGCAGTACGCGCTCGGCCAGCCCAGCCTGGACGAGGTCTTCCTCGCGCTCACCGGGCACACCGCCGAGACCGTCCCGCCGTCCCGCGACGGCGCCACCTCCGAGGAGACCCCGGCATGACCGCCGTCGCCAGCACGCCGACTCCGACCCAGCAGCACTGGACGCCGGACACCGCCGCGGTGCACGAGGCGCTGGTCGCCGGCGCCCGGCCGCGGCCGCAGGGCCCGCTCGCCGCCTCCGCCACCTTCGGCTGGCGGACGCTGCTGCGGATCAAGCACGTGCCCGAGCAGCTGTTCGACGTCACCGCCTTCCCGGTGATGATGACGCTGATCTTCACGTTCCTGTTCGGCGGCGCCCTGGCCGGCTCGGTGGACGCCTACATCCAGTTCTTCCTGCCCGGGATCCTCGTGCAGAGCATCCTGATGATCACGATGTACACCGGCGTCGCGCTGAACACCGACATCGAGAAGGGCGTCTTCGACCGCATCCGCTCGCTGCCGGTGTGGCGGCCCTCGGCGCTGGTCGGCGCACTGCTCGGCGACGTCCTGCGGTTCACGCTCGCCTCGGCGGTGATCATCTCGCTGGGGCTGCTGCTGGGCTTCCGCCCTGACGGCGGGCCGCTCGGCGTGCTCGGCGCCGTGGGTCTGCTGCTGGTGTTCGCCTTCGCGCTGGGCTGGATCTGGACGTTCCTGGCCCTGCGGCTGCAGACGCCCAATGCGGTGATGGGCTGGTCGATGCTGGTCATCACGCCGCTCACCTTCGGCAGCAACATCTTCGTCGACCCCTCGACCATGCCCGGCTGGCTGCAGGCGTTCGTCGATGTCAACCCGGTCTCCCACCTGGTGACGGCGGTGCGCGGGCTCATGCACGGCGAGGCGATGGCCGGCGACGTCGGCATGGTGCTGCTCTGGTCGGCCCTGCTCGTCGCCGTGCTCGGCCCGCTGACCATGCGCCGGTACGGCAACCGCTCCTGACAGAAGAACCATCCTTCCCCCCCCTCGCCTCGCAGGCTCGGCGCGGGACCCTGAAGGATGGCCGGGTGTCCGTTGCTCCTTCTGATGCTCAGCCGCGACTCCGGCGGGCCCGGTTCGCCGAGCTCACCCCGTTCGAGGTCTACCGGCTGTGCCGCCTGCGGGTCGACGTCTTCGTCGTGGAGCAGCAGTGCCCCTACCCGGAGCTCGACGGCCGGGACCTGGAGCCTCGGACGGAGCACCTGTGGTTCGAGGTCGACGGCGAGGTCGCGGCCACCATCCGCGTCCTGGACGACGGCGCGACCCGCGCGATCGGGCGGGTGGCGACCGCGCCGGCGTTCCGGGGCGCGGGGCTGGCCGCCCGGCTGATCGGGCAGGGCATCGCCGACCACGGCGCCGTCCCGCTCACCCTCGGCGCGCAGGCGCACCTCGAGGGCTGGTACGAGCGGTTCGGCTTCCGCCGCAGCGGCCCCGGCTACGTCGAGGACGGCATCCCGCACGTGCCCATGCGGCGCGAGCCGGCCTGAGCAGCCGAGCGGTCCAACCAGGCGACCACCAGCACGTGCGGCACCGTGAGGGCCGCCAGCAACGGCAGGTAGGCCGCGACGAACCCGCGCCAGCCGTCCGCCGCGGACCAGAGCAGGGTCAGGACGACGAGGACCGCCACCGTGGGCGCCGCGGCAGCCACCGCGAAACGGCGCAGGGACGGAGCCAGCCGGCCCGCGCGCAGGTCGGCGGCCCCCGCCGGGTCCTCGGCGACCACCCGCGCGACGTGACGTACCGCGTGCCAGGTGCCGAACCAGGTCCCGAAGGCGGCCGCCGGGGGGACGACGAGCACCAGGGCGAGCAGCAGCAGCACCTCCCCCGCCTCCAGCCACCGACGCCGTGCGGCCGACACCCCTGCTAGCAGGACGGCGGCCGGGAGCACGACAGCGAGGACAGCGACGCGGACGGCGCCGGGCAGCTGGCCGTCCCAGCCCGGTACGACCGCGGCGGAGATCGCCGCCACCTCGCTCGATCCCCGGGCCAGCGGTACCAGCAGCACGAGCGCGCCCAGCACGCTCGCCGCGATCGGCCTCGGCACCGGGACGCCTCCGGCACGCAGGTCGGCGAAGGCCGTCTCCCCGGTCCCGAAGTGCCAGGCCGACACGAGCACGAAGACCAGCAGGCCCGGCCCCGGGGCGGCGGTGAACACCGCCCACGCGAGAGCGGCGAGGGCGGCGTAGCCCGCTGCGAAAGCGAGCAGCCCCACCGGGCGCCAGTGGAGCCGGTACGACGGCAGGAGGTGGTCGACCGCGCCGTGCGGCAGCCCGAGGAGGAGCCCGGCGACCAGGGGGACCCAGGCCGCAGCACCCCAGCCTCCGGGCACCAGCACCTCGACGGCGAGCACGGCGGCCACCCCCGTCGTCGACACGGCCGTCGCGAGCGCGGCCGGTACGGCGATCAGGTCCCGCGGCGCCCCGGCGTGCTCCGCGGACGGCTCGTCGAGGCGGGCGCCCCCGGGCCGGGCACCCGCCCGGTCAGCCCTCGTGGTGCACCTCCCCGCCACCCGCGTCCCCCCGGAGCCGGGAGACCACGGACGACGACATCCGCCCGACCTCGGGCAGCACGCCGTCGCTCTTGTGCACGTGCGAGGACCAGACCGGCTCGGGATGGGTGTCGGTGCCCGCGGCGACGTCCTCGGCGGTGCGCAGCTTGGCGACCTTGTGGATCAGCACGCCGAAGCCGACCTTGGCCACGACGTCGGTGGCGCTGTAGCCGACCTGGATGGCGGTCAGCCAGGCCGGGGTCACGTCCACGAAGACGGGGATCGCGTAGATCAGCGGGTAGATCCCGAAGCTGCTGAACAGCACGATCGTGGCGTTGCGCAGACTGGCCGCGGCCTCGGTGCCCATCGTCGGCAGCGAGGCGCGCACGGCACCGATGAGGGCGACGGCCAGGTAGACGAAGAAGACGGTGCTGATCAGCCCCCAGACGACCAGGGCGGTGCGGTCGCGCCCGTCGGCGATCACCTGCGAGCCGAAGTAGCCGGTGACGATCATGAGCCAGGCCGCGCCCATGGTCGTGAAGCGCAGGTTCCGCGCCCGGGCGCCGGCGATCGAGCACACCGCGAGCAGCTCGACGGTCAGCAGCGGCACCGTGATCGACCAGTCGATGTAGCGCGTGCCGACGGAGTTCCGCGCCTCCTCCGTGGGCACCCAGACTTCCCCCTGGAGCCGGAAGCCGGAGTCCCAGTCGCTGTAGAGCAGCGCGTAGGCCAGCGCGGCCACCGCCGCCAGGCACACCGCGGCGTAGGCCGAGGGCCGGTACCGGGCGGACACCTCGTTCATGCTGATCAGCGAGTAGAGGAAGTAGGCCAGCAGCGCGAAGCCGGCCCCCAGCAGCGCGAGCTGCACCACGTCGTAGAGGCCGAGGGGCATCGTCTGCAGCTCGATCGTCGGGGTGTCGTAGACGTCCACGGGGCGCCGCTACCCCCGACGATCGGGCACAACCGCCGACCGGCGACGATGCGCCGGTGGACGACGCCACCGCACTGCTGAGTGCCGCCGACCGGATCGAGCAGCTGGCCGGGCGGACGACGCCGGGCGACTGGCGGCCGGCCGGACTGCTGGCCTCTCGCCCGGAGGTGGTCGCCCACCGGGCCGACGGTGGCGCCGAGCACGTGGCCGAGGCGCGCGCGGGGTCCGGCGCGTGGATCACCGCGTTCTCCCCTGCCCTCGCCGGTCCGCTGGCCGAGCTGCTGCGCGCGGCCGCCACACGCCCGGCTCCCGATCCCGCCGTCGTCACCCTGGCCCGGGCCCTGCTCGCCCGCCTGCCCTGAGCAGGGCTCCGGGCGACACGTCGGCACCCACCGGGAACCGGCCGGTCGTCGCCTAATCTCGGGCCGTGACGGCGACCCGGGAGCACCCCGCGCCGACCGCACCTCCCGACCGGTGCCGGCCACCGCGCTGGTCCCCGGTCGAGCTGGCCCCGCCCGTGCTGGTGGTGGCCCTCGGCGTCCTGCTGCTGCTCCCCGGGCACGGGCTGTGGTTCGACGAGCTGTTCACCGCGGAGGTCGGCCGGCGGTCGCTCGGGGACATCCTGACCGCGATCGTGCGCGGCGAGGGCGTGACCAGCTACCTCGCCGGCGTCCCGCCGTCGTACAACGCGCCGTACTACGTGGTGGTCCACGCCTGGATGTCCGTGCCGGGGCTGGGCGGCGACACCTCGCTGCGCGTCCTCTCCCTCCTGGCGACCGCCGGCGGACTGGCGCTGGTCACCCGGGCGGTGGCGCGACTGGGCGGCACCGCGACCGGCGTCCTGGCCGGGCTCCTGCTGGCCGCGAGCCCCCTGCTGGTCCTGCACTCGGTCGAGGCCCGGAGCTACGGGCTCGCCGTCCTCGCGACCGGGGCCACCGCGCTGGCCCTCGTCCGCTGGCTGCAGGAGCCGCCGCGGGGGCTGGTACTCCTCGGCCTGGCCGGCGCCGGCATGGGCCTGGCCCACTGGTACGCGGTCACCGTCCTCGCGGCGTTCGTCGTCGCCGCGGTGGTGCTCCGCGGGCGCCGCGCCCTGCCGGTCGTCCTCGTCGGCGCCGTCGCCGCGCTGCCCACCTGCCTGCTCGTCGGGCTGAACGTGCTCAACGGCACCGGCTCGCGCAACGCCGAGCACCTGCGCGACACCGACGGCCGCCTGCTGGGTTACGCGGTCGAGGCCTGGGCCGGCGGCCGGACGCCGCTGCTCTTCCTCGCCGTCGGGCTGGCGGTCATCGGCGCGGTGCGGGGCGGCGGCAGCCGCGGTCGCGAGCTGCGGGTGCTGGGGCTGGCGTGGACCTGCGTGCCCCTGCTCCTCCTGGCGGGCGCCGAGTTCCTGCGCCCCGTCTACCACCCGCGCTACCTCCTCGCCGGGCTCCTGGGGCTCGGCGTCCTGGCCGCTGCCGGTGCGCTGGCGGTGCCGCGCGGTGCCCGCGGTCCGCTCGCCGGCCTGCTGCTCGGCTGCGCGCTGCTCGCCAGCGTCCCGCTGGCCGACCGGGAGCCCCGGGAGCGCGCCGACGACCTGGTGCGAGTTCTGGCCGACGTGCAGGTCGCCGGGGAACCCGTCGTGGCCGCGGACCAACGCTCGGCGATCGGCCTGGACCACTACGTGCGCACCCTGGCGCCGCGGTTGCGTGCCGACCTCGTCCTCCCCCCGGACGACGCGCCGGCCGACGCCGACCGGGTGTGGCTGGTCCGGCGGGTGATCGACGGGGTGCCGGAACCGACCGACGACGACGAGATCCTCCGGGAGGCGGGTCTCCGGCTCGTCGACGAGCAGGGCTTCCGCGGCACGCAGACCCGGCTGGTACTGCAGCGCTGGGAGGCCGGCGACTGACCGGGCCGGTCAGCGTCGGGAGCGCAGCGCCCAGGCCAGCGAACGGACCGACTGGCGCAGCCGCGCCCGGGCGGTCCAGGCCGACCGGCCCTCCGTGCGGAGGTCCCGCTCGACCGGGACGCTGGTGACCGGGCAACCGGCCCGGGCCACCGCGAGGACGACGCTGGGCGCACCCTGGTCGCGCACCGCGGTCACGACCGCGTCGCGGACGACCGGGTCCATCGCCAGGAAGGCGCCCGCGTCGGCCGGCAGCCCGGTGAGCCGGGCGGCCAGCCGCCGGTGCAGGTCACCGGTGACCCGTCGCACGGGCGACTCGTAGCGCCCCCGCCGTCCGGCGAAGACCGCCGAGACGCCGCCCTCCGCGAGGCGGTCGAGGAGCAGCGGCACGGCCTCGGGCGGGTCCTGCAGGTCCGCGTCGAGGCAGACCCACACGTCGGCGTCCTCCTCGACGGCCAGGCCGTGGGCGATCGCCGCGTGCTGACCGCCGTTGACGGTGAGCCCGCTGACCGCGATCCGCCGGTCCTGCGCCGCCAGGGACGCGGCGACGGTTGCGCTGTCGTCGGGCGAGGCGTCGATGACCAGGCGCAGCCGCCAGTCCCGCCCGTCCAGCGCGGCCGCGACGCGCTGGGCGAGGGGCCGGAGCGTGGCCGCGTTGCCGTACACCGGCACGACGACCGCGATCCGCCGGCTCACGACCGCGCCCAGGTGCGGGCGAGCCCTTCGGCCAGGTCGACCGTCGGCGTCCAGCCCAGCAGGCGGCGCGCCGCGGTGGGGTCGCAGACCCAGTCCGCGGTGTCCCAGTGCCGGCCCGGATGGGCGCCGGGGGTCGTGGCGATCGGCCGGCCGGTGACCCGGGCGGCGGTCTCCACCAGCTCCTCGGTGCTGGTCTGCACCCCGGTGCCGATGTTGAGCACCACACCCGGGGACAGGTCCTCCTGCAGGGCGGCACGCAGGCACGCCTCGACGACGTCGCCCACCCACACCCAGTCCCGCCGGCTGAGGTGCGGCGGCAGGGGCACGGTGCCGCCGGTGCGCGCCGCCTCGAGGACGACGGGGACCAACCGGGTCGGGTGGTCACCCGGGCCGTAGACCTGGAACGCGCGCAGGACCACCGCCCGCACGCCCCGCTCGGCGGCCGCGGCCTGCAGCAGCAGCGAGCCCGCGGCCTTGGTCGCACCGAAGAAGCCCCTCGGCTCCAGGGCGGCCTGCTCGGTGAGGGGCACGGAGGAGGCCGCGTACTCGGTCGAGGACCCCAGCCGGACGACGGTGCGGCACCGGTCGGGCAGGGCGTCCACCAGCCACGGGCTGGTGTTGACCGTCACGGTGGCTGCCCGCTCCCCGGGGGTCGCCTTGGCGCGCCCGGCGGCGAGGGAGAACACGACGTCCGGGTCGGCCGCGCGCACCGCGGCCGCGCCCGCCGCCGGGTCGGCCAGGTCGACCTGCTCCCGGCCGAGCGGCACGACGTCCCAGCCGTCCGCGCGCAGCCGGTGCACCAGGTGACGGCCGACGAAGCCGCCGCCCCCGGTGACCACGGCTCTCACGCCGAGGAACCCACGCCGACCGGGTCCGGCGACGGCGACACCGGGGCCACCGGCCGGGTGACCGCCAGGAGCCGCTGCCGGTTGGTCTCCGCCGCTACCGGGTCCGCGCGGCGCAGGTCGGCCAGGTGCGCCAGCAGCCGGGGCACCTCGACCCAGGGGTCGCGGCCCTGCATGTCGGCGGTGAAGGACCGGCGCAGGAAGGTGAAGTCGGTGCGCAGCCGGACGAGCTCGGCGGCGAGCACCTCGCCGGGCACGGGGAAGCCGCCGCCGGGCAGCGTCAGCCCGCCGACCCCGAAGGGCTGGGTGACCGCGGCGCGGACCGCGTCCACGGTGCCGTCGACGAGGGGCCGGAAGAGCTGGTCGGACCGGCGGTCGATGCGCAGGTCGTTGAGCCCCACGTAGATCCGCGACAGCGGGCGGGCGGCGAGCTCGGCGGCCGCGGCCACCGCGTCCTGCGTCTCGATCAGGATGCCCAGGCCGCACCGGCCCGCGACCAGGTCCAGGGTCCGGTCGACCGACTCCGCCGTCCGCACCATCGGCAGCAGCAGCTCGTCGGCGCCGCGGGCGATCGCGTCCTCGACCTCGTCCCCCGTCCAGGGGCCGTAGCCGTTGAGCCGGCAGATGACCCGGCCGTCGGTGGCCGCCCGCATCCGGGACAGGTCCTCGGGGGTGTCGGTGCTGATCTGGGTGCCCTCGCCCAGCTGCCGCCGTTCCTTGCCCCGGCGCTCCCAGTCCACGACGATCCCGGCCGCCCCGGCGGCGACGACGTCGCCGCCCCGGAGGGGATCGACGGAGAAGAGGAAGAGGTCCACGGCGGTCAGCTTAGGCTTCCCTTATCGGCGGGCGCGGCCGACGGGCCGGTCAGGCCGACAGGGCGGGGTGCGGCACGTCGTCGGCCGCGGACGGCGGGAAGGCCTGCGCGGACCCGAGGACGGTCACGGCGACCTCCTCGCCCGTCGACGGCAGGTCCGCACCGACCAGCCGTGCGCTCACGGTCCCCGCCCCCGGGAGGACCAGCCGGACCCGGGCGTCGTGCCCGAAGAAGTCGACCCCGCCGATCCGTGCCACGACCGAGCCCGGCTCCGTCCCCGGGGCGGAGAGACGCAACTGCTCGGGTCGGAGCAGCACCCGCGCCCGCCCGTCGGGGTGGCTTCCGTCGACGGGCACCGCGCCGAGCGCGCAGTGCGCCGTCCCCGCGCGCACGTCGGCGTCGAGGACGACGGCCTCGCCCACGAACGTCGCCACGTCGAGGTCCTGAGGATTGCGGTACAGGGTCCGGGGGTCGGTCAGCTGCACCAGCCGCCCGTGCCGCAGCACCGCGACCTGGTCGGCCATCGACAGCGCCTCGGCCTGGTCGTGGGTGACCAGCACCGCGGTGGCGCCGATCGCGTCCAGCGCGGCGGAGACGGCGAGCCGGGTCTCCTCCCGCAGCGTGGCGTCGAGCGAGGAGAACGGCTCGTCGAGCAGCACGAGGGACGGCGCGGGCGCCAGCGCCCGGGCGAGCGCCACCCGCTGCTGCTGCCCGCCGGAGAGCTGGTGCGGCGAGCGGTCGGCCAGCGCGGCGTCCAGGCCGACGAGGCCGAGCAGTTCGCGGACCCGGCTCCCCTCGCGCCGCTGCCGGCGCGGCAGCCCGAAGCTGATGTTGCCGGCCACCGTCAGGTGCGGGAACAGGCCGCCCTCCTGGGGCACGAAGCCGATGCCTCGACTCCGTGCGGCGACGCTGCGCCCGGGGCCACCGGCCACCGTCCGGTCCCCGACCACCACGGTGCCGTCATCGGGGTCGTCGAACCCGGCGATCAGCCGCAGCAGCGTCGTCTTCCCGCAGCCGGACGGGCCCAGGAGCGCCGTGAAGCTGCCGCTGGGCACGTGCAGGTCCACCCCGTCGAGCACGGGGACGCCGGCCGCGTAGGACTTGCACAGGCCGGTCACGGTCAGGGTGCTCATGTGGTCAGACCTCGTCGGGCGTCTCGGGACAGCAGGACGGTGGCAGGTGCCGAGAGCAGCACCATGATCACCGCGTAGGGGGCGGCCGCTCCGTAGTCCACCGCGCTGCTCGCCGCCCAGAACGCGGTGGCCAGCGTGCGCGTTCCCGTGGGCGCGAGCAGCAGGGTGGCGGTGAGCTCGGTGACGACGGCGAGGAAGACCAGCGCGGCCCCGGCGCCGATGCCGGGGGCCAGCAGCGGCAGGGTGATGCGACGGAGCCGGTCGGGGGCCGAGGCACCCAGCGACGCGGCGACGTCGTCGTAGAGGGGTGGCGCCTGCTCGACGGCCGACCGGACGGTCACGATGGCCCGCGGCAGGAACAGGATCGCGTAGGCGGCCAGGAGCACCGGCACCGTCTGGTAGAGCCACGGCGTGACCCGGATGCTCACGGTCACCAGGGCGAGGGCCACGACGATGCCCGGCACGGAGCTGCCGAGGTAGGTGCTGCGCTCGAGCAGCGTGGCGACCCGCCCGCGTGCCCGCACCGCGAGCCAGCCGGCGGGCAGCGCCATCGCCGTGGTGATCGCCGCCGCGGCCGCCGCCAGCCCCAGCGTGGTCGACGTCGTGGAGCCGAGGTCCGCCCAGTCGACGGCGGAGCCCGCCCCGCGCGCCATCCAGTAGCCCAGGCTCCACAGCGGGACCGCGACGGCCAGTCCGACGAGCGTGCCCAGCGCGAGCAGCGCCGGTGCGGTGAGCCGGCGCAGGGCGACCGGCCGGACCGGGCGCGGGGCGCCGCGGCCGCTGCGCGCGTAGCCCCGCCGTCCGCGCAGCCGGATCTCGGCGATCAGCAGGACCAGGCAGAGCAGCACCAGGACGCCGGCCAGCATGGTCGCGCCCGGACCGTTGAAGGTGGCGCGGTACTGGTCGTAGATCGCGGTGGTGAAGGTCGGGTAACGCAGCATCTGCAGGGCGCCGAACTCGGCGAGCAGGTGCAGCGCGACGAGCAGTCCGCCGCCCAGCAGGGCCACCCGGAGCTGGGGCAGCTGGACCCGGAGGAAGACCGCCCAGGTCGAGAGTCCGAGCCCGCGGGCGGTGTCCTCGAGGGCCGGATCCAGCCCGCGGAAGGCGGCGGCGACCGGCAGGTAGACGAACGGGAAGTAGGAGAGGGTGACGACCAGCAGCGCACCGGCGTAGGTGTCCAGGCCGGGCAGCAGCGAGATCCACGCGTAGCTGTTCACGAATGCCGGCACGGCCAGCGGGGCGACCAGCAGGACGTGCCAGATCCGGCGGGCGGGCACCGACGAGCGCTCGACCAGCCAGGCGGCCCCCACGCCGAGCACCCCGCAGCAGACCACGGTGCCCAGCACGAGACGGAGGGTGTTCCACAGCAGCTCGCCGACCCGCGGCCGGAGGACCAGCTCGCGGATCCCCGCCCACCCGAGATCGGCCGAGTACCAGACGATGTAGCCCAGCGGCAGCAGCGCGAGCGCGGCGACGGCCAGCGCGAGCGCGACGGTGACCGGGGAGCGCCGCAGCCGGCGCCCGGACGCGCCGGACCCCCGGTCCGCCGCGGGCGGACCGGGGGCCGGGGCCCGCAGCTCGGAGGTGGTCAGAGGAGCCCCACGTCCTGCATGAGCTCGGTGACGAGCTCGGCGTCCAGCGAACCCGGGTCGACCTCGGGTGCCTGCAGCTCGGCCAGCGGCGGCAGCGCCTCGGCCGAGTCCGCCCCGACGCCGACGGCGTACTCCAGCGCCGTGCTCTCGGCCAGCCGCTCCTGCGCCTGGGGGCTGGTCAGCCAGGCGACCAGGCGCTGGGCGGCGTCCTTCTGGTCGGAGGAGGCCAGCACGCCGGCACCGGAGACGCTGACGAAGGCGCCGGGGTCCTGGTTGCGGAAGTAGTGCAGCTCGGCGTCGTCGCCGACGAGGCCCTCCTGGGCCTGGTCGCGGAACCAGTAGTAGTGGTACGTGATGCCGAGCGGGACCTCGCCCTCGTCGACGGCCTTCATGATGGCGGTGTTGCTCGCGTAGATCTCGGCGTTGCGCTCCAGGCCGGTGAGCCACTCGCGGGTGGCGTCCTCGCCCTCCAGCGCGAGGACCGCGCTGACGATGGCCTGGAAGTCGGCGCCGCCGGCGGCGATCGCCACGCGGCCCTCCCAGGCCGGGTCGGCGAGGTCGAGCATCGAGGCGGGGAGCTCGCTCTCGGGGATCTCCGCCGGGTTGTAGATCAGCGCCGTCGAGCGCGCGGCGAAGCCGGTCCAGTTGCCCGAGTCGGGGCGGTAGCGCTCCTCCACCTGCTCGGCGGTCTCCGGGTCGATCGGCGCGAGCAGCCCGGCCTTGTCGACGACGTCGATCGACGGGCTGTTCTCGGTGAGGAAGACGTCGGCCGGCGAGGCCTTGCCCTCCTGCACGATCTGGTTGGCCAGCTCGGAGTCGTTGGCGTCGCGGAACTCCAGCTCGATGCCGGTCTCGTCGGTGAACCCCTCGAGCATGGTCCGGACCAGGCTCTCGTGCTGGGCGCTGTAGACGGTGAGGGTCTCGGTGTCCGACGCCTGCGAGTCCCCGCACGCGGCGAGCGCGACGAGGACGGTGGCGGAAGTCAGCAGACCGGTGAGCACCCGGCGCGGCCTGGTCACGTGTGGAAGTCCTCCTGCATCGGGCCCGGCACCCTACCGGTATGGCAAGGCACACCTAAGCATGACGTGCCCGTGCAACCGCGGGTGCCTCGGCTCCCCCACCGCTGCCCGCGGGCACCCGGATGCGGGCCCGTGCCCGGGAGCGTTGACGAACCCGGGCGCGAGGGACACCGTCTGGCCACGGCCCGGCGCCCGACCGGGCCGCCTCCGCACGCTGAGGAGCCCGCCGTGCAGACACTCGACCGTGACGAGGCCAGCACCGTCGTCGCCGCTCCGCCGGACGAGGTCTACGCCCTGGTCGCGGACGTGACCCGGACGCCGGAGTTCAGTCCGGACATCGTGAGCTGCCGGTGGCTGGACGGCGCCGACGGCCCGGCGGTGGGTGCGCGCTTCGAGGCCGTGAACACCACCGCGGCGGGCAAGAGGTGGAAGAACCGCCCCGAGGTCGTCGTGGCGGACCCCGGCCGGGAATTCGCCTTCTCCCGCACCGAGCCCTTCGCCGGGACCATCGTCTGGCGCTACCGGTTCGAGCCGGTGACCGGCGGCACCCGGGTCACCGAGAGCTACGAGGTGCTCCGCCCGGTGCGCCGACTCGGCTGGTTCGTCATCGAGAAGGTGTTCGCCGCGGGCGACCGGCGGGCCGCGCTCGCCGAGGGCATGCGGACGACGCTGGAGCGGCTCCGCCTGGCCGCGGAGGGCGCGGGCCCCGGTCCCGGCGGGCGCTGACGCCGCGCAGCGCCCGCCTCCGGCGCCGTCCCGGTCAGTCGGTCGGCAGCCCGGCCGGCCCGCCGCAGTCGGCCGCCCGGCCCAGCAGCAGCGCCCGCTCCCGCTCGTTGCGGGTCAGCCCCGCTGCCCGTTCGAACTCCGCCCGCGCCTCGTCGTCGCGCCCCAGCGACACGAGCAGGTCGCCGCGGACCGCGGGCAGCAGGTGGTAGCTGCTGAGCGCCGGGACGTCGAGCAGCCGGTCCACCAGCTCCAGCCCGGCGGCGGGCCCGTAGGCGCGGGAGACGGCGACGGCGCGGTTCAGCTCGATCACCGGCGACGGGTTGAGCGCGGCGAGCGCCTCGTAGTGCCCGGCGATGCCCGCCCAGTCGGTCTCCTCGACGCTGCGGGCGCGGGCGTGGCAGGCGGCAATCCCCGCCTGCAGCGCGTAGGGCCCGAGCGCACCGGCGGCGGTCTCCCTCGCGCGGTCCAGGGCCGCCAGCCCGTGGTTGACCAGCACGCGGTCCCACCGGGAGCGGTCCTGGTCGGCCAGCAGCACCGACTCGCCGTCCGGACCGATGCGGGCGGCCAGCCGCGAGGCCTGCAGCTCCATGAGGGCCAGCAGTCCGTGCACCTCGGACTCCTCCGGTACCAGCCCGGCGAGGATGCGGCCCAGCCGCATCGCCTCCTGGCAGAGGGCCGGACGGGTGAGGTCCTCCCCCGCGGTGGCGGCGTACCCCTCGTTGAACACGAGGTAGAGCACCTCCAGCACCGAGGAGAGGCGGGCGCCGAAGTCGGCCCCGGTGGGCATCTCGAAGGGCACGCGGGCGGCGGTGAGGGTCCGCTTGGCCCGCACGATCCGCTGCGCCAGCGTCTTCTCGGGCACCAGGAAGGCGCGGGCGATCTCGTCGGTCGCGAGGCCGCCGACCAGGCGCAAGGTCATCGCCACCCGGGCCTCGCGGGAGAGCACGGGGTGGCAGGAGATGAAGACCAGCCGCAGGACGTCGTCCTCCACGACCTCGTCCAGCGCGGCGGCCCAGTCCTCCTCGACCCCCTCCTGCTGGACGAGCTCGCGGCCCAGCTCGACGGTCTTGCGCTGCAGGTTCTGCGACCGGCGGAAGGAGTCGATGGCCCGGTGCTTGGCGATCGCCATGAGCCAGGCGCCGGGCTTGGCCGGCACGCCGGACTCCGGCCACTGCTCCAGCGCGGCGACCAGGGCGTCCTGCGCCAGCTCCTCGGCCTGGCCGACGTCGCCGGTGACGCGGGTCAGCGCACCGACGATCCGGGCGGACTCCATGCGCCAGACGGCGTCGACGACGCGGTGCAGATCCGCGGTCGCCGACGCCGTCGGGGCAGGAGGGGTGCTCACGCCTCGCGCTGGGCCGTGAGCGTGTCCCGCAGCTCGTTCTCCTTCTCCTGCAGCTCGGGCGTGAACGCCTCGCCGAAGTCCTCGGGGACGGAGAAGGGGCGGATCTCCAGCTCGCCGCCGCGGAAGGGCGCCCTGCGGGCCCACTCGACGGCCTCCTCCTTGGAGGAGACCTCGAAGACCCAGTAGCCCGAGACCAGCTCCTTGGTCTCGGCGAACGGACCGTCGATGACGCTGGCGTTGCCCTCGTCGTCGAACCGCACCCGCGCGCCGTAGGAGCTCGGCCGCAGCCCGTCGCCGTCGAGCATGACCCCGGCCTTGACGAGCTCCTCGTTGTAGGCGCCCATCGCCTCCAGCATGTCCTGGCTGGGCATGGCGCCCTTCTCGCTGTCCTCCGTCGCCTTGACGATCACCATGAAACGCATCGGAATCTCCCTGTCGTGGAGGCGGAGGCCGGTTCTTCGTCCCGGCGTGGGCTCCGCTCTACCTTTCCGTCGAACGGGCGCCGCCGGAATCGACACGTCGCAGAAAGATTTTCCCGACGGCTGCCGGGCACGTCGACGGACGCACGTGACGTCTGGGACAGCGGCGTCGCATGGCCGCGAGAACGATCGGGCAGTGGCTCCGCATGACGATCGACGTCCTGCTGCTCGTCGGCGGTCTGCTGGGCATCGTCGTGGCGGCGCTGTCCAGCCGGCTGCGCCGCCTCCCGGTGTCCGAGCCGATGGTCGGACTGCTGGTCGGCATCGCGTGCGGCCCTGCCGTGCTGGACCTGCTGCCCGTGGCGCCGCTGACCGAGGACCAGACCTGGCTGCACACCGCCACCCGGCTGCTCCTGGCTGTCTCGGTCATGTCGGTGGCCCTGCGCTACCCGTTCCGGGATGCCCGCTCGCGGCTGCGGCCGGTGCTGCTGCTCCTGGCGGTGGCGATGCCGGCGATGGCGCTGATCACCGCGGGCCTGTCCGCTGCCTTCCTCGGCGTCGGGCTGGGTGCCGCCGCGCTGCTCGGCGCCGCTCTGTGCCCCACCGACCCGGTCCTCGCCTCCAACGTCGTGACCGGGGCGCCGGCCGAGGAGGACCTGCCCGCACGCGACAGGCAGGTCCTGTCCCTGGAGTCCGGGGCCAACGACGGCCTGGCGCTCCCACTCGTCCTGCTCGCCGTCGCGCTGGCGGGTCCGCTGGGCACCGGTGCCGCAGTGCTCGAGTCGCTGTGGCAGGTCGTCGGCGCCGTGGCGCTGGGCGCGGCCTTCGGCTGGCTCGGCGGACGCGCACTGCGGGCCGGTGAGGCGCACGGTTCGACCGACCAGGGACCGCTGGCGCTGTTCACCGTCGTGCTCGCCTTCGCGGTGCTCGGACTCTCCGGCATCGTCCGGGTGGACGGCGTGCTCGCGGTGTTCGTCTGCGGCCTGGCGTTCAACCTCGTGGCCACCGGTTCCGAGCGGACCACCGATGCGCCCATCGACGAGGCGATCAACCGCTTCCTGGTGATCCCGCTGTTCATCGCCGTGGGGGCCGCGCTGCCCTGGTCGGCGTGGGCGGACCTCGGCTGGCAGGGGCCCGCGCTTGCCGTGGCGATCCTGCTCCTCCGCAGGCTGCCGGTGCTGTTCGTGCTCCGCCGGCCGCTGGGGCTGCGGGTCCCCGACGCGGTCCACCTCGGCTGGTTCGGCCCGATCGGCGTCTCGGCGCTGTTCTACCTGGCGATGGAGGCCGAGCGCCTCGGGGCCGACCCCACCGTGCTCGCTGCCGGCACGCTCGTCGTCGCGGCCAGCACCCTGGTGCACGGGATCACCGCGGCTCCCGGGCGGGTGCTGTACCGCCGCCGGGCGGCCCACCGGCAGGGGGCCGGCGCTCAGTCGTGAGCCGCGCGCTGGTGCGCCCTGGCATAGGCCTCCAGGATCTCCGCCGTCCCACCGCCGGTGTGCAGGAACTGGTCGTCGAGCACCCGGGCGGAGTCGTCGACGGCCCCGGCCAGGAGCGCGGCAGCGACCCGCACGTCAGGACGCGGCGCGGACCGTCCGGTCTCCGCCAGCGAGGTCGCGACCCGGATCATCGCCGGCAGCGCGACCTCCTCGTCACCGTCCCGGAAGTAGTACGTCCCGGCGTACTGCGTGGCGTCGACCCGCAACTGGACCAGCTCGGCCCCCAGGTCCGCGAGCAGCGGCGCGGCCAGGCTCGAGCCGGGGTCGTGCAGCAGGTCCTCGGGGGCGACCGGACGGAGCACCGCCAGCCGCACGGCCAGCGCCCGCCGCCGGACGAGGGCCGGGTAGATCTGCAGCACCCAGGTGACCGAGGCGGTGAGCCTGCGCGAGCAGCGGGTGACCGAGGACGAGGTCCGGCAGGCCGTGCGAGCGACGGGCAGCGGGGATCTCGGCAGCATCGCCGCCGTGGTGCTGGAGTCCGATGGGTCGCTCAGCGTCATCTCCCGCTCGAACGCGGGCGACCTGAAGGCGCTGGACGGTGTGCGGAGCCCGACGTAGCCGCCGACGATCCACGTCCAGGTGTGCCCGCCGACGTCACGGGTAGCGGCGGGGCATGGCTGACGACGGGGCATCGGGTGGGTTCGCGGGGCGACTGGGGGCGCACGTGGCGGCCGCCGACGACGGGTCGGCCCGCATCGCGTTCGAGGTGACCGCCGATCACCTCAACCCGGCCGGCACGCTGCACGGCGGCGTCCTGGCCACGCTGGTCGACACCGCGATGGGGACGGCGGTCCGCACCGCCACCGACGACGACGACGTCCCGGCGACCAGCCAGCTCACCGTGACCTACCTGCGCCCGGGGAAGCCCGGCCCGCTGTCGGTCACCGCGCGCGTGCGCACCAAGGGCGAGCACCTGACCGTCTGCGAGGCCGAGGTGGAGCAGGACGGCAAGGCCATCGGGCACGCCGTGGCCACCTTCGCGCTGCTGCACGGCTGAGCCCGGGGGCGCGGGCCGGCGCTCCCGGGCCCGCGCTCACTGGTTGAGCTGGCTGACCAGCAGGATGAACAGGAAGATCAGCACGATCACGCCGATGAACACCGCCGGGATCAGCAGCCGGCCGCGACGGCGCCCGCTCTCCGTGGAACGGCCGGTGGGCCGTCCGGCGTGGGGGTCGTGGGGATCGGGTGCAGGGCTGGACATCGACGTCTCCTCGGGAAGCGGCCCGCCCGCGGACGACGGGTGGGTCGGGCGGTCCTGCCGTGGCGGCGGGTGCCCCATGGGGTGATGCCCAGCAGGTTCCTGGTCACTCACGGGTTCCTGTGCCGGTGCGTGCCGGTATCCTGGGGGAACTCCGCACGGTGCTCCGCTGCGGTCGGCCCCAGGAGGCACCCCGTTCCCGCTCAGCACGGACGATGCGCCGATGACCATCTCGGATGCCCCTGCCGAGGGGACGCCAAGGCCCACGAGGAGCGATCCGCCGAAGTCACCGAGGCCCGCGCCAAGGGCCAGGAGCCGGTCGAGTGCCCCGAGTGCGGCGGGCCGGCCACTCCGCTCCACATCGTGACGTGGGGCCACTGCCGGCCCTGCCACACCGCGACGTCCCGGTCCATCCAGCCGCTGCGCTGGTAGCCCGCCCTCTCGAGCGGGCCCCCGGAGGCTCGCTCCGGGGGGTCAGCGGCCGGGGCGGGAACCGGCCAGCTCGCGGGCGGCCGCCGCGGCGTCGCTGTCGAGCTGCTGCGCGACCGCGGCCAGGAAGGTGTCGTAGGCCCGCTCGGGGCTGACGCCCAGCGCCCGGGCGATCTCGTCCCAGTCGGCGCCGCCGCGCAGCGCCGCGCGGATGCCGACCAGCCGGCTGTCGTGTGCCTTGCGGGCGACGACCTCGCCGAGGGCGAGCAGTTCGAGGGACTCGTGCACGTCGAGCTGGGTCTCGGTGGCCTTGAGCGACGCCCAGCCGTCCTCGTCCTCGTCGTGCCGCACGGTGTTCAGGGCGGTGTCGCCGTTGTCGCGGCGGCTCAGGAAGTCCAGTCGGGTCGCGGCCGTGGACAGCGAGAACTCCGCTTCCAGGGCCTCGGGGGTGATGCTCATGGGGAAGGTGTCCCCCGCCTCCCGGGCGTGGCAAACCGGGAGCGGCGCTTGTCACCCGTCCGGCACCCGGTTTCACCCTCCGCACATGGCGAGGGCCCGCACCCCTCGCGGGGTGCGGGCCCTCGTCAGGACGGGGTCCGTCGATCAGCTGGAGACGCCGACGGCTTCCTTGGCCAGGTCGGCCAGGCGGGTCTGCGCGGCGCTGGCCACGTTCGACCGCTTCTTGTGGGTCTCCTCGTAGCGGATGATCACGTTGATGTCGTGGGGCGTCGTGAGCTGCTTGATCGCCTTCACGGCATCGGTGGCCGCCATCGAGTCGTAGCCCTTGATCGGCAGCTCGTCGGCGCTGACGTCGCCGAGCTCCTCGCGGGCGGCCTTGGCGGCGTGTGCGGCCTGCGGGTTGCCCTCGCGCTGGGCGATCCGCTCGGCGCGGCGCAGGCCGGCGGCCCGGCTGACGGTGAGCGTCTCGCGCACGGCGCCGCTGAGCGCGGCGGCGCGGTCGGCCACGGCGCCGAGGCGCTCGGTGGTCTCCTCACCGGCGTGCTGCACGGTGTCGACGGCGCTGTTGACCGTGTTGTGCACGAACCGGACGGGCGCACCCGCGGCGCGGGCCACCGTGCCGGCGACCTTCTGCAGCGGGGTGGCGACGAGGGCGGCCGGGCCACCCATGGCCTCCTCGGCGAGGACGACGGTCAGCCACTCGACGGTGGCGCGGTGCGCCTCGATGAGCTTCTCGGCCAGGCGCGCGACCTTCGTCTCGCCGGCCGTCTCGGCCAGCACCTTGACGTAGGTGGCCCGGTCGAGCAGCTGGTGCTCGAGCTGCAGGTCGGTGAGCAGCGCCTCCTCCAGCGGGCCGGCCTGCTCGAAGGTCGCCTTCAGGGTGGCGGCGAGCCGGCCGAGAGCCGGGGTGACGACGTCAGGGACGCCGCCGGCGGCACGCAGCGCCTCGGTGATCTCGATGGTGCGCGCCGCCGCGTTGTCGGCGTTCTGGGTCAGCTCGCGACGGACGGCGTCGGTACGGGCCTGGGAGATCCGCGTCCGGGCGACCTGCTCCTCGGTCTGCGTGAGCAGGACGAGGGCGCGCAGCTGGTTCTGGATCTTGGTGTTGTCGGTCATGACTGGGAACAACTCCGTGGGATCGGGGATGACCTGACGGTCTGGGTCATGCCCCGATCCGGCGGAGTGCTAACTCTTGCAAGCGATTTGCTAGCAGTGAGGCCGGTCACGCGTCTCCGCGTGCAACGGCCCGGTCAGACCAGTGCGTCGCTCTGCCGCTCCAGCGGGGTGCGCGGGGTGACGTTGAAGCGGAGCACCGGCTGCGTGTCGTCGTCGCGCAGGTACTGCGGCGCGAGCCGCGCCCGGCGGGCCGGCAGCGGGGACGGCGGCAGACGCTTGCCGCAACCGACGCAGAACCGGCCGCGCTGCTCGACCGCGTCGCAATGCGTGCAGGTCATGGATGCCTCCCCGATGGGCGTGGTGTGGAACCGGACCGGGGAACAGTGACAGGCCCACCGGCGACCCCGAGGCGTTCCGCATGCGGTGGGACGACATGTCATCGAACCGTCATGCAGGCGGTCTGGTGCCGGCCACGCGGGGTCAGGGGCCGCCGACGGCCTCGAGCAGCCGGTCCAGGAAGGGCACCTGACCGCCGACCAGCTTGGCCCTGGCCTCGTCGACCGCGAACCAGGCCGCCCGGTCGATCTCGGGGAACTCCTGGATGCGGCCCGAGCGCGGCGGCCACTCGAGCTCGAACGTGTTGCTGGTGCAGGCCGCCGCGTCCAGGTCGCCCTCGGCCGCCCAGACGGTGAGCACCTTCCCCGAGGCGCGCAGCTGCCCGAGGGGCACCAGGTCGGCGGCCGGCACCGGCGAGCCCAGCTCCTCGGTGAACTCGCGGTGGGCGACGGCGAGCGGGTCCTCGTCGGGGCCGTGCTCCCCCTTCGGGATCGACCACGCGCCGTCGTCCTTGCGCGCCCAGAAGGGCCCGCCCATGTGGCCGAGCAGCACCTCGCGGCCGGCCGGTCCGCGCCGGTGCAGCAGGATCCCGGCGCTGGTCCTCGGCACCTCCCGGATTCTGCCGGGCCGGGTCAGACCAGGCTGGTCCGGGTGACGCCCTGGCTGCGCCAGTACTCGTTGAGCGCGTTGTTGGTCCGCACGAACCAGATGAAGGGCCCGACCAGGATGAACATGCCCGGGAAGAACCACAGCCCGGTCAGGGCGGTGACCGGCGGCGCCTGGCCGCGGCGCTCGTAGAGCTTGCCCACCTCGTTGCTCAGCAGGAACGGCGAGACGATTCCGAAGATCAGCGAGATGACCAGGGCGACGATGCCGCCGAGCCCCTCGCCCGTGTGCCGCTTCATCTCCTCGTGGGTCTGGAAGTAGTAGACGAAGCCCCAGATCCCGAAGGTGACGAAGAACAGCAGGATGATCATGCCGGTGGGTCGCATCGTGCCGAGCGCCCCGTTCGGCTGGGCGTACTGCGCCCAGGACGGCGGGGCCGGCATGGCGGCACCGGGACCCCCTGGCCCCTGCTGCCCGTAGCCGGGCTGCTGGTGGCCGGGCTGCACGTAGGGGTCCTGCCCGTAGCCCTGCTGCCCGTAGCCGGGCGCGGAGATCTGCTGGGTCTGGTCGACCGGCGGTGCGGACGGCGGCGTGCCGTGCGGCTGCGGCTCGTGCTGCGGTGTGCTCATGCCGGCTCCTCCTGGCGCGCGTGGGCAGCGGCATCGTGTCACCGTCGCGACGCACGTGGGGTCTTCCGGCGCGCGCCGGGAAGCGAGCGGCCGTGCCGTCGGGGGCGACGACACGGCCGGTCAGGTGGTGCGAGGCGCAGCAGGCGGGCGTTCAGCCCTGGGCGCCGACGCTCCGCCAGTAGGCGTTGAGCGCACCGTTGGTCTTCACGAACCAGACGATGGGCCCGACGATGATCAGGATCCCGGGGAACACCCAGAGACCGGTCACGGCACTGACCGGCTTGGCCTGGCCGCGACGCTCGTAGAGGTTGCCCACCTCATGGCTGTGGAGGTAGGGCGAGACGATGCCGACGAAGAAGGCGAGCAGGAAGGCCACGAGCCCGCCGAGGCCCTCGCCGGTGTGCTTCTTCATCTCGTCGTGGGTCGCGTAGTAGTAGTACAGGCTGTAGATGCCCAGCGTGACGATGCAGAGCAGGATCGCGATGCCGGTCGGCCGGATCTTGCCCGCGGGGCCCTGCGGCGCCGCGTACTGGGCGCCGACCGGAGCGTTCGGCATCGGCTGACCGCCGTAGCCGTAGGTCTGACTGGGCTGCGCCGCCGGGTACGGCTGGCCGTAGTCCGGAGCTGGGGAACCACCTGGCGTGGACATGCGCCCGCTTCCTGTCGGTCGTGCCGGCACTTCCGGCATCCGCGCGGAACCTAGGGGTCGGCCGCCCGTCGCACCAGGACATCGGGGATCGACCGGTCGCGCCGCCCCGTGCGATGACCGGCGTCCCAGCTGCCCCAGCGCAGCGGCCGGGCGGACGGGCGCGAGCTCTACCGTCCGCGCCACTCGGGCCGGCGCTTCTCCAGGTAGGCGGCGATCCCCTCGCGGCGGTCCTCGCTGAGGTAGGGGTTGGGGCCGACGTCCAGCCGGAGCGCCTGCCACAGCGGCAGGTCGACGCCCTTGACGGCGGTCTCCTTCATCCGGCGGACACTGATCGGCGCATTCCCCGCGATCCGCCCGGCGAGCTCCATGGCGGTGGGCAGCACCGCGTCGGCGTCCACGATCCGGTTGACCAGACCCCAGCGCTCGGCGTCCTCGCTGGTCACGTACTCGCCGATCAGCAGCATCTCCAGGGCGATGCCCATCGGGATGCGCTTGGGCAGGACGACGGAGCCGAAGTTGGCGCCCATGCCGATCGTCGCCTCGGGCAGCCCGAGCTTGATGCCGGGAGCGGCGACCCGCAGGTCGCAGGCAAGGGCCAGCTCGAACCCGCCGGCGACGGCGTGCCCCTGGAGCGCGGCGACGATGGGGACGGGCGTCTCGGTGACGACCTCGAACAGCGATCGGCCGGGGCGGTTCATCGGCGGGCGGAAGCGCTCGCCGCGCTGGTCGCGCTCGCGGATCTCCTTGAGGTCGAAGCCGGCGCAGAACGCGGGACCGTTGCCGGTGAGCACGATGGCGCGCACCTCGCCGCCCTCCCCCGCGTCGAGCAGCTGGTCGACCAGGTCGGCCTGCAGCCCGGAGGAGAGTGCGTTGCGCCGCTCGGGCCGGTCGAGGGTGAGCACGCGGACGTGCCCTCGGTTCTCGACGACCAGGCCCGACTCGTACCGCTGCGATCCGCTCACGACCCATTCGTACCGGTCCCGCTCGTGGTGCGGCCCGTCGGGTCGGGTTGTCGCCGTACAGGGGGCTTGCGGGGTCCGGGTCGTGAATGCACGACCGACCACCCTCCCGACGGAACGACTGTTCAGGCCCTGGCGCGGCCGGCCCTGCGGCCGCCGCAGCGATGAGTCGGCGCTTCTCACCCGTCTGTACCTGTACGACCGGCCCACGAGAGGAACACTGTGATGACAACCGAGACCGAGGCATCCGTGCGGGAACTCATAGAGCTGCACGAGAGGTGGTTCGCGGCCGCCGAGAACAAGGACGTGGAGGCGTCCATGGAGCCGATTTCCGCCGACATCATCTCCTATGAGCACGTCTCGCCGCTGCAGTTCACCGCGCTCGACGACATCCGCAAGGAGTGCCAGCGCGGCTTCGAGCAGGAGCTCGATGACTTCACCTGGACCGTCCCGGACCTGCGCGTGATCGTCCGGGAGGATCTGGGCGTCGCCTGGGGCCTGAACAGGATGGCGAGCCGTCGACCCGACGGGACGGAGCGGGTCACGTGGTCGCGAGGGACGCGGATCTTCCGCAAGGTCGACGGCAAGTGGCTGATGGTGCACCAGCACGTGTCCTTCCCGTTCGAGCCCGAGACGGGCGCGGCGGCGCTCGCGCTCGCGCCGTGATGGCGGCGCCAACGGGACCGGAGACCATCCGGGCTCTCATCGAGGACTGGGTACAGGCCGTGAACGCGGCGGACCTCGACGGGGTGTGTGCCCGCCGGACGGACGACGTCGTGCTCATGGACGTGCCGCCCCCCGAGGAGGGCGTGCGCGGGATCGACGCCTACAGGGTCGCGTGGTCACCGTTCCTTGAGTACGTCCGCAGCGGCGCGGTCTTCGAGCTGGCGGATCTCCGCGTGGAGGCCGGCGAGGACGTCGCCTGGGCGTGGGCACTATTGCGGTGTGGCACCGCCGACGAGCTGGCCGCCCGGCCGGAACGACGCCTGCGGCTCAGCGTCGGCCTGCGTGCGAAGGACGGTGCATGGCAGGTCGCACACGAGCACCACTCCTTCACGGGAACGTGACGACGCCCGCGGTGGAAGCCGAGGCCGACCTGGGCAGTGTCTTCGAGCAGCGCCGCCGCGAACTCCTGGTGCTGTGCTACCGCATGACGGGATCGTTCGCGGACGCGGAGGACTTGACACAGGAGACGTTCCTGCGCGCATGGCGCAGCCGCGACGGGTTCCGCCACGGGTCGTCCCTGCGCACCTGGCTGTACCGGATCGCGACGAACGCCTGTCTGGACTTCCTCGCCCTCCACGAGCGGCGCGCCGCGCCTACCGATTCCCTGACAGAACTGCTGGAGGGCGAGGGCAGGATCGGCCCGTTCCCGGACTGGCGACTCACGTCCGCGCCGTCGGGCCCCGATCCTGCCGTCGTGGTCGAGGCCAGGGAGACGACCGAGCTCATGCTCGTCGCCGCGCTCCTCCGCCTGCCGCCGCGGCAGCGGATAGCGCTCATCGCCCGGGAGTTCCTCGGGCTGTCCTCGACGGAGACCGCGGCGCTGCTCGGGGTCTCCGTTCCATCAGCGAACAGTCTCGTGCAGCGGGCGCGTGCCGAGGTCAGGCGGTGTCACGGGACATCGGAACGTGGCCTACCGGACGCTCCTGTGGACGACGGCCTCGTCCGGCGGTACGTCCGCGCCCACCAGGACGGCGATGTCGACGCGATCACCGCGATGTTGGCGGCGGACGTGCGCGTCAGCATGCCGCCCGAGGAGCCCGCCATCGGCCGCGCCGCCGCTGCGGCGTTCTTCACCCGAGCCGTCGGACCTTCGCGTCCCGGAGAATGGCGGCTCGTGACAGCGCGTGCGAACGGGCGGCCGGCCACGGTGAACTATCTGCGCCGTCCCGGCGATCGTCTGTTCCGTGCGCTGTCCGTCGACGTGCTCACCTTTCGCGGCGGACAGCTCGAGGCGATCCACTGCTTCACGGACCACCGCGCCGTCGCAGCGTTCGGGCTTCCCATCGAAACGGACCGATGACAGGCGTCGCTGTCGCGAACGGTCCGAGCGCGTGGCGACGTCTGCCCGGCCCCGGCCAGCACTGCTGAGGCGGCGCGCCATCCGGAAGGCACCGGTGCAGGACCCTCCCCTCGTTGCAGACGCGCGACGACCGCGTCCCCCAACGATCAGGCGGGGACGAGGAACGGCTCGTGGACGACGATCTCGGTGCCGTCGGGGCGCCGGGTGCGCCATCGGCCATTCGGTTGTCGTTCGACGCGGAAGCCGTGGTGCACCTTGGTGTGGTGCCGTTCGCACAGCAGCGCTGAGTTGTCGAGATCGGTGTTGCCGTCGTCGATCCAGTGGACGAGGTGGTGGACGTCGCACCAATGGGACGGGGCGTCGCACCCGGCGAACACGCAGTGCCGGTCGCGCACCTCGACCGCTCGGCGCAGGTGCGGTGGGAACAGGCGCGTGGAGCGGCCCAGGTCCAGCGGTTGGCCTTCGGGGCCGATGACGATGCGGGTGACGTTGCCGCCGCAGGCCAGCCAGCGCGCCTCGGCCGCGGAGATGATGCCGCCGAAGCCGGTCCGTCCGGCACCTTCCCCGGTCGAGGTGTCCATCAGGTCCTCGAGGTCGATGGTGACGACCACGTGCGGCTTCACCGTCCGCATCGTGGGCAGGTCACCGGAGGCGAGGGCGTTGTCGCACAACTGGACCAGGGCGTCGGCCTGCTGCTGGGAGCGGGTGCGCACGTCGCCGGCGGGCCGGTTGGCCTGGACGATGGACTCGACCGCGGCCAGCAGCTTCTCCCCGCCGATCTCATCGAGGACGAACCGGCCGGTGACCATGCCATGACTGTCCCGGGCCGTCGCGAAGCTGCGGTTCTCCGTCGGGTCGGGCTCGGTGCCGTCAGGATCGAGCCGCGCGAGGTAGTGGCCGACGACCTGCCGCAGCTCGGAGTGCGCCCGGGTCGCGGCCACCGTGGCGAGTGCCGCGTCGACCGCAGGCACGTCCACACCCTGCTCGTCGGCGCGGGCGAGGTTCTCCGCCGCCGCCACGGGCGCGATCGTGGACACCGCCTCCGCGGTCACCGCGCCGGCAACAGCCGCTGCCGCGAGGGCGGGTAGCTGCTCCAGGACGCGGCCGTTCCGGACCAGCCGGCTCGCCTCCCCTTGCGACAGTCGGTGGTGCCCCCGCAGCCAGGAGGACATCGATGCCTTCCCGTCGTGCTCGGCCGCCTGGGTCAGCTCCCCCTCGCGCACCGTCCGCGCCAGCACCGCGTCCAATCGGTTCCGCGCCACGAGCAGCGAGCCGGTGCGCTCGATCACCGCCGGGCCGAACGACCCCTTCAGGTCCTCACCGGCCAGCGCCTCCAGCACACCTGCGAGGCACGCCACCGGAGTCGCACAGTCGGTCGAACACATGTACGAATCCTACCGCTATCGAGTGCCGGGCACCACCTGAATCCCCAGGTCAGCGGCCTGTCCACAGATTCATGCTTGCCTCGCCGCGAGTGGAGAAGCGCGTCCAAAGGGAGGCACCGCCGGTGCGTGCGGGCGGCTGTCCACGGCGCGGCCCTGCCCTATGGTGGGAGTGAGGTGCGACTCGGCAGCCACCGCACAGGGGAGATGGCCGATGGAGCGATACGAGCACAACCAGTACTCGCCGGCCGGCCAGATCGATCAGTGGGGCGACCTGGCTCAGGGGCTGAAGCAGAACAGGCCGGGAAGACGCCGAGCCATGCGCATGCTCGTATGGCTCGCTGTCGTCCTCGTCGTCGGGCTCGGGCTCGTCTACCTGCTGGCCCTGAGCGGGCTCCTCGCCTGACATGCGGGAGCGTCCAGCACGCTGACCAACTCCGCGCGGAGGGCCGTCGGCTGCTCCGCGGGAGAGGCTCCGGGAAGAGCGGCGCTGAGTTCCCGCGCCACCGCACGTCTACGTCATGACGGCCGCCGAACACCGGCCGCGGGAGGAGCACGCGATGACCGAGACCGGCACCGACCAGACCCAGCGTCACCTCCAGCCGTGGATCGCGCAGACGTACAGCAGCCTCGCGGACCTGCTGGACGACGGCTCCGCCGACCCCTGGGACGCCGCCACGCTGTGCGAGGGCTGGCAGGTCCGGCACGTCGTCGCCCACGTGACCATGCCCGTCCGGCTCACCCCCGAGCGGTTCGGCGCGGAGATGGCGGCCGCGGGCGGGGACTTCGGGCGGCTCTCCGACACGGTGGCTGCCCGCGACGGCGCCCTGCCGGCCGACGACCTCCTGGCCGACCTGCGCTCACCGACCCTGCACCAGTGGGAGCCGCCGGGCGGTGGCGCGGCCGGCGCGCTCAGCCACGCCGTCATCCACTCCCTGGACGTCACCGTCGCGCTCGGCATGCCTGCGGTGGCACCGGGCGAGGCGGTCGTCGCCGTCCTCGACCAGCTCACCGCCGCGAACGGCGCCTTCTTCGGTCTCGACCTGACCGTCACGGGGCTCGAGGCGGACGACGCCGACTGGTCCTGGGGCGAGGGCGACGTCGTCCGCGCCGGCGCCGGCGAACTGGTCGCCCTGCTGGGCGGTCGCACGTTGCCCGACGGTCGCACCCTCCGCCGCTGACGGAAGTCAGCGGGTGTTGCGCACCCGCATGGTGATCGTGGTGCCGATGCCCAGCGCCACACCCGGCACCGCGAACCACATCGGCCAGAAGTGCACGGACCCGTCCGCGGCGAGGCTGACCAGCAGCCACACCGTCAGGTTGATCGCCACCACGCTGGCCCACGCCGTCCACAGGATCTTCAACGCCAGCGGGAAGCGGGCCGGGCTCCGCACGACCGATGCCCCCGCCGCCCGGGCCACAGCCGCAGCGGACGACACCGTGTAGGCCGGCACGGGCGAGTTCGGCCGCGCCGGCAGGTCGGTGAACAACCGGTCGAGGTCCGCGTAGGTCACCGCCGCGTAGGCCTCGGCCAGCCGCCGGTCGTACTCGGCCAGGTCGAGCCGGCCCTCGTCGTGGGCGGCGCGCAGCCGGTCGGCCGCCGCCTGCCGGTCGGCGTCGGCCGCCCGCAGCCCGGGCGCGTGGGTCATGCCACCTCCGCAGTCCAGACGTCGCCCGTCATCGTCGCACCGGAGGACCGGCTCCGGAACGGATCCGGTCCTCCACGGCGCCGTCCCTGTGATTCGCACCGGCTTCCCGACGCAGGCGTCACATGCGCCCCACCCGTCGGGGAGCATGAAGGGACCATTCCGTCCTACCCGGTAGACAGGTGACATGGAGAGCACTGTCGATCTCGACCTCCGCGACGCCGTGGCGCCGCAGACGGCGGCGATCTCCATCGAGATCACCTCCACCCCGGTGCTCAGCTACGCCCTGGCGCACAACGGCATCCCCGTAGTCCCGCGGCTGGCCCTCACCTCCGAGGCCACCGTCCGCGGCGCGACCGTGCGGCTGTCGGTCCGTGACGCCGAGGGCCCGATCGCCCGGCCCGTGGAGCTGCTGGCCGACATCGACGCCGGTCGCAGCACCGTGCTCACCGACGTCGGCCTGGTCATGGACCCCGCCGCGATGCTCCAGGTCGAGGAGCAGCGGCCGGGCGTCATCGACGTCGAGGTTCTGGTGGACGGCGAGGACGGTCCGGTCCTGGCCGGTGAGGCATCCCGGCCCGTGCAGGTGCTCGCCGCCAACCAGTGGCTGGCCTCTCCCCTGCCGCTGGCACTGGAGATGCTCGCCGCGCACGTCATGCCCAACCACCCCGCGGTCACCGCGCTGGTCGCCGAGGCCGTCGACCACCTCGAGCAGGCCACCGGCAGCGGCGCCCTCGTCGGGTACGCCGCGACGGCCGAGCGGGTCGACGAGGTGGTCGCCTCGATCGCCGAGACCCTGCGGGCCCGCGGCCTCCGCTACAGCGAGCCGCCGGCCACCTGGTCCGACGTCGGCCAGCAGGTGCGGACGCCGGGCGACGTCCTGACCTGGAAGGTCGGCACGCCGCTGGACACCGTGGTGCTGCTGGCCGCCGCGCTCGAGCAGGCCGGCATCCGGCCGCTGCTGTGGCTCGCGGAGGGGCACTCGTTCCTGGGCTACTGGCGCGAGGAGCGCAGCGCCGAGTCCGCCGCCACCACCGACGCCGCCGGCCTGGTCAACCTGGTCGACCTCGGGCTGATCGGTCTCGTCGAGACGACGCTGCTCACGAGCATGGGCGAGCCCGGCGCCGACCTGCACCGCCCGGCCTACGACGGCTGGCTGACCGGCGAGCTCGACCGGATCATCGGCGTCACCGACGTCCACCGCGCCCGGCGCGACGGCATCGTGCCGCTGCCGGCGCGCGCCCGCGACGAGCAGGGCGTGCTGCAGGTCGTGGAGTACCGGGCCGCGGTGCACAGCGCCCCGGCACCCCCCGAGGGGACGACGACGGCGGCACCCCGCCCCGAGGCGCCTCCGCGGGTGCAGCAGTGGAAGAACGCCCTGCTGGACCTCAGCCTGCGCAACCGCCTGATCAACTACACCGACCGCACCGGGCTGGCGCTGACGGTGCCGGCCACCTCGCTGCCGGTGCTGGAGCGGTTCGTCCACGACGGCACACCCATCACGCTGCTGCCCGGCGACAAGCTCGCCGCCGTCCAGGCCGAGCGCGGCCTCACCGGCGCCGGCGACCTGCCCTCGCAGCAGCTGGCCGACCTGCTCGTCGAGCGCCGCGAGCTGCACGCCGACGTCACCACCGGCGGCTACCTCCCCCGGCTGCGCAACCTGGCCTACCGGGCCAAGACCGTGCAGGAGGAGACCGGCGCCAACAACCTCTACCTGGCGCTCGGCTCGCTGGTGTGGGAGCTCGACGGCCGGCCGCTGCGCTCCCCGCTCGTGCTCATCCCGGTCACGCTCACGCCGCTGAGCCGCACCGGCTCCTACCGGCTCGCGCTGGACGAGTCGGGCAGCACCGCACCGAACTACTGCCTGCTGGAGAAGCTGCGCCAGCTGCACGGGCTCTCCATCCCGACGCTGACCGAGACCGCCGACGGCACGATGGACGTCGAGGCGGCGCTGGAGGCCATGCGGGTCGCGCTGGTCGGCCACGGGCTGCCCTACCGCGTCGAGGCGACGGCGGACCTCGCCGTCCTCCAGTTCGCCAAGTACCGGCTGTGGAAGGACCTCGACGAGCACTGGGCCGACTTCGCCCAGAACCCGCTGGTCTCCCACCTGGTGCACGAGCCCACCGAGCCGTTCACCGACCCGGCGCTGGACACCGGCGCCTTCGCCGACCTCGACGACCTCGCCGCGCAGCTGCCGGCCCCCGCCGACGCCTCGCAGCTGCGGGCGATCGCGGAGGCCAGCGCCGGGCGCACCTTCGTGCTCGAGGGCCCTCCCGGCACGGGCAAGTCGCAGACCATCACCAACCTGCTCACCCGGGCGGTCGCCGAGGGCAAGCGGGTGCTGTTCGTGGCCGAGAAGCGGGCGGCCCTGGACGTCGTCGCGCGCCGCCTCGACGCCGTCGGCATGGGCATGTTCGCCCTCGACCTGCACGACAAGGGCAGCCGCGCCTCGATGGTGCGGGCGCAGATCCGGCTGGCGCTGGAGCACGCGGTCGCCGTCGACGAGCAGGGGCTGGCCGCCGACTCGGAGAACCTGCGCTCGGCCCGCCGGCTGCTGGCCCGCTACGCCGACCGGCTGCACACCGAGAACGCCGCCGGGCTGTCGCTGTACACCGCCCGCACCGCCGAGCTGACCGCCGGCACCGACGTCGAGCCCCTCCCGGTGCCGCTGCCCTTCGTCGCCAACGCCGCTCCCGAGGTGCTCGCCCAGATCCGGCGGGCCCTGGCGCTGCTGCCCGAGATCGCCGACCTGACCCGCCCCTCACTCCGCCACCCGTGGGCGTTCGTCGACTCCCCCGCCATCGACCTGCCCGCCACCCAGGCCGCGGCCACCGCCGTGGACGAGGCGGTGCGCGCCGTCGCCGGCCACGCCGAGCTCACCCAGGTCCTGCGGCACGCGCGCACGCCGGACGACTTCGCCGCCCTCGGCCACCTGCTCGGCGGGCCGGCGGTCGGGCTCGACGTCCTCGACGAGACCTTCTCCGGCCGCTGGACGACGGCGACCGGCGCGGTCCTCGGCGAGATCGCGGCCTTCCTCGCCTTCCGGCACCCGGGCATGGACCTGGTCGCCCCCGAGGTGCTGGCGCTGCCGCTGGCCGACATCTACGTGGCCGCGCAGACCGCCGCCGCGTCGTCGTGGTGGGGTCGCCGGCGCCGGCTGGTCGCCGTGCGCGACCGCCTCGCCCCGCACCTGCGCGCCGAGGCCAAGGTCAGGCCCAAGGACGTCCCCGCGCTGGTGGAGAACCTGTGGCGGGTGCAGACCGCGGTGCAGCAGATCGCCGGCCGCGTCAACGCCGTCCCGGGCCTGGCCGTGCCCGAGGGCTGGAACCCGTTCGTCGACCCGCACCTGCCCGAGCACCAGGTCGCCTGGCTGCGCCGCGCGGGGCAGGCCGTCGACGGGTCGTCGTCCTTCCACGTCCAGCTGCGCAAGCTGATCGTGGCCGGCATGCCGGTCGGTCCGGAGGCCGCCACGGCCGTCGACCGGCTGCAGCGCTCGGTGACGGCACTGGTGCGCGTCTGCGCCACGAGCGCCGACCAGCTCGCCGCCTGGACCGGGGACGACGGCTTCACGCTGCGCTGGTCGATGACCCGCCCCGAGCGCGGCACCGACGGCTCGGTGCTCATGTCGCTGCGCCGCTGGGTCAGCTTCCTCGACACCCTCGAGCCGCTGCGCTACGCGGGGCTCTTCGACGCCCGGCGGCTGCTCGTCACCGGTGCGATCGCCGCCGACGACGCCGTCCGCGCCCTGGACCGGGGCATGGCGACGGCCTCGGTGACCGAGCGCCTCGACGCCACCGGGCTGGACCTCTTCGACGAGGGGCTGCACGAGAAGGCGATCACCCGCTTCGCCGCCGCGTCCCGGGCCGTGCGGGAGCACCTGACCGCGGCCCTGCCCGCGTCGGTGCTGGCCACGCGGCCCTTCGACGCCGCGTCCGGTGCCGGCCAGGTGGGTGCGCTGCAGCGCGAGCTGGCCAAGCAGCGCCGCGGGCTGGGCGTCCGCCAGCTGCTGGCGCAGTACGGCGAGCTGATCACCTCCGTCATGCCGTGCGTGCTGGTGTCGCCGGACTCGGTGGCCCGGTTCTTCCCGGCCGCGGCCGCGCAGTTCGACCTGGTCGTCTTCGACGAGGCCTCGCAGATCCGGGTCGCCGACGCCGTGGGCGCACTGGGCCGCGCGAAGGCCGCCGTCGTCGTCGGTGACTCCAAGCAGATGCCGCCGACGTCCTTCCTCGAGCCGACCGCCTCGGTCTCCGACGACGTCGTCGAGGTGGAGACCGCGGTCGAGGACGAGGAGTCGATCCTCAGCGAGTGCGTGCAGGCGCGGGTGCCGCGCCACTGGCTGTCGTGGCACTACCGCAGCCAGGACGAGTCGCTCATCGCGTTCTCCAACGCGCAGTACTACGAGAACCGGCTGTCGTCGTTCCCGGCGCCCACGCACGGCCGGGCGTCGTCGGAGCCCGACGGCCGGGGCGTCTCGCTGGTGCGGGTGCCCGGCACCTTCCACCGCTCCGGCGCCGGCCGCCTGCTGCGGACGAACCCGATCGAGGCCAAGGCGATCGTCGCCGAGATCCGCCGCCGGTTCGACGCGGTACCCAAGTGGGACGGCGTCGACGCGGTGCCCTCGATCGGCGTGGTCACCTTCAACGCCCAGCAGCGCTCCTACATCGAGTCGCTGCTGCGCGACGCCGACGACGAGCGGCTGGCCGCGGCCCTGGACCGCACCGACGGCGAGGGCCTGTTCGTCAAGAACCTGGAGAACGTGCAGGGCGACGAGCGCGACGTCGTCTTCTTCTCCACCGGCTTCTCCCCCACCGCCGACGGCACGCTGCCGCTGAACTTCGGCCCGCTCAACCGCAGCGGTGGCGAGCGCCGGCTCAACGTCGCGATCACCCGCGCCCGGCGGCAGGTCGTCGTCTTCTCCTCCTTCGACCCGGAGCAGCTGCGGGCCGAGGAGACCAGCTCGGTGGGCATCAAGCACCTGCGCGCCTACCTCGACATGGCCGAGCGCGGCACCGACGTGCTGCCCCGTTCGCCGCGGTCGGTCGCCGTCGTGGACCGGCACCGCGAGGAGATCGCCGCCGCCCTGCGCGAGCGGGGTCTGGTCGTGCGCACCGACGTCGGTCTCTCGGAGTTCCGTGTCGACCTGTCGATCAGCCGACCTGTCGACCCGGAGACCCCGGTCGCGGCCGTGCTGCTGGACAGCCCGGCATGGGCGCGGCGCGGCACGGTCGGCGACCGCGACGGACTGCCGGTCGAGGTGCTCGGCGGGCTGCTGCGCTGGCCGGTGGTCTCCCGCGTCTGGCTGCCCTCGTGGCTGCTGTCGCCGTCCACCGTCGTCGACCGCCTGGTCGAAGCGGTCGACTCCGCTCCGGCCACCCCGGTGCTGCCGGCACCGATCCCCCTGCCGACGGCGGCGGTCGAGTCGTTCAAGGGCGTGGCGGCGCTGCGCTCGTCGGTGACCGCGTCGGTGGCGGTGCCCGCGACGTCCGCGCCGACGCGTCCGGCCGCTTCCAAGCCGGCGGCGGCCAAGCCCGCGCGGCCGGTGGCGATGGAGGGCGAGACGCCGTTCGTGCCGTGGATCCCGAAGACCGCCGGCGAGAAGTCGGTGCTCGACGAGCTGCCGGCGTCCAAGGCCGCGCGCGTGGTGCGCCGCGTGCTCGCCGCCGGGATCAAGGCCGAGGGCCCCATCCACGTCGACCGGCTGGCCAAGCTCACCGTCGGGGCCTTCGGGCTCAACCGGGCGACCGAGTCGCGGAAGTCGACGCTGCTGTCGTTGCTGCCCCCGTCGGCCGTGCAGGGCGAGCACCTGTGGCCCGAGGGCGTGACGCCCGAGAGCTACGAGGGTTTCCGCCGTCAGGTCTCCAGCACCGACCGGCCGATCGACCACGTCGCGCCCGAGGAGATCGCCAACGCGATGGCGGCCCTGTGCCGCGCCTCGGCGGGGATGGGCCGCGGTGAGCTGCTCACGCAGACAGCGGCGGTGTTCGGGCACAAGCGCCGCTCCGCCGCGGTGACCGGCGTCCTGGAGCAGGCGCTGACCGCCGCGATCGAGCGCGGCAAGCTCACCGAGCAGCCGAACGGCCTGCTCACCATCTGACCCCGTCCCCGCTTTTCCGCGGTAAAGCGGTCTGCTTTTCCGCGGTTAAGCAGACCGCTTTTCCGCGGAAAGGCGGGGCGTGGAGTGCTCCCGGGAAATAGGGCTGCGCGTTTCCGGATGCGTGTGTTGACTGCACCGGCCTTCGGGCACACACGACCGCATCCGAGCGAATCGAAAGGACGATGGAGAAGATCAACGCACGCCTGCTCAACTGGGCGTCGATCCTGGAGGACACCACCCGCGAGCAGGCGGAGCGCACGGCGCAGATGCCGTTCATCTACCCGCACCTGGCCCTGATGCCCGACGCCCACCTGGGCATGGGCGCGACCGTCGGCTCGGTCATCCCGACCGACGGCGCGATCATCCCGGCCGCGGTCGGCGTGGACATCGGTTGCGGCATGATCGCCGTTCGCACCCAGTTCACCGCCGACGACGTCGCCGGGCGCCCGCTGGACGTGCTGCACCAGCAGATCTCGCGCTCGATCCCGCTGTCGGCGGGTGGCCGGAACCAGAAGATCCGGGCGTCCGCCGAGCCGCGGATCGCCGAGCTGCGCGAGACGCCGGGTGCCGGGCAGGCCGACGCCGAGTCGCGGCAGTGGCCGCAGCAGCTGGGGTCCCTCGGCTCCGGCAACCACTTCATCGAGCTCTCGCTCGACGAGGAGGACCGGGTGTGGCTGTTCTTGCACTCCGGGTCCCGGGGTGTGGGCAACCGGCTCGCGCAGAAGCACATCAAGGTGGCGCGGGAGCAGTGCGAGCGCCGGCACATCCAGCTGCCCGACCGGGATCTCGCGTACCTGGTCGAGGGCGAGCCGGAGTTCGACCGGTACGTCGAGGCGCTCCGCTGGGCGCAGCGGTTCGCCTACCTCAACCGCGAGGAGATGATGGACCGCTGCGTCGACCAGCTGGGCCGGTTCCTGAACGCCGGGGTCGAGCGCACCGAGACGGTGAACTGCCACCACAACTACACCGAGCGCGAGACCCACTTCGGGCGTGAGGTGTGGCTGTCCCGGAAGGGTGCGATCTCGGCACGGGAGGGCCAGCTCGGCCTCATCCCGGGCTCGATGGGTGCGGCGTCCTACGTCGTCGCCGGCTTGGGGAACGTGCCCTCGCTGATGTCCTCGCCGCACGGCGCCGGCCGGAACTTCTCGCGGACGGCGGCGCGCAAGCGGTTCACGCGGCAGGACCTCGACGCGCGGATGGCGGGCATCGCGTGGGGGCATTCGGACGCGTTCCTCGACGAGCACCCCGACGCGTACAAGCCGATCGACCAGGTGATGGCCGACGCCGCCGATCTGGTCGAGGTGCGGCACACGCTGCGTCAGATCGTCAACGTCAAGGGCGACTGACCACCGGGCCGGCGTTCCATCCGGAGCGCCGGCCCGGCTGCTCCCGCGCACGCGAAGAGTGCAGGTGCGCCAGGATGCGCCCATGCCGCTGACCGTCGCCGAGGTGTTCCGGGAGAACGCCGACCACCCGGCCGAGCGCAGCTCCCCGCTCATGCAGGCCCTCCTCCTGGGCGCCGCCAGCGACTGGGACGCCGGTGGCATCACCCACGCCGCGCTGCAGCCCTTCGCCGGCGACCCGCCCGGATCGGCGTTGCCGCTGCGGTTCGCGGCGGCACTGCACCGCCTCGTGCTGACGGGGAGGGCGCCGGAGCTGGCCGAGCACTACCCGACCGTCGGGGGTGCCGCCGATCCGGAGGGGGCCTGGCCGGCAGCCCGGCGGGTTCTCGAGCGCGAGACCGAGGACGTGCAGCAGCTGACCGGGCAGCCGTGCCAGACCAACGAGGTCGGCCGCACGGTGCCGCTGCTCGTCGGCCTCGCCGAGGTCGCCCGTCGCACCGGCGAACCCCTGCGCCTGCTGGAGATCGGCGCTTCCGCGGGGCTGAACCTGCTGTTCGACCGGTTCCGCTTCGGCGAGGTCTGGGGGCCGCCGGACTCACCGTGCCGGCTGCCCGATCCCGGTATCCCGCTGGACCTGGACGGCGTGCGGGTCGTCGAGCGGGCGGGCTGCGACCCGGCGCCCTTGGACCCGCGCGACGACGAGGCACGACTGCGGCTCTCGTCCAGCGTGTGGGGCGACCAGGTGGCTCGCTTCCGACGACTGCAGGGCGCTCTCCAGATGGCCGGCTCCCACCGGGTCCCCGTCGAGCGGGCCGGCGCCGCCGAATGGCTCACCCGCCGGCTGGACGACCAGCCCTCGGCACAAGGAGTCCCGGTCGTGTGGCACAGCATCGTCCGGACCTACGTCGACCCGGACGAGTGGCGGCAGGTGGAGGCGCTCACCGCACGGCCCGACGTCTGGCGGCTCTCCTACGAACCCGCCCCGGAGCCCGGTGCCCGCGGCGTCCCGCTGCGGCTGTTCGGGTCCGGCACCGATCCGGCCGGCGACGTCCTGGCGCACGGCACCGGGCACGGGCCGCCGTTGTCGCGCTGACCGACGGCGGCCCGTGCGGACAGCTCAGCCCAGGGTGACGGAGCCGGTGCCGTTGGGCACGAGCTCGACCCAGGTGTTGCCCGGCGCCAGCTCCACCGGCCCACCGTCGGGGAGGGCGAGGACGACCGGGTCGGTCGGCGACGCCTTGGACCACGTCGCGGCGATGGTGCTGCCGCCGCTGGCGATCAGCGCCTCTCCCCCGCCCACCATCTGCGTCTCGGGCACCGGGTTGCCGGCGGCGTCCCGGGCTGCGGTGTTGACGACGTCGACCCGCAGCACGACGACGTTGGCGGCGCGCACCCGCGCTCCGTCGGCGACGGTCGCGGGGGTGTCGCCCTCGGCCCGCAGCCAGCCGTTGTCGGGCTGGCTCCACGTCCAGCTCGGGTAGCTGCTGGGCGACAGCTTCAGCCGCACGGCGGCGGACGGCGCGCCCGCGGCGACCGCGGTGGGCTGCCGGCCCGCGGTCGCGAAGGCGAACTCCCCGACCGGCGACGCCTGGTGGCCGGGGTCGGCCTGTGCGACGAAGTCGGCCGGGTTGGCGTAGACGTTGTGCGGCGCGTCCCGGCTGTCCAGCCGGAAGAACCCGGCGGTCCCGGCACCCTGGCTGAGCACCTGCGCGCCGGTGCCGGCGATCGCGTCCACGTACTTCGGCTGCCCGCCCGAGAAGGCGAACAGGCCCTTGAGCGGACCGGCGATCGCGGCGTCCATCGGCCGCACCGAGCGGATCGGCCCGACGTCCGGCGGCAGGGTTGAGTGGAAGACGGCGACGAAGCGGGTGATGCCGCCCTCGACGACCTGCTCCCACACCACGTCGGCGGCGTTCAGGCCGCTCTGCGGGCGGGCGGCCACCGAGTTCTCGATCTTCACCGCCAGGGCGGGACGGGCGGGCACCGCGTCCACCTCGACGCCGGTGAGCGGCCACGGGACCAGCACCGGGGCGGGCGGGGCGGCGGGTTCGCCGGCCGCAGCCGGCTTCGTCTCCTCGGGGCCGCAGCCCGCGGCGAGCGCGAGCGTCCCGATCGTGGCGAGTGCTGCGACTGTGCGACCCAGGCGGCGGGTGAGCGTCCGGTGGGACATGGGGTGTGCTCCTGCGTCGGCGTGCGTACGGGCTGCTTGCCGAGCGAGCTCGGCGTTCCACCCGTTCGCATCGGCAGTCCCGAGGCTCGACCGCACCGACGGTGGGGCGGGTGGGGCTCAGGTGCGCGCGAGCGCCAGCACGGTCACGTCGTCGGCGTCCGGCGGCGCCAACGCGGCGAGCACCGCGTCGAGGAGCGGCTCGGCGCCGGCCGGCCCGGCCGCGACCACCTCGCGCAGCGCGTCCAGCCCCCGCGGCAACCCGCCCCGCCCTCGCTCGACCAACCCGTCGCTGAACAGCAGCAGCCGGTCGTCGCCGGCCAGCGTCAGCTCCGACTCGGCGTACGTCGGCCGGTCCAGGACGCCGAGCGCGGGGCCACGACCACCCATCACGTACTCGGCGGCTCCGTCGTGCGCGTGCAGCACCGGCAGGTGTCCGGCACTGGCGACGACGACGTCCCCCGTCCGGGGATCGAGCTCCGCGACCACGACGGTCGCCAGCTCACCGGGCAGGAGCGCGCTGGTCACCTCGTTGAGCAGCCCCAGCGCCGCGGCCGGCCCGGCGGCGCGCAGCAGCTGGGCCCGCAGCGCGTGCCGCAGCTGGGCGGTGACCGAGGCGGCGGCCAGCCCGTGCCCGGCGACGTCCCCGACGACGACGGCGAGCTTCCCGCCCGGCAGCGGCACGAGGTCGTACCAGTCCCCGCCGACGACGTCCTCGGCGCTGGGCCGGTAGCGGGCCGCCAGGGCGACACCGGGGACCTTCGGCAGCTCCTGCAGCAGCAGCGTGCGCTGGAGCGCGCCGACGAGCCGGTTGTCCTCCTCGGAGCGGTTCAGCGCGGCGGCCGTGAGGTGCCCGGCCAGCGCGCGGGCCGCGCTCACCTCGTGGTCCCGCCAGGGGCGCGACGTGCCGCGGACGGTCTCGCTCCACGCTGCGAAGGAGCGGCGGGGGCTCAGCCGCGGCCCGTCGTCGGTCTGCGCGACCTTGGACGCGTACGGGTTGCCGCCCCAGGTCACCTCGCGCAGCGTCTCCGGGCGGAACCAGGCCAGGAAATCACCCGTGCCGACGGGAACGGCCAGCACCCCGCTGGCCGAGGCGATGAACTCCTCCGCCGCAGGCACGACCCGGGCGGCGGCGTCCGTCGCGGTCACGCCGGCGGCCAGCAGTGCGCCCACGAGCGCGGTCACCCGGTCCGCCGGGGGCGTGTCCCCGAGCAGCCGGAGCTGCCCGCCCAGCCGGACGGCGGCGCCGCCGGCGGGCAGCAGGTCGAGCACGGTGAGGTCCTGCTCGGTGAGCGCCGCGCCCAGGGCGCGCGGGGTGCGGCCGACGGCAGCGGCCAGCTCGGCGGCGCGCTCGGCGACGTCGACGACGCCCTCCTGCTCGTCCTCGGCGACGACGGTGCGCAGCAGCAGCGAGGCGGTGCGGCCGAGGAACTCCGCGGCGGTGCGGTCGGCGTACGAGGGTCGGTGCGGACCGGCGTAGTGGTGGCAGGAGATGAGACCCCAGAGCCGGCCGCGGTCGATCAGCGAGACCGACATGGACGAGACCACGCCCATGTTGGCCAGGTACTCCAGGTGCACCGGCGAGACGCTGCGCAGCATCGCGCCGGAGAGGTCCAGCGGGCGGCCGGTCAGGGGGTTCGCCGCCGGCTCCAGCGGCACCCGCTCGTAGCCGGCGTCGGGGATCAGCCGCATCCAGTTGGTCGTGTAGAGCGCGCGGGCCTGGGCGGGGATGTCGCTGGCGGGGAACCACAGACCGAGGAAGGGCTCGAGGTCCTCGCGCCGGTCCTCGGCGATCACCTCGCCGTTCCACTCCGGGTCGAAGCGGTAGACCATGACGCGGTCGAAGCCGGTCACGGTGCGGACGTCGCGGGCCAGGGTCTCCGCGAGCTGCTCGAGCGTGGCCGACGACGACAGCCGCTGCAGCACGCCGGGCAGGCGGCGGTGCCACGCGGCACCCGCCTGCTCCGCCCCGGTCACCGGCTCCCACTCGGTGAGCAGCAGCCCGTCGGCGCGGTGCACGACGAGGTCGACCTCCACGCCGGCCACGGTCGTGCGCAGCGGGTTCACCTCGGCGAGGTCGCCGGCCAGCCCGTCCCGCAGCCGGGCGAGGGCGTCGTCGTCGAGCACGTCGACGAGCGAGCTCACCGGTCCGCCGAAGAGCTCCGCGGCGTTGGCCGAGGCGACGACGACGTCGAGGCCGGGCTCGGTGACGGCGAGCAGCACCCCGTGCGGCTGCACCGCCCCCGGGATCGCGATCGGCTCGTCGGCGCAGCGCCGCAGCGCCTCGTCGTCCACCCGCGGGGAGGTCACGTGCCGGCGTCGCGCCCGGAGATGCCCGTGGGGATCTCACCGACCGAGGCGACGAGCGGGACGAACGCGCCCAGGTCGAGCAGGTCGATGGTCAGCCGGACAGGGCTGTTGGAGCGGGGCGCCAGCACGAACAGCCCGACACCGGCCACCTCGGCCTTGCGGGCCACGCCCAGCAGGCTGCGTGCGCCGGAGGAGTCGAGGAACATCGTGGGGGTCAGGTCCACGACGAACTCGCCGACCCGCTCGGTCAGCAGTTCGTCGGCGGCCGCATCCAGGCGCGGTGCGGTCGCGAGGTCGAGCTCACCCCGTACGGTGAGAGCCGGCCGGCCGGCGACGATCGTCCGCTCCACATCGAACTGCACCGCACCGCCCCTCCCACCTCGTCGTTCCGTCGAGGGTAGGACATCGGTGCCGAGGGGACAGAGCTGCCATGGACATCTCGTTCAGCGTCCGGCTGCCGCGGGACGCGCGCAGCCTGCCTCTCATGCGCGGTCTCATGCGCCAGGCGCTCGAGCACCTGGATGCGAAGCCGCAGACGATCGAGGAGATCGTGCTGGCGCTCACCGAGGCGTGCGCCAACGTCGTGCAGCACGCGGGCGAACTGGACGAGTACCAGGTCGACGTCGCCATCACCGACGACATCTGCAGAGTCACCGTGCTCGACGACGGCCAGGGCTTCGACTTCGATGCGGCCGCCGCGCCCGAGGGCTCGCCCCTGGAGGCCGGCCGTGGCCTCGTGCTGATGAAGGCGCTCGTCGACGATCTGCAGTTCGTCCGCTCCGACGACGGCCGGCACCGCGTCGTGCTGGAGAAACGCCTGCGCGCCGAGCCGAAGCTCCGCCTGCTGCAGACCTGACCGGCCTCCCTGCGAGCCGCCGGGGCGGGTGGACGACGATGGCCCGGTGAGTGCTGCCGCCCCGACCTCCGACACCTTCACCGCCGAGGTGCGCGACGCCGTCCGCCGGCTCGACGGCGTGGCCGAGCGGACGCTGCTGCAGCGCAACGCCCGGCTCTCCGGGCTGACCGGCGCCGATGTCTGGCTGAAGCGCGAGGACCTGCAGGTCGGACGCTCGTACAAGATCCGCGGCGCCTACACGATGATCTCCGCCCTCCCGGCGGCCGAGCGCGCCGCCGGCGTGGTGTGCGCCAGCGCCGGTAACCACGGGCAGGGCGTCGCCTACGCCTGCCGGGCCCTCCAGGTGCGCGGCCGGGTGTTCGTGCCGGGGACGACGCCGCGGCAGAAGCGCGAGCGGATCGCGGCGCTCGGCGGCGACATGGTCGAGCTGGTCATCAGCGGCGACTCCTACGACGACGCGGCGACCGCGGCAGCCGAGTTCGCCGCGGTCTCCGGCGCGACCCTGGTTCCGGCGTTCGACTCACCGGCGACGGTGGCCGGGCAGGCGACCGTGGCGGTCGAGATCCTCGAGCAGCTGCCCGAGCCACCCGACGTCGTCCTCCTGCCGGTCGGCGGTGGTGGGCTGCTCGCCGGTGCTGGCAGCTGGCTGCGCGCCTCCTCCCCCGCGACCCGGCTGATCGGAGTGGAGCCCGCGGGTGCGGCCAACATGGCGGCCGCGCTGGCCGCCGGCGGGCCGGTCGACCTGCCGGAGATGGACACGTTCGTCGACGGCGCGGCGGTGCGCCGGGCCGGCGCGGTCACCTATCCCCTCGTCCGCGACTCGGGCGCGGAGCTGCTCGCCGTGCCCGAGGGGCAGATCTGCACCGAGATGCTCGACCTCTACCAGGCCGACGGGATCATCGCCGAGCCCGCAGGAGCCCTGGCCTCGGCCGCACTCAGCGGCGGGCTCGTGGCGCTCGAGCCCGGGCAGACCGTCGTGTGCGTGCTGTCCGGCGGCAACAACGACGTCAGCCGGTACGCCGAGGTGATCGAGCGCTCGCTGGTGCACCGCGGGCTCAAGCACTACTTCCTGGTCGAGTTCCCGCAGGAGCCCGGTGCGCTGCGCCGCTTCCTCGACGAGGTGCTGGGCCCGGACGACGACATCGTGCGGTTCGAGTACGTCAAGCAGGACAACCGGGAGACCGGCGCGGCACTGACCGGCATCGAGCTGGGGCGCGCCGAGGGGCTGGCCGAATTGCTGACGCGCGTCCAGGCCAGCCCCCTGCGCATCGAGCACCTCACGCCCGGCTCGACGGCCTACCGCTTCCTGGTCTGAGCCGGCTGGGTCAGGCGGTCATGAAGCCGCTTTCGTAGGCGGCGATCACGGCCTGGGTGCGGTCCCGCGCGCCCAGCTTGAGCAGCACGCTGCTGACGTGGGTCTTCACCGTCTCGCGGCTGAGGAACATCTCGGCGGCGATCTCGGCGTTGGACAGCCCGCCGGCGATCAGCCGCAGGACGTCGGCCTCTCGGCCGGTGAGCTCCGGCAGCGCGGCCGCGCCCCGCGCACGGGAGGGCACGTGGGAGGCGATGAGCCGGCGGGTCAGGTCGGGCAGCACGAGCGACGACCCCCGCGCCACGATGCGGATCGCGTCGACCAGCTCGTCGGGGTCCGCCCGCTTGAGCGCGAAGCCGCTGGCCCCGGCCTTGAGCGACCGGAACAGGTAGTCGTCGTCCTCGAAGGTGGTCAGCACCAGCACGCGCGGCCGGCCGGGATCCCGGGCCACCAGCAGCCCGGTCGCCGTGATGCCGTCCATGTCGGGCATGCGCACGTCCATCAGGACGACGTCGGGGTCGGTGCGGGCCGCCACCTCGAGCGCCTCCCGGCCGGTGCCGGCCTCGCCGACCACGGTCAGGTCGGGCTCGCTCTCCAGGATCACCCGCAGCCCGGAGCGCACGAGCACGTCGTCGTCCACGAGGACCAGCCGGAGCGTCACGCGGCACCGGCCAGCGGCAGGACGACGCAGAGCTCGAACCCGCCCGAGGGCGTGGGTCCGGCGGTGAGGGTGCCCCCGGCGGCGCGGGTGCGCTCGTGCAGGCCGGCCAGCCCGCGACCGCCGCCGGGACCGGGCCGGCTCTCCTGCTGGTCGGGGCGCTCGTTGTGCACGCTGACGACGAGGGTGTCGCCGAGACGCAGCACCTGCGCGACGGTCGCCGGGGTGCCCGCGTGCCGCAGCACGTTCGTCGTCCCCTCCTGCACCACCCGGTAGGCCAGCGCCTGCACCTCCGGCGGGATCCCGTCGGCTCCGACGTCGACGGTCAGGGCGACCGGCAGGCCGCCGTCGCGCAGCCCGGCGAGCAGCTCGTCGAGGTCGGCGAGCGTCGGTGCGGCGAAGGGGGCGGGGTCGCGGCCGTCGTCCTCGGCGCGCAGCACGGTGAGCGCCCGGTCGAGTTCGGCGAGCGCGGCGCGGGTGTTGGTCTCGATGTGCTGCAGCGCCTGGCGGGCGAACTCCGGCTGTAGGGGCTCGTCGCCGGCGGGACCGAGGGTGCGCCGGGCCGCGGTGGCCTGCAGCAGGCTCGCGGTCAGGGCGTGGCCGATGGTGTCGTGCAGGTCGCGGGCCAGCCGGTTGCGGTCGGCCAGGCGCCGCCCGCCGGCCTGCAGCGCGGCGATCTGCTGCTCGGCGCCGGCGCCCAGCAGCCGGGGACCGACCGCCGCCGCGAGGCGCACCAGCAGGTCGAGCAGCAGGAGGGCCAGCAGGACGATGACGCCGATGAGCGCCAGCAGGGGCAGCCCGTTGAGCACGTTCCAGTCGATGCCGACGATGAGCGCGGCGGACAGCACGGTGGAGAAGAACAGGACGGCGAGGGTGGCCGCGCCCAGCAGCACGCGGGCGCCCAGCCAGCCGACCGCCCGCCAGGTGCTGGCCGAGGTGACCAGCCGGCGCACTTTGGCCCGGACGCCGGGCAGCCGCCGCACCCGCTCGCCGGTGGGGACGTCGACCCCGAGCAGGGTGCGCAGCATCCGGCGCTCGAGCCCGGCGAATGCGCGGATGGCGGCCAGCACGAGCAGGATCAGCAGCAGCCCGACGCCGTAGATGACCGCGACGACCGAGCCGAACAGCGCGAAGTAGAAGGCCAGGCCCAGCGCGCCCACCGGCAGCAGGAGAAGGGCGTACAGCACGCGGCCGGGCCAGCCGGGACCCGCGGCGGTGGCGAGCACCCCGCGGAAGGCGGCCCCGATCTCTGGGGCGGAGCGGGGGAACGTCGTCGTCGGCACGGTTCGATCCTGCTGCTCGCCGAGGCCGAGCGATTCCCCCGACGGCGTGCTCCGCTCCTCCCCCACGTGGGGGAGCCAGGTCGGCACCGCGGGGTGATCCGCGCGCACGTCCCTGGCCGACACGCTGCTGATCATGACCGAGACGAACTCCTGGCGGCAGTGCCGCCTCACCGGGAGCTCCGCATGATCGAGGTGCGCGGGCTCACGAAGCAGTACGGCGCCGTGCGCGCCGTCGACGACCTGACCTTCGAGGTGCAGCCGGGCAAGGTGACCGGCTTCCTCGGCCCGAACGGTGCGGGCAAGTCGACCACGATGCGCATGGTGCTGGGGCTGGACCGGCCCTCCGCAGGCTCCGCGCTGGTGGCCGGACGGCCGTTCGCCCGGCTGGCCGAGCCGCTGCGCACGGCCGGCGCGCTGCTCGACGCGCAGGCGGTGCACCCGGGCCGCAGCGGCCGCGACCACCTGCGGGTGGCCGCCCGCGCCAATGGCATCCCGCTGCGCCGGGTCGACGAGGTGGTCGACCAGGTCGGACTGGGGCCGGCCTCCCGCCGTCGGGTGAAGGGTTACTCGCTCGGCATGCGGCAGCGGCTCGGCATCGCGACGGCGCTGCTGGGCGACCCCGCGGTGCTGCTGTTCGACGAGCCGATGAACGGCCTGGACCTCGACGGCGTCCGCTGGATCCGCCGCCTGGTGCGCCAACTGGCCGACGAGGGCCGGACGGTGCTGCTGTCCAGCCACCTGATGAGCGAGATGGAGCAGACCGCCGACCACCTGGTGATCATCGGCCGCGGCCGGCTCATCGCCGACGCCTCGATGGCCGAGGTGATGCGCGGCGAGAGCGCACGCCGGCAGGTGCAGGTGCGCACCCCGTTCCCCGACGAGCTGACCGGCGCACTGCTGCGCCGGCAGCTGCGGGTGCACCCGACCGACGTCGGCGACCTGCTGGTCGAGGGCGCCTCGCCGGAGACGGTGGGCGACGTCGCGTTGGAGGTCGGCGTGGCCGTGCACCGGCTGGCCGAGGTGCACAACTCCCTCGAGCAGATCTACCTCGACCTCACCGGCGACAGCGTGCAGTACCGGGTGGCGGCCGAGCCCGTGCCGGCCGGGCAGGTGCAGCGATGAGCGCCGCGGTGCTCGCGCGACCGGCCGAGCCGGGGACCGGCACGGTCTTCTTGCGGGCCGCCGGGGCGGAGTGGGTGCGGCTGCGCACGGTGCGGACGACGTGGGCGTGTCTGCTCGCCGCCACCGTGGTCATCGTCGGGCTGGGCGCCATCGCGGCGGCCGACGAGGCGGAGGGGACGGCGACCGCCGCGAACCCCATCGTGTCGACGTTCGCCGGCGAGTACGGCGTGCTGCTCGGCCAGTTCGGGCTGCTGGTGCTGGCCCTCCTCGCGGTCACCCAGGAGTACGCCAGCGGGTCGATCGGGCCGACGCTGCAGTGGACGCCGCGCCGCGGGGTGCTGCTGGCGGCGCGGGTCGCCGTCCCGACCGTGGTGGCGACGGTGACCGGCGTGCTGCTGGCGCTGACCGCCGACGTCGTCGCCCTGCTGATCGACCCGGAGCTGACGCTGCCCCTGGAGGACGCGGTGGCCGGGCTGGCGCGGATCGCCGCGGTTCTCGTCGCCGGGTCGCTGCTCGCCGTCGGGGTCGGGTTGCTGCTGCGGTCGACCGCGGCCGGCCTGGCCACCGTCTTCCTGCTGCAACTGGTGCTGCCGTTCCTCATGCAGTCCTTCGGCGTCGGGTGGCTGAACGACGTCGCCCTGTGGCTGCCGGGCACGGGTGCGGTGCGGACGCTGCTGGGCGAGCCGGACTCGATGTCCCTCGGCGGTGCACTGGCGCTGCAGGCCGGCTGGTCGGCCGCGGCGCTGGCGGCCGGAGGCTGGCGGCTGCTGCGCCGCGACGCCGGCTGACCTCCGCCGCACTGTTGGTCCTCGCACAGTCGGCCTCTGCCCACAGGTGTGGGCAGAGGCCGACTGTCCGCGGACCTACTGCCCGATCACCCGCACCGGCCGGCCGGCCACCCACGCGGCGACGTCCTCCACCGCCTCGCCGTAGAAGACCTCGTAGGTGCCCCGGGTGACGTAGCCCAGGTGCGGGGTGAGCACGGTGCGCGGCGCCGAGCGCAGCGGGTGGTCGGGCGGCAGGGGCTCGGCCTCGAACACGTCGAGCCCCGCGCCGGCGATCCGTCCGCCGTGCAGGGCGTCGAGCAGCGCCTGCTGGTCGACGATCGGCCCGCGGCTGGTGTTCACCAGCACGGCGGTGGGCTTCATCCGGCCGAGGTCGTCGGCGCCGATGAGACCGCGGGTCCGCCGCGACAGCAGCAGGTGAATCGTGACGACGTCCGCGGTGGCGAAGAGCTCGTCGCGCTCGACGCGCCGGACTCCGACCTCCGCGGCCCGCTCGTCGGTGAGGTTCTGGCTCCACGCGACGACGTCCATCCCGAAGGCCTTCCCCACCGCGGCGACGCGGCTGCCGAGCCGGCCCAGCCCGACGACACCGAGCCGCGCCCCGTCCAGGTCACCACCGAGGGTCTGCTGCCAGCCGCCGGCGCGGATCGAGGAGTCCTCGCGCGGGATGTGCCGGAGGGTGGCCAGGAGCAGCCCCCAGGTGAGCTCGGCGGTGGCCGCGGCGCTCGCTCCGGTGCCGCAGACGGTGATGCCCAGCTCGGTGGCGGCGGCGACGTCGATGGCCCGGTTGCGCATGCCGGTGGTGACCAGCAGCCGCAGGTTGGGCAGCCGCTCCAGGAGGCTGCGCGGGAACTCGGTGCGCTCCCGCATGGCGACGACGACGTCGAAGGGTTCGAGCCGGGCGGCCAGGGCGTCGGGGTCCGCGACGGCGTCGTGGAACTCGACGACGTCGACGGGGCCGGGCACCTGCGACCAGTCGCAGAAATCGGCGGCGACGGACTGGTAGTCGTCGAGGACGGCGATGCGGTGCACGTGCCCGGTCTACTACACCGCGCCGATGCCCGGGCCGGACGCCGACGGCCCCCGGCCGCGGGTGCGGACGGGGGCCGTCGTGGCGTGCTGGTGGATCAGCGGCGCTTGCCGCTGTTCTTGTTCTGGAAGTCGGCGACCATCTTCTTGAGCTTCGCCTGGTTCTGCGGCTTGCGCGCTTCCTGGATCACCCGTGCGGCGACCCCGGACACGATGAGCTTCCGGATCATTCCGGCCATGTTCGCCTCCTCGGCAGTGGGACTGATCCCTGGAGTGCCCCGCCGGACGGTCCGTCAACCGCGGCGGCCGGGTTGTCAGTCGATCGGGGCAGAGCCTGGCTGTCCGCCCAGTCCCGCGTCTCGTGCCCGAGCGACGGCCGACGCACGATCCGGGACGTCCAGCTTGGTGAAGATGCTCGAGACGTGGTTGCGGACGGTCTTCTCGGACAGGAACAGCCGGCGCGCGATGTCGGCGTTGGCCCGCCCCTCGGAGACCAGCCGCAGCACCTCGCGCTCCCGGTCGGACAGCTGCGGGAACGGAGTCACCGACGACCCCGACCGGACGGAGAGGAAGCCCATCACGCGCTCCGCGACGCCCGTGCCGTAGACCACCTGGCCGTCCGCGACCGATCGGACCGCGCGCTCGATCTCCTCCTGACCGGCACCCTTGAGCAGGTAGCCCCACGCGCCGGCGCGGATCGCGGCGAGCACGGTCTCGTCGGCCTCGATCATGGTGAGCACGAGGACCTTCGTCGCGGGCGCCACCTCGTGCAGCCGTCGGGTCACCTCCACGCCGGTCATCCCGGGCATCTGCAGGTCCAGCAGGGCGACGTCGGGTCCGGTCGTGACGACGGCGTCCACGGCGGCGAGCCCGTCGGCTGCCTCTGCCACGACGTCGAGGCCGCTGTCCTCCAGGAGCAGGCGCAGGCCGGCCCGGAACGCGGGATGGTCGTCGGCGATGACCACGCGGATCATCCCGGTCCTCCGACCCGGAGCGGCAGGAGGGCGGAGACGCGGGTTCCGCCGCCGGGCCCGCAGGAGATCCGGCAGGACCCGCCGAGCTCGGCGGCGCGGTCACGCATCGACTGCAGGCCGAGACCGGGGACCGCGTCGTCCGGGCACCCGCGACCGTCGTCGTCCACCTCGATGCCGACGCCGTCCGGACCGGCGTCCAGGTGCACCGTGATCCGCTTCGCCCCGGCGTGCCGGATGGCGTTGGTCATCGCCTCCTGGGCGATGCGGAAGGCCGCCACCTCCACGGCGGCGGGCAGGGACGCCAGCTCGCCGCTGCCCTCGATCCGGATGTCCGGTGCGCCCGCCTGGTCCGCGAGCAGCCCGGGCCCGGTCGCCTGGAGGGCGCCGACCAGTCCCAGGTCGTCCAGCGCAGGCGGACGCAGGCCGTGCACGATGCGACGGACGTCGCCGACGGCCTCCTGCAGCTGCCCGCGCGCCGTCGTCACCAGCGGCGCCGCCCGCCCCGGCTCCTGTGCGAGCGCGCGCGTCGCGACGTCGAGCGCCATGACGGCCGAGGCCAGTTGGGGCCCGAGGCCGTCGTGCAGGTCGCGGCGGATCCGACGGCGCTCCTCCTCCCGGGCGCTGACCAGGCGGTCGTGCGAGCGCTCCAGGTCGGTGGCCAGCCGGAGCGCGAACCCGACGGCGGCGAGCTGGTCGGCGAGATCGCCCAGCAGCGCGACGTCGAGCGGATCGAGGGCGTCGGTGCCGACACGTCGGGCCACGTGGAGCGCGCCGACGACGTCGTCGTGCCACCGCAGCGGGAAGGAGTGGACCGCGAGCGCCGGCTCGCCCACCGACTCGACCACCGGGAGGGCGTCGGGCCGGTCGACCCGGACGCTGACGGCGGGCAGCTTGAGGTCCGCCGCGATCGTCGCGACCGCCTCGGCCAGCGCACGCCGCGGCGAGGCGGCGTCGCGCAGCACCTGGGTGACGTGCGCGATCACCCGGTGCGGGTCGCCGCGGAGGCCGTGGAGCAGCCGGTCGACCGCCCGCTGGATGCGGACGTACAGCGGGTGGAAGACGGCAGCGACGGCCACCGCCCCGACGAGGCCGACGACGGTGTCCGCCGTGCCCGCGAGGCCGCCGAGCCAGCCGACCACCGCCACGTAGACCAGCGCCGAGCAGGCCAGCAGTGCCGTGCCGACCAGGGTGCGGTTGAGGACGACGTCGATGCCGAACAGCCGGTAGCGCACCACGGCGATGCCGATGGCGACGGGGACGGCGAGGGTGGCCACGACGTTGAGCGGTGGAGGTGCGACGAAGGAGGCGAGGACCGCCACGGCCAGCGCGTACCCGACCCAGGCGATCTGGCGGCGGCCCTGCGGATCGGCGCGGCGGAACCGGAGGACCAGGCTCGCCGACGCCAGCAGCGCGAGCGCCGGGAGGAGCGGGTCGAGCACCGCCTCGACAACGTCGAGGACGGCCTCCGGCAGCGTGAGGGCGACGGGGTTCGGCGGCTGGCCGCCCTCGGGCTGGATGTCGGTGAAGGCGGTGAGCAGCGATGTCACCACGATCAGCGCGACCGCCATGGCCGCCACGGGCCGCCACCGCCGCGAGAGCAGCCGGCCGTCGGGGAAGAACAGGGGCAGCAGGAGGGCGAAGGAGAGGAACGAGGGCACCCAGGTCCACAAGGTGAGCCAGGCGGCGACGCGGAAGACGAGGGCGGGATCGTCGCTGCCGGCGAAACCGTGCGCGGCGAGGCCGACGGAGCCGGCGTAGACGCAGGCGGAGCAGCCGATCAGGGTGGTGAGCTGCACGACCCGGTTCCCCCGGCCGAGCAGCACGGCGCCGACGACCGCCATGGCGGGGCCCACCGTCGGCTCGGGAGACGCGAAGAGCTCCGCCCGGTCGGCGGCCGGGGTGGCCAGCTGCGCGACCAGGCCGACCACGAGGTAGCCGATCGCGGCCGCGGCGGACAGCCGGGCCGCCGTGGTGGCGGCCCGGCTGCTCGAGCCTGCGCGTCGTCTCAACACCGGCTGGCCTCCGTGACGGCGACGCTAACGGAACCCGGGCGGCTGGTCAGCGGTCCGCGTCGCCGTCCGCGCGGCCGGTCCACCACTGCTCGTCGGTGCGCCGGGCCACCGTCACGGCCAGGCCGAGGGACGCGGCGACGAAGAGCCAGTGCGGGTCGACCGGGCCGGTGGGGAGTCCACCGAAGTCGAGGACCAGGAAGACCAGGAAGGCCATGGGGATCCAGATCGGCACGACCCGGGTGCGCAGGTACCCGATCGAGGACAGCAGCACCGAGCCGGCCATGCCCAGCAGGAACGGCACGAGGACCAGCAGCGCGAGAGCGCTGCCCTGCGCGTCCTCGACCAGCGCCACCATCGCGGCGCGGTCGGGCTGCTCGGCCGCGGCGATGTCGTAGATCGATACGGCGTGCATGCCGGCGAAGCCCAGCACCCCGACGAACCCCAGGACCATGGCGGTGGTGCCCAGCCGCGGCATGTGCGGCCGGACCAGCTGGGCCATCGCGACGAGCCCCAGCAGGAGGAACGGGATGCCGATCGTCCCCACGGCGAGGGCGACGGCGGCGAGCGTCGGCCGGTCCGCCACGGCGGCCAGGTCGTCGGGGATCGAGCCGCTCTGGCCCACGACGCGCCAGACGAGCGCCTCGGCGAGGTTCAGCGCGGCACCCACGGTCAGGGCCACGACGGCCGTGCGGCGTCCGAACGGTGCCGGCCGGGGGGCCGGCAGCTCTCGCGTCGCGCTGCGGGCCGGAGCCGGGGTCACGGGCTGAGCGGTCATGGGTCCACCTCCTCGCCCGGCAGGTCCTTCCCGTCGGGCGAGCACCACCGTGGGGCGGGACGTGTCCCGGTGTCGTGGGGCGGGAGTCCCGTTCCGGGCGGGCGGCCGCCGCTACCAGGTGTCGACGTGTGGCCGGACGCGCCCGGCCGGCCGCGGGGTGGCCGCCGCCTCCCGGGTGAGGGTGGTGATCCAGCGGCGGGTGTCGGCGGGGTCGATGACGTCGTCGATCTCCCAGTGGGCCGCCACGTTGAGGCCGCGGCCGCGCTCGTAGGACGCGGCGACGGCGGCGTCGAACAGCGCGGCACGCTCGGCGTCGTCCTCGACCGCGGCCAGTTCCCTGCGCATGCCCAGCCGGACGGCGCCCTCGAGGCCCATCGGGCCGAACTCGCTGGTCGGCCAGCCGACGGTGAACCGCGGCACCTTCAGGCTGCCACCGGCCATCGCCTGCGCGCCCAGGCCGTAGGCCTTGCGGACGACCACGGTCCCGATGGGCACCGAGAGGTTCGCCCCGATGACGAACAACCGGGAGAAGTGCCGGACGGTGGCCGTCTCCTCCGACTCGGGACCGACCATGAAGCCGGGGGTGTCGCAGAGCGAGACGACCGGCAGCCCGTGGGCGTCGCACAGCTGCAGGAAGCGGGCGGCCTTGTCGGCGGCGTCGGCGTCGATGGCGCCCCCGAGGTGGGTGGGCACGTTGGCGACGACGCCCACCGGCGCTCCCTCGACCCGGGCCAGCGCGGTGATCATCCCGTGCCCCCAGCCGTCGCGGAGCTCGAGCACCGAGTCGACGTCGGCCACCGCGTGCAGGACGGCGCGCATGTCGTAGACCCGCTTGCGGTTCTCCGGGACGACGTGGCGCGCCAGGCGCGGGTCGGGTGCGGTCCACTCCTGCCCCGGGCCCTGGAAGAAGGCGAGGTACTTCCGGGCCGCGGCGACGGCGGCAGCGTCGTCGGCGACCCGGACGTCGACGACGCCGTTGGCGTGCTGGACGCCGATCGGCCCGATGTCCTCGGGTGCGACCACGCCCAGGCCGCCGCCCTCGATCATCGCCGGTCCGCCCATGCCGATGTTCGCGTCCTCGGTGGCGATGATGACGTCGCAGGTGCCCAGCAGCGCGGCGTTCCCCGCGAAGCAACGGCCGCTCGCGATGCCCACCATGGGCACCAGGCCGGAGAGCCGGCCGAACAGGTGGAAGGCAGCCGTGTCGAGGCCGGAGATGTGGCCCGAGTCGACGTCGCCCGGCCGGCCGCCGCCACCCTCGGCGAAGAGGACCACGGGCAGCCGGCGCTTCTCGGCGAGCTCGAACAGCCGGTCCTTCTTCAGGTGGCCGCGCATGCCCTGGGTGCCGGCCAGCACGGTGTAGTCGTAGGAGACGACGACCGCCGCGCTGTTCCCTTGTCCGACGAGCTCGCCGTTGACGTCGGCCAGGCCGCCGACGACGCCGTCGGCCGGAGTGCGCTCCATCAGCTCCTCGCGGCTCCGGCGGCGCTCCTGCGCGGCGAACACGAGCGGCCCGTACTCGATGAAGCTGCCCTCGTCGACGAGGTCGGCCAGGTTCTCCCGCGCGGTGCGGCGGCCCTGCGCGTGCCGTGTGGCGACGGCGTCGGTGCGGTGCTCGTCCAGGCCGATCTCGTGGCGGCGGCGCACCTCGGCGAGATCCGGGCGGTCGGCGTCCAGGTCGACCGGGGGCGCTCCCGCCTGCCCGCCGTCCCCGGCGTGCTCGACCTCGGCGAGCAGCTGTCCCTCGCGGACGGTCTCGCCGACCCGCACCGCGAGCCGCCGGACGGTGCCGCCGGCCGGGAGCGAGACGACGTGCTCCATCTTCATCGCCTCCAGCACGAGGACGGCTCCCCCGGGCGGCACGTCCGCGCCCGCGGCCGCCTCGACGGCGACGACGGTGCCCGGCATGGGGGCGCGCAGGCCGTCCTCGCCGCCGGCCGTCGCGCCGTCGTCCTCCCCCGTCGGCGCCAGCTCGTCGAGGTGGTCGTCGACGAACGTCGTGGTGGCGCGTGAGAGGTCCGGGTGGGCGAGGAGGGCACGGAGGAATGTTGTGGTGGTGGCGACACCGCGGACGTCCACCTCGCAGAGCGCTCGCGCCAGGTGGCGGACGGCGTCGTCGAGGTTGCCGTGGCGCTCGTGCACCACGACCTTGGCCAGCAGGGTGTCGTAGCGGGCGCTGTGCGCGGTCCCGGCGCGGGCTGCGGTGTCGACGCGGACGCCGGGACCGCCGGGGAGGGTGAACGCCGCGAGGGTGCCGGCGGAGGGCAGGACGCCATCGGGAGTGATCGTCTCGGCGTTGACGCGGGCCTGCACGGCCCAGCCGACCGGACGCGGTGCGCCGTCGGCCAGGCCGAGGTCGCCGAGAGCGGCGCCCGTGGCCACGCGCAGCTGCAGCCGGACGAGGTCGAGGCCGAGGGTCTCCTCGGTGACGGTGTGCTCGACCTGCAGGCGCGGGTTGCACTCGAGGAAGACGAACCGCCCGGGGTCGTCGGCGGGCACCAGGAACTCGACGGTGGCCAGGCCGCGCAGCCCGACGCGGGTGGCGAGCGCCGCCGCGGCGGCGTGCAGCTGGGCGCGGACCGCCTCGGGGAGGTTCGGCGCCGGTGCGATCTCGACGACCTTCTGCCGGGTGCGCTGCAGGGAGCAGTCCCGGTCGCCGAGCACGACGACCTGCTGCCGGGCGTCGCCGAGCACCTGCACCTCGATGTGCCTGGCGCGCTCGAGGAGTTCCTCGGCCAGCAGGGCGTCGGTACCGAACGCGACGCGCGCCTCGCCGGCCACCTCCGCGAGGGCTGCCGCGACGTCGTCACCGCGGCGCAGGATGCGGGTGGCCCGCCCTCCCCCGCCGAACCTGGCCTTGAGCATCACCGCGCCGGTCCGGTCGAGGAGGGCGGCGACCGCCTCCGGGCCGGGCTCGGCCGGAGTGCTCCTGGGGACGGGCACGCCGGCGGCCTCGGCGGCGGAGCGGGCGAGCACCTTGTCGCCGAGCGCCTCCAGCACGGTGGCGCCGGGGCCGACGACGGTGACCGGGACGCCGGCGGCCTCGCAGGCCCGTGGCAGCGCGGGGCTCTCGGAGAGGAAGCCGTAGCCGGGGTGGATCAGGGAGCAGCCGGTGGCGACGGCGGCCTGCACCATCGCGGCGGCGTCGAGGTAGGCGGTGGGGCCGCTGCCCGGGAGGGGATGGCTCTCGGCGGCGGCGGACAGGTGCGGGGCGTCGGGTTCGTCCGCAGCGGTGACGGCGACCGGGACCATGCCCTCGGCCGCCGCCGCCCGGGCGATGCGGACGGCGATCTCGCCGCGGTTGGCGATCAGCAGGCGCGCGGGGTCGGCCACGGCGCCGATGCTTGCACGAGCGGCCGCTCCGTGACGCCGTCGCACCGCCACGCCGGTCGACACGTCGAGAAGTCCACGTGTCGACACATTGCGCCAAAGGAACCCGGTCGTTTCAGGTGCTTGCGCCGGAGCCCCGTCGGTCACGGGCACATAACGTTACCGACAGCAGACGGATCCGTACCGGTCCGTCACCAGCGCCCCACTTCCCCTGGAGCATCCCGTGTCTTCGTACCGCCCCTTCCTGTCCCTGGTCCCCGATGCGCCGGCCGCGGAGCCGACCTGGTCGGAGTGGTCCGAGCCGGCGACCGACTCGTGGTCGCAGCCGTGGACGGCGGCGCCGGCCGAGGGCGACGAGTCCTGGCGCCTGTCGGCGCTGTGCGGCGAGACGGACCCGGAGGCCTTCTTCCCGGAGAAGGGCGGCTCCACCCGCGACGCCAAGCGCGTCTGCACCGGCTGCGACGTGCGGGCCGAGTGCCTGGAGTTCGCGCTGCGGAACGACGAGCGCTTCGGCATCTGGGGCGGCCTGTCCGAGCGCGAGCGCCGTCGGCTGCGCATGCAGCGCCGCGACGCCATCACCGCCTGACCGTCGGCGCCTCAGCCGCCGGCCACCCGCGGTGCCACGACGGACGGCGCACCCACCGGGTGGAGACCTTCGTGGAGCCGGCGCATCCCGGTGAACATCCGCGTCTTCACCGTGCCCAGCGGGGCTCCGGTGCGCTGCGCGATCTCGCGCTGGGTGTACCCGCCCCAGTAGGCCAGCACGAGCGCCTCGCGCTGGAGCGGGGGCAACGCTTCGAGCGCGGAGCGCACGCGCAGGTCCGTGATCCGGTCGGCCACCGTCTCGGCGACGTCGCGGACAGTGTCCTGACCCGCCAGCTGCGCCGCCGCATCCACCCGGCGGCGCTGCGACTCCTCGCGCCGGACGGCGTCCACCGCCTTGTGGTGCACGAGCGCGAGGAACCAGGACCCGAAGGGTCCCCGCGTCCCGTCGTAGGCCGCGGGATTGCGCCAGTAGGCGAGGAATGCCTCCTGGACGACGTCCTCGGCCAGCCGGTCGTCGCCGAGGATCCGGCGGGCGAGGGCCCAGGCGCGGGCCGTGTACTGGTCGAGCAGGTCGGCGAAGGACGTGTCGGCCGCTGTGTCGGACCGATCCACCGTGTGGGTCACACCATGTAGTTGCTACACGATTCAATTGTGCAAACCGAAAGAGGCCCAAGCGTGATCTCTGCTCGACGCACCGGTTCGCACCGCGACGCAGCGACTCCGGGTGCCGGCGGCCGGGTAGGCACGACCTCGTGACTCCTCCTCCGGTCCTGCTGCTCGACGTCGACGGCGTGCTGAACGCGGTGCGACCGGACCTCCCGGAGGGCTGGGAGCGCGGGCGGTTCAACGGCTACGTGCTGTCGTGGGACCCGACCGTCCTCGCCCGGCTGCGCGCGATGCACGAGGCCGGGCGGGTGGAGCTGCAGTGGCTGACGACCTGGACCGAGATGGCCGACCGCCTGCTGGCCGAGCCCTTGCAGCTGCCGCGCGGGCTCCGCACGCACAGCCGCGAGCTGCTGCCCACCGGGTTCGGCGGCGCGCTCGGCGGCGCCTCCGGCTGGTGGAAGCTGGCGGCAGCGCGAGCGGTCGCCCAGGCCGAGCCGGGACGGCGGATCGTCTGGGTGGACGACGACCTCGCCGACCAGGCCGACGACACGCGCGACTGGCTGGCCGCCAACGGGCAGGTGCTGGTCGTGGCCCCGCACTACACGCGCGGGCTGACCCACGCCGAACTGGACCGCATCGAGGCCTGGCTCGACCCCACCGACTGACCCCCACCCCGGCCGCGCAGCACAGCGGCTCTCACAGGTTGCCCACCTAGCCTGGCGACCCGAACCCGACCAGAGGAGCAGCGCCTCATGGGCTCCTACGAGCCGGACCGCCGAGCCACCCGACGGTTCCGCCGGCCGCCCGCCGGCCCGCCGCCGAGCGCCCGCCCACCCCAGGCGGACGAGCCGCTCCGCTTCGACGAGTACGGCCGCCCCGTCCGCGATCCCCGTTTCGATCGGCCGCCGCCGGCCGGGAACGACTGGTACGGCGCTCCCCCGGTCGACGACCGCTACGGACGCCCGCCGTCGCCCCAGCCGCCCCAGCCGCCCCTCCCGCCTGCCCCGGAGCCCGGTCGCCGGGGCGGTCGATCGGGGCGCCCCCGCCGGCGGAAGCTGCTGCGCCGGGTGGCGAAGGTGCTGGCGGTGCTCGCCGTCGTCCAGGCGCTGGTCGTGCTCTCGCTGCGCTGGGTCGACCCGCCGACCACGGCCTTCATGTCCGCCAACCCCGACGGCGCCATCCAGCAGTCGGTGCCGGTGGAGCACGTGTCCCGCACGTTCCTGGCCGCGGTGATCGCGCACGAGGACTCCGCACTGCCCACCCGCGCGGGCGCCTTCGAGTGGGGCGACCTGTGGGAGCGGGCGCAGGCGCACATGGCGGGCGAGGAGGACACCTCCGGCTCCACCATCCCGCAGCAGGTGACCAAGAACCTCTTCCTGAACCAGGAGCTGAGCGCGGTCCGCAAGGGCGTCGAGGCGCTGCTGTCGGTGGAGGTCGCGGCGCTCATCGACGACCGCCGGATGCTGGAGCTGTACGTCAACTACGCGCAGTTCGGCCCGACCATCTACGGCGTCTGCGCGGCCTCCTGGTACTGGTTCGACGTCTCGCCGGCCGACCTGACACAGGCCCAGGCGGTGCGGATCGTCGGGCTGCTCCCCTCCCCCGGGCACGTGCAGCGCGCACCGGGTGGCGGCATGGACTTCGAGGTGGACGACGGCCTGGGCTGGCTGTCGCGCTCGCACGTGCTCAACGCCGAGGCGCGGGTGCCGGCGCACCTGGAGCGGCTGGGCACCCAGCCGGTCGAGGACGTCGGCATCGAGGGCGACGCGTCGGACGAGGAGCCGTCGGGCGACGACTGCAGCTCACCCCCGGACGAGGTCACCGAACTGATCGACGCGGAAGGCACCGCCTGACGGCGGTCGGTGCGCGGGATCCGCGCACCGACCGCCGTGCTCGCCCGTCAGCGCGGAAGCACGCTGAAGGCGCGGTCCTCGATCCGCTGCACCTCACCGCGGCCGGGCATGCCGAGGAAGCCGGCGACGCTCCACGCGGAGGCGTAGAGCTTGCCGTTCTCGAACTCCAGGCCGGTCGGCATCGTCACCTTCGCCGTGGAGCGCGGCCCCCACACCGGGATCCTGGTCACCTCGCCGATCGTCCTCGGGTCGAGGCCGGGTCCCGGCCCGCCCTCGGGCATACCCGCGAACACGTTCGAGGCGTAGACGGTCCCGCGGTGGTCCACCGCGACGCCGGTGATGCCGGTCAGCCCCTTGATGACGTGGATGACCTTGCCCGACGGGGTCAGGACGTAGACCCGCGCGGCGCCGGGCGCCTCGGAGCCGAGCGTGCCGACGTAGATCAGCCCGCCGGGGCCCTCGGTGATCTCGGTCGGGACCGAGTCGCAGCCGAACGTGCCCCCGTTGTTCGGTGCGGTCCGGCACTCCGGGGTGTCGGTGACCGTCGGCGGGACGAAGAAGGTGCTGACCTTCCCGCGACGCAGGTCGACGGCGAGAACGGCGTTCGCACCGGCGTCGGAGACCAGGACACGGTTCCGCTGCGCGAGGACCGCGAACGGGTTGGAGAGGGTGTCCGCCTCCTCGCCGACGTCCTGCGACTGGCCGTCCGGGTTGTGGGCGAGCTCGTACTGCAGGAGGTCGAACGAGCGGACGACGTGCCCGTTGGGCTTGGCCTCGACGAGCGCCGTCCTGGGTCCGCCGGTGGGGGGACCCATCTCCTCGCCCACGGCGACGTACAACCGGCCGTTGGCAGCGTCGACGCCCTGGGCGTTGCCCAGGCCGGTGAGCAGGGTGCGCACCCGACCGTTGTGCAGGTCGACCGAGGACACCTCGCCCGACTCGGACTCGGCCACGACGAGCCGATGTCCCTCGTAGTCGCTCAGCTGGCGCGGGCCGCCCAGGCCCCCGGCGACCGTGCTGACCGGCGGGCCGCCTCCGTGCCGGCGCTTGTCGTCGGCGCTCGCCACCGCTGGTGACACCATCACCAGCGCCATGACCGCGGTCGCGACCGCGGCCTTCCTGATGTTCCGCATGCGTCTCTCCTCAGCGTTCGAGATCCCCCGAGAACGCGGCGAAACTCCCAGCCGACCGCGCGTCGCGGGGCGCGCTCCGTCGCCGCTCGTGCGCAGGCGTCGTGCGCCGTCGCCACCTGTGCACGGGCTGCTCACGGAGAGGAGGCACCGTCGACCGGAACGCGGATGACGGCCGCTGCTCAGGAGCGCGGGGGCGTCCGGGTGATTGCGTCGGCCGGCCGGGCGGACTCGCCGACGAGCTCGGCGCGACCGCGCCCGAGGATCTTGGCGTCGTAGAGGGCGCGGTCCGCGCTGCGCATGAGCTGGGAGGCACTGTCGCCGGCCTGGTACTGGGCCACGCCGCAGGACAGCGAGACCTCGGGGTTGGCGGCGCACACCCGCCGGACCAGGGCGAGCGCCGTGGTGGCCCGCATGCCGGGGAGCAGCAGGGAGAACTCGTCGCCGCCGTGCCGGGCCAGGAAGGTGCCGTCGGGCACCTCGCGCTGCCATACCTCGGCGACCCGGCGCAGCACCCGGTCGCCCTCCTCGTGGCCGTAGGTGTCGTTGACCGCCTTGAAGTGGTCGACGTCGATGAGCACCGCGGACAGCGGCTCGCCGGTCCGGGCCGCCTCGGCCATCAGTTCCTCGAGCGCCTGGTCGAAGCCGCGCCGGTTGCTCAGCCCGGTCAGCGGGTCACGGCTGGCACTGGAGGCCAGGGTGACCAGCTGGCGGATGACGGTGCCGATGCTGACGAGCACGAGGTCGTAGCCGAGTGCGGTGCCGATGCCCACGTCGCCGGCGATCAGCGCCACGGTGATGCCGACGACCGCGATGCCCAGGTGGGCGTTGGCCTGCCGTGCGGAGAAGAAGAAGTGGGCGTCGACGACGACGAAGGTGACCAGGAAGGCGGCGGCCATGGCCGTGACCGGGTTCGGCGCGAGGGCCACCGCGCTGACGATCAGGGCCGTCGCCGCACCCACCGCCCCGTGGAAGTACGACCGGCGCCAGCGGGCACCCCACCGCCCGGCGACAGCAGCCGCGACGAGTGCCACGGTTCCCAGGGCGGCCAGGACCGTCCGGCGGGCACCGGGCTCGACGTCGAGGCACATGAGCAGCCCGGCCGAGCCGCCGAAGGCGAAGAAGGTGGCCAGGATCCGCGCCATGACGCGCGTCGTCGCCACCTCGGGGGCTGCGGACCGGCTCACCTGTACGTGGTCGGCAGATCGGCCGTCCCGCTTGAGTGCGTCACGGCGTTACATGTACCCGCTCGGGTGAGTTCGCTGCGCGCGGTCCATCCGGGACCGCGCAGAGCTGAGCGGGCTGCGGTTCTCGGGTGGCGACGAGGGGCGCGCTACCCCGGGGGTCAGCGCGCGTCGTCGTCCCGGCGCGCAGGGTTCGGGACGGCAGGACGGCGGGGTGCGAACCCGGGGTCGAACCGCTGGGTCAGCTCCAGCTCACCGGTGTCCGGGCCGGCGTGCCGCCCCAGGGAAGGCATCTTGAACTCAGCGGTCTCATCGACGTAGTGCTTGGCCACGCGCCCACGGTAAGGAGCCCGGACGCCTCGGCGTCGGACCTCGGTGAGGCGTCACGGCCAGGTGGGGCGGACGGGGCCGGTGGTGTCGAGGAGTCGACATCTCGACAGGTCGCCCGCCCCCACGGCCGTCAGGCGGTCGGCAGGGTGACCGAGGACGGCGTCGCGCCGCCGAGGCAGATCCGGTGGGTGGTGGGGACGCCGCGGGTGGCCTCACCGAGCGGCTCGCCGGTGCCGAGGTTGCGGGCGTAGCGCGGGTGCGCGCCGCCGGAGACCTGCAGCCGGATGCGGTGCCCGGCGCGGAACCGGTGCGCCGTCTCGACCAGGGCGAGCTCGACCGTCCGCTGCCCCGTCACCGGCTCCTCCCCCGGCGCCGGGTCGAGCCGGACGAGCCGGTCGGTGATGTTCAGCGACCTCCCGCTCGGCTCGACGTCGCAGAGCCGGACGAAGAGATCGGCGTAGGGGTTGTCCGATTCGACGACGAGCCGCACGCGCACCCCGCCCTGCACCTCGACCGGCTTGCGCAGCGGTCCGGTGGTGAAGGTGCGGACGTCGTCGCGCGCCTCGAGCTCCCGGTTGTCGCGCTGGCCGGCGCTGTTGGCCAGCATCCGGCCGCCGACCGAGGGCGTGGGGTCCATCGGGTCGTAGGTGAACGTGGTCTCGCCGGTCGCGGGTGCGTCCTCCGCCAGCCGCCCGTCCGGACCGAGGTACCAGGTGCGCTCGTCGGTGGCCGGCTCCCAGTCGGGCATCGAGCGCCACGTCCGCGCGCCGCCGACGTGCACCCGCACCCGGTCGGGCCGTGGCTCGGCCGGCGGGGCGCCGTCCACGGGCAGGTGGGTGTTCAGCCAGGCCAAGCTCTCCGGCGCCGTCACGGCGGCGTCGATGGTGAGGTGCGTCCACAGGCCGAGGGTCATGGCGACATCGACGCCGCGGTCGCGCAGGACGGCGTACTGGTAGAGCGTCTGCTCGACGAACCAGTCCTGCCAGCCGCCGATGAGCAGTGCCGGCACCGTGCTCGAGTGCACGGCGGGGGTGGCGCGGTACCGGTCCCAGTAGGGGTCGTCCAGGTCGGGGTGGGCCAGCCACTCGTCGAACCAGGGCGCGGGGTTCCCGCCGAAGCGCTCGGCCAGGCCCTGCAGGGGCAGCACGCCGAAGTGCGGGGCCAGCCGCCGCTCCGCCGTCGTCAGCCGGACGATGCCGCGCAGCCAGCCGACCCGCTCCTGGTGGGCGAGCAGCTCGGTCCAGATGGCCAGATTGGTGAGCTGGAAGGCGCCGTCGATCATCCCGGCCTGGGCGAGGTCGTGCGGGCCGATGTGCAGCACCATCGCCTTGAGCTCGGGCGGCGGGTCCAGAGCCAGCGCCCACTGTGTGTAGGCGAGGTAGCTGGGACCGAGGGTGGCGAGCCGGCCGTCGAACCAGGGCTGCTCGCGGAGCCAGACGACGGTGTCGTGCCCGTCGTGCTCCTCGTTGACGACCGGCGTGAACTCCCCGCCCGAGCCGAACGTGCCGCGGACGCTCTGCATGACCACGGCGTAGCCGCGGGCGGCGAAGGGCACGGCCATGGTGAGCGCGAAGCCCGGGCCGCGGCCGTACGGCGAGCGCAGCAGCACGGTGGGGTGCGGGCCGGTGCTGGTCGGCAGGTAGACGTCGGCGCGGAGGGTGGCGCCGTCGCGCATGGGGACGTCCTGGTCGCGCAGCACCTGCACCGGGGTGAGCGGGGCGGGCAGCTTCCACCGGCGGCTCATGGCGGCGGCGGCCAGGCGAGCCGGACGCGAGAGCGGCGTGGGGTCGGGCACGGTTCCTCCAGGTCGCGAGCGCTCGGGACGGCGAGCGTTCGGGACCCTAACGGCGGGCTGCGACGGTTCGCCCGTCGGCGCGGGGCCCTAGGGTCGGGACGACGTCGTCCTGCGGAGGAGCTGGCATGCGCGCGGTGCAGTACCGGTCGGTCGGAAGCGAGCCCGAGGTCGTCGAGATCCCGACGCCGGAGCCGGGCCCGGGGCAGGTGCGGCTGAAGGTGACAGCCGCGGGGCTGTGCCACTCCGACGAGTTCGTGATGAGCCTGCCGGAGGGCTCGTTCCCGCTGCCGATGACGCTGGGCCACGAGGGTGTCGGGGTGGTCGACGCGCTCGGTCCGGGGGCGACCGGGGTCTCGGTCGGTGACTCGGTGGCCGTGTACGGGGCGTGGGGCTGCGGGACCTGCCACGCGTGTGCGCGCGGGGCGGAGAACTACTGCCCGCGGGCGTCGGCGCTGGGCATCCAGCCGCCGGGGCTGGGCGCGCCCGGGGCGCTGGCCGAGTACCTGATCGTCGACGACGTCCGGCACCTGGTGCCGCTCGGTGACCTGGACCCGGTGGCCGCGGTGTCGCTGACCGACGCCGGGCTGACGCCGTACCACGCAATCGTCTCGTCGCTGGGGTCGTTGCCGGCGGGGTCGACGGCGGTGGTGATCGGCGTGGGCGGGCTCGGGCACGTGGCCATCCAGATCCTGCGGGCCATCACCGGGGCGACCGTGATCGCGCTGGACGTGGACGAGGAGAAGCAGAAGCTGGCCCGCGAGGTGGGGGCGCACCGGGCGCTGCACTCGGACGACTCGGCGGTGGCGGCGATCCGGCAGCTCACCGGAGGGGTGGGTGCGCAGGTGGTGTTCGACTTCGTGGGGGCTCCCCCGACGCTGGAGATCGCGCGGCAGTCGGTGGCCCAGGCCGGCCGCATCGAGATCGTCGGCATCGGCGGCGGGACTCTGGCGGCCGGCTTCTTCTCGACGCCGATGGGCGCGAGCGTGCGGGCGCCGTACTGGGGCACGCGGTCGGAGCTGCTCGAAGTGCTGGAGCTGGCGCGGTCGGGGGCGATCCACGTCGAGGTGGAGCAGTACACGCTCGACGAGGCGCCGGAGGCCTACCGGAAGCTGCACGAGGGCACGATCCGCGGCCGCGCGGTGGTCGTGCCTTGACTTTTCCCTCCACCTCCATGCACCGCTCGCACCGGGTGGCCGGTGCGCTGGTCGGCTCGGCCGTCGGCGATGCGCTGGGGGCGCCGTTCGAGTTCGGCCCCGCTGGCGAGTTCTCCCGGCGTTTCCCGGTGCCCGCGCGCGGGTCGAGGACGGAGATGTGCGGCGGCGGGTCGCTGGACCGGGAGCCGGGCGAGTTCACCGACGACACCCAGATGGCGCTGATGCTGGCCGGGTCGCTGGTCTCTGCCGGCGGGTTGGACCTGGCGGACGTGTTCGACCGGTTCACGCAGTGGGCAGCGGCCGGACCGCCGGACATCGGCAACCAGACGCGGGCGGTGCTGGGCTCAGGGTTGCCGTGGGACGAGGCGGCGGCCGCGCACTTCGCGTCGTCCGGCCACGCGGCGGGCAATGGCTCGCTGATGCGGACGACGCCGGCCGCGATCTGGTTCTCCCGGTTCGAAAGGGCGGCGTCGATGGACGCGGCGCGGCGGATCTCGGCGCTGACGCACGGCGACCCTTCGGCCGGCGAGGGCTGCGCAATCTTCCACGAGCTGATGCGCGTGGCGCTGGACGGCGGCGACCCCCTGGCGGCGGTTGCTGCTGCGCTGGATTGGGTGCCCGAGGAGCACCGCGAGCGGTGGGCCTTCGTACTGGCCGAGGACTGGACGCCTGATCAGGCGACGGAGTTGAACGGCGCGGTGTGGCCGACGCTCGGTTCCGCGGTGTGGGCGCTGCGGAACGGGCGCGACTTCGCCGAGGTGCTGCGGCTGGTCGTCGATCTGGGCGGGGACACGGACACAGTCGCGTGCGTGGCCGGCGGGTTGGCCGGCGCGGCGTACGGGATGGGCGGTATCCCGAGCCGGTGGGCGTCGGTGGTGCACGGCCGGGTGCCTGGGCACGGCGACAAGGTGTGGCGGCTGGCCAACCTGCAGCAGCTGGCTGCGGCGCTGGACGGCGGCGTACAGCAGAGCTACGACCCGGGCGTGATCCCGCGGATCGGGCCGGCAGAGGTGCTGCCGGGCATCTGGGCAGCCAACCTCGACGGGGCCCGGTACAGCGAGAAGGACTTCGCCGTGATCTCGCTGTGCCGGCTGGGCGAGCCGTTCGAGCACGAGTTGCAGCGGATGGCATACGTCGCCGACAACGAGCACAACAGCGACCTGGACGTCGTACTGGCGGACGTTCTCGACGACATGGCGGCGCTGCAGGCCGAGGGTTACCGGCTATTGGTGCACTGCCACGGCGGCGCGTCCCGCACCGGCCTGGTGCTGCGGGCCTGGCTGATGCGCACCGAGGGCATGACGGCCGATGAGGCGACCGCGCACGTCGCAGCACGCTGGCCCCACCTAGGCCTGTGGAACGCCAGTTTCACCGCCGCCCTAGAGCGATCTCGCTGATCCGGAGCCGCCACCGGAGGTGGCGCCCAGGGCGGTGCAGTCGCAGTCAACCGCGCTCGAGATGTTCAGGAGCAAAAGGCGCACTCACTGGTGAGGGGCATCTCCGTGAAGCAGGAAGGGCAGACGACCCCCCGCCGTGTGGGTGGCTTCGCCGAACCGGTCTTGGACTGCCCGATATGGGGTCGATTCTCTGCCCGCCCAGTCGGACGGCTCGCAGTCGGGCTCATCTTTCCGGCAATACTTGAGGTCTGCGCTCCTACGTTCTTAGCCCGCCGTGCCTGAATGCGAGCGCGCGCTTCGTCGATCTGCCTTCTCAACGCAGCCTTGTCGATCGTGCTCGGGACTACCTCGACGGACTTGAGTCGTCCTTGCGCGTTTGCCCTGTGTGTTCTCCTCGGCCGCAGCTGCCTGTTGGCGGAGGCAATCAGCTGTCTGTCCACGCGGCATGCGCGACACGCCCCATCCACTAGCTGTCGAACCGCACGACAGGATCGACAGGGAAGCGCCTTCGCACTCGTACGTGAGCCAGTCGATCCGCGCAGTTCCTCGGCGATCGTGCGGATGCGCTCCCCTCCTCCTGCGTCGATGGCCTTGAACATCGGACGGCCATGGTCGAGCCGGCTCATAGCCATTCCCCCGACGCCGAGCCCGTCATCGCCCTTCCACGCTCGACACGTCGTGGATGTCGCCGCGGCCCACCCCAAGCTGTAGACGACGGGAGCCCTGGCCCCCCATCAACTTCTGCGGATCTCCAGCGCAGGCTCGGGGCTGCGGCGGTCGCTTGGTTGCTTGCTGCGTCGCTTTGGTACGTGTTGTCGACGCTGGCCATTACGTCGTCAAGCATGTGATGGGCCGTGGCCACCTAGACCTGCTCTCGCTGGAGCCTTGGGCGCTCGGCGGCCGTCACGCGGACGTCCCGTTGCGTGCAGCCAGCCAGATGGCGTGGTCGACCTCCCACGGCGTCACCGGCGTCGATCCCTCACGGGTCATGAAAGCCGCGACGTCGATGAGCAGCTGTTGGGCGACGTGCGGATCGCGAACGCCATGGGGTTCCAGCCACCGCAGAACCATCCGGTCAGGCTTCACCCGGGCGTCGTCGCCGCACAGCATCCAGAAGTAGCCCCGACGGATGCCGTACTTTCCTTCGCCCCGGATGCGGTACAGCCCCTTGTCCAGCGACGCCAGCAGAGGCGGCGAGGACATCGCGACGTTGGCGGCAGCGATGTCGTCGACTCCGTGATCCCGGAGCACGCGGACGTACCCGAGCACAGCCTGAGCCTTGGTGATCCCATTGCGCGTCGAGGTCCGCTGGCGGTTCTGCGCCACCGCCAGCAGGGCTTCCTCGTCCGGAAACCGGTCCGCGAAGCGATCCAACGGATACACATCTTCGACGGGAGGGCCGGGCGTCAGGAGTGGGCCACTGGCCCCCTCGGACAGCACCCGGTGCACGAGCGGCCCCACCACGGCGTTATACCGAGCACCGATGCTCCACACCGCATCGAGCACGCATGCGGAGAGGCTCGACCACCGCTGTCCCCGAGGTCGCGGGTTGAGCTCGGCCACCGCCGCGGCGATGCCCGTCACCTTGTCACCTGGGACTGAGACCCCGAAGAGGGTGGTCGACGTCATCGCTGCGCATCTCCCCGTCCTACTCGGCCGCGACTGCCGGGGCCGATCGGAACCCTGCCATCTCGTAACGACAGATTCGAGCAAGTGCAGAGCGGCGTCACCGCTTCGGGTGCCGAACTGATCAGTGGCCTCGAGCTGCACGCGGGCCACAACCGCTCGGGGGTCTTACGAGACAGCCAGGCCACCGTCCGGATCCATGACGGCATCCGCAACGATGACGGCGCTCGCATCCGCCGCCGACTCGCCGGCGGCAGGCGGAGCGGCCACCGCGCCTTCCGCATCGCGCGAGAACGTCCTGTCAGCGAAGGCGCCGACGGTTCGGGTGACCACTGCGTCGACACCGCCGCCGATGACGCCACCGACCAGGGGCACGCCCTTCGCGAGAGTGACGACCGCCCTCTTGGTGCCGTACTTGGCCACGAGCATGAAGCCGACCCGCCTGTTGATGTCCCTGAGGACGGCGAGGGGGATCTTCTTGATCAGACTGTGGCTCAGCCTGGTTCCGACGGTGACGCCGAATCGCTTCAGCACTTCCGATCCTGCGTTGCCGACGAGGCACAGGAGGATGGTCGAACGGACTTCTTCGCCCTCGAGGTCGTGCCCGTGGACGGCCGCGATGGCGCCGGCCAGGTGCGTCTGGACGAGGTAGGAGGCGCCGATGTTGGCAGGCAGCGCGACGGGCAGGGTCACGAAACCACCGATATTCGTCACGAAGCCCTGAGCTCCTGCAACCGCCACGTGATTGCGGATGAGCGCCTTCACTGCCTGCTGCGGAGTGCGCCCCTGGAGCGCTTCCGCCGCCGACTCCGCTGCGCTCTTGAAGGGGCCGAATCCGTTGATCCCGAGCGTCAGCAGCTGCTCGACGAGCTTCTCCCCCGCCTTGACGAGTCCAGGATTCTCGTCGTTCGACGCTTCCGGGCGTGCAGGCATATCGGAACTCCTCGGGGCAGGTCGTCTTCAGCGGCGGAGCCTAGAGGGAGTCGTCGACATCGCAAGGGCAGGCCCCGCCGACCGACCCTCGGGAGGGGCATCCCTCCTGGCCGAGCGACACGACGAGGCAACACCCGTCCCATGCGCAACCCGCACCCCTGCGACACACGTACCACCCAGGAGGGGCGACGCTTTCCCGTCTCGGAACTAGTGTCCGGCTCGTGTCAGTGGCGCAGCAGAGCGAGCTCAGCCCCATCCACGAAAGCGTGGCGTCCAGCCCGGACACCCGATCCGTCCCCGAACCCGGCCAGATCGCCATGGTCCGGGGGGCAACGTGGGCTGTCACCGACGTCCGGGTACAGGGCCTCCCCCGGAGCGGTGCTGACGACGCCACCACCGGACTGCAGCACGCCGTCACCCTCCAGTCGCTCGAGGAGGACCGACTGGGCCAGGAGCTGCAGGTCGTCTGGGAGCTGGAGCAGGGGCGCTCATTGCGACCGGAGCTCGGCCTGCCGACCTCGATCGACCCCGACCGCTTCGACGACCCGGGCCGGCTCGCCGCCTTCATCGACGCGCTCCGCTGGGGCGCAATCACCTCGGCCGACTCCCAGGTCGTCCAGGCGCCCTTCCGCAGTGGCGCCAACGTCGAGGCCTACCAGCTCGAGCCGCTGCGTCGGGCGCTCCGCGAGACCCGCGCCAACCTCCTGCTCGCCGACGACGTCGGTCTCGGCAAAACCATCGAGGCCGGGCTCGTCGCCCAGGAGCTCTTCCTCCGCCACCGCGCCCGCACCGCGATCATCGTCTGCCCCGCCGGCCTGGCCCTGAAGTGGCAGGACGAGATGCTCGAGAAGTTCGGGCTCGACTTCACGATCATCAATTCGGAGACGATGCGCGAGGTCCGGCGCAGCCACGGGCTGCACGCCAACCCGTTCACGCTCTTCCCGCGCATCATCGTCTCGATGTCCTGGCTGCCCGGGCAGCGCGCGCAGCGCCTCCTCCGCGACGTTTACGCGCAGACGGCGAAGCGCGAGGGCGCCCGCCGGTTCGCCTACGACATCCTCATCGTCGACGAGGCGCACCACGTCGCCCCGTCGAGCCCGCAGCGCGTCGACAAGCTCAACATCACCCGCCGCGGCTACGCCGTCGACTCGCAGCGCACGCATGCCGTCCGGGAGCTGGCCGAGAAGTGCGAGCACCGCCTGTTCCTCAGCGCCACCCCGCACAACGGCTACGTCGAGTCGTTCACCGCCCTGCTTGAGATGGTCGATCCGCAGCGCTTCGTCCGCGGCTCGCACATCGACCGATCCGCGCTCCGCGAGGTAGCGGTCCGCCGGCTGAAGCGCGACCTGAAGGAGGCCAAGGGCTTCCAGGAGCGCCAGGTCACCGCCCTGCCGTTCGAGCCCACGCCCGCCGAGGAAGAGGCCTACGAGCGCCTTCTCGCCTTCACCAACCGACGCGACAAGGCGGTGGCCACGGGCGATGGCGCGGCCAAGCAGGCCCGCGACATGGCGACGCTCCTCCTGAAGAAGCGCTTCTTCTCCTCCCCCGTCGCCTTCGCCCGCACGGTCGACGTCTACCTGGAGACGCGGCTGCGCGGTGTGGACGCGGAGCTGACCGGCGACTACGACGACGTGCTCGGCGTCGACGCCGACGACCTCGAAGAGGGGAAGTCCGACCAGACGGAGATGCTGACCCTCGCCGGCACCCGGCGGAAGCTCCCGCCCCTGACCGACGAGGACGTCGTGGACCTGCGGTGGCTCAGCCGGTGGGGCCACGAGTTCGATGGCACCGTCGACTCCCGCCTGGCGGCCCTGGTCCGCCACCTCGACGGCGTGCTGCTCGCCGGCGACCGCTGGCTCGACGAGCGGATCGTCGTCTTCACCGAGTACGTCGACACGCTCTACTGGGTCCGGGACAACCTGCTCCAGCACGGCTACGCCGCCGACCGGATCGCGGTCATCGACGGCGGCACCGACCCCGAGCAGCGCGAGATCACGCGCGCGCAGTTCAACGAGCCGCCGAGCAAGACGATGGTCCGCATCCTGCTCGCCACCGATGCCGCCGGCGAGGGCATCGACCTGCAGGCCAACTGCCACCGGTTGTTCAACTATGACATCCCGTTCAACCCGAACCGGCTGGAGCAGCGGATCGGCCGGGTCGACCGGTACGGCCAGGACCACCAGCCGGACATCCGGCACTTCACGCCGACGGCGGGCCGTTCCGGCCTGGCGTCGGACGTCGACCTCCTCGCCCGGGTCGCCACGAAGATCGCCCGGGTCGAGCTGGACCTCGGGTCGGCGAACGAGATCATCGCGCCCGACATCCAGCGTCAGCTCACCGGCGCCGCTCTCACACCGAGGTCAGCCGCGCAGGCCCCCGAGGGCGACCGCGCGATCAACGAGATGCTGCTCGGACAGCGGCAGGTGAACGCCGAGCTGACCGCCCTCGAGACCCAGCTGGCGGCGGACCGGGAGAGCCTGCACCTGCGGCCGATGAACCTCCGGCGCGTGGTCGAGACCGCCCTGGACCTCGACATGCAGCCTCGACTCATCCCCAGTCAGCTGGAGGACGGCGGCGAGGTCTTCGAGCTGCCGTCCCTCGCCCGCTCCTGGGAGCCGGTCACCCGGGGCCTGGCCAGCCGACTGGAACCGGACCGTCTGCGCCCGATCACGTTCGACCAGGACGTCGCCCGCGCCACCACGGACTTCGTCCACGCCCACCTGGGCCACCCGCTGCTCCAGCGGTCCACCCGACTGCTGCGGTCGGCCCTCTGGGGCGGCGAGACCGACCTGAACCGGGTCAGCGCCGTCGTGGTCCCCGCGCTCGACGAGTCCTTCGCCGCCGCGGTCGTCCGGCTCGTCCTGGTCGGTCGCGGCGGCATCCGGTTGCACGAGGAAGTCTTCCTGGCCGGCACGCGGCTCGCCCGGCGGCAGCAGGTCGGTGTCGAGCGAGCCGAGGAGCTGCTGGCCCGAGCGCTGGACGGCGTCGAGCTGACCGCCGCGCCAGACGAGGTCGCACGCGACCTCGCTGCGGCCTGGGACGACGACGCCGCAGGACTCCGGTCCCGCGTCGAGGACGCCATCCGAGCCCGGGTCGAGCGACGGACGCGGGAGGTCGAGGACCGACTGGCGAAGCGGCGCGAGGAGGACCTCGCCCGGGTGGACGCCATCTTCACCCGCTTCGCCGGCACGCTCCGCGAGTCGATCGCTGCGGCGGAGAAGCTCGAACAGGAAGCAGAGGCGATGTTGTTCGACGTCGAGCAGCACCAGTCGGAGCGGGACCTGCGGCAGATGCGCGCCAGGCTCGACGCGCTCGACGACGAGCGCCGCCGCGAACGAGAGGCGGTGGAGACCCGGTACCAGGACGTGAAGCCGTGGCCGTTCCCCGCCGCGGTGCTCTTCGCGATCAGCCCGGCCGACGCCGAGAAGGGGGTGGCGGTCCGATGAGGCGTCGTCCGCCGAGCACGACGCAGCTGCACCAGGACTGGTTGGCGCAGGTCGAGACCGACGGCCCATTCCTGTCGCTGCCGGTTCTGAAGGACATGTGGCCGAACGGGATGGAGCCGCTCAGCGACGTCGACGACCGGCTGGTCACGTTCAAGGAGAGCCACGCCGCCTGGGAGCAGGCCTTCGACCGCTCCCGGAATGGATCGGCCGAGCAGTACGCCGACGTGGCGCACTCCTGGGTGGACGTGGTGCTCGACGTCCTCGCCGAGTGGGAGGGGTATCGGGTCGCACGGGGCGAGCTGCCGGCGGACCTGGTGGTCCGGTCGCCGGGCGAGACGATCGCGGTGCATCCGGACGGCGCCCTGCGGGGGCGGGACGGCGAGCTCGGGTGCCTCCTGCGGGTCGTGCCGCCGACGGACAGCCTGCACGCTGCGGGACTGGACGGTTGGTCGGCGAGCGAGACCGACCGGATGGCCGCGCTGCTGCGCAAGGCCGACGTCGCGGTCGGGGTGGTGACCGACGGCCGCTGGTGGGCGCTGGTCTGGGCCGGCGAGGGCACCACTACCGGGTCAGGGGTGGTCGACGCGCTGAGCTGGCGCGAGGAGCCCCGGCTGCGCGACGCGTTCCTGACGCTGGTCAGCGGGTCGACGCTGCGACACGCGAACCCCGAGCGCCGCCTCCCGCGTCTGTTCGAGCGCAGCGTGCTCGAGGCCGAGGAGATCACCGAGGCGCTCGGCGTTCAGGTGCGCAAGTCCGTCGAGCTGCTGGTCCAGGCGTTCTCCGAGGCGCGGCTGTCCGCGCAGGGCAAGGGGCTCGACGACCCGCTGTGCGAGGACCCGGACGAGATCTACCAGGCCGCGGTCACGGTGATGATGCGGGTGGTGTTCCTGCTCTTCGCCGAGGAGCGCGGGATGCTGCCGACGCCGGAGCTCTACCGGGCCGCCTACGGGATAAGCGACCTGCTCGACGACCTGCAGGGCAGGGCGCAGCGGGAGGGCGAGGAGAACCTCGACCACGCCACCGACGTGTGGCACCGACTGCTCGCGGTCAGCACCGCGCTCTACGGCGGGGCGAACTTCGACGAGGTCCGGATGCCGGCCTACGGCGGATCGCTGTTCGCCCCACAGCGATTCCCGTGGCTGACCGCTGAGCGTTCCGACGGCGGACTGCGCCTGCGGGTGTCCGACCGGGTGATGCTGCACGTGCTCGAGTCGGTCCAGGTGGCCAAGGTCGGAGGTCAGGCGCGGCGGATCTCCTTCCGGGACGTCGACGTCGAACAGATCGGCTACATCTACGAGGGCCTGCTCGGCTACACCTGCCGCGAGGTCGACGCCGAGGTCGTGCTCGGGCTCGTCGGCAAGGACGGCGAGGAACCCGAGATCGACCTCGACACCCTGAACGAGATCTACGAGGAGTCGCGGGGCGCCAAGGACTTCGCCGCGAGGCTGACCGACTGGGTCAAGCAGACCCAACCGGCCGCGAAGCTCGTCTCCGTAGCGAAGCTGGCCAAGCTGCACGACGCAGACGTCGACGAGGCGGAGATGAACCGCCTCCTCAAGCCGATCGCCGGCGACGACCCCGACCTGCTGCCCGCGCTGGTGTCGTGGGGCAACCTCATCCGCCGCGACCTGCGCGACCTGCCCTACGTCGTCCCGCGCGGCGGGCTCGTCGTCTCGGAGACCCCGTCACGCAAGAACGCCGGCGCTCACTACACGCCCCGTTCCCTGGCCGAAGAAGTGGTGCTCCACGCTTTGCAGCCACTGGTCTACGAGCCCGGCCCGCTGCAGACCAACGACGAGAACGCCTGGCGGCTCAAGTCCAGCTCGGCGATCCTCGACCTCAAGGTCGCCGACATCGCGGCCGGCTCCGGGGCCTTCCTCGTCGCCGCCGCCCGCTACCTCGCCGACCGACTCGTCGAGGCCTGGACCGCCGAAGCCATCGTCGACGGCGATCATGTCGACACCGGCCTGCGCACCCGCGCCATCCGCGAGGTCATCGCCCACTGCCTCTACGGCGCCGACATCAACGGCATGGCCGTCGAGATGTGCAAGCTCTCCCTCTGGCTCGTCTCGCTCGATCCCACGAGGCCGTTCTCGTTCGTGGACGACAAGGTCTTCCATGGCAACTCGCTGCTCGGCCTCACCACCCTCGACCAGCTTCGCCATATGCACATCGCCCCGGAGACCAAGAAGTCCAAGGGTCAGCTCAACGCCTTCGTCGACGCCGAAGCCGTGCTCGACGAGGTCATCCGCATCCGGCACCAGCTCGCGACGACCGTCGACGAGGACGATCCCCAACGGACACGCAACGGCAAACGTCGCCTGCTCGAGCAGTCCGAGCAGGTCACCGAGAAGCTGCGTCTGATCGCCGACGGCATTGTCGCCACCGCACTCCGCCTCGGAGGCAAGCCCGGTACCGCCCTCGACGACAGCCACACGGCCCTCGAAGGAGCCCTCATCCGGGCCTTCCCCGCCGACGGCTCCGCCGGCGATCAGTCCCACCTGCACCGCATCCTCGACCATGGCCTCACACCCAGCGTTCCCAACGACTACGCGCGCTGGCACCCCCTCCACTGGATCATCGAAGCCCCCGACGTCATCCTCGAACACGGCGGCTTCGACGCCATCATCGGGAACCCGCCCTTCCTTGGCGCCTCTTCCCAGACAAGCGCCTTCGGCGAGAATGTTCGAGAATGGATGGTGCACCAGATCGCCCGCGGAAACCGCGGAATGGCAGATCTTGTCGCATACTTTTTCCTGAGGGCTCAGCAGCTCGCGCGAGTTAAGGTTGGGCAGATCGGACTTATAGCCACGAACTCCATCGCCCAGAATCAGACCAAGCGCGTGGGACTCGACCAGATGGTGGCAGCCGGTGCAACGATTCGCTGGGCAGTAAAGAGCGAGGCGTGGCCGAGCCGATCGGCCAACCTCGCGTACTCCATCGTCTGTTTGAGTATGAGTTTGTCGGTCGAGGGAGTCCTTAGATACGCGGACCGGATTCCAGTCCCTTATGTTTCAACAATGCTGGAAGGCGAGCTCAGCCAAGGCCGTGGTGTTCCGCTTCGACTTTCAGAGAATCGTGGACTGGCTTTCGAAGGCTCCAAGATCTACGGCGAGGGCTTCCTGCTTACCGAGGCGGAGGCCCTGGAAATGATCGAGGCTGATCCTCGCAACTCGGAAGTTATCCAGCGATACCTCGGCGGCAAGGATGTCAATTCGCGCCCCGACTGCTCGGCATCGCGTTGGGTAATCAATTTCTTCGATTGGGATCAGCAGAAGGCGTCGAAGTATGAGCTTCCCTTCGCTCGCGTGCTCGCCCAGGTCAAACCGGAGCGCGAGAAGGTGAATCGCGAGGCCGTGCGCGAACGCTGGTGGCGCTACGGAGAGGTTCGGCCGGGACTCTATGGTGCAATAGCGCCGCACCCCGAGATTCCAGTGATCACGCGGGTGAGCAGGACTGTCATGCCGGTTCGCGTGCCGACTACGCAGGTCATTAGCGATTCACTCAACGCCTTCGCGTTACCAGGCTTCGGCGATCTCGCAGTTCTTTCCTCATCGATGCATCAGCTATGGGCAATCACTTATGGCTCCGGCATGAGAAATGACCCCAGATATACACCATCTGACGTATTTGAGACCTTCCCGCGCCCCCCAATCACGGACCGACTTGAAACTGCTGGCCTTAACCTCGACGGACGACGCCGAGACATTATGGCGGCACGAAAGGTGGGACTGACGACACTTTACTGGCTCGTCAGTTCGGTCAATATCGTCGATGAAGAGATTCAGGAACTGCGGGATCTCCACGTCGAGGTCGACGAGGCCACCATGGCGGGGTACGGCTGGCACGACATTGAGCTGGAGCACGGATTTCATTCATACAGAGGATTGGATAAGTTCACAGTGAGCCCTGCCGCACGAGCGGAGATGCTCGCTCGCCTGCTCGAAGAGAACCACCGTCGCGCGGCAGCAGAGGGCAAGACCGTCATGACGCAATTAGGGCTTCTACGATGACCGGCGGACCGTCAACAGTCGTACGCGGGGAGCTTGTGTCCCTAATCCGGCAAGAGCTGCTCGGCCCGCGAGGCGATGCCGACGAGGAGATTCCTGCGAGTCCCCGAGCCATGTACGCCGTCGGGGGACTCGCACCGGTCACCATCGACCCCGCGCTTGCCCGCATACATGTCGACCCGGATGAAGCTGAGAGCCAGGGGATCGATGGCGCTCCCGTGCAGGCGATCAGCGATCCGGACCATCCGGGCCAACCAGGTGTCCCCGTGCCGACCGACGAGGACATTAGGACAGCGGACTCCGATGACGAGGAGGACACCGGCCCCAAGGGTGCGCTGACGCATCCCTCGTCGATGGGACTTCGGTTCCAGGTGCCCGCCGATGTCGGCACGCTCGCCGTGACAGCCGCCTGGGGCCGCTACAAGAGCTTCCAGCGCCTGAACGAGGAGACCGGCAAGAAGCGCACGTGGTTCCGACGCACCCCCTTCGAGTTCCCGAAGGAGCTCGTCCTAGGAGGCACCACGGCCCGACGAGCGGACGTCCTCGACCTCGACACCGACGTCAGCCTCCGCGTCGAGGTCTTCCCGCTCGGTGATCGACTGATCGTCGAACTGGCGCTCAGCAACGATCGCGTCACCGGGACCGATGCCCCGCCCGGGGACTGGCTGTTCCAGACGACGCTGACCGTCACCGCGAAGGACGGGTCGGCGTGCTTCCTGCCGAGCCGCGACGTCCTCGAACCCGGATATAGGGAGCCCGACGAGGAGCGGCGCCGACTGGACCTCCAGTACAAGCACAAGCTCGAGTACGCCGTCGGGCGCACCTGCTCCGTCGACTGGGACGAGGTCCCTGAGTCCCGCCGCGCCCGTGAGGTCACGACGACCTGGCTGCCGACGGCCGACGTCCCGCAGACCGTCGCCGGCGATGCCGGTGACACTGTCACCTCGATGCGTGTCCTCGCCGAGATCGACGCCGGCGACGTCCGCCGGGCGCTCGAGCCGATGATCGCCGGCTACGCGTCATGGCTCGACGTGGACCAAAAGGAGGCTGCCGACGCACTCCCCGACCACCTGGAGAAGACCGCCTCCGAGGCGATCGGCGAGGCACGAGTTGCGGCCTCCCGGCTGGAGGCTGGGTTGCGGCTCTTGGAGAGCGACCCGGACACGCTGACGGCCTTCCGGTTCATGAACCGGGCCATGCGCGACCAGCGCATCCGCTCCCAGGTCGCCGCTGCACGAGCCGCCAAGGCCGGCGTCACCGTCGAGACGGCGCTGACCGAGGTCGAGGCCAAGGGCGACAAGGCGGCTTCCTGGCGGCCCTTCCAGCTCGCCTTCATCCTCATGCAGCTTCCCGCGCTCGTGGACCCGACCGATCCCTACCGGAGCGGCGAGGACTCCCGCGTCGAGCTGCTCTTCTTCCCCACCGGTGGCGGCAAGACCGAGGCCTACCTCGGCCTGGCAGCCTTCACCTTCGCGATCCGGCGTCTCCAGGGGACCGTCCAGGGCGAGGACGGTGAGGTCGACGGGGGCGACGGGGTCGCCGTCCTCATGCGCTACACCCTCCGCCTGCTGACCTCCCAGCAGTTCCAGCGCGCCGCCGCGCTCGTGTGCGCGGCGGAACTGATCCGCCGCGAGGACGAAGCGACCTGGGGCACCGAGCCCTTCCGCATCGGGCTCTGGGTCGGCAGCAGCGTCAGCCCCAAGCGCTACGCCGAGGCCGAGGCGCAGGTGAAGCTGGCCAAGTCCGAGGACGGCCGAGCTCACGGCCTCACCGTGCTGCAGATCAAGCGCTGCCCGTGGTGCGGAACGCCGATCGACCCGAAGCGCGACGTCGACGCCGTGGCCACGACCCAGCGGATCCACGTCCACTGCGGCGACCGCGACGAGGAGTGCCCCTTCTCCACGCGGGGCCCCGACGACGAGGGTCTGCCCATCCTCACCGTCGACGAGGAGATCTACCGGCATCCGCCGACGTTCCTGCTCGCCACCGTCGACAAGTTCGCCCGGCTGGCGCGTGAGGGCGAGGCGGCGAGCCTCTTCGGCTACGTCGCCGAGCGCTGCCCCCGCCACGGCTACCGGCACCCCGACGCGCGCGGCGACTCCTGCAAGGGCCAGAAGCACATCACCGTCTCGAAGGGCGGCGTCACCTACCCCGCCGTCGACGTGGAGCCCGTGTCACGCCTCCGCCCGCCGGACCTGATCATCCAGGACGAGCTGCACCTCATCACCGGAGCGCTCGGCACCGCCGTCGGCGTCTTCGAGAACGTCGTCGACGTGCTCTGCTCCTGGTCCCGGGACGGCGACGCCGTCCGTCCGCTGATCGTCGCCTCCACGGCGACGGTCCGGAAAGCCGAGGACCAGGTCCGCAACCTGTACGGGCGAGGCGTCGACGTGTTCCCGCCGCAGGTGCTCGACGTCCGGCAGACGTTCTTCTCGAGGGAGCTGGAGGTCACCGAGGAGGACCCGGGACGGAAGTACCTCGGCGTCTGCGCGCACGGCATCCGGCTGACCCTCGCCGAGATCCGCATCGCCGAGGTGCTCCTGCTCGCCGGGCAGAAGCTGCTCGACGAGCACGGCAAGGCGGCCGACCCGTACCTGACCTCGGTCGCCTACTTCAGCGCGACGCGGGAGCTCGCCGGCATGCGGCGCTACGTCGACGACGACGTCACCACCCGTGTGTCCGGCAGGACCGAGCCGTTCCCGCGCCGCACCACGGACTTCTCCCGCCTGGCGATCGGAGAACTGACCTCGCGGATCTCGTCATCGGAGATCGGGGCCACGCTGGACAAGCTCTCCCTGGAGTTCGATCCGGACCGGTGGAGCACGAACGGAAAGGCTGCGTTCGCCAAGGCGATGCAGGACGGCAAGGTGAAGGGCGGCTACGACCAGCGGCCGTACGACTTCGTCCTGGCGACGTCGATGCTGCAGGTCGGTGTCGACGTCCCCCGCCTGGGATTGATGCTCGTCGTCGGCCAACCGAAGAACACCGCCGAGTACATCCAGGCCTCGTCCCGCGTCGGTCGAGATCCGTCCCGCCCGGGGCTGGTCGTTTCCCTGGCCAACTGGTCGAGACCGCGGGACATGGCGCACTTCGAGCAGTTCCGGCACTACCACGAGACGTTCTACGCGCAGGTGGAAGCGCTCAGCGTCACCCCGTTCTCCGAGGCCGCTCTCGAGCGGGGACTCATGGGGGTGCTCGTGAGCGCGGCCCGGGTGATGGACGTCGGCCGGCCTCAGTCCCTGTCCCCCGAGCTCGGCGCCGGCCGGATCATCGAGGGCTCACAGCGCCTGGACGAGATCATCGAGCGGCTCGCTGAACGGGCGGCGCGTGCCTATCCCGAGCCCGACTTCGACGAGCGGGTCCGGGCCAAGCTGATCCAGCGCAAGGACCGCTGGCTCGGACGCGCGATCGAGGAGGGCGGCGGCCTCGTCTACGAGCGGTCGACCGACAAGACCCAGATCACCAGCCCGCTGCTGATCAGCCCCGAGGTCCGGACCACCACAGCCGCCGAGAAGGTCTTCGTGGTGGCCAACTCGATGCGCGAGGTGCAGCCGGAGATCAACCTCCTGGTCAGCCCCAGCCCGAGTCATCTCGCCGCCAAGGAGCCCATCGACGCTCCGGGATGGACCTTCCACGCCCCCGCCAAGGAGGACGCATGACCGCCGTGTCGGACGACCCGACCGACGTCGCCCCACCCTCCCCCGACGTACCCGAGGCGGCGGTGGCCACCGTCGAGCAGGAGCTCGACCCGCTCACCGACGTCGAGACCAACAAGCCGAAGAACCGGGCGAAGGTCGGCGCTGTCCGGCCCTCCGCGCTGCTCTACACGCAGGGCATCGGCTCGACGGTCGACCTGCCGCACCTGTCGGTCATGCCGCACGGGCTCGATGACTGGGAGCGCATCTACCGGCGCAGGCCCACACCGCCGGAGACGATCGTCGAGCCACGCCTGCTCCAGGTCGTCCAGGCACACCTGGGCAAGACCGTGCACGAGTTGCGCAAGCCCCCGTGGGCGTCCGCCGAGATCGGCCAGAAGGACTCGGCGACCGACCTGGGCATCCCTGGGCGCGTTTTCCCCCAGTGGTTGCGGTGCACCGGTTGCGGCCTGCTCGGCCAGGTGTCGGACGGCGCCAGCTTCGAGTACCGCAACACCAACCCCTTTCGGCCGGACCAGGCGGAGTTCCTGCACTTGAAGTGCACTGGCTGGTCCGAGGGCGGCACGGTGAAGCGCAAGCCGCGAGACCGCACCGCAGTGCCTGCCCGCTATCTCATCGCATGCCAGAAGGGACACCTCGACGAGTTCCCCTATGTCGCCTGGGTGCACCGGGGAGCGGCATGCCCGTCCGCTCCTCGACCGCGGCTCCGCATGCAGGAGTGGAAGAGCAACCTCGGTCCCGATGTCCGGATCACCTGCCAAGCGTGCAAGGCCTACCGCGGCATGCTGGATGCGACCACTCGTGCAGCCGCCGCGAATCTGCCTCGCTGTCGCGGACGACACCCGCACCTCGACGCATTCTTCACCTGCAAGGAGCAGGGCCGGCTCATGCTGCTCGGCGCCGCCAACCAGTGGTTCTCGAACACCGTGAGCGCCCTGGCCCTGCCGCGCGAGGACGAGGCGTCGGCGTCCGAGCTGGCCCCGGCCATCGCCTCCCTGCCCAGGAAGCTGCTGGCCGGCGTCCATGGCCCCGAGAGCCTGGACCTGTTCAGGCAGCTGGCGGCCATCAATGGTCTGGCCGGCCTGGAAGACGTCGACGACGACCTTCTCTGGGAGGCCTTCCAGCTCGCCACCGGGCAATCGACGACCGCGGACGACGGCGAGTACGCGGCTGCCCGACGCGACCCACGGACGCTGCTGGCGCCGGAGTGGGCCGTGCTCAGCGACCCGTCGAAGTTCACCAAGTACAGCGGCTCTCCCGACTTCAAGGCCGAGTCGCGCGACGTGGCCGCGGCGTTGAAACCGCTCGTCACCGGGGTGGTCGCCGTCGAGCGGCTCAAGAAGGTCAACGCCTTCATCGGGTTCACCCGTATCGACGCCTTCGACCGGATCGACGACGCCTCCGACCGCGTCGCCCCCCTCACCCGCAACGGCCTGCCGTCGTGGGTGCCGGCCACCGAGGACCGCGGGGAGGGCGTGTTCATCCAGTTCGACGAGGCCCGCGTCGCCGCTTGGGAAGCCGACGTGCTGGACCGTCCGGTCTGGCAGCGCTACAGGGAAGCGCACCGGCTCAACTTCCTGCGCCGCACCAGCAAGACCGCAGCGGAGATCGATCCGGACGGCCGCTTCCCGTCCCCGCGCTACTGGGCGATCCACACGCTCTCGCACCTGCTGATCCGCGAGATGGCGATGTCCAGCGGCTACGGCTCGGCCAGCCTGACCGAACGCATCTTCGCCTGGCCCGGCAACGACGACATCCCGCCGGCGGCTGGACTGCTCGTCAGCACGACGTCCTCGGACAGCGAAGGCACGCTCGGTGGTCTCGTCGAGCTGGCCAAGCCGGGGAAGCTGCAGAAGGTCATCCTGGACGCCCTCCGCCGCGGCACCCGCTGTTCGTCCGACCCGATCTGCTCGCACCGAGCACCGCGCGGCAAGGAGGACTTCCTGCACGGGGCGGCCTGCCACTTCTGCCTGTTCGTCAGCGAGACCAGCTGCGAGCGGACGAACCGCTTCCTGGACCGCCGGATGGTCCTCGACCTGGTCGCCGACCCGAGCACCTGGACGCCCGGACTGTTCACCGAGCTGTGCGAGGAGGACGCCGCATGACGTCCGCCGCCGAGCTCGGCGCGTTCCTGACCAAGGACGAGGCTAGACGAATCGGCGGATCTCTCGATCTCGGGCACGGACTGCTCCACCAGGCCGTCAAGAGCGTCCATGCGGACCGTCGGGAGCGCGTGCTGGAGCTCCTCCACGCCGCGCTCGAAGATCTCGCGGGCGACGTCCGCGCCCTGACCGTCGTGCTGTCGGCCCTGAGCGGCGTTCCTCGCGCCGCCCGACCGCAGTTGGTGTGGACGTCACCGAGCCTGCCGCACAGCGAAGGGCGCACGACCCTGGCCGCGTCGCAGTTGATCAACGAGGCGCAGTCGTACGTCTACGCCGCCACCTACTCGGCGACCATGGGGTCGTCGTACGTGGCGGCGCTCCGGGAGGCGGTCGGCCGCGGCGTCGCAGTCACCCTCGTCGTGGACCGGGCGCGGCAGGCGAAGACAGCCACGGCACTCGCCGGGAAGCTGGCCGGCGCGCGCATCTGGACGATGAGCCCGCCCGAGGTGGGCGAGTACGCCGTGCAGCACGCCAAGATCGTGATGATCGACGGGCTCGCGGCGCTGGTGACCAGCGCGAACTTCTCCTCCGCAGCGGCCGAGGCGAACCTCGAGTGCGGCGTCCTGCTGCGCGACGCCGCGGTGGCTTCTTCGATCAAGGCACACCTCGACCAGTTGCGTGACAGCCAGTTCTTGGTGGACTACTCGGCCTGATCCAGACTGTGGACGCTGCGTCGGGCGGCCGACGCCGTGGAACCCTCAGGACGTGATGGCGAGGACCCCGCAGCCCGGCCCGCATCCCGGGTCCTCCAGCGCCGAGATGTCCCGACGCATGGGCGCCGTCAAGAAGCGCGACAACGGACCCGAGATGGCCGTGCGCCGACTGCTGCACGCCGCCGGTCTCCGCTACCGAGTGGCCTGGCCGGTCCCGAGTCAACGCCGGCGGACGATCGACATCGCCTTCACGCGCGCACGTCTCGCTGTCTTCGTCGACGGATGCTTCTGGCACGGGTGCCCTCTCCACGCGACGTCGCCGAAAGCCAACGCAGCCTGGTGGGTCGACAAGATCTCGACCAACCAGGCGCGTGACGCGGACGTGACAGCGCAGCTCAAGAACATGGGCTGGACGGTGCTGCGCTTCTGGGAGCACGAGAAGCCGGAGGACGTCGTCTCGGTCATCGTCAACCGGCTCACGTCATCTGATAGCGCCTCGAGATCAGGGCGCTGACAGCGCCACGTGCTCGTCGAGTGCCGACATGAAGTCCCCCGAGTACCGAAGGTTGCTCCGCCGGAGTCGGTCACGGAAGCCCTTTGTCGCTCTGTGCGACAGGGGCTCCTGGCCGTGTGTCCCAAGGACGTCAGCCAGGTGTTGGTAGTCAGGTGCCGGAGATCGTGGCCACTCGGACACCCGGACGCCCCACCTCTGGCCTCCGAGGTGACATGCGGCCTTCGGCCAGACGCTGCCGTCGACGTGCGGGGTCGTGTCGAGGGCGGCCGCCGGATCACCGGCGGCGAGCAGCCCTTCCCCGATCCACTGCGCCACGGGGACGCTTACGGCGTTGCCCACCAGCTTCCACCGGTCGCGCGTCGGCGCGTTCGCAGTCCACCCGGCAGGAAACCCCTGGAGCACCTCCGCCGCTTCGATCGACGGCCGCACGATGCGCATCCCCGGATCGTTGTCGCACATCCACACCGCCGGCGGGCTGGGGATGCTGACGGTCGTGGAGCCCTTCAAGGTGGGCACGGCGTCGATCGCCCAACCGACGCCGCGGTTGCCCTCGGTCCAGTAGAAGCCGTAGGCGCTGTTCCGTGCGGCTCCGGAGGCAGCGCCGTCCGGCTCCTCCGAGGGTGCGTCCTCCCGGAACAGGACCGCTGCCGGGTCGTGGACGGCGGATGCGAGCAAGTACACGCGCTTGCGGCGCTGAGACAGCCCGAAGGAACGGGAGTCGATGGTGCGGTAGGCCCACGCGTAGCCAGCGGACTCCAGAGACGCGGTGATCTCCCGGATCGCCGCACCTCGACCGAGGCGGAGCATGTTCGGCACGTTCTCGATCAGCACCCACTCGGGCTGCGACGTCCGGAGGAGCTGGAGCACGTGGCGGATGAGGCCGGAGGCGAGCCCTTCCAGACCAGACGTGCGGCCCGCCTGCGACAGATCGGTGCACGGGAAACCGGCGGTGACGATCGAGGCGTCTCGTAGGTCCCGCAGACCGATGACGTCGCCGTTCAGGTCGGCGTCCTCGAAGTGGTCAGCTAGGACGGACCTCGCGGATGGCCACCACTCGTACAGCTCGGACGGCTCGTCGATGCCTGCCTGCTGCAGCCCGAGTTCCATCCCGCCGATCCCGGCGAACAGTCCGAGGATGGAGTGCCCCACGGCGAGCAGCCTCCCACGGCCCACCTGGCCCGCGCTGCTCCGGCACACGCAACAAAGACTTCGGCTCCGTCTTCGCGGACGCGCTCTCGGCGTTCCCCGTTGCTGAACAGGCGAGATCAGTAGAGGCTCCGCCCGTGACCGGAGTTGCCTCGGAGCAGTACGTCAGAGCAGCCGCCCTCGAGTGGTTGAGCAGCGTGACGCTCGACGGGACCATCCCGGTCACCCGCGCCCAGCTGCGAGACGACTTCCACGTCGGCGGTGACCGATTCCCGCTGGTCGACGCCGGCCGCGGGATCCGCCGTCCGAAGGGATGGTCGGCCGCGCTGAGCATCCTGACCGCGGCGCCGGAAGGGGCTCCGTCCCGGCCCTATGACGACTCCGAGGGCGCGGACGGTCTGCACCGGTACAAGCTCCGCCGGGACCAACGAGGCGCGGCAGAGAACGAAGGGCTGCGTCGCGCCATGCTCGAGCAGGCGCCTCTGATGTGGTTCTACGGCATCCGGCCCGGGATCTTCCAAGCGATCTTCCCGGTCTACCTGATCGGCGAGGAGCCGGAGCACTTACAGTTCGTCATGGCCCTCACAGAGGAGCAGCGCCAAGTCCAGCCAGGTAGCCGCGTGGAGGAAACTTTGCGGAAGTACCTGTTGACCATGACGCGTCGGCGCCTGCACCAGCCGGTGTTCGCCAGCCAGGTGATGGTGGCCTACGAGACGCGGTGTGCCGTCTGCTCACTCAACCACCGAGAGCTGCTGGACGCCGCCCACATCACCCCGGACTCCGACCCGCGCGGAGCAGCAGTCACCAGCAACGGTCTCGCGCTCTGCAAGCTGCACCACGCCGCCTACGACCGGAACATCCTCGGTATCCGACCCGACTACACGGTCGAGATCCACCACCGGCTGCTCGACGAGATCGACGGGCCCATGCTCAAGTACGGCCTCCAGGAGCACCACGGCCGGCCGCTGCTGCAGATCCCAGCGCGTCGGGCCGACCGACCCGACGCCGATCGCCTGATGCAGCGCTACGCGCAATTCAAGGCTGCTTGACCTCTGCCCTCATTCATACGACCCCTGGAGTCCTAAACCGTGAAGGCTGACGCCCTCAACCCCCGCGAGCTGTTCGGCGGCACCGTCCACTACGAAATCCCCGTGTTCCAGCGGCCCTACGTCTGGACCGAAGAAGACCAGTGGGCACCACTCTGGGCAGATGTCCGTCGGGTCGCGGAGAAGGTGATTCGCGCGGCGGATGACGACGCAGCGGCCGAGGAGGCGGGAGGCCACTTCCTCGGGGCAGTGGTCTTCAAGGCGAAGTCCGCCATCGCGGGGGACGTCACCCGCCACTCGGTCATCGACGGCCAACAGCGCACGACGACGCTTCAGATCCTGCTCGACGCCGTGCATGCCGCGGTCTCCGCCCGTGGGCACGAGGACGAGGCTGAGGCGCTCGAGGAGTTGATACTGAACAAGGCAAAGCGATTTGCGGGAAAGCCCGAGCGGTTCAAGCTGTGGCCAGCTCGCTCCGATCGCAACGCCTTCGAACACGCGATGTCAGATGAGCACGCAGCCTGGGGGGCGACGACCACCTCATAGTCGAAGCACATCAATTCTTCCGCGATGAGGTCCACGACTGGCTGGCGGGCGAGGTGCCCGAAGGCGCGGAGGAGGTCCGCGACGAGAAGGCACGCGTTCGCGCGCTCGCCGATGTCATGCAGACGCGCCTCTTCCTCGTCGCGATCAACCTAACTGCTCAGGACGACGACCAGGTCATCTTCGAAACGCTGAACGACCGCGGAACGCCGCTCCTGAAGGCTGATCTGGTCAAGAACTGGATCTTTCAGGTCGGCGAATGGGTGCAGGCAGACGTGGAGACGTGGCCGGAGCGTTTCTGGGCCGACTTCGACGACCCGTGGTGGCGAGAAGAGATTTCGCAAGGTCGGCACAATCGATCGCGGATCGACATCTTCCTGCAGTACTGGCTTACGATGCGCACCCGCGACGAGGTCGTCACAGAGCAGGTCTTCCGCGCGTTCACCAGCCACGCACGACCCCGCATGACCGACGCAGCATCGGCGGAGAAGCTGCTCGGCGAGCTGCGGCGGGACGCGGATACCTTCCGAAGCTTCGGGCAACAAGCGCCGGACTCCGTCGGAGGGCGCTTCTACAAGCGCGTGGTGAAGCACTGGAGCTCGCTTCCACCACGCCGATTCTCCTTTGGATGCTCTCGGAGAACCACGCCATCCCGTCTGACCAAGTCGGGAGAGCGCTGGCTGCCCTCGAGAGCTGGGTGGTGCGGCGAACGTTGCTGCGTCGCACGATGAAGGACGTCAACCGCTTCATGGTGGCGATCCTGGGTGCGCTCGATGGCGCCGAGGTGGCTCAGGTCGGGGATGTCGTGGAGGCGTACCTGGCCAAGCAGGACTCGGACTCTCGGGCCTGGCCCACGGATGCCGAGGTCATGGCCGGGCTTCCGAAGGTGAAGCTCTACGGCAACGTTCGCCAGTCGCGCTTGCGCGTCGTCCTGGAGGCTCTGGAGAAGCAGCTGCGCAGCGGGCTGAATGAAGACGTCTCGTTGCCCTCTGGCCTCCAGGTGGAACACCTCATGCCACAGGGCTGGCGAACCTACTGGGACACCGACCCCAAGTTGTCGCCAGCGGCGGCTGCCGAAAGGGATCGGCTGGTGAACACGATCGGCAATCTGACGCTGGTCACGTCCACGTTGAACGGCACTCTGTCCAACCGACCGTGGACCGACGGAGAGACGGCGGCTCTTGTCAAGGCCGCCGGCGATCTCAAGGGCGTGGGCAAGCGCTCACTCGTCAGCAAGTTCAGCTTGCTCGCATTGAGTAGGGGCGTCGTCGAGAACCGCCCAGATACCTGGACCGAGACGGACATCAAGAACCGCTCGGAACAATTGGCACATGCGCTGTGCCAGGTCTGGCTCGGGCCACCCGCGCTGGCCACCCTTACCGTTTGAGTGTCGCGTCCATGCCTCGTACTTTCCGCCGACCTGACGCTGACCGACCACGAGAGTCCGTGAGAACTGCAAACGTCTGGGAGGACTACCCCTTGTCATGGGTCGATGCGCTGATAGGTGGGGGCGCTGCGCTCGGCGGCGTCGGAATGCAGCAGGCGTTCAGCTGGAGGAGCGAGCAGCACAAGCACAAGCGTGATCAACGGGAGCGCATTCGGCAGGAACAGCACGCCGCGCTGGTGGACGTCGTGAAGACCGGTCGACGGGTGCAACGGGCTCTCGTGGATCTGGAGCGAGGTTTGGACGTAGAGCAGGCCAACGAAACGTTCGGGCGAGAAGTCGACCAACTCACGGAAGCCGTAGCAGCGGTGAGACTTCTCGTGACCGACGGTGCGATTCTCGATAGAGCTAAGGCTTTCGAAGAGCACGCCAAGTCACTCGAACGTCACTACGAGCGGTCCGATCAGGGATCGCTGCGCCTTACCCCGCTGATCGACGCCATCCGACACTTCGAAGGGACCGCTTAATCGCTCCGGGAGCTCGACCGCCCCGAAGCTGCGAAGCAGCGAACCGTCAACCTCCAGCAGATCGCCGCATGCTCCACATCTGGGCCGGGCGCTCGGACTGCATCGCGACGTCCCAAGCAACGGCGCCGTTGACGACCTCCTTGCGGAAGTTGCCCACCGCCACCCGCGCCAGCTCGGGGTCGGCCGCCACGCGCTGCGCCAGCTCGATCGCCCGGTCCTCGACCGCGGCGTCGTCCAGCGATTCCCACGCCAAGCCGAGCTCAACGGCCTTGTCGCCGTTGATCTCCTCGCCGAACAGCGCCATCGCCGCTGCGGCCTCTCGGCCGATCAGCCGCGACAGGATCACGAAATGCCCTCCGCCGGGGTGCATTCCTCGCCGGAGGAAGCCGGCCAGCAGCCGAACGTCCTTCGCCACGATCCGCAGGTCCGCCGCCAGCAGCATGTTCATGCCGGCGCCCACGGCCGAGCCGCGCACCGCGGCCACCGTGGGCACGCGCACCTGGCCCAGCCGGTAGAACGAGTCGTAGATCTTGCCCATGCCCTCGTAGGCGTCGGGCGCCGCCGGGTCCTTGCCCGCCGAGGTCAGGGTCGCGACGTCGCCACCCGCGCAGAACGACTTGCCGACCCCGCGGATGACCAGCGCCCCGACCTCCGGCTTGGCGTCCACCTCATCGAAGGTCGCAATCAGCTCGTCGGCCATCCCAGGCGTCAGCGCGTTGCGCCTGTCCGGAGCGTTCAGCGTCACGATCGCGACGCCGCCGTCCACCTTAAGCAGCACTTCACCAGATTCGACCACGGGACCACCTTTCTGCCGGGTGGACCAGCTTCCAGCCGGCCTCACCTTCACGACAGGCATGAGATCACGACGGCGGCAGGCCCGCCGCCCGCCACCCGGTCGCGGCTCCGACCGCGGGACGTCTTCGACACCTGCGATCGAGCACCGAAGCCAACAGGCTCCTAGCCAGAGCCCTGAGCGAAGGCGCTGGTGTCGCGCTTGCCACTTCGACTAGATGCTTGCAGTTCGCTCGCCCGGGCCCCTGAGTTGGCTAGCCTCGTGTCGACCGTCAGCCAGCCCGCAGGAGGCCGTCATGTCAGTACTCAGCGACGCAGATATCGAAGCTTCGATCGCCGCGGGACAGCTCATCAAGCTGGGCAATCCAGACCATGTTGACGCCTGCGCTTACGAGTTTCACGCCGGCCGCATCTTCCGGACCGGCGAGCTGGTTGGTCTGGACGACGTGACGGACTGGACCGGCAACGCCGCCTACAGCGACATCTACGAGATCCAGTCGGGTGAATTGGTCTGGATCAGGACACGCGAGTCCGTAGTGATGCCGGACGATGTTTGCGCCTTCTGGTGGCAAACCAATCGACTTTCGCGCCAAGGTCTCATGCTGGTGAACATGAGCATGGTCGAGCCGGGCTACGAAGGAGACCTTTCGTGCCTATTTGTCAACTTTGGGCGTAAGGCCATCACTATCGATCGAGAAACCGTCATCGCCAAGCTAGTCTTCAATCGACTAGAGACCGTTGCTGCATCGCCATTCAGTAACTCGGTTGACCAAGTCGAATACGACCGCAAAGTGCTGCTGAACGCGAAGGACGCTCCTCCCACGTTCCTGGACGTCGGTGGACGGCTCGAAGTTGACCTGCGACAGAAGAAGGACGAAGCCGTCGCAGCGATCGAGGCGATGAAGCAATCAACCACTGCCGACATTGAGTCCCGAGTTGGCACCGCCACCACCACCGCTATTGCTCAGATTGAAGCCACCAAGGCGTCTGCAGAGACAGACTTGAAGGCCAGTGCCGACAAAGACGCACGCGGCCTCCTGTGGAAGATCCTTGGCGTGGCGTCTATCGGCCTCGCAGTGCTGGTGCTGGCCATGTCCTTCGTGCCCTGGGTTCAGAGTGAACTACAGCCGAACCTCTCCTCTGAGATTAAGAAGCAGGTTGACGAAAGCTTGACCGACCGCATCGTGGGCTCTAGCAATTCAGGGACCGCTGTTGAGCTCGAGGAGCGAATTCGAGAATTAGAGGCGCGTCTTTCACAGCTCACTGCGCCAGGCCAAGGAACGCCATGACGAAAACATGGATCCCAAACCTGGGCTCGCAGGACGGCGAACGACTGTCAGGACGCGGGTCAGACTCCGCCACGGTGGCCCGAGCATACGATGCGATTTCGGCCACCTACGATTACTGGGTATGGCAGAACTTTTGGCGAGCCAACGAGCAACCAATCCTTGCCCCTCTGCTCGCGCAGGCCGCAAGAAACACCTGTCTAGACGTCGGCATCGGCAACGGTGCTTACGTGCCCATTCACCGTTCACTGGGCTATAAACTAAGCGGACTCGATATCAGCTCTGGAATGCTTGAGCAGCTGAAGATGAGACACCCGAGCGTCCCCGCCGTCCTAGGTGACGCAACTCGGCTTCCCTTTCACGAGGGACGGTTCGACACCTTGCTATGCGCAAGGGTGCTGTCTCATCTAAGCGCGCCTGTGGATTTTTTTACGGAGGCGTTTCGAGTAACGACAAGGGGAGCGACCATACTGGTGGCTGATTTGGATTCGGAGCATGACTACCAATCAATCTCATTCCGCGGACTAAAGAATCCTCGCTCACCGATTTTCCCTTTCAAGCACGCCCTATCTGAAGTACTTTCGGCAGCTGAGGCCGCGGGGCTAACTTTGAGCTCGTGCCGACAGTTCGGCTATGCAGACCTAGAGTGGAAGCCTCCCCCTCATCAGCTGCCCGCGCTCGATCGCAGCAGCGCTCGACCGATCTTTTACGTCGCCTCGTTCCGTCACAATTGAGGTCCGATCATTTATTGAGCGTTGTCGACGCACAACTAGGTCCCGCGTGCAACCGCTCAAGCGGTCCTTTTAGGTGGCTAGGTGCACGGAGATGGCGCGCGTGGCGGTGAGCTTGGCCTAGCCAATCTGGCGAATGCGATCAGCCGGCAGAGCGCATTCACCTTCCGCAGCTGGTCCGGCGTCCGCACCGGCGCGTCCAGCAACTCCGGACTGAGGACTACGCCTGCCAGTGCTTGCGCCCGCGACACCGCCACGTTGAGCCGGTTCAGGTCGTACAGGAACGACACCCCGCGCGGTGCGTCGTCCGCGCTCGTGCTGGTCATCGAGTACAGGACGACCGGCGCCTCCTGGCCCTGGAACTTGTCCACGGTCCCCACCCGTGCACCGTCCGGCAGCGCCGCCTTGATCAGCGCCACCTGGGCGTTGTACGGCGCCACCACCAGTACGTCGACCGGCCCGATCGGCGCCTCGACGCCCTCGTGGTTCCGCCACGTCGAGCCCTGCACCGAGTGCCACAATCGCGCCACGGCGTCGGCCTCCTGCTGGCTCTTGTCCGCACAGGTCCGCTCGTGGGCCACGGGCAGCACCCGCAGCCCGCTCCCGGACAGCGGCCCCTCCCCCAGCACCGAAACCCGCTCACGGCCGTCCGCCGACCGCAGCCGGCCCTCGTACGCCAGCTCCGACACGAACGCCGTCAGGTCCGGGTGCATCCGGTACGACCGGTCCAGGAAGACGCCCCGGTCAGCCGGGATCGTCGCGTGCCCGTCGAGCAGGTGCTCCAGCGCCGAAGCGCCCGACTCCCCCGGGTGCACCGCCTGAGACGGCTGCGCCAGCTGCTGCGGGTCGCCCAGCAGCACCATCGACCGCGCTCCCCGCGCCACCGCCACCGCGTTGGCTAGCGAGAACTGCCCCGCCTCGTCCACCACCAGCACGTCGACCGCGGCAGCGACGTCAGCGCGCGTCCAGAACCACGCCGTCCCGCCGACCAGGTTCACGTCACCGCTCACCAGCGCCGACGCGACGAAGCCGTTGTCCGCCGACCAGGCCACCCCGGCGGCACCGCAGTGCTGGCTCTCCTCGCACTTCTGCAGCGCCGGCCGCCGGACCGCCTTGAGCAGGTTGCCGATGACGGCGTGGGAGGTCGCCGTCACGCCGACCTTCTTGCCGGCGTCCAGCAGCGCCCGGATCAGCGCAGCCGCTGCCGTCGTCTTGCCGCTGCCCGGAGGGCCCTGGATGGCCAGCACCTCGCCGTCGAGCGCCAGGCCGAGCCGCACGATCGCGTCGGTCGTCGTCTCGCCCTCGCGCAGCTGCGTTCCCGCGGGAACGCGCCGCTCGACCAGTGCCTGCCCCAGGCAGTCCCGGCCGGCCAGCACGTCCTCGCCCGTCGCGGCGATCGCCTCTCGGAGACCGCGGGTGTTCAGCGGCCCGCCCGAACCGAGCCCGCGCGGCGAAGGCGGCTCGGCGGCCGTCGTCTTGAGGACAAGTCGACATGTGGCGATGTCGAGCCCGAACACCGTCCCGGCCTTCTTCGCGGTGTCCACGTCGAGCGCGTCGTCGCCGACCGAGAGCTTCGTGTCCTGCACCGGGAACGAGTACTCGTACAGGTGGCTCCGCTTGTCCGGGCCCACGTACCGCTCGAAGGTCAGCCCGCCCAGCGCCGAGCCGTCCTCGATCAGCGCCTCGCGATCCAGCGTCCGCAGCCGGAAGACCTCCCACCAGGACGGCTTGTCCTCGCGCCGGTGCCAGCCCACGAGGTCGCCCAGCAGCCCGTGCCCCGCGTCGTGCAGGCGATCGGTCAGCTCCACCTCCGCGGCCTGCGCATCGGTCACCTTCGGGTCCGGCTCGGCGGTCACCCACGACGGCCTCGGCAGCGCGCCGTGCACCGCCTCCAGCTCCGCCCGCTGGGTCTCCAGCCAGTCGTGCAGCTCGCGCGTGGAGTCCACGTCGTCCTTGTTGTAGGACTCGATGGCAGCCAGCCGGGCGTCGTCGCCGTCGGCGAGCCAGGCCTCGTACTCCAGGACGCTGCCCAGCGCGCTGGCCACCTCTCCCCCGTGCTCCCGGCCGTAGAGCGCCTCTACCTTCTTGATCGAGTACGACTCCTTGCTGATCCGCATCGACTGCCGGACGACGGGATACAGGTCGACGAACCGCTCCTCTCGCAGCAGCTGGTCGAGCTCGGCCTCGCGCACGCCGTAGCCGCCGGCCAGCTTCTTGAGCGCCGTCACCTCGTAGGGCGCGTAGTGGTAGACGTGCATGCCCGGCTCGCTCGCCGCCGCGGCCACCAGCCGGTCGATCAGCTCGGTGACCATCTGCTTCTCCGCCGGCCGGTCGTGCGCCCACAGCGCGGTGAACGCACCCGACCGGTCGCCCAGCCCGGCGAGGTACTCCAGCCCCGTGCCGTCCTCGAACCACGGGTCGCCCTCGAAGTCGAGATAGAGGTCACCGGGCGAAGGGAGCGGCAGCCGCAGCAGGCCCAGGCCGTCGAGCGGCGGGAGCAGCGTCCGTGACGCCTCCCCCGTCAGCCGCTCGCGGAGCTGCTCGGTCGCCTGCTGCTGCAGCCGTGCCCGCGCGTCCACGCCGATACCCGACGCCTTCAGCAGCTCCGGTGACGCACCCGCGAGCGCGGCCATGGTCGGGATGCCGACCGCCCGCAGTGCGTCGCGGTGGTCGCCGCGCATGCCGGCGACCAGGCCGAGGTCGTCGGCCTCCCGCAGCTCGGCGTTGCACCGGTCCGCCCAGCGGCACTGCTCGCAGTGCCCGATCGGGGACGGTCCGGTCTCCGGCGGCGCGGCGGCGAAGTCCTCCAGCCGCGCCCGCGCCCGCCGGGCGTACGCGGCGACGTCGACCAGCCGCCACGGCCGCGACTCGCCGTCGCCGGTGACGACGTGGATGCGCGCCGGCTCGACCCCCTGCAGCACGGTCAGCCGCTCGGCGTAGGTGGCCATCTGCAGCAGCGCAGCCACCTTGAGCTTGCGGGCGAGCTTGGTGTCGGCGATCTCGTACGACCAGTCGCCGAGCAGCGACGGCGTCTCGACCCGCTGCAGGAAGTCGGCCTGCCCGCCCCAGGCGCCGTCGAAGAAGGTCCCCTGGTAGACGACGTCGACGCCGCTGCGCATTGCCTCGACCGTCTCGGCCTCTGCACGCCGTCGTCCCTCGAGCCCGGAACCACCCGCGATCTCGGTGACCGACAGCCCGCGAGCCTCCAGCGACGCCAGGTACTTCCGCTCGTGCTCCAGCCCCCGGTCGAAGACGAACTGCACCTCGGGCGCGGTCGCCTCGGCCGGCGCGGTCCACTCCCCCGCGGCCACGCCGAGGTCGAGGCGGGTCAGGTGCCGGCACTCCTGGTGGGCGGTCAGGTCGGTCGGGCTGAGCACCAGCCGCCCGTCGAGTCGCTGCATCGCCGCCCTGCCTCCGAAGAACCGTCGTCCGGCAGCCTGCCCGACGAACCCGTGCCGCAGGAGTAGCGGACGCCACCGACACGAATCGGCGTCCGCGGCGCCGGGACCCAGGCCGTCACCCGGACGGGTGCCGGGGCCGCACTCACCGTGGTGTGAGCCGCGGCTGTGCCCCGGGCGCCCGGAAGGCTGCCGCTCCGCCGTCGAGGACGTACCGTTCCGAGTGACCGTCGTCACAACGGGGGTGCCATGGCCCTGCTCCGCCGGATCGCGTCGGCCGGCACCGCCGCGCGCGAGGCGGCGGGTCTGGTCACCGCCACCGCCGCGCTCGCCGCCGTTCCGATGGCGGTCGGCGCCGGACTCCTGGGCGGGGCGGCCGGGCTCACGCGCGACGTCGCCCGCGCCGGACTCAGCGGCTCGGTCGAGCTCACCCGCCGCGCCGTCGTCCACGGCACCCGGGCGGTCGGCACGGTCGTCACCGGCGCCGACCCGCTCCCGGGCGGTCATCTGCGCGACCTGATCGGCACCGCCCGAGGCATGCTCGAGCCACCGGAGGCCCGGCACACCCGACGGGTCTGGGGCGACCGCGACCGCATCCAGATCGAGGTCGAAGCCCCCGCCGACGACGAGCCGGCCGAGGCCCGCCACAGCCTGCGGCAGCACCTGGAGCGCCTCGAAGGCGTCGAGTGGGCGACGGTCAACGACGTCCTCGGCCGGGTCCTGGTCGCCGTCGACTCCCGCCGGATCTCTCCCGAGGACCTCATCGGCGTCGTCACCGAGGTCGAGCAGGCCCGTGGCGGCACGCACCTCTTCCCCCAGCGCCCCGACCACCCGGCCGACCTCGAACCGCTCCTCGCGGCGACCGTCTCCGCCGCCATCGACATCGCCGCACTCGGCGTGGCCACCGCCGCCAAGTACCTGCCCGTCCCAGCGCTGAGCCGGCACGCCACCGCCGTCCTGGCGCTGATCGACTCCCAGCGGTGGGTGCGGCAGGCCATCGCCGACCGCATCGGACCGGTCGGCACCGACCTGGCGTTCGAGGCCACCAGCGCGCTGCTGCACTCCCTCACGCAGAGCCCGACCGTGCCGGCGCTCAACGCCGCCGCCGCCATCCAGCGGGCCCTCGAGGTGCGGGCTCGCCGCCAGGTGTGGCGGCACCGCGAGCGGGAGTTGTGCCTGCCCGAGCCGGACGACGGCACCGACGATTCGCAGAAGCCGCCCGGACCGCGGCCGAGGCCCCTGCCGAACGGCCCCGTCGAGACCTACCTCGACCGGCTGGGCCCCACCGAGTTCGTCGCGGCCCTCTCGCTGCTACCGCTCACCCGCCGCCCCGGCCGCTCCGCCGACCTGTTCAAGGCGCTCACCCCGAAGGCCGCCGTCCAGGGCCGGGAGTCCTTCGCCGCCTGGCTCGACACGCTGCTCGCCCGCCGCGGCGTGCTGCCGATGGACGGCTCTGCCTACCGCCGGCTCGACCGGATCGACACCGTCGTCGTCGACGCCGGCGCACTGGCCACCGGCCCTCCGGAGGTCGTCGAGGCCACCGGGCAGGCCGACGGGTGGAGCGACGCGGACGTCTGGACCGCCGCCACCCGCCTGCTCGGCGGCACCGGCGACAGCGACAAGCTCCGGCTCGGCCCGCCGCGCACCTCGGCCGACTACCCCGGCGGCGAGGTCCGCGCACTGCTGCAGGGCCGCCGCCGCATAGGGACGGTGGTCGTCTCCCCCGGGCTCGACCCGCACGCCGAGGCTCTGCTGACCGCCGCCGTCGAGGCCGGCTGCACGCTGGTACTCACCCCGCACGTGAGCACCGGCGAGCTGGCCGGCGCGGCCGAGGAGGTCCCGCCCGCCGACGAGCAGCTGGTGGACACGGTGCGACGCCTGCAGTCCGACGGCGCCGGCGTGCTGCTGGTCTCGGCCACCGAGGGGCCCGCGCTGCTGGCCGCCGACGTCGCCGTCGCCCCCGTCCTGGAGGGCCGCTCCCCCGCCTGGGGTGCCGACCTCGTCACCGCGCCCGGCCTGGCCGATGCCTGCCGCATCGTCGCCGCCACCGCGGACGCCAGGCGCATCAGCAGTCAGGCGGTGCGCACCGCGGTGACCGGTAACGTGCTGGGCGGGCTGCTCGCCGCGGTCGGGAGCCCCCGCGTCGGCCAGCGGCGGGCCACCACCCCCGGCAAGTGGGCCACGGTGAGCACCATGACGGTCGGCGCCGCGACCGCCGTCCGGGTCGCCCGCCGGCCCGTGCCCGCGCCCACCGTGCACACCCCTGGCACGCACTGGACGCCGACGAGGTCCTCCGCCGGGTGGCCGACGTCCCGGCCGAGCCGGACGAGCGCCGGAGGCCGAAGGCGGTCAGCACCCCGGCCCGCTTCGCCCGCACCGTCGCCGCCGAGCTCGCCGACCCGCTCACCCCGGTGCTGGCGACCGGAGCCGCCGCGACCGCGGTCCTCGGCGAGTACACCGACGCGGTGCTGGTCGGCGGCGTCACCGTGGTCAACGCCTTCGTCAGCGGCCTGCAGCGGCTCCGCGCGGAGACGGCGCTGGAGCAGTTGCTGCTCGAGCAGGACCGCACGGCCCGCCGGGAGGTCGGGAACGGGCGGACGGAGGAGATCCCCGCGACGGAATTGCGCGTGGGCGACGTCGTACAGGTCGGGTCCGGGGACCTCGTCGCGGCCGACGCCCGGCTGCTCGAGGCCGAGGACCTCGAAGTGGACGAGTCCGGGCTCACCGGTGAGTCGCTGTCGGTGGGCAAGTCGGTCGCGGCGACGCCGGGGGCCGTGGTCGCCGACCGCACCTGCATGCTCTTCGACGGCACCACGGTGGTCGCCGGCACCGGACGCGCCGTCGTCGTCGCCGTCGGGCAGTCCACCCAAGCCGGCCGGGCCACCCGCGCCGCCGGGGGCGCCGCTCCCCCCGCCGGCGTCCAGGCCCGGCTGGCCGAGCTCACCAGCGCCGTCCTCCCGCTGACCCTCGCCGGCGGCGGGGCGGTCACCCTCCTCGGCGTGCTGTGGGGCCGCCCGTTGCGCGAGGCGGTCGCCGCCGGAGTGGCGATCGCGGTCGCCGCGGTCCCGGAGGGGCTGCCGCTGGTCGCCACCGTCGCCCAGCAGGCGGCGGCGCGGCGGCTCTCGGGGCGCGGCGCGGTGGTGCGCAGCGCGCGGGTGCTCGAGGCACTCGGCCGCGTCGACACCGTCTGCTTCGACAAGACCGGCACGCTCACCGAGAACCGGCTGCGGGTCGCCCGGCTGGTGCCGCTGGGCAGCGGCTCCGGTGACGAGGGCACCGACGACGACCAGCTCCGGCTGGCCGCCGCCGGCATGGGCGACGGCGACGGCGAGGCGCACGAGACCGACCGCGCCGTCCTCGACGCCGCCGGCGACGCCCACGACGGGCCACCGGACGCGAGCCTGCCCTTCGCCGCCGGGCGCGGGTTCTCCGCCGGCGTGCGGAACGGCCGGCTGGTGGTCAAGGGCGCACCCGAGGTCGTGGCCCGCCGCTGCGCCGACGCCCCCGACCTGCGCGAGCGCATCCAGGAGCTGGCCGCCGAGGGGCTGCGGGTGCTCGCCGTCGCCGACCGGGCGGTCGACGGCGTCCCCGACGACCTCGACGAGGCCGCGCGTGGGCTGACCCTCCGCGGTCTGGTCGGACTGGCGGACACGCTGCGGGAGTCGTCGGTGCGCGCCGTCGAGCAGCTGCGCGCCGCCGGCGTCCGGGTGGTCGTGGCCACCGGCGACCACCCCGAGACCGCCGCCGCCATCGCCGCCCAGGCCGGCATCCCCGACGCCGACCGGGTCGTCACGGGCACGCAGCTGGCCCGCGCCTCGGAGTCCGAGCGCGCCCGCCTCGTCGCCGACCACGCCGTCTTCGCCCGGCTCAGCCCGGAGCAGAAGGTGCTGCTGGTCGGCGCGCTGCGCCGAGCAGGGGCGACGCTGGCCATGACCGGCGACGGGGTGAACGACGCCGCCGCCATCCGCCTGGCCGACGTCGGCGTGGGCGTCGAGGGCGCCGAGTCGCCGGCCGCTCGCACCGCGGCCGACCTGGTGCTCACCGACTCCGACCTCACCCGGCTGGTCGACGCGATCGCCGAGGGCCGGGCCATGTGGTCCCGCGTCCGCGACGCCGTGTCCATCCTGGTCGGCGGCAATGCCGGCGAGGTCGCGTTCACCGTGCTCGGCACCGCGGTCGGCGGTCGCGCGCCGGTGGGCACCCGGCAGCTGCTGCTGGTCAACCTGCTCACCGACATGTTCCCGGCACTGGCCGTCGCGGTCGCCGCACCGCGGTCGGCCAACGGCACCGGTGACGACGACGGCCCGCTCGCCGGCCACCCGCTCGCGGCCGTCCTGCTCGCCGGCCCGCATTCCGGGTTCACCCGCGAGGTGCGGCGCATGGTCCTGGTACGCGGTGCCGCGACGGCGAGCGGTGCCACCGCCGCCTGGGTCGCCGGCCGGGTCACCGGCCCGCTGTTCCGGGGCCGGGCGAGCACCATGGGCCTGGCCGCGCTCATCGCCACCCAGCTCGTGCAGACGGCGTGGTCCGGGCGGCACAGCCCGCTGGTGCTGGGCACGGTGGCCGGCTCGTTCGCCGTCCTGCTCGGCATCGTGCAGACCCCGGGGCTCAGCCGGTTCTTCGGCTGCACCCCGCTGGACCCGGTCTCCTGGGCGGTCGTCCTCGGCTGCGCCGTCGCCGGAGCGGCCGGCGCCGAGGTGGTGCCCGGCCTGGTCGCCCGGTGGCGGTCCGCGGGAACCCCCGCCGGCTGACCCGACATGGATTCGCCTCGGGACGGCGACGCAGCGAGGCCGACGTGGGATCGTGGACCCAGCCGACCGACGGCGACACGACCCGCAGGGTTCGCCGCCCGGGCCGACGCGCTCCACCCGAGCGCCGGGGACCCGCAGGTGCACGCAGACGCACCAACCGAACGAACGGGAACCCATGGCTCTGATCGCTTGCCCCAACTGCTCCAGCGAGGACATCACCGGCACCAAGCAGGCCGACAGCCAGCTGCTCATCCACTGCGCCGACTGCGGCCACGAGTGGCTCCGCGGCGAGGCCCGCCGCGACCCGGGTCGCCCTGCGGTGCAGACGATCGACTCACTGCACGCCGCCTTCCCGACCGCCGCCGCCGTGCGCCCCGACGTCCGCGAGCGGGTGGAGCTGCTGAAGGCGGACTTCCAGCTCGACCGCCCGGAGCCCGACCCCGAGGTCGCCGGCTTCCGCGAGCGCTACCAGCAGCTCTTCACCCGGGACGGGCTCGCCGACGCGACGCCGGAGCAGCTGCTGCACTTCGCCACGTCGGACACCCTCGCCAGCGCCGGCAACATGTCCGGCGTCAACCGCGCCTGGAAGACCCAGGGCGCCGACGTCGCGGCCCAGAAGGTCCGCGAGACGATCGAGTTCCTGCTGCACGGGCCGGCCACCCTGCGCCTGGAGGACCGGCTCACCCAGCTCGTCGACGGCAAGAAGATCGGCCTGGCCTCGTTCAACAAGGAGCCGCTGCTCACCAAGGTGCTCTGCGTCGTCGAGCCCGACCGCTTCCTCCCGGTGCTCAGGTACACGGCCCCGACCGACGGGAAGAAGGAGATCGCCAAGCTGGTCTTCGACCTCGACCTGCCGGCCGCCGAGAAGGTGGCGTGGACGATCGGTCGCCTCGCCGTGTGGAGCAACGACCTGCTGCGCTCGCTGGTGGGCAACGACATCCCCGACCTGCACCAGGCCGCGAAGTTCCTCGCCTGGGCGAAGACCCGGCCGGCACTGGCCCGCAGCTGAGGCACCGCGCTCCGCACCTCCGGGTGCGGAGCGCGCGCGGCAGGCAGACCCTGGAGGCCTGCGCGGCGGAGCCTGAGCCCCCGCCGCCCACCCCCCGGGGAGGGAGGCGTCATCAACGAAGCGGTTGAAACGGCCGATCCCGTTCCTATGAAGTGGTCTGCCGTGCCCGAGGTGGCCACCTCGCGCGTCATGAGCCAGGCGCTCGCCACCCTGTACGTCTTCGGTGGGAGCGCCAGCCTGCTCGCCGTCCTGGGCGCCGAGACGCCCTGGGTCGACCGGGCGCTGCTGAGCGGCCTCGCGGTGTCCGCGCTGCTCGCAGGTGGCGTCGTGTTGCGCTGGGGGTCGCGCTGGCCGCGGCCGGCGTTCCACATCGCGGTCCTGCAGGCCACGGCCGTCGTCGTGGCCGGTGTGGTGCTCGCGCCCGACGCACCGACAGCCCTGGCGGTGGGCGCCCTGACCAGCTTCCTGGCCATCGCCTCCTGCTTCTTCTTCAGCCTGCCCCTCGCCGTCGGCCACACGGCGCTGGCCCTGGCCGGCCTCACCGCCGGCCTGGCGGTGCGAGGCGACGTCGCCCTGCCCCTCGCGCTGTCGCTGGACGCGATGGTGCTCGGCTTGAGCGTGGTCACCCGGGGGCTCGTGCTGCGCGCCTCCAGCGCCAACCGCGATCCGCTCACCGGCCTGACCAACCGGCGTGGTTTCGACCAGGCGCTGCACGAGCTCATGCGCGTGGTCTCCCGCACCGATGAGCCGATGTCGGCCGCCCTGCTGGACCTCGACCACTTCAAGGCCATCAACGACACCCAGGGCCACGACGCCGGCGACCGCGTGCTGCGCTCGGTGGCCAAGGCCTGGCGCCGCGCTCTCCCGCCGACGGCGGTGCTGGCCCGGCACGGCGGCGACGAGTTCGCGCTGCTGCTCCCCGGGCTGCCCGGGCCGGCCGCGCTGACCCTGGTGCAACAGCTCCGCGCCCGGCACCCCGACGTCGGCATGTCCTGCGGTGTGGCGGAGCACCAGCCCGGCGAGAGCGCCGCGCAGCTCATGCGCCGCGCCGACCTGGCCCTCTACACCGCCAAGTCGTCCGGCCGCGGCCGGTGCGAGCTCGGCGCCGGGCCCGACACGTCCGACCTGGTCGCCGACCTCACCGCGGCACTCGATGCCGGCGACGTGACCGTGCACTTCCAGCCGATCCGCGACCTGCGCACCGACCAGGTCGTCGGCGTCGAGGCGCTGGCCCGCTGGACCCATCCCGAGCGTGGCCTCGTCTCCCCCGCCGAGTTCGTCGCCGTCGCCGAGCGGCACGGGCTGATGCCGCGCCTCGGCGAGCACGTGCTCCGCTCCGCCTGCGGCCAGATGTCGGCCCTGCACGCCGGCACCGGACGCCGCCTCCGCCTGGGCGTCAACGTCTCCGGACGCGAGCTGTCCGACCCTGCCTACGCCCAGCGGGTGCGGACGGTGCTCGCCGAGACGGGCTGGCCCGCTACCGAGACCGTGCTCGAGGTGACCGAGAGCCTCGTGGACGCCGAGTGCTCGACGGCCGTGGCCACGCTGCACGAGCTGCGCGGTCTCGGGCTGGGCATCGCCATCGACGACTTCGGCACCGGCTACTCCTCCCTGAGCCGCCTGGACACGCTTCCCGTGGCGATCCTCAAACTCGACTCGTCGTTCATCGCGACCATCACCACCTCACCGCGGCGGGCGACGATGCTGCGAAGCATCGTCGGCATGGCCCACGTCCTGGGTCTGGACGTCGTCGCGGAGGGCGTCGAGACGGCGGAGCAGGACGCCCAGCTGCGCGCGATCGGCTGCCGCTTCGGCCAGGGCTGGCTCTACGGTCGTCCCGCTCCCCTGGCGGACGTCGCCGCGCAGCTCGACCGCGCCGACGACGCCCACGCCCTGCACGCCTGACCTCCCTGCAGGCCGACCGCCTCCAGTGAGGGCGAGGACTACTCGCAGCCGACTCCGTCACCGTCCCTGTCGAGGTGCCGTCCGTAGCCGGCGTCACCGACGCGCACAGGGGCAGCCCCTGCGGCTCGCGCGGCGGTGCAGTTGTCGAAGTACTCCGCTGTCGAGGGAGCCGGAGGGACCACCGGCACCGCACGCGGCGCAGGTGCAGGTGCAGGCGCAGGTGCAGGTGCCGCAGGCCGGGGCGCTGCCTGCGACGGCGGGGTGGCTCGCAGTGCCCCGGTCTCCCGAGCGGCGACTTCGCTCTCGCGCTGGTCCAGCAGCGCGCTCCGCTCATCGAGCTGGGCCGCTTGCGCGGCGAGGCGCGACTCTCCCTCGGCGGCGGCCTGACGGATCCTCTCCTCGGCCTCAGCCACCTCGTCCTCGAGCTGCGCTGCTTCTTCCTGGCTCTCCGTCAGCTCGCTCTTGAGCGACACGAATGCAGGAGCCGATTCGACCGTGGCCTCGGAGTCGGCTTCGGACGCCGTCCCGCTGTTGCCCACTCCCACTCCGATGACGAATGCCAGCAGGGGGATCGCCCACTTGAGCCACGGCTTCGGCTTCTTCTGGGGCTGCCCCAAAAAGGGCGCAGTGGCACCGGACATAGCAGCGGTCTCAGACAAGAGCTCTCCCCGTTCCCAGTAGTGGCACGGGACGGTATCGCTATTCACGGGCCCCGGTGATCGAGGCGAGACACCCGGGACCGGCGGGTTCAGAGAGTCGCCTGGGGCATGCCCGCGTGCCGGCGAACCTCTCGAGACGAAGGGTCATACGGGCGTGCGGGCAATCCCGAGTGCATCACCAGATCCAGCGCTCCAGCCGCTTCGACTCCCGCCAACTCCAACCCCGAGCGGGGGTCCGGCGAGCCACGACCGGGACGTAAGGCCGTGGACAAGCCCCACGAGCGGAGCAGCATGGCCCGTGCGGCGACGCCGCCGGGGCGCCGCGCCCGTTCCTGGAAGGGGGCGTCATGTACGCCCGAACCACCACGATCACCGCTGACCCGATGCGCCTGGACGACGGCATGGCCGACGTCCGCGACACCGTTCTGCCCGCCGTCGCGGAGATGGACGGCTACACCGGCATGTCGATGCTCTGCGACCGCGACTCCGGCCGCTGCATCGTCACGACCGGCTGGCGCGACGAGGACTCCATGGCCGCCAGCCGCGACCGGGTGATGGCGATGCGCGAACACGCCGCGGAGCGCTTCCGCAGCCGCGACACCCAGGTGCAGGAGTGGGAGATCGCCATGATGCACCGGCTGCACTCCGCGACCGACGACTCGTGCGCCCGCGTGCTGTGGAGCCGCACCGACCCCACCATGCTCGACGAGACGCTGGACGCCTTCCGCAGCCAGATCATCCCGCGCATGGACGACGTCGCCGGCTTCTGCAGCCTGAGCCTGCTCGTCGACCGCCGAACCGGCATCGGCTCGCTCACCACCGTCTACACCGACCGCGCCGCCATGGACGCCAGCCGCGACCTCATCTCGGGCATGCGCGACGAGTTCGTCGCGCAGCGGGGGGTGATGGTCACCGAGGAGGCCGAGCTGGACGTCGTCATGCACAGCCTCCGGGTGCCCGAGCTGGTCTGACGGACGGCGCTCAGACGCCGAGGTGCGCCAGCGCCCGCAGCAGCGGGGTGCTCTGCCCGTTCATCAGCTTGCTGAGTTGGCTATCAGAAGATCATTAGGCGTTGATGCTGATCTCGTCGGTCGCATACCGCTCCCGGGCCTCTAGCAGCTTGATGTCTCGCACCATGCTGGCGAGCACGCGATCGTATGCATCACGGATCGCGCTGAGGTCGGCCACCGTATGACCCTGACTGAACGACTCATCGAACTGCGGATCCCACTCGTGATTCCAGGAGGTGCCCAACGCCTGTCGCCGTCGCTGGGAGCTTGTCCGCAGCTTTGCGTCCTCGCCCCAGTTGCCGAAGCTCAAGAAGCACTGCTTCATGAAGCGACGATAGGCCTCGTTAGCTTCAGTGCTGAAAAGTGGTAGTGCCACGTGAAAGTCGCGGTCCAACTGTCGTTTGATCTCGATTACTCGCGGCGGCGTGAGTTCTTTCCAGCCGCCGATGAAGGTAAAGAAGCACACTAGGTCATTGAGCGGTGGGGCCAGAACCTTGTAATAGTCGAGCCGCGCCTTTACCAGCTCCTGGTTACGCCACTGGCTGTCGTCCAACTCCTTCAGCCGACGACTCAAGCGGTGCCCCAGAACTACGAGCACGACTGGCAGCAAGAGTGCTGCCACAAGCTCCAAGACGTCGCGCGTCACTTCCCAACTCACAGGAGCGCCTTTCCTGCAATCCGAGAACGCCGCTCGAGCCAGCGACGCAACCCACACCGCACCTAGTTAGCCACGAACCGCAAGATCGGCGGCGTGGGATCACTCACGGACGCCACCGGGAACGGCGGCCCCGGGGAATCAGAGCATCAGACGCCGAGGTGCGCCAGCGCCTGCAGCAGCAGGGTGCTCTGCCCGTTCATCAGCTCGGCCAGCACGGCCGGGTCCCGCGCCTCCAGGGGCGTGACCCAGGTGAGCTCCAGAGCGTCCTGCTGCGGGGCGCAGTCGCCCTCGACCGGCACGACGTAGGCCAGCGACACGGCGTGCTGCCGTGAGTCGTGGAACGGCGTGACCCCGGGAGTCGGGAAGTACTCGGCCACGGTGAACGGCTGCGGCGCAGGTGGCACCCGCGGCAGCGCCAGCGGTCCGAGGTCCTTCTCGATGTGCCGGAGCAGGGCCGCGCGGATCCGCTCGTGGTACAGCACTCGCCCGGACACCAGGGCCCGCTTGATCTGCCCGTCCTCGCCGGCCCGCAGCAGCAGGCCGACGGCCACGACCGTGCCCTGGTCGTCCACGCGCACGGGCACGACGTCGACGTAGAGGATCGGCAGCCGCTCGCGGGCGAGGTCCATGTCCTCCCGGGAGAGCCAGCCCGCGTCCGAGTTCGTCACCTCAGTCATGTGCCCTGTCTAGCCGACGACGCGCGCTCGCACCGCGCACGGGGCGGCCGCGCGTCGCCCGGAGGGTCAGTTGCCGGCGTAGGCAGAGACGCCGAAGGTCCGGTCGCCGTCCTCGTCCTCGTGGACCAGGACGGAGTAGGCGGCGCCCTCGACGATCGCCGAGCACGAGCCCTCGTCGCACCGGACGCTCTCCACCTCCTGGCCCTGCTCCTCGATGAAGTCGGTCACCGCATCCTCGGTGTCGGCGTTCTGCTCGTCCACCGACTCCCGGTAGAAGAACAGCGTGACCAGCGCGGCCGCGACGGCGATGACGGCCACCGAGACGCTGATGACCAGGGTGGCGTTCCGCTCGAACCAGCCGGGCTCGGACTCGTTGTCGGAGTCTGGCAGCGGGTCCCCCGCCGGCGCGGAGGAGCCGCCGAAATAGGGAGCGCCTGGGTCGCCGGGCACCGTCTGGGTCACGGCGGGAGCGGCGCCGGTCGGCTGGCTGTCGTCGGTGCTCATGGGGTGCAGGCCTCACGTCGTGCGGTATCGGAGCGAGCACCTTGTCATGCGGAACCGCCGTTTGCCGCATTGCACGCCGATTGCCCAGCAGACGCACAGCGTGTCGCCCTCGCCACATGGCTCAGGCGGGCCGCCACCCCGCGGCCAGCTTGGCGAGCACCGCCTGCACGGCGGTCAGCGGGGCCAGCCCCTCGTACGCCTGGAGGCGGCGCACCTCGGCCTGCACGTCGTCCAGCCGGTGGGGCGGTGCCAGCGCGCGCAGCTGCGCCCGGGCCTCGGCGAGCTCCGCCGTGGCGCCGGTCCGCTGGAACGGGATCGCCGCGGACCTCCGGGCAACCGGCTCGATCTCCATGGGCGCGGAACCTAGAGGTCGACGCCGCGCCGGACCAGTACTCAGTGCGTCCGAAACGTGACCGTCCGTCAGACGGTCTCGACCTCGCGGGCATCGGGACGGCGGCGCATCGTCCGCACGGTCCGGGACGCCGCCTCGCGGGCCAGCCCGATGATCGGGCCGGTGTCCCACATGCGCCGTCCGGTGTCCTCCACCGACGACTCGGTGCGCGGCGCCGGGATCTCGCCGGACTCCCGCGCGGCCACGGCCGCCGCCAGCCGCGCACGGCGACGGGCCAGCACCTGCTCCTTCTGCTTGTCCACGCGCTCCTTCTCCGCGAGCACCAGCAGGTCCTGCACCGCCTGCTCGACCTCCACCCGCGCCGACTGCTGCAACTGCTCGACCTCGAGGTCGCCGTCGTCGCGCAGGTCGGAGAGCCGGTCGTAGGTGCTGCGCGGCCCGAAGTTGAGCAGCATCTTCATCAGCACCGGCAGCAGCTCCACGCAGATGAACAGCAGCGCGAGCATGTAGTGCGCGATCGCCATCGTGGCGTTGGAGTCGCTGAGCGCCGACAGCGCCTGGAGCCGGATGAGGATGCCGGTGTTGTCGGCGTTGGTCTCGTCGAAGGCCGCCTGCAGCGCCGTCTGCTGCTCGGCCAGCCGGGCGAGCTCGGCCTTGTCGGTCTCCAGGTCGGCGGTCGCCTGCTGCATGCTGCGCGAGGCGCCGGCGGTGATCGCGGCGGTCGCGGCGTCCAGCTCGTCCTTCGCGGTGTCGACGACGGCGGCGTGCGCGTCGGCCGCGGCCCGCGCCTGCAGGTATGCCTCCCCCGTGCCGGCGTCCCCGGTGCCGCAGGTGCCGTCCAGCTCGCACTGGGCCCGCGCCGACAGCTCTCGCTGGGTCGCGAGTGCGGAGTCGTACGCCGCCTGCGCGGCCGCGAGCTCGCCCTGCAACGGCGCGAGGTCCGCGGCCGAGCTGCCACCACTGGCGACGACGGCCTGCTCGGTGGCGACCTTCTCGCGCAGCTCGGGCAGGCCGGCGAAGCGCGCGTCGTCGTCCAGGTTCCGGTTGAACTCGTCCGAGGCCTCGGCCTGCAGCGCGACGACCTGCGTGTCGATCTCCTTGTGGAAGATCTGCAGCGTCAGCGGCGTGGAGATCACGATGCCCAGCACCAGGGCCAGCCCGACGCGGGGCACGGCCATGAGCAGGTTGCGCTTGAGCGAGGAGTCGTGCGCCATCCCGACCAGCAGCATGCGGTCGAGGTTCACGATCACGAAGCCCCAGCCGACGCCGAGCAGCAGCGCGAACGGCCACCAGACGCCGAGGGCCATGTGCACGGCGAACGCGGCGGACAGCACCGCGAGCCCACCGGTGGACAGCAGCACCCCGCCCAGGGCGACGAACTTCGCCCGGGCACCCGGTACCGCCTCCAGCACGTCGGGCCGGGCGCCGGACAGCACCGCCAGTCCGTCGCCCAACCGTGCACGTCGTCGTGCCATCCCGCAGCAGCCCCCTCGGGTGGCGGGATCGAGGAGCTCCGCCACCTTCCCTGCATCTATCGGCGGACTCGGCCGCCGAGCGGACCGTCCGGGCAGGTCGGGACCGTGAGCCGCGCCTCAACCGCCCCATGCCCGGGCGACCGGGGCATGCTGGGATCGACCGGGAGGGGGACCCCGAGGTGTCCGAACCGCTGCATCTGCCCAGCGCCGGGCCCGAGCCGATCCCGGCCGACGCCGCGGTCGCCGCCGTCCTGGGGTACGCCGCCGCGCGGCGGCCGCTGTACTACCGGGCGCCCAACGTCCGCACCGGCCGGTGGGCCGAGGTGCCGGCGTTCGGCTACGAGCGGTTCGACCGGCGGCCGGTTCCCGACGCTCCGCTCGGCGAGGCCGACATCCTCACCGCCGAGGGGCTGCACGGCCGCCTCGGCCGCGAGGAGTGGACGGCGATGGCCGCCGCGCTGCCCGCCGTCCAGTCACTGGCCGACGACGTCGTCGCGCAGGCCGCCGGGCGGGCGTTCTGGGAGCTGCCCGAGGACGAGTTCTCCGTCCTCGCCGAACCCGGCACCGTCGGCGCCCTGCTCCGCGAGATCGGCGAGCTGTGCGCCTCCGCCGGGGCGAGCCGCTGGCACGTCGCCGCCGCCCTGCACCACCGGCACCCCGAGCTCTTCCCGCTGCTGCACACCACCACCCGATGGGCGCTGCTCCCCCACAGCCGGGAGGGCGACAGCGGGGTGGCGGCCGTGGTGCACCGCGAACTGCTGAACTCCGCCGACGCCTTCGCGGAGCTCGAGGCCGCGGTCCGCGCCGAGGGCGTCGGTCTCACCCGGCTGCGACTGCACGACGTGCTGCTGTGGTTGTCCGCCACCCTGCGCTTCCAGCACGCTGTCGCGGCCGGGCGTGCACCGGTACTGACCGAGCGACGGACGGGACGGGCCTGACCCTCAGCGCGCCGTCCACGCCGGGTCGCGCCCGGTCTGCCCGAGCAGCCGGTCCAGCACCGGGGCGTCGTCGGGCACCGGGACGACGGGGCCGTAGAGCCCGGCCCGCGCCTCCGGGTCGTCCCCGACCGACTCGGCGAACTCCAGGCAGCGCCGCACCGACTCCTCGTCGGGCCGGTACTCCTGGCCGGTGGCGACGGCGAGGTCCCAGCCGTGCACCACGAGCTCGTCGAGCGCCACGACGGCCATGACGGGTGCGGGCATCTCCACTCCCCCGGCCTCGGCCGTGCCCTCCCACGCGTCCGGCTTCCGCCAGGCCTCGACCAGGTCGTCCAGCTGCGCCGGGAGCCGGGCGCGCCAGTCCGCGGGAAGTGCGGCGGCATCCGCCTGGGGGGCTCCGCCGGGCACCACCTTCTCCGCAGCCATCCGGAACGCCAGGGTCAGCCCGAGCACGTGGTCGAGCAGCCCGGCCACCGCGGTCGCCTCGCAGGGCGTCGGGTCGCACAGCTGCGCGTCGCGCACCCCGGCCAGCACCCGCCGGAGCTCCTCCGCCGCGGGTGCCAGGTCGAACGTCGTCGTCTCCACGCAGCTAGGACCGGGCAGCCGCCGGCTCCTCATCGGCCGCTAGTCGGAGAACGACACCTGGGGGCGGGCGCCGTCGTTCCGCCACCCGGTTCCCTGGCTCAGCCCACGCACCTTGCCGGCGCGCAGGGCCTCGACGTGCTCGTCGCACAGCCGCAGCTCGAGCGGCCTGATCGGGAGCTCGGCCACGCCCACCTGCGTGGCGCGGCGGGGGCAGTCCTGGGCGTCGCACACGGTCATGGCCCGAGTCTCCCTGCCCGGCCCCCGTCCGCGTGGCAGCGTGGCCGGTCATGAGCGACCCCTTCGACCTGCAACGGTTCGTCGATGCGCAGCGCGACACCTACGGGACCGCGCTCGCGGAGCTGCGCGCCGGTGCCAAGCGCAGCCACTGGATGTGGTTCGTCCTCCCGCAGCTCGCCGGGCTCGGACGCAGCGCGACCGCCCAGCACTTCGCGATCAGCGGCCTGGACGAGGCGCGCGCCTACCTGGCCCACCCGGTGCTCGGGCCCCGACTGCTCGAGTGCGCGCGGGCGCTGGTGGACCTGCCGGGCTCCGACGCCGTCGCCGTCCTGGGATCGATCGACGCGCAGAAGCTGCGCTCCTCGATGACGCTGTTCGCGCGCACCGACCCGGGCGAGCCGCTCTTCCGCGCCGTCCTCGACCGGTACTTCGACGGCACCGAGGACGACGCCACGACCAGCCGGCTCCCGCGCTAGCTCAGGCCCGACCCCAGAACTCGTGGGGGACGGCGCCCGGCCGGAAGCCGTGCGCCTGCACCATGGCGGCGGTCTCGACGAAGTCGTGCGCCAGGTCGTCCGGGCGGTGCGCGTCACTGCCGAAGACCACCGCCTGTCCGCCGGCCTCGTGCCACCAGGTCACCACACGGGGGCTCAGCGGCAGGCGGGTGTTGACCTCCAGTGCCCGCCCGGAGGACGCCAGGGCTCCCAGCGCGACCCGGAAGGCCTCCTCCAGCGCCGGCCACGGGACCGGCCCGGCCGCCTCCGGCCAGGAGCGCAGCGGGTAGTCGATGTGCCCCAGGACGGCGAAGTCGGCGTCGGATCCGGCCAGCGCGGTGACCTCCTCGAGGTAGGCGACCACGACGTCCACGGGGGCGCGCTGGAGGTAGCCGTCGACGACCTCGACGAAGCCGGCAGCGTCGGTGTGCCGGCCGCCGGTGGGGACGTCGTCCAGCGCGTGCACCGAGCCGATGACCCGGTCGAGGCCACCGGTGCCGGCCAGGCCGGCGGCCGCCAGCAGACCCGGCACGGCGCCGGGATGCCGGTGGGGCTCGCTCAGCTCCACCCCGGACAGGATCCGCAGGGCCGGGAACGCCCGGCGGCAGCGGTCGACCTCCTCGAGGTAGGCGGCGATCGCCAGCGGCTGGGCCAGGAACCGGCCGTGCTCGTCGACGCGGCCGGTGTAGTGCGCCGGCAGGTCCCGACCGTGCAGGGCCCAAGGCGTCAGGTCGACGTGCTCGGTGAAGGCCAGCGACCTCAGCCCGATCGCCACCGCGCGGGCACAGGTGGCGTGCATGTCGCCGCCCGCGATGGCGTCCCAGGAGAACTGGCTGTGCACGTGACCGTCCTGCGGGAGCACCACGGCGACATGGTTCCACCCGCCCCGGTCAGTGGCGGGGAACGGCGACCCAGCCCTCGGCGTCGCGCAGCGTCGTCTTCAGCACCTTGCCGCCGGCGTTGCGCGGCAGGCCGTCCTCGATGACCCGCACGAACTGCGGCACCTTGTAGTCGGCCAGCCGCTCGCGGGCGAAGGCGATGAGCGAGGGCACCAGGTCCTCCGCACCTTCCCGCGGCAGGACGACGGCGCCCACCTTCTCCCCCATCACCGGGTCCGCGACCCCGACGACGGCCACCTCGAGCACGTCCGGGTGCTCCGCCAGCACGTTCTCCACCTCGACGGAGTACACGTTCTCGCCGCCGCGGTTGATCATGTCCTTGGCGCGGTCGACGATCCGCACCATGCCGTCGGTGATCGCGGCGACGTCGCCGGTGTGCAGCCAGCCGTCGACGAAGGTCTCCGCCGTCCGCGCCGGGTCGCCCCAGTAGCCGGCCACCACGTTCGGCCCGCGCACCAGCAGCTCCCCCACCCCGCTCACGGGATCGGGCCGGTCGAGGCGCACGTCGCACACCGGCGTCGGGAAGCCGACCGACTCGGCGTGCTCCACGGCGTACTCGTGCGGCAGGAACGTGGCGAGCGCCGAGGTCTCCGACAGGCCGAAGCCGTTGCCCAGCCGCGCGTGCGGGAAGGCGGCCTGCAGCCGGCGCACCAGCTCCGGCGCCATCGGCGCCCCGCCGTAGCTCAGCGTGCGCACCGACGAGACGTCCGTCGTCGCGAAGTCCGGGTGCCGCAGGGCCAGCTCGTAGATGGTGGGCACGCTGGTGATCAGCGAGACCCGGTACTGCTCGATCGCGGCGAGGAACGCCGCCGGCGTGAACGCCGGCATCACCACCGACACCCCGCCCAGGGAGCACTGCGTCATGAACTGCGAGCAGCAGCCGGTGACGTGGAACAGCGGCACCGAGATCAGCGAGATGTGCTCCGGCCCGCGCTCCATGGTCCGGCAGCGGATGACGCTCTCCACCGACGACAGGAAGTTCTCGTGGGTGACCATCGCGCCCTTGGGGCGGCCGGTCGTGCCCGACGTGTAGAACAGCGCGGCGACGTCGCGGTGCTCCCGCTCCGGCACCTCGCCCGGCTCGCCGTCGGGCAGCGGCGTGTCGGGGAGGACGACGTAGGCGGCGCCGCAGTCGGCGAGGATGTACTCGACCTCGGGCTCGGCCAGCCGGGTGTTCATCGGGACGACGATCGCGCCGGCGAGGTGCCCGCCCCAGAACGACAGCACCCAGTCCAGGCCGTTGCCCAGGCGGATCGCGACCCGGTCCCCCGGCCGGACCCCGGCGTCGCGCAGCCCACCGGCCACCCGCAGCGCGCGCTCCCACAGCTCGGCGTACGTCGCGGACGGGCCGCCGAGCTCGACGACCGCCGTCCGCTCCGGGTGCCGCTCGACGGTGGAGCGCAGCATGTCCACGACGGTGCCCGAGACTGCCGTGTAGCGACGGATGCCGTCCGGCCCGACCTCGACGCCGCTGGTGTCGAACGGGCTCTCCCCGACCTCGCGCACGTGCTCCCCCACTCCCGGCACCCGCGTGGCGCCCGCTCCCGGCATTCTGCGCCGTCCCCTCGCCGGGCATCCACGGGGCCGACCCGCCGGGTGTGCGGCCCTCCCCTCCCATCGGGTGAATCGGAGCCCGCGGAATCCGGTACCGGTGGGTCCGTGCCGACGGCATGACGAGAGGTCCTTCGTCCTGCCCTGGAGTCGTCCGTGTCGCAATCCGTCCGTCTGCGTGGCGCCTCGCGCGTGCTGGCCACCGCCGTCGTCGCCCTCGCGGTGGTCTCCGGCGCACCGGCCACCGCCCAGGCAGCGCCCACGGCGCCGGCACCGGTGACCACCCCGACCGCCGAGCCCGCCCCGCCGGAGCCGGGCAGCGAGCCCACTCCGGCCCCGCAGCCGACTCCGGCTCCGGCTCCGGCCGAGGAGCCCGTCGAGTCCGGCGACACCGTCACCGGCACCCTCGTCCGCGTCTACGTCGACGAGATCGGGGATCACGGGAGCGGCGACCCCGGAGCGCTGGACCACGGCAACGGGGACCACGGGAGGGAGGAGACCGAGACCTGGATCGAGACGGGCGGCGGCGAGGCCGTGCGCGTGGACTCCGCCGACGTCGCCGATGTCCCGCTGCTGGCCACCGTCGAGGTCACCCTGGGCACCGAGGAGCCGGTGGAGCCGGGCACCCCCGCCGGGACGCCGCCCACGCACGAGGTGCTCGACGTCGCCGTGGTGGCCCCGGCACCCGAGCCGCCCGCCCGGCCGTCCGGTGGGGACGGGGCCGCGGCGGGAACGCCCACCAACACGCTCACCGTCGTCCTGGTCGCGCCCGCGGGGGCCACGCCGGACTCGACCACCGTTGCGCAGGTGGTCGCACACGTGACCGACCAGGTGGCGCCCTGGTGGGCGACCGAGAGCGGCGGCACGGTCCGGATCGCCGTGGCCGCCTCCCGTGACTGGGTCACCTCCACCAAGCCGTGCACCGATGCGTCCGGCCTGTGGGCCGACGCCGCCGCCGCGGCCGGCTGGAGCCCCGGTGCGGGCAAGCACCTCTTCACGTACCTCTCCACGAACACCCCCGGCTGCGGCAGCGTCGCCGGGATGGGGAGCCTGGGCGCGGCTCCGACCACGGGCGGGAGGCTCTGGGTCAAGGGCCTCAGCCCCCTGGTCTCGGAGCACGAGCTGGGTCACAACTTCGGTCTCGGCCACTCCGCCAGCACGGCGTGCGCGGGCGCGGTCGAGACCGGCACCTGCTCGACCGTGGAGTACGGCGACGTCTACGACGTCATGGGCAACTGGCACGACGGCAGCCTCAACGTCGTGCAGGCGGCACGCATCGGTCTACTGCCGGCTCCCCGTCAGCAGACCCTCGCGTCCTCCGGCACCGGCGGCGCGTACACGCTGGCCCCCAACTCCGGCAGCGCAGGCGTCCGCGGCATCAAGCTGACCGACGCGGGCGGTGCCGTCTACTGGCTCGAGTACCGCACCCCGTCCGGCGCCGACGCCTACCTGGCCGACCGCGGGCGCAACAGCGCCGCGCCGTACGGCCTGCAGCCCGGCGTGCTGCTGCACCGCACGTCCACCGGCGGAGCCACGTCGGTCCTCCTGGACCCCACGCCGTCCGCGGGCGACAGCTACGACCGCCACTTCGCGTTCCCGATCGGTACGGGCGTGAGTTTCGGCGGCGGGAACTTCACCGTCACCGTGCAGGACGTCACCGCCTCGGCAGCCACGCTGTGGATCGCCACCCGGACGACCGCCGCCGCTCCGGCCAGGACGCCGATCCAGGCCGCGTACGAGGCGTCCGGCGCGATCAACGGGCCGCTCGGCCTGGCCGTCGCCGGGCAGACCTGTGGCCTGACCGGCGGCGGCTGCTCCCAGTCCTTCGCCGGTGGCTCGATCTTCTGGTCGCCGGGCACGGGAGCACACCACGTCTCGGCCGCGGCGATCGCGACCCGGTGGACCGCCGGCGGTGGCGTCGACGGCGTCCTCGGCTACCCGACCACCGACACCCGGTGCGACTACTGGGGCACCACCTGCGAGCAGACCTTCCAGGGCGGCCGCATCGTCACGGGCTCGACCGGGACCTACGCCGTCGCCCCGCCGTTCGACGCCGCGTGGGCGGCTCGCGGGGGTGCCGACGGGGTGCTCGGCGCTCCGGCGACCGATGCGACCTGCGGCCTCAGCGGCGGTGGCTGCACCCAGAGCTTCGAGCACGGCGCCCTGTACTGGACGGCCGCGACCGGCGCGCACATGGTGTCCACCGACCCGAACGCGTGGCGGAACACGACGGCGATCACCGACCGGTGGCTGGCCGGCGACGGCCAGGGCGGTGCTCTCGGGTACCCGACCGCCGACGCCGTCTGCGGCCTCCCGTCCGGTGGCTGCAAGCAGGCGTTCGAGCGCGGGACGATCTACGACTCCTGGTACGGCACCACGGTCATGGCGCCGGGACCGATCACCGACCTCTGGCTGGCCGCAGGCGCCGAGAGCGGGCCGTTCGGCTACCCCCGCGCCGACGCCCAGTGCGACGCCGGCGGGTGCTGGCAGCGCTTCGTGGACAACCGCACGGTCACCTGGAGCCGCGCGACGGGCGCGCGCACCCTGTCCGACTGGGTGGGCGACACCTGGACGGGCTTCGCCGGTGCGTGGTCGGCGACGGGGGCGGGCGCGGGGCCGCTGGGCTACCCCGCCGGCGATGCGACGTGCGCCCCGGGTGGTGGCTGCCGCCAGGCCTTCGAGGACGGCACCCTCCTCCGTGCCCGCTACGGCGACGCCCAGGTCGTCCTGGACGACGCCATCGGCAGGTACTGGGCCGCGCGCGGGTCGGAGAACGGCGCGCTGGGTTACCCGTCGTCCGGACCGGTCTGCACCCTGCCCGGCGGCGGCTGCGTCCAGGAGTTCCAGAGCGGTCAGCGGGTCGTCTGGTCGGCGGCCGGCGGCGCGCACGCGCTGACCCCGGACGCCCACTGGGCCTGGGAGTCGACCGGCGGCGCCGCCGGCCGACTCGGCTATCCGACGGGCGACCGATTCTGCGGCCTGCGGGACCGCGGCTGCGGCCAGCACTTCCAGCGCGGCTCCGTCTACAGCAGCGACCACGGCACCCAGGCCCTGTACGGCGCCATCCGCACCGCCTGGGTGCAGCGCGGCTCCGAGCGCGGCCCGTGGGGCTACCCGGCCGACATGCCCGAGTGCGGCCTGCCCGGCGGCGGTTGCCAGCAGCGGTTCGCTTCGGGAGCCGTCGTCAGCTGGTCCGCCGCCACCGGCGCCCGCGCCGTCACCGGGCCCATCGGGTGGACCTGGGAGATGAGCGGAGGCGCACGCGGCCCGCTGGGCTACGCCGCGGGCAACGAGGTGTGCGGCCTGAAGGACCGCGGCTGCGCCCAGCACTTCACCAAGGGCTCGGTGTACTTCTCGCCGTCCACCGGCACCCACATCGTCTCCGGCACCATCCGCGACCGGTGGACCAAGCACGGCCGGGAGCGGGGCGCCCTCGGCTACCCCGTCACCGACGCCTTCTGCGGACTGCGCGACGGCGGCTGCGGCCAGCACTTCGCCAAGGGCTCCATCTACTGGTCGCCGAAGACCGGCGCCCGCGCCGTCACCGGCGCGATGGTGAGCAGTTGGGCCACCCAGGGCTGGGAACGGGGCCCCCTCGGCTACCCCACCACCGACGCCTTCTGCGGACTGCGCGACGGCGGCTGCGGCCAGCACTTCGCCAAGGGCTCCATCTACTGGTCGCCGAAGACCGGCGCCCGCGCCGTCACCGGCGCGATGGTGAGCAGTTGGGCCACCCAGGGCTGGGAACGGGGCCCCCTCGGCTACCCCACCACCGACGCCTTCTGCGGACTGCGCGACGGCGGCTGCGGCCAGCACTTCGCCAAGGGCTCGATCTACTGGTCGTCCAGGACCGGCGCCCACATCCTCTCCGGGGCCATCCGCGACCGGTGGACGGCGCAGGGCCGGGAACGCGGTGCCCTCGGCTACCCCGTCACCGACGCCTTCTGCGGACTGCGCGACCGCGGCTGCGGCCAGCACTTCGCCAAGGGCTCCATCTACTGGTCGCCGAAGACCGGAGCGCACGCGGTCACCGGCGCCGTCCGCGACCGGTGGGCCGCCCAGGGCTGGGAGCGGAGCGCCCTCGGGTACCCGACGCGGGCCGCGACGACGACCGGCCGGCAGGTGGTCCAGACCTTCCAGCGCGGGAAGGTGGTCGTGCGCTTCTGACGGGTCGGGGGGGCGGTGGTCCGTCGTCGCCCCGCACGGGTCGCAGGGTGCTCCGCGGGCGCCTGCGCGCTGCTAGTTTCCGGCCGGTGAGCGCGGCCAGCCCCGGACCCGGCGCCTTTGCCGAGGGGCTCCGCAGCCTGCGCGAGCGGCGCTCCCTCACCCAGGAGGAGCTCGCCGCCCGGGCCGGCCTCACGGGCAAGGCCGTCGGTGCGCTCGAGCGCGGGGAGCGGCGGCGCCCCTATCCGCACACCATCCGCGCCCTCGCCGACGCCCTGGACCTGGACGACGACGAGCGGGCTGCGCTGGCCGCTGCCGCCCGTCCGCCGTCCACGCCGGACGGCGAGGGGGTGCACCGGCTGCCGGCCCGGACGACGCCGCTGCTGGGCCGCGACGCCGAACGCGAGGAGATCGTCGCCCTGCTGCGCTCGGGGACCACCCGGCTGCTGACGCTGACCGGCCCCGGCGGCGTGGGCAAGACCAGCCTCGCGCTCGACGTCGCCCGCACGCTCGCCCCCGACTTCCCCGACGGCGTGGCCGTCGCCGCGCTGGCACCGGTCGGGGAGCCGGCGCTCGTGCTGCCCACGGTGGCCCGCGCCGTCGGCGCCCAGGCGCTCCCTGCTCCGCTGGTCGACGCGCTGGCCGCCTACCTGGGCAACCGGAGGCAGCTCGTCGTCCTGGACAACGTCGAGCACGTGCTCGCCTGCGCCGGCGACGTCGCCGAGCTGATCGCCCGCTGCCCCCGTCTGGTCGTCCTGGCCACGAGCCGGGCGGCACTGCGGGTCCGGGCCGAGCGGGAGCGACCGCTGACCCCGCTGGCGGTGCCCGCCGGCCCGGGCGCCGCCGCCGTCGCCGCATCACCGGCGGCCCAGGTCTTCCTCGACCGGGCCGCCGCCGTGGGCCGGCCGCTCCCCCTGGACGACGCCACGGCCGCCGCCGTCGCGGCCATCTGCCGTCGGCTCGACGGGCTCCCGCTGGCCCTCGAGCTCGCCGCCGCCCACGCCCGCTACCTCTCCCCGGCTGCGCTGCTCGACCGCCTCGACGCCTCCCTGGCCTCGCCGTCCGCCCGCGACCTGCCGCCGCGCCAGCGGACGATGCGCGCGACGCTCGACTGGAGCCACGACCTGCTGACGGCGGCGGAGCAGCGGCTGCTCCGCCGGCTGTCGGTGTTCGCCGGCGGGTTCTCCCTCGAGGCCGCCCAGCAGGTCGCCGACGACGACGTGCTGCCGGTGCTCGCGGGTCTGGTCGAGCAGTCGCTGGTGCTGCCGGAGCCGGACGCCGCGCCCCGCTACCGGGTGCTCGAGCCGATCCGCCAGTACGCCGCCGCACGCCTGCAGCAGGCCGGGGAGGCCGACGCGGTGGCCGACCGGGCCGCCGACTTCTTCGCCGGTCTGGCCGCCCGGGCACGCACCGGCCTGCGCACCGCGGAGCAGGCCGGCTGGCTCGACGCGCTCTCGCGGGACCACGACAACCTCGGCGCCGCGCTGCGCCGGCTCCTCGACCGCGGCGACCCGCGCACGGCGGCGACCCTGCTCGCCGACACGTGGCTGTACTGGGCGCTGCGCGGTCACACCGTCGAGGGCCTCGGCTGGGTGCGCGTCGTCGCCGCCGCCGGCGGCACGGGCGCGGCCCTGCACCTGGCCGGCGCCGCCCTCGGCCTGGCTGCCGGCGACCTGCCCGGCACGGCCCGCGCCGCGGAGGCGGCCGTGGCAGGCGCCCGGGCCGCCGGCGACCAGGACGTCCTCGCCGAGGCGCTGCTGTTCGCGGGCATGGCCGCGGTGTTCACCGGCGCGTTCGACACGGCGCGGAACCGGCTGGCCGAGGTCGACGCCCTGCCCCGCTCCCCCGGACGGCGGTGGGTCGACGCCCACTCGGCGATGACCCACGGTCAGCTGGCGTTCGTGGCCGGAGACCTCGCCGGCGGAACCGCGGCGCTCGCCGAGGCCGAGCGGCTCGCCCGGGAGCTGGCCAGCCCGTTCAGCCTGGCGACGGCGCTCAACGTGCAGGCCAGCGTGGCCCTCGCCGCCGACGACGACGCCACGGCGCTCGACTGCTGGGCCGAGGCGGGCGCGCTGGCCGCCGAGGTCGGCACCAGCTGGACGCTGGCCTACACGCTGCCCGGCCTGGCCATCGTCGCCGCCCGACGGGGCCTGCCGGAGCTCGCCGCCGAGCTGTTCGCCGCCGGGTCGGCCACGGCCGAGGCGGACTCGGTGGCGGTCACGTTCCCGCCGGACCTCGCCGTCGCCGCTCAGTGGCTGCACACCGTCCGCGCGGAGCTGGGAGAACGGGACTTCACCGCGGCCTGGGAACGCGGGCGGGGCCTGCGCCCCTCCGACGTCCCCAGGGTCGCCGAGCTGATCAGCGACCGGTCCGCACCCGGCTGATGTACCTCGCGTACTGCTTCGCGAACACCGTGCGCAGCAGGAACCGGACCGGCGCGGGGACGGTGCTGAGGATGTGCACCATCTCCTCGGGCGTCGCCTCCTCCGCCACGGCGCCGAACAGGATGGGCATCTCGGAGAACGTCGTCTTCTTCGCCCCGTGCTCGCCGAGCTCGTTCCACTCGGCCTGGTCGATGTGGCGGGCGGCGAGCGGCAGGATCTCCCGCTCCTCGTCGTCGAGGTGCTCGAGCAGGGCCGTCCGCAGGGCGTCGAAGCCGGCGGCGACCTCTTCCGAGACCGCCGGCCGCGCCCCGGCCTCCCAGCGGTCCAGCGCCGGACCGAGGTCCTCGAGCGCGTCGTGCACCCGCTCGTGCTGTGCCTCCATGCGATGGACCAGCTCGGCGTCGGGGGTACAGCGCTCCAGCAGCTTGGGCCAGAGCAGCTCGTCCTCGCTGGTGTGGTGGCCTTCCAGTCCGCGCAGCACCAGCCGGGCGTGCCCGGCCAGGACGCGGGCGCGGGCGGTGTCGCCGGGGGCGACCTCCCGGACGAGCTGCGGGATGAGCCGCAGCTCGCGGCGGAAGACGCGGTGGACGACCACCATGTCGTGGACGTCGGTCAGGGTCGGGTTCGAGGTCTGCGTCATGCCGTCGAGCCTGTCGGCGGGCCGTGGACCGGGACACCCACACGACCGCCACACCACCCCCACACCCGGGACGTACGGGGCGTCACCGGTGGCGGGGGTGTGAGCGGGGCCGCGACCGGGCAGGCTGGCGGGGTGAGCGACACGAGCAGGAGTGGATCCGGGTACGTCGAGCCGGAGTTCACGCGGGACGACAAGTACATCTCCGACCGGATCACGGCCGACGGGCGGGACGGCTGGCCGGTCGAGGCGGGCCGCTACCGGCTGATCGCCGCCCGCGCCTGCCCGTGGGCAAACCGCACGATCATCGTGCGGCGGCTGCTCGGCCTGGAGTCGGCGATCTCCATGGGGCTGTGCGGCCCGACCCACGACGCCCGCAGCTGGACCTTCGACCTCGACCCCGGCGGCCGCGACCCGGTGCTCGGCTACGAGCGGCTGCAGGAGGCCTACTTCGCCCGCGACCCCGAGTACCCCAAGGGCATCACGGTGCCCGCGGTCGTCGACATCCCCACCAAGGCCGTCGTCACCAACAACTTCCCGCAGATCACCCTCGACTTCGCCACCGAGTGGACCGCGCACCACCGCGACGGCGCACCCGACCTCTACCCCGAGCACCTGCGGGACGAGATGGCCGACGTCATGCAGCGCGTCTACAACGAGGTCAACAACGGGGTGTACCGCTGCGGGTTCTCCGGTTCCCAGCGCGCCTACGACAAGTCCTACGAGCGGCTGTTCACCGCGCTGGACTGGCTGGAGGAGCGGCTGACCGACCGCCGCTACCTCATGGGCGACACCATCACCGAGGCCGACGTCCGGCTGTTCACCACTCTTGCCCGCTTCGACGCCGTCTACCACGGCCACTTCAAGTGCAACCGGCAGAAGCTGACCGAGTTCCGCGCGCTGTGGGGCTACGCCCGCGACCTGTTCCAGACCCCCGGGTTCGGCGACACGACGGACTTCCCGCAGATCAAGGAGCACTACTACGTCGTCCACGCCGACATCAACCCGACGCAGATCATCCCGGCAGGCCCGGACACCTCGGTCTGGCTGACCCCGCACGGCCGCGAGGAGCTGGGCGGCTCCCCGTTCGGCGACGGCACGCCGCCCGGTCCCGTGCCGGAGGGCGAGCGCGTGCCCGAGGGCCACGGCCCCGGGGGCATCCCGCACCGCTGACCCACAGCTGAGCCACCGCTGCCAGGATGGGGCTGTGGCTCCCGGTGGTCGTCAGCCTGGTGCACCGGTCACCTCCCTGACCATCGACCGGGGACGGTCGGATCCGGAGCGGTGGCCCTACACGGTGCCGGCCGTGCGGCAGGTGTACGACCGCGGTCTCGACCTCACGCCGGGTGCCACGGTGCTGGTGGGCGCGAACGGGGCCGGCAAGTCCACGCTCGTCGAGGCGATCGCCGCCGCCTGGGCCCGGCGGATCACCGCCTTCCGCGAGGACTGGCTGCAGCGGTCGATCGCCGAGCCGGCCGCCGAGGACTCCGACCTGCACCGCTCCCTGCGGCTGACCTGCACGCGGGGCGGGCCGACCGGTGGGCTCTTCCTCCGCGCCGAACGGCTGCACGAGCAGGCCGGGCAGTTCTCCGGCCGGGGCCGCTGGAGCGAACGGATCGACGGCCCGCTGCTGGGCCGCAGCCACGGCGAGGGCTTCCTGCAGGTGCTCGCCGGCATGGCCGCCGAGCCCGGCCTCTACGTGCTGGACGAGCCGGAGTCGGCCCTGTCCTTCGACAGCAGCCTCGTGCTGCTCACGATCCTGCAGGACATGCTCGCCGCGGGCAGCCAGGTGGTGCTGGCCACGCACTCCCCCGTCCTGGCCGCGCTGCCCGGCGCCACCCTGCTGCAGCTCGACGACCGCGGGATCACCCCCGTGGCCTACGACGACAGCGACCTGGTGACGTCGTGGCGGGCGTTCCTGCGCCGACCGGAGGACTTCCTGCGCCACCTGCGGTGACCGGCGCCGCCGCAGCCCGGCGATAGGCTGGGGACCCCATCCCGTTCCCCGTTGGGCCAGACCAGGTCCTCGCAACACCCTGAGGAGCCTGCTCGTGCGGCCCGCCTTCTTCACGCTGACCGCCGGCCGCTTCGTCCCCGACGAGGACGCCCGCAGCTGGTGGACCCCCGGCATGCTGAGCGGCCCCCTGCTCGGCGGCCTGCTCGCCCGCGCGCTCGACACCGAGTTCGGCGCTCCGGAGTTCCAGTTCAGCCGGCTCACGGTCGACCTCTTCCGCAACGCTCCCTTCGAGCCGATCGAGGTCATCACCGAGGTCATCCGCGAGGGCCGCCGCATCCGCGTCACCGAAGCGAAGGTGCTCACCAGCATCGGCGTCGTCGCCCGGGCGAGCGCGGTGCAGCTGCGCCGTGGTGAGCAGCCGCCCAGCCCCGTGCCCACCCGCACGCCGTCCTGGGACGCCCCCGACCCGACAGGGATCACGGATCCCTACACCGACGTCGTCCCCGACGGGGACCACTCCCGCCGGGGCATGTGGATCCGCGCGGACCGCCCGCTGGTGGCCGGCGAGGAGCTCACCCCCTTCGTCCGCGTCGCGCTCGCCGCCGACGAGGGCAGCCCCGTGGCCCACCGGGGCGAGACCGAGCTCGAGTTCATCAACGCCGACTACACGCTCACCCTGAGCCGCGACCCGGTCGGCGAGTACATCGGCCTGTCCGCCGGCGGCCACGTCAGCGAGGACGGCGTCGCGGTGGGGCACGCCACGATGCACGACGAGAAGGGGCCGATCGGCTTCAGCATGAGCGTCGCCGTCGCCAACGTCCGGACCGTCTGATGCGGCCCGCCTACTTCACGCTGACCGACGACGGCTTCGCCCCCGGCGAGAGCGCCAAGAGCTGGTGGGTGCCCGGGATGATCCACGGCCGCCTGCTGGGTGGACTGATGGCACGCCAGCTCGAGGACACGTACGGGGAGCCGGGGTTCCAGTTCAGCCGGCTCACCGTGGACATGTTCCGCAACGCCCCCTTCGAGCCGGTGCAGGTGAGCAGCGTCGTCGTCCGGGAGGGCCGCCGCATCCGCGTCGCCGAGGCGACCGTCACCACGAGCGTCGGCGTCGTCGCCCGGGCGAGTGCGGTCCAGCTGCGCCGCGGCGAGCAGCCGCCCGGCCCCGTCCCCACCAGGACGTCGGCCTGGGACGCGCCCGACCCCGCCACCATGCGCCGCTCCGTCTCCGAGTTCGGTGACGACCCGTCCCGGCGCCGGATGTGGATCCAGGAGTTGAGCCCGCTGGTCGACGGCGAGACGCTCTCGCCCTTCGTCCGCGCGGCGCTCGCCGCCGACATGGCCAGCCCGCTGGCCCACCGCAGCCACGACGAGCTCGAGTTCATCAACGCCGACTACACGCTGGTCCTCAGCCGCGACCCGGTCGGCCAGCACATCGGCCTCGAGTCCGGCGGCCACGCCAGCGACGACGGCGTCGCGGTCGGGCACTGCACCATGCACGACGCCGAGGGCCCGATCGGCTTCAGCATGGCCGTCGCCGTCGCCAACATCCGGGCCGTCTGACCGCGCTCGCTCGACTGGCCCCGGAGGGGTGCGCTGCGTCACAGTGGGCGCGGCGGCGAGTGCCTCCCGGGCTCTCGCCGGTGTCCGAGGGGGATACGGCATGTACGCACGCTCGAGCAGCTTCCACGGTGATCCGCACCGGATCGACGACGCCGTCCACTACGTCCGCGCCAAGGCGATGCCGGCACTGATGGGCATGGACGGCTTCGTCGGCATCTCCATGCTCGCCGACCGCGGCTCCGGCCGGTCGGTCGTCACCAGCTCGTTCGAGGACCTCGCCGCCCTGCGGCGCAGCGCCTCGGAGATGCGCGGGATCCGCGCCCGGATCGCCGACGTCCTGCAGAGCCCAGCGGCTCTCCACGAGTGGCAGATCGCCCTCCTGCACCGCGAGCGGAGCGCGCCCGAGGGCGCCCGTGCCCACGTCACCTGGTGCCGCACCGAGCCGTCCCGCCTGGACCCCATGCTGGAGGCCTACGCCGAGAGCATCGTGCCGCGCCTGGCCGACCTGCCCGGTTTCTGCAGCGTCAGCGTCATGGCCGATCCCCTGGAGGGCCGCAGCGCGACCGCGGTCACCTTCACCGACGACGCATCCCTGGACGCAGCGATGCAGCAATTGGCCCCGCTGCTCGAGGAGCTGGGCCGGCAGCACCGCGGCGAGGTCACCGACGAGGCGACGTTCGACCTCGTCCTCGCCCACCTCCGCGTGCCCGAGACGGTGTGAGCGCCGACCAGCCGCGGACCCCGGAGCAGGACGCATCCGCGCCGGAGCCCGCACCCACCACCGACGAGCCGGGCCGGCCCGGCCGCCCGGCCGACGACGAGAGCGCCCGCAAGCCCGAGGGAGCCACGGCGACCGCCGTCGAGGAGGCGCCTGCCGCGCCGAAGCGGTCGCGGTTCGTGCCGACCGGCGGGCACCCGCTGGGCCGGCACCGCGCCGGCGGGCCGCTGCTGCTGGCCTCCGGGCTGCTGACCGGGCTCTTCCTCGCACCCGTCCTGCTCGACCAGCTGGACTACGACATCCCCCGCCGGGCCGCCCGGGCCGCCCGCAGCGCCGCCACCGCCTGGCCCGGCAACGGCGAGCCGTGGTTCTGGCCGTCGTGGGTGGCACTCCTCGCCGGTGCCGTCGCTGTGGTGCTGGTCGTGGTGGCCCTCGCCGGTGTCCGGCTCCCCGACGTCGTCGTCGGTGGCCTCGGCCTGGTCCTGGCGGTCACCACCGCCCGCGCGGCGTGGGCCACCCTCGAGGTCGTCAACGGCCGGCTCTGGGACCTGATCCCGGTGTGCCTGATCTGCCTGCTCGCCTTCGGGCTCGCCGTCGCCGGTACCGCCCAGTCCCGGGCTCCTGACGGCGACGACGCGGGCTCCGGTGCCGGGGGCGCCGCGAGCGCCGCGCTCGGCGGGGCGGGGCTGGCCGTGGTGCTGCTGGTCGGCGGCGCGACCGTCGCCCACGTCCAGGCCGAGGGCCTGGGCCCCGCGGGACCGCCGCAGGACGTCGCGGGGCTGCTCAGCATCCGGGCCGCCGACGCCGCTGCGGCCGACGACCTCGCCGGTCCCTGGGTGCCGCAGCTGGACGCCGCCCAGATCGCGGACGACGCGGCGGCCACCGGCTACTCGGCCCGGCACCGCGACCGGGCCGCACTCCTCCCGGTCCTGCTCGTCCGGGGCGACGACGTGACCGCCGACGACCTCGACGACAGCTGGTGGCTCACCGTCGCCGCGCAGGGGTTCGACGACGAGGCCGGTGCCCAGCAGTGGTGCGCCGCCGCCGGCCTCGCCCCGCCCGCGTGCGTCCCGCGGCAGCTCGCCGACTGAGCGGAGTTGATCATCGCCTGCGTGCCCGCGACACCGTGCGACTCGCCGCGGGGGCCCGCACCCAGGCGATGATCAACTGAGGAAGGGGCGCGTCAGACCGCCCGGGTGAGCGCGGGCCAGAGACCGTCCGGCCCCTCCGCGAGCAGCCCCTGCGCCAGCACGCGCGACCAGACCAGCTCGCTGCCCGCCTCGTCCCGCCACGACCACAGCCGCTTGGTCAGGTGGTGCAGCTTGTGCTCCTGGGTGAACCCGATCGCGCCGTGCACCTGGTGGGCCAGACGAGCGACGACCTCGACCGCCGCCCCGGCGCGCACCTTGGCCGCCGCGGCCGCCAGCGAGAAGTTCTCGTCGCCGTGGCCCAGCGCCTGCACCGCGGCGTCGGTCAGCGCGGTCACCGCCGTCACCTCGCCGGCCATCTCCGCGAGCTCCATCTGGATGGCCTGGAACTTGGCCAGGGCACGGCCGAACTGCTGCCGCTCCCCCGCGTACTGCACCGTCCACGCCAGCACCTGCTCCAGCGCGGCGGCCAGCTGCACCGCCCGCGCCAGGGCGAAACCGGCCCGCAGCTCGCGCACCTGGGCCGCGGTCAGCGGCGCCACCAGCGCGGGCACGCCCTCGAGGGTCAGCGACCCGCGCGGCTCGCCGGCCAGGTTCACCGCGCCCGACGCCGGCAGGTCCGCCGTCGGCAGCAGCGCCAGCACCTCGCCCTCGGGCCCGGTCGCGAGCAGCGCCACGTGCGCGGCCACGCCCGCCCACGCCACGTCGGTCGCCGTCCCGGTGAGGGTCCAGGCGTCGCCGGACGGCGACGCCGCGACGCCATCGGCGATGCCGAAGGTCAGCGGCTCGTCGACCGGTGGCAGCGGCAGGCCGGCCGCGACCACCGCGGGGCCGGCCACCAGCAGCTGCTCGGCGACCGGCACGGCGCCCGCACCACTGGCCAGCGTCCGGACGATCGCCACGGCGTCGGCCAGGTCACCGCCGGAGCCACCGGCCGACTCGGGCAGACCGACCCCGGTCAGCCCGTTCTCGGCCAGCGCGCTCCACAGCCCCTCGTCCCACCGCCGCTCCGGCGTCGGGTCGAACGGCTCGTGCTTCGCCAGCAGACCGCGGACGGTCTCGATCACCAGGTCCTGATCGGTTGCCATCAGCGCTCCACTCCCTCACTCGACGCCGCGCTCGTTCCGCTCCTCGCTCGTTCCTCGCTGCGATGCTCGCTCGCTGTGGTCATCGCAGGCCCAGTCCACGTGCCACGATCCCTCGCAGGATCTCGTTGGTGCCGCCGCGCAGCGTGAAGCCGGGCTGGTGCAGCTGCGCCTCGGCCAGCGCCCGCGCCAGCGGGTCGGGCGAGTCCAGCGACGGCAGCACGTCGACCACCCGGCGGACCTCCTCGATGACGTCGGCCTCGAACGTCGTCCCCACGTCCTTGACCAGCGCCGCCGGGATGTTGGGCAGCTCGCCGCGGTCGAGGGCCGCCGCGATGCGCAGCGACATCTGCCGCAGCGCCAGCACCCGCGCCGAGAGCCGGCCGAGCGCCACCAGACCGGCCGGATCTCCCGAGGCGGCGACGCGGCGGGCGAACTCGGCCATGAGGGGGTAGGTCGAGAGGAAGCGCTCGGGTCCGGACCGCTCGAAGGCCAGCTCAGCGGTCACCTGGTGCCAGCCGTTGCCCTCCTCGCCGAGCAGCATGTCGCCGGGGACGACGACGTCCTCGAACACGACCTCGTTGAAGTGGTGCCCGCCGTCGAGGATGCGGATCGGGTTGATCGTGATGCCGGGCAGCGAGAGGTCGATCAGCAGCTGCGACATGCCCGCGTGCCGGTTCGTGGTGTCCACCGGAGAGGTGCGCACCAGGACGATCCCGTAGTGGGAGACGTGCGCGTTCGACGTCCACACCTTCGCGCCGTTGACCACGAAGTCGCCGGCCTCGTTGCGCGTGGCCTTCGTGCGGATCGAGGCGAGGTCCGACCCGGAGTCCGGCTCGCTCATCCCGATGACGAAGTAGCACTCACCGCGGGCGATGCGCGGGAGGATCTCCTGCCGCTGCTTCTCGGTGCCGTACTGCAGCAGGTTGGGGCCGGACTGACGGTCGGCGATCCAGTGCGCGGCGACCGGTGCGCCGGCGGCCAGCAGCTCCTCGGTGACGGCGTAGCGCTCCATCGCGGTGCGCTCGTGGCCGCCGTACTGCTTCGGCCAGGTCATGCCCAGCCAGCCGCGCTCTCCGAGCTTGCGGGAGAACTCCGGGTCGACGCCGGAGAGCCAGGTGTCCACGTGCGTGCTGAACGTGCCTGCGGCCAGCTCCTCGGCGAGGAAGTCCCGGACCTCGCCGCGCACGCGCTCGGCGGCCTCGGACCGCGGCGCGGGCGCCAGTGTCAACGGGTTGCTCATGCGACTCCCAGCTCCAGGTGGACTCCTGCCTCGGTTGTACAGGGTGGCCCGGACGTCCGCGCGTCTCAGAGCCGGGTCAGCACCAGCAGCGCGATGTCGTCGGCACGGTGCGCGCCGGTGAGCTCGGACAGCAGGTGGTCGCAGAGCGCGTCGGGATCCGACGTGCTGGCCGACTCGGCGGCGGCCAGCAGCAGGTCGAACCCCTCGTCGATGTCGGCCGAACGGCTCTCCACCAGCCCGTCGGTGAACAGCAGCAGGCTGGCCCCCCGCGGCAGGACGCCGTCCCACTCGAGCGCCTGCGACGGCGGCGCGCCCAGCATCCGGCTCGGCTGCACCGGCAGGAACCCGGCCCGCCCGTCGCTGAGCAGCACCGGCGGCGGATGGCCCGCCGAGGCGATGCGCAGACGGCCGGAGGCCGGCTCGAGGGAGGCGAACAACGCCGTGGCCATCCGCCGCAGGCTCAGCAGCGGCCAGCCCGCCTGCAGCCGGTCGATGACGTCACCGGGAGCGGGGCCGTCGGCGAGCAGGGCGCGGTAGACGCTGCGCAACTGGCCCATCGTCGCGGCCGCGGTGATGTCGTGGCCGACGACGTCACCCACGGCCAGCCCCACCTCCACCCCGGGCAGCCGGACGACGTCGTAGAAGTCCCCTCCCACGTCGACGCCGTAGGTCGCCGGGAGGTAGCGCACCGCGATGGCCAGACCCTCCAGCGACGGAGGCGGCGGCGGGAGCAGGTTGGCCTGCAGCGCGTGCGAGGTGCGGACGGCGAGGTCGAAGCGCTGGGCCCGGGCGACCACCAGCCCCACCTGCAAGGCGAGCTGCTCGGCCACCTCGACGTCGGCGACGGTGAACGGTCCGCGCCGGGCGTCGGCCGCGATCGTCAGCACGCCCAGCTGCCGCCCCTCCGCGATGAGCGGCACGGCGACCACGGCGGTCAGATCGAGGGCTCGCATCACCTCCAGGTGCGCGTCGTCGACCGCGACCGACCGCAGGAACTCGTCGTCGACCGTCCGGATCCACTCCGTCCGGCCGGTGCGCAGGGCCCGGACGCTGGGATGCGCGGTGGAACGACGCGGCAGGTGGTGGGTGCGCAGCTGCTCGGCCAGGTGCGCGCGCTGCGGGTCGCGGTGCCGCACCGCGGGCCGACTGAGCCCCCCGTCGGTGTCCAGATCGACGACGCAGAGATCGGCCAGCTGGGTGACGACCAGACCGGCCAGCCGGTCCACCGTCTCCGCGACGTCCGCGGCCTCGGCCAGCAGCCGGGCCGCCTCGAGCAGGAAGGACGCCCGCTCCGCCTGTCGCGCCGTCTCCTCGTGCAGGCGGGCACGCTCCAGCGCCTGCCCCGCCTGGCGGCCGATCGTCGAGAGCAAGTTGATCTCGGCCGTGGCGAGCGTCGGGGCCGAGCCCGGCTGCTCGAGGCTGATCAGGTCGTCGACGCCCTCCCCCAGGGCCAGCACCAGCACACCGAGCCGCCGGCCGTCGGCGGTCACCGGCACGATCACCAGCTCCGTCAACCGGCCCGCAGCCATGGCCGTGGACAGCGCCGGCTGCCCGCTCCGCAGCCGGTCTCCGAGGACGATCGACCGGACCCCGCGCGCCAGCTCCACGGCGAGCTGGCTGCCCGCCGCGTCCCGGAGCTCTGGCAACAGGTTGTCCGGCAGTCCGTGCGACCGCACCGGCCGCAACGCGGGCAGCGCCTCGGGGTCGTGCGCGTCGGTCTCGACCAGGACCAGCGCCGCGCCGCGCGCGTGCAGCGCCTCGCGGCTGCGCTCCACGATGACCGAGGCGACGTCCCTCACCGAGATGGCGGCAGCGAGGTCCGACACCACCATCTGCAACGTCAGCGAGCGGAGCTCGGACTCCTCGGCGTTCCGCTGGGCGGTCAGCAGCTCCCGCTCGTAGCGGCGCCGCGCGGTGGCCTCGAACAGGGTCGCCCGCATCAGCAGCGGCGCGCCTTCGTCGTCCCTGAGCTCGACCGCGTTCGCCAGGCAGGCCAGGGGCGTGCCGTCGGCCCGCACCAGGTCGAGGGCGATCTCGCGCACGGCTCCCTGCATGCGCAGCAGCGGGATCAGGTGGGTCTCGTAGTAGACCCGTCCGCCCATGCTCAGCAGGTCCTGGAAGTTCGCGCCCAGCACCTCGCCGGCCGGACGGCCGATCCAGTCGCAGAAGGTCCGGTTCACCTTCACGATCCGGCCGCCGGGCAGCGTCGAGAGGTAGCCCATGGGGGCGTTCTCGTAGAGATCGGCGGGATCGTCCTCGAGCAGGTGGTCCAGCCGGCCGTGCTCCTCGGGGCCGGACTCGCCGGAGTCCGACAGGCGAGGCACCCTCATCCCGGCAGGAAGGCCCGTATCGCCGCCGCCGTCTCCTCCGGGGCGCTCAGGTGCGGGCAGTGCCCGGTCGCCGCGAGCTGGGTGAACACGCTGCCGGCGATGTGCTCGTGCACGTAGCGGCCCACCACCTCCGGCGCGATGACGTCCTGGGTGCACTGCAGCACCAGCGTGGGCACGGCCACGCCGGGCAGGTCGGCCCGGTTGTCGGAGAGGAACGTCACGCGGGCGAAGTGCCGGGTGATGTCGGGATCGGTGCGGCAGAAGCTGTTGGTGAGTTCCGCAGCCAGCTCCGGCTGGTCGGGCGTGCCCATGATCACCGGCGCCATCTGGGCCGACCAGCCCAGGTGGTTCGCGTCGAGGGCGTCGAGCAGCCCGGCGATGTCGGTGCGGCTGAACCCGCCCACGTAGTCGCCGTCGTCGACGTACCGCGGGCTGGGCCCGATCATCACCAGCCCGCCGAAGATCTCCGGCGCCTCCTGCAGCGCGAGGACCCCGATCATCGCGCTCACCGAGTGCCCGACGAACACCACGTCGGAGAGGTCCAGCTCCCGGCAGATCTCGACGATGTCGCTGGCGTAGCCGCGCAGCGAGTTGTACTTGGTGCGGTCGTAGGCGCTCAGGTCCGAGTTGCCGGAGCCGACGTGGTCGAACAGCACGATCCGGTGGTCGGGCTCGAACTCCGGGACGACGAGGCGCCACATCTCCTGGTCGCAGCCGAACCCGTGGGCGAACATCATCGGCCGGCCCTCGGGCGATCCGCCGAGGCGCACGCAGTTCCGCTGCAGGACGTTCTCCACGCGCTGAACCCTATGGGAGGACGTCAGACCTGTCTGCGTCCCGGTGCGTTCCGGCTCCGGTGACGTGGGGTTACGTGCCGTGCGCGCACAGGCAGCCCCACCCGGCGTGCGGTACCGGCTCGACCGATCCGTTCCGGAAGTCCCTGTCGTGGGGCGACCGCACCGTCCTACCCTCGCCGCGTCGTCCTGATCCGGAGCCGACCGGACCACCGGACCGACGCCGAGCGAGGTGCGCCATGACCGCCGTGCAGGTCCGTACCGGCACCCCTGCGCTGCCCCTCCCGAGGGGAGCCGCTGACGACGTGCTCCCCGCGCCGCCCGCCCCGGGCAGCCGCGCCGGCGCCCACCAGCGGGTGCTGCACCAGGTGGTGCGCCGCGAGCTGCGCCTGCTCGCGGACCTGCTGGGCTGGGCACCCGCGGCGGAGCCCCGGCGCACGCGCACCCTGACCGGCCACGCCGATCTCGTCGGCCGGCTGCTGCTCGCGCACCACCGGCTGGAGCGCGACGCGCTGTGGCCCGCGCTGGTGGACGCCGTACCGGACGAGCACGCCGCCGCGGTGCGGGCCGCCGTGGCCGACTGGTCGGTCCGGTCCGCCCGCATCGATGCGCAGGTGCGCGACCTCGCCACCGCTGCGCGGCAGTGGGCGGTGGCGGGCACCCCCGCCGCCCGGGACGTCGTGGCGAGGGGCTGCCTCCGGCTGGCCGACGCCGTCGACGCCCACACCGCGGCCGAGGAGCGCGACCTTGTGCCGCTGCTGGACGCCTACCTGGACACCCGCCGCTGGGCCGCCGTCGCCTCGGCGGGCGCCTGCCGGCTGACCGGCCGGGAGCGGCGGCTCGTCCTCGGGCTGGCGCTCGAGGACTCGTGCGCCCACGACCGGGCCCGCCTGCTCGTGGGCCTGCCCCGGCGGCAGCGCTGGGCGTGGCGGCTGGCCGGGGCCCGCCGCTACCGCGGGGCCGTCGTGCGTCTGCGGGGTGCGCCGCCGGCGGCGTAGGCGGACGGGGTCAGTAGCGCGACGTGCCGCAGTCGGCGCACCGCTTGCGGACGGCGTTGGTCTCGGTCCGGCAGTTGTCGCAGGTCCAGGTGTCGGCGTGGGCGGAGCCGTCGGGAGCGGTGCGGCCGTCGGGAGCGGTGCGGACGTCCGGTCGCTCCAGCGTGCTGGTGGTCATGGTGGTTCTCCTCCTCTAGCGGACGCAGACGACGCTAGGCAGCCGCTGTGTCGGGAAGGTGTCCACGGAGTTGCCAATCGCCTGGGCGGCGATGAGTTGGCTCACCCGCCGTGGTCTGTCCCCCCGTGACGTCCTTCGTGCTGGTCCCCGGGGCCGGCGGCAGCGCCTCCTACTGGCACCGGCTGCTGCCCGAGCTGGAGCGCCTCGGGCACCGCGCCCTCGCCGTCGGCCTGCCCGCCGCCGATCCGTCGGCCGGACTCGCCGTCTACGCCGACGCCGTCGTCGATGCGGTGCGCACTGAGCTCGGGGACTCCCCCGAGCCCGTGGTGCTCGTGGCGCATTCGCTGGGCGGTCTGACCGCGCCGCTGGTGTGCGACCGGCTGCCGGTGCGCCTGCTGGTGCTGGTCAACGCGATGGTGCCCAGCCCGGGCGAGACCGGGGGTGCATGGTGGGCCAACACCGGTCACCGCGATCCCGGCGACACCACCGAGGCGTTCTTCCACGACGTGCCCGCCGACGTCGTCGCCGCCGTGCAGGACGAGCCGTTCGAGCAGACCGGCCGCCCCTTCGAGGACCCGTGGCCGCTGGACCGCTGGCCCGACGTGCCCACGCGGGTGCTGGCCGGCCGCGACGACCGCTTCTTCCCCCTGGAGTTCCAGCGCCGGGTGGCCGCCGACCGGCTGGGCCTCCCGGTCGACGAGGTCCCCGGCGGGCACCTGGTCGCCCTCAGCCGGCCGGTCGAGCTCGCGGAGCGGCTGGTCGCCTACCTGGCCGGCTGACCTGGCGCGCGCATAATGGGCGGCCGCCCCGACCGGCGCTCCCTCCCGGGATGTAGTGCACGTCCGACCGAAAGCGGCACGACTTGTCGACAGCTCCGACCGCGGGCACCCCCGACTCCGGGATCGCCGCGGAGCAGCCCTACGTGACCGCGCTGTTCGACCGGCTGGACGAGGTGCGCGAGCGCAGCGTGGGCCGGCTCGCCGACGCGCTCGCCCTGGTGCCGCACAACCCGCAGGCGGTCGGCGAGCGCGAGGCCTCCGTCGAGCTGCACAGCCGGCGCATCGTCGCCCTCGACGCCGCCGAGAGCGGCCTGGTCTTCGGGCGCCTGGACCGGCACGACTCCGGGACGCCGCGGTACATCGGCCGGATCGGGCTGTTCGCCGACGGCGCCGACGAGCCGCTGCTGGTCGACTGGCGGGCACCGGCCGCCCAGCCCTTCTACACGGCGACACCGCTGCACGACCAGGGCGTGCGGCGGCGCCGGCACATCCGCACCCGAGGCCGCACGGTCGTCAGCGTCGCCGACGAGACCCTCGACATCAGCGCGGCGGCCCTCGAGGGCGGCGGCAGCGAGCGCGGTGGGCTGGCCGGCGAGTCGGTGCTCCTCGCCGCGCTCAACGCCTCGCGCACCGGCCGGATGACCGACATCGTCCGCACCATCCAGGCCGAGCAGGACCGGATCATCCGCGCCGACGTCCGCGGCGTGCTGGTGGTGCAGGGCGGTCCGGGCACCGGGAAGACCGCCGTCGCGCTGCACCGCGCCGCCTACCTGCTCTACACGCACCGCGAGCGGCTGGCCCGCAGCGGTCTGCTCGTCGTCGGCCCCTCCCCGACCTTCCTCACCTACATCGCCGACGTGCTGCCCTCCCTCGGCGAGACCGGCGTCGTCCTCGCCGACCTCGGCGGACTGCGCCCCGGCCTGCAGGCGCACGCCCCGGAGGCGCCGGAGGTGGCCGAGGTCAAGGGCCGGCTGGCGATGGCCGACGTCGTCGCCGCGGCCGTGAAGCAGCGTCAGGCGGTGCTGGACCGCCCCGCCGAGATCACCATCGACGGCATCACGGTGCGGTTCACCAAGGCCGACGCCGCCCGCGTGCGCAGCCGCGCCCGGTCGGCGTCCCGCGTGCACAACGAGGCCCGCCCCGCCGCCGCGCGGACGGTGATCGAGCTGATCGCCCGCAAGTACGCGGACAAGCTGGGCGAGAACGTGCTCGGCGGGGCCAACCTGCTCGACCAGGGGGACGTCGCGGCGCTCCGCCGCGAGGTCTCGGCCGAGCCCGCCGTGCACGCCCTGATCGACCGGCTCTGGCCGCGGCTGACCGCCGAGCGGGTGCTGCGCGAACTCTTCGCGTCCCGCCGGCAGCTCGACGCCGTCGCGACCGGCCTCACCGAGGCGGAGCGGGGGCTGCTGCACCGCCCCCCGTCCTCGCCGTGGACACCGGCCGACGTCCCGCTGCTGGAGGAGGTCGACGAGCTGCTCGGCATCGACGAGTCCGCGCAGCGCCGGGCCGAGGAGCGCGACCGGCAGCGCCGGCTCCGCGACGCCCAGGAGACCCTCGACATGCTGCACGGGTCCCGCTCGACGGACGCCGAGACCGAGGACGAGGCCGAGGAGCTGCTGGCCGGCGACCTGCTCGACGCCGAGGGGCTGGCGCAGCGGCAGGAGGAGACCGACTACCGCAGCACCGCCGAGCGGGCGGCGGCCGACCGCACCTGGACCTACGGGCACATCATCGTCGACGAGGCGCAGGAGCTCTCGGCGATGGCCTGGCGGCTGCTGGTGCGCCGCTGCCCCACCCGCTCGATGACGGTGGTCGGCGACGTCGCCCAGACCAGCACGCTCGCCGGGGCCACCAGCTGGGCGGAGGTGCTCGAGCCGCACCTGGGCCGCGGGTGGCAGCTGGAGGAGCTCACCGTCAACTACCGCACCCCGGCCGAGATCATGGCCGTGGCCGCCGAGGTGCTCGCCGCGACCGGGGCGCCCGCCTCCGCCGCGACCTCGGTCCGCTCGACCGGGGTGCAGCCCTGGGCCCAGCGGGCCGACGGGGACGAGCTGGCCGACGCCGTCGCCGAGGCCGCGCTCGAGCTGGACAAGGAGGAGGGCACGCTCGGCGTGCTGGTGCCGCACAGCCGGCTGGACGCCGTCCGCGCCGCCGTCGCCGCGAGGCTTCCCGCCGACCCCGGCCGCGCCGACGCCCCGGTCGTGCTGCCCCCGGAGGGCGCCAAGGGCCTGGAGTTCGACTCGGTGCTCGTGGTGGACCCGGCCGCGATCGTGAGCGAGGGCGTGCGCGGCTGGAACGACCTGTACGTGGTGCTCACCCGCGCGACCCAGCGGCTCGGCGTCCTGCACCCCGGCGACCTGCCGGCCGAGCTGTCCGGGCTCGAACAGCGCTCCTAGCGGACGTCGAGGAGGACGCCGCTGTCCGGCCGGGCCGGGATGCGATGCAGCGCGATGGCGAGGTCCTGCTCGGGTGCGTCGAACTGGAGGCGAGCCAGCCGGACGGCGAGCGCGGACAGGAGGGCCACCGTCAGCTGCTCGCCCGGGCAGCGGTGGTTGGTGCGCGGATCCCCCCCGCCCTGCGGCACGAGCTCGAACTCGCCGATCTCCCGGCCGAGGAACCGCTCCGGGCGGAACTCGTAGGGGTCGGGCCAGAGGTCGGCGTCGTGGTTCTGGCCGTAGAGGTCCAGCAGCACCACCGAGTTCTTCGGGATCCGCTCGCCGTCGTACGACGTCTCCTGCGGCGCGCGACCACCGATGAACGGTGCGAACGGGTAGTAGCGGCGCACCTCGTGCGCCCAGGCCTCGGCGAAGGACGGGTCGCCGGAGGCCAGCCGGTCGCGGTACTCCGGCCAGCGGATGAGCGCGTGGCCGGAGAAGGCCATGAACCAGGCGACGGCGGTGGTCGGCCGGATGATGTTGAGCAGCTCGACCGCGGCCACGCGCGGGTCCAGCTGCTCGCCGTCGGCGTCGGTGTGCCGGGCGACGACGTCGACCGCACTGCCCTCGGGCACGGTCGCCGTCCCGCTGCGCACGTCGGTCACCAGCTGGGACAGCCAGGCCTCGCGCCGCCCGCGCGCCTTCCGCGCCCGCCAGTGCCGGGGGCCGCCGGTCGCGAAGCCGTCGACCATCGACACCAGGTCGCGGGCCAGGGCGGGCACCTCGTCGTCGGGGATCGGCACGCCGGCCCAGCGGCAGACCGTGCCCGCGATGACCTGCGCGGACTCGTCGTGCAGCACGATGCGGCGGCCGTGCCAGCCCGCGGCGGCGTCGTCCCAGGCGGAGGTGGCCTGCTCCACCAGCGCTGCGATGCCGTCCTCGCGCATGAGCAGCGCGACGAACATCGCCTTGCGCACGCGGTGCATCTCGCCGTCCAGGGTGTGCACGGCACCCTTGCCGAACAGCGTGCCCTGCACCGGCTCGGGGATGGCGTGCGCCCGGCGGACGTGGTCCTCGTCGTAGAGGAAGCGCGCGGCGTCGGGACCCTCGATGCCGAGCACCTTGAGGCCGCCCAGCCGGGTCGGGACCGTGCGCCGGCCCAGCTGCCGCCGCTTGTCGGGCAGCCAACCGTACCCCCGGGTCAGGAACTGCAGACCGTTCTCGAGTCGCGCCATGCCTGGGCGGTTTCCCCGGTGGTCGCCGCCGCAACCGCGGTCAGTCCCCCCGCTGCAGCCCCAGCCGGCGCAGCAGCGCCGCCACCTGCCGGCCGGCGCCGGAGGACCCGTCGTCGGGCACGAGGTCGGCGACGGTCGCCAGGGCGTCGGCCAGGGCGCGCTCCTCCTCGTCGAGCAGCCCCCGGTAGGCGGGGTCGAGCAGGTAGCCGTTGGGCGGTGTGGACAGGCAGCCGATGAGGTCCAGCAGCACCTCCAGGCGCCGGGCCGCCTCCGCTGCCGGGACGTCGTCGTCGGCCATGGCGACGGTCTCCACGTCCCGCTCCCACAGGCGGGCGCGCGCCACGTCCCGCCGCAGGGTCAGCACCGTGCCGCTGCGGTGCACGCGGCCGGACCCCTCCAGCCGCAGGGCGCTGCGCACCTCGTGGGCGATCCGGATGAGGTCGTCGTCGAGCATCGAGGTGCCCACGAAGAGCACGTGCCGGGTGAGCAGCAGCGAGTGCAGCACCCCGGCCAGGGCTGCCCGGGAGTCGCCGTGGCGCAGGTACTCCTCGCGGGTCAGCACGATGCTCTCGGGGCGGGCGGCGTCCCCGTGCAGCTTGAGCAGCCACGGTGCCCCGGGCCGGGCCTCCTCGAAGGGCAGCACGCGGAGGCTGCGGCCCATGTCGGCGGCCGCCTGCTCCAGCAGCGGGTCGTAGTTGGTGGTGACGAACTCCTGCACGGGCAGGTCGGCGATCAGCGCGTGGGCCAGCGCGTACGGCCCGGGCCCGAACCGCTCCTTGACGTAGGCCTCCAGCGCCTCGTTGCCCAGCTCACGGGCCAGCAGCGCCGCGGAGTCCTGCGGCGGCAGCCCGGTCAGCCCGGCCCGCACCTCGTCGTCCAGCCCGGTGCGCCCGGCCAGCTCGTCGACCAGCTGTTCCCACGTCGGCAGCCCCGCCGCCGCGCTGACCCCCGCGCCGAGGAAGACGGCCAGCTGACCGCGGCCGGCCCGGTCCCCCAGCTGCCGGGCCAGCTCCTGCAGGTGCTCCGGCAGGTCCCAGCCGCCGTCCTCGCCGCGTCGCACCCGCTGCGCCGCGGCCAGGTCGCTGGGCCGCTTGAGCACCAGGGCCACGTCGAAGCCGTGCTCGTGCGCGGCCTCGCGGAGCACCGGCAGCAGCTGCTGCAGCAGCGCGCCGCGCATGCCGGCGGCGCCGCCCCAGCCGGTACCCAGCGCCGGGAGCCCCACCAGCCGGCGCGCCCGTCCGTGCGCCGGTTCGGGCACCGCTCGTCGCGCGACCGCGTCCAGCGCCTCGCGGGCGCCCTCCAGCAGCCAGGGCAGCCCGCGGCCCTCGTCGTCCACCGTGTCGACGAGCCAGGTCCGCCGGGCGCCGTCCCCCGGGACCTCCAGCACCCGCTCGCCGGCCTCCCACGCCAGCCCCACGCACGCTCCGGCGTCGTCGGCGTCGGAGACCAGCTCGGCGGGCAGCAGCGGGCACCAGCCCGGCGAGACCCGCAGGCTGCGTCCGGTCGGCACCAGGACGTCGTCGCAGGACAGGCGGGTGAGGTCTGCACCCACCACGAAGACGTGTCCGCTCACGTCCTGCCCCTACCCGCCGGGCCGCCCCGACGACACGGTTCCGTGCCGGACCCTCCGGCGCTCAGGCGCCGCAGCCACCCGCTCCGCAGGCGCAGCCGCCGCACCCACCGCCGGTCGGCGCGGGTGCCGGCTGGGCGGCGACCGCGCGCAGGTTCACCGCGCTGACCAGCACCGGCACCGCCAGGACGGCGACGGCCAGGGCGGCCACCACCGTCGCGGCGTCGGCCGCGCGGTCCCAGTCCTTCGCGACGCCGGTGACGACCAGCAGGCCGGTGACCAGCACGCCCCACACGAGCAACGCCTGACCGGCGCGGCGGGCGGTGCCGCTGCGGGTGAGCAGCGCCAGCGCACCGCCCAGGAGCAGCACCGGCACCCCCACCAGCAGCACGCGGGCGGCCGCGACGCCGGACACCAGCGCGATGACGAGCGCCGCCACGCCGGCGACGGCGGCCACCGAACCGAGGGTCCGGGCGCGGCCGGCCAGCTCGCCGTCCAGGCCCGGCGCGCTGCGCAGCAGCACGCCGCCGCGGACCGCGAGGAAAAGACCCAGCGCGCCGAGGAGCAGCCGTGCGCCGCCGTCGGACCACGCGATCGACATCCCGGCGACGACGAGCATCGCCACGCCCAGCGCGAGCCACTGCGGCCACGCCCGTCGGGCGACCTCGCGGGTCGGCTGGGCGGTCAGGACGGTTCCGGCGCTCGACACGCCTCCAGTGTCCCTCACCCGTGCGGGCACGGCGGCAGGCACCGCACCCACATGCGTGCCACGCTGAGGCGTTGATCTTCTTCTCCGATCGAGGTGGGCCATGAGCGAGCAGCGTTCGACCCGTGCAGTGCTGGGGGCCGCCGACGGCGACGGCCTCGAGAACCTGGCCCGCGTGGGGCTGGTGTCCTACGGGGTCGTGCACCTGCTGGTGGCGTGGCTGGCCCTCCAGCTGGCCTGGGGCACGAGCAGCGAGTCGGCCGACCAGTCGGGCGCGCTCTCGACCGTGGCCGAGTCGCCGGTCGGCAAGCCGCTGCTCTGGATCATCGCCCTCGGGCTCATCGCTCTGGCGGTGTGGCAGGCGCTGGAGGTGCTGCGCTGGCGCTCCGGCTGGTCGGCGTCCGGTGACGCCCGCAGCAAGGCGGTGAAGAAGTCGGCGAAGGCCGTGGCCAAGGCGATCGTCTACGCCGCGCTGGCCGTGCTGGCCATCCGCTTCGCCACCGGCGGCGGCGGGTCCAGTTCCCAGCAGCAGCAGAGCACGGCGGCCGGCGTCTTCGGCTGGCCGGCCGGGCGGTGGCTGGTGGGCGCCGCCGGGCTCGTGCTCATCGGCGTGGGCATCTACCACGTCTACAAGGGCGTCACGAAGCACTTCCTCAAGGAGATCGACCTGGCCGAAGCCCCGCCGACGGCCACCCGGCTGGTCACCCGGCTCGGACAGGTCGGCTACCCCGGCAAGGGCGTCGCGCTGGGCGTCGTGGGCGGTCTGCTGGTGCACGCGGCGGTCACCTTCGACCCGGCCGACGCGAGCGGCCTCGACGGCGCGCTGCGGACGATCCTCGAGGCGCCGTTCGGCCAGTTCCTGCTGACGCTGGTCGCGCTGGGCATCGCCGCGTTCGGGACGTACCTCTTCGTGCGCGCCCGCTACCCCGAGCGCACCTGACCGCATCGAACCCCGCCGGGCGGCCGGCCGGGTCGCCGTGGACGACGACGTCCCGCACGATCAGCGGGTGCCGTCCGCCCGCGTCCTGCTCGATCGGGTGCACGCCGCCGTCGAGCAGGCGCGCGAGGTCACCGACCACCCGGTGCTCCGGCACCTGGCCCGCGTCGGCCTGATCGCCTACGGCGCGATGCACCTGCTCATCGCCGTCCTGGCCGCCCGCATGGCGCTGGGCCTGCGGGGTGCCGACGCCGACCAGACCGGCGCGCTGCAGCTCGTCGGCTCCGGGCCGGGGGGCCGCGCGCTGCTGTGGCTCATCGGCCTGGGTCTGCTCTGCCTCGGGCTCTGGCAGGCCGCCGAGGTGCTGCTGTGGTGGCGCGGCTTGCTCGATCCCGCCCGGCGGCGGCGCGCGGCGGTCGTGTGCGTGAAGTGCCTGGCCAAGGGCGGCGTGTACGCGTTCTTCGGTGTCACGGCGCTGCTGTTCGCCCTGGGCCTGGAGTACGAGGCCGACGAGCGGCTGCCCGAGCTCACCGACGAGGTGCTGGAGATCCCGGGCGGCGAGGCGGCGGTGTACCTCGTCGCCGCGGGGGTGGTCGCCGTCGGCCTCTACACCCTGGCCCGCGGGTTCACCGGCGGCTTCATGAAGGACGTCGACCTGCCCGCCGCCCCCGACCGGTGGGAGCCGGTCATCGAGGGCATCGGCCGGGTCGGCTACGTCGCCAAGGGCATCGCGTTCGGGCTGGTCGGCGTCCTGCTGTGGCGTGCGGCCAGCTCGGCCGACGTCACTGACGCCACCGGCCTGGACGGCGCCATGACGGCGATCGCCGGGGTGGACGCCGGCCCCTGGCTGCTGGCCGGGATCGCGGTCGGGTTCGCGGCGTTCGGGGTCTACGCCCTCGCCCGCGCGCGGTACCCCGACCGCGATCCGTCGGAGTGAGGTGGTTCGACGGCCCCCTTCAGGGCCCCGCCCCGAGCGCGCGACGGGTGGGGGGAAGGGGGTCCTTCAGTTGCGCGGGCCGCCGGCCACGTAGACGACCTGGCCGGAGATGAACCCCGCGCCCTCGCTCACGAAGAACGAGACGGTGTGCGCGATGTCCTCGGGGATGCCGGCGCGGGCGACCGGGATCGCGGCCGCGCGCTTGGCCACGTAGGACTCCCACTCCTCGCCGATGCGCTCGGCGGTGGCCTTGGTCATCTCGGTCTGGATGAACCCGGGGGCGATCGAGTTGGCGGTGACGCCGAACTTGCCGAGCTCGATGGCGAGGGTCTTGGTGAAGCCCTGGAGCCCGGCCTTGGCCGTGGCGTAGTTGGCCTGGCCGCGGTTGCCCAGTGCCGAGGTGCTGGACAGGTTCACGATCCGGCCCCACTTGGCCTCGATCATGTGCTTCTGGGCGGCGCGGGTCATGAGGAACGAGCCACGCAGGTGCACGTTCATGACGACGTCCCAGTCGGCGTCGCTCATCTTGAACAGCAGGTTGTCGCGGGTGACGCCGGCGTTGTTGACCAGCACGACCGGCGGGCCGAGCTCCGCGGCGATGCGGTCGACGGCGGCCTGCACCTGCTCGGCGTCGCTGACGTCGGCGCCCACGGCCAGGGCCTTCCCGCCGGCGGACTCGATGGCGGACACCGTGTCGGCGCAGTCGTCGGCCTTCAGGTCCAGGACGGCGACGGCGAAGCCGTCCTGCGCCAGCCGCTGGGCGGTGGCCGCCCCGATGCCGCGCGCAGCGCCGGTGACGATCGCGACCTTGCTCATGTCGTGCTCCTCTTCGTCAGGGGGGGGTTCAGGCGACGCGCTCGAACACCGCGGCCAGGCCCTGCCCGCCGCCGATGCACATCGTCTCCAGCCCGTACCGGGCCTCTCGCCGGTCCATCTCGCGCAGCAGCGTGGCGAGGATGCGGCCGCCGGTCGCGCCCACCGGGTGACCGAGGGAGATGCCGGAGCCGTTGACGTTCGTCCGCTCCCAGTCCTTCTCGGTGAACTCCCACTCGCGGGCGACGGCGAGGACCTGGCTGGCGAAGGCCTCGTTGAGCTCGACGAGGTCGATCTGGGCCAGGCTCAGCCCGGCGATCGCCAGCGCCTTGGCCGTCGCCGGCACGGGGCCGATGCCCATGGTGCGCGGCGGGACGCCGGCCACGCTCCACGAGACGAGCCTGGCCAGCGGGCGCAGGCCCAGCTCGGCGGCCTTCTCCGGCGTGGTCACGATGCAGACCGCCGCGCCGTCGTTCTGGCCGCTGGCGTTGCCGGCGGTGACGGTGGCCTCGTCGTCGGCCTTGCCCATGATCGGGCGGAGGCGGGCGAGGGTCTCGACGTTCGCCTCCGGCCGGATGTGCTCGTCGCGGTCGACGACGGTGTCGCCCTTCCGGCCCTTGACGGTGACGGGCACGATCTCGTCGGCGAACCGGCCGGCCTCGACGGCGGCGGCGGCGCGCTGGTGGCTGCGCACCGCGTACTCGTCCTGCTCCTCGCGCCCGATCTTGTACTCGCGGCGCAGGTTCTCCGCGGTCTCGATCATCCCGCCGGGCACCGGGTGGTTGACGCCACCGGCCGTGACGCGGCCGCGGACCAGACCGTCCTCCAGGAGGACGCCGGTGCCGGCCCGCACGCCCCAGCGCATCGCGGTAGAGAAGAACGGCGCGTTGCTCATCGACTCCGCGCCGCCGGCCAGGACCAGGTCGGAGGCGCCCGACTGCACCTGCATGGCGGCGTTGACGACGGCCTGCAGGCCCGAGCCGCAGCGCCGGTCGATCTGCACACCGGAGGCGGTGACCGGGAGCCCCGCGTCCAGCGCCGCGACGCGGCCGATCGCCGGCGCGTCCATGGTCGGGTAGCAGTGGCCCAGCAGCACGTCCTCGACCGCCTCGGGCGGGAGGCCGGTGCGCTCGATCAGCGCCCGGATGACCGTCGCGGCGAGCTCCTGGACCGGGACGTCGCGCAGGGAGCCGCCGAAGCCGCCCACCGGGGTTCGCAGGGGCTCGCAGATGACCGCATCTCGCACGGGGTTCCTCCAGGTAGGTCCGCGGCCCTCCGAGCGGCCGGCGCACGTCGTGGGAAGTGTGCCCGGCGGCACAGCTGGGCCTGCAGGCACCCTCCCACGCGCCGGTCACGCGGGCGCGGTGGGCTACCGGAGGACGGGCGGAACGCCCGGGATGCTCAGCGGGAGATCAGGCGACGCTCTGGTCGCCGGTCCTGGGATCGACCTGCTCGGCGCCCAGGAGCCGCCAGAGGCCGGTGATCTGGAGCGGGCGCACGACGGCGCGCGAGGAGGCGAGGACGCGCATGGGGACCTGGCGCTCACGGGCCCGGCGGTGCACCGAGGCCAGGACGCACAACCCGGCGGAGTCGAGGAAGGTGACGGCGCACAGGTCGATGACCAGCTCGTCGAGCGATCCCTCGAGCACGCCGTCCAGGTGGCGCTCGAAGACGGGCGAGGAGGAGGAGTCGATCTCACCGGTGGCGATGACCCGCACGGTGCGACCGAGCGCGACGACGTCGACGCGGACCAGATCGGTGACGGGGGGTTCTGCGAATGATGCGGCCATGGTGGGCCTCTCGGGCGGTTGGTACCGAAAACCCGGAGCGGCGATCGCACGTGCCCGGTAGGGGCGGCACGTCAGAACCGAAGCGCAGGTAACGGCTTGCTGTTGAACCGCCACCCACAAGGTAGGAGCAGGGGCCCCCTCCTGGCAAGGGCGCGGGGTCGGGAGGCCGTCCACGCGCGGTGACCGGCGGGCGGATACTGGGCCGGTGACGACGAAGGCGAAGCGCGCACCACGGGTCGTCGGCACGGTGCTCGCGGCGATCGTCGCCGTCGCCCTCATCGCCTGGGCCTTCGCCGAGCTCGACGTGGTCGTCGCCGCGGCCGTCGCCACCGTGCTGGTCACCGCCGTGGGCATCACCGTCGCCGCCAGCGGCTGGGACCAGCACTCCACGTACGAGGAGCGGGAGCTCGCGCGCGCCCGGCGGCGCCAGGAGAAGTGGGACCGGAACAAGGACGCACGCGAGCGGGACCGCCTCAAGTGGGAGGCGCACCGCGCACGCCAGGCCGGCCGCCCGGACAGCGGCGCGTAAACCGCTCGACGGCTCTCCGACCGGTTCGTACGCTGCCGGGCATGCGTCACTCAGTGCGCCTGCGCACCTCCTGAGATCCGGGCCGGAGCTCTCTCCAGGCCCTTTCCGAGCCGTCGCGCTCCGCCGCACCCGGCCCAGTCCCGTGCGGCCGCGGTGACCGACGTCCGCTCCCGGTCACCGCCTCCTCTCCCCCGTCCGCCGGGCGCCGTGCTGCCCGCGGACGCCCGCACCGCCTCACCTGGAGGTCCCCTTGTCACGCCCGAGTTCCCCACTCGTCGGCCCTGCAGCCGATGCCCGCGCCGGCCTGCCCGAGTCCGAGACCGCCGCGTTCGACCGGCTCGCCTCCGCCGTGCTGGCCTCCGCGTCGGCGCCGCTGGGGCCGTTGCTGCGCGCCCAGCTGCCCGGCACCGCCGGTGTCCAGTGGCTGCGGCACGAGGGACTGCCGCCGACCGCCCGCCCGACGGCCCTCACCAGTGCCCAGTGGCGATCGCTGTTCGACTGCTGGACCCGGACGTCACGGGCGCCCCGCCCGGGAGCTCCGCGACCGGGACGCGGCGGCCGGCCGTCGACGCACGGCCACGCCCCCGGAGCCGCCGCCATCCCCCGCTGGGGCCAGTAAAAGGACCCCCTCCCTCTCCCCGCTCGCACGCTCGCGGCGAGCCTCCGGAGGGGGCCGCGTCAATCCTCGATCGAGTCCTCGGCCGCCAGGTCGGAGGCTCGATCGGGGTGCGCGAACACCTCGGCCAGGGCCTGGCGCAGCTCCCAACGACCGGTCCGCCACGCCAGTGCCCGGCCGAGCGAGTCCGGGCTACCGTCGACCAGGTCCGGCTCCCCCGGCCACCACCGCAACGGCGTCCCGCCGACGGCGAGGCACTCGTCCACCGCGACCTCACCGGGCAGCTCGTCCAGGTCGAGCCGGGCGGCCGCCAGGTCCGCGCCCGGCAGCTCCACCCAGCGCCGGGCGGCCCCCGGGACCCCGGGCCCGGACGCCCTGACGACCTCCGAGGCCAGCGGCAGGTCCAGCAGGTCGGCCACCGCCACCGCCAGGCCCCCGGCCGGGACGACGTCGGTTCGCACCAGTGGCTGCAACCACGGCTGGTCCAGGACGACGGCGTCGGCCGAGACCCGGTCGGGAGCCACCCGCACCCGCTGCGGCGGCTCGACGTCCACGCCGTCCAGGGCCCGGGCCAGCTGCGCGTACACCGTCCGGAGCACGGACCACCGCACCGTGCGGGTGCCGTCGCCGAGGCGCTCCAGCAGGTGCAGGGCGCCGTCCACGTCGGCCACCACGTCGGCCACGGTCGCAGGCGGCCGGAGCAGGTCGAGCAGCCGCGGCGCCACGTCCGCCGGTTCGTACAGTCCCTGCAACGGCCCTGGTCCGGGCCGGCGCAGCCGGTCGGGGCGCTGCCCGTCGAGGACAGGACGGGTGGACAGCCACCAGCGCAGGTAGCCCGGCACCGCCACCCCGTCCAGCGCGACGTCGTCCCACGTCCCGGTGGGCAGTGCGGCCAGCAGCCGCAGCGCGGCCGGCCAGTCGGTCACCAGCTCGAGGTCCCGGACGGCGGTCACGACCGGCCACGCAGGCGGCGGCGCGCCGGCGGGCAGCCGGTCGAGCGCGGTGTCGATCCAGTCGTCGGCGCCGTCGACGTCGAGCTCCTCCGGGTCCTCCGCGGAGGCGACGGCGAAGGTCCCCAGGACACCGACGCGACGCAGCGCCCCGGCGTCCGCCGTCGCGGCGAAGGCGGCGTCGAGCGCGCCGAGCGAGCCCGGCTCCAGGACGTCGGCCAGCCCGGAGCCGGGCAGCAGCAACTCGCCCGCGGGCGCCCACCCGCCGTCGGCGTCGGGCAGGGCCAGCTCGGCGAGCCAGGGCACGCCCTCGGCCGCCGGGCCCGCGGCGGCGACCAGGGCGAGCACCGCATCGGCGAGGTCGGCCGGATCCGGCGCACCGGCGACCACGTCCTCCACCGCCTCCAGCGACCCCTCCACCGCGACGCGGACAGCGGGGTCGGCCAGCACCGCGGCGGGCGTCGCCGGTCGGGCGGCGAGTCGCTCCAGGAGCCGGCGGGCCGCCGGCGGCGCCACCGCCTCGGGGTCGGCCAGGCGCAGCCCGAGCGGGGACAGCCGGGCGACCGGCAGCCCCTCCCCCGGCAGCAGCACGCCGGCCGGCCCGTGGGCGGTCCGGCCGTCGGCCAGGGGCACCGGGAGGGCACCGAGCTCCTCGCGGTCGGCCCCGTCCAGCGCCGCGTAGAGCCGGGCCCACCAGCCCGGCGGCCGGTCCACCCCGCGCACCGCCTCGACCGCCTCGGCGATCCCGGTGCGCCGGACGCCCAGCGCCGCTCGTGCCGCCTCGCCCGAGCGCGACGACCACGCGTGCGGCAGCAGGTCGGGCAGCACACCGATGAGCGCCGCGATCCGCTCCGGGGAGGCGTCGGCCAGGACCACGGCCCGCGACGGCGGGATCCGGGCGTCCTCCCCGGCCTCGGGCAGCCACGCGGTGACGCGCAGCCGGTCGAGGACCGCGGCGCACACGGCGGCGTCGAGGTCCGCCCCCGCCAGCCGGAGCCGCGGGACGAGCGCCAGTAGCACGGGATCGGGCGGCAGCTCGGCCAGGAGCGCGGCGAGGACGTCGGCGGCCGCGGCCACGAGCACGTCGGTGACCGGGCCGGGGAGCACGTGCCGACGGTCGGCCGCCAGTGGGAAGGGCGCGATCAGGCGCAGCGGCAGGCTCAGGGGCTCGTCGCTCGGCGTGGGCGCGTGCACGACCTGCCGGCCGGGCAGCGGCACGGGCACGCCGTCGTCGTCGACCGGCACCGCCCAGGTGAGCGTCCAGGCCCGCCGTGCCCGCTCCTCGACCGGCCGGCCCGCGAGCAGCTCCGCGGACAGCTCACCGGTCCCGGTCGCGACCGCCCAACGGGTGACGACGTCGCCGTCGGTGAGTCGCAGCAGCGGCGGCGCGCCCGCCCGCGCCAGCACACGGCGGGAGCCGTCGAGGACCACCTCGATCCGCTCCAGCCCGGGGAGCGCGAGCAGCAACTCGGCGCGCAGGCCGGTCAGCGCCGCGGCGACGTCGTCCCGGGTGCCCGGCAGCAGCGGGAGGACCACCTCGGTGTCGAACCTCTCCGGCGGTGCGCCGTCGGCGGGCTCGGGGAGCCGCAGGACGGGGACGGCGCCGTCCCGACTGGCCAGCTCGGCGGCGAGATCGGGCACCCCGGCGACCGCCGCCCGGGTGCGCGCGGCGCTGAACCGCACCCCGCCGGTCCGCGAGAGGACGGCCGGCTCGTCGGTCACCGCCAGCACCGCGGCGAACCCGACGCCGAAGCGGCCGACGCTCGCCGGGTCGTCGCGCTTGGCCGAGGCGCGCAGGGACGCGAGCCCCTGGACTCCTGCCGCGTCCAGCGGTGCGCCGGTGTTCGCCGCGCGCAGCACCGGCTCGCCCCCGCCGGTCAGCTCCAGGCGCAGCCGTCCCGGTGTGCCGGCCCGCCGGGCGGCGTCGGCGGCGTTCTGCGCCAGCTCGACCAGCAGCCGGTCGCGGTACCCGCCGCGGACCAGGTCCTCCTCGGCGTTGGCGTCCTCGCGGAAGCGCGCCGGGGAGTCGGTCCACGCGGCGAGCACACGGCGGCGCAGCTCCGCGGTGCCGAAGGGATCGGCGACGAGCGGGCTCCCCATGAGGCGCGACCCTAGAGTCCCGCCCGACCCCTCCGGGTGACTCCGGGGTTCGGGACGGCACGGATCGGGCACGGGATGTGCATCGACCGCTGGAACAGGTCGCAGGAGCTGGGGAAGGCGGTGACGGTGGCGCTCTGGGAGTGCACGCGTCTGCCGCACGGCTTCACCGAGCTGTGGTGCCAGAACCTGAACTCGCTGGGCGAGCTCGCCGGGCTGCGCTCCCGGCTGCGGGCCACGATGACCGGCAGCGCCACCGTCGAGCGGCCCGAGGAGGACCACTGGTCCGAGCGGCTGGTGCTCATCGCCGACGAACTGGCCTCCAACGCCCTCCGCCACGGCGGCGCCCCCGTCGCGGCCGCGCTGAGCCGGGTCGACGACCAGTGGCTGATCGCGGTGAGCGACTCCTCCCCCGACGTGCCGCCCACCCCGGCGCAGGGACGCGATCCGGGCAAGGGCGGCTTCGGCCTCTACCTCGTCGCCGACCTCTCCCTGGCGCACGGCTGGACCAGCGTGGGCCGCGGCCAGAAGACCGCCTGGGCCGTCGTCGTCGCCGACTGACGGTCGTCCGGCTCCCCAGGTGACCCACCGGTAACCTGCGCTCCATGTCGCTCGCCGAAGAGATGGACACGGTCACCGGTGAGTCGGCCGGCAGCGTCGACCGGCACGCCACCTCGCGCACCTTCGAGTCCACCGACCCGGCCACCGGAGCGGTCGTCGGCGTCTTCCCGCTGCACGACGCCGACGCCGTCGGCTCGACGGTCGAGCAGGCCCGCGAGGCCGCCGCGAGCTGGGCCGCACTCGGCTTCGACGGCCGCCGGCAGCGGCTGGACGCCTACCGCGGCTACCTCGCCCGCCGCCTGCACGAGCTCGCCGACCTGGTCCACCGCGAGAACGGCAAGCCGCACGCCGACGCGATCCTCGAGATCAGCCTCGCGATCGACCACCTGGCCTGGGCCTCGCACCACGCCCGCAAGGCGCTCGGCCCCCGCCGGGTGCGGGTCGGCCTGCTGGCCGCCAACCACGCCGCCTACCTGGAGTACCAGCCGCTGGGCGTGGTCGGCGTCATCGGCCCGTGGAACTACCCGGTGTTCACGCCGATGGGTTCGATCGCCTACGCCCTGGCCGCGGGCAACGCCGTCGTCTTCAAGCCCTCGGAGTACACGCCGGCCATCGGCGCCTGGCTGGCCGCGGCCTGGCGGGCCGCCGTCCCGGACGCCGCCGACGCCTTCCAGGTCGTCACCGGGTTCGGCGACACCGGCGCCGCGCTGTGCCGCGCCGGCGTCGGCAAGATCGCCTTCACCGGCTCGGCTCCGACGGGGCGGAAGGTCATGGCCACCTGCGCCGAGACCCTGACGCCGGTGCTCATGGAGCTCGGCGGCAAGGACGCGATGATCGTCGACGACGACGCCGACGTGGTGGCCGCCGCCGATGCCGCCGTCTGGGGCGCGATGAGCAACGGCGGGCAGACCTGCATCGGGGTGGAACGCGTCTACGCGACCGCCGCCGTCTACGACCGGTTCGTCGCGGAGGTCACCGCGCAGGTGCGCTCGCTGCGCCCGGGGTCCGACGACGAGGCGACCTACGGGCCGATGACCATGCCCTCCCAGATCGACGTCGTGCGCCGCCACGTCCAGGACGCCGCCTCCGCCGGGGCCCGCGTGATCACCGGTGGTACGGACCACGACGCTTTCCCGGGCGAGGGCTACGTCGCGCCCACCGTGCTGCTCGACGTCCCCGAGGAGTCGGCGGCGATCCGCGAGGAGACCTTCGGCCCGACGCTCACCATCACCCGGGTGCGCGACGCGGAGGAGGCGCTGCGGCTGGCCAACGACACCAGCTACGGCCTGGCCGGCTCGATCTTCTCCGGATCCAAGGCCCGGGCCCTCGACCTCGCGCGCCGGATGCGCAGCGGCATGACGTCGATCAACTCCGTGCTCACCTTCGCCTCGGTGCCGGCCCTGCCCTTCGGCGGCGTCGGCGACTCGGGCTTCGGGCGGATCCACGGCGAGGACGGGCTCAAGGAGTTCACCCGCGCCAAGGCGATCACCCGGCAGCGGTTCGCCCTGCCGACGAACGTCATGAGCTTCCACCGCCCGGCCAACACCGCCGACCAACTGGCCCGGGTCATCGGCATGGTGCACGGGCGGCACCGCTGATGGGCGGCCCCTCCCCGGAGGAGTACGACGTCGTCGTCGTCGGCGCCGGCTCGGCCGGGTGCGCACTGGCGGGCCGGCTGAGCGAGGACCCGTCGCTGCGGGTGCTGCTGCTCGAGGCCGGCGGGTCGGACAAGGTGCTCGAGGTCCAGATCCCAGCCGCCCTCTACAAGGTGTGGCGCACCCGGCGGGACTGGAACTACACGACCGAGGAGCAGCCCGGCCTCGACGGCCGGAAGCTGTTCTGGCCGCGCGGCAAGGTGCTCGGCGGATCGTCGTCGATCAACGCGATGATCTACATCCGCGGTGCGGCCGCCGACTACGACGAGTGGGCGTCGCTGACCGGGGACGCCTCCTGGTCCTACGAGCACGTGCTGCCGCTCTTCCGGCGCATGGAGGACAACGCCCGCGGCGCCGACCGGTGGCACGGGGTGGGCGGTCCGCTGCGGGTGGAGGACCTCCGCTCCCCGCACGAGTGGACCAGGGCCGTCGTGGAGTCCGCGGTGGCGGCCGGCTACCCGCGCAACGACGACTTCAACGGCGCCACCCAGGAGGGCGCCGGGCTGTACCAGGTCACCCAGAAGCGCGGGCGCCGCTGGTCGTCGGCCGACGCCTACCTGCACCCCGCGATGAACCGGCCCAACCTCACCGTCCGCACCGGCGCCCTGACCACCCGGGTGCTGGTCGAGAGCGGCCGGGTGACCGGGGTCGAGTACCGGTGGAACGGCTCGCTGCACACCGCCCGGGCGGACGCCGAGGTGGTGCTCTCCGGCGGTGCGGTGAACACCCCGCAGCTGCTCATGCTGTCGGGCATCGGTCCGGCCGACCACCTGCGCGAGGTCGGCGTCGACGTCGTCCACGACCTGCCCGGAGTGGGCGGCGGGCTGCAGGACCACCCGCTGGTGCCGGTGGTCTGGAACACGCGGTCGGGCCGGTCGCTGTCCCGGGCGGAGAACCCGACCGGGTACGCACGGTGGTTCGGTGCCCGTCGCGGCCCGCTGACGTCGAACCTGGCCGAGGCGGGGCTCTTCACCCGCTCCCGACCGGACCTCGCCGAGCCCGACCTGCAGTTCCACTTCCTCCCGGTGAAGTTCTGGAAGCAGGCCGAGGTCGACCCCGACGTCGATGCGTTCACCTCGGCGATCGTGCTGGTGGACGTGCACTCGCGCGGGTCGGTGCGGCTGCGCTCGGCGGACCCGACGTGGGCGCCCTCCATCGATGCCGGCTACCTCACCGACGAGCGCGACCTCGACGCGCTGGTGTGCGGCGTGGAGAAGGCCCGCGAGATCGCCTCGGTCGGCCCGCTGGCGACGTACCTGGCCGACGAGTGGTCACCGGGGGCTGCGGTCACCGGCCGCGACGCGCTGCGCGCCAAGGTCCGGGAGACCCTCGAGTCGCTGTACCACCCGGTGTCCTCCTGCCGGATGGGCACCGACGACCTCGCGGTGGTCGACTCCACGCTGCGGGTGCACGGCATCGAGGGGCTGCGGGTGGCCGACGCCTCGGTGATGCCGACGCTGGTCCGCGGGAACACGAACGCGCCGACGATCATGATCGCCGAGCGGGCGGCCGACCTGATCCGCGGGCGCACCGTCGACCCGGCCCTCGCCGCCGCCCGCTGACGCCGTCCCCACCCCCCGCTTGTCCGCGGAAAGGCAGCCCGCTTTTCCGCGGAAGAGCAGCCCGCTTTTCCGCGGAGAAGCGGGGTCCTTCCTCAGGGGCGGCGGCCGAGACGGGCGAGCAGGCGGGTGGCGCGGTCGGCGTCGGCCGGCGGCTCGACGCCGTCCCGGCAGATGCCCTCCATGTACAGCGCCTGGCCGAAGCCCTCGATGCCGCGCTCGATGCGGTCGAGCTCCTCGTCGGTGAGCGTGCTGGGCAGGCCGGCCGCGCTGGCGACGTCCCAGCGGTGCACGACCATGTCCCACACGTAGAACTGGTCGAAGGTCCCACCGACGGTGCTCGGCCCGAAGAAGCTTTCGTAGGGCGTGGCGACGACGTCGTCCGCGAGCGCTTCCTGGACGCGCTTCGCGTGGTCCCGCCAGGCGGCGGCCGGCTCCGCGGCGACGTCGGGCGCCGCGCCCAGGTCGACGCCGCGCTGACCCAGGAAGTCCCGCTGCGTCTCGACCAGGTGCGCCACGACGTCGGCGGCGGTCCAGCCCTCGCACGGTGACGGCGCGCTCCACGCCCCGGGGGGGAGGGTGTCGAGGACGGCGGTCAGCGGGGTGGCGGCGGCTTCGTACGCGGTGGCGGTGGCGTTCATGCCGCGAGCGTGACCCGGTGCGGCACCCTGGGTCTTGATGAAATCCGACAGCACGCGCCTGGACGCCATCGCGCGCGGCCACCTGAAGGACCCGCGCGACGCCTCGCACCGGATGTACCGGTACGAGGCGCCCGGCGACTTCGCCGGGCTGGTGCGGTGGTTCTGGATCCCGGTGTGGTCGGTGCCGCCGGGGCAGGAGGCGCCGCAGAAGGTCCTGCAGTACCCGAACTCGCTGGTCGTCGTCGCGCAGGACTACGCCCGCTTCTACGGCGTCACCGCGGGGCTGTCGACGACGACGCTCACCGGCGACGGCTGGGCGGTCGGCGTCGCCTGCGCACCCGCGGCCGGGTACCTCCTGGCCGGCTCCCCCATGGCCGGCTACACCGACCGCGCCGTCGACGTCGCCGAGGTCCTGGGGGACGCCGGGCGCGTGCTCACCGACCGGGTGCGGACGGCGATGTCCGGCGACCCGCACTCACCGGACGCGCACGCCGAGGCGATCGCCGCGTTCGCCGACACGCTGCGCCCCTACCTTCCGGTCGACCAGGAGGGCGAGCTGGTCAACCGGCTGGTCGAGTTCGTCGAGTCCCGGAGCGACGTCCTCCGCGTGGCACAGGTGTGCGAGGAGTTCGGGCTCTCCGAACGGGCCCTGCAGCGGCTGGTGCACCGGCGCATCGGGCTGACCCCGAAGTGGCTGATCCAGCGCCGTCGTCTCCAGGAGGCGGCCGAGCGGCTGCGCACCTCGGACACCTCGCTGGCCGACGTCGCCGCCGCCCTCGGGTACGCCGACCAGCCCCACTTCAGCCGGGACTTCTCCTCCGTCACCGGCATGACCCCCCGCGAGTTCGCCACCCTGTACGGCTAACCGCCCCGCTTCCCCGCGGAAGAGCAGCCTGCTTCTCCGCGGAAAAGCGGACGCTCAGCCGTGGGCCTGGGCGGCCGCGGCCTCCTGCGGGTCGGGAGGCAGCGCCGTCGGCTCGGCCGGCGGGAGGTTCCGGCGGATGGAGACGGACATGATCGCCGCGGCCATGCACAGCGCCCCGGCGAGGAACCAGGCCAGGTCGTAGGAGCCGGTGACGTCGCGGATCACTCCCCCGCCGAACGCCGCCACCGCCGAGCCCAGCTGGTGGGAGGCGAACACCCAGCCGAACACCACGGGCGCGCGGGCGCCGAAGTGCTCGCGGCACAGCGCCAGGGTGGGCGGCACGGTGGCCACCCAGTCCAGGCCGTAGAAGACGATGAACACGACCATGCTCAGCTGCGGCTCGGGGCCGAACAGCGGCGGCAGCAGGAACAGCGAGAACCCGCGCAGGCCGTAGTAGCCGAGCAGCAGCAGCCGCGGGTCGACCCGGTCGGTGAGCCAGCCGGAGAAGATCGTGCCGACGATGTCGAAGATGCCGACGACGGCGAGCAGCGAGGCGGCCGTGGTCACCGGCATGCCGTGGTCGTGGGCGGCCGGGATGAAGTGCGGCTGCACCAGCCCGTTGGTCGACATGCCGCAGATGAAGAAGCCGCCGGCCAGGAGCCAGAACGGCCGCGCGCGGGCGGCCAGGGCCAGCCCCTGCAGCGCGGCACGCCCCGCACCCACCCGCACCGGGTCGAGGTCGTCGGCCGCGGTTCCGCCGTAGGGGACGACGCCGAGGTCGCGCGGCCGGTCGCGGAGCAGCCACGCCACCAGCGGGATGACGGCGAGGGCGGCGGCCGTCGTGCCCAGCGAGGCGGCGCGCCAGCCGTGCTCGGAGTCGATCCAGGCCACCAGCGGCAGGAACACCAGCTGACCGGCCGCGCCGCCGGCGGTGAGGATGCCCGAGACGAGGCCGCGCCGGGCCACGAACCAGCGGTTGGTCACCGTCGCGACCAGCGACAGCGCCATCGCCCCGGCGCCCAGGCCGACCAGCACGCCCCACAGCAGCACCAGCTGCCAGCTCGCCGTCATGAACACGGTCAGCCCGCTGCCGGCGGCGACCACGAGCAGCGCGCACATGACGACGCGACGGATGCCGAACCGCTCCATCAGCGCCGCCGCGAACGGTGCGGTGAGGCCGTAGAGCGCCATGTTGATGGCGACCGCGGCGGAGATCGTGGAGACCGACCAGCCGAACTCCTCCCGCAGCGGGTCGATGAGCACCCCGGGCACGGCGCGGAACGCCGCCGCGCCCACCAGCGCCAGGAAGGTCACCGCGGCCACCCACCAGGCGGGGTGGATGCGGGTGCGCGGCGGGGCGGGGACGGTCACGGCGCAGAGCATGGTGGACGCCCTCGCGGTCGGACCAGTGGCCGGACAGCCACCCTGTGCAGAGATCCGGCCATGACCGGTGCAGCAGCGGGTTGCGGCCCGGTGACTCACCCGATGTGACCGGCGACTCCCCCGCGGTGGGACCACCCGGGGGTGATCTCTGGTTGAGTACTACGTACCGGCGCCGCCCTCGCTCAACCTGAGCGGCAGGAATCGACGTCGGGCTGAGGCTGCGCCACCTTGGTGCGCCCGGCTGACCGACGTCTCGCCGACGATGCGAGCCCGCCCTGCCCTCGTGCAGTCGTGCCGGTGCTCGCGCTCGCGAGGTGGAGTGCAGCCACCGAGCGTCGAAGGACTCCATTGACCTCCCCCACCAGCCACACCCCCTCCTCGTCCGCTGAAGGCGCCCGGCGCCGTCGCGGCGGACGCGGCCGCGGCCCCCGCCCGGCCGGCGAGCAGCAGGGACAGCACACCTCGCAGGACCGCCCGGCGCCCGCCGCGCCCGCGCCGGTCGTCGTCCCCGTCGGGGCGGACGCCACCGTCCTGCCCACCGACACCACCTTCGAGGCCCTCGGCGTCCCCGCGCCGCTGGTCGAGGTGCTCACCGGCAGCGGCATCACCGCGCCCTTCCCGATCCAGGTCGCCACGCTGCCCGACAGCCTCGGCGGCCGGGACGTGCTCGGCCGCGGCCGCACGGGCTCGGGCAAGACCCTCGCCTTCTCGATCCCGCTGGTCGCCCGCCTGGCCGCCTCGGACAGCAAGCGGCTGCCCAAGCGCCCGCGCTCGCTGATCCTCGTGCCGACCCGTGAGCTGGCCAACCAGGTCGCCGCCGTGGTGGACCCGATGGCCCGCGCGCTGGGCATGCGCACCACCACGATCTTCGGTGGCGTCGGCCAGAACCCGCAGGTGCAGGCGCTGGCCCAGGGTGTCGACGTCGTCATCGCCTGCCCCGGCCGGCTCGAGGACCTCATCGGCCAGGGTCACTGCGACCTCGGCGCGATCGAGGTCACCATCCTCGACGAGGCCGACCACATGGCCGACCTGGGCTTCCTGCCCGGCGTCAAGCGGATCATGGACCGCACCCCGAAGGTCGGTCAGCGGATGCTCTTCTCCGCCACGCTGGACAACGGCGTCGACATCCTGGTCAAGCGCTACCTGAGCAACCCGGTGACCCACTCGGTCGACCCCGCCGTCGCCCCGGTGAGCACGATGACCCACCACGTCTTCCACGTGCAGACGGCCGACAAGGGCGAGGTCGTGCGCCAGCTCGCCTCGGGCCTGGGTCGCAGCGTGCTGTTCACCCGCACCAAGCACCAGGCGAAGAAGCTTGCCAAGCAGCTCACCGCCCAGGGCATCCCCGCGGTCGACCTGCACGGCAACCTCAGCCAGAACGCCCGCGAGCGCAACCTCGAGGCGTTCAGCAACGGCTCGACCCGGGTGCTGTGCGCGACCGACATCGCCGCTCGCGGCATCCACGTCGACGACGTCGCGCTGGTCGTGCACGTCGACCCGCCGACCGAGCACAAGGCGTACCTGCACCGCTCCGGCCGCACGGCCCGCGCAGGTGCCGGTGGCATCGTCGTCACCATCACCACCCCCGACATGGTCGGCGAGGTGCGCACGCTCACCCGCCAGGCCGGCATCAACCCGCTGGTCAGCCAGGTGAAGCCCGGTGCGCCGCTGCTCGAGGAGCTCACCGGTCCGCCGGCGCCCTTCGTGGAGCCCGCACCCGTGGTGGAGCAGCAGCCCCAGGGCTCCGGTGGCGGACGTCGTCGTGGTGCCGGCTCCGGCGGCCGCGGGACCTCCGCGGCCAAGCCGGCCGCGTCCGGTGGCGGTCGCGGTGGCTCGGGTGGTTCCGGGGGCGCCGGTCGCGCGTCGGGCCCGGCCCGCACCCGCGCCGAGCTCGCGGCCCGCGCCGGTTCGTCGTCGGCCGCGTCCTTCAGCTCGCGCTCGCGTCGCGGCGCTCGCTGACCCGTTGGATTGACCGGACGGGTGATGGGCACTGGCTCCCCATGCTGAAGCTGCCCATCACCCTGTCCGAGATCGCTCCCCGCATCAGCGCGGGGGCGTTCATCCTCAACAGCGGCCTCGGCAAGCGCGCGGCCGACGACGAGACGGCGGCGGGCCTGCACGGCTTCGCGGCCGGCACCTATCCCTTCCTGCAGAAGGTCCCGCCGCAGCAGTTCGTGCAGGGTCTGTCCACGGCCGAGATCGCCGTCGGCGCCGCGCTGCTGACCCCGTTCGTGCCCACGTTCACCGCGGGCGCCGTGCTGACCGCCTTCTCCGGCGGCCTGCTCGGGCTCTACCTCAAGACGCCGGGCATGCGGAAGCGGGGGAGCCTCGCTCCCACCGAGCAGGGGCTGGCCATCGCCAAGGACAGCTGGCTGGTCGGGATCGGCATCGGGCTGATGACCCGCGGGCTCATCGAGCGTCGTCCCCGGGTCACCGTCAAGAAGGCCGCCAAGCAGGCCAAGCGGGCCGCCAAGGACGCACGCCGCGAGGCCAGGGCGGCCGCCCGCGCCTGACCGCGGGTCCGGGGGCCGGGCCGCCGTCCCTCGGTACGGTCGGGGCGTGGCCACCATCGAGACGACGCAGGAGACCGTGCGCATCCGCCTGACCCGGGCGGAGAAGTTCTTCGGGCTGCTGCGCGACCTCGAGGTGCCTCGCGCGGCGATCACCTCCGTCGAGGCGGTGCCCGCCGGGCTGGCCGCGGTGCGCGGGCTCCGCGCACCGGGGCTCGGCCTGCCGGGCGTGCGAGCCGTCGGCACCTGGCGCCGCCGCGGGGAGAAGACCTACGTGTCGGTGCGGCGGCACCAGCCGGCCGTCCGGCTGCGCCTGACCGGGCAGCGCTTCGACACCGCGCTGATCGGCACGGACGACGCCGCCCGGGTGGCCGCCGACCTCCGACCCGGCGGCTGACGCACGGCTGCTCCGTCGACTCCGTCTCGCGGGCGGGAATCCGGATCGCGCGCGGGGACGAACGCTCGAGGACGGGCGCACGACGCGGCGACGGTGCAGCGGCGGCTCCCGGGCACCGCTGCCCCGGCGGCGGAGCCACCCACCCGCGAGGACGTCCCGTGACCCAGCCGCTCCGGACCACCGCACTGACCCGCCCCACCGCACGGCTGGGGGCGACCGTCCTCCTGGCCGGCCTCCTGACCCTGACCGGGTGCGGGAGCTCCGACGAGGACAGCGGCACGCCCGCGGCGAGCTCGTCGGAGACGTCCAGCTCCAGCGCACCCTCGTCCAGCGCCGGCGGATCGCCGTCGGCGCCGGCGGAGACGGGCACCACCGCCGCCACCGCCTCGCTCGTCGACTTCGACATCGAGCTGTCCGGGACCGAGATGGCCGCCGGCGAGTACGAGTTCGAGGTGACCAACGACGGCGGTGCCAGCCACGACCTCGTGGTCGAGCGGGACGGTGAGGACGTCGCCGCCACCGAGGTCCTGAGCCCCGGCGGAGGCGAGACCCTGGCGGTCACGCTGGAGCCCGGTGAGTACGTCTTCTACTGCTCCGTCGGTGGCCACCGGTCCATGGGCATGGAGATCACGGTGACGGTCGCCTGATGCACGCCGCCATCGACCGACCGCAGAGGCAGTCCCGGGCCACGACAGCGGTGCTCCGCGTCGCCGGGGCCGCCCTGCTGGTCGTCGTCGCGCTGATCCACGGCTACCTGTGGCGGCAGGGCTACCGCGACATCGACGTCATCGGGCCGGCGTTCCTGCTCCAGACGGCGCTCGGTGCGCTGGGCGCGGCCGCCGTCCTGCTGGCACCGCGCCGGCTGCTGCCCTGGGCCGCCGCGGCGGGCGCCGCCTTCGCGCTGGGCAGCCTGGCCGCGCTGCTGCTGTCCACGACCGTCGGGCTGTTCGGGTTCGTCGAGTCGACCCTGGCGCAGTACTGGTGGGAGTCGTTCTGGGTGGAGATCGCGGCCACCGTCGTCCTCACCGCGCTCGCCGCCCTGGCCTGGCGGGGACGGACCTCCTGACCGGAGTGGGAGGGCCGGCGCTCCGCCCTCCCACTCCGCTCGCCGTCAGTTGCCGCTGGCGAAGGCGGCGTCGAACGCCGCGGCCGGCGGGTCGAACGCCAGCCGGCGCACGAACTCCAGCGCCTCGGGGGCGCCGACCAGGCGGTCCATGCCGGCGTCCTCCCACTCCACCGAGATCGGCCCGTCGTAGCCGATGGTGTTGAGCATCCGGAAGCAGGCCTCCCACGGGACGTCGCCGTGCCCGGTGGAGACGAAGTCCCAGCCGCGGCGCGGGTCGGCCCACGGCAGGTGCGAGCCCATCCGGCCGTTGCGGCCGTTGCCCACCTGCTTCTTCGCGTCCTTGCAGTCGACGTGGTAGATCCGGTCCTTGAAGTCCCAGATGAAGGACACCGGGTCCAGGTCCTGCCACACGAAGTGCGACGGGTCCCAGTTCAGACCGAAAGCCTCCCGGTGCCCGATCGCCTCCATCGTGCGCACCGTCGTCCAGTAGTCGTAGGCGATCTCCGACGGGTGCACCTCGTGCGCGAACTTCACGCCGACCTCGTCGAAGACGTCGAGGATGGGGTTCCAGCGGTCGGCGAAGTCGCGGTAGCCGTCCTCGATCATCGACTCGGACACCGGCGGGAACATCGCCACGGTCTTCCAGATCTTCGACCCGGTGAATCCGACGACGACGTCGACCCCCAGCTTGCGCGCCGCGCGGGCGGTCAGCTTCATCTCCTCGGCCGCCCGCTGCCGGACGCCCTCGGGGTCGCCGTCGCCCCACACGCGCGGGTGCACCATGCCGCGGTGCCGCTCATCGATCGGGTCGTCGCACACGGCCTGGCCGTTGAGGTGGTTGGAGATCGCGAAGACCTGCAGGCCGTAGCGCTTCAGCAGGTCGAGCTTCTCCTGCACGTAGGACTCGTCGTTCGCGGCGCGCTCGACGTCGAGGTGGTCGCCCCAGCAGGCGATCTCCAGGCCGTCGTAGCCCCACTCCGAGGCGAGCCGGGCCACCTCCTCGAACGGCAGGTCGGCCCACTGGCCGGTGAACAGCGTGACGGGACGGGGCATCAGCGATGGTCCTCTCGTTCGGGTGTGCGGTTCGGCCTCGTCCAGGGCACCGCCGCGAGCGTGCGAGCGGTGGGTGGGACGAGGTCCTTATGCCTTGATCTCGGTGTAGGCAGAGTTGGCGGCGGCGCTGCGCTCGACGGCGTCGAGCACCCGCTGCACCTGCAGCCCGTCGGCGAAGGACGGCGTCGGGTCTTCCTCCGCCGCGATGGCGGTCACCAGGTCGACGACCTGGTGGGTGAAGCCGTGCTCGTAGCCCAGCCCGTGCCCGGCCGGCCACCAGGCACCGACGTAGGGGTGGCCGGGCTCGGTGACGACGATGCGGCGGAAACCGGCGGTCTCGTCGGGCTCGTCGCCGTCGAAGAAGTGCAGGACGTTCATGTCCTCGAAGTCGAAGGCCAGGCTGCCCCGCGAGCCGTTGATCTCGATCCGGATGGCGTTCTTCCGGCCGAGGGCGAAGCGGGTGGCCTCGAAGCTGGCCAGCGCACCGCCGGAGAACCGGCCGAGGAACACCGCGGCGTCGTCGACGGTGACCGTGCCGGTCCCCTCGCCCGCGACGCCGGACAGCGAACCGGCGGCCGCCGGCAGAGGGCGCTCCTTGACGAAGGTCTCGAGCAGCGCGCTGACACCGGTGAGCGTCTGGCCGGTGATGTGCTGGGTCAGGTCGACGATGTGCGCGCCGATGTCGCCCAGCGCGCCGGAGCCGGCCTTCTGCTTGTCCAGCCGCCAGGACATCGGGGCGGAGGGGTCGGCGATCCAGTCCTGCAGGTACTGGGCCCGCACGTGGCGGATCTGCCCGAGCCGGCCCTCGGCGACCAGCTGCCGGGCCAGCCCGATGGCGGGCACCCGGCGGTAGGTGAAGCCGACCATCGAGCGCACACCGCGGGCGGCGGCCTTCGCCGCGGCGTCGGCCATCGCCTCGGCCTCGGCCACGTTGTTGGCCAGCGGCTTCTCGCACAGGACGTGCTTGCCGGCCTCGAGCGCGGCGATCGCGATCTCGGCGTGCGTGTCACCGGGGGTGCAGACGTCGACCAGGTCGACGTCGTCGCGCTCGAGCACCCGGCGCCAGTCGGTCTCGGTGCTCGACCAGCCCAGCTTGGCGGCGGCTTCGGTGACCGCGGCCTGGTTGCGGCCGGCGAGCACGGTCAGGTCCGGGCGGAGCGGCAGGTCGAAGAAGTGGGGGGCGGTGCGCCAGGCGTGGGAGTGGGCCGCGCCCATGAAGGCGTAGCCGATCAGGGCCACGTTCAGGGCCGGCGTGCCGAGCGTGCGGGTCATGGGGGCTCCTGGGTGGAGCGGAGCCGCCGGGCGGGTGGGTGCACCCACCCGGCGGCTCCGGATCAGTCGATCAGGACTCGAACGCGGCGTCGAGGAACTCGTCGACGTTGTCGGCGGTGACCACCGGCGCGTTGAGCACGATCTCGCGCGGCACGCCCTGGGAGTTCAGGTCGGCCACGCCCTTGCCCTGGGCGATGAGGCGGGCCAGCCGGACGCCGTCGGCCGCCTGGGTGTGCGGGTAGATGACGGTCGCCCGGAGGACGGAGTCGCCCTCCTGGATCGCCCGCATCGCGTTCGCCGAGCCGGCGCCACCGACCATGAAGAACTCGTCGCGGCCGGCGTTCTCGATGGCGGCCAGGACGCCGACGCCCTGGTCGTCGTCGTGGTTCCAGATGGCGTCGATCTGCGGGGCGGCCTGGAGGAGGTTGGCCGCCTCGGCCTCGCCGGACTCGACGGTGAACTCGGCCGCGACGCGGTTGCTCACCTCGAGGCCGCAGTCGGCCAGCGCGTCGGCGAAGCCCTGGCTGCGGTCCTGGGTCAGGGGCAGCGAGTCGATGCCGGCGATCTCGGCGATGACGGCGTCGGGCTGGTCGCCGAGCTCCTCGCAGATGTAGGTGCCGGCCGAGACGCCCATGCCGTAGTTGTCGCCGAGGATCGTGGTGCGGGCGGCGAAGGGGCTGTTGAACTCGCGGTCGACGTTGATGACCGGGATGCCGGCCTCCATCGCCCGGAGCGCCACGGGGGTCAGGGCGTCGCCGTCGAAGGGCAGCAGGACGATGGCGTCCACGCCGTCGTTGATGAACGTCTCGACCTGGGTGATCTGGGCGCCGACGTCGTTGGTGCCCTCGGCGACGCGGAGCTCGACGTCGTCGTACTCGTCGTCGACGGCGCGGGCGGCCTCGGTGATGCCGGCCATCCAGCCGTGGTCGGCCGCCGGGGCCGAGAAGCCGATGACGACGCTGTCGCCCTCTTCGTCGTTGTTGCTGGCGGCGTTGTTGCCGCCGCCGCCCGAGTTCTCCGGCTCGTTGCCGGTGCACCCGGCGACCAGGGCACCGGCGCTCATCAGGGCGACCGCGGTGAAGGTCATCCGGCGGAAGGGACGCTGCCTCGCTGCAGACATGGGGATCTCCTCGGGGGTGTTCGCCTCCCTGGCTGGACCGCCAGGTCGTCGGGCTTGTCGGACGTGCGGGTGGAGAGGTGCGGGGTCCGGCGAGCGGGAGCCCGCCGGGTGGTGCTGGCCGGGGTGCGGCGGTGAGAGGTCACCGCACCCCGGTCAGGTCGTGGGGACGCCGGGTCGGGCGCCGCCGGGGCCACCCGGGTCGCTCGTGCCGCCGGAGACCGCGCCGGCGGGGCTGCCCTGGACGAGGCCGCCACCGGCGGGGCCGTCGCCTGGTCGGCGGAAGGTGAAGCTGCCGGTGGCCAGGCGCTGCTGGAGCAGGACGGCGGCGACGATGATGACGCCGCGCGCCACGGCCTGCGCGGAGCTCGACAGGTCGTTGAGCGTGAAGACGTTGCCGAGCGTGAAGAAGATGATCACGCCGAGGACGGTGCCGACGATCGTGCCCCGCCCGCCGATCAGCAGCGTGCCGCCGATGACGACCGCGGCGATGGCCTCCAGCTCCCACAGCGTGCCGTGCGTGGAGCTGCCGGTCGTCGTCCGGCCCATGATCATCACGGCCGCGATGCCGCAGGTGATGCCGGAGAGGACGTAGAGCTTCACGGTGTGCCGCTGCACCCGGATGCCGGCGAGCCGGGCGGCCTCGGCGTTCCCGCCGACGGCGAAGGTGCGCCGGCCGAACGTGGTGCGGTTCAGCAGGATCCAGCCCGCGATGGCGACCAGCGCGAAGATGATCACCAGCGTCGGGATGCCCAGCACGTCGCCGGAGAAGAAGTCGAGGAACGCGCTGTCCCGGACGATCTGCGTCCGGCGGTTGGCGATGATCTCGGCGAGGCCCCGGGCCGCGGTGAGCATGGCCAGCGTGGCGATGAAGGCGGCCAGCTTGCCGTAGGCGATCACCAGGCCGTTGACCAGGCCCGCGATCGCGCCGACGGCGAGTGCGGTGAACACCATGACGATCCAGTGCACGTCCTCGGCGAGCTGCTGCGTGGCCAAGGTGGTGGCCCACACCGACGACAGCGCCGCGATGGCGCCGACCGACAGATCGATCCCGCCGCCGATGATCACGAAGGTCATGCCGATGCTGACCACGCCGACGATCGACGCTCCGCGCAGGATCGTCGTGATGTTGTCGAGGTCGGCGAAGCGGTCACCGGCGGTGATCAGTCCGACGGCGCACAGGATGGCCAGCGCGACGACGAGGCCGAGGTTGCGGCCGACCGGTCCGGACATGAAGCCCGGCCCCTTGCCGGCGTCCCGGCCGTCGCCGACCGGAGCCGCGGACACGTCCGTCGCGCCTCCGGTCGTCGCCGTGGTGCTGCTGCTCATGCCACGTCCCCTTCGTGCTGCATCGTTGCGACCGGGGTGCCCCGGTGGGCGGTCCCCTCCATGACCAGGTCGAGCACCCGGTGCTCGTCGAGCGCGTCGGCCCGCTCCTCGGCGACGACCGCGCCGTCGGCGATCACCAGCACGCGGTCGGCCAGCCCCAGGACCTCGGGGATCTCGCTGGAGACCACCACCACGGCGACGCCGCGGTCGGCCAGATCGCGCACCAGCGCGTAGATCTCCGAGCGGGCACCGACGTCGACACCGCGGGTGGGCTCGTCGAGGAGCAGCACCCGGCAGTCGCGCAGCAGCCAGCGGGCCAGGACGACCTTCTGCTGGTTGCCGCCGGACAGGGTGCGGACCTCGCGGTCGACGTCGGCGGGGCGCACGTCCAGGGAGCGGGTCAGCTCCTGGGCCGCGGAGCGCTCGGCGCCGCGGGCGAGGAAGCCGCCACGGGCGAAGCGGGCCAGGCTGGAGATGCTGATGTTCCGGTAGACCGAGTCCCCGAGCAGCAGCGCCTGGCTCTTGCGCTCCTCCGGCGCCAGCCCGACCCCGGCGGCGACCGTGCTGCCGACGTCGCCGTTGCGCAGCTTCTTGCCGCCGACGCGGACGGTGCCGGTGGTCGCCCGACGGGCGCCGAAGACGGTCTCGAGGATCTCCGAGCGCCCCGCTCCCACCAGGCCGGCCAGGCCGAGGATCTCGCCGGGGCGGACGCTGAAGGAGACGTCGGCGAAGCTGCCGCGCAGGCCCAGGCCCTCGACCTCGAGCAGCGGCGCCTCGTCGCGGCCGACCTCGGCCCGCCGCTCCGGGAAGACGTACTCGATGTCGCGGCCGGTCATCAGCGTGATGACCTCGCGGGTCGGCGTCTCGCGGGCGGGCAGCCCGGTGGCGACCGTGCGGCCGTCCTTGAGGACGGTGATGCGGTCGCCGACCTGGCGGATCTCCTCCAGCCGGTGGGAGATGTAGACGACGGCGACGTCGTTGGCGGTGAGGTCGCGGACGACGGCGAAGAGCCGCTCCACCTCCTCGTTGTCGAGGACGGCGGACGGCTCGTCCATGACGATGAGCTTGGCGTCCTGCGACAGCGCCCGGGCGATGCTGACCATCTGCTGCGAGGCGGCCGGGAGCGAGCCCACCTCGGCGGTGGGCCGGATCTCGGGGTGGCCGAGCCGGGCGAGCAGCCGGGACGCCGCCTTGTTGGCCGCGGCCGGGCGGGTGATGCCGAACCGCGACTGCTCGCGGCCCAGGAAGATGTTGTCGGCCACCGTGAGGCCGGAGACCAGGTCGAGCTCCTGGTAGATCGTGGCGATGCCCAGGCTCATCGCCGCCTGCGGGCTGCCGAGGGTGACCTCCTCGCCGCGCCAGGTGATCCGGCCGGCGTCGGGCTGGTGGGCACCGGCCAGCACCTTGATCAGCGTCGACTTGCCGGCGCCGTTCTGGCCGAGCAGGCAGTGGACCTCACCGGCGCGCACGTCCAGGTCGACGCCGTCGAGGGCGCGCACTCCCGGGAACGTCTTGACGATGCCGTGCATCTCCAGCAGCGGGGTGCCCCCCACGGCCGGTCGATCCGGTTCGGTCACGCGTCGTTCTCCAGACTTTTGCTCACCATTGATCATTAGTCGGTTGAGGCAGCAACATATGAGGGCGGTCACAAGCGGTCAAGGGCGACGGCCGCCGTGGTTACCGAACCGAGATACGGGCGCAACACGGACGCCCCGGAGCGCACGACGTCCGGAGGCGTCCCTCCGGGTGGGAGATGACCGGCGGGACGGTCAGCGCTCGGCGGCGAGCTCCGCGACGGAGTCCTCGTCGAGGAACTCCTCGATCGCCATGCGCGCCGCACCGACGCGGCCGGACAGGTCGGGCGCCTCGCTGACGGTGATCTCCAGCGCGCGGGCCGCGAGCGGCATCGACCGCTGGTAGACCGCCTCCCGGATGCCCGCGAGCAGCGGCACCCCGGCCCGCGCCACGCCACCGGTCATGACGATGCGGTGCGGGTTGAAGAAGTTGACCAGGGCCGCGAGCACCGTGCCGATGGTGCGGCCGGCGTCCCGGACCAGCTCCAGCGCGGCGCCGTCGCCGTGGGCGGCGAGCTGGACGACGTCCCGGACGGTCTCGACGCGCAGCCCCGCCGCACGGGCGTCGCGCAGCAGCGCCTGCCCGCCGGCGATGGCCTCCAGGCAGTTCTCCTGGCCGCAGCGGCAACTGACGGTGCGGCCGCCAGGCTGGCCGACGTAGATGTGCCCGATGTCCCCGGCGCTGCCCTGGGCCCCGCGGTAGACCCGGCCCTCGACGATGACGCCGCAGCCGATGCCGGTGCCCACCTTGACCACGAGCAGGTCCTGCACCGACCCCGCGACGCCGATCTCGCCGAGGGCCATGACGTTGACGTCGTTGTCGACATAGACCGGGCACTCGTACCGGCCGAAGGCGCTGGGGATCGGGAAGTCGTGCCAGCCCGGCATGATCGGCGGGTACGACGGCCGGCCGGTCGAGAACTCCACGGGCCCGGGCACGCCGACGCCCACGGCGCAGACGTCGGCGGGGGCCAGCCCGGCCTCGGCAAGCACCTTCTGCGCCAGCTGGTCGACCTCGGCCAGCACCGCCCGCGGCCCGTCGGCGATGTCGATGGGGTGCCCGACGGTGGCCAGGATCTGCGCCGAGAGGTCGGTGACGGCGACGTCGACGCTGCTGGCGCCCAGATCGACGGCCAGGACGCACCCGGCCCGGCTGTTGAACTGCAGCAACGTCGGGGGCCGGCCCCCGGTGCTCCCGCCCCGGCCGCCCTCCTTCAGGAGGTTGGCGGCGATGAGCTGGTCCACCCGCGCGCTGACGGTGTTGCGGGAGGCCCCGGTGAGCGCCACGAGGTCGGCCCGGCTCCGCGCACGCCCGGTCCGCACGTGCCGCAGCAGTGCGCCGGCCGACGCGGAGGTGGACGCCACGCGGTCATAGTGGCACGGAGCGGCGTCCCCGCAGATGCTTCGCGCCCGATCGGGGCAGGGGGTCCTCCCTCAGCGGACGCCGAGCAGGTGCTCCATCGCCAGCTGGTCCAGCCGCTCGAACTGCAGGCCGCGCTCGCCGAGGGCGACCGGGTCGTGCGCCTCGTTCCGGAGCGCGTCGAGGGACTCCCCCTCCCCCAGGGTCGGGACGGCGAGCTCGCCCACCTTGGCGGCCTCCAGGGCCTCGGCGACCTCCGGATCGGCGCGGAAGGCCCGCACCTTGTCGCGCAGGATCAGGTAGTTGCGCATGCAGGCCCGCGCCGTCTCCCAGACGCCCTCGATGTCCTCGGTCCGCGGGGGCTTGTAGTCGAAGTGGACGTAGCCGTCGTAGGCCTTGCCCGTGCCGGAGCCGAGCATCGTGTCGACTGTCCAGAAGGCGCCGCGCAGGTTGCCCGCCCCGAACCGAAGGTCCTGGTCGAAGCGCGGGCCGTGCTGCCCGTTCAGGTCGATGTGGAACAGCTTGTCGTGCCACAGCGCCTGGGCGATGCCCTGCGCGAAGTTCAGCCCCGCCATCTCCTCGTGCCCGACCTCGGGGTTGAGCCCCACCCGGGACGGCTCGTCCAGCTCGTTGATGAAGGCGAGCGCGTGGCCGATGGAGGGCAGCAGGATGTCGCCGCGCGGCTCGTTCGGCTTGGGCTCCAGCGCGAAGCGGATGTCGTAGCCCTTGTCCCGGACGTAGGCGCAGAGGACGTCCATGCCCTCCTTGTAGCGGTCCAGGGCGGCGGCGACGTCCTTGCTGCCGCCGGACTCCGCGCCCTCGCGGCCGCCCCACAGCACGTAGGTCTTCGCGCCCAGCTCGGCGGCCAGGTCGATGTTGCGCAGCACCTTGGCGATCGCGTAGCGCCGGACGGCGCGGTCGTTGGCCGTGAAGCCGCCGTCTTTGAACACCGGCGCACCGAACAGGTTCGTGGTGGCCATCTCCACGCCCATGCCGGTCTCGTCCAGGGCCGCCTTGAACCGCTGCAGCGTGGCGTCGCGGGTCGCGTCGTCGGGCACCAGGTCGTCGTCGTGGAAGGTGACCGCGGCGGCACCCAGCTCGGCCAGCCGGTGCACGGCCTCGACCGGGTCGAGGAGCGGGCGCACCGCTCCGCCGAACACGTCGACGCCCTGCCAGCCGACGGTCCAGAGGCCGAAGCTGAACTTGTCGTCCTTGGTCGGGCTGTAGTGCGTCATGCGGGATCTCCGTCCGGGGGGTTGCTCGGAATCTGGGGTCAGGGGTGCGACGGCTCAGGGGTGCGGGGCTCAGGGGTGCGGGGCTCGCGGACCGGCACGAGTGCCGGGTCGTCGAGCACCGACTCCAGGGCGACGTGTGCGCCACCGCGGACGGCGGCGGTGAAGCCCAGGGTGGAGAGCACGACCCGCGCGCCGGCGCGGTCGGCGGCGAACACCCGCCTGCGGAGCGCCGCGGTCATCGGCTCCACGAGGAACCGGCCCAGGACGGCGAAGTAACCGCCCAGCAGGACGACCTGCGGGTCGACGAAGTTGATCAGCACGGCCGCGCCGGTGCCGAGGGCGGCGCCGACCCCCGCGAGTGCGTCGAGGGTCCGCCGGTCGCCGGCGTCGGCACGTGCGGCGATCTCGGCCAGCCGGGTCTCGAGGTCCCGGCTCGAGTCGCGCACGGGGTCCCCCGGGTCGGCGGCGGCCCGCAGCAGGGCGCCCAGGCCGACGACCGTCTCCCAGCAGCCGCGCCGGCCGCAGCCGCAGACGACCGCGGGGTCGCCCAGCGGGTTGTGCCCGACCTCCCCGGCGAACCCGGCGGTCCCCCGCAGCAGCCGACCGTCGACGATCACTCCCCCGCCGACGCCGACCTCGCCGGTCAGGTAGACCAGGTCTGGCGTGCGTGCCTCGGGCCCCGTGGCCCACTCCGCGATGGCGGACAGGTTCGCGTCGTTCTCCACGCGGACCGGGCAGCCCGGCCCGATGCGGGCGGTCAGGCCCGCGAGCACCGGCACGTCGTGCCACCCGAGGTTGGGCGCGAGGGTGACGACGCCGTCGACGCTGCGGACCAGCCCCGGGACGGCGACGGTGAGCCCGACCGGGACGGCGTGGGACGTGGCGGCGCGGCCCTGCTCCACGAGCCGGGCCACCTCGTCGAGCGTGGCCTCGGCACCGAGGGCGGGGACGTCGAGGGCCACCCGCTGCTCGAACAGGACGTCGCCGGGCAGGTCGAGCACCAGGACGGCGACGAAATCGACGTTGAGCTCCACCCCGATCGCGCAGACCGCCCGGCCGTCGAGCTGGACGAGCAGCCCCGGCCGGCCGACGGAACCGCCCCGGTGGACGTCGCCGGCGGTGACGAGGCCGCGGTCGGCGAGCTCGGCCACCAGGCTGGACACGGTGGCCTTGTTCAGGCCGGTCTCCTCGGCGATCCGCGCCCGGGAGCGCGGACCCTCGTCGCGCAGCAGGCGCAGCACCCGGCCGAGGTTGCCCCGGCGGACGGCGGCCTGGTCGGCGGGCGCTCCGCGGCCGGCGGCGCCGTCGGAAAGGGGACGTGGAGCCGTCACGGCCGTCCCCCTGTCACCTCGTCGTGCGTATTCGTCGGTCGGGTCAACAAATTAGGCTCCGACCCCTGTGTGGTCAAGGTCACCGGCGCTACAGTCCGCCCGTGATGTCCTCCCGGCGGCCCCGATGACCGGCGCCCGGCGCCTCGTCGCGGGCGTCGACACCTCCACCCAGGCCTGCAAGGTCGTCGTCCGCGACGCCGGGACCGGGGAGCTCGTCCGCAGCGGCCGGGCGCCCCACCCTCCGGGCACCGAGGTGCCACCCAGCGCGTGGGAGACGGCCTTCGCGGCGGCCGCGGCTGAGGCCGGCGGCCTGGACGACGTCGCGGCCCTCGCCGTCGGCGGCCAGCAGCACGGCATGGTCTGCCTGGACGAGGACGGCGAGGTGGTCCGTGACGCGCTGCTGTGGAACGACGTCCGCTCGGCCGCCGCCGCGCGCGACCTGGTCCTCGAACTCGGCGACGGCGACGAGGCGGCCGGCCGGCAGGCGTGGGCGGACGCGGTGGGCCTGGTGCCCGTCGCCTCCTTCACCGCGACCAAGCTGCGCTGGCTGGCCGACGCGGAACCCGCGCACGCCGATCGCACCGCCGCGGTCTGCCTCCCCCACGACTGGCTGACCTGGCGGCTCTCCGAGGGGCGTGCACTCGGCACGCTGACCACCGACCGGGGCGACGCGAGCGGCACCGCCTACTGGTCGGCGCGCACCGGGCAGTACCGCCCCGACCTGCTGGAACGGGCGATGCGCGGACGCCGCCCCGCCGTGCCCCGGGTCGCGGGTCCCGCCGAGCGGGTCGGCACGCTCGCGGGCTCCGGTGCGGCGTTGGGGCCCGGCACCGGCGACAACGCGGCGGCCGCGCTCGGGCTGGCCGCCCGCCCCGGCGATGTCGTCGTCTCCATCGGGACCTCGGGCGTCGTCTCGGCCGTCACGCCCACCGCCGTCGCCGACGTCACCGGCACCGTCGCGGGGTTCGCCGACGCGACCGGCAACCACCTGCCGCTGGTCGCCACCCTCAACGCCGCCCGGGTGCTGGACGCCGCGGCGCGGATGCTCGGCGTCGACCACGCCACCCTCTCCGACCTGGCCCTGGCCGCCCCCTCGGGCGCCGACGGGCTGGTCCTGGTTCCCTACCTGGAGGGCGAGCGGACCCCGAACCTGCCGCACGCCACCGGTGCGGTGCACGGGCTCACGCTGCGCACCTCCACTCCCGCGCACCTCGCCCGCGCGGCCGTCGAGGGCCTGCTCTGCGGGCTGGCCGACGGCATCGAGGCGGTGGCGGCGCAGGGCGTCCGGATCGAACGGGTGCTCCTGGTGGGCGGCGCCGCCCGCTCCCCCGCCGTGCAGCAGCTGGCCCCGGGAATCCTCGGGCACCGGGTGCTGGTGCCGCCGCTGGGCGAGTACGTGGCCGACGGCGCGGCGCGGCAGGCCGCCTGGGTGCTGTCCGGTGCCGACGCGCCGCCGGACTGGGCGCAGCCGGGGCTGCGGTCGTTCGAGGCACCGCCGGCCCCCTGGGTGCGCGAGCGCTACGCCGAGGTGCGCGGCCGCACCGACGGCCAGTAGGAGGACTTCCTCGCCCCCCACCTTCGCCCGCTCGGGGCGGGACCCTGGACGAGGCCGTTCCATCACCTCACCAGGAGGGCAACGACCTCGGCGGGGTGGGTCTGCGGCGTCATGTGCGCCGCACCGGGTAGCTCGACCAGCCGGCCCCGGGGCGCGGCGCGCGCCAGCGACGTCGCCCAGTCCGCGGGGCACAGCGCGTCCCGGGTGCCGCGCACCACCGTGACCGGGACGGCGACCCCCGGCAGCCGCAGCTCGATCCGGTCCGGCGCCGTCCGGCGCCACAGCGCACGCATCGCCCGCGGCCCGGTGTGCAGCCACTGGGCGAGGATGCGCGGCACCTGCCACCACGGCTCCCCCACCGCCGTCCGCACCCAGGCCGCGACCAGCCCGGGCAGCCGGCGCAGCCGCGGGTCCGTGGTCGGCCCGAGCAGCACGACCGCGGCCACGCGCTCGTCCCGCTGGGCCACGGCCACCACGACCTGGCAGCTCTGCGAGTGCCCGACCAGCACGACCGGCCCGTCGCCCAGCCGCGACCGGACCTCGCCGGCCAGCGTCTCCAGCGCGGGAACCGGTTTCCTCCGGCCCATCCCGGGCAGGTGGAGGACGGTTGCCGGCACCGACGCCGGCAACCGGTCCAGCACGCCCGACCAGGACCGCTCGTCCAGCCCCAGACCCGGGACGACGACGACCCGGGCGGGCGCGGTGGACATCCTCAGCGGTCTACCCGACCGGCCTCCCGCGGGCCAGCCGGAGCCCGGGACTGTGGTCCGTATCGCCCGGGGTCGCGGGGGGCCGACGGGGCTCGGAGTGGGAGAATCGTGAGCATGACGACACCAGCGACGCGTACGTCCGCCGGACGCGAGACCGACAGCGGCCGGCCCCGCGTCGTCATCATCGGGTCCGGATTCGGCGGGCTCTTCGCCGCCAAGGCGCTCAAGCGCGCCCCCCTCGACGTGACGCTGATCGGCAAGACCGCCAACCACCTGTTCCAGCCGCTGCTCTACCAGGTGGCCACGGGGATCCTCTCCGAGGGCGAGATCGCCCCCGCGACCCGCGAGATCCTCAAGCACCAGGACAACACGCGAGTCGTGCTGGGCGAGGTCACCGACATCGACCTGACCGCCCGCACGGTCACCTCGACGATCCTGGGCCGCACCACGGTGCACCCCTACGACGAGCTGATCGTCGCCGCGGGTGCCGGGCAGTCCTACTTCGGCAACGACCAGTTCGCCGAGTTCGCACCCGGCATGAAGAGCATCGACGACGCCCTCGAGCTGCGCGGCCGCATCTTCGGCGCCTTCGAGCTCGCCGAGCTGGCCACCGACCAGGCCGAGATCGACCGGCTGATGACCTTCGTCGTCGTGGGCGCCGGCCCGACCGGGGTCGAGATGGCCGGCCAGATCGCCGAGCTCGCCCGGCGCACCCTGAAGCGGGACTTCCGCAACATCGACCCGACGCAGGCGCGGATCATCCTGCTGGACGCCGCCCCGATCGTGCTGCCGTCCTTCGGCGAGAAGCTCGGCGACGCCGCTCGCCGGCACCTCAACCGGATCGGCGTCGAGGTGCAGCTGGACGCCATGGTCACCGACGTGGACGCCGACGGCCTCGACGTCAAGGACGCCGACGGCACGGTCCGCCGGATCAACGCCGCCACCAAGATCTGGGCGGCCGGGGTCCAGGCCTCCGGGCTGGGCCGGCTCCTCGGCGAGCAGTCCGGCGCCGAGGTCGACCGGGCCGGCCGCATCTCGGTGCAGCCCGACCTCACGCTGCCCGGGCACCCCGAGGTGCACGTCGTCGGCGACATGATGGCGCTGACCAAGCTGCCGGGAGTCGCCCAGGTCGCCATCCAGGGCGGCCGCTACGCCGCCGACGCCATCAAGCGCAAGCTTGACGGAAAGCAGCCGAAGGGCCCGTTCAAGTACAAGGACAAGGGCTCCATGGCGACGATCTCGCGGTTCTCCGCGGTCGCCGACATCGGGAAGTTCAAGTTCGAGGGCTTCATCGCCTGGGTGCTGTGGCTGGTCGTCCACCTCATGTACATCGTGGGCTTCAAGAGCCGCTTCACCACGGTGTTCCACTGGCTGATCAGCTTCCTCGGCCGGGGCCGCTCGCAGCGCGTGGCCACCCAGCAGCAGGTGTACGGCCGGCTGGCGCTCGAGCAGCTGGGTGCCGGGTGGGAGGTCTCCAAGACCGGCGGCCCCAAGGACCCGACCGCCGACGACCAGGACATGACCAACCGCGACTCCGCCTGACCCGTCCCGCCGGGCCACGGCGGCCTGACGCATGCTTCCTGGCACGCCGATTGCGGTGCGCCGGCCCGGGTAGGCCGCCCGGCGTGCCGAGTGCCAGGGGTCAACGCAGCGCCGCCCGTTCGCAGTCACCACTGTGGGTCTGGCCGGCGGTGACAGCAGCGGTCGCCGCCGGGCTGGGTCTGCTGCTCAGCGACGTGAAACCTCGCAGCGGCATCCTCGCGGACCTGTGGCCGAGTGACACCAGCGCAGCGGGAAGTCTCCTCCAACTCGTGGCGACGGCCGCGGTCACCATCACCACGCTCACGTTCAGCATCACGATCGTCGCGCTCCAGCTGGCCTCGCAGCAGTTCTCGCCCCGGCTGCTCCGCGACTTCGTCCGCGACCCGGTCACCAAGCGGGTGCTGTCGATCCTCTCCGCGACGTTCGTCTTCTCGATCACCGGACTGCGCGGGCTCAACTCGGCTCAGCCGGTACCCAGTTTGGTGCTGCTGACGGCAGCGCTGCTCGGCATCGCGTCCCTCGGCGCGCTGCTGGTCTTCATCAGTCACATGGTGCGCATGCTCCGAGTCGACACGATGATGACCCGCGTCCACACCGACGCCCGCCGCGCCATCGAGCAGTTCTACCCCCCTTACGACGACGACCAGCAGCGGTCCCCCGACGAGCTGGAGCTCGACGCCTCCACCGGCTCGTTGGTCACCGCGCACGACAGCGGGTTCGTGGAGGTGGTGGACGTTGGCACGCTGGTCGACAGCGCCCGGCAGCACGACGCCGTCGTCCGCGTCCAGGTGCGGCCCGGCGACCAGGTCACCCAGGGCACGCCGATCGCCACCGTCTGGAGCCGAGCCGGCGACGAGCTGACGGACGCCGTCCGCGCGGCGGTGGTGCTCAACAACGAGCGCACCATCGACCAGGACGCCGGCTTCGGGTTCCGCCAGCTCGAGGACATCGCCGTGAAGGCCATGTCACCGTCGGTCAACGACCCGGTGACTGCGGCGACCGCGGCCGGGCACATGGCCGATCTGCTCGTCCGGTTGACCGGCCGACGGCTCGGCGCGACCCTGCACGAGGACGAGGACGGGACCGGTCGCGCAATCGTGCCCGACCGCGATCTGCGCTACTACCTCGACCTGTCCTGTGGCCAGCTGTCCCGGTTCGGTGCCGACGAACCCACCGTTCTCATGGCGCTGCTGCGCATGCTCCGGGACGTGGCCGTGGCTTGCCGCGACGACCAACAGCGGGCCGAGGTCGCGCGGGCTGCCGACCTGGTCGCGGGTGAGCTCTCCCCCGAGCGCAACGACGTCGACACCTCAGCGGTGCAGGACCACCGCGACCGGGTCGGCGCCGCCCTGGAAGGACGGTTGGAGGCGGCCTTCGGCGACCGGGCGGGGGAGACGCGGTCCATGTGAGCGGCGGTCGTGTCCTCATCCCGCCACCGGGCCGTGATCGGTGCCAGGACGAGCACGCCCGACCGGATCACGAGGCCGCCCACGACGTCGAGGTTGTGCGGGGGGCGGGCGGCGGGCGGCGGCAACCTCAGACCGCCTCCGAGGCCAGCGGCACGTGCTCGTCGGCCCGCTCCAGGTGCAGCGGCTGCAGCGGTGAGGTCTGCTCCAGGTGGAGGAACGCGTCGTAGCGCTCGCCGAGCACGGTGGGCACGTAGTTCCCCCACCGCTCCCGCTCGGGCCGGTACACCACGCCGATGGCGCGGTGGTCCAGCCGCCGGTCCAGCCAGCCGGGTTGTTCCGTGCGGGGGAAGACGAACAGCGAGTCCTCCCCCACGGCATCGTGCAGCAGCGCCTCCAGGCTGCCCGCGCGGGCCGGGGGCACGGACATGCGGGTCATCTGGGCGCCCCACTCGGCACCGGCGATGACGCTGCCCCGGTGCCCGCCGAAGCCGACCAGGACCACGTCGCCGCGCCCGTGCCGTTCGCGCAGCAGCTGACCCACCGTGACCATGCCGCCGGGAGCCATGTCCGTGGCCCGGGCGTCGCCGATGTGGGTGTTGTGCTCCCACACCACGACCTTGCCGCCGGTGTGCTCGAGCAGCCGGTCGAGGACGTCGACCATGTGCACGTCCCGGACGTTCCAGGACGCCGCCGACCCCTGCACCATCGCCCGGTGGTAGCGCTCCGCGTCGACCACCACCGCGGCGTTCTGCTCGGCGGAGAAGCGGGCCTCCGCGTCCTCCGCCCGAGCCTCCCGCCGTCCCCGGTCCGCGCACAGCGAGCGCAGGACCTCGACCGCCGCGTCCTCGCAGCTCGTGGGCGAGAGCCGGTGCGCGAAGGCGTACTCGGCGCCGTCCTCGCCGTAGGGCTCGAAGCAGGCCAGCGCGCGCCGCGCCTGGCCGACGTGCTCCGGCTCGTTGGCCTCCAGCCAGGCGATGAGCTCGTGCATCGAGTCCCACAGGCTGTAGACGTCCAGGCCGTAGAACCCGGCCCGGTCCTCCTCGCTCCGGTCGGCGTTGTGCCGGCGCAGCCACCGGCAGAAGTCGACGACGTCGTCGTTGCCCCACATCCAGGTCGGCCAGCGGGCGATGGCGTCGAGGGCGTCCCGGGGGTCCTCGTCGGCACCCGGCCGCAACCGCACGCTCCGGTTCACCCGGAAGCAGTCGGGCCAGTCGCCCTCGACCGCGACGACGGTGAACCCGCGTTCCTCGATGAGGCGGCGGGTGAGGGCGGCGCGCCAGGCGTAGTACTCGTGCGTGCCGTGGCTCGCCTCGCCCACCGCGACGATCCGCGCGTCGCCGATCCGCTCCAGCAACGGGTCCAGGTCCCCCGCACGCCGCAACGGCCGCGCCAGGGCGCGCACCTCTCGTCGGTCCTCCCCGTCGGTCATCGCCGCCCCCTCGCCGTCATCGTGAGGCGGCACACCTACCCCGGACGGGATGGGCCGCATCCTCGAGCGGGCCTCGCGCGTTCGTCCCGGTAGGAGCCCGCCGATGCACGAGGCCTCCCCCCGCCGGGGCACGCCGGTGGCCAGGTGGTACCGGGGAGGCGGCCGACACCGGGAGGATGCACGGCATGGACGGCCATCGGAGCGCACCGGCAGCCACGCTGCTGGCCGTCGTCTACCTCGTCGGCGGGGCGCTGTGCTTCGCCGGCGCGGCGTCACCGATGGCTCCCGAGACCCCGGTGGACCTGCTCTGGGGCCTGGGCGTCGCCGGCGTCGGCATCGGGGCCGCACTGCTCGCGTTCGGGCAGCGGCTCCCCTCGTGGGCCCTCCACGCCGCTCTGGCCCTGGTCTCCGTGCTCGTCGGCGTGCTGGCCTGGCGGTCGGCGACACCGGTGGGGATCGTGGGCCTCGGCCCGGCCATGACCGCCGTGGCGCTCTACGCCGCGCACGTGCTCCCGCTACCGTCGGCCCGCGCGCACACCGCCTTCGTCGTCGCCGCGGCCAGCGCGGGCGCCGCGGCCGCGGAGCCATCGGGCTTCCTCAACGCATGGCTGGCCCTGTCCGTGACCGTCCTCGTGCTGGCCGAGGCGCAGGGACGCCTGGCCCGCCGCCTGCGGGAGGCCGCCGACACCGACCCGCTCACGGGGGTGGCCAACCGGCGGTCGTGGGAGGTCGACGCCTCGCGCCACCTCGCCGGTGCGCTGCGCACCGGGGACCCGCTGAGCGTGGCCATCCTCGATCTGGACGACTTCAAGCAGGTCAACGACCGGGACGGCCACGGCGCCGGCGACGCCCTGCTGCGCGAGCTCACCGCGAGCTGGGCGCAGCGGCTGCGTTCCGCCGACCTGCTCGGCCGCTACGGCGGGGACGAGTTCGTCCTGTGCCTGCCGGCCACGGACGAGCGGGGAGCGCAGGAGCTGCTCGCCCGCCTCGAGGAGAGCCACGACTTCCGCTGGTCGGTGGGACTGGCGACCGTCCGGCCGGGCGACACCCTGACCGGCGTGCTTGCCCGGGCCGACGAGGACCTCTACCAGCGCAAGCGCGCCGGCCGCCAGACCCGCTGACCGCGGCTCAGCCGCGCCGCCAGTCGTCGCTCGTCAGGTGGGAACCGGCCATCGCACCCATCTCCAGCATGCCGCCGTCCACCGGCCACGACGCCCCGGTGACGTAGCCGGCCGCGGGCGAGGCGAGGAACGCCACCACGGCGGCGACCTCCCGGGCGGACCCGGCCGGGTCAGCGCCGAATGCGAGGCCCGGGGACTGCGACCGGTCGCGTGGGCCGGATGCGCTCGCCGGAGGAGGACGGCCCTTCCTGCGGTTGACCGCCACGGTTACCGGACCTGCGGCCCGGGGTAGCGCCCGGGCGGATGGCTGACAACCGGCTGCGACGACGGGTCCTGCGGATCCGCGACCGCATGCACCGCGGCTACGGCCGGGTGCCCGAGCCGGCGCGAAGGCTGCTCGACTGGGTCCGCAGTCCGGAGTTCGTGACCACGAGCTCCAGCCTCGCGTTCTACGCGATGATTTCGCTGCCGCCGATGGTGCTGCTCGGCTTCTGGATCGCCGGGTTGTTCGTGGACGCTGCCAGCCTGCAGGACCTCGGTGTCCAGGTGACCAGCCGGGCGCCCGACCAGCTGCCGATCGCCGATGTGCTGCGTGAACTCATCGACGTCGCCGCGCAGACGGGCCCGTTGGCGGCGGTGGCCGCCATCTGGCCGGCCACGACCTACGGTGCCGCTCTCGCCCGGGCGTTCAGCGACATCGCGCCGGCGGCCGACCGGCGCATCCGTGGCTGGAAGGGCCGGCTCCTGGCCCTCGTGATCATCGCCGCGTTGCCCTTCGCAATCTTCTCCGGCCTGGCCACGCTCTACCTGGTCCCGCGCCTGCTGGGTGCCGGCGGCTGGCTGCAGGCGACGCTCGGGGTGGGCGCAGTAGGGCTGCTCGGGCTGCTCATCGCGCTGGTCTACGGCCTCTTCGAGCTGCGCGAGACCCGCTGGCACGACATCGCCGTCGGCGCCGCCACCGCCGTCGGCCTCATCACCGTCGTCACCGCCGGCTACCTGGTCTACCTCGAGGTCGCCGACTTCAGCCGGCGCTACGGCCCCACCGCGCTGGCCACCGCGGTGCTCCTCGGCCTCTGGCTGCTGCTGGCCAACGCGTCCGTGCTCGCCGGGTACCGGCTCATGTCGCGGCGGGCCGACCGCCGCTCCGGGCACGCGACCCGCTGACGTCCGGCGCCGACGCGGCGCGGTCGAAACGGCCCGCCCAGTCGGCCAGGAGGTCGCGCAGCGCGGGCGGGCGCAGCACGGTGAACTCCGCCTCGACGCTGCCCAGTGCCAGGGCCGCCCAGTTCAGGTCGTGGGTCTCCATGCGCAGCCGGCACCGCGCTCCCGGCTCCTCCGTCACCGTCGCCCAGGGGCCGATCCGGTGACGGACGTCGTCGGCAGGGGCCTCGACCAGCGCCTCCACGACGTGTGCCGCCGAGCGTGCGTCGGTCCCCCGGCGGACGAACGCCGCGGCGTCCTCGGCGGGCAGGGTCCGCAGGGCGAAGCGCTGGCCGGTGACCCGGGGTGCGCTGAGCCGGTCGAGGCGGAAGCTGCGCCAGTCACCGCGGCCGAGGTCGTAGGCGACGAGGTACCACCGCCGGCCCAGCGCGACGAGCCGGAACGGCTCGGTCAGCCGCGCGGTGCGGGCGCCGTCGGCCGCGACGTAGGCGAACTCCAGCCGCTCGGAGTCGCGGCACGCCCCGGCGACGGCGACGAGCACCTGCGGATCGACCACGGCGCCGGTCGCACCCCACGCCGCAGGCACCGTGACCGCGCGCAGCGCATCCGCCCGGCGCCGGAGACGGGGCGGCAGCACCTGCGTCACCGTGGTCAGCGCGCGCACCGACGCCTCGGCCATCCCGGCGACGGCGCTCTGGGCGGCGGCCTGGAGGCCGACGGTCAGCGCCACCGCCTCGTCGTCGTCCAGCACCAGCGGAGGGAGCACCGCGCCGGGCGCCAGCCGGTAGCCGCCGTCCACCCCTGGCTGCGCGTCCACCGGGTAGCCGATCTCGCGCAGGCGCTCGACGTCGCGCCGGAGGGTGCGCAGCGAGATGCCCAGCCGCTCGGCGAGGTCGCCGCCGGGCCAGTGCCGGCGCTGCTGCAGCAGCGAGAGCAGCCGCAGCGTGCGGTTCCCCGGACTGGTCACGACTCAGATTCTTCCCCATTGCGGTCAGGATCTGTCACCGATGGTCCCTAGCGTCATGGGTGACCGATCCACCGGACGGAAGGCACCACGATGACCACGACCAGCCCCACCCTGACCGCCGAGCGCGCCGACCTGCTGGAGCTGCTGCAGACCTCGCGGCACTTCCTCCGATTCACCGTCCAGGGGCTCACCGACGAGCAGGCCCGGCAGCGGACGACGGCCAGCGAGCTCACCCTCGGCGGCCTGATCAAGCACGTCGCGCGCATCGAGGCCGGCTGGGCACGCTTCGCCATCGAGGGGCCCGAAGCGGTCGCCGCGCCGCAGGACGAGGCCGGCTACGCCGACTGGGCCGACGGCCACCGGCTGCTCCCCGGGGAGACGCTCGAGGGGGCGCTGGCCGAGTACGAGGCGGTGGCCGCCCGCACCGACGAGCTCGTCCGCACCCTCGACCTGGACGCCTCCTTCCCGCTGCCGGAGGCGCCGTGGTTCCCGCCCGGTGCGCAGCGCTCCGTGCGCCGCACGTTCCTGCACATCGCCGCGGAGACCGGCCAGCACGCCGGGCACGCCGACATCCTGCGGGAGTCCCTCGACGGCCAGAAGACGATGGGCTGAGGTCCGGGTCAGTCCCCGCTCAGGGACGCCACGTGCGCGGCGGCGCGGTCCCGCGCCTCCGCCGCGTCGGCCGCCTCGCGCTCGGCGGCCGCGCGGCGGCGCTCCTCGCGCTTGAGCGCCGCCGCGGCATCGGCGACCTCCCGTTCGGCCTCGGCCAGCTGGTCGGCGAGCTCGTCCACCCGCGCCTGCAGCTCCGACCGGCGCCCAGCGAGCTCCTCGGTCTTCTGCCGGTGTTCCTCGAGGACGGCGGCGGCCTCGTCCGCGGCAGCGGCGGCCTCCTCCTCCGCCGCGTGGGCCTCCGCCAGCTCGCGGAGGCGCCTCTCCTCCGCGGCCCGCCGGCGCTCCTCCTGCTCGCGGGCCCGGCGATCGGCCGCCGACTCCCCCGCCTGCTTCTCGGGGGCCGGCGACCGCGCCGGCTTCCCGGTGCGCTCGGTCGTGCGTTCCGGCCGGGGTGCCGGGTGGACGAGCCGGAGGTCGGGCTTGGACACCGTCGTCCCGAGGCCGCTGTAGGACATCGGCGAGGTGAGCCGGCCGGTCAGCAGCGCCCGGCCGGCGTCCGGGTCGGCCATGGCCGCGCGCAGCGTCTCCTCGACCTGGGTCGCGACGCCCGCGCTCACCGGGTGCTCGCGGGCGGCGGCCAGCCCCCGCGCCTGCCGGGTCAGGGCGGTGACCAGCTGCCGCCGCTGGACGTCGAGGGCGCGCAGCTGGTCACCGGCCAGGTTCTCCTGGGCCTCCCGGAGCAGGTCGCCCAGCTCGACGAGGTTCTCGATCTCCTCGCGGTGCTCGCGGACCAGCAGGTTGCAGGCCCAGGCAGCGGCCGAGGGCTTGGGCAGCGCGCCGATCTCCTTGGCCAGCGCCTTGTCCCCCTCCGCCTTGGCCTCGTCCTGTCGGGTCGTCCGCAGCGCGACGAACTCCTCGGGCGGCACCTCGTACAGCTCGTCGGCCACCTCGTCCAGGTCCACGCGCCGAGCCTGTCACGTCCACCCCGAGGGCCGACATGGCCATCCTGGCCCTCGGGGCGGCGCACTCAGCAGCAGGAGGCGGCAAGCGGCGCGTCGGTGGCGGACCCCTCGGGCGTGCAGCAGTTGCCGTCGCCGGAGAGGGCGGCCGGCGCGGCGTCGGTCTTCCCCTCGAGGTCGGGGCGGGCGTCCGCCTTCACGGTGTAGACCTCCCACGGCTCGCCGCCGGGGCCGGTCACCCACACCTTGTCCTGGACGGCGTAGCAGCAGGTGGTGTTCTCCTCCGGCCGCGTCGCCAGGCCGGCGTCGGCGAGCCGGTTCGTCGCCGCCGTGACCTCGTCGGTCGTGGCCACCTCGACGCCGAGGTGGTCCATGCGGGTGGGCTCGCCGGCCTCGCCCTCGAGCAGCACGAGCTTCAGGGGCGGCTCGGCGACGGCGAAGTTGGCGTACCCGGGACGGCGCTTGGCCGGCTCGGTGTCGAAGAGCCGCGAGTAGAACGCGACGGCGGCGTCGAGGTCGGCGACGCGGAGGGCGAGCTGGATACGGGACACGGGGACCTCCTGAGGACAGGACATCGACGGACGTCGATGTCTGTACGCCGAATGAACACCTGACATCGATGCTTGTCAATACGATGGACGTCGTTACGATGGGCACCGATGTTCGCGAACGAGGAGACGACGATGAGCGACCCAGGCCTGGCGTGCTGCACGCCGCTGTCCGGTACGGCGATGTCCGCCGAGCAGGCCGAGCAGGTCGCCCCGCTGCTCAAGGCGCTGGCCGACCCCGTCCGGCTGCGGCTGGTCAGCCTGATCGCCTCCAGCGCGACCCGTGAGGCCTGCGTCTGCGACCTCAACGACGCCTTCGACCTCACCCAGGCCACGATCAGCCACCACCTCAAGGTGCTGCACTCCGCCGGCCTGCTGGACCGCGACAAGCGCGGGGTCTGGGTCTACTACTCCGTCCGCCCCGAGGCGCTGTCCGCCGTCGCCAGCCTCTTCTCCACCTCCGCGCTGGCCCCGGCATGAGCGACGCCGTCCGCGAGACCGCCCGCACCGACGTCCCCGCCGACGCACCGGTGCTGCAGAAGCTCTCGACGCTCGACCGGTTCCTGCCGGTGTGGATCGTCGCCGCGATGGCGCTGGGCCTCGCGCTGGGCCGCTGGGTGCCGGGTCTGGACGACGCCCTGTCCGCCGTCGAGGTCGGCGACGTCAGCCTGCCGATCGCGATCGGGCTGCTGCTGATGATGTACCCGGTGCTGGCCAAGGTCCGGTACTCCGAACTCGACCGGGTCACCGGCGACCGGAAACTCCTGCTCGCCAGCCTGGCGCTGAACTGGCTGCTCGGGCCCGCGCTGATGTTCGCCCTGGCCTGGCTGCTGCTGCCCGACCTCCCGGAGTACCGGACCGGCCTGATCATCGTGGGCCTGGCCCGCTGCATCGCGATGGTGCTGATCTGGAACGACCTGTCCTGCGGCGACCGCGAGGCCGCCGCGGTGCTGGTCGCGATCAACTCGGTGTTCCAGATCGCCGCCTTCGCCGCGCTGGGCTGGTTCTACCTGCAGGTGCTGCCCGGCTGGCTGGGCCTGTCGACGACGTCGGCGGAGTTCAGCGTCTGGGCGATCCTGCTCAGCGTGCTGGTGTTCCTCGGCATCCCGCTGCTCGCCGGCTTCCTCACCCGCACGATCGGCGAGCGCCGCCGCGGCCGCGCCTGGTACGAGGAGCGGTTCCTGCCGCGCATCGGCCCGATCGCGCTCTACGGCCTGCTCTTCACCATCGTCATGCTCTTCGCGCTGCAGGGCGACGCGATCACCTCGAACCCGTGGGACGTCGCCCGCATCGCGCTGCCGCTCCTGGCCTACTTCGCCCTGATGTTCGGCGGCTCGTTCCTCCTCGGCATGCGCCTGGGGCTGGGCTACGCGAAGACGGCGACGCTGGCGTTCACCGCCGCGGGCAACAACTTCGAGCTCGCCATCGCCGTCGCCATCGGCACCTTCGGCGTGACCAGTGGTCAGGCGCTGGCCGGCGTCGTCGGCCCGCTCATCGAGGTGCCGGTGCTGGTCGGTCTCGTCTACGTCTCCCTGTGGGCGGCCCGCCGCTGGTTCCCCGGCGACCCGACCGTCCCCGACCTCGTCCGGAGGACCCGATGACCACCGAGAAGTCCCTGCCCGGCCTGCTGACCCCCGAGGCCTCGCTGCACCGGCTCGCCGACGACCTCGCGGCCCGCTTCACCGGCGTCTTCGCGCGGGAGACGGTCGACCGCTACGTCTTCGAGTCCTACACGGCACTGGCGCGCACCGCGCGGGTCACCGCTCACCTCCCGGCGCTCACCGCCCGGTTCGCCTCCGAACGGCTCACCGCACTGGCCCAGGCGAAGGGCGCCGTCGCGCACGACGTGCCGGAGGTCTTGTTCGTCTGCGTCCAGAACGCCGGGCGCTCGCAGATGGCCGCCGGCCTCCTGCAGCTCCTCGGCGCCGACCGGGTGCACGTGCGCTCGGCCGGGTCGCAGCCCGCCGCGTCCATCGACGAGGCGGTGGTCACGGCCATGGCAGAGGTGGGCGTCGACCTCGCGGCGGAGTTCCCCAAGCCGCTGACCGACGACGTCGTCCGTGCCGCCGACGTCGTCGTCACGATGGGGTGCGGTGACGCCTGCCCGGTGTACCCCGGCAAGCGGTACCTCGACTGGCAGGTGCGCGACCCCGCCGGCCTGACCCTCGGCGAGGTACGAGCCATCCGCGACGACATCCACTCCCGGGTGCGCGCACTGTTCGCCGAACTCCAGCCGACCCACGCCTGAACCTGATCGAGAGGGAACCCGTGCCCGACAAGCCCAGTGTCCTGTTCGTCTGCGTGCACAACGCCGGCCGCTCGCAGATGGCCGCCGGCTGGCTGCGGCACCTGGCCGGGGACGGCGTCGAGGTCCGGTCGGCCGGCTCGCTGCCCGGCGACCAGGTGAACCCGGCGGCGGTCGAGGCGATGGCCGAGGTGGGCATCGACATCTCCGACCAGCGGCCGAAGGTGCTCACCACCGACGCCGTCGAGGCCTCCGACGTCGTCATCACCATGGGCTGCGGCGACGCCTGCCCGATCTTCCCGGGCAAGCGCTACCTGGACTGGCAGCTCGACGACCCGGCCGGCCAGGGAGTGGATGCGGTCCGCCCCATCCGCGACGAGATCGAGCGTCGGATCCGCGGGCTGCTGGCGGAGCTCGGAGTCAGCGCTCCCGCGTGAGCAGGAAGAAGAACGGGTCGGGCAGGCCGCGTAGGTCCATGAGCCCGAGCCGGACGTCGTCGGACACCCGGCGGAAGACGTCGATGATGGGCAGCGCGTCGTAGACCATGGCCGCCGTCTGCACGCCGCGGTGCTCCACCGACCGCAGCCGCGCCCGCGGTCGCGGCGTCGTCACCAGCGGGCGTGCCAGCCGGAACACGGCACGGGCCGCCTGGGAGTGCGCCAGGCCGGGCCGGTCGCGCAGGACCGCCATCGGCACGAAAGCCGGGTCCACCGGCCGGGGCCCGGAGCGGGTGCTGAACAGCAGCGGGTGCACGGTCTCCGCGTCGAGGAACTCCTTGCCGTACCAGCCGTGGGCCTCGAGCAGACCGTCCAGCGGCGACCCGGTCGGCAGCCCGCTCCCCCGCCACCGGCCGAGCATCTCCCCGGACTCCACGGGGTCGAGCCCGTCGAACAAGGCCAGCGCCTCCTCCGAGGAGGCGCCGGCCCCGTGCTCGACCAGCCACTGGTCGGTGCTCATGCGACCGGCCTCACGCCACCGGCCGCTCGAAGGTCACCAGCACGCCCTCCACACCGCCGGGCCCGATGCGGCCCTTCACCTCGACGGACGTGACGGCCTTGAGCTGCCAGCCCTCCCGGGCGTGCTCGTTGAGCACCTTCTCGAGCTTGCCGCCGGACATCTTGCCGCCGACCATCCCCTCGCGGATCTCCTCGACCTTGTACTCGAACCGTGCCGCCATGCCAGCCTCCTCGTGGAAGCGCCCAGACTGCCCGGACCGCCGTCCCCCGTCGAGGGGTCAGCCGAGCACGGGCAGGGTCCGCTTGGCCGCCAGCCGGTCCATGCCGGCCTGGATCCGGGCCTCGACCTGGTCGTAGATCTTCTGGACGTAGGCCTCGTCGTCGACCCGCTCGGGGTCGTCGTCGACCTCGATCGGCTCGAGCAGCTCGGTGCGGATCTTGGCCGGCAGCGGGACGTGCGCCGGCAGGATCTCGACCGCCAGCGGGAACGGGAACCCGGCGATGATCGGCAGGTTCGCCCCGCGCAGCGTGGACTTCAGGCCGGTGACCTTGTCCACGGCGTCGGCCAGCCACTTTCCCTCGGAGAGCACGAAGACTGTGTCGTGCCCGCCGACGGTCGCCACCGGCACGATCGGCACCCCTGACCGGATGGCCTGCTTCACGAAGCCCTTCCGCCCACCGAGGGTGGCGACGTCGCGTTTGCGCCAGCTGCGCATGGCGTCCACCTCACCGCCGGGCCACACGACGACGTCCTCGCCCTGCTCCAGGGCTGCGCCGACGCTCGTCCGGTTCGCCGCGATGACACCGACGGCGCGGAAGTAGTCGCCCAGTCCCGGTGCGGCCATGAGCACGTCGTGCGCGCTGCCGTGCAGCGGACGGCGGCCCTCGAAGTGGTGGTGCCAGGCGTTGACCAGGGTCCAGGCGTCCATCGTCAGGGCGCCGCCCGAGTGGACCCCGACGACCAGGCTGGTGCGGTCCGGCACGTTCTCCCAGCCGTCGATCTCGAGCCGGAAGTACCACTTGTCGAGGAGGTCCCAGAGCGGCTGCTGGAGCCGCATGAGGGTCTCGTTCGGCGGGTGCGGCTCCATCGCGGCGCCCACGCGCCAGCTGATGAGTCGCTGAAGGAGGTTCTGCTGGTGCTCGGCCATGCTGCTCCCTCGGCTCTGAAGGACGACGGCTGTTCCGTGCAGGACAACGGCCGGACCCCGCCCAGGTGACGTGGCCTGCGTCACACTGCCTGGTCAGGCCCCCGTCGGCACCTCGGGAGCAGCGGGCCGCGGACCCTCGGGCCGGTCCAGGAGCCAGCGCCGGATGTGCGCGTAGACCCGTGGGTGGGCGAGCAGCCCGAAGTGGTGCAGCCCGCCGACCCGCTCGACGTGGTCGGCCGGGAACGCGAGCCGGTCGTCGTCGCCGGTGTCGCCGAGGGCGCTGCGCGGAGAGACGAGCAGATCACCGAGCAGGTCCGCCAGCGGCCCGTCGGGATCGGTGCTCAGCGTCGCCACGATGACGAAGTGCCGGGCCCCCTCGTGCAGCGGCACGTGGGTGCGGGTGCCGCTCGCGGGGCCGTCGAGGTCCCGGTCGGCCCAATCCTCCTCGACCAGGGTGCCGTGGCGGAGGTCCTTGATGCCCACGCTGCGCAGCGACAGCACACGGGCCAGCGGACGGGTCTCCGGAAGCCGGGACAGCTGCAGGCCGAGCTTGTGCACGCCGCGCTCCAGCGGGGCGCCGGTGTGCGGCGAGCCGAGGGTGACGGTGTCGCGCACCAGCTGCGTCCAGGCCAGCGCGTCGGTCGTCCCGTCCTGCGCCTGGTGGAGGGCGCTGCGGGCGACCAGCCCGCCCATGGAGTGGCCGACCAGGACGAGGTCCTGCACCTCCTGCGGCCAGGCGGCGACCAGCTCGGCGAGCAGCCCGGCTAGCTCCCGGCCGTTCTCGGAGATGTGCAGCCCGGTGTTGTAGCGCAGGTACACCGGGGTCAGCCCGAGGTCGGCCTGCAGCAGGGTCCCGTAGGTGACATCGGCCCGGCCGAAGTGCTTCTCCGCCCCGTAGCCCCAGGAGTCCTCGGTCTCGGTCAGCCCGTGCAGGAAGGCGACGATCCGGCCGCTCGCCGCGGGGAACGCCTCCTCCAGCGAACGTGGGTGCAGGGGCACGGCCCGGCCGGCCACCCGCACGGTCATGCCCAGGTCCAGCCCGGGAGCGGCGCGCTGCACGAGGTCGCCGTGGGCGCCGTTGAGCACGCCGAGAACCATCCGGCCCCGGCGGTCCTCGTCCAGGTCCCGGCCGCTGGCCCGCGCGGCAGCGGCCCGGCCCACCGCGCGCGCGCCCAGGCCGAGCGCCACTCCCACGCTCGCGTAGGCCAGCCCGGCGACGGCGTCGTGCCACAGCTGCACCGGGCGCCCGATCGGTCCGACGGTGCGGAACACCCGTCCGGCGATGCTCTGGTGCACCTCGCGCACCCGCGCGGTGCCGCCCCGCAGCGTCAGCCGGGCCAGCTCCGCCGCGCCCTGGACCTCGTCCGTCCGCATGCGTCTCCCCCCGATTGCCGACCGCGGGACGAGGGTCCCTGCCACGCCCCCGGCGGGCAACCGGAGCGGGCTCGGGTCAGTCGGTGCAGCCGGGCACGTCGTCGGCCCAGCGCACGCTGCCGGGCAGGTCCGCCCGGAAGGCGTCGCGCACCTCGGGCGAAGCGGCGAGCCGCCAGTCCACCGGGTCGCCACCGATCTCCGGCTCGGCCCGGTCGAACTCGAACCACGAGACCATCGCCAGCCGCGGCAGCCGGTCGTGCACCCCCGGGTCCAGCAGCTGACGCCACCACGCCTGCTTGACGGCCAGCTCGCCGGCTCCACCGCGCCCCGGCGCCCACAGCGCCGCGGTCTCGGCCAGCGCCACCGGCTTGTCGTGGCCCTCCCCGTAGACGGCGTGGAAGTCCGGCACCGCCCGCTCGTCGCCGCCCTGGCCCGCGTACTCCCCGGTCATCTGCGCGAGGAACTTTCCCTCCTCGGGCACCTCGTTCTCGCCCCAGGGATAGCTGTGCCCCCAGTGGTAGAGCGACAGGCCGACCCAGTCGACGGCGGAGGCGCCCGGCCAGTACGGCGCGTAGGGATCGTCGGCCGCGGTCACCGCGCCGTCCCCGTCGGTGTCGAGCACCGCCGCGTCGGCCCCGCCCGCGACGGCGGCGTACTGCTGGCCCGCATACGGGTAGCCACCGCCGTAGTGGGGCGCCCACATCATCGCCGAGCCCGGAGCTCCGGCGTGGACGGCGTCGGCCAGCCGCCGGAACGCGGCGACGTAGGCCTCCGGCTGCTGGCCCCACGGGTACCAGGCACCGTTCATCTCGTGCGCAAAGCGGACGATCACCGGCACGCCGGACTCGTTGTAGCCGGCCAGCCGGTCGGCCAGGTCACGGGCGAGCTCGTCGGTGACGACGTCGAGGCCCCGGTCCGGTTGCAGGGTGAGCAGCAGCATCCCGCCCTCGGCCCGGACCTGCTCCACCGCGAGGTCGAGGTTCCGCTCGTCGTCGGGGCCGAGGGGGAAGGGCATGAAGGTGCCCACGACGGCGGGCCGGGACCCCAGCGAGGAGGCGAGGTCCGCGAGCGGCTCCACCGCCCAGTCCGGGTACACGCCCAGGTAGACGCCGTCGCCGGGGGCCGTCGCTCCGGCGGCGCAGCCGGCTTCCGCGGTCGGCCGGGATCCGGGTTCGGCCGCGGCGCCGCAGCCGGCGGCCACGAGCGAGGTGATCAGCGGGGCGAGCAGCAGCCGTCGTCGCACGTCCTCTCTTCGGCCGCGACCGGACCGGGGTGCAGCGGAGAGCCGGCCCGGAACCGCGGTCCTCATCCGCTGGAGTGACTGCCGGCGGGCCTAGGCTCGGGGCGGACCCGCCCACCGACCCCTGGAGTTCCCGTGCTGCGTCTGCTCGGCTGGCTGCTGGTGATCTGGCTGGCGCTCAGCATCCTGGGCGCGGTCATCAAGGGGCTGTTCTGGCTGACCGTCCTCGCGCTGCTGCTCGCCGGCGCGACCGTGGCGCTCGGCTGGACCAAGCGCGACCGGAAGGAACTGCCCCGCCGCTGGTGAGGCGTCAGTCGCCGTCGGCGTCCCCGGACATCCCGTCGGCGTACCGCAGCCCGTCCCCGTAGGCGGGCGCAGGGACGGCAGGCTCCGCCTGGACCTCGATCTGCTCGTCGCGGGCGACCTGCGCCCCGGCGACGAACTCCTCCAGCGGGATGGCGTACCGGGGATCGACCATGCCCGGGAGCCTGCCGCTTCCCGGCGCGACCGTCCACCCCCTCAGCGCATCTCCCCCGCCCCGACGTAGGGGAACGGGCTGGTGAGCAGGTGCCCCTCGGCGAACCGGGAGAGCCGGAAGTCCGACTCCGGGACGTCGGGGTCCGAGCTCTTCCCGTCGACGACGAGGTCGGCCACCAGCCGGCCGACGGCGGGCGAGATCTTGAAGCCGTGGCCGCTGAACCCGGCCGCGACCACCAGCCCCTCGACCGGCGTCTCGGAGATGACGGGGTTGAAGTCCGGCGTCACGTCGTAGCAGCCAGCGTAGGTGCCGCTGACCGAGGCGTTCTCCAGCCCCGGGAAGCGGTGCGCGACCTTCCCGACCGCCATCTCGAGGAAGTCGTCGGTGGCCCGGTTGAGGTAGCGGTCGGGGTCGGCGGGCTCGGGCACCGAGAGGTCGCTGTTGCCGAACAGCAGCTGCCCCCCGCCCTCGGCGCGGATGTACTGCAGCGAGACCAGGTCGGAGAAGACCGGGACCGCGCCGAGGTCGGTGCCCGGGTCGAGCAGCACGATCGCCTCGCGGTGCACCCGGACGGGCAGGTCGATGCCGAGCGGGGCCAGCAGCGCGACCGACCAGGGGCCGGCCGCCACGACGACGGTGCCCGCCGCGACGGTGGCGCCGTCGGCCAGTCGCACGCCGGTCGCCCGGCCGCCGTCGACCAGCACCTCGGTGACCGGCGTCCCCTGCCGGATCTGCACCCCCGCCCGGCGGGCGACGGCGGCGAAGGCCTGCGCGGTCCGGTAGGCGTCGCCGTAGCCGCCGCGCGGCTCCCAGCCGAAGGCGGCGAAGTCGTCGAGGTCCGCCGCCGGCCAGAGGCGGGCGACCTCGTCGCGGTCGATCTCCTGCGTCTGCACGCCCAGCGCGCGCTGGTTGGCCAGGCTGGCCCGCAGTGCGTCGACGTTCTCGGGGCCCACGCCGACGACGTAGCCGGTAGAAGTGAAGCCGACGTCCTCCCCCAGCACGTCGGCGGCGTGCTCGAAGACCTCGAGCCCGGCGTTGGCCATCGCGGCGAGCGAGGAGACGCCGTAGTGGCAGCGCACCACCCCGCTGGACTTGCCGGTGCCGCCGGAGCCGACGGTGTCCCGCTCGCAGACGAGTACGTCGGTGACTCCCCGCTGCGCCAGGGCCCAGGCGGTGGCGGCGCCCTCGAGCCCACCGCCGACGATCACGACGTCCGCGCTGGTGCCCCCCGGCGTCACAGCGGCTGCCCCGGGATCCACGACGTGCCGGCCAGCGGCACCCGGGCCATGGCGGCGGCCTCGATGCTGAGTGCGACGAGGTCCTCGGGCTCCAGCGAGTGCAGGTGCGCCTTGCCGCAGGCGCGGGCGATGACCTGAGCCTCCATGGTCATGACGCGGATGAAGTTGGCCAGCCGCCGGCCGCCGACGACGGGGTCGAGGCGGTCGGCGAGCTCCGGGTCCTGCGTGGTGATGCCCGCGGGGTCCCGGCCGGCCTGCCAGTCGTCGTAGAAGCCGGCCGCGGAGCCGAGCTTCCGATACTCCTCGTCGAGGTGCGGCGCGTTGTCGCCGAGCGCGATGAGCGCGGCGGTGCCGATCGCCACGGCGTCGGCACCCAGGGCCATGCACTTGGCGAGGTCGGCACCGTTCCGGATGCCGCCGGAGACCACCAGCTGCACATGCCGGTGCAGGCCCTCCTCCTGCAGCGCCTGCACGGCCTGGGGCAGCGCGGCCAGCGTCGGGATGCCGACGTGCTCGATGAACACGTCCTGCGTCGCGGCGGTGCCGCCCTGCATGCCGTCGAGCACGATGACGTCGGCGCCGGCCTTGGCCGCGAGCTTGACGTCGTAGTAGGTGCGGCTGGCGCCGATCTTGACGTAGACCGGCTTCTCCCAGTCGGTGATCTCGCGCAGCTCGCGGATCTTGATCTCCAGGTCGTCGGGCCCGGTCCAGTCCGGGTGCCGGCAGGCGCTGCGCTGGTCGACGCCCATCGGCAGGGTTCGCATCCCGGCGACCCGCTCGGTGATCTTCTGGCCGAGCAGCATGCCGCCACCGCCGGGCTTGGCGCCCTGGCCGAGGACGATCTCGATGGCGTCGGCCATGCGCAGGTGGTCGGGGTTCATCCCGTAGCGCGACGGCAGGTACTGGTAGACGAGGTGCTTGGACTGGCCGCGCTCCTCCGGCGTCATCCCGCCGTCCCCGGTGGTGGTGCTGGTGCCGACCTCGCTGGCGCCGCGGCCGAGGGCCTCTTTGGCGCGGCCGGACAGCGCGCCGAAGCTCATCCCGGCGATGGTGACCGGGGTGGAGAGGTGCAGCGGGTAGCTGGCGTTGCGGTCCCCGAGGACGACGTCGGTGTCGCACCGCTCCCGGTACCCCTCGAGCGGGTAGCGGGACATGCTCGCGCCGAGGAAGAGCAGGTCGTCGAAGTGCGGGACGCGGCGCTTGGCCCCGCCACCGCGGATGTCGTAGATGCCGGTCTCGGCCGCGCGCTGGATGTCGGCGATGGTGGCCCGGTCGAAGGTGGCTGATTCGCGGAGCATCTGGGTCGTCCCCTCAGTACGCCGAGGCGTTGTCGACGTGGAAGTTGTAGAGCTGGCGGGCCGAGCCGTAGCGGCGGAAGCCGGCCGGGTCGGCGGACATGCCGGCGGCGGCGAGCAGCTCGGCGAGCTCGGCCAGGTGCTCGGCGCGCATCTCCTTCTCGATGCAGTCGGCGCCCAAGGACTTCACCGAGCCCTGCACGTAGATGCGGGCCTCGTAGAGGGAGTCACCGAGCGCGTCCCCCGCGTCGCCGCAGACGACGAGCCGGCCGGCCTGGCCCATGAACGCGCTCATGTGCCCGACGTCGCCGCCGACGACGATGTCCACACCCTTCATGGAGATGCCGCACCGCGCGGCGGCGGACCCCTCCACGACCAGCAGGCCGCCGTGGGCGGTGGCGCCGGCGGACTGGCTGGCGTTGCCACGCACGCGCACCGTGCCGCTCATCATGTTCTCGGCCACCCCGACGCCGGCGTTGCCGTGGACGGTCACCGTGGCGCTCTTGTTCATGCCGGCGCAGTAGTAGCCGACGTGGCCGTCGATCTCGACCGACACCTCGGCGTCCAGGCCGACGGCGATGCTGTGCCGCCCGTCGGGGTGGGTGACCCGCCACGATGGCACTTTCTCCGCCACGTCGGGCGCGTGCAGCGCGGCGTTCAGCTGCCGGACGTCGGAGACCGAGAGGTCGACCACCGCCTCGGTCGTGCTGTTGGGCTCGTGCACGTCCAGGGGCGTGCTCAGCGCTGCCATGCGTAGACCTCCTCCGGCTCGGGTTCGAAGATGCGGGCGTGCTCGACGCCGGGCAGGCCGGCGAGGGCGCGGTACTCGGACGCCATCGCGACCCACTCCGGGGTCTCGGCGACGACGGCGGGCTTGCAGGCGATGGCATCGCGGACGATCGCGAAGCTGTCCTTGGTGGAGACGAGCAGCGTGTAGAAGCCGTCGAACCGCTCGCAGAGGAGCTTCAGCGACTTCTCCAGGTCGTAGCCGGCGGCCAGCTGCGCGGCGACGAAGCGGGCGCCGACCTCGGAGTCGTTGTCGGAGTCGAAGACGGCGCCGCCGGCGACCAGCTCGCGGCGGATGGTGGCGTGGTTGGCGAAGGAGCCGTTGTGCACGAGGCACTGGTCGGTGCCGACGGAGAACGGGTGGCAGTGCGCCGGGGTGACGGCCGACTCGGTGGCCATCCGGGTGTGGGCGACCCCCTGCCAGCCCTGCGCCTGCGCCAGGTCGAACTCGGCGGCCAGCAACTGCGGGTGGCCGACGCCCTTGAGGACGGCGACCTCCTCGCCCGAGCCGATGACGAGCAGGTCGGGCAGCGCGGTGCGGACGGCGGCGACGAGGGTGTCGACGTCGACCGGCGCGTGCACGACCAGCGTCTGACCGGCGTCGACGACCGCGACCCCGGGGACGGCGGCACGAAGCGCCGTCGCCACCTCGTCCGGCGTCGTCGTCCCCGGGAGCAGGGAGACCGAGGCGTGCCCGGGCGGTGACCATCGGGGGTCGCCGTAGACGGCGACGCCGGCGGAGTCGGGGCCGCGCTCGGTGACCTGGCAGAGCATCCCGGTCAGCAGCTCGCCGAGCCGGGGGTACAGGGAGGGCTCCCGCAGGTGGAGCCCGACGATCCCGCACATGGGTGGTTCCTTTCTCGGTCGGTCTTCTCGGCGGGTCAGAAGGCGGTCACGTAGCGGTCGACCTCCCAGCTGGAGACCTGGCCGTGCCACTCGAAGAACTCGTCGCGCTTGAGGCCGGCGAAGTAGCTGCTGACGCCGGCGCCGGCGGCGTCGAGCGCGCCGGTGACGACCGGGTCGGCCTCCAGCTGCTCGACGGCGTGCAGGAGGGTCGGCGGCAGCGGGTCGCTGCGGTTGGCGCCGGGGTCGCCCGGGTCGAGGTTGCGGCGGATGCCGTCCAGGCCGGCGGCGAGCGCGGCGGCCGCCGCGAGGTAGGGGTTGGCCGAGCCGTCGCCGCCGCGCAGCTCGACGCGGTTGCCGTCGGGGACGCGCAGCAGGTGGGTGCGGTCGTTGCCGCCGTAGGTCGCCTGCCGCGGGGACCAGGTGGCGCCCGAGCGGGTCGAGGTGGCGCCGGTGCGCTTGTAGGAGTTGACCGTGGGCGCGAGCACGGCCTGCATCCCGCACGCGTGGTCGAGCAGCCCCGCGACGAAGGAGTAGGCCAGGGGGCTCAGCCCGAGGCCGCGGGCGTCGTCGGCGTCCGGGAAGGCCGGCGCGCCGTCGCGCCACAGCGAGAGGTGCATGTGCAGGCCGCTGCCGGTGCGGTCGGTGAACGGCTTGGGCATGAAGGTCGCGGTCATGCCGCGCTCCTCGGCCATGACCGAGAGCAGGTACCGGAGGGTGACGACGCGGTCGGCGGTGGTCAGCGCGTCGGCGTAGGCGAAGTTCTGCTCGAACTGGCCGTTGCCGTCCTCGTGGTCGTTGGCGTAGTTGCCCCAGCCCAGGGAGTTGATCGCCTTGGAGACGGCGGTCAGGTGCTCGTACATGCGGGTCAGGCCGCGGGCGTCGTAGCAGGGGCGCTCGGCGGTGTCCTTGGCGTCAGCGGGCCGCAGTGCGCCGTCGGGGGCGCGCTCGACGAGGAAGTACTCGACCTCGGCGCCCACCTTGAGCTCGAGGCCGAGCTCGGCGGCTCTCGCGAGCTGCTCGCGGAGGATGACGCGCGGGGCGTAGGGCCACGGCGTTCCCTCGACGTGCGGGTCGCAGTGCACGATCGCCAGCCCCGGCCGGAGGAAGGGCACCGGCATGTAGGACGACGGGTCGGGGATGGCGATGAGGTCGGGGTCCTTCGGCTCCTGGCCCATGGCGCCGACGGCGTAGCCGGCGAAGCCGACCCCGTCGGTCTGCAGCTCCTCGACGGCCTCGATCGGGACGAGCTTGGCGCACGGCTTGCCGGTCAGGTCGACGAACAGGGCGAGGATGAACTCGATGCCGTCGGCGCGGGCCTTCGTCACCAGGTCGGGCGTGGGCTGGCCTTCGACATCGAGCGCTGCACGGCCGGGGGTGGGCACCTGTTCGGGGACCGGCGGGGCGTCGGGACGGGCGGCGGTGAGCGACACGGGGACCTCCGGAGTAGCTGTTCACTGTCGTGAACCTCTGTCGCATGTGAGTAGACGGGGCTCCGGTTTCGCCGGCGTTACCGCGGCGCTGAGTTCGTGTTGCCGCGAGTCCCGCGGGGCCGCCCCGTCGCTGCTCGCCGGCGGGCCGGCCGTCGACAGCCGGGCCGGCGCGCTCCTGCTACCGACGGGCCGCTGACCTGCGGAAGCTGTCGTACCCCCCAGCTAGTTTCGAGGCATGTCCGACGGAGGCTCCTACGGCGTCACGGTCACGGCCGCCCCGGTCGTGGCCCTGCCGTTCGCCGTGGAGATGCCCCCGCCGGATCTCGACGGACGCCCCGTTCCCCTGGGTCGTCTGATGCCGGCCGCCCGCCGCACACCGCAGGAGAAGGCCCGGGAACTCGAGCGGGTCGTCGAGGTGGAGGCCCGACTGGCCGCCTACAAGGCCGAGCTGGTCGTCTCCCTGGCTCGCGACCGAGGCCGCCACGACGATCCGCGTCCAGGCACTGTTGGCGCCCCCTCGCCGCGGTGGGCGCGTGAGGAGGTCGACGAGCCGCTGCCCGAGGTGAGCGAGTTCTTCGCCGACGAGCTGGCGCTGGTCCTCAACTGCTCGCGCACCGGCGCGACGGTGCTCGCCGAACACGCGCACACGCTGGTCGAGCGGCTGCCCTCCACCTGGGCCGCGCTCGCCGACGGCGCGCTCGACTGTCCCCGCGCACGGGCCTTCGCCGCGGAGCTCGGCTGGCCGGCCCGGAACACCGACCCCGAGGTGGTCGCGGAGGTGGAAACCGCGGCGCTCTCGCGGGCCGCGGAGCTCTCGGTGACGAAGCTGCGGGCGTTCCTCCGCCGCGAGCTGATCAGCCGCGACGCGTCCGCAGCCGAGCGGCGCCGCAAGCGGGCCGAGCGCTCCGCCGACGTCACGGTGCACTCAGCCGAGGACGGCATGGCCGAGCTGCGCGCGTTCCTGCCGGCCCCCGAGGCGGCGGCCGTGCACGCCGCCGTCGACGCCCTGGCCCGCGAGGCCAAGCTCGCCGGTGACGTGCGCCCGATCGGGATGCTGCGCGCCGCCTTCCTCACCGACGCCGTGCTCCGGCCCGGGGACAGCGGCGAGTCGACGGTCAGCGCGCACGTCACTGTGATCGCGCCGCTGCCCACGCTCGGCGGGCCGAGCTGCGACCACCCGGCGGAGGTCCTGCCGCGGGGCGCCCGTCCCGCACCGGTAGAGCCCGGCGAGGTGGACGGGCACCCCATCACCGCCGGCCAGCTCCGCGACCTGCTGACCCAGCTCGACTCGCTCTGCCCGGGCGGCCTGCAGGCGCCGACCGGCGGGAGCCTCGGCATCGCCCTCACCGATCCCGCGACCGGAGCCCTGCGCGCCACCGTCAGCCGCGCCGAGCTCGAGCGGCTCGTCCGCCGCGGGTGCCCTACCCACCCCGACGGCGATTGCGGGTGCCCGGTCCTCGACCGCCCCGCGCCGGTCGACCGGTACCGCCACTCCCCCGCCCAGGAACGCTTCACCCGGACCCGCGACCGGACCTGTCGCCAACCCGGCTGCACCGGCCGCGCAGCCTGGACAGATCTCGACCACGTCGTCCCGCACGACGACGGCGGACCCACCGACTGCGGCAACCTCTGCTGCCTGTGCCGCCGGCACCACCGTCTGAAGACCCACGCCCGCGGCTGGCGCTACGCGATGACCACGGACGGCGTGCTCTCGGTGACCACTCCCAGCGGAGTCACCCGGATGACCCGCCCACCCGGCTGGCGGGCGCACGCGGACGAGCTGGCACACCGGGTTGCCACACCGACGCTCGACGACTCGCCCCCGTTCTGATGGCTGTGCCCTGTCCTCCCAGGTCGCCAACGCTGTCATGCCTCAGGTATCACGTGCCGACGGCGCGGTTAGGGTGCGTGGCGTGGTCGCGAAGTCAGCCACCGAGGTGAAGGCGGAACTCGAGCGGAGAAAGCGCGAGGACCCTGCCTACCGCGCCGAACTGGAGCGCGTGGAATCAGAACGCGCTGAGCGCGCACGGCTCAACAGGATTGCTGAGCAACCCGTCGTAGCGGACCTCAAGGCCCTCGGTCTCGACCTGGATTCCGTCTGGGACCTGTACAAGATTCCGGACTCGCGTCCGCAGGCCATACCGGTCCTTCTCCGGCACCTTGCACTCGACTACCCGGAACGGGTCCTTGAAGGCATCGGCCAGGGACTCGACCACCCCTCGGCTCGCGCATGGTGGGGTGACCTCCGCGACATGATGCTCGACACCGAAAGAGACGTCGTACGGGATCGACTGTCAGCGGCGCTGAGCAACTGCGCGACCCGTGGGCACTACGAGGAGCTGCTGGGCTTCATCCGGGATGACGGCCTCGGCCAGTGCCGCATCTACTTCTTGCGTCCGATCAACAGGATCGGCAATCGGATCGAGGCTGGACAGGGCCGAGCAGTCATCGAATCTGTCGCAGCCGACCCCGTCCTCGCCAACGAGGCGACCGCGATACTCAAGGGTCGTAGCCGGAGTCAGTAGATGGCCGGCTACAGCCGCGATGAGGGCGCCACCCCTGGCACGCAACGGCGCACCGTGCCGCGGCCGTCCCCAGTCAGCCTCCCCGTTCCAGGCCCGCAGATCATCCCGCGACCGCTGCCCGGCAATGTGGCTCGCGACTGAGTCAGCCCGCCCGGAGGATGGCGACATGGACCCGGGGAGAGCTGCATGACGCTTCTGTGGGTGGGCGGGTTCGCCGTTGCGCTGGGCACGGGGTTGCTCCTCTTCCGCCGCCCGCTGACCGCATGGAACGCGCGTGGAGCCGACGCCATGCGGAGCAGGCACAAAACTCAGGTCAGCGACCCGAACGACGGCTACCCCCGCTACATCGTGGGCGTCGGCGCACTCATCCTCGGAGTCGGTGTCGTCCTGGTGGTCCTCGGCACCCTCCGGCTCTGAGCAGGCCTCCCCACAGGCGAACGGTCAGCGCGAGGTCAGCCAGTCGACAGCGGCTCCGCGGAAGCGGGTCAGGCCCTTGTAGTCCGCCATGTCATCGGGCAGTTCGGCGAGGACGGCGGCGAAGCGCTGCCGCCACTCCGGCACGGTGGCCAGCTCGCGCAGCGACAGCACGTGCGTGCGCACCAGGAAGCAGACGGCGTTCGAGACGCCGAGCCGGATCAGGTGCTGCACCTCGACCCGCAGGTGCAGCCGGTCGGGCAGTGCCGGATCGTCGACCACCAGCCGCCGGTCGCGGCCCCAGTCGGCGTAGGTCTCGGTGGAGGTGTCCAACCGCCGGTCGACGGTCATCGTCCAGTTGGTCCGCCGGTACTCCTCCCCCGGCTGCAGCCGCATGAGGAACTGCTCGGCCCGCTGCACCACCCCCGCCTCGTGCACCCGCGGCACCGGGCCGTGCACCTCCAGGAACCGCATCCCGACGTCGAAGCCCATCGACCAGTCGGCCGCGAAGGTCACCAGCCCGGCGTCGGCCCACAGCGCGCCCTCGCGCTGGTCGAGCAGCACCACGTCGTCCTGGATCTGGCTGCCCAGGAACGCCAGCGGCCCCTCCGGCAGCGAGTCGTCGTCGCCGACGGTGAACGTGCGCGCGGTGCCGAGCCGGTCGTTGCGCCACGTCCAGCGGTCGCCGACCCGGTCCAGCGACGTCGTACCCGGCAAGGTGTCGGCCAGCTCGGGCAGCAGCGTGGTCAGCGCGTCCCACGAGGCCACCCGCATGTGCGGCAGCTCCTGGCAGCGGGTCGGGTCCGCGGCAAGGACGGCGCGGCGCTCCGCCAGCTCCGCGGCGTAGTCGTCGTCCACGTCGAGCACGCCGGCCCCCCAGCCGCCGGCCGCCGTCGTGACCGGCCGGCGCGCGGGCTCGACGTTGGTCGAGTACCGGTAGCTGTCCGTCGCGAACGGGAACGGGAAGCGGGCAACCCGGGAAGAGAGTGCAGTGGTCACAGGTCCAGCTCCAGCTCGTCGTCGACGCTGCGGGAGACGCAGCACATGACCGCGTCGCCGGCGGCGCGCTCGGCCTCGGACAGGTACAGGTCGCGGTGCAGCGGCCGCCCGCTGCGCACCGGCACGCGGCACTCCCCGCACACGCCCTGCCGGCACAGGTTCGGCACCGCCACCCCCGCCTCCTCCAGCGCGCTGAGCAGGCTGGTGCCCGACGGCACCGGCACCCGCGTGCCGGAGCGCGCCAGCCGGGCGGTGAACGGCTCGCCCGGGTCGAGGTCGGCCGCCGAGAACCGCTCCGCGTGCACCCGCTCCGCCGGCCAGCCCAGCTCCGCGGCGGTCTCCTCGACGAAGGCGATCAACGGCGCCGGGCCGCACACGTACACGTGGGTGCCCAGCGGCCGGTCGGCCAGCGCCGCCCGCACCGCTGCCAGCATTTCCGGCGTCGACCCGTAGGCGGCCAGCCGGTCGCCGCACAGGTCCCGGAGTTCGTCCAGGTGGGCGCCGGCACCCGGTCGGTGCCCGTAGAGCAGCTCGAACGAGCGCTTCCAGCGCACCGCGGCGCGCGCATGCGACAGCATCGGCGTGATCCCGATACCCCCCGCGACCAGCAGGTGGTGCCGCGCCGTCGACACCGGGGCGAACGCGCTCCGCGGCCGGGAGGCGGTGACGACGTCGCCCACCGCCAGGCGGTGCACGAACGCCGAGCCGCCGTCCCCGTCGGGGCACAGCAGCACCGACACCCGGTACTCCTCGGCCGGCGAGCCGTCGCCGGTCAGCGAGTAGGCGTTGCGCCGGTCCCCGCAGTCCATGACGAGGTGGCTGCCCGCCGGGTAGGCGGGGAGCGGTCCGCCCTCGGACCGGCGGAGGGTCAGCGTCCGGATCCCGGGGACGTCGTCGGCCACCGCGGCCACCGCGAGCACGAGGACGCCGGTGCGTGCGGCAGTCCGCGCCGGGAGGGTGGCGGTCACGCGACCTCCTCGGCGTCGGCCATGAAGCCCAGGTACGCACCCGCTCGGCGCGAGACGTGGGCGTAGACGTGCAGCCGGCGACCGCACCCGTCGCACGGGGTCTCCCCCGCCACGGGCGCCGTCGTCGCCGTCGTGGTGCGGCAGTGCGGGCAGTACACCCGCTTGCGCTCGGTGCTGGTCACCGCGCAGCGGATCTCCGCGTCCAGCACCCCCGCCCGCAGCGCGACGGCGCGGGCGGCCAGCACGTCGGCCTCCGGACCGGCCAGCATCAGCCGCCAGCCCACGCGGGCCCCGGCGATCCGGGCGGTCAGGACGGCGAGCACGGCCTCGTCGGCGTCGTCCGCGGCCAGCACCTCGACCGCGCGGCCGGCCGGGACGTCGGCGGCCCAGGCGGTGGTGATTGCGCAGCCCCGCGCGCCGAAGCCGACCAGCAGCAGTGCGCGGGCCGATGGGTCCGGCGCCGGCCGCTCGGTGCCCCAGCGCGGCACGCTGGTGTGCTCTGCGCCCACGGCGGTCAGGGCGCGAACGAGCGGTGGCCGGTGTAGAAACCCAGCGCCCGGTCCGGCGTCTCGAACCGGATCCGCGAGCCCTTCGGGAAGAACAGCACGTCCTTCGGGCCGGCGACGACCTGCTGGCCGCTGTCGAGGTCGGTCAGGTGGAACTCGCCCTCGACGACGACCTTCATCTCGTCGTACGTGTACTCGTAGTCCAGCGGAGCGCCGGCGAACAACTCGAAGAAGCCGCTGCAGATCTCGGCTCCGCCGGGGTTGGCGAGGGCGTCACCGATGTAGGCGCGGGTGCCCGGGTCCGCCATCCGCGGCAGGTTGCGGAAGGCTCCGCTCACGTGTCCGATACGGGTCGCGCTGGTGGTCATGTCCGCTCCGGAGGTCGTCCACTGGTGGTGGACAGACGGTATGGAGGGTGGACCCCCGGACGGGTTACCCGGCAGTTACGTTCTCGCGGCATCGCCGTTCGGGACCCTTCACCGCACCTAAGCTGGGCCGCGTGGAGGCTCTGCCGGTGCCCGAGGGCACCCCCCGGGAGGAGACCCCGAGCGGTCATCTCGAGGACGTCATCGCCATGCGGGTCCGCGAGCTGCGGCTGGCCAAGGGCATCTCGCTGGCCGAGCTGGCGCGGCTGACCGGCATGAGCAAGGCGATGCTGTCGAAGATCGAGAACGCGCAGACCTCGTGCAGCCTGTCCAGCCTCGCCCGGCTCGCCGAGGCGCTCGCCGTCCCGGTCACCGCGCTCTTCCGCGGTCTGGACGCCGAGCGCGAGGCCGTGCACACGCCGGCCGGTCACGGCGCCCAGATCGCCCGTCGCGGCAGCAACGTCGGCCACCTCTACCAGCTGCTGGGCGCGCTCCGCGGTGAGCACAAGCGCCTCGAGCCGCTCCTGGTGACGCTCACGGAGGCCAGCGAGGTCTTCCCGCTGTTCCAGCACCCGGGCACCGAGTTCCTCTACATGCTCGACGGCGTGATGGTCTACGGCCACGGGCAGGCGCGCTACGAGATGCACCCGGGCGACTCCCTGGTCTTCGACGGGGAGGGCCCGCACGGCCCGGCCGAGCTGGTCGAGCTGCCGATCCGCTTCCTCGCCGTCACCGCCTACGGCCACGTGGCCTGACGCGCAGCACCGCACGACAGCCCTTCCACGACACAGGGGCCGGCACCTCGCGGTGCCGGCCCCCACGTCGTCGCGGGTGGATCAGGTCGTCGGCCGGCCCTCGGCGGCGGACGACGCCACCAGCCGCTCGGCCGAGGCGATGACCGCCTGCGGCGTCGGCGAGGTGCCCGGCGTGTGCACCGTGCCCTCGAGGTCGTAGGCGACCTCCGCGTGCTGGTCGAGGTCGACGCCCGTGGACTCCGACTCCGGCGTCAGCCGCAGGCCCATCGTCTTGTGCACCGCGAGGGCGATGAGCAGCGAGACGACGAACCCGTACCCGACAACGGCGGCCGTGGCCGTCGCCTGCACGCCGAGCAGCTCCAGGCCACCGCCGTAGAACAGGCCGTCCCGGCCGCTGGGCGCCTCGGCGGACCCGAGGAACCCGACAAGCAGGGTGCCGACGACGCCGCCGACCAGGTGGACGCCGACGACGTCGAGCGAGTCGTCGTAGCCGAAGCGGTACTTCAGCGCGATGGCCAGCGGGCAGACGACGCCGGCGACGGCGCCCACCGCGAGCGCACCGAGCGGGGTCACCGCGCCGCACGCCGGGGTGATGGCGACCAGGCCGGCGATGGCGCCGGACATCCCGCCCAGCGTGGTGGCGTGCCCGTCGCGCAGCTTCTCGACGACCAGCCACGCGAGGATCGCGGCGCAGGTGGCGTTGAAGGTGTTGAGCATGACGACCGAGGCGCTGTTGCCCGCGGCCAGCGCGGAGCCGCCGTTGAAGCCGAACCACCCGAACCAGAGGATGCCGGCGCCCAGGGCGACCAGCGGGAGGTTGTTGGGGCGGGCCTGCCGCGGCCAGCCGGTCCGCTTGCCGACGACGAGGACCAGGGCGAGCGCGCCGATGCCGGCGTTGATGTGCACCGCGGTGCCACCGGCGAAGTCGACGGCGGCCAGCTTGTTGGCGATCCAGCCACCGGAGACGCTGCCGTCGGCGGAGTCGAACGCGAAGACCCAGTGGGCGACCGGGAAGTAGACCAGCGCCGCCCACAGCCCCGCGAACACCAGCCACGGGCCGAAGCGCACCCGGTCGGAGACGGCTCCGGCGATCAGCGCGGTGGTGATCACCGCGAACAGCGCCTGGAACACCGCCACCAGCGCCGGTGGGAGCGCCGCCTCCTCGTCCCCGGCGACCAGCGACCCGAGGCCGGCGTACTCGGTGAGGTTGCCGAGCAGCCCCACTCCGCCGTAGGAGTCGCCGAAGACGGCGGAGAAACCGAAGAGGGTCCACAGCACGCCCACGACCGCGACGGCGCCGAACACCATCATGATCATGTTGAGGATGCCGCGGGAGGAGACCATGCCGCCGTAGAACAGCGCCAGGCCAGGGATCATGAGCGCGACGGCCATCGTCGCCGCGAGGATGAATGCAGTGCTGCCGACGTCCACGGGAGCCCTTCGTCTACTGAGAGTGGTCGCTGTCCTGCGGGAGTAGACGGTTCCTCTGTTGCCCCGGCTGTCCATCCACGTGACGTTCAGGTGACATCGGTGTCCGCCCGGCGCGTCCGCGGCGCCAGGGCGCCCGTGCAACTCTCGGTCCCGTGACGACCGACCCCACCGCGACCATCCGCGACGCCGCGACCTACCTGCGCACGTGGCTGGAGTCGCAGGCGGCGCACCGGCGGGTGCCCGGCGTCCAGGTCGCCGTCCGCTCGGGTGGCGAGCCGGTGCTCTCCGCCGCGGTCGGGGTCGCGGACGCCGCCGGCACTCCCCTGACGCCCGAGCACCTCTTCCACGTCGCGTCGCACTCCAAGACGTTCACCGCCACCGTCGTCCTGCAGCTGGTCGAGGCCGGCCGGATGCGGCTCGACGACCCGATCGGCGTTCACGTCCCCGAGCTCGCCGACGGCGGATCGCCGCTGGCGCAGGCCACCGTGCGCGAACTGCTCGGGCACCAGGCCGGCGTCACCCGCGACGGCACGCACGCCGACTTCTGGCAGCTGGAGGCGCCGTTCCCCGACCGCGCCGCGCTGGTGGCCGCGGTGCTCGGGGGCGGTGCCGTCCACGGGCGCAACGAGCGCTTCAAGTACTCCAACGTCGGCTACGCGCTGGTCGGCCTGGCCGTCGAGGCCGTCACGGGCGTCCCGTACGCCGAGCACGTCCGTCGCGCCGTCCTCGAGCCGCTGGGCCTGACCCGTACCGGCGCCGACCACGACCCCGGGCGGGCCGGGGAGTACGCCGCCGGCCACACCGCACTGCTGCTGGGCGAGCGGACCCGCCGACCCCTCGGGCACGCGCGCACCGGCGCCTACGCACCGGCGACCGGCTTCTTCTCCACCGCCGAGGAGCTCAGCGCCTTCGCCGAGGCCGCCCTCGTGCACGGGGACGAGCGGCTGCTCTCCACCGTCGCCCAGCGGATCATGCAGCGGCTCGAGTCGGAGGTGACCGCCTACGGCACGGAGATCGGCAGGTACGGGCTCGGCGTGGACCTGAGCACCGTCGGTGACCGGAAGCTGGTCGGGCACAGCGGCGGCTGGCCCGGGCACATCACCCTGACGCTCGCCGACCCGGCCGCGGGACTGGTCGTCAGCGTGCTCACCAACGCCATCGACGGTCCCGCCCAGGAACTCGCGCACGGCCTGGTGAAGCTGGTCGACGCGGCGTTGCAGCCACGCGCCACGGTGCCGTCGCCGCCGGTGGACGCGCCGCCGCCGCACTCGTTCACCGGCCGGTTCGCCGGGCTGTGGGGCGTGCTCGACGTCGTCGAGCTCGGCGGCCGGCTGGTGCTGGTCCGCCCGACCGCGCCCGATCCGCTGCCCGGGATGGAGGAGCTGCAGATCGTCGCCGCCGACACGCTGCGCGTGGCCCCCGAGCCGGGGTTCGGCGGCACCGGCGAAGCCGTCCACCTCGAGCGGGCCCCCGACGGGAGCGTGCGCTCCCTCCGGCTGGCCGGGGTCACCCACCGATCGATCGAGTAGCTCCTCCGCCGACGCGCCGACCTCGCGGGCCCAGCACGTGCCCGGTGGACGGGTCAGCTCCCGGAGTCACCACGGCGGCGACTCGACTCCCCGCGTGCCCGGGCCGCGAAGTCGGCGTAGTCGTGCTCGGACTGCAGAACGCAGAACTCGTTCCCTTCCGGATCCTCGAGCACGGTCCATCGCGACTCGGCCCTCCCCCACGGTGCACGCCGCGCGCCCAGCGCGATCGCTCGCTCGACCGTGGCCGCCCGGTCCGCAGGACGGAGATCGAGATGCAACCTGCTCTTCTCCCTCGTCGGTGTCGCGTTCGGCGCGAACAGCAGGACCGGGCCGGCGCCGGAACGCGGTCCGATGCGTACGGACGCCGTGAAGTTCTCCTGGCGCTGGTAGCCCAGCAGAGCGCACCAGAAGGTCGCGAGGCCCACGGGATCGTCGGACCCGATGGTCAGGCAGTCGATGCGCACGTCGGGCGACTCGGTCACCGGCTCATCATCGTGCCCGACGCCTTCGGGTGATCGTGCCGCGCGCCTCCACGCACCTCGGAGGACACCGGCGTCGGCTGCGAGTGACCCGCTCGCGCGGGGATCCCCGCGCGCTCCTAGTGTCCGGGGAATGCCCAGCAACCCCAGCACGCCCGGAATCCCTCGTCGCGTCCTGGTGACCGGTGGCGCCTCCGGCCTGGGAGCCGCGCTCGCAGCCCGGTTCGCCGCCCGTGGGGACCGCGTGCTGGTGACCGATCTGGCACCGGACGCGGACGTGCCCGACGGTGCGGTCTACCAGCACCTCGACATCACGTCGCAGGAGGACTGGTCCGCCGCGCTCGAGCGCGTGCGCACCGGGTTCGGCGGGCTGGACGTCCTGGTCAACAACGCCGGCATCGCCGCCGGCGGCCGGATCGACCGGCTGGGCGCCGACCACTGGCGCCGCGTGCTGGACGTCAACGTCCTCGGCGCGGTGACCGGCTGCCGCACCTTCGTCCCGCTGCTCAAGGAGCAGGGCTCGGGCCGGATCGTCAACGTCGCCTCCGCGGCCGGGCTGGTGCACCCGCCGGCGATGACCTCCTACGACGCGGGCAAGGCCGCCGTCGTCGCGCTGTCGGAGAGCCTGCGGTGGGAGCTGGCCCCGTGGGGGATCGACGTCTCGGTCGTCTGCCCCTCCTTCTTCCGCACCAACCTCGCGGCCTCCCTCGGCGGCGACGACCCGATGATGGAGACGGTCGCCACCCGGCTCATCGAGGGCTCGAAGCTGGGCGCCGAGCAGATCGCCGAGCGCGTCGTGGGCGCCGTCGACGCCGGCCGCTTCCTGATCCTCCCCGACCGCAACGCCCGCATCGCCTACTGGACCAAGCGGCTGGCCCGGCCGCTCTACGACCGGCAGATGCTGCGGATGGGTGCCCGCATCCACGGCGCCGAGCAGCAGGACGGGGCGACGGCGTGAGCCGCGGCGTCGTCCTGATCACCGGCGCCAGCGCCGGCCTCGGCGAGGAGATGGCCCGGCAGTTCGCCGACCTGGGCTACGACCTCGCCCTGTGCGCCCGGCGCACCGAACGGCTCGACGCCCTGGCCGCGGAGATCACCGCGCGCACCGGCCGCAGGGTGGAGACCGCGGCGCTCGACGTGACCGACGCCGACGCCGTCCCCGCGGTGTTCGGCCGGTTCGCCGATGCGTTCGGTTCGATCGACCGGGTGGTCGTCAACGCCGGGATCGGCAAGGGCGCCGCCCTGGGCACCGGCCGCGCGGACGCGAACCGGGCGACCGCCATGACCAACTTCGTCGGCGCGCTGGCCCAGACCGAGGCGGCGCTGGAGATCTTCCGGCGCCAGCAGCGTGGCCACCTCGTGCTGATCTCCTCGATGTCCGCGCTGCGCGGCATGCGCAAGGCCATGACCACCTACGCCGCGACCAAGGCCGGTGTCGCCGCGCTGGCCGAGGGGCTGCGGTCCGAACGCATCCCGGGCCTGGACGTCTCGGTGATCTACCCGGGCTACATCCGGTCGGAGATGAACGCGCACGTCGAGCAGAAGGTGCGCTTCATGGTCGACACCCCGACCGGCGTGCGCAGCATGGTCGAGGCCATCGAGAAGCGCCGTCCCAAGGCCTACGTCCCCGCCTGGCCGTGGGTGCCGATCGGCGTGCTCATGAAGGTGCTGCCCCTGTCGGTCGTCCGGAAGCTGACGTGACCGCACCGGACTCCGGGGGCGCCCGCGACGTCCGGTCCGAGGACGCCTTCGACGTCGAGGCGATGGCTGCCTGGCTGGCCACCCACGCGCAGGACGCCGGCATGGACCTGACCGCCGTCCCCGAGGTGCGGCAGTTCTCCGGGGGCGTCTCCAACCTGACCTACCTGCTGCGCTTCCCCGACGGCGACCTGATCCTGCGGCGCCCGCCGAAGGGCACCCACGCCGGGGGCGCGCACGACATGGCGCGCGAGCACCGCATCCAGACCGAGCTGGGCCGGGTCCTGCCCTACGTCCCTCGCACCGTCGCCCTGTGCGAGGACGCCGGCGTCATCGGCACGCCGTTCTACGTCATGCAGCGGCTGGCCGGACCCATCCCCCGCAAGGAGCTGCCGCCCGGCGTGGACCTGGACCGCGACCAGGTGGCCGCGCTGTGCCGCAACGTGCTGGACCTGCTCGTCGGCCTGCACGCTGTCGACGTCGCGGGCACCGGCCTGGCCGACCTCGGCAAGGGCCCGGGCTACGTGCGCCGCCAGGTCGACGGCTGGTCGCAGCGCTACCGCCGCGCCCGTACCTGGAACGTCGGCACGTTCGGGTCGGTGATGGCCTGGCTCGACGAGAACCAGCCCGCCGACCGCCGGCACACCCTGGTCCACAACGACTTCCGCTTCGACAACGTCGTCCTCGACCCGGCCGACCCCACCCGCCCGATCGGGCTGCTCGACTGGGAGCTGGCCACCGTCGGCGACCCGCTGATGGATCTCGCCGGCGCGCTCGGCTACTGGGTGCAGGCCGACGACGGCCGCCTCATGCAGGCCTTCCGCCGGCAGCCGACCCACCTCCCGGGCATGCTCACCCGCGAGCAGGTGGTCGCCCACTACTGCGCGCGCACCGGCACGTCGGTGACCAACCGCGAGTGGGCGTGGTACGAGGTCTTCGGCCTGTTCCGCGTCGCCGTCATCGCCCAGCAGGTCTACGCGCGCTACCTGGCGAAGCAGACGACGAATCCGCAGTTCCGGCTGTTCGGCGTCGCCGTCGTCGTCCTCGAGCTGCGCTGCCGCCGGATCATCGCCCGCACCCGCCGGATGAGCGCGGAGCGCGCTGCCGCACCCGTCGGGAGCGCCTCCTGAGTCAGTCGGCCCGGCGCGCGCGCACGGTCGCGACCGTGCCCCAGACGGCGGCGGCGAGCAGCACCGCGAGGTCGATCAGCAGCACGTTGCGGCCGATGTCGTGCGGCAGGAACGAGGAGTTGTCCGACCTGGCGCCCGGGCCCAGCACGTAGGGCAGGGCGATCAGGGTGAGCACGCCCGCCACCGCGACGCCGACGACGGCGGCCGGCCGCGCCGGTCGCGGGAGGATCTTCGCGGACAGCCAGCCCAGGCCGATCCAGAGCGGCGCGACGACCAGGTCGTTGAGCAGCGCGCTGCCCACGAACCAGGTCGCCCAGGCGGGCAGCGGCACCCGCTCGCCGGCGGTGAGCAGGCCGTAGGCGCCGTAGCCGACCGCCAGCAGGCCCGGCAGCAGGAACAGCCAGCGCCACCACGGGCCGCGCGCCGACGTCGCCGGGCGGGCCGGGTCGGAGGCGTAGGGATCACCGGGCACCAGCGCCGCGGCGCGGTCGTCGACCACCCGGTCGGACTCGTCGGCGAGGCTCATACCGGCGTCACCTTGGTGACCCACTTGGTCTGCATCACGCCGGGGCGGTTGGGCGCGATCAGCCGGACGGGGTAACCGTGGTCGGGTACCAGGGGCGATCCGTTCAGCCCGGTGGCCAGCAGCGTGCGCGGGCTGCGCGCGTGCGGCGGTGCCACGATCGACCGCCGGTAGAGCCCGCCCTCCTGCAGCGACTCGACGGCGACCTCGGTGTCCCGCGCGAGCCCCGCCTCCTCGAGCAGGTCACCGAGCCGGACGCCGGTCCAGGTCGCGTCGGCGCTCCAGCCCTCGACGCAGGCGATCGGCAGCCGCTCGGTGCGCTGGGTGAACTGCGCCAGCTCGTCCAGGGTGAGCTCGAGCCGGTTCGGGCCCTCGATCACGAGCCGGTACTCCGGGCCGACGTCGGTGACCCGGGCGGCGCGCGCGGTCTGCCGGACCGGGAGCGCCTGCGGGCCGACGCCGGGCTGCCGGGGGGCCAGCACCGACACCTGCCCCAGCGGGGAGAAGCTCTGCCCCACGGTGGTGAGGGTGACCGCGCCGACGCCCAGCCCCGCGGCCAGCACGAAGGCACGGCGCGGCACGCTGCCGGTCTCGGCGGCCTCGTCCACGGCCTCGCGCTCGGTGGCCTGCTCCGCGGTCAGCCCGGCGGCGGCGCCCGGGGTGCCCCGGCGGGCCAGCCCGCGGCGGATCTCCGGCGCCTTGGCGCCGACGTGCACCGCGACGGCGCCGATCGCGATCCAACCGGTCCAGTAGTGCGCCGTCGTGAAGAAGAAGCCGAACGGGTACCACTGCGCGGTGTTGATGACGCCGGTGACCAGCTGCATCGCCGCCGCCCCCACCAGCACGAGGATCGACAGCCGGCTGACCACCCGGGAGACCGAGCCTGCCGGCGGCCACTCGAAGAGCTTCGGGTAGACCGCCCAGAGCTTGACCAGCAACAGCGGGATCGCGGCCAGGCCGGCGGCCACGTGCAGCCCCTGGGTGAACCGGTAGAGCCAGGCCGGGGACGCCGGCCAGACGAACCAGCCGGACGGGTTCTGGATCAGGTGGCTGATCAGCCCGGTGACGAAGCAGATGGCGAACGCGACGCCGAGCCACAGCCCGACGCGGGCCGACCGGCGTTCGGAGTGCAGCGGGCTGGGAAACTTCCCGGCGCGGAACGGGCCCCGGCGCAACGCCTCGGGCGGCCCGGGCACGCGGGCGCCCAGCAGCCGGTCCAGCGCGCTGCTCACGCCGGGCTCCCCACGGCCGCGGCCACCGACGCGACGACACGGGCCGTCCGGCTGTCCGGTGGGCACTGCGCGGCGACGGCGAGGGCGTCGGGGAAGTGGTCGATGTCGGTCAGCTCGGGCAGGTCGAGCACCAGCAACCCGATCGCCTCCAGCGCCGCCCGGGTGCGGACGGCGGTGTCCTCGCGGGACATGGGAACGGTCGCCAGCACCGCCGCGCCGTCGGCGGAGTGCAGGCCCAGCGCCCACCAGCCACCGTCCGGGGCCGTGCCGAGGACGGCGGTGCCCGGACCCCCGAACTCGAGCCGCTCCGCGCACCGGACGAGCAGGTCGGCGGTCACCTGAGGGGTGTCCATGCCGATGAGCAGCGTGGGCGGAACGGTGCCGGACATGGCATCGGCGAACGCGGCCGCCAGCCGGGTGCCGAGGTCACCCTCGACCTGGGGCACCACGGTGAAGCCGTCGAGGTCCAGGCTGCCCGGCGCGCCGTCGAGGGCCACGACCCGGCGGGAGACCGGGGCGGCCCGCACCGCGTCGAGGGTGTCGCCCACCGCGGCGGCGGCGATGCCGGCCGCCTGCTCCGGGCTGCAGGGCGGGGTGAGCCGGGTCTTGCTCCGGCCGGGCACCGGCGCCTTGGTGATGACCAGAACCTGGGTGCGCAGGAGGCCGGTCATCGGGCCAGCACCCCGCGCATGTCGCGGATCGTGCGCACGGTGCCCAGGACGGTGCCGGTCACCTTCGATTTCGATCCCTCGGTGCGCAGCGAGTAGTCCACGTCGACCTCCCGGACGCGCCAGCCGTCGTCGGCCGCGGCGGTCACCATCTCGAGCGGGTAGCCGAACCGCCGGTCGGTGAGCCCCAGCGCGACGAGCTCGTGACGCCGGGCCGCGCGCATGGGGCCCAGGTCGTGCAACCGCAGGCCGGTGCGGCGGCGCAGCATGCGTGCCAGCGCGATGTTGGCGACCCGGGCGTGCACCGGCCACGCACCGCGCGCCGGGCGGCGCCGGCCGAGCACCAGATCGGCCTGATCGGCCAGGACCGGGTCGGCGACGCGCGGCAGCTGGGCCGGGTCCATCGAGCCGTCGGCGTCGCAGAAGCAGACCACGTCCGCGTCGGCGGCCAGCAGCCCGGCGTGCGCGGCGGCACCGAACCCGCGCTGCGGCACGCCCACGACGGTCGCGCCGAGCTCCGCGGCGATCGTCGCGGAGCCGTCGGTCGAGCCGTTGTCCGCGACGATCGCGCGGTAGCCGGCGGGGAGCCGCGAGAGGACCCACGGCAGCGAGGCGGCCTCGTCCAGGCAGGGCAGGACGACGTCGACCGTCGGGGCGTAGGCAGAGTCGTCCACGCACGGTGTTCGTGCCCGACGCCGAACCGGTTCACTGCCGGGCACCGCCCGTCCCGGCCACCTACTCTCCGGCGGGTGACCTCCGCCCCTCCCCAGGCCGCTGCCGCGCCGACGACCTCCGCGCGGGGTCGCGTGGTCCGCGGGCTCGCCGTCGCGGTGGTCGCGGCAGGCGTGCTGGCCGTCTGGCTGTGGGGGCGGCAGATCACCCGGGACGGCGGCGACCTGCACCTGCGCGAGGGGTACGTCGTCGTCGGCCCGTTCGACGTCGTGCTGTCGGCGCGGGTGCTGCTGCCCGTGGCGCTCGCCGCCGCGGTCGTGCTGTGGGGTCCGGCGCTGGCCCGGCGGCTGGGCTGGCGGGGGCTGCTCGCCGCGAGCACCGCCGGGGCCGCCGGGTGGGCGGTCGCGCTGGCGGTGAACGGCGGATGGGACGCGCTCGCCGCACCCATGGCCACCGAGTACGAGTACGTGGCGGACGTCGGCCGGGTCGGCGACCTGGGCACGTTCCTGTCCACCTACGTCGACTCGGTGCCGGTGGGCTCGGCCGACCCGTGGGTGACCCACGTGTCCGGGCATCCGCCAGGCGCCCTGCTGGCGTTCGTGTTCCTGGACCGGATCGGCCTCGGCGGCGCGGGGTGGGCGGCGGCGCTCTGCATCGCCGGTGGCGCGCTCGCCGTGCCGGCCGTGCTGGTCGCCGTCCGGGTGGTCGCGGACGAGGCGGCCGCCCGCGCCGTGGCGCCCTTCGCCGTCCTCCTCCCGGGCGCGGTCTGGATCGCCACCAGCGCGGACGCCCTGTTCGCCGGGGTGACCGCGTGGGGGGTGGCGCTGCTGGCGCTCGCCGCCGCGCGGGCGCCGTCCGGGACCGGTTGGGCGCATGCGCTGGCCGGCGGCGTCGTGCTCGGCCTGAGCCTGTACCTGTCCTTCGGGCTGACCGCCGCCGGGCTGCTGGCGCTGACCGTCGTGCTGGTGCAGCGGTCACGGCTCGGCTGGGCCGGTGTGGTGCGCGTGCTCGCGGTGGCTGCCGTCGGCGTGGCGCTGGTCGCGGCGGTGTACACGGTGGGCGGCTACTGGTGGTTCGAGGGCATCGAGGTGGTCACCCAGCGGGTGCGCGACGGCGCCGCCTACGCCGACCGGGAGGAGCAGTCGACCTGGTTCCTGGCCGGCAACCTCGCCGCCGGTGCCCTGGCGGCCGGGCCGGCGGTCGTCGCCGGGCTGGCCGGCATCCGCGGGCGGCTCGCCCTGCTCCCGCCGGCGGCACTGGCGGGGATGCTGGGCAGCGATCTCTCCGGCTTCGTCCTGGGCGAGACGGAGCGCATCTGGCTGCCCTTCGTCGTCTGGTTGCTGCCGGCGACGGCCTCGTTGCCCGCCCGCTCGCACCGGTTCTGGCTGACGCTGTCCGCCCTGCTGGCGATCGCCGTGGAGGTGACCGTCCGCACCCCGTGGTGAGACCTCAGGGGGCGGGGCGCAGCGGGTCCGTCGCGAAGGCGCGCATGCCGTCGGCGAAGGAGACCTGCGCGCGGAACCCGAGCTCCTCGGCAGCGCGCCCGGGGCCGGCCACGACGTGCCGCACGTCGCCGATCCGGTACTGCCCGGTGACCTCGGGGTCCGGGCCGCCGAAGGCGTCGGCCAGTGCCCGGGCCATGTCGCCGACGGTGTGCGGGTGCCCGGAGGCGACGTTGCACGCCCGCAGGGCGGCATCCGGCGGGTCGGCGGTCAGCGCCGCGAGGTTGGCCCGCGCGACGTCGGTGACGTGCACGAAGTCCCGCTGCTGGCCGCCGTCCTCGAACACCCGCGGTGCCCGGCCGGCCTCCAGCGAGCTGCGGAAGATGGCCGCCACCCCCGAGTAGGGGGTGTCGCGTGGCATGTGGGGGCCGTAGACGTTGTGGTACCGCAGGGCGACGCCGCCACCGCCGGTCGAGGAGGCCCAGGCGGCCGAGAGGTGCTCCTGGTCGAGCTTGGTCGCCGCGTAGGTGTTGCGCGGGTCCAGCGGGGCATCCTCGGGCACCGTCCGCCATGCGAGCTGCCGGCCGCACCGCGGGCACGGGGGCTCGAAGCGACCGTCGTCGAGGTCTGCCCGGCGTCGTGCGGCGGCCGGGACGACGCCGTCGACCGGGCACTCGTAGCGGCCCTCGCCGTAGACGACCATCGAGCTGGCCAGCACCAGCCGACCGACGTCGGCGCGCGCCATCCCCGCCAGCAGCACCGCGGTGCCGAGCCCGTTGATGCCGGCGTACTCGGGCATGTCCTGGACGTCGACGCCCAGGCCGACCATGGCGGCCTGGTGGCAGACGGCGTCCACCCCGCGCAACGCGCGGTCGACCATCGCCGCGTCGCGGACGTCGCCGTGGAGGAACTCGACCCCTGCGGGCAATCGGGGCACGGTGCCCGCGGGGTGCACGGCCGGCAGCAGCGCGTCGAGCACCCGGACGTCGTGGCCGGCGTCGACGAACGCCTCCACCACGTGCGAGCCGATGAACCCGGCGCCGCCGGTGACCAGGACGCGCACGGTCAGGACATCCGGTCCAGCCGGACCACCGGCCGTTCGCCGGCGGCCAGGGCGGCGAACCAGCGCCCGTCCTGCTCCCAGGTCGCAGTCACCTCGAGCCCGGCGGCGGCGGCCGGTCCGGCAACGGCGTCGGCCCCGACGTGCGCCCACGGGAACCAGCTCCCCCGCTCTGCGCCGCGCTCCAGGCGCACCCGGGCGGAGCGCAGCCCGGTGCCCGGGCGGTCGAGCTCGGCGAGGACGCGCCCGTCCGGGGCCAGGAGGTCGCGGCACCGGGTCAGCAGGGCGACCGGGTCGCCGCCGATGCCGATGTTGCCGTCGGCGAGCAGCACGGTGTCCCAGCCGCCCTCCCCCGGGAGCGGCTGGAAGATCGACCGGCGCACGGCGGCGGCTCCGAGGGCCCGGGTCAGCGCGATGGCGACCCGGGAGGTGTCGATGCCGACGGCCTCACGGCCCTGGGCGGCGAGCTCGGCGACGAGCCGGCCGGGACCGCAGCCGGCGTCGAGGACGGCGCCCCTGGCGCGGGCGAGCAGATGGCGGTCGGCGTCGTCGGCACGGCCGACCCACTGGCCCAGCGCCCCCGCGAGGGAGTGCCGCGGGCCGCCCTCGTAGCGGGCGAACCACCGCCACCGCTCCTCCGGACGGCCGGCCGACCGCAACGCGGTGTCGTAGAGGTCGGCCGGCGCCGGATCGGCGATCGCGAGGCTCATCGACCGGCGCCCGGGAACAGGGGGCTGAGGGCGACGACGCATCGGTTTCGGCTCACGGGTGGCGTTCGTGCGGGCGCGCCGGATCGGTTCATGTCGTCCCCTGCTCGCACCCGCGGCTCCGGTCGTCGTCGGGTGCCCGCTGCCGACCACCCACAACCCGCCGCCGAAAAAAGATTCGGTAGGACGCAATCCAATCGGACGCATGGGGCCGAAGACCTCGTGACATCGACCGATCGACGCAAGGAGTTCCCATGAACACCTCCTCCCGCCCCGCGAAGCTCCTGGTCGCCGGCATCGCCCTCAGCGCGGCCCTCGGCCTCAGCGCCTGTGGCAGCGACGACTCGGCGGCCGCAGGCTCGTCGAGCTCCTCCTCCTCGTCCTCGAGCCCGGAGTTCGCCCGCCCGGAGCCGGTCGCCTCGCTCCCCGCTATCCCCGCTGGTGGCAGCACCGCCGTCGCCCTCGACCAGGGCTTCGTCGACGCCCTCGGCACCCTCGGCCTGACCCCCGGCACCATCGGCGAGGCCACGCTGGCCGACGGCTCCGTGAGCTTCCCGATCACCGGCGGCACCGTGACGGTGTTCGACAAGGAGTCCGGCTACAAGCCCTACGTGCAGGGCACCCTGTTCCACCAGGGCAGCGGCCTGAGCCTGACCGCCGGCGGCACCACGGTCGAGCTGACCAACTTCACCATCGACCCGGGCACCCCGTCGCGCCTGTTCGGTGACGTCAGCGTGAACGGCCAGCTGGCCGCTCCCAGCGCCCCGCTGTTCGACCTGGACGGCAGCACGCTGAACCCGCCGACCATCGAGGGTGGCGAGGCAGTCCTGCAGGGCACCGAGGTGCTGCTCAGCGCCGAGGCCGCCGAGCTGCTGAACTCGACGTTCATGACCGATGCCCTCGCGGGCGACTTCCTGATCGGCACCGCCACCATCACCGTGCCGACCAGCTGATCGCGTAGTACCGGCGGCCCCGCGGCCGCGCACGCACAGGAGGGGTGGAGCCACACGGCTCCACCCCTCCTGCGTCGTGCGAGGGGCGGTTCAGCCCCGGCCCTCGACGGGCAGCCAGGTGCGCGCAGCCGAGACGAGGGCCGCGACGCCCGTGGTCAGGGTGGGCTCGATGACGGGCGCGAACTGCGGGGAGTGGTTCGAGGGCAGCTCGCGCACCACCCGGGCGAGTCCGTCCCGGTCGGTCACGCCCGCGAACGCAGCCGGGTCCGCACCGCCGAGCAGCCAGTAGACCAGCGGCACCCCGGCGGCGGTGGCCAGCATGCCGACGTCCTCGCTGCCGGTGACCTGCCCCGGGTCGACCGTGAGCCCCGGACCGAGGTCGCGGTCGAAGCCGGCCTGCGTGCGGGCGCTGGCGTCCGGGTCGTTGACCAGGACCGGGAAGGACTCCTTGAGGTTCACCTCGGGCTCCTCCGGCGCGCCGGAGGCGGCCGCCTCGGCACGCACGATCCGGTCGATGGAGGTCATCAGCCGCTCGCGGACCTCGGCGTCGTAGGAGCGCAGGCTGACCCGCATCTCGGCGCGCTCCGGGATGACGTTGCCGGCGTTGCCCGCGTGCAGCGCCCCGACGGTGACGACGGCGGACTCGCCACCGGCCACCTCGCGGGAGACCACGGTCTGCAACCGCATGACCGTGGCTGCGGCCATCACGACGGGGTCGACGGTCGTCTCGGGCCGGGAGCCGTGGCCACCGCGCCCGTGCAGCACGATGTGCAGCATGTCGGCGCCCGCGAAGGCCGGGCCCTTCCGCAGGCCCAGGAGCCCGGCGGGCAGCGGCCCGACGTGCTGGCCGAGCACCACGTCCGGGCGGCCGAAGCGGTCGAAGATGCCGTCGTCGATCATCGACTGGGCGCCGCCGCCGACCTCCTCGGCGGGCTGGAAGACCAGCTGCACGGTCCCGCTCCAGGTGTCCCGCTCGGCGGCCAGCGTGGCGGCCGCACCGAGCAGGCAGGTGACGTGGACGTCGTGCCCGCAGGCGTGCATGACCGGGGTCTCGACGCCGTCGGCGCCGGTGCCCGTGGCCGTGCTGCTGTAGGGCAGGCCGGTCTCCTCGAGCACCGGCAGGGCGTCCATGTCGGCGCGCAGCAGGGCGGTCGGGCCGGGTCCGTTGCGCAGGATGCCGACGACGCCGGTGCCCCCGACCCCGGTGGCCGTCTCGTAGCCGAGCGCCTCGAGCCGCTCCGCGACGATGCCCGCGGTGCGGTGCTCGGCGAAGGCGAGTTCCGGGTGCTGGTGCAGGTCCCGGTAGATGTTCTCGAGATCGGCGAGAACGTCGGCAGGGCTCACGGCGGCGGCTCCAAGCGTGGTCGGCGGGCGGGAGGCGACCGTATCCCGCGCTGTTGCGCGCGTCACCGCACCCGGCCGCGGGCGTCCGGTCAGCCGGCCGGGCTCGCCGTCGCCGACGAGGTGGCCGCGCCAGAACCGGACGTGGGCTCCTCCGACGCGGGTGCCTCGGACGTCGGCTCGGCCGTCGTCGTCGGTGCGGACCCGGTCGTGCCCGCGGCAGGGTCGTTCGTCGCCGGGGACCCGGTCGGGCCGGCCGAGGTCGTCGGCTCCGCGACACCGCTGCCGTCCGACGGCTCGGCGGGGTCCTCGCCGTCGGGCCCGGTGCCGTCCGTCCCGGGATCGGTCACGCTGTCCCCTGTGGTGGCGCCGTCCTCCGTGGGGTCCGGCTCGTCCGCCCCGTCCCGCTGGACGACGTCGAGGATGCGAACCTCGAAGTCGGTCAGCCGGTCGCGGAGTTGGGAGAGCGGCAGCCCCTCGAGATCCTCGCCGAAGGACTGCAGCTCCGCCCAGATCTCCGCGAGCTCGTCGGTGCCGGACCGGCTCAGCTCCCCGGGCAGGGTGACGACGAGCTGGGTGGCGAGCGCCTGGGTCACGCACTCCACGCAGGCGTAATTGACCGCGACCGCGACATTCTCCGGCACGACGACGTCGACCGATCCGACGAGCAGGACGATCTGGAAGGCCACCGCGACCGTCCGGCAGTCCCGGCAGCTGGCCAGCGCGTAGGCCTCGTTGCGGTTGACCGCGGTGTCGTCCTCGACCCAGACGAGCGCGAACGAGACGTCGTAGGCCACCGACCCGTCCGTGGTGTTGACCGCCAGGGCCTGGTTGTCGCCCTCGCCCGGAGGCAGGGGCGCGTCGAAGGGGAAGACCCAGGTGGGGGGGTCCGCCGTTCCGGCGCCCTCCTCCCCCGCGGTCGACGCTCCGTCCTCCCCGTCGGTCGCGGCCCCGGTCTGCTGCGACGTGGGGGTGAGCACCAGCGCCAGGGACGGCTCGTCCGCCGTCGGGAGAGGCCCGGACTCCGCCGGCCAGACCGTGAGGGTCGAGCCCAGGGAGCCGCGCTCCGGGCTCGTGCCGGCGCTCGCCGGCACCACGTCCAGGAGCGTCCCGTCCTCCCACGCGCGCACCGGCCGGTACCGGTCACCGTCGGGCCACCAAGCCCAGCCGAGGCCGGCCACGAGCAGCGCGACGAGCACGACGGCGACACCTCGCCGGACCGGCCGGTCCTCCGTGCGCCGCCACACCGCGGCGGCGGTCCGGCGGACCAGGCTGGCCAGCACGTAGCCGATGCCGAGCAGCGGGATGACCACGGCGACGATCGCCAGCAGCCGGACCAGCACCCCGAGGATGTCGCCGTCGCCGAACGCGGCCCCGAGCAGCTGCCCGTGCTCGGTCAGCGACGCCCAGGCCGTGGCCAGCAGCCGCGGCAGCGTCCAGACGATCAGCAGCAGCGAGACCACCATCAGCGGCACCACGACGAGGACCCACGCGACGACGACGACGCGGGCCCACGTCTTCAGCGCGGTCGCCTCGGGTCGCGACCGCCCGGGCACGAGACCGGACAGGACCGGCCCGATGCGCTGGTAGAGGTCCGGGACACCGGTGAGGTCGGCGAGGACGTGGTAGCCGTCGAACCGAAGCAGCGGCGCGAGCTGCCGCACCATCTGCAGCACCTGGGTGGCCACGAGCAGCAGGACGGCGTCCCACCCGGTCAGCCACCACACCAGGAAGGAGGCCAGCACGACCAGCGCGTTGAAGTAGAGCCCGCCCAGGTCGGTCCGCACCCGGCCCGCCCGGCCGAGCCGGTAGCTGTCGGTGACGTCGGTGTAGAAAGCCGGCCAGAACAGGTAGATCCCGAAGCCCATGGCGCCCGGGGTCGAGCCGCCGTAGCGGGCGCCGGCCGCGTGCCCGAACTCGTGGAAGCCCGCCGACAGCACGGTCACGCCGACGACGGCGAGGAAGAGCGCGGGATTGCCGAACGCCTGGGCGGTGGCCGCGGCCAGCCCCTGGCTGAACAGCACCCAGCCGGCGACGGCGACGAAGGCGAGCACGACCGGCACGACCACCAGTGGGTGGAAGAGCGCGGCGAACGGCGTCGTGAGCCGGCGGGTGACCTCCGGATCGGTGACCACCCGCCGGAAGCGCAGCGCGAGCAACGGGTCCGAGCGGCGGAGCTCCGGCTCGGTGCCGTCGGCTCGGCGCAGCAGGCCGAGCGGGCGCAGCGAGGAGTCGACCAGCTGCTGCACGTCGTCGGGGGCCACGAGCCGGCCGGACGAGTCGCTGACCGCCTCGGCGATCTCGGGCACCGTCCGCCGCCCGTCGACGGCGACGAGCACCTGGTGCAGCAGGGGCGTCAGCTGCACGACCTGGCCGTCCTGGCGACGGGCCAGTGCCGGGGGTCGACGGTAGCCCGAGCCCTGCACCTCGCCGAGGAGCTGAACGCCGTCGGCCCGGGCCGGCACCTCGATGCCGGCCCCGACCGACGGCTGACCGCCCGGCGCGGCCGCCTGCGTGCTCACGCGGCGCCGGTCACTGGGTGACGGTGGACTGCTGGTCGGCGGTCGCCTCCGCGTTCGCGTCGATGTCCTGCGTGATGATCGCGTCCTGCTGCGCGACGGCCGTGGCCGCGGAGTCGACCGAACCGACGTTGGCCGCCACCGCGGCGTCGATCGGTGCGGCGACGTTGGCGTTCGCCGCGACGGCCCCGGCGATCGGCGACGCCAGGTCGAGGTCGGCGGCCAGGTCGACGTCGACGTTGAGCAGGTTGCCGTCCAGCATGCCCCCGGTCGTGGTCGGCACAGCGCCGACGTCGGTGCCACCGGTGGTCGCGTCGGGAGCGGGTGCCGGCTCCGACGTCCCCACCGTGTCGTCGGACTGGTCGATGGTGCTGTCCTGCGGGGCGTTCGCCACCGCCTCGCCGGTGATGCCCTGGTCGATGAGCACGCCCTGGTCGGACAGCGCCTGAGCGGTCGACCCGGTCGACAGCACGTTGGCGCCGACGGCGGCGTCGATGGGTGCCGCCACGTTGGCGTTCGCAGCCACCGCGAGGTCGATCGGGGCCGCGGCGTCGAGAGCGATGTCGAGATCGGCGTTGAGGTCGAGGAGGGAGATGACCTCCTTGTCGGGCAGCGCCGCTCCCGTCTCGGCGGCGAGCTCCTCCGGCGAGAGCGGTCGGCGTGCGTCGTCCTGGCTCACAGCTCCTCCTTCGTGGGACCGGCCCGCTGGCTTCCCGGTCGGACCTGGGACAAACGCGCAGGCAGGGATCCCGGGCGAGCTGTCACTCCCCCGAGTTACCGGTGGCCTAGCGTCCGGTCATGACCGATCGCTCCCCGATCCGCATCGGGAACTTCTCCGGCTACCTCGGTGACCGCTTCAGCGCCATCGAGGAGGCGCTGGCCGGGGACCCGGTCGACGTCCTCATGGGCGACTACCTGGCCGAGGTGACGCTCGCCGGGATGGCGACCGCGCACCGGCAGAACCCGGAGCGGGGCGGGTACGCGCCCTCCTTCCTCCGCCAGCTGGCGCCGCACCTGCCGGTGATCGCCGAGCGCGGGATCAAGGTGGTCACCAACGCCGGTGGGTTCGACCCTGCCGGGATGGCCGCCGCGGTGCGCGGCCTGGTCGGCGACGCGGGCGTCGCGCTGCGGGTGGCGCACGTGGAGGGCGACAACCTGCTGGGCCGGCTGGACGAGTTCCACGCCGACGGCTTCGCCCTGGAGAACCTGGACACCTCCGCCCCGCTCAAGGACTGGGGCGTGGAACCCATCGCGGCGAACGCCTACCTCGGCGGCTTCGGCATCGCCGAGGCGCTGCGGGCCGGCGCCGACATCGTCATCACCGGCAGGGTCACCGACGCCTCGCTCACCGTCGGGCCCGCCGCCTGGTGGCACGGGTGGACGCCGGACGACTGGGACGCCCTCGCCGGCGCGGTGACCGCCGGGCACATCATCGAGTGCGGCGCGCACGCCACCGGCGGCAACTTCTCCGGCTTCCTGACCGTGCCCGGCATGGCCCGGCCCGGCTTTCCGATCGCCGAGATCGCCGCCGACGGCAGCAGCGTGATCACCAAGCACGCGCGGGACGGCGGGATGGTCACCGTCGACACGGTCACCGCCCAGCTGGTGTACGAGATCCAGGGGCCGCGCTACCTCAACCCGGACGCCACGGTGCACCTGGAGACGGTGCACCTGACGCAGGTCGGCCAGGACCGGGTGGCCATCGGCCCGGTGACCGGGTCTCCCCCGCCGGTCACCGCGAAGGTCGCCGTCTTCGCGCCGATCGGCTTCGAGATCTCCACGATGCTGTTCTGCACGTCGCCGCACGTGCCGGAGAAGGTGGCCCTGCTGCGCGAGCAGCTCGGGTTGCTGCTGGACGGCGTCGTCGACGAGCTGGACGTGACCGCGCTCGGCACCGCTGCCCCGGACCCGGCCACCCAGTGGGAGGCGACCGTGCCGATCCGCGTCATCGCCACCGCGCGGGACCGCGAGCGGCTGCGCGGCTTCCACGCGGCCGTGGGCAGCCTGTACCTGCAGGGCTTCCCGGGCTTCCACCACGACGGGCACGCGCAGGCCGCCCGGGAGCCGTGGCCACGCATCGACTACTGGCCGGCGCTGGTCCCCGCCGAGGTGCTGGTGCACCGGGCGGTGCTGGAGGACGGCACGGTCCTGGACGCGCCGACGCCGTCCCGGACGGCGACCGACGACGAGATCGCCCAGCCGCGGCACCCCGAGCCCGCCGCCTGCGCTGCACCGTCGGGCGGTCGGCAGGTCCCGCTCGGGGACCTGGCGCACGCGCGGGCCGGCGACAAGGGCGGCAACTCCAACGTCGGGATCTGGGTGAGCGACCCGGCGCACTGGGAGTGGCTGCGGACGACGCTGTCGAGCGACGGACTCCGGGCGCTCCTGCCGGAGGTCGCGGACCTCGGGGTGGTGCGGCACGAGTTCCCGCACCTGCGGGCGGTGCACTTCGTGCTGCAGGGACTGCTCGGTACCGGCGGCTCGTCCAACCTGCGGGTGGACCAGATCGGGAAGTCGGTCGGCGAGTACCTGCGCTCCAAGACCGTCACGGCGCCCTCCGACCTCTGACCGGGCCCCCGTACGGTCCAGGTGACCCAGACCACCCGACGCCCAGGAGCGCATGCATGAAGGCTGCCGTCTACCACCGCAACGGTCCCCCGGAGGTCCTCCAGTACGAGGAGGTCCCCGATCCGGTCGTCGCGCCGGGAGGCGTCGTCATCCAGGTCGAGGCCGTCTCGATCGAGGGCGGGGACACCCTCAACCGGCTGGGTGGCCCGCTGCTCTCGCAGCCGCACATCGTGGGCTACCAGGCGGCCGGGACGATCGTGGCGGTCGCCGACGACGTGACCGACCGGGCCGTCGGCGACCGGGTCGTGGCCACCAATAGCCACGGTTCGCACGCCGAGCTCTGGGCCGTGTCCGCCAGGACCACCTGGAAGATCCCCGAGGGCGCCGACGTCGCGTCCGTCGCCTGCGTGCCGATCCCGTTCGGCACCGCGCACGACTGCCTGTTCGAGTTCGGGCGGCTGCAGGAGGGCGAGACGGTCCTCATCCAGGCCGGCGCCGGCGGGGTGGGCGTGGCCGCGATCCAGCTCGCCAAGCGGGCCGGGGCGACGGTCATCGCGACCGCGTCGTCCCTCGCCCGGCTCGAGCCCCTCGCCGCGCTCGGCCTCGACCACGCCGTCGACTACTCGCAGAGCGGCTGGGTCGAGGAGGTGCGGAGCCTCTCCGACCGTGGACGCGGCGTCGACCTCGTCGTCGACTCGGTGGGCGGCTCTACCCTGCAGCAGTCCGTCGCCTGCCTGGGCCGCCGCGGCCGCGCCATCACCGTCGGGAACGCCGGGCGGGACTTCTCGCCGTTCAACGCCGGCGTGCTGGGCCGGCAGAACCAGTCGCTGACCGGCGTCTACCTGGGTGGCGAGATCACCACCCCGCGGGTGCAGGCGATGGTGCAGGTACTGGTGGACGACGTCGCCGCCGGCCGGCTGACCGTCCTGGTCGACCGCACCTTCCCGCTCGCCGAGGCCGCCGCCGCGCACGAGTACATCGAGAGCCGCCGGGCGATCGGGCGCGTCGTCCTCACCCCCTGACCCGGCCTGTCAGGCGGGCGCCGGCCGCTCGACGGCCGGCCGGACGGCAGGCGCCTGGGCGTCGCCCTCCGGCCGGTCGGTCGGGAAGGGCACGCCGGTCAGCTCCTCGGACAGCTCCCAGACCCTCCGGGCGTCCTCGAAGCTCCGCAGCCGACGGTAGGCAGTCTGCTCGGCCGGCGGCCCACTGATGTGCCCCCACCGGCGCGGGCCGTAGAACCGGCCGCCGGACGCGTCCGGCGACGTCGCGGCGAGCAGGGCGGGGAGGGCGGCGGTCTCGGGCGTCCCCGCGATGCCCAACGCCGACAGCCGCCGGATCACGCGGATGTTCCGCGTCTCCTCGGCCCGGCCGATCTCGGGCCGGGCAGCGAGCAGGTTCGTGGGAGCCACCCCCGGGTGCGAGATGTTGCTGGTGATCCCCCACCCGCCGGCCGTGCTGCGCCGGTCGAGCTCGAGGCCGAACAGGCCCAGAGCGATCTTCGACTGGCTGTAGGCCCGGAACGGGTCGTACGAGCGCTGCCACTGCAGGTCGTCCCAGTTGATGGCGTTTCTGTTGGCGGCGATGCTCACCTGCGACGTGACACGCGCCCGGCCGGCGCGCAGTAGCGGCAGGAGGCCGGCCACGAGCGCGACGTGCCCGAGGTGGTTGGTGCCGAACTGCAGCTCGTGCCCGTCGACCGTCGTCCGCCGCTGCGGCGGCGTCATGACGCCGGCGTTGTTGACCAGGACGTCGATCGGCCGGCCCTCGCCGAGCAGGACGTCGGAGAGGCGGGCGACCGACTCCAGCGAGGACAGGTCGAGCGGGTGGAGGGTGAGGCGCGCGCCCGGGACGCGTGACCGGATCTCGGCGAGTGCCGCTTCCCCCTTCCCGTGGTTGCGGACCGGGAGGACCAGGTCGGCGCCGGCGGCCGCCAGGCGCCGGGCGAGGACCAAGCCGATGCCGTCGCTGCCTCCGGTGAGCACTGCTCGCTTGCCCGATAGGTCGGGAACGGGGATGTCGATCGTGGTGCTGGCCATCGTCGGACTCCTGTGTCGTCGAGGCGCTCGGTGCGCGGTGACACCACCGTCTCCCCGCCGATCGACACGAGGCAGGACCCGTCGATCCCCCTCTGCCGACGCTCGAGAGGGGGATCGGCGGGCCGTGGCTGCGCCGTGAGCGCACCGGTAGACACGTCCTCGACGCGCTGCACCAGGCCGGCGCAGCGCACCGCATCCGGAGGAGACACGTGGCCGTCGATCGAGCCGGGATGGCGGAGTTCCTCCGGCGCCGCCGGGAGTCGCTCCAGCCCGAGGACGTCGGCCTGCCCCGTGGGCCCCGCCGTCGCACCGCGGGGCTGCGCCGCGAGGAAGTGGCCGTCCTCTGCCACATGTCGACCGACTACTACTCGCGGCTGGAGCGGGAGCGGGGCCCTCAGCCGTCCGAGCAGATGCTGGCCTCGATGGCCCAGGGGCTGCACCTGTCACTCGACGAGCGGGACCACCTGTTCCGGCTGGCCGGCCAGCAGCCCCCGCCCCGCGGGCCGAGCAGCGAGCACGGGGTTGCTGCGGATCTTCGACCGGCTCGGGGACACCGCTGCCGAGATCGTCACCGAACTCGGCGAGACGCTCCGGCAGACTCCGCTCGCCGTCGCCCTCACCGGCGACACGACGCGGTTCACCGGCCCCGCGCGCAGCAGGGGTTACCGGTGGTTCACCGACGCGGCGGCCCGAGCGCGCCACGTGCCGGAGGACCACGCCTTCCTCTCGCGCATGTACGTCGCCGGGCTCCGCTCCATCGTCACGCTCCGGGGGCCCGGATCCCGGGCGGCGCAGCTGACCGACCTGCTGCTGGAGCGGAGCGACGAGTTCAGGACCTTGTGGGGAGCGCACGAGGTCGGCGTCCACCCGGATGAGGTGAAGCGGTACCAGCACCCCGAGGTGGGCCGGATGGAACTCAACTGCCAGACGCTGATCGACCCCCACCAGGCCCACCATCTGATGGTCTACACCGCCCTCCCTGGTACGGAGAGCCACGACCGGCTCGAGATGCTCGCGGTGATCGGCGCCCAGTCCCTCGCTCTCTCGCCGTCGGGCAGCGGTACCGGAGCATCCCCGGATCGGTGACGCGCGTGCGACGCGGGCACCTGGGAACGCCACCGGCCCGGCCCCTCGATGAGGGACCGGGCCGGTGGACGGACCGGGCGAGCGGAGCGGTACCGCGCTCGCCCGGGCTACATCAGCTGCAGCCGCTGGTGGAGCCGCAGCCCTCGCAGACGTAGCAGCTGCCGGCGGGACGCATCTTCGTGCCGCAGGTCATGCACAGCGGCGCGTCGGTGGCGGTGCCGGTGACCAGCTCCAGCAGCTCGGCCGAGGAGTGGGCCTCCTTGACCGACTTCGGGCCCGCCGGGGTGACCTTCTCCTCCACCTTGGCGGTCTCGATCGGCGCGGAGCCGCGCAGCTGCTCCAGGTCGACCTCGTCCTCCTCGGTGACGGCCGGGGTGCTGGCCGACGAGCCGTAGGAGCCGGCGACCTGGGCGGCCCGCTCCTCGGCGGTGAAGATGCCGAGACCGGCCCGCTTGTCGACGGGCAGGTGGTCCAGGGCCAGGCGACGGAAGATGTAGTCCATCACCGACTGGGCGATCCGGATGTCCGGGTCGTCGGTCATGCCGGCCGGCTCGAAGCGCATGTTGGTGAACTTGGAGATGTAGGTCTCCAGCGGCACACCGTGCTGCAGCGCCAGCGAGATGCCGATCGAGAAGGCGTCCATGACACCGGCCAGGGTCGAGCCCTGCTTGCCGAGCTTCAGGAACACCTCACCGAGGCTGCCGTCCTCGTACATGCCCGCGGTCATGTAGCCCTCGGCGCCGGCGACGCTGAACGAGGTGGTGACGCTCGTCCGCTTCTTGGGCAGGCGCTTGCGCACGGGGTGCGAGAGCGCGGCCGGGGCGGTCGCCTCGACCTTGACCTCGTCCTTGGTGCCGTCGTTCTTGCCCTTGCCGCCGGACAGCGGCTGGCCGACCTTGCAGTTGTCGCGGTAGATCGCCAGCGCCTTGAGGCCGAGCTTCCAGCCCTCGAAGTAGATCTTCTCGACGTCCTCGATGGTGGCGGTCTCCGGCATGTTGACCGTCTTGCTGATCGCGCCGGAGATGAACGGCTGCACCGCGGCCATCATGCGGACGTGGCCCATGGGCTGGATGGCGCGCTCGCCCATGGCGCAGTCGAAGACCTCGTAGTGCTCGGGGCGCAGGGTCGGCGCGTCCACGACGTGGCCGTGCTCGGCGATGTACTCGACGATCGCCTCGATCTGCTCCTCCTGGTAGCCCAGGCTGCGCAGCGCCCGCGGCACCGTCTGGTTGACGATCTGCATCGAGCCGCCACCGACGAGCTTCTTGAACTTGACCAGCGAGAAGTCCGGCTCGATGCCGGTCGTGTCGCAGTCCATCATGAAGCCGATCGTGCCGGTCGGGGCCAGCACCGAGGCCTGCGCGTTGCGCCAGCCGTTCTCGGCGCCGATCTCGAGGCAGTCCTGCCACTCCTTGGTAGCCGCGCGGAGCACGTCGGCGTCGTCGGCACCTACCGGGCGGATCGCGTCGTTGGCCGCGGAGTGCTTGCGCATGACCCGGGCGTGGGCGTCGGCGTTGCGGGCGAAGCCCTCGTAGGCGCCGACGATGCCGGCCAGCTCGGCCGAGCGGCGGTAGGCGGTGCCGGTCATCAGCGAGGTGATGGCGGCGGCCAGGCTCTGGCCACCGCGCGAGTCGTAGGCGTGGCCGGTCGCCATGAGCAGGGCGCCCAGGTTGGCGTAGCCGATGCCCAGCTGGCGGTAGGCCCGGGTGGTCTCGCCGATCGGCTCGGTCGGGAAGTCGGCGAAGCAGATCGAGATGTCCATCGCGGTGATGACCAGCTCGACGGCCTTGACGAAGTTCTTCGAGTCGAATGTGCCGTCGGCCTTGAGGAACTTCATGAGGTTCAGCGACGCCAGGTTGCACGAGCTGTTGTCCAGGCTCATGTACTCCGAGCAGGGGTTGGACGCGTTGATGCGGCCGGTCTCGGGGTTGGTGTGCCAGTCGTTGATCGTGTCGTCGTACTGGATGCCCGGGTCGGCGCACTCCCAGGCCGCCTGGGTGACCTTGCGGAACAGGGTCTTGGCGTCGACGGTCTCGATGACCGAGCCGTCCATGCGGGCACGGAGGCCGAACTCGGTGCCCTCCTCCACGGCGCGCATGAACTCGTCGGAGACGCGCACCGAGTTGTTGGCGTTCTGGTACTGGACGCTGGTGATGTCCTTGCCACCGAGGTCCATGTCGTAGCCGGCGTCGCGCAGCGCGCGGATCTTGTCCTCCTCGCGCGCCTTGGTCTCGATGAACTCCTCGATGTCGGGGTGGTCGATGTCGAGGACGACCATCTTCGCCGCACGGCGGGTGGCGCCACCGGACTTGATGGTCCCGGCCGAGGCGTCGGCGCCGCGCATGAAGCTGACCGGGCCGGACGCGGTGCCGCCGGAGGAGAGCAGCTCCTTGGAGGAGCGGATGCGGGAGAGGTTGAGGCCTGCACCGGAGCCGCCCTTGAAGATCAGGCCCTCCTCGCGGTACCAGTTGAGGATCGAGTCCATCTCGTCGTCGACGGCGAGGATGAAGCAGGCGCTGACCTGCTGGGGAGAGCTCGTGCCGACGTTGAACCACACGGGCGAGTTGAAGCTGAAGTACTGGTGCATGAGCATCCAGGTCAGCTCGTGCTCGAAGATCTCGGCGTCGCCCTCGCTGGCGAAGTAGCCGTGCTCGCGACCGGCCGCGCCGTAGGTGAGCACCACCCGGTCGATGAGCTGGCGCAGGCTCGTCTCGCGCTGCGGGGTGCCCACGGCACCGCGGAAGTACTTTGTCGTGACGATGTTGGTGGCGTTGATGCTCCACTCGGAGGGGAACTCGACACCGCGCTGCTCGAAGTTGATCGAGCCGTCGCGCCAGTTGGTCATGACGACGTCGCGGCGCTCCCACGTCACGTCGTCGTAGGGGTGCACACCGGCGGTGGTGAAGACGCGCTTGATCTTGAGGCCCTTCCGGCTGGGCGCCTTGGGGGTGCGCCGTGCGCGGCTGCTTGCCAAGCGGTCGTCGGTCTCGGTCATGGTGTGGAGCTCTCCCTGGTCGTGTGGTGCTCGGTGTGGTGCTCGGCGCGCGCCGTGGAGCCGCGCGGTGACGGATCGGAGGGCTGGGGAAGAGCCGCGATCGAAGTGCTCGACGTGCTGTCTAGCCGTGGGTAGTGACAGTTCTCAGGGGCCGTCGGACGGGCCGGCGGCGGGGGCGGCCGCACCGGTGGGGCGGGCCTTCAGCTCGGCGATCTCCTTCTCGAAGTCGGCCACCGAGGTGAAGGCGCGGTAGACGCTGGCGAAGCGCAGGTAGGCGACCTCGTCGAGCTCGCGCAGCGGACCGAGGATGGCGAGCCCCACCTCGTGGGCGGGGACCTCCGCCGCGCCGCTGGCGCGGATCGTGTCCTCGACCTGCTGGGCGAGCTTGGCCAGCTGGTCCTCGTCGACCGGCCGGCCCTGGCAGGCCCGGCGGACACCGGCGACGACCTTGGAGCGGTTGAACGGCTCGCTGACGCCGCTGCGCTTGACGACGGCGAGGACGGCCTCCTCGACGGTGGTGAACCGCCGACCGCACTGCGGGCAGGAACGGCGGCGACGCGTGGTCGCCCCCTCGTCGGCCTCCCGCGAGTCGATCACCCGACTGTCCGGGTTGTGGCAGAACGGGCAACGCATCGCGGTCCACCTCCCTCAGCGACTCCTCGTCCGGGACGTCCTGTGGACCCTCCTGGGGACATCCGGTGGACGTCGCGGGGAGAACCTGAGGACCGGCCTGTGGACGAGTCTTACAGCTCTGTAACTACTAGATCTAGTGGAACCCTATGCCTGGCCCCACTAGATGTGCAAGACATCTACCGGTCGGCGTGTTCCGCCCTGACCCGGCTGTCACCCGCAGGAACACGGCATCCCACCCGTCACACGACACGCCCGCACGGCGCGCCGGAGGGTGTACCGGGACGTCGACGCTGCGCGCTCACGACCACCCCTGCCGGTGCCGGACGCGGCACCTCAGGGCCGTGCTGACCCGTCAGCGTGGTGCGGACGCCGCCCTTCCCTCAGCGGTGAGCGACGGGGGTGCCGGGCCGGCGGACGACGCGACCAGTGAGCGCGCCCGCAGACGGAGCGGCGGGCCTCAGGCCCCGAAGACGGAGTTGCCGACCCGGGGCCGGCGCGAGCTCGCGGACAGGTCACCGAGCCGCATGGGGCGGGTCAGCAGGTCGGCCTCGGCGTCGACGCGGCCGGCGCAGACCTCGGACCGCCCGTAGGACTCCTCGGGCCGGGCGCTGCGCGCCTGCGGGACCGACCACCCGGCGCCGACGTGCGGCCGCGCCGCGCGGCGCGACTCCGCTGTCGTCGCCGACTCCACAAGGTCCCGGTCGCCCTGGTCGGCGATCGCCGCGAAGATCTCCGTGTCCGCCGCCCGGTGCCGGCCCTCGTCACGGTCTGCGCGGTGCCGGCCGGGCGGGACCGCGACCTCGGCAGCGACGGCGACCTGGACGTCGGTGTCCTCGGGAGCCCGCCGGCGCCCGGCGGGGCGCGACACGGAGACGGTGGGCGCCACGGCGGCGGCACCTGCCACCGAGGGCGCCGGGGCCTCGTCCCGGATCATCGGCAGCGCAGCGGTCGTCGCCGCATCGATCGTGAGGGGGCGGCCCCGCATGGCGGAGATCGCCTGGGCGGGCGGGAGCTCCTGCTTCACCCGGGAGTCGATCCGGTTGGGCGCCGTGACCGGGGAGACCTGCTGTTCCGGCAGGCGGAGGGCGGCGAGATCGATCCACGCCGTCTCCTCGACACCGCCGACGACCACCCGCACCCACATCTGGCAGGTCCCGGAGGCGTCGTGCCGCCAGCCGAGCAGCTCGCCGCGCCACCACGTCCCCGCCTGGTAGACCTCGACGGCCTGGGGGGAACTGGTGAACACAGCGGCTCGGCTGTCCATGGAACCTGACACGCGACGACCGTATGCGCTCGACCGGCCACTGTGGGTGAAGACGCCCGGGCTGATGATTGACGAACTCGCCGCCTCAGCTTGGCCAGGTGTTGCCCTGTCGCCCGGCCGGGCGGGAGGCGTGCTGCCCTCGCTCACGGGAGGAGGAGGACCTGACCCGGGACCACGACGGCGTCCGGCAGCTCGTTCAGCTCGCGGATGTCGGCGACGACGTCCCGGACGTCGTCCCCCTCGCCGGCGACGGCTGCTGCGATGGACCAGAGCGTGTCGCCCGGGTGCACGACGACGCTGCTCTCCCCCGCCAGGCGCAGGCCACCCTCGTCGTCCCCGGCGACGGCGGACCCCACGCAGGACCCCACCGCGATCCCCACGGCCAGACCGAGCACCACGCCGAGCCGGCGCGCGCGGCGCGTGAGCCGGACGCCCGGGACGCTGCGCTCGTCGACGGCGCGACCGGGGACGGCCGGGCGGCGGGGGCTCGCCGTGCCCGCCGGGAGGGGGCGGCGCAGCTGGTTCCCCGACGGCCGCGGGCGGGAGGCCGCGGCGTCCGCCGCCATCCGGCCGGCGCGCGCGGACGCGGCGGGGGTGCGAGGTGCCAGGTCCGGCACCGCCCGCAGCGTCCGCACACGACCGGACCCACTCGCAAGCGGCGGCCGCCACGGAGCCTGGACCGCCTCGTCGAACTCCACCACGGCCTGCGCCACGCCACCCATGACCACTCCTCCGACCTGCACCGTCGTCACCGTCTTCGAACGGCTGTTCGAATCGAACGTCTGTGCGATGTCTACCGGAGACCACCGACAGAAGCGACCCGACACGGCGTCCCGGTTTCGAACAGGTGTTTGAAAGGTGCGGTGATCAGCGCTACGGTTCCGGGGACGCGACCAGCACGGCTGCACCGGCAGCCCGCGAGGAGGAGACGTGGCGGAGACCAGCGGGACGTCGGGTGGCCGGCGGACGCGCAGCACGGCGACGGAACCGGACCGGGAGAACGGCACCGCGTCCGTGCGCTCCTTCCCCGACCGCGGCACCGACGGCGACGGGCTGACCCAGCGGCAGCGCCGGGTCCTGGAGGTCATCCGCGACTCCATCGACCGGCGCGGGTACCCCCCGTCGGTGCGCGAGATCGGCGAGGCGGTCGGTCTCTCCTCGGCCTCGTCGGTGGCCCACCAGCTCTCCGTGCTGCAGAAGAAGGGGTGGCTGCGGCGCGACCCGAACCGCCCCCGCGCGCTGGACGTCCGGCTCCCGGGCGACACCTCGCGCCCGACGGCGCCCCTCGCGGAGCCGGTGGCCGGCACCGACGAGCCGCTCGCGGCCCCGACCTACGTGCCGCTGGTCGGCCGGATCGCCGCCGGTGGCCCGGTGCTCGCCGAGCAGGCGGTGGAGGACGTCTTCCCCCTCCCCCGCGAGCTGGTCGGCGAGGGGACGCTCTTCATGCTGAAGGTCGTCGGCGACTCGATGGTCGAGGCCGCCATCTGCGACGGCGACTGGGTGGTCGTGCGCCAGCAGCCCACCGCGGAGAACGGTGAGATCGTCGCCGCCATGATCGACGGCGAGGCGACGGTCAAGACCTACAAGCGCCGGGACGGGCACGTCTGGCTGCTGCCGCACAACCCGGCCTACGAGCCGATCCCCGGCGACGACGCCACGGTCCTCGGCCGCGTCGTCTCGGTGCTGCGCAGGGTCTAGGGCTCTTGAGCTGCCGGAGTCCCGTCCGTCGTCCGGACGGGGCTCCGGTGGCACCGGTGTCCAGGACCGGTCGCAGGCCCGTCCAGCACAGGACTCACGGCTTGGGTCGCCTGCGGAACTTCGCGCCCAGCCACACCACGACGGTCGCCACCGCGGCTGCGATCAGCGCCGAGGTCACCGGTGACCGACCCGAGCTGGTCAGGTCGCTGAGGCTGGGCACCGGGCCGTCCGACGGCTCGGCCGCCGGCGACGCCGAGCCGGCCGGGATCGGCACCACGACGACGTCCCCCGGCACGCCCTCGCTGGCGACCAGGAGCTGGGCGTTGTCCGCGGTGAAGCTGATCGCCTCGCCCTGCGGCGAGTCGGGCAGCGCCGTCCGCACCGGCGTGCCGGCCAGTGCCCCCACGACGTCGGAGCCGACCAGCGGCCACACGTAGGCGTCGGTGTACGTGCGCAGCGCCAGGGCGTGCCCGTCCCCCGCCACCGCTCCCCCGGTGACGAGCAACTGCCCCGCCCGGCCGACCGGGCCGCCAGCGGTGCCGGTGAGCGTCATGTTGACCGTCGCCACCCGCTCCATGGGCACGGTCGCCTCGGCCGAGACAGGAGCGGTGGGCCGGTAGACGCCACTGGACCCGAGCACCTCCTTGGTGACCAGGTACGGCGTGCCGTCCGGGGCCAGCAGCAGCGCTTCCGAGTCGTGGGCACCGTCGGGGTAGCTGAGCCGGTGCACCACGGCCGAGCCGTTCGGTCGCAGCGCGATCAGCGCGACGGTCGCGCGGGTGGCGTTGTTGTCGCCGGCGTCGGCCAGCCAGATGGTGCCGTCGGCCCCGAGCGCGAGGTCCTCGGGGTCGTAGGGGTCGACATCGGCGGTGCGCGTCTCCAGCACCTGGCACCCGCCGTCGAGCACGGTGACGCTCACCCGATCGCCGCCGTCGTTCATGACGAGCATGCGCTCCCCGAGGTCGACGAGGCCGGAGATCTCGGCCAGCGCCGGCTCGGTGATCGAGCAGCGGACCGCCGGTGCAGCCGGCTCCTCGGCGGCCGCGACACCGGCAGCACCGACGGGCAGCACGACGCCGAGGAGGACCGCCACGCCGAGGGGGAACGCCCGGGTGGCACGCCGTCCTGCGATGCCGCTACGCGGTCTGCCGGCCTGCTCGGGCACGGACCCAGCGTGACAGAACGAATGCGTCCAGTGCGTGAACCACGCCCAGCAGCAGGATGCCCACGGCCGCGCCCACCACGGCGTCGGTGACCCAGTGGAAGTCCAGCGAGATCATCGACAGCCCGGTGAGCACCGGCCCCACGACGCTCAGCCACCAGAAGAGGCGCTGCACCCGGGCGGGCAGTCCGTACTCCACGGCCTGCCACCGGGCCACGCCCCACATGAGCACGGCGTTGGCGACGTGCCCCGACGGGAACGACGCGCCGTCGTCGTGGAAGAAGTAGCTGCCGGGATAGCGGGGGGCGGTGCGGCCGGTCCCGTACTTGAGCGCGTACACCGCTCCGGTCAGCAGCACCACGGCCACCAGCACGCGGAGCAGCGGCAGCACGGTCCGCCGGGTCCAGGCCAGGTAGCCGACCAGGCCCGCGAGGACCACCAGGATGGTGACCCGCCCACCGAGCTGGGTCACGAGCCAGACCAGCGGGTAGGCCGCCGAGTCGGCGAGACCCCAGCCCTTGACGACGTCGGACACCCGCACGTCGAAACGCTCGGTGGCGCCGTAGGTGAGCAGGTCCAGGGTCACGAGCCCACCGACGACCAGGGCGGCGAGCATCGCCCACCACGACGGCCGGCCCACCGGCGTCCCCGAGGTGCTCCCTCGGGGGCCGGCGTCGTGCACCACGCCGCTCGTCACCGGGTCACCGTACCGGTCCGTGACCTGCCTGTGATCCGGCCGAGCCGGGCGCCGCGCGGACCGGTCAGCCGACCGGCGCCCCGAACTCCTCGAGCGCCGCGGCCAGTGCGCCGTCCACGCGGGCGGTGAGCCGGGTGCCGCCGGCCTCGTGCGCCTCGGCGAGCACTTCGCCGTCCCGGTGCACCCGGGCCACGAGGTCCCCGCGGTCGTAGGGCACCAGCACGTCGACGTCGACGTCGGGGTGCGGGAGCCGGGCCGCGATCAGCTCGCGCAGCTCGTCCATGCCCGCACCCGTCCGCGCCGAGACCCACACGGCCTTGGGCAGGGCCTGGCGCAGGGTGAGGATCGACTCCTCGTCCATGGCGTCGACCTTGTTCACGACGATCACCTCGGGCACCGACGAGGCGTCGATGTCCTGCAGGACGACGTGGACGGCGTTGATCTGACCGAGCGGGTCGGGGTCGGAACCGTCGACGACGTGCAGCAGCAGATCGGCGGCGGCCACCTCCTCCAGCGTCGACCGGAACGCGTCGACCAGCTGGTGCGGCAGGTGCCGGACGAACCCGACGGTGTCGGTCAGCGTGTACTCGCGGCCGTCGGGGCCCTCGGCCCGGCGGACGGTGGGGTCCAGGGTGGCGAACAGCGCGTTCTCCACCAGGACCCCTGCGCCGGTGAGCTGGTTGAGCAGGCTGGACTTGCCGGCGTTGGTGTACCCGGCGATCGCCACGGACGGCGTCGCGTTGCGGTCCCGGCTGTTGCGCTGGGTCGCGCGGGCCGTCGCCATGCCGGCGATCTCGCGGCGCAGCTTGCTGACCCGGGTCCGGATGCGCCGCCGGTCGGTCTCGATCTTGGTCTCACCGGGGCCACGGGTACCGATACCGCCACCGCCGGCCACACGACCACCGGCCTGCCGGGACAGCGACTCACCCCAGCCACGCAGTCGAGGCAGCATGTACTGCATCTGCGCCAGCTCGACCTGGGCCTTGCCCTCCCGGCTGGTGGCGTGCTGGGCGAAGATGTCCAAGATCAGCGCGGTCCGGTCGACGACCTTGACCTTGAGCACCTTCTCCAGCTGGTTGAGCTGGCCGGGGGTGAGCTCCCCGTCGCAGATCACGGTGTCGGCGCCGGTCGCGGCGACGATGTCGCGGATCTCGTTGGCCTTGCCCGAGCCGACGTAGGTGGCGGCGTCCGGCTTGTCCCGTCGCTGGCTCACGGCCTCGAGGACCTCGGAACCGGCGGTCTCGGCCAGCGCCGCGAGCTCGGCGAGCGAGCGGTCGGCGTCGACCTGCGTCCCCTCGGTCCAGACTCCGACGAGCACCACGCGCTCGAGGCGCAGCTGCCGGTACTCGACCTCGGTGACGTCGGCCAGCTCGGTGCCCAGCCCGGCCACGCGGCGCAGCGCGCCACGGGCCTCGAGGGCGTAGGAACCGGTGGTGTCGTCCTTCCCCTCCCGGCGGTCGGCGGCGGGGGCAGGACGGGTCGAGGGGGCGGTGGGCTCCTCGACGGGGGTGTTCGCGGCGGTCGTCATCGTCTCCAGCGTGGCACGGTCTGCGGCAGGTAGCACCTGAGTTGTCATCACCGGGCACAACGCCGGGAGGGCCCCGGTGCATCCCGATCCGGTGCGCGGGTACGGCCTTTCGGAACGAGATCCCGCACACGAGGAGGAACCGATGAGCAGCACCGGATCGAGCAGCGTGGGTTCGAACAGCGAGCTCGAGGACCCGGGCCGGGAGCCGAAGGGCATCGGCGGGCCGCCCCGCAACCCCATGGGCGGTGGCCCCGACCAGGACAGCGGTCGGGGCGAACCGACCGGCAGCCCGGGCACCGAGGGCCAGTCGATGATGCCGGAGTCGCCGACCGACGACGACGACCGCGTCTGAGCCTCAGGCCCCCAGCCACTCCTGCGACAGCGAGCCGGCCGCCACCAGCACCGCGGGGCCGGTGAGCACCGTCGTCCGGGGGTCGATCTGCACCGACAGGCGACCCCCGGGCACGTCGACGACGACGGTGCCCTCGGTCCGGCCGGCATGGGTGAGCGCGGCGTAGGCCGCCGCGCAGGCACCGGTGCCGCACGAGCGCGTCTCCCCCACGCCTCGCTCGTGGACCCGCATGCGGATGTGGGTGCCGGGCTCCAGCTCGTTGATCAGCTCGACGTTGACGCCCTCGGGGAACAGCGCGGCGTCGAACGCGGGCTCGCGGGTGAGGTCGAGGCCGTCGACGTCGACGTCGGTGAGGGCGGCCAGGTGCGGGTTGCCCATCGAGATCGCGAGCCCGGGGAAGGTGTGGCCGTCGAGGTCGGCCGACCCGCGGCCGAACTCGCGGGCGGGACCCATGTCGACCCAGTAGCCGCCGCCCTCGGCCGCCCCCACGCGGCGCGGTCCTCCGCGGGTGCCCACCAGGAGGCCCTCGATGCACGCCGCCCGGTCGAGCAGCCCCTCGCTGATCAGCGCGTGGAGGAACAGCCGGATGCCGTTGCCGCACATCTCCGCGAAGGAGCCGTCGGCGTTGCGGTGGTCCATGAACCACTCGCAGGCGGCGAGGTCCGCGCCCAGCACCGCCGGGGCGTCGGGTACGTGCGCGGTGCGCACGAGGCGCAGCACGCCGTCGCCACCGAGTCCGGCACGGCGGTCGCACAGCCGGCGCACCAGAGCCGCGTCCAGGCGCGCCTCGGGCCACACCGTCCCGTCGGGGTCGGGCAGCACGACGAAGTCGTTCTCGGTGCCGTGCCCGATCAGCACGCGCGGGGAGGCGGTCACGGGCCGATCGTACGGTCGGCGATCACGCCGGCCGCCGCGTCGAGCAGGTCGGGCCGGGCGGCGTCGAGCCAGGTGGTGGCGGCGTCACGGCGGAACCAGGAGCGCTGCCGGCGGACGAAGCGGCGGGTGGTGACGACCGTCCGTTCCCGCGCCTCCGCCGGGCTGAGGGCGCCGTCGAGCTGGGCCAGCACCTGCGCGTAGCCCAGCGCGCGCGAGGCCGTGGGCCCCTCGCGCAGGCCGTCGGCGGCGAGCGCCTCCACCTCCGCGACCAGCCCCCGGTCCCACATCCGGTCCACCCGCAGGGCGATCCGCTCGTCGAGCTCGGCGGGTTCCCGGTCCAGGCCGAGCACCACCGCCGGGTAGTGCGGCACCGGGTCGGGCATCGTGGCGCGGAAGGGTGCGCCGGTGATCTCGACGACCTCGAGGGCCCGCACGATGCGCCGTCCGTTGCCGGGCAGGACGGCGGCCGCCGCGGCCGGGTCGACCGTGGCCAACCGGGAGTGGAGCGCGGCCGGACCCAGCTCGGCGAGCTCCGCCTCCAGCCGCGCCCGCACGCCGGCGTCGGTGCCCGGGAAGTCCAGCTCGTCCAGGACCGCCCGGACGTACAGCCCGGACCCCCCGACGAGCAACGGGACGACGCCCGCGGCCCGCAGCCGGTCGATCTCCGCCCGCGCCCGCTGCCGGTACTCGGCCACCGACGCCGGCTCGCGCACGTGCCACAGGTCCAGCAGGTGGTGCGGCACCCCGCCCCGCTCGGCGGCGTCGGGCTTGGCCGTGCCGATGTCCATGCCCCGGTAGAGCTGCATGGAGTCGGCGTTGACCACCTCGCCGCCGAGCCGGCGGGCCAGCTCCACGGCGAGGGCGGTCTTGCCGGTGGCGGTCGGCCCGACGACGGCCACCACCGGCGGCGCCTCGCTCACTGCGGCGTCCACTCGGCCACGAGGTAGCCGACGCCGAACGGGGCGACGTCGGCGTGCAGCCGGCCGGACACCGCGCATCCGGCCAGCGCGCCGCCCACGGCCCGCCACACCGGCACCCCGGCGGCCAGCAGCCGCTCCCCCTCGGCCGCGTCCAGACCCGCGAGCGCGGCGGTGTCCCCGTCCGCCAGCGCCGTGGCGACGGCGGCGTCGAAGGGCGCGGCCCGGTCGTCGAGGTAGCCCGGCGCCTTGACCCCGCGGCGCGCCGATCCGTCGGCCAGTGCGAGCACCCCGACCGGCTCGGCGCTCTCCGCGAGCACGCGGGCCAGCTCACCGGGCCCGACGCCGATCCGCCCGCCCCGGTACGCGACCTCGTCCAGCAGCCAGGCGCCCACGGCGAACTCCGGCCCGGCGACCCCCGGCCGCGCTGCCGGCGGGCCCGCGAAGGGCACGTCGAGCTCGAAGCCCAGGCCGTGCAGCCGGGCGACGTCGCCTTCGCCGTAGCGCGCCCCCGCCGGGGCCCCGCCCGCCACCACGACGACGGAGTCCGGACCGCTCGCGAGCATCGCGGCGACGGCGGCGAGGCAGGCGCCGCGCAGCTCGGTCGTCTCCGGCGACGGGCCGCCCTCGACCGCGGGCAGGAGCAGCGGCGCGGAGGGGCAGAAGGCGACGGGAGGGCCACTCGGGCTGGAGGAGAGGGACGGTCCTCCGGATTCGCGGCTCACGCCCTCAGTCTCGCCGATGCGACGTGGGACACTGCCCACGTGTCGAGCACGGACAACCCCGGCAGCGGGGCGCAGCAGGCCACTCCACCGATTGTGGAGACCCCCGACGGAGCGAGCCCGGAGGTGGAGCAGGGACCGGACGCGGTGACGCCAGAGGCCGGTACGCCCGACGCCCCGATTCCGGCCGGGGCCGCCCTCCCCGACCCGACGGCCGAGCCGGCCCCCGAGGCGGCTGCTCCCGAGGTCGCTGCTCCCGAGGTGGCGGTCCCGGCGGCCGAGACGCTCGAGACGGTCGCCCCCGAGGCCGCGGTGCCGCCACCGGCACCCGGCGCCGCCGAGGAGCCGCCGGCAGAGCCCGTCGCCGCGGCAGCGGACCCCGAGCCGGTGGTCGCGCCGGCCGAGACCCTCGCGCCGGCCGAGACCCTCGAGGCGGTCGCCCCTGAGGTAGCCGTCCCCACGGTCGCGCCCGACGCCGAGACGCCGCCCGCGGCGGCTGCCGCCGGCCCCGCCGCGCCGATCCCCGCTCCCGCGGTGCCCTCACCCGCGACCATGGCGCCCTCGGCCGAGGCGGTCGTCGACCCCTCCCGCTGGGGCCGTGTCGACGAGGACGGCACCGTCTACGTCCGCACCGCCGACGGCGAGCGGGCCGTCGGCTCCTGGCAGGCCGGTGAGCCCGTGGCGGGCCTGGCCCACTACGCCCGCCGATTCGACGACCTGGCCACCGAGGTCTCCCTGCTCGAGGCCCGGCTGAAGGCGCACACCGGCAACCCCTCGGAGATCAAGGGCAAGGCGCAGGCACTGGCCGAGTCGATCCCGACCGCCGCCGCGGTCGGCGACCTCGACGGGCTCGCCGCCCGGGCGCGCGCCATGGTCGGCACGGCCGACTCCGCCGCGGCGGAGTCCCGCGCCGAGAAGGCCGCCCAGCGCGCCGCCCAGGTGGCACGCAAGGAGGCGCTGGCCGCCGAGGCCGAGAAGATCGCCGAGGAGTCGACGGCGTGGAAGGCCGCCGGCGACCGGCTCAAGGCGATCGTCGAGGAGTGGAAGACGATCCGCGGCATCGACCGCAAGACCGACGAGGCGCTGTGGACGCGCTTCGCCGCGGCGCGGGACGCCTTCGGTCGCCGGCGGGGTGCGCACTTCGCCCAGCTCGACGCCCAGCGCGGTGAGGCACGCGCCGCCAAGCAGGAGCTGATCAAGGAGGCGCAGCGGCTGTCGGCGTCCACCGACTGGGGCCCGACCAGCGCCGCGATGCGCTCGCTCATGGACCGCTGGAAGGCGGTGCCGCGCACCGGCCGCGACGGCGACGACGACCTGTGGAAGCAGTTCCGCGCCGCGCAGGACGTCTTCTTCGCTGCCCGCACGGAGTCGGACAAGGCGCGCACCGGCGAGGAGGCGGCCAACCAGAAGCTCAAGGAGGAGCTGCTGGCCGAGGCCGAGCGGATCGACCCGTCCAAGGACCTCCGCGGGGCGCAGACCGCGCTGCGCAAGATCCAGGAGCGCTACGACGCCGTCGGGCACGTGCCGCGCGGGGCCATGCGCCAGCTCGAGGACCGCATGCAGGCCGTCGAGCAGAAGGTCCGCGGCGCCGCCGACGCCGGTCGCCCCCGGGCCGCCGCCGAGAACCCGATGGTCACGTCCATGCGGGCCGCCGTGACCAAGGCCGAGGAGCAGCTGGCCAAGGCCGAGGCCGCCGGCGACCAGCGGCGGATCGGCGAGGCACAGGCCAACCTCGCCACCCGCCGCGAGTGGCTGGCAGAAGCCGAGAAGTCCGCCCGTCGCTGAACCACCCACGACGACGCCCCCGCCCGGAACTCCGGAAGGGGGCGTCGTCGTCAGGACACCGAGCAGCCGGTGGCGAGGACCGGGAGCGGATCCGGGACGCCGATCCGAGGCATCCCCAGCGTGACGCCGGCCGTGGTCGGGCGGGTGCCTGCCTCGCTCGCGTCGCCCGCGCGCGTCCGGCGGTGGGACAGCGGCACGCCGTCGGCGACGAGGAAGTGCGGCTTGGCGTCGGTCACCACCGTCTCGACGACGTCGCCGGGGCGGACGCCGTCCGCTGCCGTGAAGTGCACCAGGCGGCCGTCGCGGGCGCGGCCGGAGAGCCGGCCGGTGGCGGCGTCCTTGCTGCCCTCTCCCGCGGCGACGAGCAGCTCGACCCGCCGGCCGACCCGCGCGCGGTTCTCGGCCCAGCTGATCTCCTCCTGCAGGGCGGTCAGCCGCATGTACCGCTCCTGGACGACCGCCTTGGGCAGCTGGTCGTCCATGTCGGCGGCCGGCGTCCCGGGGCGCTTGGAGTACTGGAAGGTGAAGGCGCTGGCGAAGCGGGCCTGCCGGACGACCTCGAGGGTCTGCTCGAAGTCGGCCTCGGTCTCGCCGGGGAATCCCACGATGATGTCGGTGGTGATCGCGGCGTCGGGCATGGCGGCGCGGACGCGGTCGATGATGCCGAGGTAGCGGTCCTGCCGGTAGCCGCGGCGCATGCGGCGCAGCACGTCGTCCGACCCGCTCTGCAGCGGCATGTGCAGCTGGTGGCAGACGGCGGGGGTCTCCGCCATCGCCTCGATGACGTCGTCGGTGAACTCGCGCGGGTGCGGGCTGGTGAAGCGGATGCGCTCCAGGCCCTCGATCCGCCCCGCCGTCCGCAGCAGGTCGGCGAAGGCCCCCCGCTCGCGGAACTCCACCCCGTAGGCGTTCACGTTCTGGCCGAGCAGGGTCACCTCGAGCACACCCTGGTCGACCAGCGCCTGCACCTCGGCCAGGATCTCGCCGGGACGGCGGTCCTTCTCCTTGCCGCGCAGCGCCGGGACGATGCAGAACGTGCAGGTGTTGTTGCACCCCACGCTGATCGACACCCAGCCCGAGTAGGCCGAGTCCCGCTTCGCCGGCAGCGTCGAGGGGAACACCTCGAGCGACTCGACGATCTCCACCTGCGCCTCGGCGTTGTGGCGGGCACGGTCCAGCAGCGCCGGCAGCGACCCCACGTTGTGCGTACCGAAGACGACGTCGACCCAGGGGGCGCGCCGCACGATCTCGCCGCGGTCCTTCTGCGCCAGGCAGCCGCCGACGGCGATCTGCATGCCGGGGCGGGCGTCCTTCACCGGGCGCAGGTGGCCGAGGTTGCCGTAGAGCCGGTTGTCGGCGTTCTCCCGGACCGCGCAGGTGTTGAGGACGACGACGTCGGCGTCGTCCCCCTCGGCGGCGGCCCGGTAGCCGGCCTGCTCCAGCAGCCCGGACAGCCGCTCGGAGTCGTGCACGTTCATCTGGCACCCGTAGGTGCGCACCCGGTAGGTGCGCTCGGTGCTCTGCGCTGCGCTCTCCATGACAGCAGCGAGGGTACGGCGCCCGCACCTCCCTGCCGCCCGGCGACCGCGCGTGCCCCACCCGGGGGAAAGATCGGCCTTCGTTACGGCTTCGTGATCCCACCGTGCGGGATCCGGCACCTTCCCCCCTTAGTGTCCCCGGGGTGACCAGCCGCCCGAACGGAGAGCCTCTCGTCCGCCTGTCCGGCGTCAACAAGTGGTTCGGCGAACTGCACGTCCTGCAGGACATCGACCTGGAGATCGGCCGCGGCGAGGTCGTCGTCGTCATCGGTCCCTCGGGCTCGGGCAAGTCGACCCTGTGCCGGGCGATCAACCGGCTCGAGCCCATCGACAAGGGCGAGATCACCATCGACGGCGCGCTGCTGCCCGAGGAGGGCAAGGAGCTGGCCCGGTTGCGGGCCGACGTCGGCATGGTGTTCCAGAGCTTCAACCTCTTCGCCCACAAGACGGTCCTCGAGAACGTCTCGCTCGGACCGGTCAAGGTGCGGAAGAAGTCCAAGGGCGAGGCGGAGAGCCGGGCCCGGGAGCTCCTCGAGCGCGTGGGCGTGGCCAGCCAGGCCGACAAGTACCCGGCGCAGCTCTCCGGCGGTCAGCAGCAGCGCGTGGCCATCGCCCGCGCCCTGGCCATGGAGCCCAAGGTGATGCTCTTCGACGAGCCCACCTCGGCACTGGACCCCGAGATGATCAACGAGGTCCTCGACGTCATGGTCGGCCTCGCGAAGGACGGCATGACCATGGTCGTCGTCACCCACGAGATGGGCTTCGCCCGCCGGGCGGCCAACCGCGTCGTCTTCATGGACGGCGGCCGGGTCGTCGAGACGGCCGAGCCGGAGACCTTCTTCACCAGCCCGACCTCCGACCGGGCCAAGGACTTCCTCTCCAAGATCCTCACCCACTGATCCACACGTTCAACCAGCGAGAGGACCGACCATGAAGTTCCGCCGTACCGCCCTGGTGGCGACCCTGTCCGTCGTCGCCCTGACCGCCGCCGCCTGCGGTGGCGACGACGACTCGTCCGCGTCCGAGCCCGCCGTCGAGACCGACGTCGAGTTCGAGGCCGGCACCACGATGGCCGAGATCGCCGAGGCCGGGACCATCCGCGTCGGCACGAAGTTCGACCAGCCGGGCTTCGGCCTGGAGAACCTCGAGGGCGAGGTCGAGGGCTTCGACGTCGAGGTCGCCAAGATCATCGCCGGCGCCCTGGGCATCGCCGAGGACGACATCGAGTTCGTGCAGACCCCCTCGGCCGTCCGCGAGGAGGTCATCGAGGGCGACGAGGTCGACATGGTCGTCGCGACCTACACGATCAACGACACGCGCAAGGAGCGGATCTCCTTCGCCGGCCCGTACTACCTGGCCGGCCAGCAGATCATGGTCGCCTCGGACAACGACGAGATCACCGGCCCGGACTCCCTCAAGGAGAACCCGGACGCCAAGGTGTGCTCGGTCACCGGCTCCACCCCGGCCGAGCAGATCACCGAGTACCTGGCCAGCCCCGACCAGCTGGTCCTGTTCGACGAGTACTCGCAGTGCGCCGACTCGCTGAGCAACGGCCAGGTCGACGCCGTGACGACCGACAACGTGATCCTGCTGGGCTTCGTCTCCAAGTCCAACGGTGACTTCAAGCTGGTGGGCGAGCAGTTCACCGAGGAGCCCTACGGCATCGGCATCCAGAAGGGCGACGTCGCCTTCTGCGAGTTCATCAACGACACGCTGCAGGAGAACGAGGACGCCTACATCGAGGCGTGGGAGGCCACCGCCGGCCAGGTCGAGGGCACCGAGACCCCCGAGCTGCCCGAGCCCGCCCCGTGCGCCTGACCGTCTGAGCACCCCGCGGCCGGCCGGCCCGTGAGCCGGCCGGCCGCGGAGCCCCGTCCCCATCCAGCAGCGCCGGCGCCGAGGGAGAGCCAGTGAGTCCTGTCTTCGACAACATCGACCTCTTCGTCGACGGTTTCCTGACCTCGCTCAGGATCATCCTGTACGCGCTGGCCGGCGCCCTCCCTCTGGGCGTGCTCATCGCCGCCTGCCGGGTCTCCCCGATCCCGCCGTTGCGCGCCTTCGGCACGTTCTGGGTGACGACCTTCCGCAACACCCCGCTGACCGTCGTGCTCGTGTTCTGCGCCTTCGGGCTCCCCGAGCTCGGCATCAACCGGTCGTTCTTCGCCTTCGGCGTGCTGGGCCTGGTGCTGTACACCTCGGCATTCGTCTGCGAGGCGGTGCGGTCGGGGATCAACTCGGTGCCGGCCGGGCAGGCGGAGGCCGCCCGCTCGATCGGGCTGAACTTCACCCAGGGCCTGCGCTTCGTGGTGCTCCCCCAGGCGCTGCGCACCGTCGTCCCCCCGCTGGGCAGCGTGCTCATCGCCATGATGAAGAACTCGGCCGTCGTCGGCGCCTTCGGCGTGGGTGGTGACCTGTGGAGCACCGGCCAGCGGCTGACCAGCGCCCTCGGCTACGAGACCCTCCCGATCTTCGTGGGGGGCGTCGCCGTCGGCTACCTGGTCATCACGCTGACGTCGGGCGCGTTGCTGCAGGTCCTCGAGCGGAAGGTGGCGATCGCCCGATGAGCCAGCAGCAGGCCGTCCTCTACGACGCCCAGGGTCCCCGGGCGCGGCGCCGGACGCAGATCGGCACCGTCGTCGCGGTCCTGGTCCTCCTCGGCCTGGCGTTCGTCGTCTACCGGCGGCTGGACGAGCGGGGCCAGTTCTCCATGGAGAAGTGGGGCCCGCTGATCGATCCGGGCAACGAGGTCTTCGACTCCGTCTGGCGGCTGATCGGCACGGGCATCCTGAACACCTTGCGCGCCGCGGCGGTGGCCATGGTGCTCTCCGTCGTGCTCGGCACGCTGATCGCGGTCGCGCGGCTCTCGCTCGGCAGGGCCGGCCGGATCCCGCTGATCGGTCTCGTCGAACTCTTCCGCGGCGTGCCGGTCGTGGTGCTGGTGTACATCGGCGTGCGCGTGCTGCCCGACGTCGGCCTCGACATGCGGGAGTGGCCGGGCGGCCAGGTCTTCTGGGGCCTGATCATCGGCCTCACCGTCTACAACATGGTCATCTTCGCCGAGATCGTGCGCGCCGGCGTCGCCTCGCTGCCGCGAGGTCAGCGGGAGGCGGCCCTGGCGACCGGCCTCACGAACTGGCAGACCATGCGCATCGTGCTGCTCCCGCAGGCGTTCCGCACCATGCTGCCGGCGATCATCAGCCAGCTCATCGTCGTGCTCAAGGACACCTCGCTGGTCACCTTCATCGCCAACTACGACGAGCTGCTCAGCCAGGGCGAGAGCATCCAGCGCAACCTCGGCAACCCGATCCAGACGTTCTTCGTCGTCGCGCTCATCTACATCGCCATCAACTACGCCTTGGGGCGGCTGGCGCAGTACATCGAGCGGCGCCAGGCGCGGGCGGGCCGCTCGACCGAGCAGCCGGCCGAGACCGCCGGCCTGACTCCGGTCGGCGGTGCGCCGGTCGGCGGAGGCGCCTGACCGCGATGGATTTTCCGCCGCCGGGCGGTCAAGGAGGGTGCCGTCCCATCCGATGGAGTAGGGAACGAGCCTCCGCCGACGAGATGAGTGGGACGTGACCGCAACCCTGGCGCCGACCGGTGTGCGCGACGACGCGTCGCCCACCGCGGAAGCCGCCGGTCGCGGGTTCCTGCTCCGGTCGTTCGCCCGCCCGGTGTGGTGGGTGGAGATCCTGATCCTCGCCGTCCTCTACGGCGTCTACTCGCTGGTGCGCAACAGCGTCGGGGACGTCGTCGCCCGCGCCTACGCCAACGGCCGGGAGATCCTCGCCGTCGAGGACGCCTGGGGTCTGGCTCTCGAGCGCGGCCTCAACGACTGGGTGCACCGCACCGACGTCGTCGCCGGCGCGGTCGCCCTGCACTACGCGACGTTGCACTTTCTCGTCACCCCGGCGGTCCTGGCCTGGCTGTTCGTGCGGCGCCCCACCCGGTACCGCGCCGCCAGCGGCATCCTCATGGTCACCACGGCGCTGGCGCTGATCGGCTTCTACTCGCTGCCGACAGCGCCGCCGCGGCTCCTGGCCGACGAGGGCTTCGTCGACGTCATGAGCCAGACGTCGGCCTGGGGGTGGTGGCCGGCCTCGGGCAGCCCGGGATCGGACGCGCTCTCCAACCAGTTCGCCGCCATGCCCTCGCTGCACTGTGCCTGGGCCGCCTGGTGCGGGGTCGTGCTGGTCCTCCTGGTCCGCCGCACCTGGGTGCGCGTCGTGGCCATGGTCTACCCGTTCAGCACCTTCTTCGTGGTGCTGGGCTCGGGCAACCACTACATCCTGGACGTCCTCGCGGGTGTGGTCGTGCTGTGCGTGGGCGCCTCCGTCGTGCAGGTCGCCGGATCCGCCGGCGGGCGCCTGCCCGGCCCCGGGCGGTCGTCCGGCGACGACGCTGCCGCGCTGGTCAGCCGCTCCTGAGGGTCCTGATCGACCCGTCCGTCCCAGTCGCCCCACCGTCGGCGCGCCCCCGGACACGGCTGTGCGGCGTGGCGAGACTGTCCGTCACCATGGAGACCATCCACGCCGGTCGGCGCCGCAGCCTGCCCCCCGTTCCGCGTACCGCCATCGACGGTGCGATGCCGCTCGAGACCGTCGCCAGCGCCGGCGCGCTCGCGCTCGCCCTCGTCCAGCCGGACGCTCCCATGGACGACGCCCAGCGGTTCGTCACCGGGCTGCGGAGCGCCGCGACGGAGTTCGCCGCCGCCGCGGGAGCCGAATCCGCCGTCGTCCGCGAAGCCGTGCCCCCGGCCCGCCACCGCCGCGCCCGCTGCCGAGTGGTGCTGCGGTCCGCCGACGGCGAGGTGACCGACGTGACCTTCGCCGGGGCGGTCGGCACCCCCTCTGCTGTGGCGCAGTCGGCGTTCGCCCTCGACATCGCCCGCTGGCTGGGCAGCGGTCAGGTCCGCGACGCCGCGTGGCTGGTCGCGGACGCCGATGCGCACGGCGGGACCGCCGTCGACCTGAGCGCCTGGAACCCGGGGAGCTGAGGCCGGGACCGGAGAGGTCGCCCTGCGACACGGCTTCCAGTTTCCGAACCGGCCCGGGTGGGCGACGATGGCGGGGCAGCTCGAAACAGCCGAGCACGCCGCGCCGTCACTGAACTCCGGGGGCCGACCATGTCCGGCATCTGCACCGCCGACCGACGGGTCTCCGCCCGCGCACTCGCGGCAGACGCCGCATGACCGCCATCGCCCCACGGCCGATCGTCAGCCGGCCGAGCCCCGCCGCGGCCCCCAGCCCCGGCTCGCGGCTGTCGAACCTGCTGCGCACGACCGACCACAAGACCATCGGCCTGATGTACCTGACGACGTCGTTCGTCTTCTTCATCCTGGGTGGCCTGATGGCCATGCTCATGCGAGCCGAACTCGGCCGCCCCGGGCTGCAGTTCCTCTCGCCGGAGCAGTACAACCAGCTGGTCACGATGCACGGCACGCTGATGCTGCTGATGTTCGCGACGCCGCTGTTCTTCGCCTTCGGCAACCTGATCATGCCGCTGCAGATCGGCTCCCCCGACGTCGCGTTCCCGCGGCTGAACGCCCTGTCGTTCTGGCTGTTCCTGTTCGGCAGCCTGATCGTCGTGAGCGGCCTCCTCACACCGGGCGGTGCGGCGGACTTCGGCTGGTACGCCTACGCCCCGCTCTCCGACGTCGTGCACAGCCCGGGTGTGGGCGCGAACCTGTGGTTCGCCGGTCTGGCCGTGAGCGGCCTGGGGACGATCCTCGGTGGCGTCAACTTCATCACCACGATCGTCTGCCTGCGCGCGCCCGGCATGACGATGTTCCGGATGCCGATCTTCACCTGGAACACCCTGGTGACGAGCATCCTGGTGCTGCTCGCCTTCCCGATCCTGACCGCGGCCCTCATGGCCATGCTGGCGGACCGGAACCTGGGCGCCCTCATCTACTCCCGCGAGAACGGCGGGCCGATGCTGTGGCAGCACCTCTTCTGGTTCTTCGGGCACCCCGAGGTCTACATCATCGCGCTGCCGTTCTTCGGCATCGTCACCGAGATCATCCCGGTCTTCGCCCGCAAGCCGCTGTTCGGCTACAAGGGCATGGTCGGCGCCACGCTGGCGATCGGCTTCCTCTCGCTGGCCGTGTGGGCGCACCACATGTTCGCCACCGGCGCGGTGCTGCTGCCGTTCTTCGCGTTCCTGACCTACCTGATCGCGGTGCCCACCGGGCTGAAGTTCTTCAACTGGATCGGCACCATGTGGCGCGGCCAGATGACCTTCGAGACGCCGATGCTCTTCTCCGTCGGCTTCCTCGTCACGTTCCTGCTGGGCGGCCTGACCGGTGTGCTGCTGGCCTCCCCGCCCCTGGACTGGCACGTCAACGACAGCTACTTCGTCGTCGCTCACTTCCACTACGTCGTCTTCGGCACCGTGGTGTTCGCCGCCTACGCCGGCATCTACTTCTGGTTCCCGAAGCTGTGCGGCCGGATGATGGACGAGCGGCTGGGGAAGCTGCAGTTCTGGATGACCTTCGTGGGCTTCCACGGCACGTTCCTCGTGCAGCACTGGCTGGGCAACGAGGGCATGCCGCGCCGGTACGTGGACTACCTGCCGACGGACACCTTCACCACGCTGAACATGATCTCGACGATCTTCAGCTTCGTGCTGGGCGCCTCGGTGATCCCGTTCATCTACAACGTGGTCAGCTCCTGGAAGTACGGGAAGCTCGCCCTGCGCGACGACCCGTGGGGCCACGGCAACTCGCTGGAGTGGGCGACGTCGTCCCCGCCGCCGCGGCACAACTTCGTGGAGATCCCGCGGATCCGCTCGGAGCGCCCCGCCTTCGAGGCGCACTACCCGCACCTGGTCGACCGGCTCCAGGCCGAGGCGCACGCCGGCAAGCGGCACGAGCCCTACGGCGGGGTCAGCGAGATAGGCGGCAGCGCCGGACGACGCCAGGGACCGAACGACCCCGACCCCACCTGAGAACAGCCTCCCTACAGGAGGCCGACGGCAGAGAGGCCCGGAACCGTCGTGGTTCCGGGCCTCTCCACGTGCTCGCCGGTTCAGGGCAGCAGTGCGTCCTCGTCGAGCTCGTCGAACTCGGCGACCGCGACATCATCCGCGCCGTCGGCGTCGAGGGCCTCGCGCACGACGCCGGCAGCCAGCCCTCCGCTGTAGCCCTTGCGGGCGAGCATGCCCATCAGGCGCCGGGTTGCGGTCGCGCGGTCGAGCCGCCGCATGCTCGGCAGCTTCCGCTCCACGAGCCGGCGCGCGGTCTCCCGCTCGTCGTCGTCGTCGACCGCCTCGACGGCCGTGGCTGCGACGTCGTCGTCCACACCCTTCGCACGCAACTCCGCCTTGAGCGCGCGCCGTGCCAGGCCCCGTCCGGCCTGGCGGGAACTGACCCACGCCTGGGCGAAGGCCTCGTCGTCGATCAGCCCGACGTCGCTCAGCCGGTCGAGGACCGTCTCCGCGGCGTCATCGGGAACGTCGCGGTCGGCCAGGAGATCGGCCAACTGCTGTCGGGTCTTCGGAGCGCCGGTCAGCGCCCGCAAGCAGAGGTTCCGTGCGACCGACTCGGGGTCGGCCATCTCCTCGGGCGCCATGTCGACGGCGTCAGCCGAGGGAGTGCGCCGCCGCGTGCCCCAGGAGCTCCCGGGACCGCGGCGGCGCCCGCCCGATCGATCGGTCACCAGCGGCTCAGAAGTCGACCGGGTCGGCCACCGGGGCGTCCAGCTGCGGCCCGATGCCGAGCTTCTCCTTGATCTTCTTCTCGAGCTCGTCGGCGAGGTCGGGGTTGTCCTTCAGGAAGTTGCGCGAGTTCTCCTTGCCCTGACCGAGCTGGTCGCCGTCGTAGGTGTACCAAGCACCGGACTTCTTCACGAAGCCCTGCTCGACACCGACGTCGATGAGCCCGCCCTCGCGGCTGAAGCCCTGACCCCAGAGGATGTCGAGCTCGGCCTGCTTGAAGGGTGCGGCCACCTTGTTCTTGACGACCTTGACGCGGGTCCGGCTTCCGACGGCCTCGGTGCCCTGCTTCAGGGTCTCGATGCGGCGGACGTCCAGGCGGACCGACGAGTAGAACTTCAGCGCACGACCACCGGTGGTCACCTCGGGCGAGCCGTAGACGACGCCGACCTTCTCGCGCAGCTGGTTGATGAAGATCGCCGTCGTCCCGGAGTTGCTCAGGGCACCGGTGATCTTGCGCAGCGCCTGGCTCATCAGCCGGGCCTGCAGACCCACGTGGCTGTCACCCATCTCGCCCTCGATCTCTGCGCGGGGCACCAGGGCGGCGACCGAGTCGATGACGAGGATGTCGAGCGCACCGGAGCGGATCAGCATGTCGGCGATCTCGAGGGCCTGCTCACCGGTGTCCGGCTGGCTGACCAGCAGGGCGTCGGTGTCCACGCCGATGGCGCGGGCGTACTCGGGGTCGAGCGCGTGCTCTGCATCGATGAAGGCGGCGATGCCGCCGGCGGCCTGCGCGTTGGCCACGGCATGCAGCGCGACGGTCGTCTTACCGGAGGACTCCGGGCCGTAGACCTCCACGACGCGGCCGCGGGGGAGGCCGCCGATGCCCAGCGCGATGTCGAGGGCGATGGAGCCGGTCGGGATGACCTTCATGGCCACCTCGGGGCTGTCGCCCAGGCGCATGACCGAGCCCTTGCCGAACTGCTTGTCGATCTGGGCGAGGGCCATGTCGAGGGCCTTGTCGCGGTCGAGTGTCGCCATGGTGGTCACCTTCGGTTTCGCGGGAAGCGGGTCGGGACCGACGCTAGGACGAGCCACCGACAGTTCTCGGGTCGTGACCGGAGTTGTGGAGATCCCGGTCGCCTGTGGACGCCACTGTAGGCCGAACACCTGTTCGACTGCCAGGCCGACACGCCCGCGTCCTGAGGTGCCCGGACCACCGGCCACACCGGTACCGGACGACCCGGGGCCGAGCGGGCTCAGCGCTCCTTGGGCGGCACGTCGTAGGCGTCGCAGATGGCCAGCCAGACCCTCCGCACCGGGACGCCGGCGTCGATCGCCTCCACCGCGCTCCGCCCGCCCAGCTCGGAGAAGAGGTGGTCGCGGGACACGCTCTGGGCGCGCATCGCCCCGAACTGGTGGTCCAGTCGGGACCAGAACTCCTGCAGGCGCACCCCTCGACGCTAGCGCGCCTCGCCGGATGCCCGCCGCAGCCGGGCGCGCCTAGGCTGCTGCGATGGTTCCCAGCACCGGGTCCGAGACGCTCGACGTCGTGCTGCAGCTGGCCGTGATCGCCGCACTGCTGGCGTCGCTCGTACTGCTGGTGAGGAACTACCGAGGCCGCTGAGGTCGCAGGGCGACCGACGCCCAGATCACGGCGAGCGGGAGGACCAGCGCCGCCGAGACGCCCGACACCAGCTCGAAGCCACCCCAGGCCAGGAGCGGTCCGCCCACCGCGCCCGACAGCGCCGCACCCAGACCCATCAGCAGGTCGGTGCCGCCCTGGGCGGTGGGACGCAGGTCGGCGCCCACGGACGCCGTCACCAGCGTGGAGCCGGCGATCAGGCCGCAGGACCACCCCAGCCCGAGCAGCAGGAGCCCGATACCGAGCTGCACCGAGCTCGACGGCCCGGCGGTCCCCGACACGGCTGTGGCAACCAGCAGCAGGACGCCGCCCAGAGCCACGACCGTGGGGGCCCCGACGCGGTCGGCGAGCGCGCCGACCAGCGGGGAGAACAGGTACATGCCGGCCACGTGCACGCTGATGACCAGCCCCACCACCCGCAGGACGGTTTCCTCGCTGCCTCCGGCGTGACCCATGTGCACCGGCGTCATCACCATGACGCCGACCATCACCGAGTGGGCGACGACCACGGACGTCAGGCCGAGCCGACCGGCCGGCGTCGCCCACACGGCGCGCAGCGCCGGCCGGGTGGCCGTCCGCGGCGGAGGTGCCCCCGTGCCGCCACCCAGCCGCCGGGCGAGCACCAGCGGATCGGGCCGGAGCAGCGCGAGCAGGACGAGGGCGACGACGGCGAAGACGACGGCCGAGACGAGGAAGGCCCCGGCGAGGGCGGGGAGACCGAGAGCGGTGCCCACATCCGCCCCCGGTGCCGCCAGGTTGGGACCCAGGACCGAGCCGACGGTCGTCGCCCACACCACCATCGACAGCGCCCGACCGCGCTGCTCGGGTGCGGCCAGGTCGGCCGCCGCGTAGCGCGCCTGCAGGCCGCAGGCCGTGGCCGCACCGAAGAGGAAGAGCCCGGCCACCAGGAGGAGCAGTGAGGAAGCGGCGGCCGCCACGACCGTGATGACCGCACCCAGGACGCTCACCGCGTAGCCGACGGCCAGTCCCGCGCGCCGGCCGGCGGAGCTGCTGATCCGGGCGAGTGGGACGGCCAGGACCGCCGCACCCAGCACGCCGGCGGTCTGGCCGAGGCCGGAGGCGCTGTCGGTGCCGGCCACGTCACGCGCCAGCAGGCCGCCCGCGGTGATCCCGATGGTGACGCCGAGGCCGGCGAGTGCGACGCTGCCACCGAGCACGCGCACGGTCCGTCGTTGCACCGCGGCGACGTCGGGGACGTCCCGGACGCCCGGTGCAGCAGGCCCTGCCGACGGTCGCATGCGCGGAGTCTGCCGCACGGGCGCCCGCGGGCCGAGTCGCTTTCGCCGCCGGCGCAGCCCGGTCGGGTGGTGGGGACCGCTCCGACCGGCGAACTGTCGTACCCCGCGGGGACACTGGCTCCGTGGCCTCCCGCCAGACCTCCGCCTCGACGCTCGACCGGTTCTCCGAGCCGACCCGGGCGTGGTTCACCGGTGCGTTCCAGCAGCCCACGGCGGCGCAGGACGGCGCGTGGGACGCCATCAGCAGCGGCGAGCACGCCCTCGTGGTCGCGCCCACCGGCTCCGGGAAGACCCTCGCGGCGTTCCTGTGGTCCCTCGACCGGCTCAGCACGACGCAGCCGGTGGACGAGCAGTCCCGGTGCCGCGTGCTCTACGTCTCCCCGCTGAAGGCGCTGGCGGTCGACGTGGAGCGCAACCTGCGGGCTCCGCTGACGGGCATCGGCCAGGCCGCGGCCCGGCTCGACCTCCCCCGCCCGGAGATCCGCGTCGGCATCCGGTCCGGCGACACCCCGGCCGACGAGCGTCGCGCGTTCGCCAAGCGCCCCACCGACATCCTGATCACCACGCCCGAGTCGCTGTTCCTGCTGATGACCAGCGCCGCCCGCGAGGCGCTGCGCGGGGTGGAGACGGTCATCCTCGACGAGGTGCACGCCGTCGCCCACACCAAGCGCGGCGCACACCTCGCCGTCACCCTCGACCGGCTCGACGAGCTGCTGGAGCGCCCCGCCCAGCGGATCGGCCTGTCCGCCACCGTGCGGCCGATCGAGGAGGTGTCGACCTTCCTCACCGGCGGCCGGCCGGTGCGCGTCGTGGCGCCCGCCTCGACCAAGCAGTGGAACCTGTCCGTGGTCGTCCCCGTCGAGGACATGGGCGAGCTGGGCCAGCCCACCGGCGAGCTCGAGGGCTCGGCCGCCGGCAACCAGCCGCGCAGCTCCATCTGGCCGGCGGTCGAGGAGCGGGTGCTGGACCTGGTGGAGGCCCACCGCAGCACCATCGTCTTCGCCAATTCCCGCCGGCTGGCCGAACGGCTCACCAGCCGGCTCAACGAGCTCGCCTACGAACGCGCCACAGGAGAGCCCGTTCCGCCTGGCACCAACGCGGCCGCGCTGATGGCGCAGGCGGGCTCCGGCGGTGGCATGCCCGACGACTTCCAGCCGGTCGCCGCGGCCCACCACGGATCGGTGTCCCGCGAGCAGCGGGCGATCGTCGAGGAGGCGCTGAAGTCCGGGCGGCTGCCCGCCGTCGTCGCCACCTCCAGCCTCGAACTCGGCATCGACATGGGCGCGGTCGACCTCGTCGTCCAGGTGGAGTCACCGCCGACGGTCGCGGCCGGCCTGCAGCGCGTCGGACGGGCGGGGCACCAGGTCGGGGCGGTCAGCCGGGGCGTGCTGTTCCCCAAGTACCGCGGCGACCTGGTGCAGTGCGCGCTGGTCGCCGAGCGCATGAAGGCGGGCGCGATCGAGTCCATCCGCTACCTGCGCAACCCGCTCGACGTGCTGGCCCAGCAGATCGTGGCCATCGTCTCCGAGCGCCCACGGACCGTCGACGAGGTCGCCGCGGTGGTGCGCCGGTCCGCGGCCTTCAGCTCGCTGCCGGAGTCCGCCCTGCACGCCGTCCTCGACATGCTGGCCGGGCGCTACCCCTCCGATGCCTTCGCCGAGCTGCGCCCCCGCCTGACGTGGGACCGCGTCACCGACACGCTGACCGCGCGGGCCGGCGCGCAGCGGCTGGCCGTCACCAGCGGCGGCACGATCCCCGACCGCGGCCTGTTCGGCGTCTTCCTGGTGGGCGGTGAGGGCACCGGCGGACGGCGGGTCGGCGAGCTGGACGAGGAGATGGTCTACGAGTCCCGCGTGGGCGACGTCTTCCTCCTGGGCTCGTCCTCCTGGCGCATCGAGGACATCACGCACGACCGCGTGCTCGTCACCCCGGCGCCCGGGCAGCCGGGCAAGATGCCGTTCTGGCACGGGGACGCTCCCGGCCGGCCGCTGGAACTGGGCCGGGCGCTCGGCGCGTTCCTGCGCGAGGTCGGGACGGCGACGCCCGAGGCCGGCCTCGAGCGCGCCCGGGCCGCCGGCCTGGACGAGTGGGGCGCGGCGAACCTGCTCACGTACCTGACCGAGCAGAAGGCGGCAACCGGCCACCTCCCCGACGACCGCACGCTGCTCGTCGAGCGGTTCCGCGACGAGCTGGGCGACTGGCGGCTGGTCGTCCACTCCCCCTTCGGCGCCCAGGTGAACGCCCCCTGGGCGCTGGTGCTGGCCGCCCGGCTGCGCGAGCGGTACGGGGTGGACGTCGCCTCGATGCACTCGGACGACGGCATCGTGCTGCGGCTCCCCGACACCACCGGCGAACCGCCGGAGGCGGACCTCGCGGTGCTCGACCCGGACGACGTCGAGCGCGAGGTGACCGCGGAGGTGGGCACCTCGGCGCTGTTCGCCAGCCGGTTCCGCGAGTGCGCCGCCCGGGCCCTGCTCCTCCCCCGTCGCGACCCGCGCCGGCGCACCCCGCTGTGGCAGCAGCGCCAACGCGCGGCCCAGCTGCTGTCGGTCGCCAGCGAGTTCGCCTCCTTCCCCATCACCCTCGAGGCCGCCCGCGAGGTGCTGCAGGACGTCTACGACGTGCCCGGCCTGGTCGAGCTGATGCGCGACGTGCGGTCCCGCCGCGTGCGGGTGGCCGACGTGCAGACCGAGACCGCCTCGCCATTCGCCCAGTCGCTCCTGTTCGGGTACGTCGGGCAGTTCCTCTACGAGGGCGACGCCCCGCTGGCCGAGCGCCGCGCGCAGGCGCTGGCCCTGGACACCGGCCTGCTCGCCGAGCTGCTGGGCCGGACCGAGCTGCGCGAGCTGCTCGACGGCGACGCGATGTCCGAGATCGAGTCCGAGCTGCAGCGGCTCCCCCAGCAGCGGCACCCGCGTGACGTGGACGGCGCCTCGGACCTGCTGCGGGGACTGGGTGACCTCACCGTCGCGGAGGCCGCCGCCCGCGGGGTGCCCGAGGAGTGGCTGGCCGAGCTCGTCGACGCCCGGCGTGCACTCCGGGTGCGCATCGCCGGCGAAGAGCGGCACGTCGCCATCGAGGACGCCGGCCGTCTCCGCGACGCCCTCGGCACCGCACTGCCGGTGGGTGTGCCCGAGGTCTTCACCGAGCCGGTCGCCGATCCACTGGGCGATCTCGTCGGCCGGTACGCCCGCACCCACGGCCCGTTCCAGCCTCAGGAGGTGGCCGCACGGCTGGGTCTGGGCGTCGCCGTGGTCACCGCCACGCTGCAGCGTCTGACCAGCACCGGCCGGCTCGTGTCCGGCGAGTTCCGGCCCGGCGGCACAGGCCAGGAGTGGTGCGACGCCGAGGTGCTGCGCTCGATCCGCCGGCGCAGCCTGGCCAAGCTGCGCCAGGAGGTCGAGCCCGTGCCGATCGGCACGCTGGCCCGCTTCTCGCCCTCGTGGCAGGGCGTCGGCGGCCGGCTGCGCGGCACCGACGGCGTCCTGGCCGTCGTCGAGCAGCTGGCCGGCGCCATCGTCCCGGCCAGCGCGCTGGAGTCCCTCGTGCTCCCCACCCGCGTGCGCGACTACTCCCCCGCCATGCTCGACGAGCTCACCAGCGCCGGTGAGGTGCTGTGGGCCGGCGCCGGTGGGCTGCCCGGCGGCGACGGCTGGATCAGCCTGGTGCCGGCCGACCTCGCCCCCCTCCTGCTGCCCGAACCGCTGGAGCTGCCGGAGGCCGGCGGCTCGCTGCTCGACCTCCTCGCCGGTGGTCAGGCGCTGTTCTTCCGCGGCCTGTCCGACCTCCTCGGCGCGACCGACGACACCGCGCTGGCCGACCTGGTCTGGGACCTCGTCTGGGCCGGCGCGCTCACCAACGACACCCTGGCGCCGCTGCGCACCCGGCTGGGCGGCGGCGGCACGCACAAGAGGACGCCCGCTCCGCCCCGGGCCCGGCTGGAACGCTCGCGCTCGGGCCGCACCCGGCTCGGCCGCCCCGCGATGCCCACCCGCTCCGGTCCCCCGTCGATGGCCGGCCGCTGGTCCCGGCTGCCCGACCGGGAGGCCAACGCCACGCGCCGGACGACCGCCCGCGCCGAGGCGCTGATCGAGCGGCACGGCGTGCTCACCCGCGGCGCGGTGATGGCCGAGCAGGTGGCCGGCGGCTTCCCGGCGGTGTACCCGGTGCTGCGGGCGTTCGAGGAGAACGGCCGCGCCCGGCGCGGCTACTTCGTCGAGACCCTCGGCGCCGCGCAGTTCGGCACGCCCGGCTCGGTGGACCGGCTGCGCAGCTTCGCCGCCCCCGACCGGCTGCCCGGCGGTGCCGTCGTGCTGGCCGCGACCGACCCGGCCAACGTCTACGGCGCCGCACTGCCCTGGCCCGACCGGACGGCGGCTGTCGACACCGACGCGGTCGACCTCGGCGAGGGCACCGGCACGACCCGCAAGGTCACCGGGCACCGCGCGGGACGCAAGGCCGGAGCGCTGGTGGTGCTGGTCGACGGCGAGCTGGTCCTCTACGTCGAGCGCGGCGGCAAGACGCTGCTGTCCTGGACCGAGGACGAGCAGACGCTCAAGGAGGCGGCGACGGCCCTGTCCAGTGCCGTCGCCGCGGGCGCGCTGGGCCGCATGGTCGTCCAGAAGGCCGACGGCGCCTCCGTGCACGAGTCCACGCCGCTGTCCGCGGCGCTCCAGGCCGCCGGCTTCAGCGCCACCCCCCGTGGTCTCCGGCTGCGCGGCTGAGCGACCGGACGACTCACGGATCGGCGTCCCAGAGCAGCCGGTAGTACGCGAGCCGTACGGGATCGGGTTCGATCCCGTACGCCTCCAGCAGCGGGCGCTCCCACCCCGGCCCGTAGTTCCAGCCCGTGCTCCAGGTGGCCACCGCGAGGTCGGCCCACCGGTCGGCCACGCCCAGCGCCCCGAGGTCGACGTGCCCCGACCAGCGCCCGTCGTCGCGGAGCAGCGTGTTCGGCGCGCAGGCGTCGCCGTGGCAGACCACCAGCCGGTCGACGTCCGGGACGTCGGCCAGCCTGGCCAGCACCTCGGCGGGCGACAGAGCGGCATGCTCCGACGAGAACCGCTCCCGACGCATGGAGGCCGGACGCACCGCCGCGACGCGGGCGCCCGCCGACCAGTCGAACGGGCAGTCGGCCACCGGCAGGGCGTCGTGCAGCGCCCGCAGGCCGGCGCCGATCGCGTGCACGGCGGGCCCCGGGTCGGCCAGCCAGCGCGGGTCGACGGCACTGCGGCCCGGCAGTCCCGCGGTGAGCAGCCACTCCCCGTCGACGTCCGCGCCGTGCCCCAGGACCACCGGAACCGGCGTGAACCGGGCGGCCCAGCGCAGCCGTTCCACCTCGCGCCCGAGCGACAGCCCGCTGCCCGCCGGAGCCCACTTCACGAACCGCCGCTGCGGACCGTCGCCGAGCTCCCAGGTGAGGCCGCCGAGCTGGTTCCGCCAGACCGGAGTGAGCTGCGCGGTCCCGACCACGGCGGCGACGGACGCCGGCACCTCCACCGGCTCGGCCGGTCGCCCCGCGATCACCCCGCGGATGCTGCCACGCTCACAGGCACGGGCGGCCCGATCACCGGCGCCGTCGCGATCCGCAGAGGATCATGGTCGTCGTGCCCGAAGGAGACACCGTCTGGTTGGCGGCCAAGCGCATGAACCAGGCGCTGGCCGGCGCCACCCTGCGCAGGGGCGAGTTCCGCCTGCCGCAGCTGGCCGCCCTCGACCTCGCGGGCGCCACCGTCCGCGAGGTGGTCCCCCGCGGCAAGCACATGCTCATCCGGCTGGCCGACGAGCGCACGCTCCGGACGCACTACCGGATGGACGGCAGCTGGCACATCTACCGGCCGGGCGCGCGCTGGCGCGGCGGGCCCGGCTATGACGTCCGTGTGGTGCTGGCCACCGACGAGTGGGAGTGCGTCGGCTACCGGCTGCACGACGTCGAGATCGTCCCCACCAGCGACGAGGGCCGGCTGGTCGGGCACCTGGGGCCCGACGTCCTCGGGCCGGACTGGGATCTGGAGGAGGCGCTGCGCCGGCTCCGGTCGCACCCCGACGAGCAGGTCGGCGTCGCCATCCTCGACCAGCGCAACCTGTGCGGCCCCGGCAACCTCTACAAGGTCGAGTCGCTGTTCCTCTGCGGGGTGCATCCCTGGGCCCGGGTGGCCGACATGGACGCCAAGCTCGAACCGCTCGTGACCCGCGCCCGCACCCTGATGCTCGCCAACCGCGACCACCCGGAGCAGAGCACCACGGGCGATCTGCGCCGCGGCCAGGACCACTGGGTCTACGGCCGCAAGGGCAAGCCCTGCCGGCGCTGCCGCACTCCCGTCCTCATGGGCGACCAGGGGCCCCACACGCAGGAGCGGGTGACCTACTGGTGCCCCCGCTGCCAGGCGACGGACGCCCCGATCGACCCGCTGGCCCGCACCGGTGAGCCGGGGCGGCCGCGGCCGCTGGCGACGCCCGGCTGATCCATCCCTGACGCGGCGCGGGCGGCCTCCGGGGAACCGGAGACCGCCCACGACGGCGTGCGCGCCCGAAGGGGGCGCCGGTGATCAGGCCGGCTCGGGCCGCTCGACCGGCTGCGCCTGCCGCTGCTCGGCCGACTGCTGCTGAGCGGCGGGCGACCCCTGCTCGAGGGCCGCCGCCGGTGCGCCGCTCTCGACCGCCTGCGTTCCGCCGCCCATGGACGCGCGGATCTGGTCCAGCCGCGAGGCGCCGGCCACGTCGAGGGTGGCCTTCTCGACCTCGAGCATCCGGCCCTCGACCGAGCTCTGCGCCAACTCCGCCTGCCCGAGGGCGTTGGCGTAGCGGGCCTCGATCTTGTCGCGGACCTCGGACAAGCTGGGGGTGTTCCCCGGCGCCGAGAGCTCGTTGACCTGCTTGAGCGAGCTCGCCACGTGCTCCTGCATCTTGGCCTGCTCGAGCTGGCTCATCAGCTTGGTCCGCTCGGCCAGCGTCGTCTGCAGCCGCATGCGGCTCTGCTCGACCGCACCGCGGGCCTGCTCCGCGGCCTGCAGCGCCTCGTCGTGGCTGCGCTTGAGGTCCTCCATGGACTGCTCGGCGGCGACGAGCTGGGTGGCGAAGGCCTGGGCGGCGTTCTCGTACTCGGCGGCCTTGGCGGCGTCACCGGCGGCGCGGGTCTTGTCGGCGAGGGTGAGCGCCTGGCGCGCCGAGGACTGGAGCTTCTCGACCTCGCCCAGCTGCCGGTTGAGCCGCATCTCGAGCTGACGCTGGTTGCCGAGCACGGCGGCGGCCTGGTTGGCCAGCGACTGGTGCCGTTGCTGCTCGGCCTCGATCGCCTGCGCGATCTGGATCTTCGGATCGGCCCGCTGGTCGATCTGCGCGTTGGCCGACGCGGTGAGGTACTTCCACAGCTTCACGAACGGGTTGGGCATGGTTCCTCCTGCTCCGGCACCGAAGCCGGGGATGGGTGGCCGGCGCGGCGGTGTTCGTCGTCACCATCGTCCCAGGTGGGTGCCATGGCTGGCCAACGGGTCGACACGGACGGTGGAGAGGGACGCAGCCACCTACGGTTGGTCCGTGCCCGCACCGACTCCCACCCTGTGCGTCCTGGGCGAGCTGGTCGTCGACCTGCTGCCCGTCCCGGAAGCCGGCTCGGGCCCCGAGGGGACCGCGCCTCAGTACGTCGCGCGCCCGGGCGGCAACGCCCTGAACGTCGCGGTGGCGGCCGGCCGACTGGGCGCCCCGGTGGCGCTGGTGGCACGGCTGGGCACCGGCCCGCTGGGCGCCGCCCTGCGCAGGCACGCCGAGCTCGCCGGGGTGGACGTCGGCGGCTTCGTCGACGCCGCCGAGCCGGTGAGCCTGGCGGTCATCGGGCTGCACCCCGACGGGTCCCCGGACTACGGCTTCCACGTGCTGGGGGCGGCCGACTGGCAGTGGACCGACGAGGAGCTGGCCCGGTCGGTGCCCGAGGGCACCGCCGTGCTGCACGTGGGCTCCATCTCCAGCTGGACCCGGCCGGGCGCCGACGTGATCGCCGCGCTGGTCGACCGGCTCGCCGGCCGTGCCCTGATCAGCGTCGACCCCAACATCCGGCCCCCGCTGGCCGACGGCCCGGTCGGCGCCACGCTGGGCAACGACCGCGCGTCGGTCACCGCTCGCCTGGACCGCCTCGTGGCGCACGCCGACGTCGTCAAGGTCAGCGCCGAGGACCTGGCGTGGCTGGAGCCCGACGCCGGCGACCTGGACGACGTCGCCCGGCGGTGGGCGGCCCGCGGACCGGCCCTGGTACTGCTCACCGACGGCGGCGCGCCCCTGCGGATTGCCCGGCCGGGGAATCCGGTGCTGCACCGGGAGTCCCCCCGGGTCGAGGTGGCCGACACCGTGGGCGCCGGAGACTCCCTGGCCGCCGGGCTGCTCAGCGGGCTGCTCGCGGCCGGGATCACCGACCGGGCGGCCCTCGAGGCGCTGGACGACGACCGGCTGCTCGACCTCGTCGACGACGCCGCGCTCGTCGCCGCCCTGAACTGCACCCGGGTCGGCGCCGACCCGCCCACGCGCGCCGAGGTCGACGCGGCGCGCGCCGCCCTGTGACCGCCGCTGGGGACGTGCGGATCGTCGGCCTGTCGGAGCTGTCGGCGACCCCCGTCCGGGCCCGCCTGCTCGAACGGCACGACCGCTTCTGGGACACCGACACCCGGTCGCTGCACCATCCGGTCTGGTTCCACCAGTTCGGCGGGTTCGGCGCCCTCGCCATGGACGCCGGCGGCGAGGACGTGGGGTACGTCCTCGGTGTCGTGACCGCGGACAGGCTGGCCTACCTGCACCTCCTCGCGGTGCGGGACGACCACCGGCGATCTGCGCTCGGCCGGCGGCTGTGCCGCTGGTTCGACGAGCTGGCCGTGAGCACCGGCGCGCGCGTCGTACAGGCGGTGACCCGACCGGACAACGAGGTGGCGCTCGCGTTCCACACGTCGCTCGGGGCCGGCGCCCACCTCTCGCGGAACCATGCCGGCTCGGGCGCCGATCGGGTCGTCCTCACCCGGTCGCTGCTCCCGGCCTGACCCGGGCGAGCGCCGGAGGGTGCTGCCGACCGGGTTCAGGCGTCAGCGGGGGCGGCGGTCAGGGCCGCGGCCAGCCGGGCGGCGTGGCGGTGCCGGTCCATCGACCGCCCCGGCTGGACCACCACGCCGAGCAGCCAGCGGGCGGCCAGGTCGGCGCCGTCGGCATCGGTCCGCAGAGCGGCGGCCAGCCGGTCCCGGAGCGCCGCCCAGCGCGCGGCGTCGACGGCGAGCAGCCCCGCGAGCAGGTCGGGCTCGACCTCGGCCAGCCGGCGCAGCACCGGATGGCCCCCCAGCTCGTCGGAGAGAGCGGCGAGCGCCTCGCCGGGCGGTCGGGCAGCGGCCAGGTCGGTGAGCCGGTCGAGTTCCGCCGCGAGCAGCGCGCGGGCGACGTCGTCCTTGGTCCGGAAGTGGTTGTACAGCGTGGCCTTGGCGACCCCGGCCGCGGCCGCCACGGACTGCATGGTGCTGCGCCGGACGCCGTTCTCGGCGAAGGCCCGCGCCGCACCCTCGAGCAGGCCGCGCCGCGTGGGATTCACGACTGCGGCCGGGAGACGCACAGACGCATCAGGCGGCGAGCGAGACCGTTTCGCCGCGGCGGAGGGCGGAGCGGGCCGGACCCCCGACGAGGGCCAGGGCGGGCTCGGCCGCGGGAACCGCGGTCTCCTCGACGGCCGGCTGCTCGGCGGCGACCGCCGCGTCGGCGGCCTGGGCCGGGGCGGACGGCGCGAGGGAGCGGACGCCACCGGCACCGGCCACGCGCATCTCCAGGCTCACCTCGGCGAGCAGGTCCGCCAGCTCGACGTCCAGGGCGTCGCAGATGGAGGCCAGCAGCTCGGAGGACGCCTCCTTCTGCCCGCGCTCGACCTCGGAGAGGTAGCCGAGGCTGACCCGGGCAGCACCCGAGACGTCGCGCAGCGTCCGGCGCTGACGCAGCCGGTGACCCCGCAGGGTGCTCCCTAGCTGGGTACGCAGCAGCAACATGGCCACTCTCCTGTCCTGCGAGCGGGGAAGGCCGGCGCCCTCGTCGAGCGCCGTGCGCTCACGGTACTTGGCGCTCGGTCCGGTGGCTGGCCCACCGGGCTCGCGTCCTCTCAGGGCGTAACGCGAACACCCCGGTGGGCGTTCCCGCAGCTCGCTCAGCCGAGCCGGTCGAGCAGGGCGTCCATGGCGGCGGCGACGGCCGCGCCGCGCACGGCCGCCCGGTCCCCCGGCAGGTCCAGCTCCACGACGTCGGTCCGCTGCCCGTCGGAGATGCCGACGTAGACGCGGCCGGGTCCGTGCCCGTCGACGGGGGCGGGGCCGGCGACACCGGTGAGCCCGACGCCCCACGTCGCCGAGCACCGGTCCCGGACGCCCTCGGCCAGAGCTGCGGCGGTCGGCCGGCTCACCGGACCGTGCTCGGCGAGCAGGTCGGCCGGGACGCCGGCGAGCGCGGTCTTGAGGTCGGTGGCGTAGACGACTACGCCCCCGCGCAACGTCGCGCTGGCCCCCGGCACCTCGGCCAGGAGGGCGCAGAAGAGCCCCGCGGTCAGCGACTCGGCGGCCGCGACCGTCTCACCGCGCGCCACCAGGGCCCGGTGCAGGTCGGCGGCAGCCGGCATCAGGCCGCGGTGTCGGTGCGCTCGTCGGCGGCGCCGGCGCTGCCGGCAGCCGAGCGGCGGGCGGCCGCGGCCTTCATCGCACGGGCACTGGTCCGGCGCAGCCGCAGGGCCCGGACGACGTAGTCCAGACCGCTGAGGACGGTCAGCGCCAGGGCGAGCGCCATCACCCACCACCGCGCGGTGGCCAGCAGGCCGGTGAGCGGCAGGATGTAGAGCCCGATGGCCAGCGCCTGGGCGACGGTCTTCGCCTTGCCGCCGCGGCTGGCCGCGATCACCCCGTGCCGGATGACCCAGAAGCGCAGCACCGTGACGCCGACCTCGCGGACGAGGATCACCCAGGTCACCCACCAGGGCAGCATCCCCAGCGCGGACAACCCGATGAGGGCGGTGCCGGTGAGCGCCTTGTCGGCGATCGGGTCGGCCAGCTTGCCGAACTCGGTCACCTGACCGGTGCGCCGGGCGATCATCCCGTCGTACCGGTCGGTGATGATCGCGAGCGCGAACACCAGGGTGGCCCAGTAGCGGCCGGCGTCGTCGAGACCCTCGTCGTGGAGGAGCAGGTAGGCGAACACCGGGACGACGGCCAGGCGCAGCACCGTCAGCGCGTTGGGCAGGTTCACGAGGCGCGCCGTCTGCGGTGGCGTCGCGGCCGGGTCGGGCAGCACCTCGCTCATCCCCTCACCGACCAGATCCGGCCACGGCCGGGACGACGGCCCGCGCCACCAGGTCGATGCCCTCGGTGCCGACGACCAGAGCCGGCACCAGCTCGCCGGCCACCGCTCCGTCGGGCACCCCGGCGACGGTCGTGGTGCCGTCGGCGTCGGGGTCCTGGTGGGCGGCGTGCCCGAGCCACACGCCGGGACCCTCCTCGGCGGAGAGGTCCTCGGTGAGCAGCACCTCGACGTGCTCGCCGACGCGGTCCTCGGCGCGCTGCGCGGTGAGTTCCTCGACGAGGTCGGTGATCCGCCGCACCCGGGCGTCGATCTCGGTCTGGTCGAGCTTGCCCGGCAGGCCGATGGCCTCGGTGCCCTCCTCGTCGGAGTAGCCGAACACGCCGACGGCGTCCAGGCGGCCCTCGGTGAGGAACCGCTCGAGCTCGGCGACGTCGTCCTCGGTCTCCCCCGGGAACCCGAGGATGACGTTGGTGCGGAAGCCGGCGCCCGGGGCCAGTGCCCGCGCGCGCTCGATCAGCGCGAGGAAGTCGTCGGTGCCGCCGAACCGGCGCATGCGGCGCAGCAGCGACGGCGACGAGTGCTGGAAGGACAGGTCGAAGTAGGGGGCGACCCCCGGCGTGCCGGCGATCAGCTCGAGCAGACCGGGGCGCAGCTCGGCCGGCTGGAGGTAGGCGACCCGGACCCGGGCGATGCCCTCGACGGCGGCCAGCTCTGGCAGCAGCTTCTCCAGGGAGCGGAGGTCGCCGAGGTCCTTGCCGTAGGACGTGGAGTTCTCGCTGACCAGCACCAGCTCGGTGACGCCCTGCGACGCCAGCCACTGTGCCTCGCCGAGCACCTCGGCCGGCGGGCGGGAGACGAAGGCGCCACGGAACGTCGGGATCGCGCAGAAGGCGCAGCGGCGGTCGCAGCCCGACGCCAGCTTCAGCGCCGCGACGGGACCGGAGGCCAGCCGCTTGCGGCGGAGCCAGTCGTGGCCGGGGATCGCGGGGGCGTCGACCGCGGCGCGTGCGGCGCTGCGCTGGACGGGGCTGATCGGCAGCAGGGTGCGGCGGTCGCGCGGGGTGTGCGGGACCAGCGGGCGGCCGGCGATGACGTCGTCGAGGCGGTTCCCGATCTCGGCGTAGTCGTCGAACCCGAGCACGGTGGCCTCGGGCAGCGCCCCGGCCAGCTCGGAGCCGTAGCGCTCGGCCATGCAGCCGACCGCGACGACGGGGGCGCCGCTGTCCGTGGCGGCCAGGATCGCGTCGACGGAGTCCTTCTTGGCCGACTCGATGAACCCGCAGGTGTTCACCAGCACGGCGTCGGCGGCGTCCGCGTCGTCGATGAGCTCGTAGCCACCGGCGGCCAGCCGGCCGGCCAGCTCCTCGGAGTCGACCTCGTTGCGGGCGCAGCCGAGGGTCACCACCGCCACCTTCCGGGCAGGGTGGGGCGCAGCTGTCACCGGGCCATCGTAGTCGCCCGTACCGCCGTCCCCACCGCTCCTGGGAGTGATCCCTGTCCTCCGCGTCAGGCCGGCCCGCCGCGGAGGGTGAACATGACCGATTCCAGCTCGTCGGGCTTGATGAGCACGTCGCGCGCCTTGGAGCCCTCGGACGGGCCGACGATGCCCCGGCTCTCCATGAGGTCCATGAGGCGGCCGGCCTTGGCGAACCCGACGCGCAGCTTGCGCTGCAGCATCGAGGTGGAGCCGAACTGGCTGGTCACGATCAGCTCCACGGCCTGCAGCAGCAGGTCGAGGTCGTTGCCGATGTCCTCGTCGATGTCCTTCTTCTCGCCGGCGTTCCCGGCGGAGAAGACCTCCTCGCGGTACTCCGGCTCGGCCTGCCGCTTGGCGAACTCGACGACCGCCTCGATCTCGGCGTCGGTGACGAAGGCGCCCTGGACACGCATCGGCTTGCCCGCACCGATGGGCATGAACAGCGCGTCACCCATGCCGATGAGCTTCTCCGCACCGGGCTGGTCGAGGATGACCCGGCTGTCGGTGAGGCTCGAGGTGGAGAACGCCAGACGCGAGGGCACGTTGGCCTTGATCAGGCCGGTGACGACGTCGACCGACGGGCGCTGCGTCGCGAGGATGAGGTGGATGCCGGCCGCACGCGCCTTCTGCGTGATGCGGACGATGTGCTCCTCGACGTCCCGCGGGGCGACCATCATCAGATCGGCGAGCTCGTCGACGATCGCGAGGATGTACGGGTAGGGGCGGTAGACCCGCTCGCTGCCGGGGGGCGCGGTGATCTCGCCCTTCTCGACCTTGCGGTTGAAGTCGTCGATGTGCCGCACACCGGTGGACTTCATGTCCTGGTAGCGCTGCTCCATCTCCTCGACCAGCCAGGCCAGCGCGGTGGCGGCCTTCTTGGGGTCGGTGATGATCGGCGTGATCAGGTGCGGGATGCCGTCGTACGGCGTCAGCTCGACCATCTTCGGGTCGACCAGGATCATCCGGAGCTGGTCCGGGGTGGCCCGCAGCAGCAGCGAGGTCAGGATCGAGTTGACGCAGCTGGACTTACCGGCGCCGGTGGCACCGGCGACGAGCAGGTGGGGCATCTTCGCCAGGTTGGCGCAGACGAAGCCGCCCTCGATGTCCTTGCCCAGGCCCACGAGCATCGGGTGCGGGTCCTGCTTGGCCGCACCGGACCGGAGGACGTCGCCGAGCGACACCTTCTCGCGGTCGGTGTTGGGCACCTCGATGCCGACGGCGGACTTGCCGGGGATCGGGGCGAGGATGCGGATGTTGTCGTTGGCCACCGCGTAGGCCATGTTGCGGGTCAGCGCGGTGATCTTCTCCACCTTGACGCCCTGGCCCAGCTCGACCTCGTACCGGGTGACCGTCGGGCCACGGGTGAAGCCGGTGACCGCGGCGTCGATGTTGAACTGGTCGAGCACGCCGGTGATCGCCTCGATGGCGACGTCGTTGGCCTTCGAGCGGGCCCGCGGCGGGTCCCCCGGGCGCAGCATGGACAGCGAGGGCAGGACGTAGTTGCCCTCCACCGGCTGGATGGACAGCTGCTCGGGCTCGGTGATCGGCGGCAGGTCCTCGGGGAGGGTGCGGTCCACCACCGGCGGCCGAGGGGGTGCGGGACGCAGCTCGGTGTGCTCGGGCTCGGTGGTGAGCGTGGCATCGGCGGCCGCGGCCATCGCCCCGTGGTCGATCGGGCCGGTGGCGAGCAGGTCCTCCGCGAGCTTGCGCCGCGACTTCCGGGTGGTCGGCGCGGCGTCGGCCTCCTCCTCGTACTCGTCGAAGTCGCCGTACTCGTCGTCGTCCTCGTAGTAGTCGTCCCGGCCGAGCAGCCGGTCGGTGAGCTCGCGCAGGCGCTCGGGGATCTGGTGCACCGGGGTGGAGGTGATGACGAGCAGGCCGAAGAAGGCGAGCAGCGCGAGCAGGACGACGGGGACGACCGGCCCCATGCCGGCGACCAGGGGCGTGCCGACGGCCCAGCCGATCAGCCCGCCGGACCCGGGCAGGCCGCGCTCGGGGTCGGCGGGGTCGCCCACCACCTGGGCGACGCCGAGCACCGACGCGGTCACGCAGACCCAGCCGATCACCAGCCGGCCCCGCGCCTCGGGCCGCGGCCCGCTGCGCAGCAGCCGGAGGGAGGCGAAGAACAGCACGACCGGCAGCACCATCACCAGCGAGCCGATGACCCAGCGGACGCCGTCGGTCAGGGCGACGCCCACCGGGCCGATCCCGTTGCTCCAGGCGGCGGCGCCCAGGACGACGGCCAGGCCGAGGACGGCCAGGCCCACCCCGTCACGGCGGTGCTCGGGCGCGAGCGGCTCGGCCTCCGCGGGCCGGGCGACCGACCGGGCGAGGCCGCCCGCCCCCCGGGCGAGCAGCCCCCAGGTGCCGCTGGCGGCACGCCACAGGCTGAAGCCGGCGTCCTTCTTGCGCGCGGGTGGACGACGGTTGCCGGACCGCTTGGCGGCCGGCCGCTTCTTGCTGGCCGCGGTCGATCCCGAGCGGCTGCGCGTGGACGCCGGCCGGCGCGTCGACGTGGTGCGGGCAGGCATGCGTCGAACGGTAATCCGCGCGGAGGCCGTGACGGGGCAGGCAGGCGGTCGTGTCCCGCACCGGCGCCGCATCTCATAACGTCACAGCCATGAGCTCTCCTCGTCGACACGGCGGCTGGCCGACCCCGATCACCTCCGAGCTCGTGGTCCGCGCGGCCGCCCGGATCGGCGAGGTGGTGGTCGACGGCGCCGACGTGTGGTGGGCGGAGTCCCGGCCCGACGAGGGCGGCCGGTCGGTGGTGGTGCGGCGCTCACCGGACGGGACCGTGGCCGACGTCCTGCCCGCTCCGTGGAACGCCCGCACCCGCGTGCACGAGTATGGCGGCGGCTCGTGGACGGTCAGCGACGGCACGCTCTGGTTCACCGAGTTCTCGGACCAGCGGCTGTACCGACTGGACGCGGGCAGCGACTCCCCCGTGGCCGTCACGCCCGAGCCCGCGGCGCCCTCGGGCGTGCGCTACGCCGACCTGCACGTCACCGCCGACGGCGTTCTCGCCGTCCGGGAGACCCACCGGGCCTCCGGCGGTGCGGCCGACGTCGTCAACGAGATCGTCCGGATCACCGCCGAGGGCGCCGAGGTCCTGGTGAGCGGTCCGGACTTCGTCTCCGACCCCCGGCTCGCGCCGGACGGCGTGACGCTCTCCTGGCTGCAGTGGGACCACCCCTCCATGCCGTGGGACGCCGCCCAGCTCGTCGTCCGCGCCGCCGACGGCAGCGAGCACGTGCTCGCCGGCGGCCCCGGCGAGTCTGTCGTCCAGCCCACGTGGGGCGGGGACCTGGCGCTGTGGTGGTTCGCCGACCGCACGAACTTCTGGTCGCTGTACCGGAAGCGGCCGCACGAGGAGGCCGAGCTGGTCGTGGACGTGGGTGCCGACATCGCCGGCCCGCAGTGGGTGTTCGGGCAGTCCCGCTTCGCGCTGCTGGCCGACCGCCGGGTCGCGTTCGCCTACGGCCGCGACGGAGCCGACCGGCTCGCCGTCCTCGAGGCGGACGGGAGCGTGCGCGAGCTCGAGGTGCCCTACGCGTCGTTCCGCAACCTGGCGGCGGCCGGCGACGGCGTCGTCTGCGTCGCCGGTGGCCCGGACAGCGAGCCGGTGGTGCTGCGCGTGCCGCTCGACGGTGGCGACGCGGTGGTGCTGCGCCCGGCACGGGACCTCGGTCTGGACCCGGCGTGGTTCTCCCGTCCCGAGCACGTCGCCTTCCCGACCGAGGACGCCGGCACGGGCATCGACGTCGCCCACGCGCTGGTCTACCCGCCGACGAACCCCGACGTCCCCGCTGCCGACGGCGACCTCCCGCCGCTGCTGGTCGTCGTCCACGGCGGCCCGACCTCGGCGGCCTCGCCGGTGCTCAACCTGGCCGTCCAGTACTGGACCTCACGCGGCTTCTGCGTCGCCGACGTCGACTACCGGGGCTCCACCGGCTACGGACGCCGGTACCGCGACGCGCTCCAGGGCCGGTGGGGCGTCGTCGACTTGGACGACGTCGTCGCGTGCGCCCGGTTCCTCGCGGACTCCGGGCGGGTCGACCCCGCGCGGATGGCCATCCGGGGCGGCTCGGCCGGCGGCTACACCACCCTCGCCGCGCTCTCCCTGCGCCCCGGCGTCTTCACGGCCGGAGCCAGCCACTACGGCGTCGCCGACCTGGGTGCGCTGGCCGCGGAGACCCACAAGTTCGAGTCCCGCTACCTCGACGGCCTGGTAGCGCCCTGGCCGGAGGGCGCCGACGTCTACGCGGAGCGGTCGCCGATCAACCACGTCGACGCGCTGGACACCCCGCTGGCCGTCTTCCAGGGCGACGAGGACGCGATCGTGCCGCCCGCCCAAGCCGAGGCGATCGTCGCGGCGCTCCGCGAGAAGGGCGTGCCGCACGCCTACCTGCTGTTCGCCGGTGAGCAGCACGGGTTCCGCAAGGCCGCCAACATCCGCGCCGCACTGGACGGCGAACTGTCCTTCTACGCCCAGGTGTGGGGCTTCCACCTGCCCGCGGGCGAGAGGATCGAGCCGATCGACGTGGTGCGCTGACCGACCGGCCGGGACCTCAGACCTCGAGCACCGTCGGGATGATCATCGGACGGCGGCGGTGCTTGTCCGAGACCCACTTGCCGACGGTGCGCCGGATGATCTGCGACATCCGGTGGGCGTCGACGTCCTCGTCCTGCAGTGCCCGGCGCAGGTTGTCCTCGACCAGGCGCAGGACCTCGTCGAAGGCCGACGGGTCGTCGGAGAAGCCCTTGGTGGACAGGTGCACCGGCCGCACGATCGTGCGGGTCGAGGGCTCGACGACGACGGTCAGCGCCACGAACCCCTCGTCGCCGAGGATGCGGCGGGCCTGCAGCGACTCCTCGCCGACGTCGCCGACGTTCAGCCCGTCGACGTAGACGTTGCCGATGGGCACGCTGCCGACGATCGTGGCCTTGCCGTCGACCAGGTCGATCACCACGCCGTCCTCGGCGAGCAGCACGCGGTCGGCCGCCATGCCGGTCTCCTCGGCGAGCTTGGCGTGGGCGCGCAGGTGGCGCCATTCCCCGTGCACCGGCATCAGGTAGCGGGGCTTGGCCACGTTGAGCAGCGTGCGGAGCTCACCGGCGGGCGCGTGCCCGGAGACGTGCACCCGCGCCGTCTCCTTGTGCACGACCGTGGCGCCGAGCCGGGACAGCCCGTTGATGACCTTGTAGACGGCGGTCTCGTTGCCCGGCACCAGGGAGGAGGCGAGGACGACGGTGTCGCCGGCCTCGATGGTGACCTGGTGGTGGTCGCCCCGCGCCATGCGCCCGAGCGCGGAGAGCGGTTCGCCCTGCGAGCCGGTGCTCACCAGCACGACCTGCTCGGCCGGCATCTTGGCGGCGTCGTCCAGGGAGACCATCAGGCCCGGGGCCATGTGCAGCAGCCCGAGGTCGCGGGCCACCCCCATGTTGCGGACCATCGAGCGGCCCACCAGCGCCACCTTGCGCCCGTGCTTGTGCGCGCAGTCCAGCACCTGCTGGATGCGGTGCACGTGGCTGGCGAAGCTGGAGACGATCAGGCGCTGGGTGGCCCGGGCGAAGACGTCGTCCAGGACCGGGCCGATGCTGCGCTCGGGGGTGACGAAGCCGGGCACCTCGGCGTTCGTGGAGTCGGCGAGCAGCAGGTCGATGCCCGAGACGCCGAGCCGGGCGAAGGCGCCGAGGTCGGTGAGGACGCCGTCGAGCGGCAGCTGGTCCATCTTGAAGTCACCGGTGTGCACCAGCAGCCCGGCCGGGGTGTGCACCGCGACGGCGAGGGCGTCCGGGATCGAGTGGTTCACCGAGATGAACTCGCAGTGGAACGGCCCGGCCAGGTGGTCGTCGCCCGCTGCGACCTCGACCAGCACCGGGTCGATGCGGTGCTCGCGCAGCTTGGCCTTGACCAGCGCCAGGGTGAACCGGGACCCGACCAGCGGGATGTCCTCGCGCAGCCGCAGCAGGTACGGGATGGCGCCGATGTGGTCCTCGTGCCCGTGCGTGAGGACGACGGCGGTGATGTCGTCCAGCCGGTGCTCGATGACCCCGAAGTCCGGCAGGATCAGGTCGATCCCGGGTTGCTCGGCCTCGGGGAAGAGGACGCCGCAGTCGATGACGAGCAGCTGCCCGTCGAACTCGAGGACCGCCATGTTGCGGCCGATCTCGCCCAGTCCGCCCAGCGCCATGACGCGCAGGCCGCCTTCGGGTAACGGCGGCGGGGCCTTGAGATCGAGATGGGGCTGGGTGACCTGGCCACTCACAGTTGAACGCCTCCGTCGGCGAGGTCGATGCGCAGTTGCGCGAGCTGGTCGTGGGTCGCCTCGACGAGCGGCGGCCGCAGCGGGCCGGCCGGCAGGCCGAGAGCGTTGAGCGCCGCCTTGACCAGGATCGCGCCCTGGGTGCGGAAGATGCCGGTGTAGACCGGCAGCAGGCTGTCGTTCACGGCGCGGGCGCGGGCCAGGTCGCCGGCCTCCACCGCCGCGATGAGCTCGGCGAGCCGGGGGCCGACGAGGTGGCCGACCACGCTGACCACCCCGACGCCGCCCATGGCGAGGATGGGCAGGTTCAGCATGTCGTCGCCGCTGTAGAACGCGAGGTCGGTGCGCGCCTTCGTCCAGGCCATGGCGCCGAAGTCACCCTTGGCGTCCTTCACCGCGACGATCCCGGGGTGCTCGGCGAGGCGCACCATCGTCTCGACCTCGATCGGCACCGCCGAGCGGTGCGGGATGTCGTAGAGCATCACCGGCAGGTCGGTGCTGTCGGCCACCGCGGTGAAGTGGCGCAGGAGCCCCGCTTGCGGGGGCTTGTTGTAGTACGGGGTGACGACGAGCAGGCCGTCGGCACCGAGGCGTTCGGCGGCCTGCGCCCGCTCGATCGTGTGGGCGGTGTCGTTGGTGCCGACCCCGGCGAGGACGGTGGCGCGGTCGCCGACCGCGTCGATCACCGCCTCCAGGACGGCGTGCGACTCGCCGTCGCTCATGGTCGGGGACTCGCCGGTGGTGCCCAGCACGGCCAGGCCGTCGTGCGCCTGGCGGTCGACGAGGTGGGCGGCCAGCTCCTGGGCGCCGGCGAGGTCGATCGACCCGTCCTCGGCCAGCGGCGTGACCATCGCCGTCAGCACGCGCCCGAAGGGCCGGGCGGGGTCGGTGGTCATGGGCTGAATCTACCGAGCCGCGTGCGGGTGCTCGGTCCCGGTCGCGTCGGCGCGCTCGTACTCCGACACGGCGTAGCGCAGGCCGCCCGTCGCGGACTCCGACCAGCCGCTGCCCGGCGTCCGCGCGGCGAGGGTCCAGGCCCCGTCCAGGACCGGCGCCCAGGTGTCGCCGTCCACCTCGACGTCGACGTCGGTGACCACCAGCCGGTCGGCGTGCGGGAGGAACGCGGCGTAGACCGCCTCCCCCCCGATCACCCAGAACGCCTCGTGCTCGGCGAGCACCTGGTCCACCGACGCCGCGGTCAGCGCGCCGTCCGCCGTCCAGGCGCGGTCGGAGGTGAGGACCACGTTGACCCGGCCGGGCAGGGGACGGAAGCGCTCCGGCAGGGACTCCCACGTGCGGCGTCCCATCACGACCGTCGACCCCATCGTCACCCGGCGGAAGAGCGCGGAGTCCTCCGGCAGGTGCCACGGGAGAGCGCCGTTCACCCCGATCACGCCCCCGCGGGCCTGCGCCCACACCATGCCGACGGTCATCAGGAGCGGGCGGTCAGACGGCCACGGCGCCGCGGATGGCGGGGTGGTGGTCGTAGTCGCGGATCGTGAAGTGGTCGTAGGTGTAGTCGAACAGGGACGGCGCGGGGGCCAGGTCCAGGGTGGGGAACGGCTTGGGCTCGCGGGAGAGCTGCTCGGTCACCTGCGCGACGTGGTTGCTGTAGACGTGGCAGTCCCCGCCCACCCAGACGAAGTCGCCCGGCTCCAGGCCCACCTGGGCGGCGACCATGCGGGTGAGCAGCGCGTAGCTGGCGATGTTGAACGGGACGCCGAGGAACATGTCGGCGCTGCGCTGGTAGAGCTGGCAGGAGAGCTTGCCGTCGGCGACGTAGAACTGGAACAGCGCGTGGCAGGGCGCCAGCGCCATCTCCGGCAGAGCGCCGACGTTCCACGCGGAGACGATCATGCGCCGGGAGTCGGGGTCGGAGCGCAGCGTCTCCAGGACGTTCGTGATCTGGTCGATCTGCTGCCCGTCCGGTGTGGGCCACGACCGCCACTGGACGCCGTAGACGGGACCCAGCTCCCCCTCGGGCGAGGCCCACTCGTCCCAGATGGTGACGCCCTGGTCGCGCAGCCAGCCCACGTTGCTGTCCCCGCGCAGGAACCACAGCAGCTCGACGGCGATGGACTTGAAATGCACCTTCTTCGTCGTCACCAGCGGGAAGCGCTCGGAGAGGTCGTACCGGAGCCGCTCGCCGAACAGGCTCACCGTGCCCGTGCCGGTGCGGTCCTGCTTCGGCGTCCCCTGCTCCAGGATCCGGCGCAGGAGGTCCTCGTACTGGGTGTCGATCGGAGCTGCCACGCGCCCGAGACTACGGCCGGGGACCGACAGCCGGGAGCCGCCCGGCGCAGCAGCCACAGGCGGCTCAGCCCTCCCCGACCAGCGGGCTGGCGGCCACCTCGCTGCCGTCGGCCAGGGTGCTGATCCGGAAGTCCCCGAACACGTTGCCCGCCACCCGCTGCAGCTCCCGCAGGCAGGCGATGGCGAGCCCCCGGATCTCGACGTCGGCGTGCTCGCTGGCCCGCATGGCCACGAAGTGCCGCCAGGCCCGGTAGTTGCCGGTGACCACGATCCGCGTCTCGGTGGCGTTGGGCAGCACCGCGCGCGCGGCCTGCCGGGCCTGCTTGCGCCGCAGGGTGGCGTTGGGCCCGTCCGCGAAGCGCTGCTCCAGGCCGGCGAGCAGCTGCTCGTAGGCGGTCAGCGCCGCCTCCGTCGAGGCCACGAACAGCGCGTGCAGCTCCGGGTCCTCAGCGATCACCGCCGGTTCGACCATCTCGGCCTCGTGCTCGGGCACGTAGCGCTGCGAGAGCTGGCTGTAGGAGAAGTGCCGGTGCCGCACGAGCTCGTGGGTGAGCGACCGGGAGACCCCGGTCAGGTACATGCTGACCGTGCCGTGCTCGAGCACCGAGAGGTGCCCGACCTCGAGGATGTGCCGGAGGTACCCGGCGTTCGTGGCGGTGACCGGGTTGGGCTTGCTCCACGACTGGTAGCAGGCCCGGCCGGCGAACTCGGCCAGTGCCTGCCCACCCTCGGCGTCGGTCTCCCACGGGACGTCGGCCGGCGGGGTGAACTGCGTCTGGGCGATGACCTGGACCTTCAGCGGCACGATCTCGGGCACGCCGTGAGCGTACGGCGACGGCGGCGGCAGACTGGGCCGGTGGAGTGGGTCCGGACGCTGGCCGTCGTCGTGGGTGGAGTGCTGCTCCTCTGGCTGGTCCTGCTCGCGCTCCTGTGGCGGGCGCGCACCGACGAGCTCACCGCCCGGACGGCTCTCCGCCTGCTTCCCGATGTGGTTCGCCTGGTGCGCCGCCTGGCCGCCGACGGCTCACTTCCCCGCGGGGTCCGGGTCCGGCTGTGGCTGCTGCTGGGCTATCTGCTCATGCCGATCGACCTGGTCCCCGACTTCATCCCGGTGCTCGGCTACGCCGACGACGTGATCGTGGTGGCCTGGACGCTGCGGTCGGTGACCAGGCGCGCCGGCGCCGGGGCGCTGGCCCGGCACTGGCCCGGCGAGCCCGGCGGGCTGGCCCTGGTCAGCCGGCTCGCCGGTGTCCCGCCCGCCGGGGCGCCGCGGGGCTGAGCAGCCCGCCCCTGGTCCTGCGCGCCGCGCGGCGGCAGGCTGTCCCCATGAGCGAGCCGAGCTGGTCGTCCGTGGTCCGCAGGCTCCGGCCCTGGATCGTCGGCTGGTTCAGCTTCCAGGCGGTGGTGGCGCTCGCCGGGTTCTTCACCGCCTGGCGCCGGAACGAGGGGGACGCGACCAGCACGAGCATCCGCCGGGTGGTCACCCACAACGGGCTCGAGCTCCGCCCCACCAACCCCGATCTGTCCCGGCTGCGCGTCGATCTGGCGATGGCCGGCGGGGAGATCGACCTGACCGCCCTGCCGCTGCCCGCGCACGGCATCGACCTCACGGTGCGCATGGGCATGGCCGGGCTGGCCGTGCGGGTCCCCGCGGACTGGCGCGTCTGGTGGCGGTTCCGGGGCCTGGGCGGCATCGGTGCCGACGGCGCGGTGCAGCGCACCCACGACGAGCACGCCGCCGACCTGCGCATCCACGCCGTGGTGGTGCTGGGCGGCCTCGGCGTGGAGTCGGGCGGGCTCAGCGCCTCCCCACCACCCGGCTGAGCTCACCGGCGAGGTCGCCGCGCTCCCCCACGACGACGTCCTCGAGCTCCATCCAGTCGGCCATGAGCCGCAGCTCGGCGGCGAGCTCGGCGGCGACCTCGCCGTGCGCGACGTCGTCCTCGGCGAAGGCGGACTGCACGCGCAGCACGGACGCCTGCCGGTCGGCCTTGAGGTCGACCCGACCCACCAGGCGGTCGCCCAGCAGGAAGGGCAGCACGTAGTAGCCGTGCACCCGCTTGGGCGCCGGCGTGTAGATCTCCAGCCGGTAGCGGAAGCCGAAGATCCGCTCGACCCGCGGCCGTTCCCAGACCAGCGAGTCGAAGGGGCTCAGCAGCGCCCGCGCCCGGATCCAGCGCGGCCGGTGGGCCGCCGGGTCCAGCCAGGCGGGCCGGCCCCAGCCGTCCACCGCGACGGCGGTCAGCTCACCGGCATCGGTCAGCTCCGCGACAGCGGTGCGCGCGTCCCCCGGTGACAGCCGGAAGTAGTCGCGCAGGTCCTTCTCGGTGGCGACTCCCAGAGCGCGGGCAGCGGTGCGGACCAGCTCGCGCACGGCATCGGCACGCTCCGGCACCGGCTGGGCGAGCACCGTCGCGGGCAGGACCCGCTCGGTGAGGTCGTAGACCCGCTCGAAGCCGGCCGTCCGCCCCCGGGCGGTGAGCACACCGGTGAAGAACAGGTACTCGAGCGCCGCCTTGCCGGCGTGCCAGTTCCACATGCTGCCCGGCCGGTCGGGACGGGTTTCGCCCAGCTCGGCGGCGCGCAGCGGACCACCGGTGCGCACCCGCTCGACCAGGGCGGCGACGTACTCCGGCCGCTCCCTGGCCACCCGGGTCATCGAGCCCCACGCCTCGTCGTCCGCCGCCGCCATGCGCCAGCGGAGGTGGGGGTGGAGCCGCACCGGCAGGAAGGAAGCCTCGTGCGCCCAGTACTCGAACACCGCGCCCCGGCCATTCGTGAGCGCGTCGAGCGCCTGGCGCGGATAGGGGCCGAGGCGGCTGAAGAACGGCAGGTAGTGGGACCGCGACAGGACGTTCACCGAGTCGATCTGCACGACGGCCAGACGCTGGGCCACGGAGCGCAGCTGTCGGGACCCGACCGGGGACGACGGACGCGGGACCGCGAACCCCTGCGCGGCCAGCGCCATGCGCCGGGCCAGACCGGCCGGGAGGCGTTGCACGGACGTCACGGCGCGATCCTGCCCCCGGCCACCGACACCTCCTCGCCGGGGGCCTGCCTAGGCTCGCGGACGTGGACCCCACGCCGTTCCCCCGCCTGACCGGCTCCGCCGACGTCTCGGTGCGACCGGCGCGCTCCGGGGAGGCATCGGACATCGCCCGTGTGCAGGCCATCGCCTGGCGGACCGCGTACCGGTCGGTGCTCCCGGCCGAGTTGCTGGACACCTGGGACGAGCAGGCCGCCGCGCACGCGTGGCGCACCGCCGTCGAGGTGCCGCCGACGCCGGCGCACCTCGTGCTGGTCGCCCTGGAGCAGGAGACGGTCGTCGGTTTCACCGCGTTCGGACCGGCGGAGCTGGCCGACGGCGAGAGCCCCGACCCCGCCGGGCCGACGTCCGAGATCTCCACGCTGCTGGTCGAGCCCCGCTGGGGGCGTCGCGGACACGGCAGCCGGCTCCTGGCAGCGGCGGTCGACCTCGCCCTGTCCCAGGGGGTGGTGCGGCTGCGTACCTGGCTGCCGGAGGCGGACGACGTCTCCGCCGCCTTCTTCGAGTCGGCCGGCTGGGAAACCGATGGCTGGGCGCGGACCCTGGACACCGGGGGGACGCCGCTGCGCGAGCTGCGCTGGCACACCGGGCTGGTCGACGAGGCAGCGGACCCCACGTGAGCTTCACAGGCTTCCCCGACGAGGGACTGGTCTTCTACGAGGGCCTCGAGGCGGACAACACCAAGACCTTCTGGACCGCGCACCGTGACGAGTACGAGTCGTTCGTCCGCGCACCGATGCTGGCGTTGCTGGAGGAGCTCTCGGGCGAGTTCGGGACGGCGAAGGTGTTCCGGCCCTACCGCGACGTCCGCTTCTCGCACGACAAGACCCCGTACAAGACGCACCAGGGCGCCGTGGTCACACCCGAGGGACGAGGCGCCGGGTCCTGGTACGTCCAGATCTCGGCCGACGGGCTCATGGTCTCCGGCGGCAGCTGGCGCCTGGAGAGCGACCAGATCGCCCGGTACCGCCGCGCTGTGGCCGACCCCGTGCAGGGCGTGCGGCTGGAGCGGGAGATCGACCGGCTGAGGGCCGCCGGATGGGACATCGAGGGCGACCGCCTGGTGCGCGTCCCCGCCGGCTACTCCGCCGACGACGACCGGCTCGAGCTGCTGCAGCACAAGGCGCTGCACGCGACGCGGCGCTGGACGCCCGAGGACTGGCTGCACACCCGCGACGTCCTGGACCGGGTGCGCACCTCCTGGCGGGACCTGGCGCCGCTCAACGCGTGGCTCGCCGACAACGTCGGCGCGACCACCAAGGAACCCCGCCGCTGACACCGGGGTCTGCTTCTCCGCGGTAAAGCAGAGGAGGGACGGCGACGTCCTGCTTTTCCGCGGTAAAGCAGAAGGGGGGACGTCGGCGGCGGCGGGTGTGGTCTGGGCATGCGAAAGGGCCCCAGCACGGATGCTGGGGCCCTTTCGGTAATGGTTGTCCGGCGGCGTCCTACTCTCCCACCCCGTCTCCAGGGCAGTACCATCGGCGCTGAGAGGCTTAGCTTCCGGGTTCGGAATGAGACCGGGCGTTTCCCTCTCGCCATGACCGCCGTAACTCTGTGAACTTATCGATCCAGGACGACCTGGTTCGTGCGTTCAGAACCGCACAGTGGACGCGAAGCAATCTTCGTTAATTGACCCTGACCTGCACGACAGCCCGAGTGGGTGTGTGTGGTCAAGCCCTCGGCCTATTAGTACCGGTCAGCTCCACACCTTGCGGTGCTTCCACTTCCGGCCTATCAACCCGCTGG
>NZ_FNBT01000010.1 GCF_900102425.1 Blastococcus aurantiacus
CTGCTGGGCGCGGGTGCGGGTGTCCCCCGCGGGGCGGGATGCCTGCAGGATCGACTCGACCGCGGCCTGGAGCTTCTCCCCGCCGATGGCGTCGAGGGTGCCGTGGAAGGACAGCGACCCGTCGGTGCGCTTGCTCAGCGACAGCGACCGCTTCTCGGTGGGGTCGGGTTCGGTGCCGTCGGGGTCGAGGCGGGCCAGGTAGTGGCCGACCACCTGCCGCAGTTCGGCATGCGGCCGGGTCGATGCCACCGTCGTGAGTGCGGCGTCGATCGCCGGGACGTCGACGTCCTGCGCCTCGGCGCGGGCGAGGTTCTCGGCCGAGGCGACCGGCGCGACCACGGACACGGCTTCCGCGGTCACCGCACCAGCCGTAGCCGCTGCTGCGAGGGCCGGTAGCTGCTCCAGGGCGCGCCCGTTGCGCACCAGCCGGCTCGCCTCGCCCTGGGACAGGCGGTGGTGGCCCCGCAGCCAGGAGGACATCGATGCCTTGCCGTCATGCTCCGAGGCCTGGGTCAGCTCGCCCTCGCGCACCGTGCGCGCCAGCACCGCGTCCAACCGGTTCCGGGCCACCACCAGCGAGCCGGTCCGCTCGATCACCGCCGGCCCGAACGACTGCTTCAGGTCCTCACCGGCCAGCGTCTCCAGCACACCTGCGAGGCACCGCCTTCGGAGTCGCACAGCCGGTCGAACAATGTACGAAGCCTACCGAGGTGGAGTGTCGTCCAGCACCCGAACCCGCAGGTCAGCGCCCTGTCCACAGATGTCGAAGGGGTCTTGACGAGGCTCGCGTGGGCTGTCATCAGCGGTCGGGTGCGCTACGGTCCGGCGATGCGGCTCCCGGACGGTCTCGTGGCCGTGGTGAAGCGCGAGTGCCCGACCTGCGTGCTCGTCGAGCCGGTGCTCCGGGAGCTCGGCGCCGAGGTCTGGTGCCAGGACGACGCCGGCTGGTTCGAGCACGACGACACCGAGCTCGAGCTGTCCTATCGCCTGGGCATCGAGACGGTGCCGACCCTGCTGCGCATCCAGGACGGCGAGGAGACCGCCCGCGTCGTCGGCTGGAGCCGCGAGCAGTGGGAGGCCCTCACCGGCGTCCCAAGCCTGGGCGCGGACCTTCCCGAGCACCGCCCGGGCTGCGGCTCGCTGTCGGTCGACCCGTTCCGCATCGACGCGCTGGAGGCCCGCTACGGAGGCAGCGGTCTCGGCAGCCGCCGGGTGGAGCTGGCAGACCTCGAGGACGAGCACGAGGCGATGTTCGACCGCGGCTGGACCGACGGTCTCCCCGTCGTCCCGCCCACCCTGGAACGCGTCCTGCGGATGCTGCGCGGCACGACCCGCGCGCCCGGCGATGTCGTCGCGGTCGTGCCGCCGGACCTCGTCGAGTGCACGGTCGAGAAGGTCGCCGTCAACGCGGTGATGGCCGGCTGCCTCCCGGAACACCTGCCGGTCGTGCTGGCGGCGCTGGAGGCGGCGTGCACCGAGGAGTTCGCCCTGCACGGCCTCCTGGCGACGACGTACTTCTCCGGCCCCATGATCGTGGTGAACGGCCCGATCGCCCGCCGGATCGGCATGAACAGCGGGGTCAACGCCCTGGGCCAGGGCAACCGCGCCAACGCCACGATCGGCCGGGCGCTGCAGCTCGTCGTCCGCAACGTCGGCGGCGGCCGGCCCGGCGGCATCGACCGCGCCACTCTCGGCAACCCGGGCAAGCTCACCTCCTGCTTCGCCGAGCGCGAGGAGGGCAGCCCCTTCGCACCGCTCGCCGCCGACCGCGGCGTCCCCGGTGACGCGGTCACCCTCTTCGCCGGCTCGGGCGTGCAGCCTGTCGTCGACCAGCTGAGCCGGACGCCCGAGTCCCTGGCGCGCTCGTTCGCGGCCTGCCTGCGCGTCAACGGGCACCCGAAGCTGCCGCTGTCGTTCGACGCGGTCCTCGTCGTCTCCCCGGAGCACGGGCGCGTCTTCCGCGAGGCCGGCTGGGACCGGGCCCGGCTGGTCGCCGAGATCGAGGGCCTGCTGACGCTGGACGCCGACGAGCTCGTCCGCGGCGCCGGCGGCATCACCGAGGGAGTGCCCGAGGCGCTCGCCGGCAGGAAGCTGCCCAAGTTCCGCCCCGGCGGGCTGCTCGTGGTGCACGCCGGTGGCGACGCCGGCCTGTTCAGCGCCGTCGTCGGCGGCTGGGTGTCCGGTACGACCGGGAGCTCCCCGGTGACTCGAGAGGTGCGCGCATGAGAACCGTCCTGGACCCGACCGGCGAGCAGCAGGCATCGGTGCGGGAGCTGCTCCCGCGTCCGGCGTCCCTGCGCGGCCGCACGGTGGGCCTGCTCGACATCAGCAAGCCCCGGGGGGACGTCGTCCTCGACCGGCTCGAGGAGCTGCTCGCCGCGGGCGGCGCCGTGGTGCGTCGGTACCGCAAGCCCACGTTCACCCGGACCGCGCCGGTCGACCTGCGGCACGAGATCGCCGAGCAGTGCGAGGTGGTCATCGAGGCGCTCGCCGATTAGGGCTCGTGCACGTCGTGCAGTGTGCACGACATCGCCGACCTCGAGCGCCGTGGCGTGGTGGGGGTCTTCCTCGCCAGCGAGGTGTTCGCCGACGCCGCCCGGTTGCAGGGCGCCGCACTCGGCTTCCCCGCGCCGTTCGTGCTGGTGCCGCACCCGGTCCAGGACCGCACCGACGCCGAGCTGCGTGCAGCCGCCGAGGGTGCCTACGCCGCGGTCGTCGCCGCCGTCACCGCCGGGGGAGGAGCTGCCTGACCCGTGGTGCCGTCCCGGTTGCTCAGGGGCGGCGGGCGGTGGTGAGCCGCAGGGGAGCGAGCAGCCGACGTCCCGCGCGCCGGGCGTGCGCCGCCGCGACGGCGTTCGCCAGGTGGTCGGCGTGCGCGCGCAGGTCGGCCCGCCGCTGCTGAAGCGCGGCGACCTCCGCGCTCAGGACGTCCAGCTCGGCGAGCAGGGCGGCGCGGCGCGCGGCGGCGTCGTCGTCGAGCCGGGTGCGCGCGTCGGCCGCGGCGTCGTCGGCGCGACGGCGCTCCTCGCGGCCGGCGGCGAGCAGTGCGACGACCTCCTGGCGGGCGTGCAGCAGCGCGGCCGCGGCGTCGGCGGTGGCCCGCTCCCGGAGACGGTCCGCCTCCTCGGCGGCGCGCCGTTCGAGCGCGGCCACGCCCTCCAGCCGCCGGTGGGCCTCGGCGCGGGCGCGGACGCCGGTCTCCCGGGCCGCGTCGCGGTCCTGCCGTGCCTCGTCGAGCAGCGCGCCGGCCGCGGCCCTGGCCTCCACCAGCGTCCGTTCGGCCTGCGCCGCCGTCTCGGCCGCCCGTCGCCGGGCGACGGCGATCGTCTCCTCGGCGGCGTCCGCGGCGGCCCGCCGGTCGGCGGCAGCCTCCGCGCGCATGGCGTCGGCCTCGTCAGCCGCGGTGGCCATCAGGGTCCCGATCCGGCGGGAGACCTGCAGGAACTCACCGCCCCCCGCGGAGTGCCCGAGGAGCTCGCGGGCCTCGTCGAGCGCGGCCCGGGTCTCCAGCTGCCGGGCCAGCAGGTGCTCCCGCTCGCGGTCGGCCGTGGCCAGCTCGCTCTCGGCCCACTGGACGTAGGACTGGACCTCGAACCGGTCGTAGCCGGCGATCGCCCGCCGGAACATGGGCGCGGACCCCAGGACGTCGTCCAGGTCGCCCGCCACGTTCGGGCGCGTGCGCTCGGCGGGCTCCGGAGGCAGGAGGGGACCGGGGTGGCCGTCCGTCCGGCCGTCGGCGTGCAGCTCGATGGTCATCCCACTCACTCCCAGCAGTACCGGTATCCGGGACGACGCTAGGTGGAGCTGAGCGTGCCCGCCCGGTCACGTTCAGTCGCATCACCCGGACGGGGAGGGTGCCGCGCCTCCGCCGGGCGAGGCCTCGCTCCGGCGGGTGACGGCGTCCTCTCAACGGTCGCCGACGGCGGCGCGCGGGGGAACCCTCGGTGCCATGACCCCCGATGCGACCCCGGAACCGGGCAGCCTCACCGTCCCGCCGCTGTTCGGCTGGGAGGGCATCGTGGTGCTGCTGGTCGCCGCGGTCGTGATCGGCGTGGGATACCTCGTGCTCAGCGCCCTGTCCGCGAGCCGACGTCCCTCGGCGGACTGGGACGAGTGGCTGCAGGGCCGCTCCCGGCAGCGGCACGACGTCGTGGACCGGTTCGGCGCCCAGCGGTCGGCCCCGCCGTCCGGGCACGCGGCCGAGCGTCACGGAGCACGCCGGTCCGGCTGACGGAGCGCCGAAGCGACGGCTCCGGCTCGCGGGCGCGTGCTGCCCACCCGGTGTCCCCTCTGCCACACGGCCCGGTCCCCGTGCCCTGATCCGGGCGCCGCCGATCGGGCCCCGCGGGGCCGGGTGAGGCCTGCGTTACAGTCCGAAAGCCGGCGGGCCGATGTGGGCCCGCTCACGCGGTCCGGGGTGCGTCACCGGCCCGCCCGCTCCGTGGAGGCAGCCGATGACCGAGACCGTGCCGGCCCCCGGACCCGTCGAGGAACCCCCGCCCGCGATCCCCATCGGGGTGCGGGTCGCCCAGCTCACGGCCGAGTACGGCGACGCGCCCGCCGTCATCAGCGGGGACACCACGCGCAGCTGGACCGAGCTCGACCGCCGCACCAACCGGCTCGCCCGCGCCCTGCTCGCGCGCGGCGTCGTCCTCGGCGACCTGGTCACCATCGGCCTGCCCAACAGCGTCGAGTTCGTCGAGGCCTGCGTCGCCTGCTGGAAGGCCGGCGCCGTGCCGCAGCCGGTCTCGGCGGCGATGCCGCCGCTGGAGCTGCAGGGCATCGTCGAGCTGGCGAACCCGCCGCTGGTCATCGCCCGCGGCGACATCCCGCTGGACCGCCCGATCGCCGACGTCGACGAGCTGATCGCCGAGGCGGAGGACGACGGCCCGCTGCCGACGGTGGTGTCCCCGGCGTACAAGGCGCCCGCCTCGGGTGGCAGCACCGGGCGGCCCAAGCTGATCGTCTCCGCGCAGGCCGGCGTCGTCGAGCCGTTCGGGTCGATGGTGTGGAAGCACCGGCCCGGCGGCACCGTCCTGATGCCCGGCCCGATGTACCACAACGGGCCCTTCACCAGCGCCATGGCAGGACTGCTCAACGGCTCCACGATGGTCCTCATGCCGCGGTTCGACGCCGAGGGCGTGCTGCGGCTGGTCCAGGAGCACCGCGCGACCTGGCTCTACCTCGTGCCGGCCATGATGAGCCGCATCTGGCGGCTGCCCGAGGAGGTGCGCGCCGCCTACGACCTCTCCTCGCTCGAGACCGTCTGGCACCTGGCCGCCCCCTGCCCGCCGTGGCTCAAGGAGGCTTGGATCGACTGGGTCGGCCCCGAGGTGCTCATGGAGCTCTACGCCGGCACCGAGGCGCAGGCCGGCACGATCATCAGCGGGACCGAGTGGCTCGAGCACCGCGGCTCGGTCGGCACGGTCCTCTACGGCGAGATGACGATCCTCGGCCCCGACGGCGAGCAGCTGCCCCCGGGCACGGTCGGCGAGGTCTACCTCCGCCGTGGCCCTGGCCAGGGACCCTCCTACCGCTACATCGGCGCCGAGGCGCGCACCCGCGGCGACTGGGAGTCCCTCGGCGACATCGGCTGGATGGACGAGGACGGCTACCTCTACCTGGCCGACCGGCGCACCGACATGATCCTGGTCGGCGGCTCCAACGTGTACCCGGCGGAGGTCGAGGCCGCGCTCGACGAGCACCCGCAGGTCGCCTCCAGCGCCGTCATCGGGCTGCCCGACCCCGACCTCGGCCAGGTCGTGCACGCCATCGTCCAGCCGGCTCCCGGCCTCACCGACGTCGACCTCGACGACCTGCGCCGCCACCTGGCCGAGCGGCTGGTCCGCTACAAGCAGCCGCGCACCTTCGAGCTGGTGAGCGAGCCGCTGCGCGACGACGCCGGCAAGGTCCGGCGCTCCCAGCTCCTGGCCGACCGGGTGCCCGCCCAGCAGTGACGGCGCCCGCCCACCCTGACGGCACCCACCGCCCACCCACTGACCGCCCCGATCCGACTGGAGCCCGACCGTGACGACGACCGACGCACGAACCGTGGGGGAGGACCTGCGCCAGCGGGTCGCCGACTTCCTCGCCGAGCACGACCACACGACCATGGACCGGCTGGACTTCCTGCGTGCCCGGTACGACGCCGGCCTGGCGTGGGTCAACTTCCCGGAGGGCCACGGCGGCCTCGGCCTGCCCCGCGCCCTCCAGGGCCAGGTGGACGCCCAGCTCGCCGCCGCCGGCGCCCCCGACAACAACCCGCGCGGCAACGGCATCGGCCTGGGCATGGCCGCGCCGACGATCCTGGCCTTCGGCACCGAGGAGCAGAAGAAGAAGTTCCTGCGCCCGCTGTGGACCGGCGAGCAGGTCTGGTGCCAGCTGTTCAGCGAGCCCGGCGCCGGCTCCGACCTCGCCGCCGTCAGCACGCGCGCGGTCCGCGAGGGCGGCGACTGGGTGGTCAACGGCCAGAAGGTGTGGACGTCGAGCGCGCACAAGGCGCAGATGGCGATCCTGGTCGCCCGCACCAACCCGGAGGTGTCCAAGCACGCCGGCCTGAGCTACTTCCTCTGCAACATGGACGCCCCCGGCGTCGACGTCCGGCCGCTGCGGCAGATCACCGGTGAGGCCGAGTTCAACGAGGTCTTCCTCACCGACGTGCACATCCCCGACAGCCAGCGGCTCGGCGACGAGGGGCAGGGCTGGAGGGTCGCCACGGCCACCCTGAACAACGAGCGGGTGGCCATCGGCGGCGGTGGCGGCGGCCGGGAGAGCGGCATGGTCGGCGTGCTGGCGAAGAGCTGGCGCGAGCACCCCGAGCGGCGCGGCGTCGGCCAGCACGACAAGCTCCTGCGGCTCTGGGTGGACAACGAGGTGGCTCGCATGACCGGCCAGCGGCTGCGGCAGAAGCTCGCCGCGGGCGAACCCGGCCCTGAGGGCTCGGCGATGAAGCTGACCTTCGCCCGCATCGCCCAGGAGGCGAGCGGCATGGAGCTGGAGCTGCTCGGCGAGGAGGGCCTGCGGGCGTCGGACTGGACCATGAAGCGTCCGCAGCACGTCGACTTCACCGGCCGCGACGCGGTCTACCGCTACCTGCGCGCCAAGGGGAACTCCATCGAGGGCGGCACCTCGGAGATCCTGCGCAACGTCATCTCCGAGCGGGTGCTCGGACTGCCCTCCGAGCCGCGCGTCGACACCGGCATCGCCTGGAAGGACCTGCCCCGATGAGCGACCTGAACCTGCTCTACACCGACGTCGAGGACGACCTGCGCAGCAGCGTCCGCGACCTGGTCGCCGCGCGCAGCGAGCCCGCGTCCGTGGCGGCGGTCTACGACGGCGACCGGTCCGTCGTCGACCCGCTGTGGCGCGCGATCGCCGGTGACCTCGGCCTCGCCGGACTGCTGATCCCGGAGGAGCGCGGCGGCGCCGGCGCCTCGGCGCGCGAGGTCGCCGTGGTCCTCGAGGAGCTGGGCCGGTCGGTCGCCCCCGTGCCGTTCCTGACCAGCAGCGTCGTCGCCACGACCGTGCTGCTGGCCGCCGCGCCGGGGGGTGCGGCCGACGACCTGCTCGCCGGCCTGGCCGCCGGTGAGCGCACCGCGGCGCTGGTCCTCCCGCTGGCCGCCGGGCCCGGCGACGAGGCGCCCGCCTTCGCCGTCGACGCCGACGGGCGCCTCACCGGGAGCGCCCGCAGCGTGGCCGGGGCGCTGGAGGCCGACGTCCTGCTGGTGCCGGTCGGGACCGCCGGCGGAACCGCCGTGTACGCGGTCCCGGCCGCGGACGCGCGGATCGAGCCGGTGGTCTCCCTGGACATGACCCGCCAGCTCGCCGACGTGACCATCGAGGGCGCCGCCGGCCAGGAGCTGCTCGGTGGCGCGCAGGGCGGCGACGCCGTCGCCCGCGCGCTCGAGGTCGGCGCCGCGCTGCTGGCCTCCGAGCAGTTCGGCGTGGCCCAGTGGTGCCTGACCACGACGATCACCTACCTCAAGGACCGGCGTCAGTTCGGCCGTGTCGTCGGTGGCTACCAGGCGATCAAGCACCGACTGGCCGACCTGTACGCGGCCGTGGAGTCCGCGGGCGCCGCGGCGCGCTACGCGGCGGCGGCGACGGCCGAGGACGACCCCGACGCCGTCGTGTCCACCGCGGTGGCGCAGTCGTTCTGCTCCGACGTGGCGGTCAAGGCGGCCGAGGAGGCCGTCCAGCTGCACGGCGGGATCGGCATGACGTGGGAGCACCCCGCCCACCTCTACCTCAAGCGCGCGAAGGCCGACCAGATCGCGTTCGGAACGCCGGCCACCCACCGCGCCCGGCTGGCCGAGCTGGTCGACCTGCCCGCGCCGGTCCCGGTGGGCTGACCGCCGGGCACCGCACGCCGGAACGCGGACGGGCCCGGCCCCGGGTGGAACCACCCGGGGCCGGGCCCGTCGTCGTCGGTCAGACCGAGGACTGCGACGCGCTCTCCGTCGGCGCCGAGGCCCGGGCCGCCGCGCGGCGGGCCAGGAGCAGGGCCGCGACGAGGAGCAGGACGCCCAGCACGAGCAGCACGACCGGCAGCACCGTCCCGACCAGGTTCAGCAGGCGGGAGTCGTCGGCGACCTGGTCGCCGCGGGTGTCGATCGAGTCGTCGGTGGAGTAGATGTCGATCGTCGCGAAGGGCACGTCGACGGTGGTGACCCCGAGGTCCAGCGAGCCGGTGACCTCCTGCTTGCTGCCGCCGGCGATGGTCGCCCCGAGCTCCTGGTCGGCGTCGACGAAGGTCGTCGTCCGCGACGTCCAGGCGATCGGGATCTCCGCCGGCAGCGACGGCAGCACCGCGGGCAGAGCGGCCAGCAGCTCGGGGGAGACCAGGCCGTCCAGCCCCGGCGCGAGCGCGGCCAGCGTCGCCTTGGGCAGCGAGGTGGGCAGGTTCAGCGCGGCCGGGTTGGCCAGATCGCCCTCGGAGACCGACTCGTAGCGGTAGACGTCCCGGCCGCCGAAGGTCTCCTCGCCCTCGAAGGTCACCGGGGCGGACTGCAGCGTGTTCTGGTCCCAGTACTCGTACGCACCGTCCTCCGTCGAGGGGTCGACCGGCAGGGTGAAGACCAGGCCCTCGGCGTCGGTGACGTCCTCGGCGCCATCCGGGGCCGGGCCGGCCTCGGCGGTCTCGCGGTCCACGGCGAAGAAGACCTCGGTCAGCGCGGGCTCGCCGTCGCCGACGGTGCGCTCGTCGGCGCGGCGCACGATCTCGGTGTCGCCGTCGACCGACTCGGCCGAGACGTTGCGGGTGGCGACGATCGGGACGCCCTCGGCCAGGACCTCCGTGGCCCCGCCGGAGAGCACCGCGGGGTTGATGCCGTCGTACGTGCCCGCGAACTCGAGCGTGACGTCGAGGTCGGTCGGGAGCTTGGTCACCGACGGGACGACGACGAAGCGGACGACGGCGGCCGCCACGATCAGGAGCACGCCGACGACGGCGAGCACGACGGAGGAACGGGACAGTTTCACTGAGCAGACTCCGGGTTCGTACGGGCGCAAAGAAGCCAGTCTGCGCCCGTGCCGGCCGTCACAGCGGGGCCGGGTGGTTGGCCCTGTCAACCGGTTGGCGCGCCGGTGACGCCGGTCATCGCTCGCCGGTGCCGCGCCCTTCGGGGTCGTCGCGGCGGCGCACGGCCGGCGGGAACGGCGCGTCGATGTCGTAGCGCACGCCCAGCATGCGGATGGCGAAGCACACCGCGGCGGCCGCGACCGCGGCGACCGGGCCGCGGGTGTCGAGCACGTCGGCGACCACGACCACGGTGGCCCCGACGAGGGCGGGAACGGCGTAGAGCCCGCTGCTCAGCACCGACGGCACCTGGCGGATCAGCACGTCGCGCAGCGTGCCGCCGCCGACGCCGGTGATCGCGCCGACGATCACCGCCTGCGCCGGGCCGAAGCCCAGGTCGACCGCCTTGAGCGCGCCGGTCACCGCGAACAGGCTCAGCCCGGCCGCGTCCAGCACGGTGATCGTGCCGTTCAGCCGGTCCAGGCGGTGCCCGGTGAGGAAGGCGAGCAGCCCTCCGGCGGCCGCCACCGCCAGGTAGCGCCAGTCGAGGAACGTAGCCGGCGGCAGGGCGTCGAGGAAGACGTCCCGGAGCACGCCACCGCCCAGCGCGGTGATCATGCCGAGCGTGATGACGCCGACGATGTCCAGCCGGGTGGCCCGCAGAGCGGTGAGGGCACCGTTGAGCGCGAAGGCGAAGGTGCCCACCAGGTCGAGGACCAGCAGGGCCGTCGTCGTCATGCCGGGAACGTAGCTCCCGCCACGCCCGCCCCCGGCCGGCGCCCGGCGGCGCAGGACGTCTAATGGTCGAGGCCGGTCATGGTCGAGGCCGGCGATCGGCCGGGAGGAGGGACCACCGCGATGAGTTCGACCCTGAGCACCGTTCTCCGGCAGATCGGGCCGTCGGTGATGCTGCCGATGCTGGTCTACGAGATCGGCCACGGTGCGGTCATGCCGGTCATCGCCCTCGTGGCCCTGGACGCCGGCGCATCGACGACGGTGGCCGGTCTGATGCTCGCCGCCATCGGCATCGGCACCATCCTCGGCGACGTCCCCGCCGCCTGGCTGGCGAACCGGGTCGGCGAGAAGGGCGCCATGCTCGCGGCGATGCTCGCCTCGGCGGTCGCGATGTCCTCGGTCCTGGTCTTCGACTCGGTCGCCGCCCTGGCCGTCGCGCTGCTGGTACTGGGCGCGTGCGGGGCGACGATGCACCTGGCCCGCCAGTCCTACGTGGCCGAGGTCGTGGCCGTGCACCACCGGGCGCGCGCGATGTCGACCCTCGGCGGCGTCTTCCGCATCGGGCTGTTCATCGGCCCGTTCGTGGGCGCGGCCGTCATCTCGGTGTGGGGCACCCGCTCGGCCTTCGCGGTCGCGGTCGTGGCGTCGCTGCTGGCGGCGGTCGTCCTGGCGTTCGCGCCGGTCACCGGCGCCGCGGGCGCACCCGCGGGCGGCGCGCACGCCGGCCCGGTCGGTGTGCGGGAGATGTTCCGCCGGAACCGCCGCCTCTTCTTCACGCTGGGCGTCGCCGTGGCGTCGATCAGCGCCATCCGCGCGGCCCGGGTGGCGGTGATCCCGCTGTGGGCCGACCACATCGGGCTGGACGCGACCACGACCAGCCTGATCTTCGGCATCGCGAACGCCGTGGACATGGTGCTGTTCTATCCGTCCGGCCACGTGATGGACCGGCTCGGGCGGCTCTGGATCGCCGTTCCCTGCATGGTGGTCCTCGGCCTGGGCACGCTGGCCCTGCCGCTGACGGACAGCGCCGTGAGCCTCACGGCCGTCGCCATGGTGATGGCCTTCGGCAACGGGATCGGCTCGGGCATCGTCATGACCCTCGGCGCGGACACCTCGCCGGCGGTGGACCGGCGCTCGTTCCTGGCGATCTTCCGGCTGATGAGCGACGTGGGGCAGTCGCTGGGCCCGGTGGTCCCGGCCGCCATCGCCACGGTCGCCACCCTGGGGACGGGCATCTCGGTGATGGGCGGCGTCGCCCTGCTCGGTGCGGCCGGGCTGGCCCGGTGGGTGCCGAGGTACTCGACCTACGCCACGCGGGCCATGGTGCGCGACCACCACCGCCGGCTCACCGAGGAGCGGGACTCCGTCACCCCGGGCTGACGGCCCGCTCGAGCGGGGTGGCGGCGCGGCCGAGGAGCGTGGCGAGGGCTGCGTCCGAGGCGGCCAGCGCGGCCCGGTCGAAGGTGCTGCTGCTCGCGACCAGTTCGGCGGCACCCGTGCGCTCGAGCAGCTCGGCCAGCCGGCTCTCCACCGAGGCGGGGGTGCCGGCGATCGCCATGGCCGCCGTCCGCTCCACGTACTGCCGCTGTCGCGGGGTGGGCGAGGCCGCACGGACCGCGGCCACCGGTTCCAGCGGCGGGAACGAGCCGGTCGTGCGCGAGAGCGCCATCGCCCAGGCCTCGGGCAGCAGCAGGTCGGCGGCCTCGGCGGCGGTGTCGGCCACCAGGACGTCGAGGCTGATCGACACCCGGGGCCCGGGCTGCTGGGCCGAGGGCCGGAAGGCGCGCCGGTAGTCGGCCAGGGCCGCCAGACCCGGCTCGGGGTCGCCGGCCACGCCCAGTAGCGGACCGCCGACGATCACCGGTAGCCCGAGCGCGGCCGCCACCTGCAACCCCTGCCCGGTGGCCAGCACGTGCATGGGGACGTTCCCGGCCGGCTGCGGGTGCAGGGTGATCTCGCCCGAACCGGTGAGGAAGGCGCGCAGCTCGGCGAGGTCGGCGGCGAAGTCCCGCTCGGTCTCCCGCAACGCGCGGCGCACCGGCGGGGTGAAGCCGGGGGAGCGGCCCAGCCCCAGGTCGACCCGGCCGGGTGCGAACGCCGTCAGGGTGGCGAACTGCTCGGCGACGACGAGCGGCTGGTGGTGGGGGAGCATGACCCCGGCCGAGCCCAGCCGGATCGTCGACGTCGCCCCGGCGATCGCCGCCAGGAGCACGGCGGGCGCGGCGCCGGCGATGCCCGGCACCCCGTGGTGCTCGGCCACCCAGAACCGGCCGTAGCCGAGCCGCTCGACGGCGACGGCGCGGGAGACCACGCCGGTCAGCGCGGCGCCGTCGGGCTCGCCGGCCCGCGTGCGGGCGCGGTCGAGCAGCGAGAACCCCGGTCCGGTGTCGGTCACGGCACCTGCAGCGCGGGCGGGCGGCGCGCTGTTCCGCTCAGCCGCCCGGTGCATCCGCGGCGGGGACGCCGGGCTGCTCGACGGTCCGCGGCAGCGCCAGCGTCGCGCCCACCGCCGCGGCCAGCACGAGCGCGCTGAGGCCGAACGCCCACTGGAAGGACGCGACGTCGGTGAGCCAGCCGGCCACGAGCGGCCCGGTGATCGCCCCGAGGTCCGCGGCCATCTGGAAGACCGCGACCAGCCGCCCGCCCCGTGCCGGGCTGACGTCGGCGACCAGCGCAGCGGGTGCGCTGGAGAGGAGGGCGGCGGCCAGTCCGAAGACCGCCATCGACAGCAGGAACAGGCCCAGCTGCGGCGGGGCGACCAGCACCAGCATCGACGTCGTGGCCAGCGTCGAGCCGAGCAGCAGGGACGGACGCCGTCCCCACTCGTCGACGAGCCGGCCCGAGCGCAGCAGCGCGATCGCCTGGGCCAGGGAGCCGGCCAGCAGACCGGCCCCGGCCCAGGCGACGGTGCGGCCGAGCTCCTCGGTCACGTACAGCGGCACCAGGGAGTTGCGGACGCCGAAGGCCACCCAGCCCACGCCGAGATTGGCGATCAGGGCGGCGCGGTAGGCGCGGGTGCGCAGGGCGGCGCGCAGCGGCACCGCGCCGGAGCCCAGGTCGACGCCGGTCGTCGCCGGAGCCGGACCCTCGGGCGCGGAGCGCAGCATCACCAGGCCGACCGCGCCGGCCACCAGCAGGAAGCCGGCGTAGAGCAGGAAGGGCAGCCGCGGCGAGAGCTCGGCGAGCAGGCCACCGGCGGCCGGGCCGGCGATCCCGCCGAGGATGAAGCCGCCCTGCCAGGTGGCGGCCGCGCGTCCCCGGTGCGTCGGCGGCGCGACCCGGAACAGCAGCGAGAGCGCGGCCACGGTGAACATCGCGCTGCCCACGCCCCCGGCCGCGCGCAGCGCCAGGAAGACCGGGAACGACCCGGCCAGGCCGGCCGCTCCGGTGGTGACGGCGACGACGACCAGGCCGGCGGTGAGCACCAGCCGTTCCCCGAACCGCTCGACGAGCGAGCCGCCGCCGAACGCGGAGACGAACCGGAAGAAGGCGAAGGCGCTGACCGCCAGGCCGACCGCGGTCCGGCCGACGCCGAAATCGCGGGCGAACAGCGGGATGGCCGGCGCCACGATGCCGAAGCCGAGTGCGACGACGAAAGCGATGATCGCGAGGACGCCGACCTCCCGGGGCAGGTCCCCGCGCCCCATCAGCCGCACGACGGTCGATCCTGGCACGCCGTCGTGGCGGACCTGCCGGGGGCTCAGGCCGGCTCGGGCACCCCGCCCGGGTCGCCACCGGGGTCGTCCGGCGTCGCCTCGATCGGCGGGGGCGGGAGCTCCTCGGGTGCGTCGGGGAGCAGTTCGGCCGGATCGTCGGGGATCGGCTGATCGGGGTCGATCTCCCGACCCGATTCCGGCAGCGGAGAGACCATGCGGTCAGTCAACCAGGTGGGACGTCCCCGGCGCAGCGCCGTGCGCGGCCGGGGACGCCCTCCGTGCCAGGTCAGGCAGGCCGTGCGGCCAGCACCCGTGCCGCCTCGCGCTCCGCCTCCGGGTTGGCGACGCCGGCCCGCGATCCGGCCAGCTTGGCCCGGATGTGCTCGCCCACCGTGGTCGGGCCGTAGGCCGAGGTGCCGTCGGCGTCCAGGCAGGTCGGGAGCGTCTCGATGACGGCGTCGATGTTGCCGTCGTGGAAGAACGCCGCGGACCGGCGCCGCTCGATCCGGCCGTCCACGATCGGCGGCTTGACGCGGTGCAGCGTCGACATCCAGCGCTCGTTCGTCCACCGCGCCATGAGGTCGCCGAGGTTGATGAGCAGGGCGCCGTCGGCGGGCGAGACGTCGTGCCAGCCGCCGTCCCGGCCGAGCACCTGCAGACCCTTGACCTGGTCGGCCCAGAGCACGGTCACGATGCCGTAGTCGGTGTGCTCGCCCATGCCGGTGAGGTCGCCGTCCAGCGTCACCTCGCCCGGAGGCAGGGCGTAGTTGTTCATCCGCAGCACGTCGAGGCTGTGGTCGGTGAAGCCTTCGAAGAACCCCGCGGGGAGGCCGAGCGCGTCGGCGAACATCGTGGTCAGCGTGCGGGCCACCCGCCCCGCCTCGTCGAAGTAGGCCGACACCGCCTCCTCGAAGCCGGCGGCCTCGGCGGGCCACACGTTCTCCGGGTAGTCCTCGGCGGGCAGGTCCAGACCGGGGTAGTCGCTGACGGCCGCCCCGACGTTGAACGCCTCGAAGAAGTCGTGCATCCGGTTGGACGGTGCCAGCCCCAGGCTCAGGCTCAGCGACTCGGTCTTCGGCGGGCTGTACCCGCGGTTGATCTGCGGCGGGGTCCGGTAGGCCTTCTTGGCGTCCACGGGCAGGTGGAAGAACGAGTCGAGCGCGGCGGCGAAGGCGTCGGTGACCGCCGCGGGCACGCCGTGCCCGAGGATCTGGACGAAGCCGACCGTGCGGGCGGCCTCGTCGAAGGCCCGCGCGGCCGCCTGCCGGTCCTCGTCGGTGGCGGCGGGGTCGACGTAGGCGGAGATGTCGACGACGGGGACGGAGAAGTCGGTCATCGGGAGCTGTCCTCCAGGAGGTCGGGACGGTCAGGGGCTGGCGGGGGCGGGAGGAGGGATTGCGGAGGCGCGTCGGGGGTGGCGGCGACCACCGCCTCGACCCGGCGGAGCAGGTCCGCCTTGCTGGTTGCGTCCAGCCAGCAGGCCTCGACGGCGTTGGCGGTGAAGGCGGCCAACTGGTCGCGGCGGTAGCCGAGGGCGTGGGCGAGCACCCGGTAGTCGTGCGTGGGGTCGGTGCCGAACATCGGCGGGTCGTCCGAGTCGATGGTGACGAGCAGCCCGGCGTCGACCATCTGCCGGATGCGGGCGTGCGTGCCGTCGCCGCTGCCGGAGTAGCGGCCGATGTCGGAGCTCACCGGGGTGCAGGTGAACGGGATCCGCTCGGCGACGCAGCGCGCGGTGATCTCCGGGTCGTCGACGACGTGGTAGCCGTGGTCGACGCGGCTGCAACCGAGCTCGTCCAGCAGCGTGAGCACGTGGGCGGGCGGGCCGGACTCGGAGTGCGCCGTCCGCCCGAGGCCGGCGCGACCGGCCAGCCGGTAGGCCTCGACGAACCGCCCGGGTGGGCCGTTGACCTCCGCGTAGTCCAGGCCGATGCCGACCACCTCGTCGATCCGGTGCTCGATCACCTGCTCGACCAGCTCCACCGCGTCGGCGCCGCTGCGCTCCCGGTTGATGCCGACGACGAGCCGGGCGTCGATGCCGGAGTCGGTGCGGGCGTCGCGGAGCCCGGCGACGACGCCCTCGAGGATCCGCGGGTACGGCACCTCCGGGTGACCCGGGGGGCTGAGCTGGATCTCGCGGTAGAGGACGTTGTGGTCCGCACCGCCGGCGACCAGCGACTCGTAGGTGACCCGGTGGAAGTCGTCGACGTCGCGGATGACCGAGCCGACGACGTCGAGCACCCGGAGGAACTCGCCGAGGTCCTCGTAGCTGCCGTGGTCGTACAGGTCGTGGGCCCCGCGGTCGAGGGGCACGCCGTGCTTGGCGGCGAGCTCGACCACCGTCGCCGGCGCCACGGTGCCGATGAGGTGGCAGTGCAGGCTCACCTTGGGCAGCGCGGCGACCATCGCGTCGACGGCCGGGTCGGCGGGGACGGGCCTGGAGTGCGGGGGATAGCCGGGTGGCCGCCGCTGGGTGTCGGTCATGCCCGGCCGGTCTGGCCGAAGCGGCTGAGGACGGCGGCCTCGACCAGCTGGGCCACGAGGTAGAGCAGCAGCGACACCAGCGTGATGACGACGACGAGCGCCCACACCTTGCCGATCTGGGACCGGGAGGCGGCGGACACGACCGCGTACCCGATGCCCTTGCCGGTGGCCAGCCACTCCGCGAGCAGCGCGCCGGTCATCGACGCGGGCACGGCGATGCGGACGGAGGCGAAGAACGCCGGCAGGGCGGAGGGGAACGCGACCTTGCGCAGCACCGACGCGGGGCTGCCGCCGTAGACAAGCACGACGTCGCGCATCTGCGGGTTCACCGACCGCAGCCCGACGACGATGTTGACCAGCGCGGGGAAGAGCACCACGACGGCGCTCATGACGGCGACGATGGAGTAGCCGCGACCGACGAGCAGGATGAGCATCGGTGCCAGCGCGATCAGCGGCACGGTCTGCAGGATCAGTGCCACGGGCATGATCGCGCTCTCGGCGGCGCGGAAGCGGACGACGACAGCGGCCAGCACCACCGCGGCCAGCATGCCGGCGAGGAAGCCGATGCCCGCGTCGATCAGCGTGCGCCCGAGCAGCCCGGCGATCTCCGACCGCAGGGCCGCGGCGTCCTCGTCGAGGATGAGGATGTCGACGACGTCCATCGGCCCCTTGCCGACGTAGGTGGAGACGTCGAACACCTTCAGCGCCAGCACCCACAGGCCGACGACGACGGCGAGGACGAGGGCCATCGTGCCCACCGCCCGGAGCACGGCGCTCAGCAGCGGACGACGACCGGAGGGGGCAGGGACGCCCGCCGTCGGGGCGGACATCAGCAGGTCGGCGCTCATGCCGCTCCTCGGGACCAGGGGGTGACCAGTCGGGCGAACAGGGCGAAGAGGGCGTAGAAGGCACCGGCCACGAGGGCGCAGCCCAGGCCGATGGCCCAGGCACCCGCGACGTCGACGTTCTGCTGGGCGATCTTGAGCGTGATGGCCACGCCGCGCTGCACCCCGCCGACGTACTCGCCGAGGATCGCGCCGAGGAACGCCAGGGGTGCGGCCACCCGCAGGGCGGCCAGCATCGCGGGGAGGGCCGCGATCAGCCGGACCTTGGTGAGCTGGCGGACGGCACCGCCGCCGAAGACGCGGACCACCTCCAGGCTCGCCGGATCCGCCGAGCGGAGGCCGAGCACGGTGCCGACGACGGTGGTGAAGAAGACCGACAGCGCCGCGAGCGCCGTCGCGGTGCCGGCGCGGGTGCCCTCCTCGGGGTTGCCGATGACGATGAACAGCACCGGCGCGATGGCGACCAGCGGCACGCAGTAGGTGATGACGGCGATCTGCATGACCAGCTGCTCGAGTGCCGGCACCAGCAGGGTGACGGCGGCGAGCGCGATCGCGGCCACCGTGCCGTAGGCGAAGCCGACCGCGGCCTCCTCCAGCGTCATGCCGAAGTGGGTGGCGTAGAAGGTCCAGCCGCGATCGAGAGCGGCCTCCACGACCCCCGCCGGTGAGGGGATGCGGGCGTCGGCGAGCACGCTCAGCACGAGCAGCTGCCAGACGGCGACCGCACCGAGCACGCCGAGCAGCCCGAGACCCGCGGAGCGCAGGGCGTCCCGGCGGAGCAGGGCGCTCACTCCGCGGCCGCCCCGCCGCCGAAGAGCAGCTCGGAGGCGTGGTCGTGCAGGGCGTGGAACTCCGGCGTCCGCATGATCTCGGGATGCCGCGGGCGCGGCAGGTCCACGTCGATGACCTCGACGATCCGGCCGGGCCGCGCGCTCATCACCGCGACCTGGTCGGACAGGAAGATCGCCTCGGAGATGCCGTGGGTGACCATCAGGGTGGTGGCCGGCTTCTCCGTCCAGATGCGCAGCAGTTCGACGTTGAGCCGTTGCCGCGTCATGTCGTCCAGGGCCCCGAACGGCTCGTCGAGCAGCAGCACCGACGGCTTGACCACCAGCGCGCGGGCGATCGACACGCGCTGCCGCATGCCGCCCGAGAGCTGGGCCGGCTTGGCCTTCTCGAACCCGGACAGGCCGACCAGGTCGATCAGCTCCGCCACGAGGGCGGCGTCCGGCCGGGCGCCGGCGACCTCGAAGGGCAGCCGGATGTTGGCCTCGACCGAGCGCCACGGCAGCAGCGCCGAGTCCTGGAACGCGATGCCGAGGGCGTGCGCCCGGCGCAGCTCCTCGGGAGTCATCCCGTCGACCAGCGCGGTGCCGTCGGTCGGCTTCTCCAGGCCCGCGAGGATCCGCAGGATCGTCGACTTGCCGCACCCCGACGGGCCGAGCAGCGAGGTGAAGCTGCCCTGGTCGGTGTGCAGGGAGGCGTCGGTGAGGGCCTGCACCTGCTTGCGGCCGGAGCCGAAGGACTTGGTGAGGCCCTGGAGGTGGATGCCGGTACCTCCGGCCGGCCGAGGAGCGGCCGGCCGGAGGGTCCCGGTCCCGGAGAACGATGTCCCGGAGAGCGATGTCTCGGAGAGCGAGGTCACGGGTGTGCTCCGGTTCCGATGGGAGGGGCAGGGGGCGGTCAGGCGCCGGTGGGCACCTCGGTGAGCTCCGGCTTCTCCTCGAGCAGCTCCTCGAGCAGGGAGAGGTCGAACAGGTCGTCGGCCTCGGTGACGCCGATGTCGGCGGCGGCCAGGGTCTCGAGCACCTGCCCGATGAGCTCGTCGGTGATCGTCAGCAGCCCGTTGGCCTCGACGTCGGGGGTGACGATGAGCGTGCTCTGCACCTCGGCCTGCTCGATTTCCTTCGCCATGTCGAGGTCGAGGTCCTTGCCGTACTCCTCGACGGCGAGCCGGGCGCCCTCTTCCGGGTCGCGCAGGTAGTCCTGCCAGCCGAGGATCTCGGCCTCCAGGAAGGCCTTCACCTTCTCGGGCTCCTCGGCGATCATCTGCTCGGTCGTGATGATGCTCTCGGCGACGAACGGCAGACCGTTGTCCGCGAAGGGCAGGTTGGTCACCGCGTAGCCGGCGCTCTCCACCGTGATCGACTCGTTGGTGATGTAGGCCAGGAAGCCGTCGACCTCGCCGTCGATGAGCGGCGCGGGGTCGTACTCGACCGGCACCTTCTCGACCGAGGCGGGATCGATGCCGTTGACCTCGAGGAGCGCGTCGAACAGCGTCTCGTTGCCGCCGGCCTGGACGCCGATCTTCTTGCCGACGAGGTCCTGCGGCGTCGCGATGTCGCCGCCGTCGGCCATCGACAGGATGGTGAAGGGGTTCTTCTGGAACTTCGTGCCGATGATCTTCAGCGGCGCGTCCTCCTCGGCGATGACCTGTGCCGTGGAGACGGCGTTGCTCAGCCCGAAGTCCACCTCGCCGCTGGCCACGAGGGTCTCGATCGGGCCGGGGCCCGGGTCCATCGTCACGTCGGAGAAGCCGACGTCGGTGTAGTGGCCGTTGGCGTCGGCGAAGTACTCACCGGCGAACTCGGCGTTCTTCACCCAGGACAGCTGGAGGCTGACCGGGCCGAGGTCGCCGCCCTCGGCCGCGGAGTCCGACTCGTCGGAGCCGCCGCACGCCGTCATGGCGAGGACGGCACCGGTGAGCACGGCGGTGGTGCGCAGGGCGCGGTTCAACATGTGCGACTCCAGGTCGGGAGAGGGGTTCTGCGACGGCGGGAGGCCCGCCGTCTCTCGGTGCTGGACGCTAGGAGCGGCGGGTTTCGGCCCTGGTCGACCGGCGTTTCCGGGCGGTTAAGGAAATTCCCGTTGCAGGCCGGAACGACCGTTGCGCCGCCGGCTCAGTAGTCGACGCGCACCGGGTTGTCCCGCCAGGCCTGGAACGGGGAGCCGGCGGAGTGCAGGCGCAGCTCGTGGACGGCGGTGGGCCAGCCTTGCGGGGCGGTGGTGAGCAGCTCGTAGAAGGCGCGGTCGTCGAAGCCGCCGTCGGCGGCGTCGTCGCGGTTGGCGCAGAACACCACGCGGTCCAGCCGCGCCCACAGCGACGACGCCGCGCACATCGGGCACGGCTCGCAGGAGGTGTAGAGCGTGCAGCCGGTCAGCGCGAAGACGCCGAGCTCGCGGCAGGCCGCGCGGATCGCGGTGACCTCCGCGTGCGCGGTCGGGTCGAGGTCCAGGGTCACCCGGTTCACGCCGGTCGCGACGACCGCGCCGTCCCGGACGACGAGCGCCCCGAACGGGCCCCCGCCGACCGCGACGTTCGCCGTCGCCAGGTCCACGGCGCTCTGCAGCCAGTGCTCGTCGGTCATCGCTGTTCTCCTCGGGTCAGGCGCCAGATGCGGTCCCGGCTCATGGGCAGCTCGTGCGGGCGGACGCCGACGGCGTCGCGCACCGCGTTGGCCAGCGCCGGCGCCACGGGGTTGTAGGGGGCCTCGCTCATGGACTTCGCGCCACGCGGTCCGAGCTCGTCGAACGTGCGGGCGAACAGCACCCGGGTGGGCGGCACGTCGCCGATCTGCGGGGTGCGGTAGCTGCGGAAACCACGGGTGAGCACCTCGCCGTCGACCACCAGCACCTCCTCCTGGAGGGCCGAGCCGAGCGCCTGGGCGACGCCGCCCTCGACCTGGCCGCGCAGCTGCTCGGGGTTGATGACCACGCCCGCGTCGACCGCCTGGACCGAGTCGAGGATCCGCACCTCGCCGCTGGCCGGGTGCACGGCGACGCGGACGGCGTGCACGTTGAACGCGACCGAGCGCCGCCTGCCGTCGCTGCGCCCGGTCGCCGACAGCTGCCCCTCGAGACGGCCGAGTGCGGGAGGCCCGCCGAGCGCGTCGAGCTGCCGGCGCACCTCCTCGGCGGCGCGCTGGACGGCCAGGCCGGCCACCACCGAGCCGGTGGAGCCGAAGGCGCCGGAGTCGTAGCCGGAGGTGCCGGTGTCGGAGGGGACCAGGCGGACCCGGGCGGGGGAGACGCCGAGCGCCTCGGCCGCGAGCTGCGCGTGCACCGTCGCGGTGCCGTTGCCGAACTCCGCGGTGCCCACCTCGACGGTCACGGTCCCGTCGGGGTCGAGCACGACCCGGGCCTCGGAGTGGTGGCCGCGCGGCGGGATGGTGGCGATCATCGCCATCGCCATGCCCTCGCCCACGGTCCAGCCCTCGCCCGGCGGCACCGCCGGTGCGGTGCCGGCGAGGGCCTGCTCGGCGAGGTCCAGGCACTGGTCCAGCCCGTAGCTGCCGAACTCCAGGTCGGTGGAGGGCGGCCCGTTGACGACGAGGTCGTCGCCGGGGACGACGACGTTGCGCCGGCGCAGCTCGTAGGGGGACAGGCCCACCTCCCGCGCCAGCTCGTCGAGGGCCGACTCGATGCCGAACATGACCTGGCCCAGGCCGTAGCCCCGGAAGGCGCCGCTGGGCGGGTTGTTCGTGTAGACGGCCTCCGCGTCGACCCGCTTGGCGGCGCAGCGGTAGACGGCTACCGACTCGTGCACGCCGTGGTACATCACGCCCGGGCCGTGGTTGCCGTACGCCCCGGTGTCGCTCAGGACGTCGACGTGCATCGCGGTGAGCCGCCCGTCGGTGTCCGCGCCCAGCCGCACCGACACGCGCATGGGGTGGCGCAGCGGCACCGCGGTGAACTGCTCCTCGCGGGTGAGCTCGAGCTGCACCGGCCGGGAGTCGCCCCGGTCGGCCAGCCGCAGCGCCGCCAGCGCGACGACGTCCTCCACGAGCAGCTCCTGCTTGCCGCCGAAGCCGCCTCCGACGCGGGCCGCGATCACGCGGACGCCGGCCGGGTCGCGGCCGAGCACGTGGGCCAGCTCGTCGCGCACGAGGAAGGGCACCTGGGTGCTGGTCCGCACGACGAGCGTGCCGTCGTCGTCCACCCAGGCCCGCGCGCCGTGGGTCTCCAGGGCGGCGTGGGTGACCCGTGCGGTGGTCCAGGTGCCGCTGACGGTGTGCGCGGCGGTTGCCATCCCGGCCTCGACGTCCCCGACCTCGCCGGAGGTCCGGGCGACGACGTTCCGGCCGGGCTCGGCGATGCGGGACTCCGCGGCGTCCTTGTCCCCGTGCACCAGCGGCGCCCCGGGGGTGCGCGCCTCCTCGGGGTCGAAGACCGCCGGCAGCGGCTCGTAGGTGACGTCGACCAGCGCCGCGGCACGGTCGGCGAGCGCCGCCGACTCGGCGACGACGGCCGCCACCCGCTGGCCGCGGAAGCGGACCACGTCGTCGAACAGGCGGGTGTCGTCGGGGTCCTCCAGCCGGCTCTCGTGGCGGCCGGTCGAGTAGAGGACGCCGGGGGAGTCGCGATGGGTCAGCACGAGGACGACTCCGGGGAGCGCCTCGGCGCGCGAGGTGTCGACGGAGCGGACGCGGGCGTGCGCGTGTGGGGAGCGCACGAGCTTCACGTGCAGGACGCCGGCCTCCGGCATGTCCAGCGTGTAGGGCTCCCGGCCGGTGGTGACGCGCGCCCCGGCGGGCGCGGCGACCGACGCGCCGAACGCCTCTCCGCAGCCCCCGCGGGTCACGTTCGCCCGGCCGGCGAGGGCGTCGCGGATCGACCGGTAGCCGGTGCACCGGCAGAGGTTGCCCTTGAAGCACCGGTCGATGTCCCCGTCCGGGACGGTGCCGTCCTCGTCGGCGAGCGCGGTCGCGGTGACCACCCACCCGGGCGTGCAGAAGCCGCACTGGAAGGCGGCCGCCTCGGCGAACCGGCGCTGCACGGGCGAGGGCTCCTCGGGGGTGCCGAGACCGGCGGCGGTGGTCACCGTCCGGCCCTCGGCGCGCACCGCCGGGGTGATGCACGAGTGCACCGGCACGCCGTCGAGCAGCACGCTGCACGCGCCGCAGTCGCCGGTGTCGCAGCCCTTCTTGACCGCCGTCCCACCGGACGCGCGGATCCAGGTGCGCAGGCACTGCCCCGGCGCAGGCCGCCCCGTCACCGGGGTCCCGTCGAGGTTCACGGTGCTCCGTCCGCGAGCTCGGCGCAGACCTCGACCGCGAGGCGCGCGGTCTGGGCCGCCCGCCAGTCCGGCGCGCCGTGCGGATCGGCGTACCAGCCCACCCGGGCACCGGCGTCCGCCACGGCGTCCCGCACCGCGGCCTCCGGGGAGCCGACAGGGACGGCGACGACGACGGGCCGGGGCACGGAGCCGGTGAGCGTCAGGACGACGGAACCGGGCTCGGCCCGGCCGATCACCAGCGCGCCGGTGCGACCGTGGGTGGTCAGCGAGGCACGCCGGAGCGCCGTCGGACGGGAGAGGGCCGCGGCGGGCAGGTCGACCGCGCGGACGACGTCGCCGGGCCGCAGGTCCACGACCTCCGGGCCGCGTACGAAGTCGGTCACGGGCGTGCGCCGCTCCCCGCCGTCGGGGGTCCAGATGACGACCTCGCCGTCGAGCGCCGCCGTCAGCGCGATCATGGCGCCGGCCGGCAGCGCCAGGCACAGGTTGCCGCCCACGGTGGCGGTGGACTGGACCTTGAACGACATGAGCAGCGCATCGGCGCACTGCCGGATCAGCCCGGCCCCGGGCCACGGCGCCTGCTGGGCTTGCGCGATCGTGCAGGTCGCGCCCAGCCGGAGGCCCCCGTCCGGGAGGTCCTCCCACGGCGCCCACCCGAGCGAGGTCAGGTCGACCAGGCCGGTGACGTCCGGCTGCGGCGCGGAGAACAGCCAGGTCCCGCCCGCCAGTACGTGCTCGCCCGGCCGCAGGGCCAGGTCTCCGCGGTCGACGGCGAACCGGTGGGTCTCCACCCGGGTCAGGTCCATTCCTCCACCTCTGCCAGCCGGTCGTAGGTCGCGCTGATCGCCGAGATCCGCTCCCGCCCGGGCCGACCGACGCGCGACAGCACGCCGTCGGCGAGGACCCCGACCAGGCTCATCGCGGCGGCGTAGGAGTCGTAGGCGAGCGCGCCCTGCACGGGGCATTGCAGCCAGACGCGGGCGGAGCCCGAGTGCCCGGCGGCGGTCGGGTCGCCGACCAGGACGACGTCCGCGCCGGTCAGGGCTGCCGCGGACATGAACTCCGCGAAGCCGGCCGGCCGCCGGCGGAAGCCGACGGCGACCACCGCGTCGCCGCGCCCGAGGTCGACCAGTTCCTCGCCGAGCACCTGCCCCGGCAGCGGGGCCAGCGCGACGTCCGGCCGGGCCTGGACCAGCTGCTCGCGCAGGTGCAGCGCGACCGGGTGGCTGTTCCGCCAGCCGACGACGAGCACCCGGCGAGCCTCGGCGAGCACGGCCACGGCGGCGGCGACGGCGGGCTGCAGCACGGTCGTGGCCACCGCCGTCGCCTCGTGCTGGGCGTGCGCGGCCAGGTCGGGCAGCCCCTCGACCCGGCGCGGCTCGCCGGCGGTCCGCAGGGCGCGCAGGTGGTCGCGCACCTCGTCGAAGTCGGTGAAGCCCAGCGACCGGAACAGCCGGCTCATCGTCGCCTTCGACACCCCGGCCATCGCCGCGAGCTCGGCGGCGCGGTAGGTGGCGAGGTCGTCGAGGTGCTCCAGCAGGGTCTCCGCGGCCCGCCGCTCCTGCGCGCTGAGCGAGGGGTGGCTGCGGGCGATCCGCTCGTCGATCCGCAGCCCGCTCATCGCGCCGTCACCTCCGCCGCGACGCGCAGCACCGCGGCCTCGAGCGCGTCGAGCCCCCGGGCGACGTCGACGGCGCGGACGGACTCGTCGGGGGAGTGGCTGATGCCGTCGGCGCAGCGGAGGAACAGCATGCCGACGTCGGTGACCGCCGCGATGGCCATCGCGTCGTGCCCGGCGGGGCTCCACAGCGCCATCGGCTCGTGGGCGCCGACGTCGTCGGTGGTCCGGATGCCGTCGACCACGGCCTGCTGCAGCCACGGGGCGCAGGGAGCGGCCGGCGCGCGGTGGGTCTCGACGACCTCGAGCGCCAGTGCGCGGCGGTCGCAGATTGCGGCGATCTCGGCGCGCATGCGGTCCCACATCGCGTCCCGCTGGGCGTCGGTCCCGGCGCGGAGGTCGAGGGACAGTTCCGCGCGGCCGGGGATGACGTTGACCGCGCCCGGCCACACCTGGATGCGGCCGACGGTGGCCAGGCAGCCGCCGTCTCGGGCCAGCCGCTCGACGGCCACGACCGCCTCGCCCGCGCCGACCAGCGCGTCGCGGCGCCGCGGGTAGGGGGTGCCGCCCGCGTGCCGGGCCTCGCCGACGACGGTCAGCAGGAAGCGCCGGGCGCCGGCGATGGTGGTCACGTAGCCCAGCGAGCGGTCCGCGGCCTCGAGGTAGGGGCCCTGCTCGATGTGCGCCTCCAGGTAGCCGACCAGCTCCTCCGGGCGCCGGGCCGCCTCGCCGACGCGGGCGACGTCCAGGCCGAAGTCGAGGAAGGCCTGGCGCAGGGTCGTGCCGTCCCGGTCGCGCAGCTCCGCCCAGGCCGGGTCCCAGGTGCCCGCGACCGCCGAGCTGCCGAGCAACGCCTTGCCGAACCGCGCGCCCTCCTCGTCGCCGAACCCGACCACCTCGAGGGCGAAGGGCAGGTCGGTGCCGCGCAGCCGCTCGGCGACGGCGATCGCCATGACCACGCCGAGCATCCCGTCGTAGCTGCCGGCGTCGGGCACGGTGTCCAGGTGCGAGCCCAGGACCAGCGCCGGCCGGCCCGGGGTGCGCGCCTCGCGGCGTCCCCACTGGTTGCCGGCGGCGTCCTGCCAGGTCCGCAGGCCGGCCTGCTCGAGCCAGCCGGCCGCCAGCCGGTTGGCCGCCGCGTGCTCCGGGGTGAGGTGGACGCGCTCCAGGTGGTGCGGGCTCGCCGAGCAGCGGTCCAGCTGGGCGCAGCGCGCCAGGACCTCGGCCGCGGTGGTCATCACGCGTACACCTCGCGGGCGGCGCAGACCCCGCCGCCGGCGGTCACCGGCACGCCGTAGCCCCGGAGCACCTGCTCGAGCGCGGCCAGGGTGGTGAGGACGGCGTCCCGGCGGGCGTTGTAGCCCATCGTCCCGATCCGCCAGACCCGGCCGGCGAGCGGACCGAACGAGGTGCCGATCTCGATGCCGAAGTCCTCCAGCAGCGCGTTCCGCGCGGCGTCACCGGGGACGCCGTCGGGGATCTCCACCGCCACGACGTTGGTCATCTTGTGCGCGACGTCGCCGAAGACGGCGAGGCCCAGGCCGCGGACGCCCTCGAGCATCGCGCGGCCGTGCAGCTCGTGCCGGGCCACGGCGGCGTCGACGCCCTCCGCGACGAGCAGCCGGGCGCACTCGCGGGCGGCGTAGAGCATGCTGCCCGCCTCGGTGTGGTGGTTGAGCCGGCGCGGGCCCCAGTAGGCCATGATCTGGCCGAGGTCGAGGTAGTTGGACGCGATGCGGGTGCCCCGGTCGGTGTCCTGGTCGGAGCGGATGCCCGCCTCCACGTGGGCGCGGGCGTCGATCACCTCGACCGCCCGCGGCGACAGGGTGACCGGTGCGCTGCCCGACGGCCCGCCGAGGCACTTCTGCAGCCCCGCGGTGGCGACGTCGATGCCCCAGGCGTCGGCCTCGAACGGGTTGCCGCCGAGCGAGGCGGTGGCGTCGCAGTAGAGGAGCACGTCGTGGCGGCGGCAGATCTCGCCGATCCCGGCGAGCGGCTGGCACATCGTGGTGGAGGTGTCGCCCTGCACGAGGGCCACGAGCTTCGGCCGCACCCGGACGACGGCGTCCTCCACCGCCTCGGGCGCGAACACCTCGCCCCACGGCACCTCGACGGTGTGCACCTCGGCGCCGCAGCGGGCGGCGATCTCCTGGAGCAGGTGGCCGAACCGGCCGAAGACGGGCACCAGCACCCGGTCGCCTGGCTCCAGCAGCGACACCAGCGCCGCCTCGATGCCGGCGCGGGACGTGCCGTCGACCAGGAACGTCTGCTCGTTGTCCGTGCGGAAGACGGCGCGGTAGAGCTCCATCGTCTCGTTCATCGTCGTGGTCATGAACGGGTCGAACTGACCGACCAGCTGCGCGGACATGGCCCGCAGGACCCGTGGGTCGACGGTGATCGGGCCCGGGCCCATGAGCAGCCGGGGTGGCACGTCGAGCTCGGCCGTGGCGCGCGAGACCATCAGGGGGTCCTCTCCAGCTGGCGGCCCCACGAGCGGTCGGGGCGGTCGGGGTCCACGGCGCGGCCGCGCACGAGGGTGGTGGTGACCCGGCCGGGGAAGGTGAGCCCGTCGTAGGCCGAGATCGGGTTGCGGTGAGCCAGCCGGTCGGCCACCACGACGGTGTCCTGGGCGGTGTCGTGCACCAGGAGGTCGGCGTCCGCGCCGACCGCGATGCGGCCCTTCGTCGTGAAGCCGACCAGGTCGGCGGTGGCGCGGGACATCCAGCGGCTGACGGTCGGAACGTCGATGCCCCGGCGGGCGGCCTCCGCGGCGACGGCGGGGAACCCCACCTGCAGGCCGGAGACGCCGCCCCACGCCTGCTGCAGGTCGCCGTCGCCCCGCTGCTTCTCCTCCGCCGTCGCGGGGGAGTGGTCGCTGACGACGCAGTCGACGACCCCCTCGACCAGCGCCGCCCAGAGCTCGTCGCGGTTCGCGGCGTCCCGGATCGGCGGGCAGCACTTGAACTGCGGCGCGGCGTCCGGCACCTGCTCGGCGGTGAAGGTCAGGTAGTGCGGGCAGGTCTCGACCGTGACCGGCAGGCCCTCGTCCCTCGCGGCGCGGAGCAGCGGCAGCGCCCGCGCGCTGGACAGGTGCAGGACGTGCACGCGGGCTCCGGTCTCCCGGGCGCCGTCGAGGACCTGGCGGATCGCGCGGGTCTCGGCCTCGTCGGGGCGGCTCACGAGGAAGTCCGCGTAGGCCCGGCTCGGCCGGGCGGGTGCCGCGTCGAGGACGCCGGCGTCCTCCGCGTGCACGACCACCAGCCCGCCGAAGCCCGCGACGGTCCGGAGCGCGCGGCGGAAGGCGGTCGGGTCCAGCGGGGGGAACTCGTCGACGCCGCTGGGGGAGAGGAAGCACTTGAAGCCCAGGACGCCGGCGTCCCACAGCGGCTCGAGGTCGTCGGCGTTCCCGGGGACGGCGCCGCCCCAGAAGGCGACGTCGACGGCCAGCTGCCCCGCCGCGGCGGCCTGCTTGGTGCGCAGGTGCGCCACCGTGGTGGTCGGCGGGAGGGAGTTCAGCGGCATGTCGACGAAGGTGGTGACGCCGCCGAGCGCCGCGGCCAGGGTCGCGCTGGCGAACCCCTCCCAGTGCGTGCGGCCGGGCTCGTTGACGTGCACGTGGGTGTCGACGACGCCGGGCAGCACGGTGGCGGTGTCGGGGACGTCGAGGTCCGGGACGCCGGCTTCGTCGTAGGCGTCGATCGCGGCGATGCGCCCGGCGGCGATGCGCAGCGTGGCGGGCCGGAGCTCCTCGCCCACCAGGACCCGGCGGGCCCGGACGGTGGCGACGTCGTCCCGGCTCACGCGAACGCCGGGACGCTGGCCCACGCGCGCGGCTCGTCCGGGACGCCGGCGCGCTGGATCGTGGCCTGGATGAGCCCGTAGGGGCGGTCGGCGGCGAGGAAGACCTCCCCGCCGTTGGCCATCCCGAACGGGGTCAGGTCGACCTCGAAGTGGTGCTTGTTGGGGCAGCTGATCCGGATCTCGGCGACCTCGGGCACCGCGTCCAGCGCCGCGGCGCCCATGGCGTGGATCGTCTGCTGCAGCGCGAGGCTGTGCGTGCCGGCGAAGGCGTCGACCATCGCGGCCCGGATCGCGGCGTAGGCGGCGTCCCAGTCCAGGTCGGTGGTCGTGTACCGCCACCAGGCCGTGACGCTGGTTGCCAGGATCCGGTCGTCGGTCTCGGGCAGCGTGGTGAACCGGTCACGCGGGAAGCCGGCGAACTCGCTGCCGGTGCTCTTGAGCACGACCAGGCCGGTGAGCCCGCCGACGACGAAGGTGTCGTCCCCGTCGGTCTGGACGACGGCGGTGCGCGTCTCACCACCGGCCCGGGCGAAGGAGTGGCCGCTGCCCGGCGTGCCGGCGCCGATGCGCTCCCAGGCGTACTGCTCCGCGGTCATCTGGGTGCCGGTCACCCACGGCTGCTCGCGCCAGTGGCCGGCGAGCACGAGCAGGAAGCCCTCGGGGGAGGGCACTCCGTGCTGCTTGGCCAGCGCGTAGACGGTGTTCTTCTGCGTGTCGGTGGCGTGCACGTGGGCGTTGTCGCCGTCGGTGTAGGCGGCCGCGAAGTCGCCGCGCAGCTGGGTGCTGACGTTGAGGTCGGACAGCACGTGGGCGGGTGAGTAGCGGTCGACGCGGACCAGCCGGCACTCGGCCTTGCCGTACTGGTTGGGGCCCAGCACGTAGGAGCTGCTCATCAGGACCCCCGGTAGGTCGTGTAGGCGAAGGGGCTCAGCAGCAGGGCCACGTGGGTGTGCTCCCCGTCGGGGAGGGCGACGATCACCGTGACCGCGGGGAAGAAGGTGTCGCGCTGCTGGTCGGCGAACCACGAGCCGGTCCCGAATCGGACGGAGTGCTCGCCGGCGGGCAGGTCGGCGTCCACCCGGGCGCGCCCGTCGTCGTCGGTCCGCAGCGCGATGGTGCTGCCGTCGGGCAGGGCGAGGGCGACGTCCATGCCGGCCGCGGGCCGGCCGAGCACGGCGTCGAGCACGTGCGTGCTGAAGGTGCTCATGGGGTGATCTGGCCTTCCAGTCGGAGCAGCGCGATCTCGGCGAGCTGCTCGCGGGTGACCGCCAGCTCGGTGGCGGGGTCGTGGGTGAGCCGCTGCTCCAGCAGGTCGAGCAGCTCGGGCCCGGTGCGGCCGGCGGCGCGGACGAGGTAGATCCGCCCGAAGCGCTCCTCGTACCGGCGGTTCCCGTCGGCCAGGCGGCGGCGCAGCTCGTCGTCGGCGGGGTCGACGCCGGCCTGCTCCCGACCGGACATCGCGCCGCTCGCACCCGCGCCGGTGGGCCGCTCGCCGATGCGGGGGTGGTCGGCCAGGGCGGCGTCCACCTCGTCGTCCGTCCAGGCGGCCGCCGCGGTGCGGGCGACGACCATCAGCTCGTCGACGCCGCCGTAGGGCCGGGCCGCGGTGAGAGCGGTGACGAAGGAGGGGATGCGGGCGCAGCTGCGGACCAGGTCGCCGGCCTCGCCGGCGGGCAGTGCGTTGAACGCGGCGAGCTGCATGGGCCGAACGTAGGAAACCCGCGTTTCAGCAGCGTTGCGTCCGTTTCAGGTTCTCGTGTCCTCCTGCACCAGGTCCAGCAGCGCCCGGTCCCGGCCCGGTGCGGCGACCAGGCAGACGCCGGCGGGCAGGCCGTCGCCGGTGCGGACGGGGAGGCTGACCGCGGGCAGGCCGGCCAGCGCCGCCAGGCAGGTGAGCCGCATGGTCGCGTTCCGCAGCTCGGGCGTCGCGCCGGTCGCGGCCAGGGGTGCCACCGAGGGAGCGCTCGGCAGCACCAGCACCCGGTCCCCGACGAGGTCCAGCACCCGCGAGCGTGCTGTGTCCAGCAGCGCCCGTGCCCGGCCGGCCGCGTCGTCGTCGATCGCGGCGGCGGTCTCGAACCGCGACCGCACGTCCGGCCCGAGCACGTCCATCCGGTCGGCCAGCCAGGGGCCGTGCGCCTGCCACGCCTGGAACCCCTGCCAGGTCTGGAAGGCGGCCCGCCAGGCGTCGAGGTCGTCGAGCGTCTCGCCGAGCTCCGTCGCGCCGGCGTCGGCGAGCCAGCCGCGGACGGCGCTGCGGACGTCCGGCTCGGCGGAGTCGACCAGGCCGGGCAGGAAGACCAGCCGGTCCCCGCCGCCGGACGACCCGGCGGGGAGCAGCACGTCGCCGACGGCGGCGAGCAGGGCCGGCGAGCGGGTGAGCCAGCCGACCGCGTCGAAGTCGGCCGCGAGGGGGAGCAGGCCGGACCGGTCGACGGCGCCGTGCGTCGTGCGGATGCCGTAGAGGCCCTGGTAAGCGGCCGGGACGCGGATCGAGCCGCCGGTGTCGGTGCCCAGGCCGATGGTCGCGTGCCCGAGGGCGACGGCACTGGCGCTGCCGCTGGAGGAGCCGCCCGGGACGCGGTAGGGCGCCGCCGGGTTGGGCGGGGTGCCGTAGTGGGCGTTGGTGCCGGCCAGGGAGTAGGCGAACTCGTCGGTGCGCGCGATGCCGCGGACCGCGGCGCCGGCGCCGAGCAGCCGGCCGACCGCGCCCGCGTGCGCCGGCTCCGGGGCGGCGTCGGCGAGCCGCGCCGGGTTGCCCGCGCCGACGGCGTGGCCGGCGACGGCGTACAGGTCCTTGACCGCGACCGTCTGACCGGTCAGGGGTCCGTCCCCGGACGGCGGGACGAGCGGATCGCCGACGGCCCGCCACACCCGGGCGTCGAGCGCGGGCGGTGACACGGACACGTGCGCGGCGGTGATCCGCCAGCCGCCGTGCCCGGGCCGGTCGGCGGAGCGCTGCCAGAGCTGGGTCTGCAGGCCACGTCCGCCGCGGTCCAGGACGGTCCCCGCCACCACCAGCGCGCTGTCCTGGTCGACGGCGCGGACGTGCACCTCGGCGAGCGTGCGCCCGGGAGCTCCGCCGCGGGTGGCGCGGAACTCCGCGATCCGGTCGTGGCCGACGAGCACGCCCTCGCCGTCGGCGCGCAGGGTGTCCGCACCCGGGGCGAAGAGCTCGTCGAGCGTCGCGACGTCGTCGGCCATGAGGGCGGCCTCGTAGGCGCGGAACGCCTCCAGCAGGCACTCCGGTGCGGGGCCGGTCACGCGAAGTCCGACTTCCGGATGGTGGCGTGCACGCCCTTCACGACGTCGACGACCTGGCTGATGCGGAAGTCGGTGGCGGCGGAGAGGTAGGCGTAGGCCAGCCGGGGGTCCATGCCGAAGCGGGCCTGCAGCAGCGCGATCGCGGCGCGGACGCAGTGCTGGACGGCGACGTCCAGGTCCTCGTCCATGCCGGTGGGGACCAGATACTCGGTGGTCTCGGCGAGCGGGCCGGCCAGCTCGCCGAACCGCTGCAGCGCGTCCTCGCGGGCGACCACGTCCAGCCGGACCGTCGCGCGCAGGCTGCCCTCCATCGCGGTCAGGCTCACCTCGCCGTCGCCCTGGGCGAAGTGCGGATCACCGACGTAGGCCAGCGCGCCGTCCACCTGCACCGGCAGGTAGAGCGTGCTGCCCGCCGTCAGCAGCGAGATGTCGATGTTGCCCCCGTGCGGTCCCGGCGGCACCGAGTGCGGGCGCTCGCCGCCCGGTACGGCGACGCCCATGATCCCGAGGAAGGGACGCAGCGGGAAGCGCACCGACCGCTCGCCGCCGTCCACCAGCGGCAGCAGCCCGGACGTGCCGTCGTCGCTGACGCCGGCGAAGGCGCTGAACAGCGGCATGCCCTCGCCCGGGTACTCGCCGGGCAGCGCGCCCCGCCCGTGCCGGTTGGAGATGACCCCGTAGGGCACCCGCGGCGTGGCCTCGAGCAGGGTGACGGCGAGCAGATCGCCGACGCACGCGCCGGATACGGCGATCGGCCGGCTCACCACGTGCGGCCCGTCGATGCCGAACCGGTGCGGGTCGTCGCTCCCCGCCAGGGCGATCGCGTCGTCGAGCACGTCGACGACACCGTGCCGGCCGAAGAAGTCCGCCGGGTCGCGCCCCTGGTCCTCCAGGATCCCCTCGTGGCTCACCGTGTCGAGGGTGAGCTCGGTGCCGGGGTCCACGGTGAGGACCGGCGCGTCCGTCGCGCAGGGCAGCCGGCCCCAGAGCACGTGGTCCGGCGTCGAGGGCAGGTACGTGGCGGCGGGGATCGGGCCGCTGCCGGGCTGGAGGACGGGGCTGGTCACCGGCCGGACGGTAGGAGACGAACGTTTCAGCGATGTTCCGGCCGGAACGCGCCGGCGGTCAGGTCCGCGGTCGCCACCCCAGCGCCGGCCCGAGGCGGCCGGCGATGTCGGTGAGGATCTGCTCGTAGTCCTCGTCCGCGAAGCTGAACGGCAGCGCGAACGCCACCTCCCTGACCTCCCGGAATCCGGTGTGGGCGTGCAGCTGCTCGGCGATCTGCTCGGCGGTGCCGATCAGGTCTGCGGTGAACAGCATGCGGGCCGGCCCCTGCGGGGCGGTCGTGCGGGGGAGGCGCTGGGCCACGTAGGCGGCGTACTTCTCCCGCTGGGCGGGGGTCGCGCTGTCGGTCGGGATGACCACCAGCCCCTGGGAGACGCGGGCCGCATCCCCGAGCGGGTGCGCGGCCCGGAAGGCCTGGATCTGGGCGCGCTGGATGGCGGCGAAGTCGGGCTCGGCGCCGTCCTCGGCCTTGACCACGCTGCTGGTCAGGAAGTTCATGCCGTGCGCGCCGGCCCACCGTGCCGAGCCGAGGCTTCCGCCGCCGTACCAGAGCCGGTCGCGCAGTCCTGCAGCGTGCGGCTGGACGCGGTCGGACCACTCCTCGACCACCCCCTCGCGCCCGGCGAAGGAGCTCGCCGGCTCACCGCCGACCAGCGCGAGCAGCCGGGCCACCCGCGCGTAGGAGAAGTCCTCCAGCTCCGCGGTGTCCGGGTAGAGGGCGCCCTTGACGTCGTCCCAGTGCATCGGCGGGCCGACGCTGACGCCGGGGTTGAGCCGGCCACCGGAGAGGACGTCGACGGTCGCGAGGTCCTCGGCCAGCCGCAGCGGGTTCTCCCAGCCGAGCGGGATCACCGCGGTGCCGAGCTCGATCCGGCTGGTGCGCTGGCTGGCGGCGGCGAGGACCGCGACGGGGGAGGAGATGCCGTACTGCAGGTGCCGGTGGCGCACCCACGCGCTGTCGAACCCGAGCCGCTCACCCAGCTCGATCACCCGCAGCGTCGTCTCGTGCCCCGCCCGCGGATGGGCGCCGTCGAAGGAGCCGATGGTCAGGAAGCCGAGCTTCTCCAGCGGCTGCGAGGGGACGGGCATGCGGGGGTGCTCCTTCGTCGGTCCGGCCGGCCCAGTCAAGCAGCGCCGCGCCCGCACGAGCCGGGGCACCGCCCCCCGAACGGGCGGACTCGCGTCCCGGTGACACGCGCCGGACCGCCGCTCGTGGATGATCGCGCGGTGAGCGGGGGTGGCGGCGAGACGGCACACCCGCCGGTGACCCGCGTCCGTCGCCCGAACGACCTCGTCCAGCTGCTCACCACCGCGGCCGGGCTGGGCGTGATCGTGCTGCTCACGCTGCAGACGCCCGACGCCGTCGCGACGCTCGACCGCACGGTGCCCACGGTCGTGCGCGACCCGCTCCGGGCGCTGTTCTCCCTCGCCTCGGTGGTCTCGTCCCTGGCCACGCTGGCCGTCCTGCTCACCGTGGCCGTCGACGCGGCACGGCACCGGCGGGCGGCCCTGGCCCAGGCGCTGGTCGCCGGCGTGCTCGGCCTCGGGCTCGGTGCGGTGGCGGAGCGCATCGGCGACGCGGCCGGCGGCGTCGTGGCCGACGTGCTGACCGGTCCCCGCACGGACGCGGCGCTGGTGCCCGTGGTGGCCACGATCGCCTTCCTCGTCGGCGCGGACCTCCAGCGACGGCGGCGCTGGCGGCAGCCCAGCCGGTGGGCCGTGCTGGCGGGGCTGGCCTGCGGCGTGGCGCTGGGCAACCTCACCCTCCAGGGCACGGTCGCTGCGGTGCTGCTCGGGGGGGTCGCGGGGCTGGCCGTGCGCCTGGTGGCCGGTGTCAGCTCCGCCCGCCCGTCGGACGACGTCATCCGCACCGAGCTCGCCCGCGCCGGGGTGGTGGTCGACGCGCTCGAGGTCGCCGAGCAGCACGCGGGCCTGGTCCGCCTGACCGGGGCCGATGCCACGGGCCCGGTGTGCATCACCGTCGTCGACCCCGACGGCCGGGGGCTGCCGCTGGTGCGCCGGGCCGGGCGCATGCTCCGGTTCCGCGCCGCCGTGGTCGGCCGGCCCTCCCTGAGCCAGCGCGGTGACCTGGAGCGGGAGGCGTCGAGCGCGGCCCTGGCCGCCGCGGCCGGCGTGCCCGTGCCCGCGGTCATGGCGCTGCTGGCCGTCGGACCGGCGCTGGTCCTGGTCGAGCGCCCGCTGACCGGCACCCCGCTGACCGAGGCGGGTGAGCGGGCGGCTGACGCGCTGGCGGCGGCCTTCGCGGCGCTGCGCAGGCTGCACGCCGTCGGGCTCGCGCACGGCGCGCTCACCCCTGACTGCGTCCTCCTCGAGCCGGACGGGACCGTCGGCTTCCGCGACCTGCGGGCCGCGCAGCCGGCGGCCGGCGAGCTGCAGCGCGAGCTCGACACCGTCGCCCTGCTGGTGGCCGGCGCGGCCGTCGTCGGCTCGGACGCCGCCGTCGCGGCGCTCCGGGCGGGCGGCGCGGACCCGGTGCCGCCGCGGGTGCCGGCGCTGCTGCAGCCGGTCGCCCTCCCGTCGTCGGTCCGGCGGGCGGTGCGCGGCACGGGACTGCTCGGCGAGCTGCGGCGCGCCCTCACCGGCCCGGACGGCACCGTGGCCGCCGCGCCCCGACTCGAACGCTTCTCCCCGCGGGTCATCCTCACCGTCGCGGCGTCGACCGTCGCGGCCTTCCTGCTCGCCTCGCAGCTGTCCCAGGTGAGCATCGTCGACGAGCTGCGCCGGGCCGATCCGCTGTGGCTGCTGGTCGCGCTCGGCGGCTCCGCGCTCACCTACGTCGGGGCCGCCCTCGCCCTCATCCCCTTCGTGCCGGTCGCCCTCTCCCTGGGCCGTACCACGCTGGTGCAGCTGTCGACGGCGTGGCTGACGCTGGTCACCCCGCCGACGGTGGGCCACGTCGGCCTCAACATCCGGTACCTGCAGCGGGCCGGCCTCACCGTGGGGGCGGCCGCGGCCAGCGTCGCGGTGAGCCAGGTGGCGACGGTCGCGGCGACCGTGCTGCTGCTCCTCGTCGTCGGCTGGGCCAGCGGGGTGTCGACGGCGCGGCTGTCACTGGTGCCCAGCGGGGACGTGCTGCTCGTGCTGCTCGGGGCTGTCGCCGTAGTCGGGCTGCTGGTCGCGATCGCGCCGGTGCGCCGCCTGCTGATCAGCCGTCTCGAGCCGCTGGTCCGGCAGTCGCTGCCCCAGCTGCTCGCCGCCGCCACCGAACCGCGGCGGCTGGCCACCGCGCTGGGCGGCATCCTGCTGCAGAACGCCGGGTACGTGCTGGCGCTGGCCGCCTCGCTACGGGCGTTCGACGCCTCTCTGGCGCTGCCCACGGTCATCGGCGTCTACCTGGTCTCCTCCGCCGTCGGCTCGGTCGCACCCACACCCGGCGGGCTCGGCGCGGTGGAGGCGGCGCTGCTCGGCGGCCTGACCGCGACCGGTGTGCCGGTGGCGGCGGCGCTGGCCGCGGTGCTGGCCTTCCGCGTCGTCACGTTCTGGCTGCCGGCACCGGTGGGCTGGCTCGCCTTCGTCCACCTGCAGCGCCGGCACGCCATCTGAGTCACCCTGTCGGACCGGGGGCCGGGCTCAGGCGTCGAAGGCGGCGCTCTCCCAGGCGGCGGTCCAGGGCTCCCGGCTGTACTCCAGGCGCAGCCGGCCGGGGCGGGCGTCGATCGTCTCGGCGAAGACCGTGCCGTACACCCGGCCCTCCCGCTCGCGGCGGACGACGAGTGCCTCGGCCTCGGGTGCGGGCTCCTGCTCCTGCACCAGTCCGCGCCACCGGTCGGGGAAGGCCGCCTCCGCGAAGGTCCCGCGCCAGAGCTCGCCCTTGCGGTCCTCCGATCCGCCGGAGGTGAACACGTGCGTGCCGGCGGGGTGCTCGGTGGTGGTCAGCCGCTCGCCGTCGAACTCCCGGCTGGTCAGCCGGTCCGGAGCGACCAGGACGAGGAGGAACCCGGCCATCCCGGTCAGGGCGACGTGGTCCACCCACGCCGCCCCGTGGACGACGCCGAGCAGGGGGAGCACGCCGCGGCTCGGTGCTCCCGGGGCCGCCGTCCGCTCGTGGTAGCGGTTGAGCACCAGGGCCGTGACGCCGGTGCCGACGTCGGTGGCGCACCACGTCCCGCCGGCGACGCGGTCCCGGCCGCCGACCACGGAGGGGAGCTCCGGCCACCACCGCCCGGGATCGTCGAACTGCCGCCCCGTCAGCTCGTCGCGGACGGCGAGGACCTCTCCGGGCCGGTCGCCGGACCGTCGCACCACCACCGTGCACATGCGGCCATCCTCCCGAGCCGGGTCGGGCTCCTCCGCGCGGGGCAGGACCTTGCGCTCTGTGCACCGCTCGGCGGGCGGAGAACACTCCCTGACGCAGGCATCCCCGTGGGAGACGCGATGAGCACCGAGACCAGCACCTCGCGGACGCGACCGGCACGCCCGGCCCCCGACCCCCTCCAGATGAGCGCCGCCGAGAAGTGCATGGCCGAGTGGGAGGCGCGGCACGACGTCGCCGCCCGCGGCCACCGGAGCAGCCCCGAGGCACTGCAGCACTACGTCGCGCGCTCCCGGCTGAGCCGACCGGTCCCGCCGCACCCTCGCACCACCCAGTCCCCGACGGTGCACGAGCGCGAGCGGCAGCAGACCGTGGTGCCTGCGCGGACCGGGCGGCACCGGCCCCGCTCGCTGCTCGCGCGGCTGCTGCGCCGCTCGGGCTGACGTCGGGCCGGGCCGCGGCCCGGCCCCGGTCGCCAGGGGCGCGTCAGGTCTGGGCGATGGCGTCCAGAACCTTCAGCCGGGCGGCTCGCCGGGCCGGCCCGACGGCGGCGAGCACGCCGATGACCGCCGCGACGAGCAGGAACACCGCCATCCGCGGGAGGGGGACGACGAGCTCGGTGATGCCCTGATCGGCCAGTGACCGGCTGAGGGCGACGCCGAACAGCGTGCCGAGGACCAGCCCCAGCACCGCGCCGTAGATGGAGATGACCACGGCCTCGAGCCGGACCATGCGGCGCAGCTGTGCCCGCCCGAGCCCGACCGCCCGCAGCAGCCCGATCTCCCGCGTCCGCTCGATCACCGACATCGCCAGTGTGTTGACGATCCCCAGCGCGGCGATGAGCACCGACAGCACCAGCATGGCGTTGATGAGCAGCAGCAACTGGTCGACCGAGCTCTTCTGCTCGTCGGAGAACTCGCCGCGGTCCTTGAGGTCCACGACGGGATAGGCGTCGGTCACCTCCTCCAGCTGCGGGCGCACGTCGGCCGGTGCCACGTCGTCGGCCAGGTCCACGAAGAGGAAGCGGTCCAGGGCGACCCCGCCGAACGCGGTGAGCGAGTCCAGGGAGACCACGGTGGAGCCGATCACCTGGTTGGACTCGAAGACACCGCGGACCACCAGCTCCTGCTGGCGCCCGTCGCGCGTCAGCACCTCTACCGTGTCGCCCACGGCCCAGCCCCGGCCATCAGCTGTGCTCTCGTCGACGAGGAGCCCGTTCCCGCCGAGCCGTTCGGTCGAGCCGTCGACCAGGCTGAGCTCGATGGAGCGGTCCAGGGAGTCGGGGTCGACGGCGGTCAGGAAGCTGGTCCGGCCGTCGAGCTGGGCCTGACCCCAGCGCAGCGGCATGATCGCGTCCACGCCGTCGACCTCGGCCAGCTCCGCCGCGACGTCGCCGCTGAACGGGACCTGCACCGCGCTGGACACCACGAACTCGGCGCGCACGGAGCCCGTGACGAGCTCGTCGATGCTCGCGTTGGTCGACGCCCCGATGACGCTGAACGCGCTCACCAGGGCCAGGCCGATCATGAGGGCGGACGCCGTCGCGGCCGTGCGCCGCGGATTGCGGACGGCGTTCTCCTGCGCCAGCCGCCCGGTCGTGCCCCAGATGCGCGGCAGCAGCGCGCCCACGCTGCGCAGGAAGGGGACGGCCAGCACCGGGCTCAGCGCCGTCGCCCCCAGGATCAGCGCGAGAGCGCCCAGCCCCACGAGGGAGGCCCCCGTCCCGCCGTCGTCCGAGAGCGTGCCGCCGACCAGGGCGGCGATGCCGACCGCCGCGAGCACGGCGCCGACCACGGTGCGCCTGCGCAGCCCTCGCTGCGCGGTGACGACGTCGTCGCGCATGGCCGCGACGGGCGGCATCCGCGCCGCGCGCCGGGCCGGCACGTACGCCGACACCAGCGTCACCAGGACCCCGACGGCGTAGGCCCACAGCACCGTGTCGGTGCTGAGGACCAGGTCCCCGTCCAGGGTCAGCCCGAACGAGCCGAACAGGGCGCGCAGCCCGGCGGCGATGCCGTAGCCGGCGGCCAGCCCGAGGGTGGATCCGACGAGCCCCACCACCAGGGCCTCGCCCAGGACCGACCGGGTCACCTGCCCCCTGCTGGCGCCGAGGGCGCGCAGCAGCGCCAGCTCGCGGGTGCGCTGGGCGACGAGCATCGAGAACGTGTTGAGGATGATGAAGGTGCCGACGAACAGCGCGATCGCGGCGAAGACCAGCAGGAAGATGTTGATGAACTGCAGGGCCTCGGAGAAGTCGGACGAGAGGCTCTCGGCCTGCTCGCTCGCGGTCTTCACGTCGTAGTCCGACCCGACGACGGCGGCGACGCGGTCGGCCAGCTCGTCGGGGTCGACGCCGTCCGCCGCGCCGACGCCGATCCCGGTGAACTGCCCGGGCGCGCTGAGCAGCTCCTGCGCCGTCGTCGTGTCGAAGGCGGTCAACGAGGCGCCGGCGAGCCCGCCCTCGTCGCCGAAGCGGAAGGTGCCCACGAGCTCGGCCTCGACCCGGGGTCCGGGGGTCAGCACCGTGATGGTGTCGCCCACCCGGTAGCCGGTGTCCTCCGCCGAGTTGGTGTCGATCATGACCTCGCCCGGGCCGGTGGCCGCCCGGCCGTCGACGAGCGTGGTGGGGGAGAGGGACTCCTCGGTGTCCCAGCTGATGCCGATGCCCGGCGCTCCGCCGGTGTCGAGCACCTCGCCGTCGGCGTCGAGGATGTACACGCCCTCGGCCTGGACATTGCCCTCGACGGCCGCCACACCCTCGACGTCGGCGATCTCGTCGACGAGCCCGGCCGGCACGTAGGTGGCCGTCCCGCCGGTCCCGGTGCCCTCGAGGCCCTGGTCGAAGGCGGCCGCGCGGGTGACGTTGACATCTGCCGCGGTGCTCTCGAACAGGTCGTTGAACGTCTTGCTCAGGGTGTCGGTGAAGATCAGCGTCCCGACGACGAAGGCGACGCCGAGCACGATCGCCAGCCCGGACAGCGCCAGGCGGAGCTTGTGGGCCAGCAGGCTGCGCCAGGTGGTGCGCCACACGTCAGCGCACCCCGGCCCGGGACGCCGCGTCCGCCTCGCCGGTCCGGTCCTCGGCGGGGTCGAACGCCTTGAGCCGCTCCAGCACCCGCTCGGCGGTGGGCTCGGCCATCTCGTCGACGATCCGCCCGTCGGCGAGGAACAGGACGCGGTCGGCGTAGCCGGCGGCCTTGGGGTCGTGCGTGACCATGACGACGGTCTGGTCCATCCGGCGCACCGAGCTGCGCAGGAAGTCCAGCACGTCCGCGCCGCTGCGGGAGTCCAGGTTCCCGGTGGGCTCGTCGGCGAAGACGATGTCCGGGCGGCCGGCCAGGGCCCGTGCGCAGGCCACCCGCTGCTGCTGGCCGCCGGAGAGCTCGGTGGGGCGGTGCGCCAGCCGGTCCCGCAGGCCGACGGTGTCGATCACCTGGTCCAGCCACGCCTGGTCCGGCTTCCGGCCGGCGATGTCCATCGGCAGCGTGATGTTCTCCAGGGCGGTGAGCGTCGGGAGCAGGTTGAACGCCTGGAAGACGAAGCCGATCCGGTCGCGCCGCAGCACGGTGAGCGCCTTGTCGTCGAGCGAGCTCAGGTCGACGTCGCCGATGAAGGCCTGTCCCTCGGTCACCGAGTCGAGGCCGGCCATGCAGTGCATGAGCGTCGACTTCCCGGAGCCGGACGGCCCCATGATCGCGGTGAAGCGGCCCCGGTCGAAGTCCACGTCGACCCGGTCGAGCGCCACCACCCGGGTGTCGCCCTCGCCGAAGACCTTGGTGAGGGTGCGACCGCGTGCTGCCGGGAGTGCGGCGGACTGCGGGCCGGGGAGGGTCACGGGAACTCCAGGGGTGAGGGTGTCCGAGGCGTGCGGCCACGACGCTAGGGAAGATCCACGACAGTTCGGTAGGGCTTTTCGGACCATCCGCCGCACGGCGGACGCACCGCCTCGGCTGCGGCTTGTCGACCTGGTCCCGGCGCGGTTGGCTGACCGCGATGGAGGTCGAGGCGGGCGAGGTGCGGTTCTCCGTCGTGGAGCACGGGCCGGGGCGGCCCGTGCTGGTCCTGCACGGCGGCTACGTCGACCACCGGGAGGCCGAGGCGTGCTTCGAGCCGGCTCTCGAGGGCGTCGGTGGTCTGCGGCGGATCTATCCCGACCTGCCCGGCATGGGGCGCACCGCGGCACCCGACACGCTGCGCAGCTCCGACGACGTCCTCGAGGCGCTGCTCGCGCTCGGGGACGCGGTTTCCGGCGGCTCGCCGTACCTGCTGGCCGGGCACTCGGCCGGGGCCTGCTACGCCCAGGCGATGGCGGCCCGGCGGCCGGAACAGGTCGCCGGACTCGCCCTTGTCTGCCCGCTGCTGCCAGGGGTGCGCGACGTCCCGGCGCACCGCGTGGTCGCCGGGGCGCCGGACCTGGGTGACGAGGAGTTCCGCGGGTACTTCGTGCTGCACACCGCCGAGATGCTCGAGCGGTACGAGCGGTTCGTCGCCCCGTCGGCGGCGCTCGTGGACGTCGCGGCGCAGGAACGCCTGGGCGAGCGGTGGGAGCTCACCCCGCATCCCGGACCGCCCTACGCCGGGCCCGCGCTGGTCGTGGCGGGGCGGCTGGACTCGACGGTCGGGTACGCCGCCGCCGTCGAGTTCGCCGGGTCGCTTCCGCACGCCACGCTGGCCGTCGTCGACCACGCCGGGCACGCTCTGCCGCACGAGCAGCCGGCGGTGCTCCGCGCCCTGCTCGGCGAGTGGCTCGGCCGCGTGGAGCGCTCGGGCCGGTGACCGACTAGAGCCAGAGCTCGAACTGGATGCCGTCGGGGTCCTCGAAGGACACGAAGCGCCCGAGGTCCAGGACGCGGACCGGCGAGTGGGGGACGCCCAGCTCGTCGAGGTGGGCGACCCAGGCGTCGAGCTCCGCCTCGTCGGCCACCTTGAAGGCGAGGTGGTCCAGGCCGGTGCGCCGGTGGTCGAACGGCTCGGACGATCCGTCGTCGGGCTGGCAGAGCCCGAGCACGAAGAAGCTGCTCGGCTCCAGCAGCAGGACGCGCGGCGACCCGGCGTCCTCCGCGCTGTACCGGCGGAGCTCCTGCAGACCGAGGACGCGCTGGTACCACTGGGCGCTGGCGTCCATGTCGCGGACGGTCAGAGCCACGTGCGAGGCGCCGCCGAGGGAGGGCATGCCGCGATCCTGGCAGCTCCTGGTGGCGTCGTCCCGTGCTCCGTGCACGGGTGGCCGGCGCGGTCAGGCGTCGAACTGGTCGTGGGCCCAGAGGTTGGCCAGCCGCTCCTCCTCGGAGAGCTGGAGGCCGGCCGCGGCCCGGGCGATGTTCCCGGCGAAGTAGGACTCCCTCGGTGCACCGGGCGCGAACAGCAGCAGCATCTCCGCGCGCTCCCCGGAGGCGTTGCGGAAGGCGTGCACCCCGCCGACGGGCACGTGCAGGAAGTCCCCGGCCGTGGCGTCGTACCAGTCGCCGCCTTCGTAGAGCTGGACGGTGCCGGACAGCACGAAGAACGACTCCGAGATGGTGCGGTGGAAGTGCGGGCCCGGGCCCGTGGGAGGGCCCGTCATCGTGTACCGGTACAGGCCGAACTCGCCGTCGGTCTGCACCGCGGTGGCCAGGAACCCGATCTCGGTGGCCGGGCCGACCAGGTCCGGTGGGGTGCCGGCACGGCGCAGCCGGCCGCTGCGCTCGCCCTGCTCGTCGCGGTACCGGACCGGCGGGTAGCCGGGCGCGTCCGGGAAGCTCACCGGTCCAGCCTGCCAGAGCTGCGGGCTCGGCGGTCCGGTCCTCCTACCGGCTCAGCGAGCGGTCGCGGAGGGCGTAGGCCCTCTCCGTGAAGGTCGCGACTATGCGCGCCTCGTCGAGGCCCACGACCTCCCCGCCGTCCACCAGGACGCGACCGCCGACGACGGTGTGCGTGACGTCGCCGGCCCGGCTGCTGTAGACCAGCGCGGCGGCCGCGTCGTACACCGGCGCGGTGTGCGGGCGGTCCAGGTCGACGACGATCAGGTCGGCCGGTGCGCCGACCGCCAGCCGACCCACCTCGGGCCGGTGCATCGCGTCCGCGGAGCCGGCCGTGGCCAGGTGCAGCGCCTCGCCGGTGGTGAGGAACGTCGGGTCCTGCGTCGCCTGCTTCTGGATGGCGGCGGCGAACTTCATCTCCTGGAACATGTCCAGCGAGTTGTGGCTGGCCGGCCCGTCGGTGGCCAGCCCCACGGTGACCCCGGCCTGCAGCAGTCCCCGGAGATCCATGGTCCCGGACACCAGCTTGGCGTTGCTGATCGGGCAGTGGGCCACCTTGACCCCGGCGCCGGCGAGCAGCGCGATGTCGCTCGCGGTGAGCTGCGTGCAGTGCGCCGCGGTCACGTCGGGGCCGAGGAAGCCGAGGTCGTCGAGCCACTGCACCGTGGTGCGTCCGTGGGTCTGCTCCATGAACGCCTGCTCGCGCAGCCCCTCAGCGACGTGCGTGTGGATCGGCAGCCCGCGGTCGGTGGCCAGTTCGCGCAGCGCCTTCCAGAGATCCCCGGTGCAGGAGTAGGGCGCGTGGGGGGACAGCCCGAGGCGCACCCGGTCGCCGTCGACTCCGGCGGCGACGGCACCGGCGGACGCCGCGTCGAAGTCGTCGACCGCCTTCCAGGACCACGGGGCCACGTCGGCGTAGACGCCGCGGTCGGCGAACCCGAAGCCGAGGGTGGCTCGCAGCGGCAGGTCCTGCAGGGCCCGCACCTGCGGGGTCACCGCGTAGGCGTCGAAGTGCTCGTTGAAGCTGGTGATCCCCGCCTTGGCCATCTCGACGAGGCCGCACATCGATGCCCAGTACAGGGTCTCGTGGTCGAAGTCCTGCTTGAGCTGCCACATGGTCTCCAGCCAGGCGAACAGCTCGGTGTCCTCCAGCAGGCCGCGCAGGAGCATGTTCGACGCGACGTGGGTGTGCGAGTCCACGAAGCCCGGTAGCACCGCCGAGCCCGAGGCGTCGATGGTCCGCGTGGCGCGCACGGGCACCGAGGCCGGGACGACGCCGGTGATCACCCCGCCGTCCACGAGGACCGTCGCGCCGGGCAGCGGGTCGCCGCCGGTCATCGTGAAGACGGTCCCGCCGGTGACGGCGAGGTCGCAGGTCCGTTCGGGGGTCATGCCGGTTCTCCTGAGGGGGAAGGGGTGCGGAAACGGACGAGCCCGAGCGCCTCGAGCCGGCAGCCCAGCTGCAGCAGTGCCCGGTCGGATCCGGGGGCGCCCAGGAGCTGGGCGCCGACGGGGAGGCCGCTCTCGTCGCCGGGCCCCACGGGGACGACGAGGGAGGGGCAGTGCGCGACCGAGGTGATCACCGACCAGTCGCACAGCGACTCCGCCGGCATCTCGACGCCGTCGACGGTGGCCGTGCGCTGCGCGGCGGGGACGTCGGACAGCAGCGAGGCAGTGGTGGCCACCGCCGGGCAGACCAGCGCGTCGACCGCGCCGGGGCCGGCGTAGACGCCGTCGGTCCAGGCGGCGGCGACGTCGGCCTGCTCCTCCAGGTCGGCGAGCAGCGGCCGGGCGGGGGAGAGGTCCCCCGCACCGTGGGCGATCTGGGCGGCGACGAGGCGGCCGTACAGCTCCGCCTCGGACCGGCCGGCCCGCGGCGGGGTGACCGGCACGACGTCGCAGCCGGCGTCCGCGGCCTCGGTGCACCACCGCTCCAGCGCCCGGCGGGTCTCGGAATCGGTGGCGGGCCACACCGCCGGCAGCCAGAGGCCCAGCCGGGGGGCGCGCTCCGTCGGGGGAGCCGTGTCCGCCGGTCCGAGGTGCAGGGCGGCGCCGGCGAGCAGGGCGTCCCAGGCGGGGATCAGCTCCGCGCAGGTGCGGGCCGTCAGCCCGACCGTCGCGGCCGGCGGTTCCAGGCGCAGCCGTGAGGGCCAGGGCAGGTGGCCTCGATTGGAGACGACACCGTGGGTGGGGCGCAGCGCCGCGACGCCGCACCAGGCCGCGGGCATCCGGACCGAGCCCACCATGTCGCTGCCGAGGTCGAGCCGGGAGTGGCCGGCCGCGACGGCGGCCGCCCCGCCGGAGGACCGCCCCCGGTGCGCGTCCGGTCCCACGGGTTCCTGGTGTGCCCGAACTCCGCGGACCGGGCCTGGTGGTCGGCCAGCCGCTCCGGGACGTTCGTCTTGCCCACCACGACGCACCCGGCCGCGCGCAGGGCAGCGACGGCGGGGGCGTCGGCCGCCGCGACGTGACGGTGGTCGGGCACCCCGTCGTCGGTGACCAGCCCGGCCACGTCGAAGGAGTCCTTGACCGTGATGGGCAGGCCGGCCAACCGGGGGAGGGGCGCGCCGGACCGCCGCCCGGCATCGATCGCCGCCGCCTCGGCCAGCGCCGCGGGGGCCGGCCGTACCACCGAGTTGACGGGGTCCTCCGGTCCGTCGCGGTCCTGCGCGAGGGCGGCGAGCACGGTGCGGACGGCGTCCTGAGCAGTCATCGGCGGGCAGGTCATGTTCGGCGGCACCGCGACTCCCTCGGCGACGACCCGGGCGGCTGTCGGTGCGAGCGACGCTAGGGAGGCCGGATGCGCTCCGGGCGTCCGCGGTGTTCCTCTTGGGTTAACTCGCGGGACCTCGCGGCCGCCGTCCGGACCCCCGGCGGAAAGGTTCACGGCACCGAAACACGGCGGCACCCCGGGGCTGACATGCCCGCCGCATGCTGGGCCGGTGACGACCCACCTGCCGCCCAGTGCGGGCACGATCGAACGACTGACCGCCGCCGACCGGGCGCACCTCCTCGAGGCCATCCGGCTGTCCTCCGTCTCCCGGGCCGAGGGAAGGCATCCCTTCGCCGCGCTCGTCGTGAGCGGGGACGGCGCCGTCGTCGCCTCGGCGGGCAACAACTCGCTGCCGCCGGAGGGGGACCCGACCCAGCACGCGGAGCTGCGCGCGGTCGCGGCCGCCGCCCGGGTCCTCTCGCCGGAGGAGATGAACCGGGCGACGATGTTCACCAGCGCCGAGCCCTGCGCCATGTGCTCCGGGGCGGTGTACTGGACCGGCATCTCCCGGGTGGTCTACGCGCTGTCGGAGCACCGGCTCCTCGAGCTCACCGGCGATCACCCGGAGAACCCCACGTTCTCGCTGCCCTGCCGCGAGGTCTTCGCGCGGGGCCAGCGGGACATCGAGGTCGTCGGCCCGCTGCTGGAAGACGAGGCGGCGATCGCCCACGAGGGCTTCTGGGTCTGAGGGCCTACTGCTCCGGGCGCTGCTCGGCGATGGCGCGCAGCACCGTCTTCCGGCCCCGGCCGAGTTCGGCCTCGGCCTGCTCGGCGCGGTCGAGCTGGGCCTCTTCGTCCATGGCGGCCACGCGCTCGCGCGCCTCCGGAGCGGGAACGTCGATCAGCTCGGCGGCCGCACGCGCCTGCCGGGCCGCCTCGGTGTTCGGGACGTGCTGCGCGGTACCGGACCGCTTCTTCCGGTCGGTGGCCTTCTTCTCGTCGTCGGTGAGCAGCTCCCACGCGGCGTCGGGCAGGTAGCGCGCGGTGCCGTCGTCGCCTCGGGCCCGGGCGCCGCCGTCGGCGGTGTGCCAGTCCTGCTCCGTCCACTCGGCGAGGTGCTGCTGCGCCGGGGTGCGTTCGCCCTCGTGCCGGTAGCCGCCGCCCTGAGCCTCGTACTCCGACGTCAGGAGCTGGCTCTTCCGGGCGCTCCACTGACCTGGCCGGCCGCCCCGGTCGCCGGCCTTGATCTCCTCCTTGAGGCGGGCCCGCAGCTCGGGCTCGGTGTAGTCGTCCGCGTAGTCCTCCGCCGTCTTGCCGCTCATCGCCCGGTGCTACCCGCCGGGGGAGGGACGGCGAACGTCGCCCTGGGGCTAGCGGGCGCCGGCGAAGTCCGCGGGCGTGAAGCGCCCGTCGGACAGCCGACCCTCGATCTGCTCCAGGCTGCGGCCGGTGAGCTCGGGCATCCGCCGGTACAGGAAGACGAAGCCGGCGATGTTGAAGGCGGCGTACAGCCAGAACGTCTGGCCGGTGCCGATCGTGTCGATGATGCTCAGCAGGGTCAGGGTGATGAGCAGGTTCGTGCCCCACAGCGATGCCGACTGCGCCGCGGCCCCGGCCTCGCGGGTGGCCAGCGGGTAGATCTCCGAACCGGTGAGCCAGCCCATGAGCTGGATGCCGCCGGCCGTGAACGCCATGAAGGTGATCAGGGTGGCGATGATGTAGGGCACCTGCGCCTCGCCGCTGTTGCCGGTGACGAAGAAGGTGCCCAGCACGATCAGCGCCAGGGCGGCCCCCGGCAGGGTGATCAGCGTCAGCCGCCGCCGTCCGACGCGGTCGATGATCGCCAGGCCGATCAGCTGGGTGATCAGGTACGTCGCGCCCAGGGCGACCGACACCCGCAGCGCCGCGCTGTCGGAGAAGCCGTTGTCGGTGAGGATCGTCGGCGAGTAGTAGACGATCATCTCGATGCCCGACAGCTGGGTGAAGATCGCCAGGCCGCATCCGACGACGAGCGCCGGCCGGACCCACGGTTCGCGCAGGCCGCGCCAGCCACTGGTCTTCGCCGTGCGCTCGGCCTCGACCAGCTGAGAGATGTCGTGCAGCTCGGGGGAGACGTCGGTGCCGGGCGGGCGGACCCGCTCGAGCGCCTCCCGCGCGCGCTCCGCCTGACCGGCCTTGACCAGCCAGCGCGGGCTGTCGGGGAGGCGCAGCATCAACAGGAGCATCAGGGCGCTGGGCACCACGGCCGCCCCGATCGCCACCCGCCAGCCGACGCTCTCGGTCGCGCCGACGATCGTGGCGATGAGGATGCCCACGCCGATGGCGATCTGGAAGAACAGCACCAGGCGGCCGCGGTAGGCGGAGGGGGCCAGCTCCGCGACGTACACCGGGGCGGTCTGGGTGGCCCCGCCGACGGCGAAGCCGAGGACCACGCGCGACAGCGACAGGGTGACCGGATCCGGGGACAGCGACGCGGCGAGCGAGCCGAGGACGAACACCGTGGCCACGATCAGCAGCGTCTTCCGCCGCCCGAGTCGTTCGCTCAGCCGGCTGCACACCAGGGCGCCGATCACCGCACCGGCGAGGATGGAGGCGGCGATCACCTGCTCCCAGCCGCTGCCGATGGCGAACTCGTCGCTGATCTGCAGCAGCGCCCCGGAGATGATCCCGGTGTCGTAGCCGTAGAGCAGACCGGAGATCGCCGACACCAGCGCCACGATGACGACCGCGCCGGTCAGCTCACCGCCGTCGTCCCGCTGCTGGTGGGTGCCGGTCGTAGCGGAGGTGGGCGCGGCGGAGTGCTCGGACGCGGTGATCGGTCTCTCCCATTCGGCGCAGCGGCGCGACGCCCCTTCGTTGGAGCTGCGCGGCGTCCGCCACGCTAGGTGAGCGGGCCGGATGTCGCCCGCCGGACCCCGGCCCCTCCGGTCAGGCGTTCCTGACCTCGGCGGCGGCCTGCAAGCCCAGCTCCTCCACCGACACCTGTCGCATCTCGACCTTGCGGACCTTGCCTGTGACGGTCATGGGGAACTCGTCGACGACCTTCACGTAGCGGGGCACCTTGTAGTGGGCCAGCCGGCCGGCGCAGAACTCGCGCAGCGATGCCGCGGTGAGCGGCTCGGCCCCCTCGCGCAGCCGCACCCAGGCCATCAGCTCCTCGCCGTAGCGCTCGTCAGGGACACCGATCACCTGGGCGTCCACGACGTCGGGGTGGGTGTGCAGGAACTCCTCGATCTCCCGCGGGTACACGTTCTCACCGCCGCGGATCACCATGTCCTTGATCCGCCCGACGATGTTCAGGTAGCCCGCCTCGTCCATCACCGCGAGGTCGCCGGTGTGCATCCAGCGCGCCTCGTCGATGACCTCGGCGGTCTGCGCGGGCTCGTTCCAGTAGCCGCGCATCACCGAGTAGCCGCGGGTGCAGAACTCACCGGTCTCCCCGCGCGGCACGGTCAGCCCGGTCGCCGGATCGACCACCTTGACCTCGAGGTGGGGGTGCACCCGGCCGACGGTCGACGTCCGCCGTTCCAGGTCGTCGTCGGCACCGGTCTGGGTGGACACCGGCGATGTCTCGGTCATGCCGTAGCAGATGGTCACCTCGGTCATGCCCATCTCGCTGACCACGCGCTTCATCACCTCCACCGGGCACGGCGAGCCGGCCATGATCCCGGTGCGCAGGCTGGAGAGGTCGTAGTCGGCGAAGTCCGGCAGCCCGAGCTCGGCGATGAACATCGTGGGAACGCCGTACAGCGAGGTGCAGCGCTCCTCCTGCACGGCCCTCAGGGTCAGCGCGGGGTCGAAGCCGGGTGCGGGGACGACCATGGTCGCGCCGTGCGAGGTGGCCCCGAGGTTCCCCATGCCCATGCCGAAGCAGTGGTAGTAGGGCACCGGGATGCACACGCGGTCGGCCTCGGTGTACCCGCAGCCCTCACCGACGAAGAAGCCGTTGTTGAGCAGGTTGTGGTGGGTGAGCGTCGCGCCCTTGGGGAAGCCGGTCGTGCCGGACGTGTACTGGATGTTGATCGGGTCGTCCGCCGACAGCTCGTCCTCCCTGCGGACCAGGATCCCGCGGTCGGCGGCCCGGCCGGTGCTCAGCAGTCGTTCCCACTCCGGGTCGCCGAGGAAGACCACCTCGCGCAGGTCGGGGCAGTCGCCGCGGACCTCGGCGACCATCGCGCGGTAGTCGCTGGTCCTGAACTCCGGCGCCGCCACGAGCACCGATATGCCGGCCTGCTTCAGCACGTAGGCCAGCTCGTGCGTGCGGTACGCCGGGTTGATGTTCACGAGGATCACGCCGAGCTTGGCGGTCCCGTACTGGACGAACACCCACTCCGCGCAGTTCGGCGCCCAGATCCCGACCCGGTCGCCCTTCTGCACCCCCAGGTCGTCGAGGCCGAGCGCGCACGCGTCGACGTCGGCGACCAGCTGCGGATAGGTCCAGCGGCGGCCGGTGGCGCACTCCACCAGTGCCTCGTGGTCGCCGACCCGCGCCGCGGTCCGGTCGAGGTTGGCGCCGATGGTGTCCCCGAGCAGGGGGACCGTCGAGGTCCCGCCGGCGTACGACCGCGCTGTGCTCATGTGTGCTGTCCCGTCCCGTGATGGTCGAGGCGTCCGCTCGGCAGGCGCCCATCCAATCGCCGGCCGGCGCCCGTGACCAGAGGGGATCAGCGTCCGTCCCATCGAGGGGCGAAATCAGCCGTAGATGCCGGGCGGCCGCTCCGCCGTCTCGAGGTACGCGCTCCGGCGCTGGAACAGGCCAGGCACCAGGGACCGCACGCGGTCGACCAGCTCGCCCAGGTCGGCGGTCACCAGCTGCCCGTCCCGGACGACGACCCGGCCCGCGACCATGGTCAGGGCGACGTCGCTGCCCCGGACGGCGTGAACCAGATTGTGGTGCACGTTCGCGTACGGCCCGCTGCCGAGGATCGGGGTCATCCGCGGCGTGTGCGCGCGGACGGCGATCAGGTCGGCGTCCTTGCCCGGCTCCAGCGAGCCGATCCGGTCGTCCAGGCCGAGCGCGGCCGCGCCGCCCCGGGTGGCCATGTGCAGGACGTCCCAGGAGTCCATGGCCGCGGCGTCCATGTCGCGCAGCTTGCCCAGCAGCGAGGCGACCTTCATCTCCTCGAACATGTCGAGGTTGTTGTTCTCCTTCTCGCCATCGGTGCCCAGGCCGACGTGCACGCCGGCGGCCAGCAGCTCGCGCACCGGCGCCATGCCGCTGGCCAGCTTCATGTTGCTCACCGGGTTGTGCGAGACGCCGACCCCTCGCTGCGCCAGCAGCTCCACCTCGGCCTGGTCCAGCCACACCGCGTGTGCGATGACGGCCCGCGGGACGTCGAGCAGCCCGAGCTTCTCCAGGGCGAACATCGGGCGGGCTCCGACCCTCGCCTCGAAGTCGGCCACTTCCACCTCGGCCTCGCTGCAGTGGGTGTAGAAGCCGGTGTCGTACTCGCGGGCGAGCGCGGCCGCGCGCTGCTGGCCGGCCCGGTCGGCGTAGAAGGGGTGCTCGAGGCCGACCCAGGGGACGATGCGCCCATCCGCGGCGCCCGACCACTCGCGCAGCATCCGCTCGTTGTCGTCGAGGGTGTCGAAGTAGTCGTGGTCGGGGTGGGCGCCGACGTAGTTCACCGTGACCAGCCGGTTGCCCAGCTCCGTCGCGGCCCGGGCCGCGCCGTCCAGGTAGCGCCACATGTCGACGACGGTCGTGGTGCCCGAGAGCAGCCCTTCGGCGTAGCAGAGCCATGCCGCGGCCTCCGCCTCCTCGGGACGCAGCACCCGGTGCATCGGGTCGATGTGCAGCCGCAGCCACTCCCACACCGGCAGGTGCTCGGCGGTGCCGCGGAGCATGCCGGAGTGGTGGTGGGCGTTGACCAGGCCGGGCATCAGCACGTGGCCGCGCAGGTCGACCCGCTCGGCGTCCGGGTGCCGGGCGAGCAGGCCCGCGGCGTCGCCCACCTCGGCGATCGTGCGCCCGTCGACCAGGACGGCGGCGTCGGGGAGGACCGACCGGGCGTCGTCCATGACGACGACGTGGTCGGCGGTGAGCAGGCGGCGGGGCATCGGACTCCTCGGCTCGGGAGGGGCCGACCCTAGGGCTGTGCGGCGCGCCCATCCGGAGCCCTCGCGCGGATGTCGCGCAGGTCACCGGCCGGGGAACGGCTGTTGACACGAACGCAACTTCCGGCTGACCAGTTCGTCATCGACCGCGGCGAGATTCATCCCCGTCACGAGCCCGGCACACGCCGGGAGGCCGGCTCCCGGCCTGCCCGCCGTGGCGACGGGAGGAGGACGTCATGTCGCAGGTCCTGACCGCAGCCGTCCCCACGACGCCGCCGGCCGGGGCGCCGCCGGTCACCGGCCGGCCCCGCCGGCGGACCGCCTCATTGGCCGGCCGCCTGGCGCCACTCACCGGCCCGGCCGTCGTCCTGGCCGCGTGGGAGCTCGCCTCCCGCACCGTGCTGGCCGACAGCTACGCGCTGCCGGCGCCGACCGAGATCCTCGTCCGCTTCGTGCAGGACGTGCCCTTCGCCTGGCCCAACCTGCGTCAGACGGCGTTCGAGGCCGCCATGGGCTGGCTGTGGGGCAACCTCGTCGCCGTCCTGGCCGCGGCGGTGTTCGTCCTCGTGCGGCCGGTCGAGACGATGCTGTTCCGGGTCTTCGTGGCGCTGTACTGCCTGCCGATCGTGGCGCTGGCGCCGATCCTGGGTGCGGTCCTGTCGGAGCCCAGGGCCCAGATCGTCATCTCCGCCCAGGGCGTCTTCTTCACCACCCTCATCGCCACGATGCTGGGCCTGCGCAGCGCCTCGCAGACCAACCTCGATCTGGTCACGGTCTCCGGTGGGGGCGGCTGGCGGCAGCTGGTGATGGTGCGCGTGCACGCCGCCCTGCCGTCGCTGTTCTCGGGGCTGCGGATCGCCGCGCCGGCCGCGGTGCTCGGCGCCGTCGTCGGTGAGTACCTGGGCGCGCGGTCCGGGCTGGGCGTCGCCATGGTCTACAGCCAGCAGTCCCTCGACATCACCCGCACCTGGGCCCTCGCCCTGTACACGACCCTGCTGGCGGCCGCGTTCTACCTCCTGACGGTGCTGGCCGAGCGCCTCCTGATCCCGTGGGCCACCCACGGCACCGCCCTGCAGGCCCTCCCGGCCCCGGCGGTCCGCCGGGGCGGCCGGCTGCGGCGCACGTCGGCCACCCTGGGCTCGGCGGCGCTGAGCGTGGGACTGGTCCTTGCGCTGTGGCACGGCGCGGTCGTGCTCAGCGGGCTCAGCTCCTACTTCATGAAGACGCCGGTCGACGTCTGGGCGCACCTGTTCACCGATGCCGACGCCGCGGCCAACCGCTCGGAGCTGTGGTCGTCCCTGCTGATCACCGTGCAGGACACGGTGCTGGGCTACGCCGCCGGCACGCTGGCCGCCCTGGGCCTGGCCACGGCCGTGGCGGTCAGCACCGCAGCGCGGCGCGTCGTGCTGCCGTTCACCATCGCGCTGCGCGCCGTGCCGCTGGTCGCCCTCACGCCACTGTTCGTGCTGCTCTTCGGCCGCGGCGTCGGGGTGGTGCTGTTCATCGGCGGGCTGGTGACCTGCATCCCGACGTTGATCACCGTGGTCACCGCGATGGACCGGACGCCGACGGCGGGCCGCGACCTGGTGACCGTCAACGGCGGCAGCAGGTGGCAGGCCGTGATCCGGGTGATGCTGCCGTCAGCGCTCCCGGCCGTCTTCGCCGCCGCCCGGGTCGCTGCCCCGACCGCGCTGCTGGGCGCGCTGCTGGCCGAGTGGCTGGCCACCGGCGAGGGGCTGGGCTCGGACATGCTCCGGGCCGCCGCCGGGGCCCAGTTCGGCTTCGTGTGGTCCGGCGTCGCCGCCATCACCCTCGTGGCCTTCCTCCTCTACGCGCTGGCCACGGCCGCCGAATCCGCCTCCCTGCGGCGCCTCGGGGGCTGACCGGCCCGGCCCGCACCGCTTCTTCCCTGTCCCTCCCCGAAAGGAACCGCCATGTCCGCACGCCCCTCCACCCCGCGCCCCGGCTCCCGCTGGCCGGCCCTCGCCGCCGGCGTCCTCGCCGTCGCCCTGGCCGCCACGGGCTGCTCCGACGACTCGTCCGAGGGCGACGCGCCGTCGGCGGACTCGCCCCAGGAGCTGACGTACCAGCTCGGCTGGCTGCCCACCGTCGAGTGGGGCGCGCACTGGATCGCGGACAGCGACGGCCTCTACGAGGACGAGGGGATCGAGTTCGAGTGGCTCCCCGGCGGCCCGAACGTCTCGCCGGACACCGTCGTCGCCGCCGGGACGGCGACCATCGGCAACGCCAGCTCGGACGTCGTCGCGGCGGCCATCGCCGAGGGCGCGCCGCTGAAGATCATCGGGGCCGGCTTCAAGCGCAGCCCGTACAGCATCGTGAGCCTGGCGGGATCCCCGATCGAGAGCCCCGAGGACATGATCGGCAAGCGGATCGGCGTGGCCGCGGGCAACCAGACGCAGTTCGAGCTGTTCCTCGCCCTGAACGACATCGACGCGGGCGACCTCACCGTCGTGCCGACGCAGTTCGATCCGTCCCCGGTCGCCAACGGCGAGGTCGACGGCCAGGTCGTCTACTCGATCAACGAGCCGGGCCAGCTCAACGTCCAGGGCATCGAGACCAACACGATGCTCTTCGCCGACTTCGGCTTCGACGTCCTCACCGACGTCTACTTCGCGACCGAGGAGACCATCGAGCGGCAGCCGGAGCTGCTGGCGGCTTTCCTCCGGGCCACCCAGCAGGGCTGGGCGGAGCTCTTCGAGGACCCGCAGAAGGGCGTCGACCTGACCCTCGGCGAGTACGGCGGCGACCAGGGGCTGGACGAGGAGCAGCAACTGCTCGAGGTCGAGGCCATGAAGGAGCTGGTGCTGTCCGAGGGCAGCGACGAGACGGTCGTCATGGACGAGGAGCGGATGCAGGCCACCGTCGACACCATCGCCGAGATGGGTGTCGAGATCTCCGTCGACGACCTGTTCGACACCTCGATCCAGGACATGCTGTGACGGCTGCCGTCGCACCACCTGCCGTCGGCATCGAGATCACCGGCCTGTCCAAGAGCTTCCGGACCGGCAGGAGCACGGTGGACGCCGTCGACTCGGTCGACCTGACCACCGGCCCCGGCAGCTTCATCTCGCTGCTCGGCCCCTCGGGCTGCGGCAAGTCGACGGTGCTGCGGATCCTGGCCGGGCTCGAGGAGCCGACGTCGGGGACCGTCTCGATCGGCGGGCGGACCCCGCACGAGCTGCAGGCCGCCCACCAGATCGGCATCGCGTTCCAGGAGGCTGCGCTGCTCCCGTGGCGCAGCGTCGCCCGCAACATCCGCTTCCCCAGGGACGTGGCGCGGGTGCGGACGTCGAAGGAGCGGATCGACGAGCTGATCGACCTCGTCGGCTTGCGCGGCTTCGAGGACGCGCGGCCGTCGCAGCTCTCCGGCGGCATGCGGCAGCGGGCGGCCATCGCCCGGGCGCTGGTCAACGATCCCTCGGTGCTGCTGCTCGACGAGCCGTTCGGCGCCCTGGACGACATGACGCGGCAGCGGCTGAACTTCGAGCTGCAGCGGATCTGGACCGAGACGCGGCCCACGACGCTGATGGTCACCCACGGCATCGGCGAGGCGGTACTGCTCTCCGACGTCGTGGCCGTGATGAGTGCCCGGCCTGGCCGGGTCGTCGAGGTGGTGGAGGTGGACCTGCCGCGGCCGCGGACGCTGGAGACGCTGCGCTCCGACCGCTTCCACGAGCTCCAGGACCACCTCTCCTCGCTGCTGTTCAGCGGTGTCGTCCCGGCGGCCCCGTGACCGTGCAGATCGGCGCGCCACCGCGGCGGGACGGGCGGACGGCGGGGTTCCTGGACGGGGTGCCCAAGCGGCTCCTGGTGCACGGGGAGTGGGTGCCGGCGGTCACGGGGGAGACCTTCGAGACCCTCGATCCGGCCACCGGGGAGGTGCTGGCCGAGGTCGCCCGCGCCCGGGCGGCCGACGCCGACGCCGCGGTGACCAGCGCGCTGAGAGCGTTCACGTCACCCGAGTGGGCCGGGATGACCCCCGCCGCCCGGGGGTCGGTGCTGTGGCGGGTGGCCGACCTGATCGAGGCGAACGCCGACGAGCTCGCCACGCTGGAGACCCTCGACCAGGGCAAGGCTTGGCGGACCTCCCGGCTGGCCGAGATCCCCGCGGCCGCCGGTCAGTTCCGCTACTACGCGGGCTGGCCCACGAAGATCCTGGGCGACACGATCCCGACCTCGCTGGCCCGCACGCCTCCGGGGAAGGAGCTGCTCGCCTACACCCGCCGCGAGCCGGTGGGCGTGGTGGCCGCGATCGTGCCGTGGAACTCGCCGCTGCTGATGGCCGCGATGAAGCTGGCCCCCGCGCTGGCGGCCGGCTGCACCGTGGTGCTGAAGCCGGCCGAGGACACCCCGCTCACCGCGCTGCGGCTGGGGGAGCTGCTGCTCGAGGCCGGCCTGCCGCCGGGCGTGGTCAACGTGCTCACCGGGTTCGGCGCGGAGGTCGGCCAGGCGCTCGTCGAGCACCCGCGGGTGGCGAAGGTGGCGTTCACCGGCTCCACGGAGGTGGGCAAGCGGCTGGTCGCCACGGCGGCGCAGACCCTCAAGCGGCTGACCCTGGAGCTCGGCGGCAAGTCGCCGTCGATCGTGCTGCCCGACGCCGACCTCGGGGCGGCGGTCGAGGGCATCTCCCGGGGGATCTTCGACAACGGCGGCCAGGTCTGCGTGGCCAGCGCCCGGGTCTACGCCCACCGCGACGTCTGCGACGACGTCGTCGCCGGGATGGCGGCCTACGGCAGCGGGCTGCGGCTGGGGCACGGCCTGGAGCCCGGCACCGACCTCGGACCGCTGGTCAGCCGCGCCCAGGCCGACCGGGTGAGCGACTTCGTCACCGAGGGCGCGGCCGACGGCGTGGAGGTGGTCACCGGCGGCGGCCGGCACGGGGCGCTGGGCACGTTCGTGGAGCCCACCGTGCTGACCGGCGTGCGGCCGGACGCCCGCCTCATGCGCGAGGAGGTGTTCGGCCCCGTCGCGACGGTGACGCCGTTCGACGACGTGGACGAGGTGCTCGGCTGGGCCAACGACTCCCGCTACGGCCTGGCGGCGAGCGTCTGGACCGAGCGGCTGGGCCAGGCGCACCGGCTCGCACGACGGCTCCAGGCGGGGACGGTCTGGGTCAACTGCCACTCCTTCCTGGGCCCGGAGCTGCCCAAGGGCGGCCACAAGGAGTCCGGCTGGGGCTACGAGAACGGCCCGCAGGGCCTGGAGAACTACCTGGAGACCAAGACGATCGTGGCGGTGATCTGAGTGACCAAGCCCCTCTCGCTGGGCGTGTTCGAGATGATGAACCCCAGCGTCGGCATGCCGACCTGGACCCACCCGATGGGCAAGGGCGACCACTGGGACTCCGTCGAGCACTGGGTGCAGCTGTCCCGGCTGCTGGACGGCGCCGGCGTCGACTTCCTGTTCTTCGCCGACACCTACGGCTACCCGACGATCGACGGCCGGCTGCCCGACGCGGTGGCCGAGCACGGCATCCAGTTCCCCGCGCTGGACCCGATGCTGCTCATCAGCGCGCTGGCCCGGGAGACGGAGTCGCTCGGCTTCGTGGTCACCTCGCCGACGACGGTGGAGCGGCCCTACGCCACGGCGCGGCGGTTCGCGAGCCTGGACCACTACACCGCCGGGCGGATCGGCTGGAACATCGTCACCGGCAGCTCCCAGTCGACGACCGACGAGCTCTTCGGCCTGCCGGACTCCGGCACGCACGACGGCCGCTACGACGCCGCGGACGAGTTCATCGACCTGTGCCTGGCGTTCTGGGAGGGCGTCTGGGAGGACGACGCCCTGGTCCGCGACGCCGCGCGCAACGTGTTCGTCGACCCGCGCAAGCTGCACCCGGTCGACCGGCAGGGGCGCTGGTTCTCGGGCGCGGGGGTCTTCGCCGTGCCGCCGTCGGTGCAGCGCAGCCCCGTGCTGTTCCAGGCCGGCACCTCCGACCGCGGCCGCGCCTTCGCCGCCCGCAACGCCGAGTGCGTGCTCATCCAGGGGCAGTCGATCGGCAAGGCCGGCGAGCACGTCTCCGACATCCGTGCGCAGGCCGTGGCGCACGGCCGGGACAAGGACGACGTCAAGGTGCTCACCGGCGCGACCGTCACGGTGGCGCCCACCCGCGAGGAGGCCCACGCCCGCCGGGCCGAGCTGGAGCGGCTGTACACGCTCGAGGACGCCGCCGTGATCTTCGCCGGCTTCACCGGCGTGGACCTGACCGGCCTGGACCCGGCCACCGAGCTGACCGCGATCCGCTCCGACCAGGGGCAGACCCTCATCGACCGGTTCGTCCGGCCGGGCGCGCCGGTGCCCACGGTGGCCGACGTCCTGGACGGCTTCCGGGTCAAGGCCAACCGCGGCTTCCAGATCACCGGCTCGCCCGAGGACGTCGCGGAGGAGATCGAGCAGATCGCTGTCGGCACCGACGTCGACGGCCTGCTGCTGGAGCCGACCTTCGGCGGCACCGACGCCTACGCGGACGTGGTGGAGCTGGTGCTGCCGCTGCTGCGCGAGCGCGGCCTGTGGGCCGACAAGCCGGCCGGCAGCCCCCTGCGCAGCCGGCTCACCGGCGGCCCCGACGGACGGCTGGCCGCCACGCACCCCGGCGCACGCTTCCGGCCCTGAGCCGGCGAGGACAGGAGAGACATGCAGCAGGAAGCGGTGGACGCCGTCCTGAGCGGGCTGAAGAAGGCGGGGGTCAGCGTCGCCTGCTACCTGCCGGACTCGCTGCTCGAGGAGCTGTACCCGGCGCTGGACGCCGACCCGGACATCCGCACCATCCAGGTGACCAACGAGGGGGAGGGCGCCGCCATCTGCGGCGGGGTGTTCCTCTCGGGCAAGCGTGCGGTGCTCGTCATGGAGAACTCCGGGCTGCGGGCCTCGGTCGAGCACCTCGCGCGCATGGGCCTGGGCGCCGGCATCCCGGTCATCATGATCATGAGTCACCGCGGCGACCTCGGCGAGAACAACTGGTGGGCCGTCCCGCACGGCATCACGATGGAGCCGGTCCTCAAGGCGCTGCGGGTGCCCTACCGCATCGTGCGGTCCGCCGACGAGGTGGAGCGGGCGGTCACCGACGCCTTCACCTGGTCCTACACCGCCTACTACCACTCGGCGGTCGTGCTCAGCGGGGAGACCGTCCGATGAGCATCAGCCGGTATGCGTGCATGGAGCTGCTGGGCCGGCGGCTGACCGACGAGCTGGTCATCCTGTCCCTCGGTGGGGCGGTCGACGAGTGGTACGACGCCGCGCCGCACATGCGGGCGGCCAGCCTCTTCCAGCAGCAGCTGGGCTGCGTGAGCGCCGAGGCGTTCGGGCTGGCCGTCGGGCTGCCGCACCGCCGCGTCGTCTCCCTCGACACCGACGGCGGGCTGCTGTTCAACCTGGGCATCCTCGCCACGCTGGGCAACGAGCGGCCGGAGAACCTCTTCGTCGTCGTCTGGGACAACGAGCAGTACCAGTCGATCGGCGGGCCGAGGACGCACACGGCGTCCGGCCGTGTCGACCTCGCGGCCATCGCCCGCGGTGCCGGCATCGACCAGGCGCACACCGTCGACACGCTGGAGGACTTCGACGCCCACTGCGCGGCCGGGCTGGCGGCCCGCGAGCCCTACCTGGTCGTGGCCAAGACCGACGGGGTCCTGCAGCCGGGGATCAGGCGGAAGCACTCCGACGGGCTGGAGGACAAGTACGTCTTCGTCCGGCACGTCGAGGAGACCGAAGGCATCACGATCATGGGCCCGAGCGAGCACAACTGATGGGGGCCACCCGACCGCTGCAGCCCGCCTACGACGTCGTGGTCGTCGGCGGCGGGTCGGCGGGCTGCGTGCTGGCCTACCGGCTCTCCGCCGACCCGGACGTCTCGGTGCTGCTGGTCGAGGCCGGGCCCAGCCACCGCGGCCTGGCCGAGCTGCTCGACGCCGGCCGCTGGGCCGGGCTGCTGGGCGGGCGGCACGACTGGGGCTACGACTACGCGCCGACCGACCTCGTCGACGGCCGGGTGGTGGCCATCCCGCGGGGCCGCGTGCTCGGCGGCTCCAGCAGCATCAACGCGATGCTCTGGTACCGGGGGCACCCCTCGGACTACGACGCCTGGGCCGCGGCCGGGGCGACCGGCTGGGACTGGGCCGGCCTGCTGCCGTACTTCCGGCGCAGCGAGGACTGGGAGGGCGGCGAATCGGCGCTGCGCGGCGCCGGGGGGCCGATGCGGGTGGAGACCTCGAAGGCGCCGCACCCCGTGGCCGAGGCGCTGCTGGGCGCTGCCGCCGAGCTCGGGCTCCCGGTGATCGAGGACGCGAACGGCCCGGACAACGAGGGCGCCACGCTGGCGAACTTCAACGCCACCACCCGCCCGGACGGCCGGCTGGAGCGGTGGAGCACCGCCCGCGGCTACCTGGAGCCGGTGCTGGACCGGCCCAACCTCACCGTCCTCACCGGCAGCGCGGTGCGCCGCGTCGTCCTCCGCGACGGGCGGGCCGTCGGGATCGAGCACGTGGTCGGCGGCCTGCCCACGACGACGGCGGCCCGCAGCGGTGTGGTCCTCACCGCGGGCGCGATCGACTCACCGCGGCTGCTGATGCTCTCGGGCATCGGCGACCCGGGGGACCTGGCCGCCCTCGGCATCCGGCCGGAGGTGCCGCTGCCCGGCGTGGGCCGTGGCTACCAGGACCACCCGCTGCTCATGGGCATGAACGTCCGGGCCCGGGCGCCGCTGGGTCCGGTCCGGGACAACGGCGGCGGCAGCATGCTCAACTGGCGCAGCTCGCTGGCCGGCGACCACCCCGACCTGCACGCCTTCGTGGTGCAGGGGCCGCACGCGAGCGCCGAGGTCCGGGCCGAGCACGACCTCTCTGGCGACGTGTTCGCCGTCTCCCCGGGGCTGATGCGCTCGCGCAGCCGGGGGCACGTGCGGCTGCGGTCGGCCGATCCGGCGGTGGCGCCGGAGGTGCAGCCCAACTTTCTCGCCGAGCCTGCGGACCTCGAGGCGCTCGTGGAGTCGGTGGACACGGTGATGGACCTGCTCGCGACCGGCCCCTACCGCGCGCTGAGCGCGGGTCCGGCCGCCCCGGACCGCCGGCTGGACCGCGCCGGGAAGGTCCGCTTCGTGCGCCGGAGCGTGGCGACGTTCTTCCACTCCTGCGGCACCGCGGCGATGGGCTCGGGGGAGGAGGCGGTCGTGGACCCCGGGCTCGCGGTGCGCGGCGTCGACGGGTTGTGGGTGGCCGACGCCTCGGTCTTCCCGGTCATCCCGACCTGCAACACCCAGTGGCCGGTCATCGCCGTCGCCGAGCGCGCGGCGGAGCTGGTCGGCGCCGCCATCGGCGCCGGCGTCCTCCAGGAGGCCGTCGGCCGCTGAAGCTGTCCGCACTCTCCCGTTCGCTGCGGCGATGACGATCCCGGCTCCCATGGGCCGGGGACAGGGACACCGCCGGCGCCCGCGGGCGCCGCGTCACCCGGTCCTGCCGGGAGAACGGTCGTGCCATGTCGGTCGATCTGCTGATCCGCAACGCCTCCCACGTCTACGTCGACCGGGGAGTGGAGGTGACCGGCGGGGGCAGCTGGCTCGCCGTGACCGGGGACCGGGTGAGCGGCTACGGCTCCTCGCTGGACCCCGAGCCCGAGGCTCTCCGCGTCATCGACGCCGGTGGCCGGCTGGTCACGCCGGGGCTGATCAACACCCACCACCACATCTACCAGAACCTGACCCGCTCGTTCGGGCCCGCGGTGAACGGTGACCTGTTCACCTGGCTCACCACGCTGTACCCGGTGTGGGCGCGGCTGGACGAGGAGGCGGTGCACACGTCGGCCTACATCGGCCTGGCGGAGCTGCTGCTCGGCGGCTGCACCACCTCCACCGACCACCTCTACGTGCATCCGCGGCCGAACCTCGTCGACGCCGAGATCGCCGCGGCCCGGGAGATCGGCTTCCGGTTCTCGCCGACCCGCGGGTCGATGAGCCGCTCGGAGGAGGAGGGCTACCTGCCGCCCCGGTCGGTGGTGCAGGACCGGGACACGATCCTCGCCGACTGCGAGCGCGTGGTGGCCGCCCACCACGACCCCGCGCCCGGGGCGCTGATCCGCGTGGGCCTGGCGCCCTGCTCGCCGTTCAGCGTGGACGACGGCCTCATGCGGGCCACCGCCGAACTGGCCGAACGGCTCGACGTCCGGCTGCACACGCACCTTGCGGAGGCGGAGTCGGAGATCGACTTCTGCCGGGAGGTGTACGGGCGCACCCCGGTCGAGCACTTCGAGGACGTCGGGTGGGCCACCGACCGCGCCTGGGTGGCGCACTTCGCCTACCCGAGCGAGGCGGAGGCGGAGCGGCTGGCCCGCGCCGGCGTCGGGGTGGCGCACTGCCCGAGCTCGAACATGCTGCTGTGTGGCGCCACCGCGAAGGTCCAGCAGTACCGCGGCTGGGGCGGTCCGGTCGGCCTGGGCTGCGACGGGTCCTCCTCGGCCGACGCCGCGTCGCTGTGGATGGAGGCGCGGGCGGCGCTGCTCGTCGCGCGGCTGCTGCACGGGCCGGCGTCGATGACGGCGCGCGACGCCCTCGACGTCGGCACCCGGGGCTCGGCGGCCTGCCTGGGCCGGGACGACGAGATCGGCCACCTGACCGTCGGGGCCCTCGCCGACGTCGTCGTCTGGGACATGGACCCCGTCTCGCTGGCCGGGGCGCACAGCGACCCGGTCGAGGCGTGGCTGCGGTGCGGTCCGGCGCGGGCGTGGGTGACGACGGTGGGTGGCCGGGTCCTCGTCGAGGACGGTCGGCTGAGGCTGCCCGGCCTGTCCGAGCAGCTGCGGACGCACGACCGGATCTCGCGGGAGATGCAGGGCCTGGTCTGAGGAGCCGGGTGCCGCCCGCTCACCGGGGGGCGGGCGGGCCCCGGCCGCAGGTCAGTCCCGCAGCGCGATGACGACGATCCGTCCGAGCTCGATCCGCTCGAACTCCGGGCCGGTGAGCACCCGGTCCGGGAAGCTGACGTCGTCGCCCACCGTGCGGTTCGGGAAGTCGTCGACCGTGAAGGGGAGCACCAGCGCCTCGCCGACCCGTGGCAGCACGAGGCCGTCGACCCGGTCGAACTCGTTGTCGCGCAGCAGTTCGGCCGCGCACGCCGAGGTCGGGCAGTCGCCGACCTCCTCGAGCAGCTCCACCCGTTCCTCGAACTGCCCGTTCGGATGGGAGTAGATGCTCTTGAAGGTCAGGAACCCGTGCACCGGCGTCGTGGCGAGCAGGTCCACCTGCGAGGTGACCAGGACGGCCTCGTCCAGGGGGATGTCGGGCCGCAGCGTCCGCCAGGCCGCGCGGACCTCGGTGACCGGCTCGTCGGCGGGGTCCACGAACAGGGTGGGGATGTAGGGCGGCCCGTCGGGGTCGCCGGCGGGCACCGAGCCGTCGGGGTAGCGCGTGGTCTGGGCGGTCAGCGCGTGGTGCCCGACCACCCAGTACGACGCGAGGTGGTGGGCCGCCGACGCTGCCGCGCACCCGACGAGGACGACGGCGGCCAGCCTGGGGAGCCAGGCGGCGCGCGCCCTCCGCTCGGAGTGGCGCAGCCAGCGCCCCAGCCAGTCGGCGGCACCGACCACGCCGGTGGCCAGCAGCACCATCAGGAGGGCGTCCTGCGTCTTGAAGGCGAGGAAGCCGATGTCGGCCCGCTCGGCGAGAGCGCCGAGTTTCAGCGTGGCGCAGCAGCCGAGGACGGCGAGGCCCAGCCCGCCGGCGAGCGGGTAGGTGCTGCCGCCGAGGTCCCGGCCACGGAGCCGGCACCAGGCGGCCCAGGCGAGCCAGGCCAGGCCGACCAGCCCGGCGGCCTGGGCCTCCTCGAACGGCGAGGGCAGCACCAGGTCGTGGCCGCCGAGGACCGAGTAGCGGATCTGCAGGCTGTCCGACGGGAAGCGGAGCCGCGCCACGACGAGGGGCACCCAGGTGGGCGTGGACACCACGAGTCCCACGACGCCGATGGCCGCGGCCCGCCGCAGCGGCAGCCGCGGAGGGGGTCGCTCGCCGTCGCGGCGCGGGAGGCGGCGCCGCACCGCGTCGTAGGCGAGGGCCAGCACGGTGGCGACGCCGAAGGGCAGGAGCCAGTAGGTGTGCACGAGCGCGAGCAGCCCGAACACCACACCCAGCCGCCAGGCCGGCCACCGGGCGACCCCCGGCGCCCGGACGTCGCGTACGGCCAGCAGCCACCACGGCAGCAGGCAGGCGAGGACCAGCCACTCGTCGGGCTTGTGCGGCTCGGCGGTCCAGATCGTCACGAGAGCGGCGACCGCTGCCGCCGGGAGGGCGCCGGCCACCGGCCGCCACAGCAGGTAGGCCGCCAGCGGCACGAGCACGCCCACGAGCAGCTGGACCGGCTTCACCGCCTCCCAGCCCGCCAGGTCGGTGAGGGCCGCGAAACGGCCCTGGACCCAGCCCAGGGCGGGCGGGTAGTAGGCCGGCAGGCCGCGGTAGTTGTAGTCGAACAACCCCGGTGTCTCGGCGTACCGGGTGGCGATCTGCGTGCGGAAGGAGGAGTCGGCGTAGAGGCCGCCCCAGCCCCAGCGGGTGCCGTGCAGCGCGGCCGTCGTGGCCGCGCCGATCAGCACTCCCGCGAGGACCGCACCGGCGTCCGCGGCGGTCCCCGGCCGGCGGCGGGCCACGAGGGCGACCGCCGCGCCGGCCAGACCACCGACGGTGGTCAGGACCGGCACGAGGCGGTCCCGCCACTCCGCCTCGACGATCGACACCTCCCAGAGGGCGACCAGCCAGGCGGTCAGCGCCCACCCGGCCAGCGCCGCTCCGACGAGCAGGGCCGGCCGCAACCGGCCGGCGACCCACCGGGGACCGGGGTGAGCCTGCGGAGGGGGAGGAGGGGGGACGGGCGTGCGCACGTCCTCGGCGGCGGGCGTGCTCACGTGCCGGCGGGGCCGTCCGACGACGACGGCGCCGGGATCCGGGGGGACGCCGGGCGGGAGGTCATGCAGCCATTCTGACGCGGCCGGCGCAACCGCACCGGCCGACCCGGCTGGGCCCGCCCCGCGGCGCCGCGGTCACGGTTGCATCCTCGGGTCGTGCGTGGGGTCGGCGTACATGCCGGGGCACCCCCGGTCCGCCGCGCCGGCCCGCAGCTCGTAGTGCCACGGCTCGTTGCGGTAGATCTGGCACAACCCGTACGCGGCGCCGTGCTCGGCGAGCCACGACCGGGCCGACGCGGGCCCGAGGTCGACGGCGTCCCCCGACACGTGGGCCGACGTGTCGGAGGTGGCCACCCAGCGGGCGGCCTCCTCGGCCGAGCCGTGCTCGGCGACCGCCTCCCGCAGCAGCTGCTCCTGGTACTCCGCGGACCGCCAGCCGCTGGTGACGGTGAACGCCACGCCGTCGTCCGCCGCGGCCCCGGCCGCCCGGCGCAGCGCGGTCAGCAGCGCGGGGTCGAGCTCCGTGACGGCGGGCAGCCCGCTGCCGACGGTCGTGCCGCCCCCGGGGACGACGCCGTCGTCCACCGTGACGCCGTCCGGGACGAGCGGGACCGCCGCACCCAGCTCGGGAAGGGGACGGACCACCGTCGCGGAGGACGCGTCCACCGCCTGGGATCCGACGACGGCACCGACGCCGGCGGCGAGAGCCACGGCCAGGAGGGCGACGACCGCCCCTCGCACACGTCGTGCCGCCCTGCTCGGGGATCGCGGGTTCTGAGGCATGCCGGCAGTCAAGGCAGCTGCGCGTTGCCTGCCCGTAAGGCGATCTCCATATGCCGGCGATACGCAGCGGCTCTCTAACCTCGGCGCATGCGCGTGCTGATCCTCGAGGACGAACCCCTGCTGGGCGAGGCCATCCGCGACGGGCTGCGGCTGGAGGCGATCGCGGCCGACCTCGCCGGGGACGGCGACACCGCCCTGGAGCTGCTGCGGCTGAACTCCTACGACCTCGCCGTGCTCGACCGCGACGTCCCCGGCCCCTCCGGTGACGAGGTCGCCCGGCACGTCGTCGCCTCCGGCAGCGGCATGCCGATCCTGATGCTCACCGCCGCCGACCGCCTCGACGACAAGGCCTCCGGCTTCGAGCTGGGCGCCGACGACTACCTGACCAAGCCCTTCGAGCTCCGGGAGCTCGTGCTCCGGCTCCGGGCGCTGGACCGCCGGCGGGCGCACCACCGGCCACCGGTGCGGGAGATCGCCGGCCTGCGGCTGGACCCCTTCCGGCGCGAGGTCTTCCGCGACGGCCGGTACGTGGCGCTCACCCGCAAGCAGTTCGCCGTGCTCGAGGTGCTGGTCGCCGCCGGGGGCGGTGTGGTCAGCGCCGAGGAGCTGCTGGAGAAGGCCTGGGACGAGAACGCCGACCCCTTCACCAACGCGGTGCGCATCACCGTCTCGGCCCTGCGCAAGCGGCTCGGCGAGCCCGCCCTCATCGCCACGGTGCCCGGCGTCGGGTACCGGATCGGGAGCGCGCCCGCGCCCGGCGGGGGAGCAGCCGGTGCCTAGGCCGCCCGGGCCGAGCGTCCGGCTGCGGCTCACGCTCAGCTACGCCGGCTTCCTCCTGCTCGCCGGTGGCCTGCTCCTGGCGGTGGTGTGGGTGTTCCTGCTGCGCTACGTGCCCGACGCCGTGGTCATCAACGCCACCTCCCGCGGACGCGGCCCCGGGCTCTTCGTGCCCAACCGGTCGGACCTCCAGCGCGCCTTCGCCCCGAGGGCCGCCGCGGCGCTGGCCTTCCTGCTGCTGCTCGGCCTCGCGGGAGGGTGGTTCCTCGCCGGACGGGTCCTGGCCCCGCTGACCCGCATCACCGACGCCACCCGTGCGGCCGCGACCGGATCCCTGTCCCACCGGATCGCGCTGCCCGGGCGGCGGGACGAGTTCCGCGAGCTCGCCGACGCCTTCGACGGCATGCTGGCGCGGCTCGAGGCGCACGTCGGCGAGCAGCAGCGCTTCGCGGCCAACGCCTCGCACGAACTGCGCACCCCGCTGGCGATCACGCAGACCCTGCTCGAGGTCGCCCGCAAGGACCCCCACCACGACCCGCGCGAGCTCGTCGACCGCCTCCTCGCCGTCAACGCGCGCGCCATCGACCTCACCGAGGCGCTGCTCCTGCTCAGCCGGGCAGACCAGCGCTCCTTCGCGCGGGAGACCGTCGACCTGTCCCTGCTCGCCGAGGAGGCGGCCGAGACGCTCCTGCCCCTGGCCGAGGAACACGGCGTCGACCTCCGGGTGTCCGGGAGCATCACGCCCGCTGTCGGCTCACGGCCCCTCCTGCTGCAGCTGACCACGAACCTGCTGCACAACGCGATCGTCCACAACGGCACGGACGGCGGCACCGTGTGGGTCACGACCGGCGTACCGGCCGGGACGGCGGTGCTCACCGTCGAGAACACCGGTGACGTCCTCGCGCCCGAACTGGTGGCCACCCTGACCGAGCCCTTCCGGCGGGGCACGGAACGCGTCGGCGGCGGCTCCGCCGGGGTCGGCCTCGGTCTGGCGATCGTCGAGCGGATCGCCCAGGCGCACCGGGGCGTTCTGGCGCTGGACCCCCGCCCCGGCGGCGGGCTGCGCGCCGTCGTGCGACTGCCTGCGGCGGTGCCGGAGGAGCAGGCTGTCCCTTTCCGTGCCCGTGCCTGAGCCGTGTGGCGGAAGTCATCGCGCGTTCACAAACATTTCGCTCGGACAAAGGTTGCGCGCGCGTTAGCATTCACGGGTGCCTGCCGAACCCGACGACCTCTTCGGCGTGCTCGTGGAGTTCGTGACGCGTCTGATGAGCACGGGCGAGTCCGACGGTCTGGACGCCCTGGCCGAGAGCGACCTGTCGTTCTCGCAGGCACGCACGCTCTTCCTGCTCACCAGGAAGACCGAACCCATGCCGATCCACTCCATCGCCGACGCTCTCGGGCTCTCGATGGCCGCCGCCGGCCGCAACGTCGACCAGCTCGTCGGCCTCGAGATGGTCGAGCGGCGCGAGAGCCCGGTGGACCGGCGGGTGAAGCTCGTGTCGCTCACCCCGCTGGGAGAAGAGCTGGCGACGCAGCACATCGCGGCGAAGCACGAATCGCTCAAGGCGTTCACCCACGCCCTGCCCCCGGAGCAGCGCGACCAGCTGCACCGGGCGCTCACCGACATCCTCGCGGGCGGCGCCCTCCGCCCGGGACCAGACCAGGAGACCTGCCTGTGACCACCTCAGCCCCGCCGGCCCAGCCGGCGTACCCCGAGAAGATCGACGGGCCGGTGCTCAAGATCGCCGGCGTCGTCGTCCTCGGCGCCATCATGTCGATCCTCGACATCACCGTCGTGAGCGTCGCGCTGCCGACCTTCCAGGACGTCTTCGACGCCAGCTACGCCACGGTCGCCTGGACCATGACGGCCTACACGCTGGCGCTGGCCACCGTCATCCCGCTCACCGGCTGGGCCGCCGACCGCTTCGGCACCAAGCGCCTCTACCTGGCCGCGCTGTTCCTCTTCACCGCCGGCTCCGTGCTGTGCGCGATGGCCACCTCGATCGAGATGCTGGTCGCCTTCCGCGTCCTGCAGGGCCTCGGCGGCGGCATGCTGATGCCGCTGGGCATGACGATCCTGACCCGCGCGGCGGGCCCCGACCGCATCGGCCGGCTCATGGCCGTGCTCGGCATCCCCATGCTGCTCGGCCCGATCTCCGGCCCGATCCTCGGCGGCTGGCTCATCGACATCGCCTCGTGGCACTGGATCTTCCTGATCAACCTGCCCATCGGCATCGCCGCGCTCGTCTACTCCTACAGCGTGCTGCCCAAGGACGAGCCGAGCCCGACCGAGCGGTTCGACTTCCTCGGCATGCTGCTGCTCTCGCCCGGCCTCGCGCTGTTCCTCTTCGGCGTCTCCTCGATCGCCGAGGGTGGCGAGGGGGCGTCCTTCGGCCCGCGGGTCTGGGTGTCGGCCACGATCGGCGTCGCGCTGATCCTGACTTTCATCGCCCACGCTCTGCGCACCGAGAAGCCGCTGATCGACCTGCGGCTGTTCAAGAACCGGCGGCTGACGATCGCGACGGTGTCGATGTTCGTGTTCGTCATCGCCTTCATGGGCGCCGGCCTGCTGTTCCCGTCCTACTTCCTGCAGGTGCGCGGTGAGACCACGCTGATGGCCGGCCTGCTCATCGCCCCCCAGGGCCTGGGCGCCATGGTGACGATGCCGATCGCCGGCATCCTCGCCGACAAGGTGCCGATCGGCCGGACCGTGCCGATCGCCCTGCTCGTGATGGCCAGCGGCTTCTTCGTCTTCACGCAGGTCGACGCGGACACGTCCTACCTGGTGCTGTGCAGCGCGCTGTTCGTCATGGGTCTGGGCATGGGCGGCACGATGATGCCGATCATGACCTCGGCGCTGAAGTCGCTGACCAACTCCGAGGTCGCCCGCGGCTCGACGCTGGTCAACATCGTCCAGCAGATCGGTGGCTCCATCGGCACCGCGGTGCTGTCGGTCGTGCTGACCAACCAGCTCACGTCGCGGGTCCCGGGGTCGGCCGACCCGCTGCAGTCCATGGCCGAAGGCTTCGGGACGACGTTCACCGTCGCCTTCGCCCTCATCCTGCTCGCCCTCATCCCGGTGGCGTTCCTGCCGCGGAAGAAGGAGGAGTCGCACCTCCTCGACGACGAGGACGGCGCCGTCCCCGCCCCGGTGCTCATGCACTGATCCGCCCCGACGGCACGACGACGGCCCTCCCGGTCCTCCCGGGAGGGCCGTCGCCGCGTCCGGGTCGCCTCCGTACCCTCGGCCGGGTGTCCGACCTCTTCGCGCCCCTGACGTTGGCCCACGGCCCGGCCGCTCCGAACCGCATGTGGCTGGCCCCGCTCACCAACACGCAGAGCCACCCCGACGGGCGGCTCTCCGACGAGGAGCTGCACTGGCTGTCGCTGCGGGCGCGCGGCGGGCACGGGCTGACCATGAGCTGCGCCGCGCACGTCCAGGCCGGCGGTCAGGGCTTCCCCGGGCAGCTCGGCGTCTTCTCCGACGACCACCTGCCCGGGCTGACCCGGCTGGCCACCGCGCTGAAGGACGCCGGGTCGCTGTCCTCCCTCCAGCTGCACCACGCCGGCATCCGCTCGCCGCAGGAGCTGGTCGGGCAGCCGGTGGGGCCCTCGGACGACGAGGAGACCGGCGCCCGCGCCATGACCGGGGACGAGGTCGGGCAGCTGGTCGAGGACTTCGCCGTCGGCGCGGAGCGGGCCGAGCGGGCCGGTTTCGACGGCATCGAGGTGCACGGCGCGCACGGCTACGTCGTCGCCCAGTTCCTCTCGCCGGAGATCAACCGGCGCACCGACGGCTACGGGGGCTCCCTGGAGAACCGCGCCCGGCTGCTGTGGGAGATCCTCAGCGCCGTCCGCGAGCGGTGCAGCCCCGACTTCCAGGTGGGTGTGCGGCTCTCGCCCGAGCGCTTCGGCCTCCGCCTCGGTGAGATCCGGGACGTCGCCGCGGAGCTGATGGGCCGGGGTGACGTCGACTACCTGGACATGTCGCTGTGGGACGTGGCCAAGCTGCCGGTGGAGGAGGAGTACTCCGACCGCCCGCTCATGGAGTGGTTCACCGACCTCGACCGTGGCACCACGCGCCTCGGCGTCGCCGGCAAGGTGCGCAACGGCCGCGGGGCCGCCGAGACCCTCGAGCGGGGCGCGGACTTCGTGATGGTCGGCCGGGCCGCGATCCTGCACCACGACTTCCCCGAGCAGGTGCGGCGCGACGGCGGCTTCGTGCCGGTGCCGACGCCGGTCAGCCCCGACCACCTGGCCGCCGAGGGCCTGTCGCCGGTGTTCGTCGAGTACATGCGCAACTGGCGGAACTTCGTCGCCGACGCCTCGTGACCGGCGCGGGCTGGGCCGACACCGTCGTCTGGTGGCACGTCTACCCCCTGGGGTTCACCGGTGCGCCGATCCGGCCGGAATCCGCCGCCGAGGGCCCGGTGCCGCGGCTGGACCGGCTGCACGCCTGGCTGGACCACGTCGTCGAGCTCGGGCTCAACGGTCTGGCGCTGGGGCCGGTGTTCGCGTCCCGGACCCACGGCTACGACACGGTCGACCACCTCCGCGTGGATCCGCGCCTGGGCACCGAGGCAGACCTCGGGCGGCTGATCGGGGCCTGCTCCGACCGGGGGATCCGGGTCTGCCTGGACGGCGTCTTCAACCACGTCGGCCGAGCGCACCCCGCCTTCGCCGAGGTGGAGGCCCGGGGGCCCGAGGCGTCGACGGCGGGGCTGTTCCGCATCGACTGGACCGGCTGGCGGCCCGGCGACCCGGTGCGGGCCGACGTCTTCGAGGGGCACGACCAGCTCGTCGCCCTGGACCACTCCTCGCCCGCGGTGGCCGACCTGGTGGTGGAGGTGATGCGCCACTGGCTCGACCGGGGAGCCGACGGCTGGCGTCTGGACGCCGCCTACGCGGTGCCCCCGGAGTTCTGGGCCCGTGTGCTCCCCGAGGTGCGGCGCACCCACCCCGACGCCTGGTTCACCGGCGAGGTCATCCACGGCGACGCCGCCGCGATCGTCCGGTCCTCGACGGTGGACTCGCTCACGCAGTACGAGCTGTGGCAGGCGATCTGGCACGGCATCGCCGAGCGGAACTTCTTCGAGCTGACGCACGCCTTGGAACGGCACAACGGGCTGCTGGCGACCTTCCTGCCCTCGACCTTCGTGGGCAACCACGACGTCACCCGGATCGCCTCGGCCGTGGGCCCCGAGCTGGTCCCGCACGCGCTGGCCGTGCTGTTCACCGTCGCCGGCGTGCCGAGCGTCTACGCCGGCGACGAGTACGGCTGGACCGGCGTCAAGGAGCAGCGCCTGGGCGGTGACGACGCCGTGCGCCCCGAGTTCCCGCCCCGCCCCCCGGATCCCGCGGAGCTGGACGCGACGGCCCGCAGGACGCTGGACGTGCACCGGGCCCTCGTCGCCCTGCGCCGCCGCCACCCCTGGCTGACGCGGGCGCACGCCGACGTCGTCCACCTCGCGAACGAGCAGGTCGTCCTGCGGTCGGGGACCGCGGGCGCGGCGGTCGTGGTCGCCCTCAACCTCGCCGCGCAGCCCGTCGAGCTGCCCGCGGCGGACGCCACCACCGTGGAGTGCGGGACGGCACGGCTGACCGGCGGCCGGGTGCAGCTGCCCGCGCAGGGCTGGGCGGTGCTCTCGGCCTGAGACACGGGAGCCCGCCGCGATCCCGGCGGAGCGGCCGTGCGAGTCTCCGAGGTGTGCACCAGGGCATGAGGACGGCGCCGTGACGGACCGGACCCTGGTGGCTGCCGGGTGAGCGAGCAGCCCGACGTCCCGCGCCCCGAGCGCCGCCGGTGGATCCTGGTCGCCTGCCTGGCCGGCATGTTCGCCACCACGTTCCCGGCGACGATCCTCACCATCGCCGTCCAGCCCATCGCGCTCGACCTGGACTCGACGCCCTCGACCGTGCTGTGGGTGACGACGGCGCCGCTGCTGGCCGCCGCCGTCAGCACGCCGGTGCTGGGCCGGCTGGGCGACCTGCGAGGGCACCGGAAGCTGTTCCTCACCGGCATGGTCGTGGCCGCGCTGTTCGCGATCGGGACGGCGCTGGCGTGGAACGCCGGGAGCCTGATCACCGCGCGCACGATCTCCCAGCTCGGCTCGGCGGCGACGATCCCGAGCTCCTTCGCCATGCTGTTCCGCGCGCACCCGCCCGAGCAGCGGGTGCGCGTCTCGTCGCTCGCGTCTGCCGTGCTGGCCGGTGCGGCCGTGGTCGGCGTGGTCATCGGCGGTCCGCTGGTGGACCTGGTGGGGTGGCGGATTATCTTCGCCGTCCAGGCGGCGGTCTGCGTGGCCGCGCTGGTGGCGGCGATCCCCGTGCTCCCGGCCGACCCCGCCGATCGGGAGAAGATCCCGCTCGACCTGCCCGGCGCCCTGGCCCTGGCGCTCGCCACGCTCGCGCTCACCTTCGGCGTCAACCGGCTGGGGGTCTGGGGCCCGTCGCCGGTGCCGATCGCCTGCCTCGTCGTCGTGCCGTTCGCCGTCTGGGCCCTGATCCGCATCGAGCGCCGGGCACCGCACCCGCTGCTGCCGATCCGGGTGCTGTCGACCCGCAACACCCGGGTGGTGACCGCGGCGAGCTTCTTCCTGGGTGCGGGGTGGATGGGCAACTTCGTGCTCACCCCGCTGCTCATGCAGTCGGTGATGGGGCTGTCGGCGGGGCTGACCTCGCTGCTGAGCGTCCCGCGCGCCCTCTTCATCGTGGGCGCGGCGCCGACGGCCTCGCGCTGGGGTCAGCGCTTCGGGGAGCGCAAGCTGGTGGTGGTCTCGGCCGCCGGGCTGGGGCTGGTGATGGCGTCGATGACGGTCGGGGCGCTCACCACCTCGATCGTCGCCATCGCGATCGCCCTGCCCCTGTCCGGCTGGGCCTTCGGGCACGCGCAGCCGGGCCTGGTGTCGGCCATGGGCCACGCGGTGGACGAGCGCGACTTCGGGCTGGCAACCTCGCTCCAGCAGACGGCGAACCAGATCGGCGCCGTCGTGGGCATCGGCCTGTTCACCGCGCTCGCGGGCGACGCCACGACCGCCGGTCCCTTCGCCGTCGTCTACCTGCTCACCGCGCTCTGCGCCTGCATCGCGGTGCCGTTCGCCCTGCTCATCCGGGACGGGCACACCTCTCGCTGACCGGCGTGGCGCACGCTCGCCCCTCCCGCCGACCGGTGCGTGGAAGGGGGGTCACGTCGTGCGGTGGTTGCTGGCGGCGTACTCGGTGGTCCAGACGCTGTCGGGCAGGTCCCGTGGCAGGTCCTCGTTCCCGGTGGTGCGGAACACCGGGTCCTGGCCTGCCCGCAGCTGCCGCTCGTAGTCCCGGAGCGCGCCGAGGGCCCAACGGCCCAGCAGGACTAGGGCGACGAGGTTGACCAGCGCCATGAAGCCCATGGCGACGTCGGCCAGCGCCCACACCGTCGCCAGTTCCAGCACGGCCCCGGCTCCGACCACCGCGACGACCAGCGCGCGGAACACCATCAGCGCGAGGGGCCGTGCGCGCATGAAAGTCATGTTGACCTCGGCGTACGAGTAGTTCCCGAGCACCGAGGAGAACGCGAAGACGAAGATGAGGACGCTCATCACCCAGGTCAGGCCGCTGCCGAGCTCGTGGGCCACGGCGGCCTGGGTCAGCGAGGCGCCCTCGGTCGTCTCGCCGGGCCGGTACACCGCGGAGCCGGCGAACAGGATGATGAACGCCGTCGCGGAGCAGACGATGATCGTGTCGACGAAGACCCCGAGAGACTGCACCAGTCCCTGCTTCACCGGGTGACTGGTGGTCGCCGTGGCCGCGGCGTTGGGCGCGCTCCCCATGCCGGCCTCGTTGGAGAACAGCCCGCGCTTCGCGCCGTTGAGCAGCGCCGCCGCGAGCCCACCGGTGATGCCGGCTGCGGCCTCGCCCAGACCGAAGGCCGCGGAGAAGATCTGGCCCAGCACGGGACCCACCTGGGTCACGTTGAGCCCGATGATCACGGCGGCCAGCAGCACGTAGGCCAGGGCCATCGCGGGCAGGACGATCTCCGCGACGCGGGCGATGCGGCGGACGCCACCGAAGACCACCGATGCGGTGAGGACCATGAGAGCGGCAGCGGACCACCACTCGCCGACCCCGTGCCCGCTGGCCAGCACATCGCTGATGGTGTTGGCCTGGACCATGTTGAACGCGACGCCGAAGGTGAAGATCAGCAGGACGGCGAAGACGATCCCACCCCGCCGCGAGCCGAGCCCGCGCTCGATGTAGAAGGCCGGGCCGCCGCGGAAGCTGCCGTCAGCGGCCGGGATCTTGAAGATCTGCGCGAGGGTCGCCTCGATGAGGGCGGTCGCCATGCCGACGAGTGCGACCACCCACATCCAGAAGATCGCCCCGGGGCCACCGAGGGTCAGGGCGATGGCGACGCCCGCGATGTTCCCCGTCCCCACGCGGGAGGCCAGGCCGACGCAGAAGGCCTGGAACGACGAGATGCCTCCCTCGGAGTCGCTGCGGGAGGAGCCGATCTGACGGACCATGCGCCCGAACATGCGGACCTGGACGAAGCGCGTGCGTATCCCGAAGTAGAGACCCACGCCCAGCAGCACATAGATCAGCACGTACGACCAGAGGACGTTCGAGACGGGGCCGATCAGGGTGTCCTGGATGAAGTCCATGAGGGTCTCCACGGAGGGTGCGTGCGGCGCGGGGGACGTGACCTCGCGGGCGCGCCGTGTGCTCGACGCCGAGCCGAAGTTCCTCGCAGGGAAATCGTCAGGCCCCGCGCTGTGCCGCGCACGCCGAGCCGTGTGCCCGGGCCGGGACGCGCACACCTCCCGCTGATCCGCCCGGGTGCGCCGCATCGAGCGCGGGGAGATCCGCCTCCTCCTGCTTCGGGAGAGGCGTAGTTCCCCGCGCTCGGTGTTCCGCGGACGACGGGCGGCCCTACTTCTTGCGGCGGTTCACGACCTGGAGGTCGGTGAAGCTCTTGTAGCCCCACGTGCCGTTCTCCACCCCGACGCCGCTCCACTTGAGCCCGCCGAAGGGCAGGTTCGGGGCGAGTGCCGCGTGCGTGTTCACCCACGCGGACCCGGCCTCGAGCTGCCGGGCGACGCCCTCGCCGCGCTCGGTGTCGGTCGCCCAGACCGACGCCCCGAGGGCGTAGGTGGTGGCGTTCGCGCGCTCGATCGCGTCGTCGAGGTCGCGGTAGGCGATGACCGGCAGCGCCGGCCCGAACTGCTCCTCGGCGACGATCCCGGAGCTCTCGCCGGCGCCGGTGAGGATGGTCGGCGCGAAGAAGTAGCCGGGCCGGTCCAGCGCCGTGCCACCGGCCGCGGCACGGGCGCCGGAGGACAGCGCCCCGGCGACCAGATCGGAGACCCGGTCGAACTGCGGCCGGTTGTTCAGCGGGCCCAGCTTCGTCGCCTCGTCCATGCCGTCGCCGACGACGACGCTCTCGGCCTCCGCCACGAGGGCGTCGACGACGGCGTCGTGCAGGCTCTCCGGCACGTACACGCGCTTGACCGCGATGCAGGTCTGGCCGTTGTTCTGGAACGCCGCGGCGAACAGCGCCTTGCCGACGACGGTGGGGTCGGCGTCGTCCAGCACGATGGCCGGGTCGTTGCCGCCCAGCTCCAGGGTGACCCGCTTGAGGTCGGCGGCGGAGGCGATCGCGACCTTCTTGCCGGCGCTGACCGAGCCGGTGAAGCTCACCTTGCGCGGGGTCGGGTGGGCGGTCATCGCCGCACCGAGGGCGTCGCCACCGGTGACGACGTTGAGCACGCCCGGCGGCAGCACCCGGTTGAGGACGTCGACCATCGCCAGCGACGACAGCGGGGTGTACGGCGAGGGCTTGAGGACGACGGTGTTGCCCGCCCGCAGCGCCGGGGCGATCTTCCACGACGACAGCAGCAGCGGGAAGTTCCAGGGCGCGATGGCCGCGACCACGCCGATCGGCCGGCGCACCACCTCGACGAACGCCGCGTCGTCGTCCTGCAGGATCTCCCGCTCCACCTGGAGGTCGGCGTAGTACTGCAGCCACATGCCGACGCCCATGACCTCGAACATGGCCTCGTTCAGCGGCTTGCCCTGCTCCTGGGTGAGCAGCGTGGCGATCTGCGGGACGGCCTCGTTGATCGCGGCGGCGGCCTGCCGCAGGCTCTCGCGGCGGGCGTCGTCGTCGAGCTTCCAGGTGCGGAAGGCCCGCTGGGCGCCGGCCATGGCGTCGTCGAGGTCGGCGGCGGTGGCCTCGGGGGCGGTGGCGAAGGCCTCGCCGGTCGCCGGGTTGATGACGTCGAAGCGGTCCGACGAGCTGCGGCGCTCCCCGTCGATGGTCATGAGGTGCTCGGTCATGTCAGGGGTCCTTCGCAGGCGGTGGGCGGGGGAGAGGGCAGGATCAGAGGACGTCGGCGGCGTCGAGGTCGAGCGCGTGCCGCGCGTGCCGGTCGGCCATGGCGAGGAACATCGCGTCGCCGCGGTCGGTGCGCTTCACGCTCATGGAGGCGAGCACGGCCATGGACAGGCCCGCCCAGGTGCCGCGGCGGTAGTCCAGCCAGCACTCGTCCCAGCCGTAGTCGGTCACTCCGGCCGCGAGCAGGCCGTCGTGGTAGCTCCGCACGAGCTCGTCCTCGGCCGCGCGGCGGACCTCGGGCGCCAGGCCGGCGCCGAGGAAGTAGGCGACGTCGCTGGGTCCGACCCCCGTGCCGCAGGTCTGCCAGTCGACGACGGTGACCACGCCGTCCGGGGCGATGAGCAGGTTGTCCAGGCGGTAGTCGGTGTGCGTGACGGTGGCGACGCGGTCGGGAGCCCGCCCCCTGGCCGGCCGGCCGAAGGCCATGGCATCGAAGTACAGGTCGCCGGCCTGCTTCACGTGCGGCAGCAGCGACGTCGCGTACCGCTCCTGGAAGCCCGCCCACAGCATCGGCAGGACCTCCCCGAGCAGCGCGCCCCGGCCCTCCGGGTCGCCGTGCAGCCACTCCAGCTCCGTCAGGAACGGGTCGCCCCACAGCGGTGCGTGCAGATTGACGAGTTCCGCGACGGCGGCCGCGGCGACGTCGGTACCGCAGCCTCGCAGCTGGTCGCCGGGCTCGGCGGGCGCGAGGTCCTCCAGCAGCAGCACGAACGACGCCGTCTCGACGTCGAGGTCGGCGTAGTGCAGGTGGGGCGTGCGCACCGGCAGGCGGTCGGCCAGCTCCTGGTAGAAGCGGACCTCCTTCTCGTAGGAGCGGAAGGCCTTGGCGGTGGCCCGGCTGCCCTCGTCCGCGGCGGGCAGCTTCGCGACCAGGGAAGCCGGTCCGGCGTCCGGGTCGTCGTAGCGGAGCCCGATCCGCACGCTGTCGCACATCTGGCCGGTGCCCAGGGGGCGGACGTCCGCGCCGACCACGCGCGACCCGGACAGGGTGCCGGCCGCAGTGAGTGCGGCGGTCAGCCACTCCGGCGTCAGGGCGTCGGCGGTGTCGGCGATGCTCAGCACGGCAGGACGCCGTCCACGTCGGTGTCCGGGAAGAAGCGGTGGTGGCGGGCACCGGTCACCTCGTACACCGCGGTACCGGTGCGGCCGTCCCCGGTGCGCACGCGGACGACGTTCAGCCCGCCGCGGTGGAAGGGCTCGTAGGGCCGGACGAAGTCGCCCTCGGCCTCGACCTCGATCGTCCGCCCGTCGGCGAGCACGAACCGGCAGCTGCCCGCGAGCCCGGCGACCTGCTCGCCGTTCTTCCCGTAGGCCACGACGGCGCCGGACCGGTCGCGCCAGTCGACGTCGTAGGTGAACCCGACCAGCGGCACCGGGTCGCTGCCGTCGGCGGCGGCCCAGCAGCCGTCGGTGTAGATGGTGGCGCCGTTGGCCAGCTCCCAGTGCCAGACGCCGAGCATCCCGTCCTCGAGCTGGATCTGGAACCAGATCCACAGCGGGCAGCGGCCGTGGTCGCGGATGCCCCACGAGTGGTCGCGCTGGCCGACCCACCCGTCGACCGAGTGCTCGGTGCCGCCGACGGTGTAGGTGCCCGACCAGGTGCCGGACTGGAGGATGTGGCTCTGGTCCCAGACGATGCCGTCGGTGGCGCGCATGGTGCCGCGGCGCAGGCCGTAGGGCTGGGTGCGGGCGGTGAAGGTCAGGTCGACGCCGATGGGGCTGACGTCGGGATCGGCCCAGAGCCGGACCTCCTGCCAGGGCTTCACGATCTCGACGCGGGCCCCGGGGACCTCGGGCGTCTGCGGGTCGTCGCCCAGCGGCCGCGCGCTGCCGTGCAGGATCTGCTCGCCGCCGACCCGGCCCATCTGCAGGCTGTCCATCTTGTCCTGCGCCGGGCGCACGGCCATCGTGAAGAAGACGGCGTCCCCGCTGCCGGAGGGGTCGTGGACGTCGAAGAAGTGGCTCTCGCGCCAGTGGGGATGCGGTGTCGCGACCGCGGGGAGCAGCTCGGGCAGCTGGTGGACGAGCTGCTCGTCGGCAGGGGTGGGACGGGCCACGGTGGTGCCTCCTCGGGGTGTGACCCGGAACACTAGCGAGCAACGCTCGCATCCGTCAGCCCCTCTGGATACCGTCCAGGAACATCTGCAGACCGAAGGCGAACACGTCGTCGCTGCTGCGCCGCTCGTGCGGCGGCCGGCCCTCGCCGGTCATCTCCGCGGCGTCGAAGGCGACCGAGCCGAGCACGTAGTCCAGCAGCGCGAGGTAGGCGGTGCGGGCCCGCTCGGGCGCGTGGCCGGCGGCGAGCAGGTTGTCCAGCCCGCAGGCCGAGGCGCGCATCGCGTTCGGGCCCAGGATCGGCGAGCCGCTGAGCGCCGGAACGACGTGCGGATGGCTGCGCAGCACCCGCCGCAGCTCGCCCGACAGCTGCTCGACGCGCACCCGGCCCGGCAGCTCCGGATCGGGCAGCCGCACCTCGCCGAGCACCGCGTCGACGAGCAGGACGAGCAGCTCGTCCCGGCTGGCGACGTGGCGGTAGAGGGTCGAGCTGCCGGTGCCGAGCCGGGTGGCCAGCGCCCGTACGGTGAGTGCGTCCATGCCCTCGGCGTCGACCAGGGCCAGCGCCTCGGCCAGGACGAGCTCGAGCGTGAGCCCGTCGGTGTGCGGCCGCCGGCGTGCCAGCCGCTCCTCGTGCTCGCGCCACCAGGCGGCGGTCCCGGGTGTCCCCATCAGCGCGCCGCCACGCGGAACACCGGCCAGCCGATCTCCGTCCGCCAGGCCAGCGGGTCCGCGGTGTCCCGCGGGCCCACGAGGTAGGTCTCCCGGACCGGCCCGGCCACCGCCAGGGCGTTGGCGACCACCCAGGCGCCGAGCTCGCCGTAGGTGACGTCGATGTCGCCGTGCTCGCCGACGTGGGTGGTGACGGCGAGTTCCACGGCGGGCAGGGTCACCGGGTGGACGCGGCCGCGGCGCGGGGGAGCGTCGGCCGGCCGGTACACGAGCAGGTGGCCGCAACCCTGCTCGAACAGCGCGTTGTCGTACAGCCCGCCCGGGACGCCGGTCCCGTCGCCCACGACCGCGTCCAGCTCCGCCATGGCCCCGGCGTACCAGGCGAGCACCTCGTCGTGCGCCACGTCGTCCTCGACCGCGGCCACCGTGGTCTCCGGCACCGCGCGCAGCTCGACCGCCAGCGGGGCCGGCTCCGGCCGCAGCAGGCGGCGCAGCGACGTCACCGCGGCCCGCGTGCGGTCCAGCTCCTGCTCGAGCCGCCGCAGGTGGTCGGCCACGAGCGCGGCGCGGGCGCCGGGGTCGGGCGAGCGCAGGATGCGCTGCACGTCGGGCAGGGGGACGTCGAGCTCGCGCAGGCGGTGGATGACCTGGGCCGTCGGGATCTGGTCGGCGGCGTAGTAGCGGTAACCGGTCGCGTCGTCCACGGTCGCGGGCTCCAGCAGGCCGGCGTCGTGGTAGCGGCGCAGGGTGCGCACGGAGAGGTGGGTCAGCCGGGAGAACTCGCCGATCGCCAGCACCCGGTCAGGGTGCACCCTCCCCCCGGGGGAGACACCAAGGCTTGACCCTCCCGACCGGGGAGCCCGGACGGTGGAGCCATGACCGAAGCGACCAGCATCCCGACCGACCAGCTCCCCGCGACGATCCGCGGCTACCTCGCCGCGCACGTGGCGGGGGACGCCGGCACCGCGCTCCGCGCCTTCACGCCGACCGCCGTGGTCGTCGACGACGGCAGCACCTACCGCGGCACCGACGAGATCCGCAGGTTCCTCGCCAAGGCGGGGTCCGGGTTCACGTACACGACCACGCTCGTGGGCGCGGAGCGCGCCGACGACGACCACTGGGTCGCCGTCAACCACCTCGAGGGCGACTTCCCCGGCGGCGTCGTCGACCTCCGCTACCGGTTCACGATGGAGGGCGATCTCGTCGCGGAGCTCGTCATCGCCCCCTGACCGGCGGATCGGGTCGCTCACGCCTCGGCGCTCGGCAGGCTGTGCCAGGTGTCGTAGGCGACCGCGGCGGCTCCGGCGACGTCGCCGGCGGCGCAGAGCCGGATCAGCTCGTCGTGCTGGGCCACCGACTCCCGGGCCTGGAGCGAGGCGAACCGCAACCGCTCCGCCCGGCGCACGGTCGGCGTGAACTGTTCGAGGACCGTCTCCAGCGCCCGGTTGCCGGCGATGCGCACGAGCACGCCGTGCAGCTCGTCGTCGGCGAGCAGGGCCTGCTCGGCATCGCCGGAAGCCAGGGCCGCGGCGAAGCGCCGGTTGGCGTCGCGCATGGCGGCGACGTCGGCCCCGGTGAGGGCGGGCACCGACTCGCGTACGGCGACCTCGTGCATCGCGGCGACCACGTCGCGGGCGTCCCGGACGGCGCGGGCATCCAGCGTGCTCACGACCGTGGAGCGGCCCGGCTGGGCCTGGACCAGGCCCCCCTGCGCGAGGCGCAGCAACGCCTCGCGGACCGGGGTCCGGCTGACCCCGAGCCAGCCCGCGAGCTCCAGGTCCCGGAGCTGCTCGCCGGGAGCGAAGGTGCCGTCGACGATCGCGTCGCGGAGGCGGCGGTAGACGTCGTCTCGGAGCAGGCCGCGGTCGAGGCCCGGGCCGGACAGGGGGATCGGCACGGGAAGACCTCCTGGTCGGACGCCCGCAGAGCGGAACGAGGAAGAGCGGAACGGGACCTTCCCGGCTGCCGTCGGGAGATGCAATATATCGCATACCGACGGTGCTGACGGGGAGCGCTCGACGGGGCGCGACCGGACGGGCGACGACGGGTCGCCCGCGGATCTGGAGGAGATGTCATGACCAGCAGCACGCTCGACCCCCGCACGGACCTGCCCACGGTGGTGCTCGTGCACGGGGCGTTCGCGGACTCGTCGAGCTGGAACGGCGTGATCGCCCAGCTCCGGCGCGACGGCTATCCGGTGATAGCGGTGGCCAACCCGCTGCGCTCCCTGGCCGGCGACGCGGAGTTCCTGCGCGACGTCCTGGACGGCGTGGGCGGGCCGGTCGTCCTGGCCGGCCACTCCTACGGCGGCAGCGTGATGAGCGAGGCTGCCGACGGTCACCCGCAGGTGGTGGCGCTGGTGTACGTCGCCAGTTTCCTGCTCGACGAGGGCGAGAGCACCGGTGAGCTCGCCGGGAAGTACCCGGGCAACGAGCTCGGGTCGGCGCTGCGGCCGGTGCCGGTGCGGAGCCCGGGCGGGCAGACCGTCGACGACCTCTACATCGAGCAGGAGAAGTTCCAGGCGATCTTCGCAGCGGACGTGCCTGCCGACGCTGCCGCGCTGATGGCCGTCACGCAGCGGCCGATCCTGGGTGACGCCCTGGCGGACAAGGCGACGAAGGCAGCCTGGAAGACCATCCCGTCCTGGACGCTCGTGACGGCGGAGGACCTGGCCGTGCCGGCGGAGGCACAGCGGTTCATGGCGGAGCGGGCGTCGTCGACGGTCGTCGAGGTCGACGCGTCGCACGCGGTGACCGTCTCCCGTCCCGTCGCGGTCGCACGGCTGATCGACGAGGCGGCCCGCGCGACGGCTGCGTGATCCCGGCCGGGCGGCGCCGCCCTCTCAGGGGGCCGCCCGCACGGGTCCGGGAGGTCCCATGCAGGTGCTCGACCTGATCGGTGTGTTCGCCTTCGCGGTGTCCGGGGCGCTTCTGGCGATCGATCGCGACTTCGACGTCGTGGGCATCGCGATCCTGGCGGTGGTCACCGCGCTGGGCGGCGGCATCCTCCGCGACCTCGTGCTGGGGGACACGCCGCCGCCGGCGTTCACCGAGTGGCCCTACCTGGTCGTCGCGCTGGCCGCGGCCGCCCTCACGGCGCTCGCACCCCGCGGTTCCGCCCGGCTGGGACGTCCCCTGCTGGTCTTCGACGCGGCCGGTCTGGGGCTGTTCGGCGTGGCGGGCACGGAGAAGGCCCTGGAGCACGGCCTCGACCCGGTGGCGGCGGCCTGCCTCGGGATGACGACGGCGGTGGGCGGCGGGGTGCTGCGGGACGTCATCGCCCGTGAGGTGCCCGCGCTGGTCCGGGCGGGCTCCGAGCTCTACGCGGTGCCGGCGCTGGCCGGGGCCCTCGTCGTCGCCACCGCGTCGTCCCTCGGCGTCGGCAGCCCGGCGATGGGTGCAGGGGTCGCCGCTGCCGTCTTCGTCGTCCGGGTGATCGCCCTGCGGCGCCACTGGCACGGGCCCCGTGCGCGCGGGCGCCGCAACCCGCGTCGAGGGGGCAGGATCCGTCCCGGGGCGCTGCCGCGCACCGCAGGGACGACCGAGGAGGCTCCGTGATCGACGACCTGATCGCCCGCTGGCACCGCTACATGGACGGCGAGCTCGCGGGCGGGCTGGACGAGCTGCTCGCCGACGACGTCGTCTTCTACTCGCCGGTGGTCTTCACGCCGCAGCGAGGCAAGGAGATCACGACGCAGTACCTCGCGGCGGCGTCCCGGGCGCTGGGCGGGGATGACGGAGGCACCTTCCGGTACACGAAGGAGGTCGTCTCCGGGAACACCGCGGTGCTCGAGTTCGAGACGAGCGTGGACGGCAAGTACGTCAACGGCGTCGACATCGTCACCTGCGACGACGGCGGCCGGATCGTCGAGTTCCGCGTCATGATCCGGCCGCTGCAGGCGATCCAGGCCGTGCACGAGCAGATGGGGCGGATGCTGGCCGCCGGCGGCTGAGGGCGCGTCCGATCGCCGCTGCTCAGACCTCCACAGCGGTGCCGCAGATGCCGCAGACCTCCAGCCGCCGTCGTCCCCAGCGGGCGATCGGGATGAAGAAGACGGTGATCTGCTTGACCATGCGGACGCGCGCCCACGGCGTGGTGTTCCCGCAGTTCGGGCAGGTGCGCACCTCCCCGGGGCCGAGGTCCTGTTCCTTGGTCCCGAACCCGAAGAGGAAGAACATCCCGCCACCGTAGGCCCCGGACCCGCCGGTGCCCTCGACGGGCGGACCTCCGGGGGCCGGGGCACAGTCGTGGGCATGACGGACGCGGAGCGCACCCCCGGGGTCGAGCAGCAGCTGGCGCAGGAACTGGACCCGGCTCGGCATGCGAAGCCCTCCGAGGGCGTCCCCCAGGACCTGGCGGACGACGAGGACGACCCCGCCCCGGCGTGACGGGAGCCCCCAGCCATACGGCGTTCGTCCTCGGGGGCGGGGGAGTGCTGGGCGCAGCCGAGGTCGGGATGCTCCAGGCCCTGGTCGAGCGCGGTGTCCGCCCCGACCTGGTCGTGGGCACGTCGGTGGGTGCCATCAACGGTGCGTTCGTGGCCGCCGACCCGGGGCCCGGCACCGTGGACCGGCTGCGTGCCGTGTGGGAGGAACTGGCCGCCGCACGGATCTTCGGCGGATCGGTGCTGTCCCGGGTCGGCACGCTCGTGCGGACCCGGACGCACCTGCACTCCCGCGAGCCGCTGCGGGACCTCCTCGAGGCGCACCTCCCGGTGCGGACCTTCGCCGAGCTGCAGGTGCCGTTCCAGTGCGTCGCGGCGAGCATCGAGCGGGCCGCTGAGCGCTGGTTCTCCGACGGGGCGCTGGTCGAGGCCGTGCTGGCCTCCTCCGCCGTCCCCGGGCTCCTGCCACCGGTCGAACTGGACGGCGAGCACTACCTGGACGGAGGACTCGTGCACAGCATCCCCGTCGGCCGGGCCGTCGCCCTGGGCGCCGACACGATCTACGTGCTCCACGTCGGGCGGATCGACCGCCCCCTGCGCCCGCCCACCCGACCGTGGGAGGTCGCGACCGTGGCCTTCGAGATTGCCCGCCGGCACCGGTTCGCCGCGGATCTGGCGACGCTCCCGCCGGGCGTCACCGTGCACGTGCTGCCGGCGGGGGACCCGGCTCCGCCGGGAGCCGCCAACCTCCGCTACCGCGACTTCTCCGCCGTGCCGGCCAGGATCGACCGGGCGCACGCCGCGGCCCGCCACCACCTCGACGCTCTGGACGCGTCCCCGGACGGCGGTGTCTGAGTGCTGCCGCCCCGCCGCGTCCGCCGGATCACCGGTCCACTGCTCCTCGCAGCCCTGGTTGCCGGGGTCGCCCTGTTGCCGCTCCTCGTCGTCGTCGCGCTGGTCGTCTCGGTGTGGCTGCCCGGGCGCTGGCGCGCGCTGCGGGTGCTGGCCTTCGCGCTGGTCTACCTGGCGCTCGAGGTCGGGGCGCTGGTGGCCGCCGGCGTGCTGTGGGTGCTCAGCGGGCTCGGCCGCCGCCTGCACACCAGCGTCTTCGAGGCGGCCCACTACACCGTCCTGCGGCTGGTCCTCGACGCGCTGATGCGGTCGGCGCAGCGACTCTTCGCCCTGCGGCTGGTCACCGACGGGGAGTCCTGGTCACCGCTGGACGACGGGATCCCCGGGTCGACGAACGCGATGGTCGTGCTCTCGCGGCACGCGGGGCCCGGCGACTCCTTCCTGCTCGTGCACACGCTGATGAACCGCGACCACCTGCGCCGTCCGCGGATCGTGCTGAAGGACGTCCTGCAGCTCGACCCGTTGATCGACGTCCACCTGAACCGGCTGCCCAACCACTTCGTCTCGTCCGGCCCGGGGGCCGGGGAGCGGTCCGAGGCGGCGATCGCCGAGCTGGCCCGCACCCTGGGGGACGAGGACGCGCTCCTGATCTTCCCGGAGGGCGCGAACTTCACCCCGGGGCGCCGGACGCGCGCCATCCAGCGGCTCCGCGACCGCGGGCTGCGGTCGGCGGTCGCCCGGGCCGAGGCGATGCAGCGCGTGCTGCCCCCGCGGCCGGGCGGGGTCGCGGCGGCGGTGACGGCGGCTCCGCACGCGGACGTCGTCTTCGTCGCGCACACCGGCCTGGAGCACCTGAGCACGATGCGGGACGTGTGGCGCGGGCTGCCGATGGACAAGACGCTGCACCTGCGGTGGTGGTTCGTCCCCGCCGCCGAGGTGCCCAGGGAGGAAGCGGAGCTGACCGCCTGGCTGTTCGGGTGGTGGGAGACGATCGACGCCTGGATCACCACCACCTCGGCCGCGTCACCGCCGACCGACACCGCGGAGCAGCCATGACCCCCGCCGACCTCGACCCGCGCACCCCCGTCCTCGTGGGTGTCGGGCAGTCCTCCGAGCGCATCGACAGCCCCGGCTACCGCGGCCTGTCCGCGGTCGACCTGGCCGCCGCAGCAGCCCGCGAGGCGCTCGCGGACACCGGGGCCGCTCCCGAGGTCGTCGCCGCGGCCGTCGACACCGTGGCCGGTGTCCGGCAGTTCGAGATCTCCTCGCCGGGGGCGTCGGCGCCGCTGGGCAGGTCGGACAACTACCCCCGCTCGGTCGCCGGCCGGATCGGGGCCGCGCCACGGCGGGCGGTGCTGGAGGTGGTCGGCGGCCAGTCGCCCCAGCACCTGGTCAACGAGTTCGCCGCCACCATCGCCGCCGGCGGGGCCGAGGTCGTCCTGCTGTTCGGCTCCGAGGCGATCTCCACGGCACGGCACCTCGCGGCGGCGGCGGACCGTCCCGACTTCACCGAGCACGTGGCCGGGGACCTGGAGGACCGCGGCTACGCGCTGGAGGGGCTGTTCCCTCCGCGTGCGGGTGAGTACGGGGTGGCCGGCGCGCCGGCGATGTACGCGCTCTACGAGAACGCCCGCCGGGCCCGCCTCGGCGTGCCGCGCGAGGAGTACGCCCGGGGGATGGGGGAGCTGTTCGCCCCGTTCACGCGCGTGGCCGCGAAGAACCCGCACGCGTCGGCGCCGGTCGAGCGGGACGCGCTCGAGCTGATCACCCCGACGGAGGCGAACCGGCCGATCGCCGACCCGTACCCCCGCTACCTGGTCTCGCGCGACCAGGTGAACCAGGGGGCGGCGGTCCTGCTCGTGTCGGTGGCGGCGGCGCGGCGGCTCGGCGTCCCGCAGGAGAAGTGGGTGTTCCTGCACGGGCACGCCGACCTGCGCGAGCGGGACCCCCTCGACCGTGCCGACCTCGGCAGCAGCCCGGCGTCGGTGCTCGCGGCCCGGCACGCGCTCGAGGTCGCCGGCGTGGGGGTCGACGACGTGACGACGTTCGACTTCTACAGCTGCTTCCCCGTCGCCGTCTCCGCCACCGCGGTCGACGGTCTGGGGCTGGCCGCCGACGACCCGCGCGGGCTGACCCTCACCGGCGGGCTGCCGTTCTTCGGCGGCGCCGGCAACAACTACTCCATGCACGCCATCGCCGAGACGGTGCAGCGGGCACGCACCGCACCCGGCTCCTTCGGGTTCGTCGGCGCCAACGGCGGCATGCTGAGCAAGTACTCGGCGGGGGTCTACTCGACCGCGCCGGTGGCGTGGCGGCCCGACGACAGCCGCGCCCTGCAGGCGGAGGTCGACGCGTGGGCCGCCCCGCCGCAGGCGGAGCGGGCCGACGGCTGGGCGACGATCGAGACGTACACGGTGACGCACAGCCGGTCGGGCAGCCGCACCGGCGTCGTCGTCGGCCGGCTGCAGGCCGACGACCGGCGCCTTGTCGCCAGGCACGACGACGGGGACGACGAGTTCCTCGACCTGCTGTCCACGGGTGAGCCGATCGGGCAGCGGGTGTTCGTCCGGTCCAGCGAGCGCGGGAACCGGGTCACCACGAGGAAGGTCCACCCGGCGTGACCGGTGCGGCCGCTGGCAGGGTGGGGCCCATGGCCGACTCCTCTTCCGTCGTCGTGGTGACCGGTGCCAACGGACTGGTGGGCGCCGCGGTGTGCCGTGCGCTCGTCGCGCGGTCGGCGCAGGTGCGCGCCGTCGTCCGCCGCGCCGGCAGCGCCCCCGCGCTCGACGGTGTCACCGAGCACGTGGGCGACTTCGCCGACGAGGTGTTCGCGGGGGAGGTCACCCGCGGCGCCGACGCGGTCGTCACCACGGTCCACCCGATGGGCTCGTCGCGGGACGAGCAGCACCGGGTGGGCGCTCAGGGCACGCCGGTGCTCGCCCGGGCCGCCCGGGACGCCGGTGTCGCCCGGCTGGTGCACGTGTCCACGGCCGGTGTCTACGACCGGTCGGCCGGCCTCGGAGACGTCGCCGAGGACGGGGCCCTGCTGCCCGACGGCAGCGGCGCCTACCCCGACACCAAGAACGCCACCGACGCCGCGCTGGCGCAGGTGGACGGCCTCACGACCGTGCTGGTCCGGCCGCCGGCGATCATCGGGGCGGGGGAGACCTCGGTCTGGAACACGCTGCGCCCGCGGGCGGTCCTCGGCGGCCAGCGCCGGGCGAACCCGGAGCAGACGTGGTCCTGGGTGCACGTCGACGACCTGGCGGCCTTCATCGCCGACGTCGCCACGGGCGCCGTCGCCACCGCCGACGACCCGGAGCAGGGCCCGGTCGCCGGGCGCGCGACCCCGGTCATCGTCGCGGGGGAGTCCGCGACGTGGCGGGACTACCTCGGCACGGTGACCGACGCGCTCGGGATCGCTCCCGAGTGGACCGACGAGCCGGTCTGGATCGGGCAGCTCCGCACCGACCGCGCGCGGCGGTGGGGCTGGGCGCCGCGGGTGGGCTTGGCCGACGCCCTGACGGAGCTGAGGCAGGGCCTCAGCGCGTCGGGCCCCGTCGACTAGGTTCGAGCCATGCCGAGAGCCCTGCTGCTGGAGAACATCGACCCGGTGGCGGTCGAACTCCTCGAGTCCGCCGGGTACGACGTCGAGGCGCGCCGCGGTGCGCTGGACGAGGCCGATCTGATCGCCGCGCTCGACGGCGTCGCCCTCCTGGGCATCCGGTCGAAGACCCAGGTGACCGCCGAGGTGCTGCGTGCGCGTCCCGAGCTGGTGGCTGTGGGCGCCTTCTGCATCGGGACCAACCAGATCGACCTCGCCGCGGCCGCGGGAGCCGGGACCGCGGTGTTCAACGCGCCCTACTCCAACACGCGCAGCGTCGTGGAGATGGCGCTCGCGGAGATCATCATCCTGGCCCGCCGGATGGTCGACCGGGACCGGTCGCTGCATGCCGGGATCTGGGACAAGTCGGCCGCCGGCAGCCACGAGGTGCGGGGCCGGACGCTCGGCATCGTCGGGTACGGCAACATCGGCAGCCAGCTGTCCGTGCTCGCGGAGGCGCTGGGCATGCGGGTGCTGTTCTACGACCTCGAGGACAAGCTGGCCCTCGGCAACGCCGAACGCTGCGACAGCCTGGACGAGCTCCTGGAGCGGGCGGAGGCCGTGACGCTGCACGTGGACGGCCGCGGTGGCAACGCCGGCCTCTTCGGCGCGGAGCAGTTCGCCCGCATGCGCCCGCGCAGCCTCTTCCTCAACCTCTCCCGCGGCTTCGTCGTGGACCACGAGGCGCTGCGCGACCACGTGCTCAGCGGCCACATCGCCGGGGCTGCGGTGGACGTGTTCCCGGAGGAGCCCCGCGAACAGGGCGATCCGTTCGACTCCGTGCTGCGCGGGCTGCCCAACGTCGTCCTCACCCCGCACGTGGGCGGGTCGACGCAGGAGGCGCAGCTGGACATCGGGCGGTTCGTCGCGGGCAAGCTGGTCGACTACGCCGCCTCGGGCACCACGACGCTCAGCGTGAACCTGCCCACCGTGGTGCTCCACGGGGAGTCGGCGGCGAGGTTCGCCCTGCTGCACCGCAACGTGCCCGGTGTGCTGGCGCGGGTCGACGCCCTCGTGGGGGAGCACGGCCTCAACGTCGACGGCCAGGTGCTCGCCACCCGCGGGGAGCTGGGCTACGTGATCACCGACGTGAACGCGGAGCTCCCCACCGGGCTCCTCGACGCCCTGCGGGCGCTCCCCGAGAGCCTGCGCCTGACCACACCCGCGCGACGCGGCGCCGGCTGACCGGCGCGGATCCCTCAGTCGACCGGCGTGCGCGGTCTCGGGACCCCGGCGGTCCCCGGGCGCCAGGCGGTCACCGCGGCCCAGCCGCTCCCGTGGTCGACCTGCAGCTGGTAGCGCTCCTGCGAGCGGAGGTCGTGCCAGCCGTGGGCGGCGTGCGCGTCGGCGAGGAGGTGGGCGACCCTCAGCGCCGGCTGCAGGTCGGCCGCGCGGAAGGTGTCCAGCACCGTTCCACCACCGATCAGCAGTCGGTAGGTGCGCATGTTCTGACCGTAGGCGTTCCGGAATACGGATGTCGGGAGCCGCGTCCGCGGGGCGCGCCGCCGTGTCGCCGGCCCGGGCGGCCGGTACGGGTCAGCCGGCCGACGGCGCCAGGGCCTCCCGCCGGGCCGGATCGGCCGGACGGTGCGGTGCCTCGCGGTCGACGAGCCGGCAGCACACCGCCACGACCGCCAGGCCGGCGACCAGCGACCAGGGGTACTGCCCGCCGTCGCCGAGGACCTCGGCGTCGACCCGCAGGAGCTGGTCGACGCGCTGGTGGAGTCCTGGAGCCCGGCGATCGACGAGGTGCTGGCCGCCGGGGAGATCACCGAGGAGGAGGCCGACCGGTACCGCACCGCGCCGAGGAGGCCTTCACGTTCCGCATCACCTGGGACGGCGAGGAGGCCACGCCGACGTTCAGCGGCCTGGCAGCGTGACCCCCGTGCCGTCCCGCGTCAGTCCGCGACCGCGCCGGTCCGTGACCGGTACAGCAGGTCGCTGTACTCCGGGTGCCGCTGCACGTAGCCGCTGACGAAGGGGCAGACGGCCAGGACGGCGAGGTGCTGTCCGCGGACGTCGTCCAGGGCACGACCGACCAGGACGCTGCCGACGCCCTGCCCCTCGAACCCGTCCAGGACCTCGGTGTGCGTGAACGCCACCAGCTCGTCGGTCGGGATGTAGTCGGCTATCGCGGCGAGGGTGCCGTCCACCCGTGCCTCGTACCGCTTCCGGTCCCGTGCGTTGGTCACCGTGACGTCCATGCGAGTGCTCACGCGCTCAGCATGGCGTACCGGGCACCGGCCCGGCCGGCGCCCACCGATGGGGCGTCGGTCTGGATCGCGACCGACCGGGTCGCGGTGACCGCGCACCGGGGGCAGGCTGTGCCGGTGAAGGTACTGGTCACCGGGGCGTCCGGGTTCGTGGGCAGCCGGCTGGCGGCCGCGCTCGAGGAAGCAGGGCACGAGATCCGGGCGATGACCCGGCGGCCCGAGGGCTACGAGGGGCCGGGCACCCCTGTCGCCGGGGACGTCGGAGACGAGGACTCCCTGCGGACGGCGCTCGAGGGCTGCGAGGCCGCCTACTACCTGGTGCACTCCCTCGACGATCCGGACTTCGAGCGCAAGGACGCCGACGCGGCGCGTGCCTTCGCCCGGGCCGCGGCCGCGGTGGGTATCGGCCGGATCATCTACCTCGGCGGGCTGGGCCAGGACGGCGACCAGCTGTCGAAGCACCTGCGCAGCCGCCGCGAGGTCGAGCAGTTGCTGGGTGGCACCGGTGTGCCGGTGACCGTGCTGCGTGCGGGGATCGTGGTCGGCCACGGCGGGGTGTCGTGGGAGATGACCCGCCAGCTCGTGGCGCACCTGCCGGCCATGGTCACCCCGCGGTGGGTCAGCACCCGGACGCAGCCGATCGCCGTCGCCGACGTCGTCCGGTACCTGGTCGGTGTCCTCGAGGCGCCGGAGGCCACCGGGCGTGTGTTCGAGGTGGGCGGCCCCGAGGTGCTGACCTACCTGCAGATGATGATGAGGGTCGCCGACATCCAGAACCGGCACATGTTCGTCGTCCCCGTGCCGCTGCTCAGCCCGCAGCTCTCCTCGCGCTGGCTGGCCCTGGTCACCGACGTCGACCTCGCGACCGGGCGCTCGCTGATCGACTCGATGACCAACGAGGTGGTCGTCACCGACGACGCCATCCGCTCGGTCGTGCCCTTCGAGCCGATGGACTACGACGAGATGGTGATGACCGCCCTGGTCGAGCGGGCGCGGGAGCGCCGGCAGCAGGCCCGTGACCGGCGCGGCGGATGGCTCAGCCGCGGGGCCCGGCGGTGACCCGCGGATGTGCGCTGCTCAGCCGGGTCGTCCGGGCGGCCGAGCCGCTGCTGCGGAGCGTGCCCCGCGACCACTGGGAGAGCGACGAGGCCTTCCGGCGGCGCCGCCGGGTCACCGCCGCCACCGCGGTCGCGGGCGCGTCGCTGCTCGGGGTGTCGCTGTCGACGCCGCCGGGCTCTCCCCGGTTCTACGGGTTGACGCTCGGGGTCGCCGGCACCTGGGTGGTCGGCGGGCTGGCGTCCGGGCCGCTGCACCTGGGGCGGATGTTCGGGCCGGGGGAGCAGTTGCGGCGGCCGGTGGTCACCCCGGTCCTCTCGGGGGTCGGCGCGTTCGGTGCCTTCTACGCCGCGGCGCTGGTCGCCCGGCGGATCCCGGTCCTCGAGCGGGCCATCGCCTCGGTGCTCCGCTACGCCGACCAGGGGACGACGCCGCTGGTGCTCACCACCACACTGGCCAACGGCGTCGCGGAGGAGGTGTTCTTCCGGGGCTCGGTGTACGCCGCGGCGGGCGCCGACCGGCAGGTGCTCACCTCGACGGTCGTCTACGGGCTGGCCACGACCACCACCCGCAACCCGGCGCTCGTGCTGGCGAGCGTGCCGATGGGCCTGCTCTTCGCGCAGCAGCGCCGGATCACGGGCGGCATCCAGGCGTCGATGCTCACGCACGTGGTGTGGTCGGCCCTGATGCTGCGCTACCTGCCGCCGCTGTTCACCCGCGGACTCGCCGAGGAACGGGTCACCGCGTCGGCCTGAGGTGTCGCGGCGCGCCCGCCGCCGCGCCCGACCAGGTCACCGACGGCGGTGCACCAGGACGCTGGCCAGCACCGCCGCCACCGCGCCCGCGGTGAGGAACCGACGTCCGCGGCCGGCGGCGATCACCACGACAGCGGCGCCGGGCCGGACCAGCCGGGTGCCCAGGAGCAGGCGGCCACCGGCCGGCGAGTCGACGCCGGCGCCGGCCACGGCCACCGGGCGCGTGGGCGAGGACGGTGCGCGGTGATGCCTGCCTCGGACAGGGCCTCGGCCAACCCGCCCAGATCCCGGCGGCCGGGTGCCACCCCGCTGCGTGCGGTCGCCGCCTCCCGGACCCGGGCCACGACGGCGCCGGCGTCCTCGGCGACGATCCGCACGTCCGATCCGTCGGCGTGCACCTGCACGCCCGCCCCGTCCACTTCCCGCGAGAGCTCGCCGGACACGTGCAGAGGGTCGGGCGGCGGCGTCATCCCCGGCTGGCGTTCTCGGCGGTCGTGATGCGCAGGGTGCCGTTGAGCTTCCAGGTCGCGCGGGGCGCGTCCGGCCCGGTCTCCCGCGGCACCTCGACGGTCATGTCGACGAACTCGTAGTTGATCGCCGCACCCTTGCCGGTCAGGTAGGCCCACATCTCCTTGCCGAGATCGGCGAAGCTCGTCGACTCGAGGCTCTTGATGTCGCGGGAGCCGGTGGCGGCGTCTGCGTCGGTCATGCTCATGGCAGCGATGTCCTCGTGCATCGGGGGTGGCCGCCGGCGGTCCGACGACTTCTGTTGTGCGCTACCCGACCGCGCCACCGCGAACCCGTGCCGGCTCGGCCGATGCGGCGGCCCACGCATCCGTGACCCCGGTGGGCGACGAATACGGGGCATGGACGCACTCCGCACGTATGCAGCCCCGGACGCCCTGCTCGTGGAGTTCGACCTCGCCCGCCTGGACCTGGCGGCAGCCGTGACGGCCCAGCGCCGGCGGGACACGCCCGCCGCGCGCCGCGAGGTCGCCGAGTGCCGGGCCCGCATCGACGGGATCCTCGACTCCTGGAACGCCGGCGTGCGCGTACCGCTGTAGGTCCGCGCCGTCCGTTCCCGGGTGCAGTCCGGCGCGCACCCGTCGTGGATACCGTCGCGCCATGACGCATTCCAGCCCGGCCGCCGGATCGTTTCTCCCGGTGGGTTCCTGGACCCGTCCGGAGGCGGTGGCGCTGAACCGGCTGCCGATGACCACCTTCCTCCGGGAGGGGGCCGATGTGCTGTCGCTGGACGGCCCCTGGTCCTTCACGCTGCTCGACCGCCCCGGAGGCATTGTCCGCTGCGGGACGACCGTGCAGGTGCCGGGCTGCTGGACCATGCAGGACGTCGGCGACCCGCCGCAGTACACCAACATTCAGATGCCGTTCCCGGGTCCGCCGCCGCACGTCCCGGACGAGGACCCCACCGGCGTCTACCGACGGCAGGTCGAGGTACCCGCGGACTGGCAGGGGTCGCGCGTCGTGCTCCAGGTGGGCGGCGCGGACTCCGTCCTCTACGTGGAGGTCGACGGCCGAGCGGTGGGCATGGGCACCGACTCGCGGCTGGCGCAGGAGTTCGAGCTCACCGACCTCGTCACCCCGGGCCGGCCGTGCGAGCTGGTGCTCACCGTCGTCCGGTGGTCGGCGGCCAGCTACCTGGAGGACCAGGACCACTGGTACCACGCCGGACTGCACCGGTCGGTGCTGCTCTACCGCACCCCGCGGGTCCACCTCGCCGACGTCCGCGCCGTCGCCGACCGCGACCCGGAGACCGGCGTCGGGCAGCTCACCGTGCACGCCACCACCGGGGAGGCGCGCAGCGAGGGGGCGCAGGTCCGGGTGCACCTGGACGGGGCACCGGTCGGCCGGGCGACGGCCCGCTGGGAGCACCGGACGAACGTGTCCACCAACGCGTACCGGTTCACCGGCCGCGGGGCGACGGTCTCGGCCGAGGTCCCGGGCGTGGAGGCGTGGTCGGCGGAGCACCCCCGCCTGCACGACCTCCGGGTCGAGCTGGTGGACGCCGACGGCGCGCGGCTGGACTCGGTGAGCCTGCGCGTCGGCTTCCGCCGGGTGGAGGTGCGCGGGCACGAGCTGCTGGTCAACGGCCGGGCCGTGCTGATCAAGGGCGTCAACCGGCACGACCACGACCCGCGCGGCGGCAAGACGGTCAGCCGTGCGGCGATGCGCCGGGACGTCGAGCTGATGAAGGGGCACAACCTCAACGCGGTGCGCACCTCGCACTACCCGAACGACCCCTACTTCTACGACGTGTGCGACGAGCTCGGCATGTACGTCGTCGACGAGGCGAACATCGAGACGCACGCCTACCTGCGCTCGCTGCTGACGTCGAGCGAGTGGGGTCCGGCCGTGCTCGAGCGGGTCACGCGGATGGCGCTGCGGGACAAGAACCACCCGTGCGTCGTGATGTGGTCGCTGGGCAACGAGAGCGGCTGGGCGCCGGTCCTGGACGCCGCCGCCGCGTGGCTGCGGGCCTACGACCCCACCCGCCCGGTCCACTACGAGAACGGCTACCTCGACGGGGCGCTCGCCGGTGGGCTGACCCCACCCCAGTCCTGGCGCACCCCGCGGCGGGAGACCGACGTCGTCCCGCCCATGTACCCCTCGATCGAGGACCTGGAGGAGTGGGCGACGACGGTGGCGCTGCCCGAGCGGCCGCTCATCATGTGCGAGTACGCGCACGCCATGAACAACTCCGGCGGCGACCTCGACCGGTACTGGGCGGCGATCCGGCGGCACCCCGACTTGCAGGGCGGGTTCGTGTGGGACTGGGTCGACCAGGCGCTCGTGCAGCGACTGCCGGACGGGACCGAGCGGCTGGCCTACGGGGGCGACTTCGGCGACACCCCGCACGACGGGCCCTTCTGCCTGAACGGCGTGGTCGCCGCCGACCGCACCCCGCACCCGTCCCTGCTGGAGCTCGCGCACGTGGTGCAGCCGGTGGGCTTCGCCTGGACCGGGGGAGAGGGCGTCCGGCTCACCAACGAGCACGACTTCACCGACCTGGCCGACGTCGCCGACGTCGACTGGGCGGTGACCGTCGACGGCGAGGACGTCGCGGCCGGCACGCTCGGCCGGGTGCCGGTGGCGCCCGGCGCGACGACGGACGTCCGCGTGCCCGTGCCGCCGCTGCGGTTGCACGGCCGCCAGGTCGCGCACCTCTCGCTGCGGGTCGGCGCGGTCGCGTCCTGGCAGACCGAGCTGGCCCGGGCGCAGGACGCCGAGCCGCCGGCTGCCGCTGCCGGGCCGGGCCTGCCGACCCGGCTCGCGCTGTGGCGGGCGCCGATCGACAACGAGACCTACGGTCCGCGGCACGCCGAGCGGTGGGAGCAGCTCGGGTTGCCCACGGCGCACGAGCGGGTGCAGCTGCGCACGGAGACCGAGGGCGCCCGCGTCATCCACGAGGTCACCGTGCCCGACGGCTGGGACGACATCCCACGCGTGGGGGTCCGTCTCGGGCTGCCGCCGGGCGTCGTCGCGGTGGACTGGCTGGGGCGCGGTCCGCACGAGAACTACTCGGACCGCCGGGCCGGGACGACGGTGGGCCGCTGGCGGACGGCGGTCGACGACTGGCCGGTGCGCTACGTGCACCCGCAGGCCAGCGGCAACCGCACCGGGGTGCGGTGGCTGCGCTTCCTCGACGCCGACGACCGGGTCGTCCTCACCGTCGACGACCTGGACGACCTCGACGTCACCGTCAGCCGCTGGACCGACGAGGAGCTGGCGGCGGCCGGGCACCTCGAGGACCTGCCGGCCCGCGAGCACGCCTACCTGTGGATCGACGCGCGGCACCGCGGCGTCGGCTCTGGCGCGGTCGGACCCGACGTCAGCGCCCCGCACCGGATCGGCCCCGGCACGTACCGCTGGAGCTACCGGCTCCGGTGAGGACGGAGCGCGCCGCTCCGGTCAGCTCATGTCCACCGCGATCTTCAGCTGGCCCGGCCGAGGGGCGATCGCAGCGCCGAAGGCCGCCTGCACGTCGGCGACCGGGTGGACGTGGCTGACGTAGCCCTCCCTGAGTTCCGGGTGGGCCCTCAGGTAGCTGCCGGCGTCCGCCAGCACCCGACGCCGCTCCAGGGCCACGCCGGAGCGAAGCGTCAGGTTCTTCCGGAGGAAGGTCATCATGTCGAACGGGTAGATCGGGTCGTCGGGCACGCCGAAGTAGAAGACCTGGCCGCCGAACGCGACGGCGTCCAGAGCCGGCGCGAGCGTCGAGATCTGGTGGCCCACCGCCTCCACGACCACCGAGGGCCGGTCGGCGTCTGAGAGGCGGCCCGCCCAGCGCTCGGCGCGGGCGGTGACCATCTCGTCCACGCCGAAGACCGACGCCACGTCGGTGCGGTCCACCGGGTCGATGCCGGTGACGCGCCGCGCGCCGCGGGCCTTGAGGACGTGGCTGAAGAGCAGGCCGATGGGACCCTGACCGATCACCGCCACCGACTGCCCCGAGACGTCGCCGAGCTGCTCGACGGCGTAGAGCACGCAGGCCAGGGGCTGGAGCATGACGGCGGTGGTGGCCGGCACGCCGTCGTCGTAGCCGGCCAGACCGTCTCCGTCGGTGACCACGAGCTCGGCGATGCCGTCGAACATCGATGCCCAGCCGACGACGAGGTCACCGGGGGAGTGGTCGGGATGCCGGCTGGCGACGACCTCGCCGACGATCTCGTGCATGGGGAAGCCCGGCGCCCGCGTGGCGCCCCAGCCGTCCTCGGCGGCCGGGTGGGGCCACAGCCCGCCGCGGAAGTTGGGCAGGTCGCTGCCGCAGATGGCGCCGGCGCGGGTGGCGAGGAGCACCTGCCGCGGGCTGAGGACCGCGGGGTCGGGGGCGGCGATCTCGACCTGCTCGAAGCGGAAGGGGCCGCTGAGGGTCTGTGCCCACATGGAGGGTCTCCGTCCTGCTGGTGCCGGCACCTGGACGATGCCGACCGACGTGGTGCCCGCGGGCCCGTGGTGGGAGCGCCCGGTGGTCCCGTCAGCCTGCCTCACAGGCCGCACCCGCACGACACGGTGGGCACGCGAGGCTCAGAGCTGCTCCGTCGTCCTCCGGATCAGCTCGAGGGACTCCGCCGGGTCCAGCGCCATCCTGCTGAGCAGGTCGAACGCCTGCTCGTAGCGCTGCACCTCGGCCTCCGAGTCGAGGTAGAAGACGCGGGTCTTGTTCTCGAGGTAGACGACGTCCGGTGTGCCCGTGGCGCGCGACTCGAGGACCGAGAACGAGCCCGCGGTCACCGGCGGCAGGCCAGCGGCGAAGGGCAGCACCTGCAGGGTGACGTTCGGGCGCTCCGCGGCGTCCTCGAGCCACGCGAGCTGCCCGCGCAGGACGGTCGTGCCGCCGTCCCGACCCGGCGCCGTCGCGGTGCGCCGGAGGACTGACTCGTCGAGGACCGCGTGGAACCGGAGCGGGCCGTCGGGTGAATCGGCATCGAGGACGTCCTGACGGCGCCGGCACACCTGCATGCGCCGGTCGATCTCCACCTGCGACGGTGTCTCCCAGGTCGACAGGATCACCTGCCGGACGAAGTCGGGGCTTTGCAGCAGGGCGTGCGGCACGAGGGCCCCGTAGCACCGGAGCGCGCGCGAGCCTGCCTCGAGCCGGATGAGGTTCGCGTAGCCGGCGGAGAGCGTCTCGGCGTAGGCGTCCCACCAGCCCTTGGGCCGCGCGGAGGGTGCGAGGCGGCGCAGGAAGCCGGCCTGCACCTCGGAGACGGCGTACAGCTCGAGCAGCCGGTCGAGGTCGTCGGCCGAGATGCCGATCCGCCCGTTCTCGATGCGCGACACCTTCGACGCCGACCAGCCCAGGCGGGCCGCGACTTCCTTGCCGTGCATCGGCCCAGCCGCGCGGAGGTCGCGCAGCTCCCGAGCGAGCCGGCGCTCCCTCGCGGACGGCGACTCCACCACCATGGGGCGACGCTACGGCAGCCGTGCAATCTTGCAAGGACTCTGTCGTGCCCCGGATTCCGGGTGCCACCGTTCGAGCCATCAACCAGCTCGACCGGCCGGAAGGGATCGACGCCATGAACGGAGCCCGCACCCTCGCCATCGATTACGACGTGTACGAGATCGCCCATCTCGCCGGCGGACCGCGCCGGGCGGTGGAGGCCGCGGTCGTCGCGCTCGCCGGAGGCGGCCACCTGACCGTCGACCGCTCGACGGGCCACCTGTCGGCGGCGGGCGTCCCGCGGCGCCACTGGCTCGAGGCAGCCGTCTCCGACGGGGTCGGGCAGCGTGACTGGCGCTCGGTCCGGACGCTGCGGCGGCGGCTGGTGCTCGACGAGCGGCTCGCCGCGGTGGGCCGGCGACTGGAGAGCGACGGCCTGCTGCGCCGGTCGGCATCCGGCTCCCGCCGCCACCGCACGTGGCAGCTGGTGGCGCTCACCGGCGAGGGACGACGCACGCTGCGGTCCCTCCGGGCACAGCCGCCGGTCGACCACCTCGCCGAGGGCACGGACGCCATGGCGGTTGCGCTCGGCGGACCCGAGGCTCTGGGCGACACCTCGCTCCGGCGCGCGCTGTTCCACCCGCCGGCTCCGGGACCCGTCCCGGGCGATCGCCGCAGCCGGCGCGAGATCCGGGACGCCCGCCTCGGGTTGTCCGCGTCCGCGGCCGGGGCGACGTTCTGGATCGCCGGGAGCGAGCACGGCACGGGGAGCGGCTTCTACGGCGACGGCTTCGGCGGCGGCTTCGGTGGCGACGGCGGAGGCGGCGGCGGTGGCGACGGAGGGGGCGGCTGAGCTCGACGTCCGGCACGACAGGACCCCCGCGGTCGCCGACCCGGGGGTTCTCTGCTGCCGTCCCCGTGACCTGGCTCACCGTCGTCCGCCGTCTGTGGCAAGGTCGGGGGTGCGCCCGCCCGCTCGGGAGGTGGTGCTGGACGGTCCGGTCGCCCCGCGGGGGCGCCGGACGAGGGGAGCCATGAGCGGGAGAGCCATCCGGCCGGACGACGCGCAGCGCGACCAGCCCGGATGGACACCGGCGGTACCGGAGCCGGGTCCGCTGTCCGAGGTGCCGGTGCCGGCGGTCCCGGTGCCGGGGGAGACCGCGCTCCCCGTACCGCCCGAGACCTCGCCGCTCGGCTCCATGGCCATCCTGCGGACCGCCAGCTTCCTCGTCCTGTACCTCAACTCCGCCGCGGTGTTCCTCGGCGTCATGGCGCAGGCGATCGCCCGCGGCTGGCTCGCCTTCGAGCTCACCGGGTCCAACGCCGCGCTGGGCGGGATCCTGCTGGCGTTCGGGGTGGCGCTCCTGCTGGCCACACCCTGGGGTGGGGTGGCCGCCGACCGGCTGCCCAAGCGGCTGGTGCTGCAGCTCTCGGTGCTGCTGCTGGCGGTGTCGAGTGCCGGCATCGGGCTGGCCGTCGTCCTCGACGTCATCGCCTACTGGATGCTGCTGGTCGCCAGCGTGCTGCAGGCCGTCGGGTTCGCCCTGTTCGGACCCGCCCGGATGGCCTTCCTCGCCGAGCTCGTCCCGCGCGGGTCGATGCCCCAGGCCGTCTCCCTGCTGCTGGTCAACGCCGAGGTGAACCGGGTGGTCGGTCCCGCGCTGGCCGGCGTGGTCATCGGAGCCGTGACCTGGGGCATCGAGGCGATCTTCCTGGTCAGCGCGGTCCTCGCGTTCGTCGGGATCCTCCTCACCGCCGGGCTCCCGGCCGGGCTGCCGGGGGAGCCCTCCGGCCGGTCGCCGCTCGGGGAGCTGGCCGACGGCGTGCGCTACGTCCACCGGCACAGGGAGCTCAACGCCCTGGTGTGGTGCGGCATCGGCGTCACGATGCTGGGGATGCCGTACCTGGCCTTCATGCCCACCATCGCCAGCGACCTGTTCGGCCTGGGCTCCGCCGGCTACGGGGTCCTGTCCGCGACCTCGGCGGTGGGTGGCGTCGCGGCGGGCCTGTTCCTGGGACGGCGCGGTGCGTGGGTCCGGCGCAGGCGGGTGTTCGTGGGCGCGGGCGCCGTCTTCGGCCTCGCCGTCTGCTCGCTCGCGGTCGCGCCGACCGCCTACGTCGCCGTGGTGGTGCTCCTCGCCGTCGGCGCGGCGATGCTCGCCTTCCAGACGAGCAACCAGTCGCAGCTGCTCGACCTGACCGACCCGGAGTACCAGGGGCGGGTGCAGGGCCTGGTCATGCTGAGCTTCGGCGCCTTCGGCATCGCCGCACTCCCGCTGGGCCTGCTCGCCGACCTGGTCGGGTTGCGCTGGACGCTCGGGGGGATGGGTGCCGGCGTGGTCGCCGTCGTGGCCCTGTACGCGGTCGCCGGCCGGCGCAGGTCGGCGGCGGCGCGCCGGTAGCCGAGCCGACCGGCTCCCCGGCCGAGGACTACCCGCTGAACCGCACGATCCCGCCGTCGGTCGCGCTGAGCCGGGCGGCGTCGAGCACGGTCGCCGACGCGACGGCGTCCCGCGGTTCCACCGGTACCGGCCCCAGCCCGCGGACCGCGCGGGCGAAGGCGGGGTAGAAGGCGTCCCAGCTCCCGCGCTCGCTCGGCACCGGCTCCCCGGCGTCCCCACGGTGCAGCCGGCCCCAGTGCAGGCTCGGTTCGGCACCCCAGGCCGGGCCGAGCGACGCCGGCGAGTGCCCCGCCACCAGCAGGTGCTCCTGACCGTCCATGGGGGCTCCGCTGACATAGCCGGCCGTCGTCCCGGTGACCCGGAATCGCGGCCCGGGTGCCGGCTGGCGCCGGCTGCCCCACAGGTGGGACCGGCTCCCGCCGGTGTGGGTGAGGGCGATGAAGAAGTCGTCGTCGGGGCCGTCGTCGCGCAGACGCCACTCGGCGTAGACGGAGGCGACCGGGCCCATGAGCAGGAGGGCCTGATCCACCAGGTGGCTGCCGAAGTCCAGAAGCGTGCCGCCGCCCGAGGTCCCCGGTCCGCGGTCGGGAGCGAACCGCTCGAACCGCGACTCGAACCGCACGAGATCGCCCAGCGCGCCTTCGGCGGCGAGGCGGCGCACGGTCAGGAAGTCCGAGTCCCAGCGGCGGTTCTGGTACGGCGCGAGCGGCAGCCCGAGCCGCTCGGCCAGCTCCGCGGACCGCGTGGCCGCCGCGGCGTCCAGGGCGAACGGCTTGTCGCAGACCACGGCCAGGCCCAGCTCCAGAGCCCGGTCGGTGAGTTCGCTGTGGGTCGCTGCGGGGGTGGAGATCGCCACCGCCTCGGCTCCGATGGACGCCAGCTGCTCCAGGGAGTCGAAGGTGCGCCGTCCGGGGGAGTCCTGGGCCACCTGCGCCCGACGGTCCGGCGACGACGTGACGACGCCCAGGAAGTCGACCTCGGGAGCGGCACCCAGCAGCGGCGCGTGGAACCGGCGCCCGCCGAAGCCGTAGCCGAGCAGACCGAAACGGACGGGAGGCATCGGGGCGGCCGCTGTCATCGCGCCATCCTGTCCGACATCGCGAGGCCGGAGCGGTCAGGCGGCACAGCGGAGCGGGCCGCCGTGGTAGGTGACCATGTCGCGCAGGGCGGCGAGCACGTCGAGGTCGGCTCCGCGTCGGCCGCCGCCGGCCTCCAGCAGTGCGCGGTGGAGGTTCCCCACGATCCGCTCGGAGTCCAGCCACCCGGCGTACTCGCCGAGGTCGGTCTCGCGGGCGGCGTCCAGCGCGGACAGCCCGGCGGCGTGCGCCTGCTCGGCGGTGCGCTGCACGAACCGCAGGTAGCCCTCGGTGCGGTCGAAGACCTCGGGCCCGCACACGGGCCCGTGTCCCGGGACGACGACCCGCGGCGACAGCGCCCGCAGCCGGTCGAGGGCGTCGAGCGCCCCGGCGATCGACCCGCTGAGCAGGAAGGGCGTGCCGCCGTTGAACACCAGGTCGCCGGTGAACAGCACGCCCTGGTCGGGGAGCCAGGCGATCGAGTCGTTGGTGGTGTGCGCGGCGGTGCCGATGAAGCGCGCCTCGACCCGGAGGTCGTCCACCCAGATGTCGACGCCGTCGCGGTAGGTGAGGAACGGGGGAGCGGGCGGTAGCTCCCCCCACTCCACCGGCTCGAAGAGGCCGTCGGGCGGCGGGGCCTGCCCGATCATCAGCCGGCGGGTCTCCTCGTGGCCGACGATCGTCGCCTCGGGGAACCAGCCGTTGCCGAAGGTGTGGTCGCCGTGGTGGTGGGTGTTGAGCAGTGTGCGCACCGGGGCGCCGGTGACCGTCCCGATCGCCGCCAGGAGGCCGCGCGTGCGCCGCTCGGTGGAGCAGGCGTCGACGGCCAGCACCCGGGAGGCGCCGACGACGAAGCCGGTGTTGTTGATCCACCAGGTGCCGTCGGGCTGGATGTATGCGAAGACCCCGTCGCTCACCTCCTCCACCCGCGGGTCGGGCAGCACTCCTCCGTCGGTGCCGTGTCCGGACACGTCCGCTCCTCTCAGCCCTGCTCGCCGCGTGGTCGCAGCGTCGCCGCCGCGGCTAGGAGCCCTCGGGACGGGTTCCGCGGGCGCCGAAGACGGGGTCGCGCTTCTCGACGAAGGCGCGCGCGGCTTCCGCGTGATCGTCCGTGGCGAACGTCGCAAGGTGGTGTGTCACCTCGACGTCCATGTACTCGTCGAGCGGGGCCGTCAGCGCGAGCGCGACGTTCTCCTTCATCGACGCCAGCGCCATGCTCGGCCCGTTCGCCAGCCGGTGCGCCACCGCCATCGCCTCGCGCTCGAGCGCGTCCGGCGGCACTACGACGTTGACCAGTCCCATCTGGAGGGCCTCGTCCGCCGTCAACCGCGGCGAGAGGTACAGCAGCTCCCGGGCACGCGCCGGACCGACCAGGCGCACGAGGAACCATGCGCTGCCGTAGTCGCCGGCGAGTGCGACGCGGGCGAACGCCGTGGTCAGCACGGCCGACGACGCCGCGTAGCGCAGGTCGCACGCCAGCGCGAGCGACAGACCCGCTCCGGCAGCGGCCCCGGGGAGCACCGCGATGGTCGGCTTGGGCATTCGCCACAGGCGCCCGCTCGTGGCGCGCTGGTTCGCCCGCTGCAGCCGCTCCTTCGACGCCTCGGGCGCGCCGGGGGAGCGCTCGGCGAAGCCCTTGACGTCACCGCCCGCGCAGAACGCGCCACCTGCCCCGGTGAGCACCACGGCACCGACCGCGTCGTCCGCCTCCACCTGCGCGAGCGTGGTGGCCAGGGCGCCGATCATCTGGTCGGACAGCGCGTTCCGGCGCTCCGGGCGGTTCAGCGTGAGCACGGCGACGCCGTCCTCGATGCGAGCGAGCAGGTGGTCCGTACCGGTCTCGATGTCGGTCACGCCTCCTCCAGCGGGACGATGTCGAAGCGCACTCCGCCGATGTCGGCGGCTCGATGCTCGACGCCGGGCAACGACAGGCGCACTGCGGTCACGGCGGCGACGTCGCCCGCGCCGTCGGTGAAGGACAGGTGCTGGCGGCCGTCGTCGAGCTGCAGGCGAGATCCGACGTCGACCACCGGAACGTCCAGCAGCGCCGCCCACCGGCGGCTCACCTCCGCCGGGTCGGGGACCGCGACGGTGACCTCGCGCAGCCCACCGGCGCACGCCGGGCTGCTCCCGGTCCAGGCCGGACCCGCCCATCGCCACGACCCGGCCGGGTCGACGGCGTCGAGGGCGAGGAGCACGCCGCCGGTGTCCCGGGGATGCAGGTGCACGTCGACGACGTCGGGCAACTCGGCGCGGTGCACCTCGCGCACGGCGAGTGCCGCGAGGCGGTCGGGCGCCGTGAGCGTCGGTGGTCCATCGACCATGAGCATGTATCCGCCGTCGCCGCCGTGTCGTGCCAGCCAGCGACCGGCCGCCGTTCCGGGCTCCGAGGGCGACACGACCTCGACGAAATCGCAGCCCGCAGCGAGGACGACGTTGGTGAGGCCGAACCGCCCGACGCCGGGGTCGCGGTGCCCCGAGGAGGCGGCGAGCAGTGCACTCAGTGCCTGCTCGACCGATGCGCGCTCGTGCGCGGCGAGGACGACCTGGCGCAGGCGCAGCACGCGCCGAGTCCAGCACGCGGAGGGCATCGCCGCAATCGGCCGCCAGGGTTGCGAGGAGGGTGCTACTGACTGGGGTACCCCGCACCGGGGGGATACCGGTGCCAGGCGTCGACGTCGAGCGTCGGTTCCCTCCGGGACTAGTCCCCGATCCAGTTGCCGTGGAAGCCCAGGGGGACCCGCACCGGCAGGTGCACCCGGGCCACCGGCTCACCGGTGAAGTCCTGGCCGGCCAGCAGCACCAGGTCGGTGGCGCCGCGGTCGGGGTCGTGCACGAAGGACATGACGTAGCCGTCGTCCTCGGCTGCATCGGGGGACGACGGGGCGAACACCGCCTCACCGGCAGTGGCGTCTTTCCCGAACGGGTGAGCCTGCGTCGTCCCGGCCATCAGGTCGTGCTTGATGAGCGTGTTGGCGAACGCGGCGTCGGTGAGGTCGCCGTTCCCGTCGACCATCGCGCGGCTGACCTCTGCGATCTGGGCGCTGTAGCCGTAGCGGTAGGGGCGGGAGATCATCCGTTCATCGGCCCGCGGATACTCCTGCGCGCGGTCGTCGAGACGCTGCTGGACGACCTTCCCGGCGGCGGGGTCGATGATCCACCGGTCGAGGGTGAGCGGCCCTCGGCCGGAGAGGATGGAGACGTCGTAGGAGCCCTCGTAGCGGCACACGTCCACCACGACCCGGCCGCCATCGTCGTAGGCGTTGAGCGTGTGGAAGACCCAGCACGGCTCTACCTCGATCCACTGCACCTCGCGGGCGGTGCCCGCGCGGGGCAGCAGGCCGATTCGGGCCTGGTGGGTCGGGTTCCACGTGTAGGGCAGCTGCCGTCCCGCGGCGACGGCATCCATGCTGAAGGTGACCGGCAGGTCTAAAAGGACGACGTAGCGCTCGGTCAGGGCGAAGTCATGGATCATCGGCCCGTCGCTGACCGGGATGTCGGTGGTCGATCCGACCGTGCCGTCCGGGCCGACCACGATGTGCTGGATGTGGTTCCAGGCCCAGTAGTAGGCGATCGCGTGCAGGTCGCCGGTCCGCCGGTCGAGCTTGGTGTGCGCGGCGTAGCCGCACGGCAGGGTGCCGCCGAAGTCGCACGGCGCGACCGTGTCCAGCTCGTCGGTCAGCTCGTAGGGCAGCGGACCGGACTCCACGGTGGCGAGGGTCCGTCCACCGTGCGACAGGACGTGTGTGTTGGCCGGGAAGTCCCTCCCGTCGTGCTCCGGGCCACCCGCCCATGTCTCGCCCAGTGCCGCGGCCACGTCCCGCGACCGCACCCAGCGATTGCGGTACCACTCGGCCCGGCCGGCACGCAGCCGGACGCCGTGCACCATGCCCGCGCCCAGGAACCAGTGTGCTTCGGCGTCGTCGAGACCGATCGGGTTGGGGCCGTTGCGCAGATAGCGGCCGCTGAGCTCCGCCGGCAGGCTGCCCGTGACGGGGAGGTCGAACGCCGTGACCTCCTCGGTGACCGGAGCGAACGGGCCTTCGTGGAACGCGCTGTGGGTCATGGCGGTCTCCTCCGGCGCTCCCGAGGCCGAGGGCACGGCGCCAGCGTGCCCTCCGGCGGAGCATGCGACCAGGGTCGGACTGCTCGGGCGGAGGCAATGCACCGGCGCCTGGCGACAAAGGGCCGAGTCTGGTGTCGCTAGACCTGCGGGTGGGGGTCCGCGCCACGTGCCCGGGCGCGGTCGGCCCCCGGCATCCCGGACAGCACCTGGTGCAGGTCGTCGAGCACTTCGAGCATCGCGTGCAGGTCAGCCGGCACCCGGCGTAGTTCCGGGCCTGCGGGTAGGTCGCCGTCCACTGCCGAGACCATCCGCGGTACCCGGTCGGCCAAGGCTGCCAGGTGCGCGGTCCGCTCCTCGGTGAACAGCACCGGCAGCCGCTCGAGCAGCGATGCCAGCGCTTCCGGCCCCGCCGCGGACAGTGCCCGGTCCAGGTGGAGGAACACCCGGACGGCAGCCGCCACCCGATCGTCGGACGACAGTCCCTCGATCGACGCCAGGCGGTCCTCGGCCAGCAGCCGGTCCAGGCGTTCACCCAGCCGGCTCAGTCGCTCGTCGTGCAGGACCTCGTCGGCACGATCGATCAGGCGCCGCGCGCGGTCGTCGACGAGGAGGACGTCGAGGCGGTCCAGCAACCTCTCGACGCGCTCGTCGGCGGCCAGGTCGAGCAGTCGCTCGACGCGGTCGTCAGCAGCGATGTCCAGCAGGCGGTCCAGTCCCGGGTTCGCCAGCACCCGTCCCACGGCATCGCCCAGCCGTTCCAGCCGGGGGGAGGACACGAGTCGGTCGATCGCCTCCAGCGTTCGGGGCAAGAGGTCCGGACGCGACGCCAGCCCGTCCAGCGCCTGCGTCGTGGCCTGGACGCGGGCGGGGGTCAGCGCGGCGTCCAGCCGGTCGACGAGTCTGCCGACGGCGGTCATCCGGTCCAGGGTCAGGACAGCAGAAAGCCGCTCGAGCAACTCCGCGGCGGTGTCGATGAGGGGTGGAACTGCCCGGGCCATGGTCGGCGCGCGGTCGAGCAGCGCCATCGCCCGGGTCAGGACGTCGTCCGCACGGGGCAACAGCGCCTCGGCACGAGGCAGAGCGGCGGCTGCTGACCGGAAGGAGTCGACGACAGAACGCGGAAGGCCGAGCAGATCGGTAGGACCCGGGAGCGAGAGAGGCACTGTCCGGCCTTACCCGGGGTGGCGACGGTCACGTCTGGTGCACCGCGTCGAATGTGGGATGAACCGTGCGGCCGAGCCTCCGAGACCGGGGACGGCGAAGCGGCTGGCGCCGATCCCACGGCGGTGCGCCGGGTGGAGGTCCGGCCTCTGCCCTCCCGCAGAAGGCCGCGGCCCAGCCTTCAGGCGGCGAGCGGACGTGCCGACGTCGGAAGCAGGAGAACCCCCACCGGCCCTGAGACCGTGGGGGTTCAACGTGGTGTCCGAGGGGGGACTTGAACTCCCATCGGTACGCAGGCATCTGGATGCATCTAGACCCGTCCAGCTGCGCTTTCGCCAGCGACCGGCAGTCGCGATGGTCCGGAGAGTGCATCGAGATACCCCGATATGCGCCGGCGGCAGTATCACGCGAAGTATCACGAGCGAGGCCCGCGTCGCCTTTGTTGAGAAGTGTGAACGTCTGACGCGCGTCGACAGCCATCGCACATCGGCGGAGAGTCTCGTGGGATGACCCGCCAGGGGAGTGTCACCAAAGCCGGGAACACTTGGTCGCCGCTACCGCTCAGGGTTCGTCAATCCCGTGCGGCGCTGGTCGGCGGAATGCCGTCCTGTTCCTCTATGCGGTCAGAGTCCACGCTCGCGCCCAGTGCAGCCAACAGCAGCAGGGCGTCGGCATCCCTCCAGGCGTTGTCAGGTGCAACGGTGTCAGTTGACCCCGGCCACGTCTCATCCGTGCAGACGGGCTAACCCGGCAGCACTCGCCCGAAGCGGCCCACTCTGGGCGCCCGCCCGGATAGTCGCAGTGCATCCCTCGGGACCGCCCGGTACCGCTACCTTCTCGTCCGTGGATGACAACTGGATCGCCGAGGCCCACCGCCGCATCGGCGATGCTCAGCACGGCGTGGCTCGAAGGATGCTCAAGCTCGCCGGCTCGGTCCCGGACCCGGAGGAGATGCGACGCCGGGCGTTTGCACTGGCGGCCAGCGCGGACAGGCATCTGGTGAAGGCCGCCCAGTTAGACGACGGGGCCAAGCCGCGGTAGCCCGAGGCGGCCTACTGCCGATGGGCGCGAGAGTTTGATCGGTTCTACCGTTCGAGCAGCCGCAACCCTCCAACAGGAGGCGGCCCGGTCAGGTCTCGCCTGCTGACTGCAGCAGCGGGCGGGGCCGCTACACACCTAGCCGGCCTGCACGCCCTCGACGATGCTGGCCGCGATGTCCCGCAGCTTGCGGTTGTAGCGCATCGACGCCTCCCGCAGGATCTCGAAGGCCTGCTCGGCGTTGACACACCGTTGGGCCATGATCACGCCCTTGGCCTGCTCGATGACTGCCCGGGATTCCATGGCGAGGCGCAGGTTCTTGGCCTCCTCGCTGAGGCGGGCGTGGGCGTGGATGTTGCCGACCGCGACTGCGACGGTGTCGGCGACGAGCAGCGCCGCGTCGAGGGCCGGTGTGGAGGCGAAGGTCTTCGGCTTGGTCGAGTAGACGTTCAGGGCGCCGATCACCGCCCCTTGGAAGGGCAGGGGGATCGACAGAGAGCTGCGCACACCGTGTTGCAGGACGTTGGCGGTGTAGTCGGGCCAGCGCTGCTCCGTGCTCATGTCGTCGATGCGGAGCACCACCCCGCCCCGGCCGGCGTCCATGCAGGGGCCGTAGCCACGTTCGTACTGCAGCTCGTCAGCGTGCAGTGCGAGTGGCCCGGAGTAGGCGGCGGTGTAGCTCGCATCTCCGCGCAGCAGCGTGGTGGAAACCGAGTCCGCCCCGGGGATTCCCTGCTCGGCGACCTGGACGATCTCTGTGAGCACGTCACCCGCCGCCCGGTCAGCGAGGGTGATCTGGGTCAGCGCCCGCAGTAGATCCTCCACATGGAGAATTTTGCCAGCTCCGGGCTTACCGAGAGCTGGCGGGCGGGGCGCTGCCGACGCGCGGGACGCCGGGGCCCCCGCCCAGGGCATTCGACCCCGCACTCCGGGCGCCTGCAACTCGATCAGCGCTTCCCAGCGGGCCTCGCTACAGCGCCGTCGTGCCGAGCTACCGACCTGTGAGCGGCTATGGGTACCCGCTCTCGAACTTTCAGGCTGACGACGACATGCAGGGGCTGCGGTTGGCCCGCGAGCTCGTGGGCAGCCGTCGGCCGGAAGTCGGGTTCGGTAGACGGGGCGCTTTCGCCGTGGAGCGGCAGGACGGCGAGCGGTGGTACCTCGTGTCGGCCTGGGTGCCGCGGCCCAGGGCCGGCGGGACGTCCGTGTCGGAGCCGCTCCAGTCTCGTGGCTCGTTCTGAGCGGGCCCCCTCTCGGCGACCGCTCCGACGGTCGCAGTCCGTCCCCGGGACCGCCCGGTACCGCTAGCTTCTCGTTCCTGGATGACAACTGGCTCGCCGAGGCACACCGCCGCCTGGCGGAGGCCGAGCACTCCTTGGAGCGACGGATGCTCGACCAGGCCCAGGCGTTGCTCGACCCGGAGAACATGCGCCAACGTGCACGCGCCATCGCGAGGAACGCCCGCAAGCACGAGGAGATGGCCGACCGTCTCGAGCAGCGCAGCGGCGGCGGTCGCTGAGGTCCGGTCCAGGGCGACGACTCCCCTTGCGTCGGCTGCGCGCTTACGCCGTAAGCTGCCCGCCGTGATCGAGCCGGCGGGCCTCCCGCAGGAGGAGATCGCCCAGCTGCGCAAAGAGCTCGAGGTTTCGGCTCAGCACGTCGCGGAACTCGAGCAGGCGCTGAGCTCCAGCCGGCGCATCGGCATAGCACTGGGCATCGTCATGGAGCGGTACAAGCTCACTGCGAACCAGGCGTTCGACGTGTTGAAACGGCTGTCCATGGAGCGCCAGGAGAAGCTGCGGGCCGTTGCCGAGCACATCGCCGACACCGGCACGCTGCCAGACCCGTAGTCGCCCGGAGGGCCCACTCCGCGCCACTGCTCGGTGCGCCGGACCTCTCCGCTGCCGTGACCGCCACCACAATCGAGTACGAAGGCCCTGGGGCAGCGCCTAAGAACTCGCCCCGGCCCCGTGCGCCGCTGCGGGTCCCAGCAACGGTTGTCATCTCGCTCGGTCGCCATCGCTCAGGCTTCGTCAGACCCGAAAGGGCCCCGGTCGGCGGAATGCCTGTCATGTTCCTCCGAGCGATCAGAGTCAACGGTCACGCCCAGCGCAGCCAACAGGGGCAGGCGCGGAATCAGGACTCGTCGCCCAAGCCGTAGAGCCGGCAGTTCACCGTTGTCGATCGCGCGAGTCACCGTGCGCACGTCCACGCCGAAAACGGAGGCAGCCTCAGCGACCGACACGACGGCGGCCCGGCTGATCCGGAGGTCGTCAAGATCCACTGCGAACTCCTCTGCGAGGGCGGCGTGGTCGCCCGGGTCCGGCGACGTGCGGGAGCTGCCGACCGTGCGGGACAGAGCCCCTGAGATCCTCTGGTCCCGCTGCGATCGGCAGGTCATCCGCGCAGCGTCGTGCAAGGGCGAGGTCCTCAGCCCCGACAGCGCTACTGGAGAGGGCCCTCCTTCGGATAGCCACGGACGGCGCCGCGACGCGTGACTTTGGCGGGTGGCGGTGGCATGTGGCAGTCGCACTCTGAAACCACGGAGGCACGATGGGAGACGTTCGATGTCTCGAGTCGTGCACGCGCAGCTACGCCCCTTCGATTCGGAGAGGACACACGTCGAAATGCGGCCGGGGGGAAGATTGCCGCCGATAGCCTCCGGGACCACAGGGCCGTCCGATCGGGGCCCGATGGGGGGCTGCTGTGGCGCGGCCACTACTCCGAGGCGATCGCCTCCTCGCCGCTCGAGAAGCCGCTGGTATGACTCGGGAAGACCTCGCTCTCGCGCTCGGACTGTCGAGTCCGGCGCGGCTCAGGGTGTGGGAGTCGGGCCTGGAACGTCCGCGGCCACGCCTCATTCCTCTGTTGGCGGCCGCGCTCGGCGTCGAGCCCTTGCACTTGCTCGACGCCGATCTCGACGACCCTTCCTTGGCGGCTCTTCGCTTGGCGGCGGGACGTGCAACGAATGAGATGGCCGCTCCAGGCGTCTCGGTGATGACGTATGTGCGTCTGGAGGACGGTCGCCCCGGTACTGAGCTGACGGCCGACCTGGTTCATGCAGTCGCCGGACTCTTACGAGTGGACGTCGCCCGCGTGGAGGCAGCGATCCGCCGCTCTCGCATTGATCACGCGGCCTCGGCATCGTCCGGCCGATAACCGGAGAATTACTGGAGACTTGGACTTCCCTTCCTGTGGGTGTGCGGTGGTAATTTCCCGCCACCTCGCTGAAGGGAGGCGCCGTGATCCGCAGGCAAAGCCCATGCGTAGATCGCTGGGGCGCCCGCGTTCGAGTCCTGCAGCAGGGGCGCGTTGTACGGCTGGTCGCCGTGTACGGCACGGCCCCGAAGACCGCGCGTATCCGCGCAGCCGTGACCGCAGTTGCGGCAGTGCTGACCGTGACCTCTTGCTCCGCCGACAGCGACACATCAGAGAGGACTCCGCCAGCGCCGTCAGCACGTGAGACGAGTGCGGCAACCAGCAGCTCCAGCCCGTCACCAGACCCCGACGAGTCGTCGGCAGCGGACGCCGCAATGGCCGTATATCGCGATCTTTCCGACCTGGTTCAGGGCGCTCGTCGCGATCCGGCACAGGACTGGCTCCCCGCCTATACGCAGCTGACCGCAGACCCTTATCGGTCCGCGGAGCTACTCGAAATCTCCGCGCTCAATGACCGTGGCATCACCCACACCGGCGACGTCCTACACGCCCCTGAGGTCGTCGAAGTCGACCTGGCAGGTGGTACCGACGGCACGCTCGGCACCGTCACGATCGAGGACTGCGTCGACACCCGGCAGTTCCCCGCCACGGTCGAGGCCACCGGCGAGGTCGTCAGCGCCGAGCGGCCACCCCACATCGCTGTCGCCACCCTCGTCTTCTACCCACCACCTGAGAGCCGCTGGCTCGTCTCCACTATCGATGTGCGGGACGAGACGTGTTGACCCGTTCCTGGACGCGAGGAGCCGCAGGCATTCTGGCGGCCGTCCTTCTGCAGGCGCCGGCCGGGGTCGCCGTCGCTGCTCCGAACGAGATCTGCCTTCCGTCCGGGTTCTGCTACATCGAGGACATCCGGCCGGTCGTCCCGAGCTCCCCGGCAACAATCCCGGCCTCAGCTCCGGCAGCTGCGCCGGCCGAGTGCAGGTCGGCGACCACCGCGGTGCCCTGCTATCTCGAGAACCTTGGCTGGTACGAGCAGTCGAGCAACTGCTACCTCGACCTGATGGATCCTCAGCCGCCCCCCGGCTCACCACTCTGGGGCGGGCATGGGTCGGAGGCCGGTGGTGCCCTCTACACCGCGAACTGTGGAGTGGGTGAGGGCGGTTTCCTCGGGTCTACGGCGACAGGGACGGTCTGGCGGCGTGGGCCACCTTCAGGCTTCGTCGATCCAGAAGACCTTGCCGGGCGTGCGATCGCTGCCATGCAACTGCAGCCGCCGCTCCTGCGAACCGCACCACCGCAGGGTTCGCGCAGTGGACTGGTCGGGCTCCCGGTGTGGATGTGGACCGACCGCGCGGAGAACGTTTCCGGACCCATCACGCGTTCTGCCTCCGAAGGACCCGTTGCGGTTGCGGCGACCGGAGTCGTCTCAAGCATCGCGTGGAACATGGGCGACGGGACCACCGTCACCTGCGGCCTGGGAACGCCCTACCCGACAGGCGCCGAGACCGCCTCTCCGGATTGCGGCCATGTCTATGACCGCGCGTCGGCCAACCACATCCCCGGCGGCGGGGCATGGCCGATCAACGCCACGACCACGTGGACAGTCACGTGGTCCGGTGGCGGGCGTGCCGGTATCCAGGTCGTCCAGCTGTCCTCGTCCGGCGAACTGCTCGTCGGCGAACTCCACGTGCTGAACCGGGCCGAGGAGCGCTGATGGGCAGGCTGCGGACAACCTCCACCGAGCAGGCCGGCAAGGGCAACGGCTGGGTGCCACCGCCGCTGCCGAAGGCGCCCGTGCTCCCGCCACCTCGACGACGCCGCCGACCCGCATTGCTGGCCCTGGCTGTCGCGATGGTCGTGCTGGGCGCACTCGGTGCCGCCTACCTGGCCACATCGCTCGGCCAGACATCCCCGGTGATCGCGATCGCACGGGAGGTCCCCTGGGGCCAGACCATCACAGCCGCGGATCTGGTGGAAGCGCGCATACCGGTTGATGCCGCGTTGGAGCCCATCCCGCTGGCGCAACGCGACCAGGTGATCGGCCTGGTGGCGGCGACCACCCTGACGCGAGGGTCCCTGCTGACCCGTGACGCTCTGACCGATCAGCGGTTTCCGGCTCCAGGCCAGCAGCTGGTCGGGGTCGGCGTGTCACCGGTGCAGCTGCCGACTACCGCTCTGCGCCCGGGCGATGACGTGCTCCTGGTGCCCTTGGTTGCCGGCAGTGCGCCGACCGCCGGCGTGACAGGGGCGTCGCAGGTGGTGGAGGCAACCGTCGTGGAGACAGGCTCGCCGGGGACCGACGGCCTGCGCGTGGTCGATGTGCTCGTCGACTCGGCAGATGGGCCGGACGTCGCCGCCCGCGCGGCTGCGGGTCTGATCGCCGTCGTCGTCGTGGCCGGCGAGTAGGGGGCGGCTGCCGTGTTGATCGCGCTGTGCTCAGCCAAGGGCGCCCCCGGGGTGACCACCAGCGGGCTGGCCCTGGCGCTGACCTGGCCGCGACCGGTGGTGCTGGCCGAGTTGGACCCGGCCGGCGGCGACGTGCTGGCGGGCTACGGCCGAGGCGAGTTGTCCGCCGGCGGGCTGGCCGATCTGGTGCTCGCGGCGCGCCGCGGCGGGCTCGCTCGGGAACTGGACGCCCAGCTACTCCACCTCGACGCCGAGGGCCACACGCGACTCCTGCCGGGCCTGGCTGATCCCGCTGGCGCACGACACGTGGACTGGGACCGCCTCGCCACCCTGCTGACGACGATGGACGGCGGCACCGTCGACGTGCTGGCCGACTGCGGGCGGCTGCGCGCCGAGTACTTTCCGAGTCCGGTGGCACATCGGGCTGCCGCCGTGGTGCTGGTCACCGGCTCAACGCTGCGCGCCGTGCGCGCGGCGACACACGCGCTCACGGAGCTGCGAGAGCGGGACGGCGGCCCCGGTATGCAGGCCACGCTGGTGGTCGGGCCGGGGGAGCCGTACGGCGAGCGGGAGATCAGCGATGCGCTCGGCGTACCGGTCGTCGGTTCACTGCCGCGCGATGGAAAGGCGGCGGCGGTGCTCAGCGACGGCGCACCGGCCGGCCGACTGTTCGCTCAATCCGCGCTGCTGCGGGCCGCCCGAACCGTTGGTGCCCGATTGCTCGAGTCCGCCGCGGCCCACGAACTCCGGATGACGCCGCCAGCGATGCCGGCGTCTGCGTCGCCGGCCCCCGCTGGAGGTAGCGGTGTCCGCTGATCTCACCACCGACGGTCTTCGGGGCGGAGCGGCGTCTCGGAGTCCCGACGACTCACCGGTTCCGGTGGACTGGGCGCTGGTGCGGCGGCTGCACGAGGTGACGGCGTCCGGGCTGGCCGGAGAGCTCAAACGCCGTCCGTCGCTGAGTCCGGCAGCACAGCAGGAGCTGGCTCGCACGTTGATCCAAGACGGGATCGACGAGCTCGTCCGCGAGCGGATGCACGCGGGGCCAGCGGTGCCCTCGGCGGCCGAGGAGCGGGCGATCACAGAGGCCGTGTTCGCCGCCCAGTTCGGGCTCGGCCGACTGCAGCCCTACGTGGACAACCCGCTCGTGGAGAACATCGAGGCCCACGGACACGACAACGTCTGGATCGGCTACGCCGACGGCCGGGATGTCCGGGTCGCGCCGATCGCGGACTCCGACGAGGACCTGGTGCGGCAGTTGCAGCACATCGCCGCCCGGCTGGGTCGTGCGGAGCGCACGCTGACCACCGCCAGCCCCCTGCTGACCATGCGGCTGCCCGACGGGTCGCGGTTGGCCGCGGTGATCGAAACCGTGCCACGCCCGCAGCTGGTGATCCGCCGGCACCGGATACGCAACGTCGACCTCGACGACCTGGTGGAGCTGCGGGCGATCGACCAGCCGCTGGCAGAGTTCCTGCGGGCGGCGGTGCGGGCCCGCAAGAACATCGTGGTCACCGGGGGGCAGGGCGCCGGCAAGACGCTGCTGCTACGCGGGCTGGCCAACGAACTGCCGGTCGAAGAGAACCTGGCCACGATCGAGAAGCACTTCGAGCTGCTGCTCCACGAGCTGCCCGACAGGCATCCGCGGGTGGTGCCGTTCGAGGCCCGGGAGGGCACCGGCGAACGTGGTTCGGACGGCCGTCGGCTCGGCGAGGTGACGCTGACCGAGCTGGTCGAGCACGCGCTGGTGATGAACGTCAGCCGGGTGTGGCTGGGAGAGGTTCGCGGCGACGAGGCCTGGCCGCTGATCGAGGTCATGGAGGCCGGCGAGGGCGGCTCGTGCTGCACCCTGCACGCCCGCTCGGCCCACCACGCCTTCGAGCGGCTGGCCAACCTGTGCATGCGCGGACGCGCTGCTGTGAGCCCCGAGCACGCATACCGGTCATGCGCGTCGGCGATCGATCTGGTCGTCCACATCACCACCGTCGACGAACGGTGGATCGGCGGAGAGCGCCACCGGTTCGTCAGCCAAGTCGTCGAATGCAACGGTGTGGGCGAGGGCGGGCGCCCGGCTGTTACCGACGTGTTCGTTCCCGGCCCGGACGGCCGGGCCGTGCCTGACCACGACCCGGTGGCCCTGGCCGACTACGTCCGGGTCGGGTTCGACCCCGACTGGCTGCGCCCTGGTCGCGGCGGGCACTGGGCCGCCGCGGTCGGAGGAAGACGGTGACCGGCGCGGCCCTGCTGGCCGGCGTGTGTGGGGCGCTCCTGATCGGGGGCTTTCTGCTGGCCGTGCACGCGCTCACCAGCCAATCGGCACCGGCCCGGCCGCGGCGCCGCAGGCTCCGTCCGACAGCTCCAGCCGACCGCGCGACGCGGCGGCAACCGGCGGTATGGGTGGCCAGTGGAGTGGCGGCCGTCGTGGTGTGGCTGGCCTCCGGGTGGCCGGTCGGCGGCCTGCTGGCCGGCCTGGCGGTGGTCGGTGTGCCATGGCTGTTGGCGCAGTTCTCCGCCGGAAACGACGCGGTGGAACGGCTGGAGGCGCTACAGGAGTGGGTGCGGCGGACCTCCGACGTGCTCGCCGCTGGCGGGGGCCTGGAACAGACCCTGATCCGGTCGGCTGGCACAGCGCCGGGGCCGATCGAGGCGGACGTGGCCACGCTGGCGTCTCGGCTGCAGGCGCGTTGGCCGACGTCGCGGGCGCTGTTGGCGTTCGCCGACGACCTCGATGACGCCACCGGCGACCTCGTCGTCGCAGCGTTGCTGCTCGGCGCGGAGTTGCGCGGGCCGGGGCTGGCACGGGTGCTGACCGAGTTGGCGCACAGCCTCAGCGAAGAGGTCACCATGCTCCGCAAGGTCGAGGCCGACCGCGCCAAGCCCCGGGCCAATGCCCGCTGGCTGCTGCTGATCACCATCGCCGCCTCGGGGTTGGCCGCACTCAACGGCGACTACCTGGCTCCCTACGGCACCGGCATCGGGCAGCTGGTCTTAGCAGTCATCTCCGCGCTGATCGTGGGCTGTCTGCTGTGGATGCGCCGGCTCACCGTGCCGGCACCAAGTCCACGCTTCCTGATTGATCGGGAGGGCGGCCGGCGTGCGGAGCTCGAACCGGAAGAGGTGCCGGTTCGATGAGTGGCACTCAGGTGATGCTGGTTGGCTCGGGGGCGCTCGCCGGGCTCGGCGGGTTTCTGCTGCTGCGAGCGGTACTGGTGGTCGAGCAGCCGCAGCTGTCCGAGGCACTGGCTCGTCTGGATGGGCGCGCAGTGCACACGCCGGTCGCGCAGCAGGCGGCGGGCGACCAATGGGCGCGAGTGGCCGGGCGCGCGGGGGTATGGATTGGTGTCAGGCTGAGCGGCGCCGGGCTGCGGGTGCCAGGTCAGGCGCTGGCGCTGATCGGCTGGACGCCAGAGGGATACGCCGCCCGCAAGGTCGGGTTGGCTGCCTTCGGCGCGGTCTTCGTGCCGTTGCTCACCGCCGTCCTCGGCCTGGCGGGCCTCCGGTTGCCCGTAGTGGTGCCGGTAGCAGGGTCCCTGGCACTGGCCTTAGTCCTCTTCTTCGTCGTCGATCTCGTCGTCCGGGATCAGGCTGCCGAGGCGCGGGGTCAGATGCGTCGTGCTGTCTGTTCCTACCTGGATCTGGTCAGCCTGCGCCGCGACGCCAGTGAGGGCCCGACCATTGCCCTGGAGCGGGCCGCCGCGCTGGGCAACGGCTGGGTGTTCCGGCGGATCACCGAAGCACTTGTCGCCGCGCGGCTGGCCGGCCAGCCACCGTGGGACGGGCTGCGGCGACTGGCCGCGGACACCGGCGTCGGTGAGCTGACCGACGTCGCCGACATCGCGGCGGTCGCCGCACAAGAGGGCGCCTCCATCGCCCCGACGCTGCGGGCGCGCGCGCAGTCACTGCGCGTGCAGTTGTTGGCCGAGGATGAGGCGACAGCCAACACGGCCAGCGAAAAGCTGACCGCCCCGGTTGCCCTGCTGTCGATCGCCTTTTTGCTGCTGTTCCTCTATCCCGCCCTGGCCCGACTCATGGCCAGCTGACCGAACGCCCACCAGTTGGAGAGAAGACCGATGATGCAGCTGATCAGCACTCTGACAGTCCTGGGCGCAGTGCTGCGCGACCGGCTCCGTGCAGCCCGCGACGAGCCGGAGCGTGGCTCTCTGTCGGTCGAGCAGGTGATCATCACGGTCGCCCTGATCGGCATCGCCGTCGCCCTGGTGGTGGTGATCGCCAACGCGGTCACTTCCCGCTCCGCCCAGATCCAATAGCTGACTCATGGCCCGTCCAGTCCGCCCACGCGGTCCCACACCGCCGCCCCGAGGCCCTGCCCGTCGCGGCGGAGCCGAGGGCACGGCGTCGCGGCGGCTGTCCCGAGAGCGCGGCGCGGCGTCAGTGGAACTGGCAGTCGCCTTTCCCGTGGTGCTGCTGCTGATCATGACCCTGATCCAGGGGGCGCTGTGGTTCTACGCGCGCTCGATCGCTCTGGGGGCGGCGCAGGAAGGCGCCCGCGAAGGGCGGGTGCAGCCCGCATCCACCGACCGTGCCCAGTCTGCGGCCGATGGCTTTCTCGACCAGGCCGCACAGGACCTGCTGACCGGCCGAGACGTCGCGGTCACCGGCTCGCCGCCCAGCATCGAGGTCACCGTGACCGGTACGTCGCTCAGTCTTTTCCCCGGCCTGTCCGGTTGGTCAGTGACCCAGACAGCCGTCGGCCCGGTGGAACGGGCGACCCCATGAGCGTCCAGATGGGAGAGCGCGGTTCGGTGTCGGTCGAGCTGGCGCTGCTGGCGCCGGCGCTGCTCCTGCTCTTGTCTTTCGCCGTCGTCGCAGGACGAACCCAGGTGGCCGAGGGGGCCGTCGAGGAAGCCGCCCGCGCCGCCGCCCGGGAGGCCTCCCTTGCTCGCGATGCCGCCACGGCGACCGCCTCGGCCGTTGCACTGGCACAGGAGACGTTGGCCGCGCAGAACCTGCGCTGCCAGAGCATCACCGTCGACGTTGACACCGTCGGGTTCCAGGCAGCGCCCGGGCAGCCCGGCGACGTGACCGTCACCATCACCTGCGTCGTCGGCATGGCCGACGTGCTGGCCCCGGGCTTACCCGGAACGGTCACTGTGCAGGGCGAGTTCACCAGTCCCGTCGACGCCTACCGCGAACGATGAACCTCCGACAGCGGCTTTATGAGCCGGCCTCCGAGCGCGGCTCGATCAGCAGCTTCCTCGCGGTCCTTGTTCCCGGGCTACTGCTGATCATCGGATTGGCTGTCGACGGCGGCGCCAAAGTTGCCGCCACCCAGCGGGCCAACGCAATTGCAGACGAGGCCGCCCGCGCCGGCGGCCAAGCGCTCGACATCTCCGCAGCCCTCACCGGGACTGTGCAGGTCGACTCGGCGGCGGCGATGGCCGCGGCGCAGGGCTACCTCGATCGGAATGGCGTCGAGGGGCTGGTGACCCTCGTGGACGGCGACACACTGCAGGTGACCACGACGATCACCGAGCCCACCTCCTTCCTAGGCCTGGTCGGCATCTCGTCCCTGACTGTTGAGGGCTCGGGCACCGCTGACCTGATCACCGTCGCCGGCCAGAACGGGGGAGCGGGCCCATGACCAACTCACTGCGAACCTCCGACTTTCGGGTTCGATCACTGGCCATCCTCGTGCTGGTGTCAGCGGTCGCCGGCGTACCGACCGCACTGTGGCGACTCGGCGGCACCTACCTGCCCGACGAACTCCCGTCGTGGGCGCAGACCACCGCGGCGCTCAGCGGACCGGATACCGGCGCCGTCTTCCTGGGTCTGCTCGTAATCATCGGCTGGGCCGCGTGGGCAGTCTTCGCACTTTCCGTCGCCGTCGAGCTCGCCGCCCAGATCGGCGGCATACCCCCCATCAGATTGCCCGGTATGGGATCGCCGCAGCAGCTGGCAGGGCTGCTCGTGGCCGCCGTCGTCGGCATCGGCGGCGCACCGCTGCTTGCCGCCCCGGCGCATGCCGGTCCGCCCGTGGTCGCCGAGCAGCCATTCCCAGAGCTGCCGTCGGTGCCCGAGCCCGTACATGAGACCTCGCCGACCGCGCCCGCGGCGACGGGGCCGACCTACACCGTGCAGCGGCGCGACACCTTGGGCCGCATCGCCGCTCGGTACTTGGGCGACTGGACGCGCTTCGAAGAGATCCTCGACCTCAACCGGGGTCGGCTCCAGCCCGATAGGGGGATGCTCACCGACCCAGGGCTGATCCGGCCCGGCTGGGTTCTCGCCCTCCCGCCCGACGCCACACTCCGCGAGGCAAGGTCGACCGCCAGTGAGCTGATGGTGCAACCCGGCGACACCCTCGCGGACATCGCCGAGCAGCACGGACTGAGCAGCTGGAAGCCGATTTTCGACGTGAATGCCGGCGAACTACTGCCGGGCGGCGGCCGGTTCACCGACCCTGACCTGATTCGACCCGGACAGCTTCTCGACGTACCAGCCGAGGGTCCGTCAGCCCCCGCCCCGCTACCGCCGGTCGATCCCGAGCCACCAGGCGAGGAGGGATCGCCGTCGGCGCCGCGGCCGGAGGGGCCCCCCACCGCCCCCGCCGACCCCTCGCCGGTGCCGTCTCCGGCGTCACCGGAGAGCCCGTCCCAGGAAGCGGAGGAATCGGCAGCCGATGGCGATGACGCCGACGAGGACCAGTCACCGTCGGAGCTCGCAGCCGTCCTCGCCGGCAGCGGGGCGTTGCTCGCGGCTGGCCTTGGCACGGCTTGGCTCGCTCATCGTCGTCAGCGCCTGCGCCGCCGCCGTCCCGGCCGCAGACTTGCACCCCTTCCGCGGGAGTTGTCCGACACGCAGATGGCCGTGACGTCAGCTGCCTCTTCGGGCCAGGCCGACTACGTCGCACTCGATCGCGCCCTGCGAGAACTCGCCGTGCTGATCTCGGGGGACCCCGAGGGACAGCTGCCAGACATCGTCGCCGCCCGACTGGACAACAACCGCCTGGAGCTACGGCTGTACGTCCCCGCCGATCAACCCCCGCCCTCACCATGGACCAGCGACGACACCGGCCACTGGTGGTCTCGGCAGCTCCACGCGGACGCCGGCGTGCACGGCGGAACGGCTCGTGGCCGCCTGGCCCCCTTTCCGACGCTGGTCACGATCGGCAGCGCCCGGGGATGGCGCTGGCTGCTGGACCTCGAACGCGTGCGTGAGCTGTACATCAGTGGACCGGCTGACCGCCTCGAAGACTTCGCCCGGCACCTGGCCGCCGAGCTGGCGGTCAACAACTGGTCGGACCTGCTCACCGTCACCACCGTCGGCTTCGGCGAGGAACTCGTCGACCTGGCCCCCGACCGGGTCCACTCGGTCGCCGACCTCGCCGATTCTCGGCTTGAGGACGATCTGCGCGAGGCCACGGGGCGCCGCCCCGAGGACGTGCTGAACGCCCGCCTGCGCGCGGTGGCCGGGGACGGGTGGATGCCGCACATCGTTCTCGTCCCACACCCGCCGAAGGCCGCTGGGGAGCAGGACGGTCTCACCGCCGCCTTACGGGATCGCCGGGAGCGCGGCACCCTGGCAGCGGTGCTCGGCACCGACTCGACGCAGGGAACGGGCGGCTGGGCGCTCACGCTCACCGTGGACGGCTCGCTGCTCGTGCCCGCACTGGACTTGCAGGTCCTGGCACCGCAGCTGACCGCCCAGCAGGCGCGCGACATAGCCACGCTGCTGGCCTTCGAGCGCGACACCGATGACGAACCTATGCCCGCCGCCGAGGGCGACCGGACCTGGCAGGCCCACACGGACGCCGCCGGCGCCTTGCGTAGCGACGCCGGCGTGGGCCGATCGACTGAGCCTCAAGAGACGAGCTCCCCGCCGCGGCCGCGTCAACAGCGGCCACAGGCCGTGGAACCCACCCACGCGACTCTGCCGCACGTGGCCGGGGCCTCCACATTTACCGGCACCGTCGTTCGGACGGAGGGGGTTGTAACCGTCGACCGGGCCGTGGCGGCCGGCTTGCGCAAGCGGATAGAGGACGATCTCGAGCAACTCGACCGTGACCTCGCCGACTGGTGGGACCCCGGCTGTCGGCGGCCCCGGCTGACGTTGTTCGGGCCGGTCACCCTCCGCGCGCACGGCGACGAGGCCGCTGTCATCAAGTCGGGACTGCGCCGTCGCTACGAGGAAGTCGTGGCCTACCTGGCCACCCGCCCGCATGGCGCCACCGTGGAGGAAGCGGCCACCGCCCTGCAGCCCGCCCGGGGCGGCAAGACCGACCCGGTCAGCTCGCGCGCCTATGTGCACCGGATCACCGCCGGCGCCCGCGCTTGGCTCGGCACCGATCCCTCGACCGGTCACAAGCACCTCAGCTCCGGCCACCGCGGCCGGTACACCCTGACCAACGTCATGGTCGACGCCGACCTGTTCCGCGAGCTGCGCGCACGCGCCAGTGTGCGCGGCGACGACGGCATGCCCGATCTGCTGTCCGCTTTGGAGCTGGTTTCTGGCCCGCCGTTCGCTCAACGCCCCACCGGGTACGAATGGCTGGGCGGTCTGGAACTCACGCTCACGGCCGCCATTTGCGACGTCGCCCACCTGGTCGTCACGACAGCACTGGCCGACGACGACCTCGACGCAGCCCGCACAGCCGTCGCCACTGCGCTGCTTGTCGCCCCCGACGACGAGAACGTTCTGCTGGACGCGATGTGGGTCGCCTATCGCGAGGGCAACCGCGCCGAAGCCGAGACCTACGTCGCCCGCATCGTCGACGTCCACGACGGCGATGACGAAATGGATCTACCCATGAGCACCGCCGAGACCATCAACCGCGCCCGCCGGCACTACCTTGGCCGGGCCTCGTGATACTTGCTCGAATACTGAACGGCGGCGCGACCCGCCGCCCTCAATCCGTTGCCGGCGGTGCGGACTGGCGTGCGACTTTCGCCACCTCAATCCGGCGGTCTCCCGCAGACCATCGGTCCGCTTCATAACCCGCCCAGCTTGGTGGGTGACGCCTTGCATGGGCACAAGCTTCGAGAAGACCCCGCCGGTCAGGTGAGCAAGTCGACGGTGACCTGAACCGCGATGACGCCGGCGACGACGAGGACCAGCCAGGCGAACCAGCGGCGTAGCCAGTTGGTATCGAGGGTTGCTCCGAGTCGTCCTGCGGCGAGGGCGGACACGACGGCTGCGGCGGTGAAGGCGACAGTGACCGGCACGTCGAGGGTCATTTCTCCGGCGTGCGCGGCGAAGCCTGCCGCCGAGTTGAGGGACACGATGACCAGGGACGTGCCGATCGCGGTGGGCATCGGCAGGCCCAAGGCCAGGACCAGCACCGGGATGATGAGGAACCCGCCGCCGACGCCGAGCAGACCGGTGAGGAACCCGACCACGAGACCGCCGGCCAGCGTCCGTGGCAGGCAGCGGCGCCAGTTCACCCGTCCGCCGTCGATGGCACAGGCGGTGCCGGTGGCCGGCTTCTCCTGCAGCATCCGGACACCGGCCACGACCATCAGGACGGCGAACAGCGCCAGGGTCAGCTCATCGGGCAGCACCCGGTTCACCGCAGCCCCCGTGAAGGCGGTGGCCGCGCCTGCCGCGCCGAACAGCAGCCCGATCCGCCAATTGATCTGGCGCTCTCGCAGCCGGGGCAGGACCGCGACGACCGAGGTGACGCCGACCACCAGCAGCGACGTGGCGACCGCCTGCTGCAGATCCTGCCCGGCCAGGTAGACCAGCGCCGGCACCGCCAGGATCGAGCCACCCCCGCCCAGCAACCCGACGAGGGCGCCGATGACCAGGCCGCTGCCGATCGACAGGGCGATCATCGGGCTGCCGGCGCGGTGGCGGGTGGCATCAGCGGCGGCCGAGCAGCTTGCCCAGCCAGCTGCCGGACCGCTCGGGGCGGGGGTGGCCCGGGCACTGCTGGGCGCTGGGGACGCGGGCCATGACCTGGTCGACGTGCTGGCCGCAGCCGGTCCACGTGGTCTTGCCGCAGGTGCTGCAGGGGACTGCTCGGCACATGGTGGATCTCCTCGTGGTCGGTGGTGGCGGTGGCCGTACGGCCATCGGGTCAGTCGTGCGCGAAGCGGATGTTCGGCAGGATCCGGGTGAGCCACGCCGGGCTCCACCAGGCGGCCGCGCCGGTGAGCCGGAGCAGCACGGGCAGCAGTACGAGGCGGACGAGGAATGCGTCGAGCAGGACCGCGACGCCGAGGATGATCCCCATCTCCTTGGGCGGCAGCGGCCCGGACAGGGCGAAGGTGAAGAACACCGCGACCATGACCGCGCCGGCGGCGAAGATGACCCGGCCGGAGGAGGCAAGTGCGCCGATCATCGCCTCGCGCGGGTCGCCGGAACGCTCGTAGTGCTCCTTGGCGCTGGCGAGCAGGAAGACCGTGTAGTCCATCGCGATCGCGAAGATCATCGCGAAGAAGAACACCGGTGCCCAGGCGTCGAGGAAGCCCTGGCTCTCGAAGCCGAAGAAGCCGGCGCCGAAGCCCTCCTGGAAGATCAGGCGGGCGACGCCGAACGCGGCCGCGGTGGAGAGCAGGCTGGCCAGCGTGCCCAGGAGCGAGATCAGCGGCGCCTGCAGTGCGATGAGCAGCAGCAGGAAGCCCAGCACCAGCACGACCCCGATCACCAGGGGTGTGGACTCGTCCAACTGGGACTTGAGGTCGAGGTTCTCCACCGGTGCGCCGCCGACAAGGGCGGAGTCGGGCAGGTCCGCGCGCAGCCGGTCCACGAGCGTGGACAGCGCCGGGTCCGACGGGTCCATCGTCGGGACCGCCTGGATCATCGCTGGCTCGGCGCCGTCGGGGGCGGGCATCGCCGGCAGAACGCCGGCAACAGCGGGGTCCCCGGCGAGGACGGCGCCGGCGGCCGGGGCGTCGGCAGTGTCGACGACGATCTGCAGCGTGCCCGGCGCGCCCTCGCCGAACGCCTCCTGCACCTGGTCGTATCCGATCCGCGCGCTGGCGTCCTCGGGGAGAACCTTGATCGACGGCATCGCCGTCTTCAGGCCGACGATGGGGGCGGCGAGGGCGAGCAGGACGAGCAGCGAGCCGATGCCGTAGGCGAGTGGGCGCTTCCACAGCCGTTCCCCCCACGCGGCGAAGCGTGCGGAGCGGTGCTCGCCTGCGCGTGCCCAGGGCAGCGCGATTCGGTTGATCTTCAGGTCGAGCTTGTGGAGGACCAGGGGGAGCAGCGTGAGGGTGGCGGCGAGGACGAAGACGACGGCGAGCATGATGCCGCCGGCCATCGACCGGAACGACGGTGAGGGCACCAGCATCACCGCTGTCAGCGAGACGAGCACCGTGGCGCCCGAGAGCAGCACAGCCTTACCGGCGGTGTCCATGGTCTCGGCGATCGCGCGGACCGGGGACGCGCCCCCGCCCATCCGGGCCGCCCGGTAGCGCACCACCAGGAAGAGCGCGTAGTCGATGCCGAGTGCGAGGGCGAACATCATCGCGAAGTTCATGGCCCAGATGGAGACCGGGACGAGTTCGTTGATGAGGACCAGAGACCCCGCTGAGGCGACCAGGCCGGCCAGGGTGAGGAGCAGTGGCAGGCCGGCTGCGACCAGCGCGCCGAAGGCCAGCACGAGGATGCCGAGGGTCACCGGCCAGGACAGCATCTCCGACTTGAGCATCGCGTCGAGGTTGGCCTCGTTGAAGTCCGACCACAGCAGGGACGCCCCGGTGGGGTTGACCTCCACCGTTCCGGTGGACAGCGCCTGCAGGGGCGCCTTGAGGTCGTCGGCGACCCGGACCATCTCGTTGGTGTCGGCGCCCGCGCCGGCGAGCAGGACGGCGGTGGTGCCGTCCGGGCTGAGGGTCGCACCGGGCTGTGGCTGGACCACCGTGCCGATCCGTTCGTCGCCGGCGAGCAGATCGGTGGCCCGTGCGAGGACGTCGGCTCCGGCACCCTCCGTGACCGGCCCGTCGGAGCGCTGCACGACCACCTGGATGGCGGAGCTGGCGTTGCCCCCGAAGTGGTCGACCGCGAGCTCGCGGACCGCCACGGACTCCGAGCCGTCGGCCTGCCAGCCGGCGCCGGACAGCGCGGACTCGACGCGGGGCGCGAAGAAGCCGAGGCCGACGATCAGCAGCAGCCAGACGACGGTCGTCGTCCGGGCGTGTGCGGTGACCCAGACCCCCAACCGGCCGAGCGGGCCGGGGCGGAAGAGAGTGGAGTCGGGCTCTGGATGGCGGCTGGGAGCCGTCGTGCTCACTGGTCGGTCGCTTTCGTCGAGGGGCGGTGATGTGGCCGGGCGGTCAGCTGGTGGCGGAGTCGTCGTGCAGACCGGCGGCAGCCGCGCCGGAATCGGGGTCGCCGTAGCCGCCGTTCACCAGCACCGGGCGGCGGCCTGCGCGGGTGAGCAGCGAGGCCGCGATCGCAGCGCGATAGCCGGAGCCGCAGTACACCCAGACGTTTCCGTCGGGGACCTCATCGATGCTGCCGGGCAGGTCGTGGATCGGGACGTGCCGGGAGCCGCGCACCCCGCCTCCGGCGCGCTCGTCGGCGCGCCGGGCGTCGAGCACCACCAGGTCGGGGTCGGCGGCCATCGCCGCGGCCAGTCCGGTGAAGTCGCTGACCGGGTAGGAGCTCAGCTCCCGGCCGGCGGCCAGGGCCTCGGGGCTGCCGACCGCGGCGCCGGCGAGCCGGTCGATGCCGATGCGGACCAGCTCGCGGCGGGCGTCGGCGACCTGCTCCTCGGTTTCCCCGATCAGGGTGATCGGCGCGCCGAAGGGAACCAGCCAGCCGACGTAGGTGACGAAGTTGGCGAGGGCCAGCTCGAAGTTCAGCGCGCCGGGCAGGTGACCGGCCGCGAAGGCCGTCCGGCTGCGCAGGTCGATCACCCACTCGCCGGCCGCCAGCCGCTCGGCCAGCTCCGTGGGGTCCACCGGCCGCGGCATGGATAGGTCCACGGGCGTCGGGCCGACGGCGTTGCCGGGGCCCATGTGGCTGTACCAGGCCGGGATGACGGTCAGCCCGGCGATGAGCTGGTCGACGAAGGTCTGCTCGTCCTGGGTGAGGGCCGGGTTGACGGCGACCTGCTCGCCGACGGTGGAGGAGTCGCCGCTGGTCGGGGTGGCGGAGCAGAAGCTGCCGAAGCCGTGCGTGGGGAAGACCGGGGTGCCGTCCGGGAGCTCGTCGGCCAGCCGGCGCACGGAGTGGTACTGGGCGTGGGTGAGCTCGTCGGTGTGCTCGGGGCCGACCAGGTCGGTGCGGCCGGTGGAGCCGTAGAGCATGGAGCCGCCGGTGAACACGGCCTGCACGTTCCGGTCGGCGTCGGCGAGCACGTAGCTGACGTGGTGGTGGGTGTGCCCGGGGGTGTGCAGCACGCGCAGTCGCATCGATCCGGCCTCGAGCACGTCGCCGTCACCGGCGGGCACCCGCTCGTACTCGACCGTGTCGCCGGCGGGGACGACGTAGTCCGCGCCAACGGTGGTGGCGAGCTCCAGCCCGCCGGTGAGGTAGTCGTTGTGCAGGTGGGTCTCCACGACGAGCGCGATGTGGACGGCCCGCTTTTCGGCGAGCGCCAGCACGCGGTCGATGTCGCGCTGCGGGTCGACGACCACACCGACGCCGTCCTCGCTGATCAGGTAGCTGCGGTCGCCGAGGCCGGTGGTCTCGATGATGTCGATCTGCATAGGTGCTCCTAGGTACGGTACGGGGCAGGGGTATCTGCGAGACAAATGGATGGCTGTCGTCAGACGGTGGGGCGACCTTCGGCGAGCCACTGCGTCATGCCGCCGTCGAGGTCGGCCACGTCGTAGCCCTGGCCCGCGAGGAACTGGGCGGCCTGCGAGCTGCGCCCACCACTGCGGCACACGGTGATGACCGGACGGCTGCGATCGAGCTCGAAGGCGCGGGCGGACAACTGGCCCAGCGGGATGTGCGTGCTGCCGGCGATCCGGCCGTCGGCCAGCTCGCTCGCCTCGCGGACGTCGAGCAGGACGGCCTCGGTGCGGTCGGCGGCCTGGGCGGGGGTGAGCTGCGGGATCTGCGGGTTCATGACAACTCCAGGAGGGGTCAGGCGAGGGAGAGGAACAGGCGCTCGAGCTCGCGCAAGTCGACGTCGCGCGTCTCGCCGTCCTCGTTGGTCGAGCAGTAGCGCATCCCGGTGGAGACGACGGCGAAGCCGGCCTTGCTCAGCGCCTTGGAGGCGGCGGCGAGCTGGGTGACGACGGCCGAGCAGTCCCTGCCGTCCTCGATCATGCGGACGATGCCGCCGATCTGACCTTCGATGCGCTTGAGCCGCTTGACGACGTCGGCGAGTTCGCCCTGGGGGATGTCCACGATCTCAGGATACATACCCCCGGGGGTATGTATCACCAGTCAACGCAGCGGGACCACGACAAGGGCGAGGTTTGGTCACTTCGGCGACCCGGGCCCCCGCCCCTCGCGGGATGGAGACGGCGGATCTGGGGCCGCCCCCGGCGGGCCCGTGAGCGGCGGTAGCGGCGCCTCCTTCGGTGCCTCGACTGGCGCCGGGACTCGACGGACGCAGTCGTCGTCTGGGGCGCAGACGATCACGCGCCATCAGCAAGCCATCCGATGGCCGAGTTGGCCGAAGGCGCGCTGCCGATTCCAGCATCCCGCACTCACGGGTGAGCCATAAGCGGCACCTCCGGGGAGCGAGAACCTCCAGTAAGGCACCAGTACTCGAATCAGGGGCCGGTCCGCCGACTCTCTCGCAATCGAGACTGATCAAACGGGCAGCGGCCAGCTTGCGGGTTGATTACTGGAGAGCGACCGGGGGTCGTTCAACACAGTCGGCGGCATGAAGTTCAGGCAAGTGTCGCCGGCGAACGAAGCCGCATCCAGTTCGATCAATGGGCCCGGGCGCGGGGGCGTTGGCTTCGTTCCTCCAGGAGTGACGCGGTCGATGACAATCGAGGCGATGCGTGCGGCCGTCGTCGCGATTCGCGCTGGCGTCTTTGACGATATCGAAGCAACGGACATCGTCGCGGAGGCGTCGAGAGCCGTGGTCGTTGACGGAGTTGACCGGGAGGTTGGCGTCCACCGTCCCTGGTTGGACGGTACCGCGGGAGGGTCTGTCGCGTTGGTGCTGGCCGCTCACGGTGGAGCGGGCGCATCCACCGTCGCCCTGGCGGTCGCCGAGGCGCTGACGGACAGCGGTCGGGTGCACCTGCTCGACTTCGGCGAGCCCATCTGGTCGGGGTTGGCGGCGGCGGCGAGCATCGAGCTGGGTTCGGAGGGCGCATTCTGGTGGCGCGGCCGTCGTGGACGCCTCGACCTCTCCCGTCTCGCTCGACACCGAACCGACGGAGGACTGCCGTCCCCGCCAGAGCTCGACGGAGGGGCACGGCGACTGGTTGTCGACGCCGGATGGGCGCTAACCACAGCGCTGCTGCAAGCCTGCTCGAACCAGGTGATCTTGCTCGGCGAGCAGGTGGTCGTGGTGACCCGGGTGACGGTCCCGGCAGTTCGGCAGACCGAACGCGCATTGACCGCCGTCGGCAACGAAGCGGTAGTGGCGGCAGTGGGGCCGGCGCGCTGGCCCAGGGCGGTCGAGGCGAGCTGCGGACCACGGCTGGCTGAACTGCGGGCGCTCGGTCGCGTCGTACGGGTACCGATTGACCGGCGGCTGGAAGTTTCGGGCCTCACCGGTGATCGGTTGCCCGCGGCGGTAGCGGCGGCCGGCCGCTCGCTGGCCGTCCTGCTGGCGCCCGCGACGTCGCGCGCTGAGCAGCGCCGTCGGGCGGCCTCGCCGCAGACGGAAGCGGCGGGGGAGACCCGATGACGCTTCGGTGTCGCGGAACCGCAGTGGCGGCACTGCGGGCTGCCTCGATCGTCGCGCTTGCTGTCTGCGGGCTGGTTTGGCTGAGCGCGGGGCCTGCAACAGCTGCACCGGTGGACCTGACGGCGGCGGTCTGCCCGGAGGCGCCACCCGGGATGCAGACTTTTGCCGACGACGTGACCGCCTGGGTGAAGTGGGGCGTGCTGGCGCTGATCGGGATCGGCGCCGTCATTTCGCTGGGGTCCATCCTGGTCGGCCGGATCTTCTCCCACCCCCACGCTTCCCGGTACGGGGCGATGGGCGTCGCGGTGGTCGTGATGGTGGCCATCACCTACACGGTCATCCTCGTGATCCTAGATTCGATCACCGGCAGCGGGTGCACCTGATGCGCGGCCGGAGAGAGATCCAGGTTGGCGGAGTTCCGCCGGCGTGGAGTCCCAGAAAGTTGCTCTCGGTCCTGGCCGCCTGCGCGGTGGCGGGACTACTCGTGCTGGCCGGGCTTGTGTTCACGCTGGTCGGAGCCCTGAGAGGCGACGATCCGACGCGGCCACAGGCTCAGCCCGACTCGAGGACAACGTCGTCTGCAGCCGTCACGGAAGGAGACGCCCTCGCCGCCGCTCCCATGCCAAGCGCCGCCCCGGAGGCGGCTCTGCCCGGCCCGGTGTCGAACCAGGTCGCGGCGGTCATCGAGGTGCCGCGAGCCACCGCCGTCGGTCCGGCCGACGTGCCCACCGGCTTCCCTCGCACGCCGGAGGGGGCACTGGCGCAACTCGCGGCGATCGACGTGACGGCGATGCAGTCCGGCTCGATGGACGGCGTGCGTCAGGTGATCGCCGAGTGGGCCCTTCCAGGTGGACCCACTTCCGAGTCGTGGACCGGCGTCGACGGAATGGCGAGCCTGTTGTCGGCGGCCGGCCTGTCCGGTGCCGGCTCCCCTCAGCTCGCGATCGTCGTCCGCCCGGTGATGGGACTCGTCAAAGGGATGAGCGGCCCGGAGTTCGCAGTGGTGTGCGTGAACTTCGAGTTCACCGTCACGGTGGAGCAGACCTCGCGAATCGCCATCGCCGACTGCCAGCGCATGGCTTGGACCGGAGGCCGTTGGCGTATTGGGGCGGGAGCCGAACCGGCCCCCGCGGCGGCAGCCTGGCCAGGCACTGACGCAGCGATCGCCGTTGGTTGGCGGGATCTGCGCGATGCCTAGGGTCCGACTCGGGCGACGCCGCTGGTGGCCGCGCGTGCGCGGACTGGTTGTCGTCCTGGCGCTCGCGGCGGTGGCGTGGCTGGTGATGGCTGCTCCGGCCTCGGCCGACCAAACGGCGGTGGCGTTTCCCGCGGCTCCGGCGGCAGGGTTCAACGCTCTGCCGTGTCTGCCGATCAACCCGTTCTGCGTGGTCGGCGAGGCAGCCGGTGCTGTCGTCGCCGATGTGTGGACCGACGCCATGTTGGCACTGTGGGACGCCGGCTTGTGGATGCTGAGCCTGGCTTTCTCCGTGGTCGATGCCCTGGCCACCCCTGACTTGTCCGCCGGCGGTCCGTTGGCGGGGGTCTATCCGGTGACCTTCGGCATCGGTGCCACCGTGGCGGCGCTCATGGCGCTGGTCCAGCTGGGCGTTGCGGCTGTGCGCCGAGACGGGCAGACGCTCGGCCGCCTGTTGATCGGCCTGCTGCAGTTCGGTCTGGTTTGGGCCGGCTACGTCGGCGTGGCGGCGCTGCTGGTCACTGGCGTCTCCGGGCTGACCACCGCGCTGCTGCGCAGCCTGCTGGACATCGAGAACATGGCCTCCTTCGACCCGTCGATCAGCGTGAGCCGTGACCTGGTCGACGGCACGGTCGCCACGGTGCTCGGCGTCTCATCGGTCTTTCTGCTGGTGCCCGCAAGCGTGGGCTACCTGCTTCTGATGCTGGTCCGCGAAGCAGCGCTGATCGTGCTGGCGGCGACATCGGCGATCTCAGCCGGTGGCCTGCTGGCACAGACCTCGAGCGCCTGGTTCTGGCGGAGCCTGCGCTGGTTCCTCGCGGCGCTGCTCGTCTCCCCGGTCGCGGTCCTGGTTCTCGGTGTCGGTGTGACCATCACGGAGGGCGTCATTACCGGTGCCGAGGAGACGAGCACCGAGGCCGCGGTCGGCCTGGCCGTGGTCGGTTGCCTCCTGATCCTGCTCGGTGCGATCTGCCCGCTGGCACTGTTCCGGCTGCTGGCGTTCGTCGATCCCGGCACCTCCAGCGGAGCGGCTCTGCGTTCCTCGCTGGCCGCCTCCGGCGGAGTCATGGGCGCGCTGCAGAAGGCCGGTGGCGGGCGAGCGGCCGTGGCCACCGCGGCGGCGGGTGGCGCATCCGGTGGGGTGGCCGCCTCGGGGGCGGCCGTCCGAATGGCCGGGGACCGGGCGCAGGGGGAGTCGACCGCCGACACCGCGACGCAGGGCAGATTTGCCGGCGCGCTGCGTGCGCTGAGCACCGGCACCTCAGGGGCGGGGCGGCTGGCAGCGGGCGTGGCGGCTTCGGCGGCAGACGTGCTGTCGGGCGCCGGAGTCGGACACGCACACCCTTACTACGGGCCGCCGCTGCCCGCCCGGGTACCTGCGCGCGGCAACGGCCACCCCGGAGGGACGGTGCCCCCCGGCGAGCACGGCCGAGGGCCCGGTCCCGATGACGGCGGACCCGGGCAGCCTGGCCCGGGCGGGACGACCGAGAACGGGCACGCTCAGTACCCCGGAGGTGGCCCTTCTGCGCACTGGCCCGCCGAACGCCTCGACGGTTTGGCACCTGACCGACCCGGTGAGAGCGGCCCGACCGGCCCAAGTCAGGACGACGCCCGATGAACGCCGTTCGCTACGGCGACTACTCCCGCGACGTCTCGGGCTGGTTCCTCGGCATGACCGGTGCCCAGCTGGCCCTGGTCACTCTCGCCGGCGTTCCGGCGCTGTTGGCCCTGAACGCGCAGGCATGGGGGCTGTTCGTGCTTTGGCTTCCGGTGTGGGCGCTGCTGGCCGCCGTGCTGCTGGTCCCCATCCGGGGCCGCGCGGCCGGCCGCTGGTTCGGCGATCTCTGTCTGTACGCGATCGGAGGAGCGATGGGCTGGACGGTGTTCGGCGCTCGAGCCGCGTCAGGGACGGCCGAGGACTTGTCCGCGGCGGACCTGCCGGGGGTGCTGGCCGCCATCCGCACCCACGATGGGCCGCCCTACGGCCAGCTGTTCACCCGCCCGGTGATCGTGCAGGACTGCGCGGCGAGGACCTGGGCGGCGGTGGCCCAGATCGCCCATCCTGGGATAGGACTGGCCGAGCCGGACGAGCGAGACCGGATGGGTGCCGGGCTGGCGGAGCTGTGCGAGCTCGCCGCGCGCACCGAACTGGTCGACGTCCTCGCCCTGCAGGTCCGCACCGTGCCCGACGACGGCGCCGAGCGTGCCGCCTGGGAACGAGCCCACACCCGCACGGACTCTTCGCCTCTGGCCGTCCGGGTGAACGCGCTGTTGGGTGCCACCCTCACCCCGGCTGCGGTGCGCACGGAGGCCTTTGTGACCGTCGTCGTCGGCGAGGTACGGATCAGCCGGGCTGCGAAGGAGTCCGGCGGCGGGGTGGACGGCCGCGCCCGGGTTTTGCACGGCGTGATGGCCGAGGTCGAGAGCGCACTGCGCGGCCCGGTTGGCTGCACCACGGTGACTTGGTTGGACTCGGCCGCGCTGGCCGCCGTGGTGCGCACCGGCTTCGCCCCCGGCGACCGCGGCGAACTGATCGCCGCCGACCTCGCTGCCGACGACGGCGCCCAGCTGGCAACCGGGGTGCCGATGGCCGCAGCCGGACCCACCCAGGCCCGGGCCGGGGTACGGCACTACGTGCACGACGCGTGGGCATCGGTCACCGACACCATCCTGCTGCCCGACTCCGGGGCAGTGCTCGGCGCACTGGCCCCTGTGCTGGTGCCCGCGACGGCAGGGGAGCGGCGCTGCCTGACGGTGTTCCTCGCCCCGCTGCCGCTGCACCGGGCCACCCGGCTGGTCGGCCGGGAGGAGATGAGCGCCACCACGGGCAACGAACTCCGCGCCCGCATGGGCTTCCGCCAACGGGCCCGGCAGCGAAGAGATGCAGAGCGGATCGGCGCCGCCGACGAGAAGCTGGCCGCCGGGCGAGCGCTGGTCCGCCCGGCCGTCGCGGCCTGCGTCACCGTGCCCGCCACCTGGCCGGTGGACGAGCACGGCCGCCGACTGGACGCCTCGATCCGTGCCGCCGGTTACGTACCTCTGCGGCTGGACCTGGCACAGGACTCCGGCTTTGCCGCAGCCGCCATCCCGCTCGGCGTGGGGCTGCCCGACCGCAGGGGCCGACGATGAACCGCCGCATTCACCGCGAGGGCCGGGACATCGCCGTCCTGCTTGACGACTTCGGCCACCGACTGCCCGCCGCACCTGACACACCGACGGCGGTGCGGGAGCGCGGGCCGTTCACGGCGTTGGTGCCCCGCCGCGGCCCGCGCGGCCGCGGCCGGGGCCGCGCTGCGACACCGGCGCCGCTGTCGGTGTGGCGGATGACATCGGAGCAGACACCAGTGGTGTGGCCCCTGATCGCCAGCAGTGGACTGCCACCCACTGGAGCGCAGATGGGCATCGATCTGCTGTCGGGCGGAGCGTTCTACTGCGACCCGGTCGGCTGGGTCACCGACGACGACATCCCGGTCACCAACCCCAACGTCGTCGTCTTCGGCAAGCCCGGCCGCGGCAAGTCGGCGACGGTCAAAGCCTTTGCTCTGCGGATGCTCGGCTACGGCTACCGCACTCTCGTCCTGGGTGACACCAAGGACGAGTACGAGCCGCTGTGCCGAGCGCTGGGCGTGGAGCCGTTCGTCATCGGCCACGGACTGTCGGCGCGGGTCAACCCGCTGGCCTTCGGCCCGCTCGGGCACGGCTGGGACCGGCTCGACGCCGCTGAGGCACGCCGCCGTGAGGCCATCATGTTCGCCCGGTGGATCGTGCTGATCCGCGGCCTGGTCGGCTCCCAGCACGTGCCGTTCGGCCCGACCGAGGAGACGGCGGTCGGAGAGGCGCTGCGGCTGCTCACCGGCTACCGCAGCGGCGCCACCCGCCTCACGGAGATCACCATCCCGCAGCTGTGGCAGGCACTGGATGAGCCCCCGGACGAGCTCGTCGCCTGCTGCCGCTACGCCGACCGCCGGCACTTCCTCGATGCCACGCGCGCCCTGCGGGACGCACTCGGCAGCCTGGTCAAGGGCTCGCTGGCCGGGCTGTTCGACGACCACACGTCGATCGAGGTCGACTGGCGCGCACCCATCCAGTCGCTGTCATTGTCCCGGCTGGAGCCGCTGGGGGACGAGGCCGTCGGTATCGCGCTGACCTGCCTGAACTCGTGGGGGCAGGCGATGCGGGAGATCGCCGAACCCGGGGACCTGCGCATCGTCATCCGCGACGAGACCTGGCGGCAGATGCGCCTGGGTGCCGAGGCGATGAAGAGCCTCGACGCCAACCTGCGGCTGTCCCGCCGCGACGCCGACGTGCAGATCCTGCTGGCTCACAAGCCCTCCGACATGCTCACCGCTGGCGACGCCTCATCTCAGGCCGTGGCGATCGCCCGCGACCTGCTGCACCTGTGCGACTGCAAAGTGCTCCACGGCCAGGACCAGGCGGTCGGCGATGAGCTCGGCACCTTGCTCGGCCTGGCTCCTATCGCCCAACGCGTCGTCACGAGCTGGGCGATCGCCGGCAAGGGACGAGCCCTGTGGCTGGTCGGCGACCGGGCGTTCAAGGTTCAGACGGTCCTCACCGAGCCCGAACTGCGGCTGACCTTCACCAACGAAGCCCTCACCGCCGGACGGCCGGCATGAGGGGCACAGCAGAGTCCATCGCACGGGCGTACGCGAGGAGATGGCTGTGGAAGGCCGTTGCACCCGCCGCCGTCCCGCTGTTCGTCGCGCTGACCCTGCTCCTCATCCCGCTGGCGCTCATCGCGGCCCCCGAGGCTCGGACCGAGAGCGCCTCGTCGGCTTGCTCGATCGGTGGCACTGGCGCCACCGTCGCCGGCATCGAGCTGGATGCCGTCCAGATGGGTGCGGCGCAGACCATCGTCACCGTCGCCGCGGCACAAGAGCTCGACCCGTACGCGGCCACCGTGGCGCTGGCCACCGCGTATCAGGAGTCGCGGATCCGAATGCTGGCCAACGACGGCAGTAGCCCGCGACTGACCGCAGAGCAGGCGGCGGTGACCGCGACCAGTTTGACCTACCCGCACGACGGGCTCGGCTCCGATCACGACAGCGTCAACACCTTCCAGCAACGCTGGATCGCCGGCTGGGGCACCGTCGCCCAGCTGATGGACCCGGTCTACGCCGCCGAGGCATTCTTCACCCGGCTCGTCGAGGTTCCGGAGTGGCAAAACGTCCCGCTCACCCAGGCCGCCCAGGCCGTGCAGATCTCGGCGGCAGGCGGCGCATACGCACAGTGGGGGCCGCTGGCCCGTGAGCTGACGGGCATGCTGTGGCCGGCCGCCCAGTCCACCGCGGCCGGGCCAGCCGGCGCGGCGCCCGGCGTCTGCCCTGGGCTGCCCGTGGCAGCTGGGTCGTGGATACGGCCCACCACCGGCACAGTCACCTCCGGCTACGGGTCTCGCCAAGGCGCCCTGCACGCCGGTGTCGACATCGCTGGTCCCCGCGGCAGCCCCGTCTACGCCGCTGCTGAAGGCACTGTGCTGACCGCCGCCTGCACCAGCGCCTACTGCGACCGCGACGGCAGCCTGAGTCTGGCCGGCTACGGCAACCTCATCGAACTCGACCACAGCGCCGGTGTGACGACCCGCTACGCGCACCTCTCCGGCTACACCGTCATTGCCGGGCAGCAGGTTCTGGCCGGGACGCTGATCGGCTTCCAGGGCTCCACCGGCAACAGCACCGGCGTCCACCTGCACTTCGAGGTCCGCACCGATGGCGCCGCGGTTGACCCGGTGCCGTGGTTGGCCGGCCACGGCGTCGACCTGCAGACACCCCACCCCGGATGAGCTCCCCGAGCACGAAAGGCGAAGTAGCCATGCAACGACCTGAGTGGGGACGGCGGCGGTGAGCGCCGGCCGATCGCAACCCGACGTCGGCCCGGCCGGCTGGGAGATCCCCGCAGCCGCTGCGCTGGTGTGGCTGGTGGCCGCGGCGCTGCTCCTGCCTGCAGGCCGCGCCGCTGCCGCGCTCCTGACCAGTGGGGGCTGGGCGTGGCCCGACGGGTCGGCCGCCCTGGTTGCCTCCGTCAACGGGCTGCTCACCGGCGATCGCACCGCAGGCCTCAAGGACACGCAGCTTGCGGCGGTGCCGTCGTCCGCCGCCGTGTACGCGGTCATCGCAGCGGGGCTCGGACTGTTCCTGGCCGGAACTGGAGGAGCGGCATGGGCTTGCCACCGATGGCTGGGTGCAGGGTCTGGCATGGCCTCCTGTGGCCAGGTCGCTGACGTGCTCGGCCGGTCACGTCTACAAGGGGTCGCCTCGGTGGTCCGCCCCGACCTGAACCACGCGCGCCGGCACCGGGCCCGTCGCACCGCACCGACCGACGTGGGCTGGCGGCTGGGGCGCGCTGCCGTCCCGGAAGCGGGGGAGTTGTGGGTGCCCTTCGACCGGGCCACCGGCGTCTACGGCCCCCAGGGGTCCGGCAAGACGCTCGACCTGCTTGCGCCGGCATTGCTCGACGCGCCGGGCGCCGCCCTGGTGACCCTCACCAAGGCGGAGGACCTTCTTCTCACTTGCGACGCCCGCGCCGTAGGCGGCCGCCCGGTTGCGGTGCTCGACCCATTCGGGGCTGTCCCCGGTCTGCCCGAGCTGGTGTGGGACCCGGTTGCCGGCTGCGCCGACTCGATGGTCGCCGAGCGTCGCGCCAAGGCCTTCACCGCCGGCACGCTGACCGGGGCAGTCACCGGTGGTAGCAGCGACAGCGCCGCCCGGTTCTACGCATTCGAGGCGGCCAAAGTGCTGCAGGCCTACCTCCACGCCGCCGCGCTCAGCGGACGCACCATCGAAGACGTCCTGAGTTGGGCCGCCCACCCGCAGGCGACCACACAACCGGCCGACATCCTGCGCAGCCACCCGGACGCCGCGCCGTTCTGGGACGGGCTGCTGCACGGCGCTCTCCAAGGGGATTCCCGCACGGCCGGCAACACCGCCACCACCGTCCAGCAGGCGCTGACGTTGTTCTTCCAGGAAGACATCCGCCGCCGCTGCATCCCCGGTCCCGGTCGCCCGGCCACCGACATCGCCGCGTTGTTGGCCGCGGGCGGCACCATCTATCTGCTCGGCCGCGAAGATCCGTACGCCTCGGCGTCCCCACTGATGACCGCCCTGGCCGAGTACGTCCTCGACACCGCCCTACACCTTGCGGGTGCTGCTCCTACCGGACGGTTGTGCCCGCCTCTGCTGGCCTGCCTGGACGAGCTGCCCTCCACCGCCCCGCTGCCCACCCTGCGCACCCGGATGGCCAACGACCGGGCGCTCGGGATCAGCTTCCTCTACGCCGCCCAGACCTGGCGGCAACTGGTGCTGATCTACGGCGAGGACGAATCCCGCGCCCTGTTCGGGCTCACCAACGTTCTTGTCGCCTTCGGTGGTGGCAAGGACGGCGCCTTCTACCGCGAGCTGGCCGACCTGCTCGGCACCACCCGGGCGCGCCGGACCTCCTACAGCTACCGGGGGACCGGATGGTCGCGGTCCACTCACGGCGAGACGGTGCCAGTGCTGCGACCGGAGGAGATCCGCCAACTGCCAGCCGGCCAGGCTCTGGTCATTGCGGAGAACGCCCCGCCGCTGATCGCGCGGCTCACCCGCTGTCTCGCCGGGCGCCGGGGCGCAGACCTGCGCGCCGCTCAGACCGCGGCCCGCGACCGCGTTGCCGCCGCCCGCGACCGGAACACCGCCCTGATCGACCGGCGGGATGCGGACGCCGTCCGCACGGACTTGCCCCCGACCGAGGGACCTACGCGATGACCGCCCCTGACACCGCTATCCGGTTTCCGACGCCTCCGCGGGAAATCCGTCGGGCCTTCGAGCAGCTCGGGAAGGCCGAGGAGGCCGGCCTTGCGCCGACCGCCGTCCATCTCCTCGACCGCCCCTGGGACCCGGCGACGTGCTCGACGCACGTGCGGGCTCAGCTGTGGCCCTGGCTCGACGAGGTCGCTGCCTGGCTCAACTACGCGTACGCCTGGCAGACCGTGCACACGGTTCCCTCCTGCTGGCCCGCCCACCCCCACCTCGTCCATGAACTGGCTGTGCTCGCCTGCCTGCGCGTCACCGCTGCCGGCGCCACAGGTCCACATCCCCTGGAGGAGTGGCACCGCTACGCGCTGCCTGCCTTCCACGCCCGCATGGCCGAGCGGCTCGGCATCGGTTGCCCACCCGGCCGGCACACGGACTGGCCGGCTCGCTCCTGGGCTGCCGACTACAGCAACACGCAAGCGACCGCGTGGCGACGGGCGTTGTTTGACAGCGACCTCTGCCGCACCTCGAGCACGGGCCACATCCGTGGACTGGCAGAGGGCCGTTCATGAGCGGCAAGCGTCGTTCCGACCGGGGCGATTGGGTGTCGCTGCTCGACGGAGTGCGGGTCAGCCGCGGCTGGATGAGCCGGCACGTCCCGAATTTGCTGGCCGCCTGGCGTGACGCACGCACTACCGAGGCCCGACGTGCGATCGCCAAGCGGATCCTGAAGGTCGCCGCCCACCTGGAGAGCGAGGACATCGCCGACGCAGCCAGTGAGCCGGCCTTGCGAGAGCTCGTGATCCGGATCGATGCTCGACTCGTCCGCGGCCCCGACTGGCTTCCGCTGGCCGCCGCGCTCAGCCGCGCCGCTTTCGCCGGCTACGACGTGGCCGCGAGGCTGCCAGTGCTGGCCGCCGCCGCGCCGCTGCCCGCTCGGCACCCCGCCCGGGAGCTGCACTGGCGGCTGCTCGGCGATTGTGCAGCCGCCCTCCTGACGCTTGCCGCCGCCGATTACCACGCGATGCCCGCCCACGGCTCCTTGGTCGTCCACAGCCGGGTCGGTTCTCCACAGATCTGCCGCGGAGCTTCACCGGCCGGCCGCGGCGACGCAAGCTTCGGCACCACCGGCCCCGGAGGAAGGGACACGCGATGACCGTCGACGCGGCCAGCGACCCGCTCAGCTATGCCGCATCCCTGCTCGACGCCGTCGGCGCCGACCGCGAGCAGGTGCCTGCCGACATAGCCCTGGACTGCCTGTACGCGGCGGAACTACTGGAACTCGCCGGCGGACGCGCCCGAACGACCCCGCTCGTCGACGGGGACCCGGCCGCCAGCATCCGTGCCGCCATGGGAGCACTGAGTCTCCTGGACGACGACACCTTCGCCGCCGGTCCGGTCCTCGACGCTGCGCGCGCTGCCCGGCAGGCCCTGCGACGGCTGGGCTGACCCGTGGCGACCACCTTGCAACAGCTTCTCGACGGCCTGACCCAGCGGGCCACCATGCCTTCACCCTCGGCGACGATCGCGGACATCACAGGCTCGCTGGACCACCTGGGCCGAGCGCTCACTGGTCTGGCCCAAGACGGGATCACCCCAGGCGACAGCTCGCGGCAGCGCACCACCGCTGAACTCGGCGCCGCCTGCCTCACCGCCGGCCGGCTGTGGCCGCACACCGGCGGACCACTCACCGACCTCGCTGGAGCCGCCGCCGACCTCGTCGGTCGCGACCGCGACATCATGGGTCGCTCCCACCGGTGGGCGGTCACCGTGGAGGTCGCCGAGGCGGCCGACCACTGCGCGCGCCTAGGTCGCCATGTGCTGCCGGAAGCGGCGGCGCCGGAGCTGGCCACCGTCCGCGAGCTGGCCGTCACCGTCGAGCGGATCGCGCAGGTCGAGCCCCCGACCGCCTCGGCCTTCGTCGTGCTCGACCGCCTGGTTGCGCAACCCTGGACACCGGGCAACGCATCCGAGACAACCGCCCTCGACGCATCCGCCGCCCTCGTCGGGGCAATTGAGCGATCTCGACGCACCGATGATCTGTCCTTGCGCGACTTCCGTGCCGCCGTCGCGGCCGCCGAGATCATCAGCCGCAGCGCCGGTGCCGTCACCGCGGCTGCAAGCGGCGACGATGCGGGACCGTTCCTGGTGACGGGGCTGGCCTGGCAAGTGGCCGGCCGAGCCAGCACGGTGTTCGACGACGGGCGGGGAGCAGGACCGATCGATGCCCGAGGCGTCGTTGCCTGTGCACGAACGCTCGCTGAGGCGGTGCGCCGGGATGCTGGCCATCTCTCCGACGCCGGGGCCCTCGAGGAGGATCGCGACCTCCCGAGCGTGGCAGCCAGCGTCCAGCCGGTCACCGGACAGCTGCCGGTCCTGGCCAACCACCTCACCGCGGCCGTCGACCGCTGGTCCCTCACCGGACGGCTATACGCCTCGGCCCGGGACCTGCCACCCGTGAACAACATGCCGGAGGACCGGGTGCAGGCAGTGATTGTTGGGCGTCATGTACAGGCCGTAGGCGCCGACCTCGACCATCTCCGGCAGACCGTCGTCAGAGCCACAGAACTGTCCACCGGACTTGCCGACGCTTTTCACCGCGCCGCCGTGGCCGGCCCGCCGGCTCAACGACATCAGGCCGCCCTCTACGTCCGGGAAGTGCGAGCGTCCGGCGTCCCCGAGCGCCTACTCCGCCACGCCCAGGCCGTTGAACGGGACATCGCTACGATCCGGTCCCCGCATCAGGTGCCGTGGAATGCCTCGCCGTCCCGGTAGCCGATCGCCTATTGAGACGTCGCCAGAACTTTCGGCCAGCCGGGCGTGGGGAGAGGCCATTGCCTTGTGTCAGTCATCCTCGCCTGGTGCTTCCGCACTTCAGCCGCCGAAGTCCGCGCCGTGCCCGTGGGCAGGGATCTAGGACCTGTGGACGCGATGGCCGCAATCCCCGGTCCCGAGCTTGAGCGAACTCAATCTGGCCCTCAGCTCGGTGCGTCCGCGGGAATAGCGGGACGTAGGCGCGCGATGAGGTGGGCATGGCCGCCTACCTCATCCTGACCTACGACGTCACCGACCAGGACCGCCTTCTGCGGTACCGGAATGCGGCCACTCCGGCGCTGCTGGGTCCGGACGGCGGCGAGCTGGTCGTGAGCACGTCGCAGACGCTGCACCTGCCCGAGGCGCCGTCCAGCGGAACCCACACGGTCATCCTCCGGTTCGACGACGCCGACCACGCCCGTCGCGTCTACGAGTCCGGCTCCTACCAGGCGGTCATAGAGGAGCGCCTCGCTGCCACGACGCCCCGGATCGCGATGATCGTTCCCGGCGTCCCGTAGAGCCCTGCGCATCCGTAGCGGATGCGCCTTCGGTCCCCGGCGCCCTCTAGGGGCACGCTGACGGCAGCGAGCGCCGCTCGCGTAGGCGGCGCCCTCGTCGCTCCGCCACGGAGTCGTCGGCAGCGCGCCCTATTCTCGCCCGGTGGTGACACAGACTTGGGGCGTGCCGATCGAGGCCGACCGAGCGCTCAACCTGCCGGTCGAGCAGGTAGCCCTGCATCTGCTGCGGCGCTTCCAGAGAGGGGGAGACCAAAACCGTCGCAATTTCCTAATCGGTGCTGGCAATTCCTACAGGGAGAACGGTCTCAAGGGAGACCAGGCCGACGCGGTCCTGCGCGCACTGGCGGAGGCGTACGACTGGCTGATCCTTCACGGGTTGCTGTCCGGGAAGCCTCCTCAGCAAGACTGGCTGTTCATCACGCGCAAGGGCATCGCGATCCTTGGGGCGCCGGACGGCCTTGCGCTGCTCCGAGCCGAGGCCAGGCTCGAGGTCGATCTGCACCCGAGCATCGCTGCCCGCGTACGCGCCCAGTTCCTGCTCGGCGAGTACGAGCTGGCTGCCTTCGCTGCGATGCGGCAGGTGGAGATTCGCGTCCGCGAACTGGCTAGTGCGGATGCCGGCGATCTTGGCGTGCCGCTGATGGCCAAGGCGTTCCGGGACGGTGGCCCGCTCGCGGACACCAACAGCGAGCGTGGTGAACAGGTGGCCATGATGAACCTGTTCCAGGGTGCGATTGGGGTGTTCAAGAACCCGTCGAGTCATCGGCAGGTCGACTACAGCGACCCCACCCTCGCCTCGGAAGTGGTCCTGCTGGCCGACCTGTTACTCCGGATGCTGGACGCGAGGTCCGAGCTTCGTGGCTGAGTGGTGGACGCTTGACGAAGGGCCCAAGCAGACTGCTGAGCTGTTCAGCCCCCTCGACCCCGACGACGACGAGATGCCCACCTACATCGGTGGTGAGTTGGAGAAGCCCTGGCGCCTGGCCAACTCTTTCCTACTGGCGGCCGACACGCTGGCTGACGCGTGGCGCGTGGCCGTGCAACAGGATGGGCGGGAGCCCGAAACCGCGCTCCCGATCATCCACAACTACCGCCACGCGATCGAGCTGAGCCTCAAGTCGCATTGCCTGCGAACCAGGAACCTTCTCAGGTTCGGAGGAAGCATGGGCATTGGGACGGACGCCGCACCGGCAAACCTTGAAAAGCAGCTCAACACCCACTCCATTGCGGGACTGGTCAAGATTCTCGAGTCGTTGTTGGAGGGCTTCGCCGTAGGCGAAGAGGGACGCAGGCTTCCCGAGCAAACCGCTCGAATCCTGACTTACTTGCACGACCTTGATGCCGGAGGGATGGCTTTCCGCTATGCGACCCAGCCGGTGCGGGGCAGCAAGATGCTCGAGTGGGAGCCCATCCGCCCGGAACCGACTCCCATCTATCTGGGTAGTGCAATGACACGGCTGCATGGGGCTGCGCAAATGCTTGCCTGGGGTGTCGATGGCTACCTCGATGCGTACGAGGACCATCTGCAAGACAGGTGGCGGGAGTATCAGCAGAACATGGAGGACTACGGGCCATGACTCCGAACCCCACCTGCCAGACCACCCCGATGGACGGAACGTTCGCCCAACGGTCTAGGGGGTTGATGACGAAACTGCGTCGGCCCCACTCTCAACGGCGGCGCCAAGCGGGTGACGCGGGAAGCCCGGAACGTTCCGGTACTTGGCAAGCGCGCTGAAGGCATTCAACGGCAGACCTCCACCCTCGAATCAGCATGATTTGACGCGTCCTCGTCCCTGACGCCCGGCTCGAAAGACCGACTGCAAGTGGGTCACCTGCCGACGGATCGGCCCTGTAGCCGCCTCCAGAGACAGGTCCGACGCCTCGGTCCGCCGTCACGCACCTGAAACCCCTAGCGGGAGTGCGGCAGCCCAAGCGGTGTGGCATGCGACAACTGTCTCGCATGACCTGTCCGGTGAGGATTCTCGGAAGGGGACGTCAACCGGGACACCCGCCCCGGACTGGCCGTGGTCACGGCGTTCATCGGTTCGGTGTTCAGCACGGCCCTGTGGACGCTGCCCACGGGCACACCAAGGGTTTCAGTGACTCGATCGATATGTGCCAGCCGCCGGGCTGGTGGTGCCGCGACGATGACGGCTGCCGCGTCGAGCACTGCCGCCTGGAGGGCCGAAGCATCTCCTTCGCTCTGGGGCCGGGCGAGGCGGACGTCAAGAAGGGCGTCGGCGAGACTTTCCGAGGTCTCGATGGCCGCGCGCAGCGCGACGGCGCCGTGGCGGAAAAGGACGTCAGCCGGGTCGAGGCCGTCCGGCACGGCCAGCCGGCGTGGGTCGTCGCCGCGGGCGGTCAGTTGCCAGTAGATGCGCTCGGCGGCCCGGTGCCCGGCGGCATCATGGTCAGTAGCCACGAGAATGCCGGGATTGCTCTGGCAGATGTGGGGGAGGAGCAGGTCCGCCTGGCGGTCGGTGAGGGCTGTGCCGAGGACGGCGACGCCGACGGTCCGTCCGTCGCCAGCGAGGGTGACGGCGAGGGCATCCAGCGGTCCTTCGACAAGAGCGGGGATAGCGCCGGTGCTGAGTGCAGCCCGGTTCTCGTGGAGCCCGAGCAGGTGCTCGCCCTTGCGGTAGAGGTCGGTGGCGGGGGTGTTGAGGTACTTCGGTCCGGCGTGGTCGTGGTCGGTGGCGGTGGGGTTGCGCCGGGCGATGAACCCGACGACCGCGCCGCCGAGGTCGTGGATAGGGAACACCAGCCGATCGCGGAACCGGTCGATCAGCGTCCCGGTGCGGGCGCGCTGGGCGAGGCCGGCGGCGAGCAGCTCGGTGTCGGTGGCGCCGGACGCGCGCAGGAAATCGGCGAGGGCGGTCCAAGCAGCGGGGGCGTAGCCGGGGATGAATCGCTGGTCTTCGATGAGGTCGGTGGCCAGCCGCTGGCGTAGGTAGTCCGGCGCCCACGAGTTGGGGTAGCGGTCGGCGTAGAAGGCGGCCGCTTGGGTGTTCAGCTCGACCAGGCGTTCACGGCCGACGACTGCGGTGGCCCAAAAGTGCTGCTCGAGCAGGTAGTCCGTCTCATCGACGGCTGGCTCGCCGAGTGCGAAGGGGTCGGGGGTGAAGTACCGCGCTTCGGTTGGCGACGGTTCGTCGTCGGGGTCCAGGGGTTCTGCGTCGACGTCGGACGCGCCGGTCCAGACGGTGCCGGTGAGGGCTGTGGTGTCCGCGGCCGGGGGGAGCAGGTGCGCGTCCTCGGGTGGCTGCAGGTCGGCCGCTAGCGGCTCGGGTGCCTGCACGGGCTCAGGGTCGGTGAGGGCGGCGATCCGGAAGACCAGCGCTTCGGCAAGTTCGATTCCGGTCCGATCGTGGGCAGCGGACGGCGAGCCGGCGACCGCGGCCGTGAGCAGGTCGGTGGGGGACCAGCCGTCGCGGATGCCGTTGGTGACCGCAGCCACCAGGGCCGGCCAGGCGGGGGTGGTCAACAAGCGGTGCCCGAGTCCGCCAGGCAGCAGATCCAGCAGGGTGGCGCACCAGTCCGGGCGCAGCACAGTCCTGTCCTGTCCGGCGGCGACGGTCGCCGGGGCGAGGTGCGGGGTGAGTCGCCACCACAGGGCCGCGGCCGGCAGCTCGTCGGGCAGCGCTCGCTGTGCGGCCACCGCGGCGAGCAGCCCGGCGGCGTCGAAGCCGGCGCGGTCGGTCGCGGTAAGCCGCTCGGACAGGGCAGGCCAGTGCGGATCACGGCGCACGCGGGGGTCGATGCTGTCGGCCAGCCTTACCCACACCGAACCGCCGACCGCGGGGACGGCGGCGGCCACCGCGTCCTCGAGCCGCTGCTGGTACCGGCCTTCGGCGGTTGCGGGCTGAGGCGGGCCGGTCGGGCGCCGGTCGCTGTCGGGGACGGCGAGCGCAGCGCGCCAGACGGCGAGCTCGGCTCGCAGGGCACCGTGGTGGGGGATCAGCAGCTGACAAGCCCAGCGGGGTGCGTTGGCGGATGTCATCGCGGCGGCGGTGTCGGCAACCCGGGTCGCGCAGGCGGTGACGTGGCTGGCGCGGGCGGCGAGGTAGGGCCCCCATTGCGGATCGTCGGCCAGCGTCGTCGGCGTGCCGGGCAACCACGGCAACGGCCCCGCCGGCCCGGAGCCGGGGATGTCCAGCCGCCAGTCCAGGACGGCGGCGGGATCCCGGGCGCCGGTCAGTGCCCGGTCGGCTGCCGCCGTCCCCAAGGCGGCGATGGGGTCCGCGCCGCCGACGGCGAGCAGCGCGAGATGCCCGTGCAGCGTGGGCCAAGCCGGGGCCGCGGTGAGCCCGGGATGGAGCTGCTCGGCGGCGTCCTTCAGTGCCTCTGCAGCCGTTGCGCCCAGGCGGTGCGCGGCGGCGAACCGCAGCGCGTCGGCATATCGGGCAGCTGCGAAGTGCAGTTGTTCGGCCGGGTCGGCCAGCGCACGGCGGGCGCCAGTGGCCGAGGTCTGGGCGCCGTCGCGGTCGAGCATGGCGATCAGCAGATCGGCGGCCGTCGGTGGGGAGACCCCAGCAGGGGTGACGATGCTGTGCGGATCGCCGTCCCCGACGGTGGCCAGGTACAGGTGGTTCGCGGTGCGGCCGCGGGAGATTGAGACGTAGAGCAGCTGTCGGCTCTCGCTGCCGGTGAGGACGGTGTGGCAAGTGTCGGCGGTGACGCCCTGAGCGCCGTGCACGGTGGTGGCGTACCCCAATTGCACGTGCTCGGCGACGTAGTCGACGGGGAGGATGGTGCGCCGCCCGCTGCCGGTGTGGGTGACGGCAAGGGCGCCACCCTCGCGCACGGCGGTGATTGTCCAGCGGTCGCCGTTCTTCACCCAGTCCGCGGCGCCCAGCGGCAGTCGTCGGTCATTGGCGCGGGTGATGATCCGGTCCCCGGCGCTCGCCCGGGTGCCGTCGGCCAGTGCCACCTCTTGGCCAACCGGTTCACTGAGGGAGGCAAGTCGGTCGCTACGGGCCCGCACGTTGAGTGCAGCAACGCTCTCGCGGGAGGCGGCCAGCAGCAGTGCGTCGACGCCGCGGACCCGGTTGGCGGCCCAGGCGGCGTAGGCCTGCTCCTCGCACGTGGCGGCGTCGCCGACGTGCACCCGCCCGGCGTCGAGGTAGAAGCCGACGGCGGTGCTGTCACCGTCGCGGACAGCGACGGTGGCCGCGGCCTCGGCCGGATCGGTGAAGCGGACCAGCTGAGTGAGGCTGACGGCTCCGTGGGTGGCGGCAATCTCGGCCAGCACGCCGCCGGCGGCGACCGCCGCCAGCTGCCGGTCGTCACCGACCAGCCGTACTGACCCGCCCCTCCCCAGAACGTGGTCGACGGCGGCGGCGAGGTCGAGAGTGCCGGCCATCCCCGCCTCGTCGACGATCACCAGCGTGTCTGGGCCAATCTCGGCGACCCAGTTTGGCTGGCCTCCGGAGTTCAGCGCCCACACCAGTTTGGCCACGGTGTCGCAGGGGCCGCCGACGGCCTCACGGAGCTGGGCAGTGGCCACCGCCGACGGCGCCAGACCGAGCACCCTGCCGCCGCTGGCAGTCCAGGCCCTGGCCGTTGCGGCCAGCGCGGTGGTCTTGCCCGTACCGGCCGGGGCGATAGCCAGCTGCACCCGCATGCCGCTGCCAGCGAGGTCCCGCACGAGCTGAGCCTGGCCGGGGTTGAGTTTCGTGCCGTTGGCGACGGCTTCCAGCAGCGCCAGCTCGACAAGGGCCGGGTCGGCACGGCGACCGTCGTGGTGGCCGGCGGCGGTCACCAGCCGCGCTTCGGCGTCCAGGACCGCGCGGGAGGTGTAGAGCTCCGCGCCGGCGACCGAGTACACGCTGGCCCCGTCCGAGCGGCGCAACTCCAGCGGTTCAACGATGGGATTCAGTTGGCCCAGCGGGGTCGACAGGGCGGGGGAGAGCGCCCAGGCGGTAACTCGGGTGACGGCCGTGTCGACGTCGTCCGGGGCGAGCGCGGCGGCTCGCGCCACCCTCTCGGCCTCAGCGCGCACGTGCCAGTACTGCCAGGTCGCACGCTGTCCGCTCACGGTGCTCAGCACCTGGGCCGCGGCCGACTGGACCCACGTCGTCGTGAGCCCCTGTACGGGGGGCGACGGCGGGGGCGCCAGGGCGCGGTCGAGCATGCCGGACAGGCGCAGCCCGTCACCGAGGACGGCGAGCGCCTCGCGCCGCCACGTCGCCCGCTGCTCGGCCAGTGAGCGCGGCTCGTGTTTGGCCTCCCTGGTTTCCAGCGTCGCCCGCTGCGCCAGAGCGATGGCCTCGGTCGTGGTGGGTGGCCGGTGGTGCTCACGTTGAAAGTCGGCGGCCAATGCGCCGCGGCGGACGTCGATCGCTCGCCGCCGGGACGACCACATCATCAGCAGCGCGGAGTCGATGCCGACGATCTCGCGGACCGGCCGCTTGCCGACCTCTCTATTTGGGCGCTCGGCGAACCCGACCCCGAGGCGGGCAATCAACTCGACCTCCAGCCGGGTGTTGTACCGCTCCGACGCAGCAACGTTGGCCTTGTGCAGCACCCGCCCGTCCAGCGCCCGCCACTGACCTTCGCGGGTCTGCACCTTGTTACTGACCGCCACGTGCGTGTGCAGGTCCGGGTCGCCGGAGCGGGAGTCGCGATGGGTGAACACCGCCGCAACGAGTCCGGTGGTCTCCACCTGGCGTACCCCACCGGCTCCTAGCCGGGTGAAGGCAGCCCGCTTCTCGAGCCAGCGCAGGGCATCGGCGACCGCCGCTGCGTGCGCAGCCTCAACCCGTTCGGCGACCCCACGGGGCGCGAGCGCCCACAGCGTCGACACCGACTTAACCGGGGAGAACGTCAGGTCCCACCCGGCCACCGCCTGGGTCGCCGGCCGTGAGGCCTGGGCAACGAAGCCCGACAGCTCACGGGCGTCCGCCGGCGGACGCCCATACGCGGCGGCGAACAGTTCGCGGGCGATTTCGCTGCGGACCCGGGCCCGTTCCGCCGCCGGCAAGGGGACGTCGCGCTGCAGCCCGCGCTCGGCGTTGACGACGGCGAACGCCTGCGCGCACTGCGCCCGGAAGCCGTCAGGGGAAATGGCGTAGACCAGGAACGGCAGTCCTAGCGCGCCGGCGGCCCGGGCCTCGGCCGGCGCCGCGCCGGCAGCCAACGCCTCCCTTTCCAAGCGTGCCGCGTTGGGATGGCGGCCCTCGCCGAAGAGAGCCGTCATCTGCTCCTCGCCGACGGCCTGCCCGGTCACGAGCCCGGGGAGCCCGGCCAAGCCTTCGCCGGCCCACACACCGGGCGACTCGCCACGCTGGGAGTAGTAATCACCCAGCCCCACCGAGCCCCGCTCGGTGGCGTCCAGCGCTGCTACCTGGCGCGTGAGGTAGGTGTAGCCGTCGCCCGCTGTCAGCTTGTGCAGGGACATCACAGCTGCGGACGCTAGAAACGCGGCCCCCAGTGCCGGTTGCGGAGTTCTCTAGTCGTTGAGGCCTCCCACTGAGGCCTTCGCGTCGCGGGGACCGCGTTCGATCGCTCCGCGTTCTTCGCGGCGACTCGGCTCTTGCTGGGCCACCCGCCGGAGATGACCGGCGACGGACGCCCCAGCTAGTGCGTTTCCGCGCTCCGGACAGGACGGTTCTCGGGGGCTACGCCGACAGTGCATGAGGTGTGATGCTCCGTGATCTTGGAGTCTCCGGTGGTTCCGGCCCTGGGGCCGTCGCTCCGCGAAGGCGTAAAGCGAGCGACGCCTTGCTGGAGAGCCGGCCCAGGTCGGCTTCTCGGTGTCCCTGATGGCGGCTTAGGGGACACCCGCGGCGCCACGACCGGGCGCTCGTCTGCGGGGACGTGTTCCTTCCTGAGTCAAGCCCACTACACGTTCGACCGGGATGTTCAGTGGCGGCGTCGTTAACCTCCGTCAGTGACCACAACGGAGGAGTGGCTGGAGGCGCAGGCCGATCGCGTGCTCGCGCGCCAACGAGCTGCGGTCGACACGACCAAACTGGTGAGTACGTTTGCCACCGGCGTCGCGGGGGCAGTCGTCGCATCAGCGTTACAGACCGGGACGGAAACGTCTGCATGGGACTGGGTGGCCTCATGGAGCCTTGCTGGCGCATTCCTGCTCACTGTGGCAGTCATCGTTGCTGACCGGCTCAAGGAGCCAGACCACAGTCGCGTACTGGAATCGGCTGCGCTGGGACGTTGGGGTCAAGGCCGCACGTTGTTCGAGTTGCGGCAGGCGGCGCTGTGGGCCACCTACTCCAACGAGGGCAACGTACGGACTGTTCGAGCTTTGATGTGGCTGCAGTTGCTTGCTTCGGTGTTCACTGGAAGTGCGGCTGCCTACTCCATGCTGAGCGGCCAGGGAGGTTCGTGATGACACGGGAGTCGAAGATCCGCGTCGTTGGGTGGGGGCCGTTCCGACTTCCCGGGGAACGGCGGCGCGATGAGCGCGCCTTCCATCGGGCCCGTGCCGACATGCTTCGCGCTCGCGGATCGTTCGATGAGCAAGGGACCCCGGTCGCCGTCGACTGGGATGCGCCCGCAGCCACACGGACGACTCACCCGACCAGGGAGGAGGCCGTGCGCGCCATCAGGGAGATGTATGGCCGTGCGGTAGTAGTTGACGTCGTTGACACCGTGGTAGTGATGGAGCCAAACCTCACCGCAACCTCCGGAGGGACAGAGCGGAACCCCGTCGGTCCGCCGGTCCCTGGCGCGGCGGCCCCATCGACCGCTGAGGCGGGCCCGTCAGGCGCTGTGAGAGTCGTCGGCAAGGACGTCGTCGATCAAAAGGGCGCGAAAATTGGCTCGGCTTCAGAGGTATATCTCGACGACGAGACTGGTCAGCCTGAGTGGGTGACCGTCCGGACCGGACTCCTTGGTACACGCGAATCCTTCGTCCCACTAGGGAACGCCAATCTGTTGGAGGATGATCTGCATGTACCTGTAACTGGCGCGCAGGTTAAGCGCGCGCCCCGAATCGACACGGCGGGGCACCTGACGCCGGAAGAAGAAGAAGAACTCCACCGATACTACGGCATGACATCTGGGCCCAGTCAGCAATCCCGTCGTGATCGACCGCGAGCGCGATTGCGGCGTTACGTGGTCAGCACGAACGTGGAGGAGGCGGATCTGTGGAGGCATCTCGCCGAAAAAAAGGCGTCCGCTGAACCTGGGCGCGAAGGCGAGACGGACGAGGAAGTCAGGGCAATCGTGGAGGGATTTAGGCGAGCACGCGCCGACGAGACTTCGATGCCGGACGAGGGGGAAAGCCAAAGCCCGTAAGACCTGTATCGCCGGACGTAGAGAAACACTGAAGTGCTCCTCGGCCGCGTCAGCTCACCTTAGGCGCCGACGGGGTGCCCATTAGTGAGCCGCGTAGAAACATGCCGTCTCTGGAGCGAGCGACGGGCCCGTACGGATGCCGGTCACATTGATGCCCATTCCGCAAGCACGCTCGTGTTGAGTCGCTCGCTAAATCGGAGGCGCTTGCCGGCGTTGAGTTGCTTGGCTAGGTCCGCCAGTTCCAAGGGGCTTGTTCCTGGCCATCCGTGGCGGATGGCTTCGACGGCGAGCTGGTCTGGAAAGAGTGTGTGACCGTGGCTGCGCATGTAGGTGAGTGCCTGCACCGCCATGGATCGCTCCCGGGAGTCAATAAGTCCCTGGTTGAGCGCCGGCAGCAGCGAGATCCCATCGACCATGGCTTTGATGGCGGGACTAGCCTCGGGGACCCGCGCAACCGGCTCACCGCCCAGAAGATCGGCATCATGGGCGGTAATCCATGGCGAATGACTCTTGTGGCCACGGACCACGACGAGTCCGCTGAGCTCGGAGCGACGCTCGATGTTGAGGATCTCAACCAGGTCCAGGCACCAAGCGATGAGGATGCCCGTTCGGGCTTGTGCGGTGTACCGACTGTGCCGGTTGCTGGTGGTGCCCATAGGCAGGCCGGTCTGGGCGAGCCACGGTGATGCCTCGAGCGCGCTCGTGTTTGAGCCGACGATGGTGATCTTGGAATCGCTACCCGCCCACGCTTTGGCGAGGCGATAGGACGTCTGGAGATCCACGTGGGGAGAAATGTAGGCGCGGCGCATGCGATGAAACGTAGTTCCGACCTCCGACAGTCCCGCTTCATCAGCGCTCGCAGGCAGCGCACATTTCCGGTGAATGTCCTCAGTGGGCCGCTCAGGGACACCGACGCCAGGCCTGCTTGCCCCGCGCCCACAGGGCGGCCTATCGGGCAGCTCTGGCCGCGGAACTCGCTCGGGTGAACGCCTCTCCCGCGGGAGGCCACCGAGCCCATCCACCCTCTACTTTCGGCGACGTGGCTGCCCGCAACCCAGTCCGGCGAGACGTCAACCGCCGATGGGTGCTCTGGGGAGCCTTTCTGTTTGACCTGGTCCTGATCGCCGGTCTCGCCGGCCTGGCATACGCATTCGGGCTCGACGTCTGGGTCGCCATCTCAGGTGGAGTGGGCGGGTTCATCGGCTTCCTCTTGCTTCAGACTCCACCCATGCAGCGCTGGCTCCACCACGTGCGTGAGGGCCGCTCGGGTAGCGATCAGCCTAGGTCTGACGCTCCGTAGAGATCTCCCGCCGGTGCCCCAAAGTGGGCCGCTCAGAGACACATAAGGCGGGTGCCCGCATCGTCGTCACCGACGGCACCACCGTCCCCGCCGGCTGAATCCCGACCAGCTTCGGTGTCGTCGCCGGGCGTCGTCGAGGACCCCACCTGGACCCCCGCCCACCACTAACCGGCCACCCATACAGTCGTTCGCCGTGGACAGAGGTTGGCTCCTGGCAAGGCTCGGCACCTACGTGGCGATGGTCGACCGCTACCTGGCTCTGCCGCTAGACAGCTACGTCGACACGGTGCGCCGGCGGGAGGAAGCGATGGATTTGATTCACCGACAGCACTACACGGCCGCGACCATCGTGAGCCGGGTCAGCCGAGAGCAACTCTCCTCGAATCCGACGCACGAGGCTGTGTATGACAACCGTGTCGCCGTCCTGCGGGTCATCGGCATGCTCCGAGACCAAGAGGAGCTCGAGGTGCGCCTCGGGCCCGACATGCCGCGGATCCCGCTCGGCGACATGCACCCGTGGGTCTGGGGCGCCGCCCAGCAGTTCTGGGAGACCACGCACTACCGCGAGGCCGTGCACGCTGCAGCCAAGTCCATCAACAGTCGGGTGCAGCAGCTCGTCGACCGGCGCGACGTTGCCGACAACGACCTGATGAATCAGGCGCTCAGCACCAACGACCCCGCCCCCGGCAACGCCCGACTCCGACTGCCCGGCGACCAATCCAAGGGCATGGTCAAGGGCCAGCAGCAGGCGCTGAGGGACTACGCCGCCGGCTGCTTCGGCGTCATCCGCAACCCCGCCGTGCACGACGCCGATGATTGGTTAGAGCAGTACGCGCTCGAACGCCTCGCCGCCCTCAGCGTCCTTGCCAGCATGATCGAGACCACCACCGTCGTCCGTGCCGCCGAGCCGGTTGTGGGCCCCAACAGTGCACCTGGTGGGCGGTAGCCCGAGAGGCTGACGCCCGAGGCCATGACCAGCTGTGACGCCGCGTCGCCAATGATCGTGCGTTGGCCAGCTACTTCGCGACGACGTCGCTCCAGTACTGGGACGACGGCCGGCCGACACGCGGAACGTCCGCGGGCTTGCGCAAGGTGTAGCAGACCGGGTAAAAATTTCCACGTGATCGCACACCGCTTCCGCGCTCCGGAGTCCGGGCTCGCTGAGGTGCTCCGGATCGTCCCGGAGCTGCCCTCCTTGGTCGAACACGCCGTGCACCGCTCGAACGAGCTCCAGACCGGGATGATGCCGGAGATCGCCGACGCCAGCCTCCCTGACGTGTTCCGCGCACAGCTCGGCCAGGCTCTGGTGGACGCGGGCGTCGGAGGCGAGGAGTGCCGCTTCGAGCTGGGCATCCGCAACAGCGTGCAGCTCCGGCTCGGTGCCGCCGGCGACGTCGTGGTGCGGGTGCTCAAGAAGCCCAGGGGTGCGTGCACGCCCCAGCCCCGCAGCCAGGCGAGGGCTCTCGAGTATCACCAGGAGTCCCTCTTCGCGGAAGAGCTGCCAGAGTCCGACGTGGTCACCGTGGTGTGGACCTGGGGTATGACCCGCACCGGTGACATCGTCCAGCACCTCTTGATGCCGCAGGCTGGATCTGACGAGAGCGACCAGAACGCCACGGCGGTCTGGCGGATCGCCGTCATTGACTCGGCGGCCGCCCTCGATGACATCACCGCTGCCGAGGACATTGCCGTCCAGGACGACCTCGATGAGGAGTTCCGCCTGCGCACCGACGACGCGCGGGAAGAGGACGGGGACGATCCCTCATGATCTACGGCTCCCGTGTTCGCCAGGCGAGGGAGCTGCGAGGGATGCCCCAGGGAGAGCTTGCTGCGGCGCTCGGGAAGAGCCCCAGCTGGTTGACCAAGCTGGAGACGAGCGACTCGTCTGCCACGGTCAACCATGACGCCCTGGATGTCCTCTCAGCTCGTCTGCTCATGCCCGCGGATTTCTTCACTGCCCCCATCCCCGAGGAGCTCGGCGACGGTTCCATGCGCTTCCGTGCTCGCAAGCGCATGACAAAGGGCTCCCTCGCTGCGGTGCGACGACGGGCGGAGTTGGCGCACGAGATAGCGCACGTCGTGCTCCAGCACGTTGACGCACCCAGCGCCCGCGTGCCCTCCCTTCGGGCGACCACCAACATCGAGGAAGCGGCTCAGCAGACACGCGCAGCTCTGTCGATTCCTCCGGACGCCGTGATCCCCAGGCTGTGGAACAGCATCGAGCGGGCCGGGATCTTCGTCTATGCGATGGAGGACGCGGCCGATGGACTGCTCGACGCGTTCAGCACCTGGACTGGACCAGCTTTGGAACGGCCGATCATCGCCATCAGCGAGCACCGCAGCTGGGATCGCGTGCGTCACACGGCCGCCCATGAGCTCGGTCACCTGGTGCTACATCGCAGCGCCAGCTACGACCCAAGTGGTGGGCTGGACGTGGAGCAAGACGCCAATCGGTTCGCTGGCGCCTTCCTCTTCCCTCGGGATGCCGCGCTCGAGGAGCTTCCTCGACCCCTCACTCTCGCTCGACTGGCTCCTCTGAAGCTGCGTTGGGGCATGTCGCTGGGCGCACTGGTGTTCCGGGCACTCGAGCTCGGAGTCATTGACTCCGGCCGTGCAGCGTCGCTGCATCGTCAAATTGGCGTGCGTGGCTGGCGCACCCGGGAGCCGGGCGCCGACGCCAGAGAACCCGAGAAGCCGCGTGCCCTGCGAAAAATGGTCGAGTTGGTCTACGGGACGCCCCCAGATGCGCGCGGGCTCGCACGCCACGTGAGGCGGTACACCGCTGACGTCACCCGAGAGCTGGACCGATACGCCACGCCACCGGTAGGGCGCCGACCCGCGCCGCGAGTGCCAGATGGACCGGCACACAGCGGGGGCCGGGTGGTGTTCCTCAGCTCACGAAAGACCTAGTCGGGTCGACGCAACGAGCAGTGTTACGACGTAGCTGAGCGCATGGCCAGGACCGGCGAGCTCCCCAGCTAGCCAGAACGCGCCGCGGGAACCTCACCTCGATGGCACCCGTTGGGTGCGCTTCGCCGAGCGAGGTGTGAACTGGGAGTCCTGCCCCGGCTGCGACGGTCTCGTGGCGGTGGGATGGGTGGGGCGGAGCATCACCGAGATCGACTGCGCGTCCGCGTGCCAGCTGAGCGGCGGTGATCGGCTAGCTGGCCGGCCGCCTTGCCGCCTCCCTGCCCCACTGGGATCGCCGCGGCGGGGGCGTGGAACTCCCGACCCGTTGCGATGAAGGCCTGAAGGTCTATCCCGGGCCGTGTCCGGCGCACGGCTCCCAGGTGCCGGCTGATCTACCTGCCGGAGGTTTCCTCTCGCGGCCGCGTCAAGCATCGCAACAGCCAGTACGCGCTCTACGCCGCCGCCTGCATGCGCGGCGGCCTACAGCCTGTCCTGCTGAGCGATGCCGGCTGGTGGTAGACCTCACTGTGGCAGTACGCCGTCTACGCCGTTGTTACCTACAGTCGCGCGGCGGCAGAGCGGCTCGCGGCGCCGGTCGAGGAGATCGCTCGGCGAATCGCCGCCCGGCACAACCTTGAGCTCACCACGTGACCCGTCGTGGTCACGGGGCACGCCCGTCCGAGGGGTCGAACGGGGGCTCACCTGGCCGTATGGAGCCGCCCGGCGTGACCCATTCATGACCCACGCAGTGGAAATCAGGGGTCAGAATGGAGTCATATCGGGCCTTCCGGAGGGTCCTCCAGGACTCTTTCAGGACGCCTAACGGGCGGTCCGAGCTGCGGTTTCGCGTGGAGCGGGTGACCGGGATCGAACCGGCATGGCCCGCTTAGAAGTCTGGGCGGTCTCCCCGCCCAGGCGCGCACCAGGTCGACCGCAACGGTGACCAGTAGCGGTCACGCCGCAGTCGGCGGGTCAGCTGCCTGTGCACTCGAGCCGTTGGGTGCCCGCGCCGGTCAACGGCCCGCCGCCGCGTCCGACGCCAGCTCGGTTACTGGCGCCCGTCGCTGCAGCAAGTCCGTGATTCGGTTGACGGCCCGGGCTCCGCCGACACCGACAGCCGCCACGAGGCGGCCGTCAGCGTCGTGCAGCGCGACGGCGAACCGCTCGTCCTCCGGGGTACCGAGCAGGGGCACCTCCCCAGTAGCGAGCTGCGGCCATCCCAGGATGGTCAGCTTCGTGCCGTGCACGTAGGTGCTGTAGCTGGGCAGCTCGGGCGGCACCGCGTTGTCCGGCTCGCGCAGGCCGAGGTCGGCCAGCACCGCATGGGCCGCCTTCCTGCCCTGGGCGAGCGCCGCGCCCCAGTGCTCGATCCGGACCCGCGCGCCGTCGGGGCCGGGGAAGGCGGCGCTGTCGCCGGCGGCGTACAGGCCCGGCCAGCCGGTGACCCGATGCTGATCGTCCACGTTCACCGCCCCGGCGGCGGCGTCATCCAACACGCCGATCCCGGTCAACCAGCCGGTGTCCGGAGCCGCGCCAAGCGCGGCCAGGACCACTTCGGCGGCCACCTGGGTCTCGTCCGAGAGCGCGAGCGACAGGCTCTGGTCCGCCTGCTCCGACAGGGTCTGCAGCGTTGTCCCGACGCGGACGTCCACGCCGGCCGCGCGGTGCGCCTGCAGGATCCACTTCGCCACCGTCGGTCCGACCAGCGGCGCCATGGGGGCCGCAGCGGTGTCGAGCAGAACGACGCGGTGGCCGGCCTGGCGCAGCACGCCGGCGGTTTCGGTGCCAATGAGCCCGGCACCGACGATGGCCACCGCCGCCCCCGGGGTCAGCGCCGCGCGCAGCTGCGCGGTGTCGGCCGCCGACCGCAGTGTCAAGATCCGATCAGCAGCCGGCCCCAGCCCCGGCACGGGCCGCGGGGAGGCCCCGACGGCGAGCACGATCGCGTCGGCCGTGAGCTGCTCACCACCGGCCAGACGCACGGAGCGGTCCACCGGATCCAGGTGCACGACGCGTTCACCCAGCCGCCACGTCACCCCGGGTAGGTCCATGCCGGGCAGGGCGATGCTCGCGTCGTCGACCGCGCCGGACAGCAGCCCCTTGTTGACCGTCGTGCGGTTGTACGGCAGCCGGTCCTCCGCACTGACGACCACCACCTCCAGCTCGCCCGCGGCCTGCGCCAGCACCGTGGCAGCCGCGCTGCCCGCTGCCCCCGCACCCACCACAAGCACTCGTGTCATCCCCATCACCGATCGCCTCCTTGCGGCTCGTCAAATACCCCCGTACGGTACAAGACGTACGGCATACCGCCAGGGGGTACTCTGGCATCGAGAAGGAGAGTTTGCGTGAGCAGCACCGACTACACCGTCCGCGGCATGACCTGCGACCACTGCGCCGGATCAGTGACCGCCGAGATCACCAAGATCCCGGGCGTCACCGGGGTCCAGGTTGACGTGCCCGCCGGCCGGGTGACCGTCGAGTCCGAGCAGCCGGTGTCCACCGACGCGGTCTCCGAGGCGGTCGAGGAGGCCGGCTACGAGGTCGTTTCGGCCTGAGGCCTGCCCGGGGTGGGTGTCGGCCGCAGCCGGCGCCCACCCTGGCACTCCCGACTGCAATCCCATCCCCACCCACGAGGAGGACGACATGGCCGGCTACACCCACGCGAAGGACGAGCACCTGAAGCGGCTGCGCCGGATCGAGGGGCAGATGCGCGGGCTGCAGCGCATGGTCGAAGAGGACAAGTACTGCATCGACATCCTGACCCAGGTGTCGGCAGCCACGCGCGCCCTGCAGTCGTTCTCCCTGGGCCTGCTGGACGAGCACCTGGCCCACTGCGTGGTCGAAGCGGCACAGAAGGGCGGCCCCGGGGCCGATGAGAAGGTCCGCGAGGCCTCCGAGGCGATCGCCCGACTCGTGCGCTCCTAACTGTCTGAGCATCCCACCGCCGACGCCCCAGCCGGGCACCCGCGGCGCCGACCGGCGCCGGCTCCAGGAAGGCAACAGAGATGAACACACCCACCAAGCTCGGGACCTACGCGCTCGGTCTGGTCGCCGTGTTCGGCGCCGCAGCCGGTATCGGCAACGCCGTCGGCCCGGTCGGCCCGGCCGCGCCCGCCCACGACACCGCCACGCATGACGATCCGGACACCGAGTCCTCCATGGACATGACCCAGCAGTCCTCCGCCGCTAATGGTGCGCACGCGCCCGGCGGCCTGCAGATCTCCGAGAACGGCTACACCCTTCAGCTGGACCGGCCCGACCTGCCAGTCGGGGGGGTCACCCCCGTCTCGTTCCGGATCCTCGGCCCGGACGAGGAGCCGGTGACCGCTTACGACACCGCGCACGACGAAGACCTGCACCTGATCGCAGTCCGCCGGGACCTGTCCGGCTATCAGCACGTCCACCCGGAGCTGTCGCCGGAGGGCACCTGGTCGATCCCGCTGAACCTGACGGCAGGCATGTGGCGGCTGTTCGCCGACTTCGATCCCGCCGGGGAGGACGCCGCGCTCGTCCTGGGCGCCGACGTCGCCGTCGCCGGAGGATTCACTCCCGTGCCGCTGGGCGAGGCGTCGACAACGGCCGAGGTGGACGGGTACACCGTCACCCTCGACGGGGACCTGGTGCCCGGGCAGGAATCGGAGCTGACCCTGTCGGTCAGCCGGGACGGTCAGCCGGTTACCGACCTGCAGCCCTATTTGGCCGCCTACGGCCATCTGGTCGCGCTGCGCGACGGCGACCTGGCCTACCTGCACGTGCACCCGGCCGGCGAACCCGGGGACGGGGTCACAAAGCCGGGCCCGGACATCACGTTCTACGCCACCGCGCCCTCCGCCGGCGACTACCGGCTGTTCCTGGACTTCAAGCACGGCGACGTCGTGCGCACCGCCGAGTTCACCGGCTCCGCGGGCGCCCCCGCCCCGTCCGTGCCCGACCGTGACGAACCGGCCGCCGAGGGCGCCGGCGAGCACGACGACGGCGGCCACGCCCACGGCTGACCGGCCTGCTCCACCCACCGCGAGCACGTTCAAAGGAAGACGACGATGAGCTCCACACCCGACACTGCAGGATCGGCCACGGCGGCCGACAACCAGATCGAACTGGCGATCGGTGGGATGACCTGCGCTTCCTGCGCCGCGCGTATCGAGAAGAAGCTGAACAAGCTCGAGGGCGTGACCGCCACGGTCAACTACTCGACCGAGAAGGCGAAGGTCACCTTCACCGGTGACATCACACCGGCGGATCTGGTCGCGACGGTGGAGAAGACGGGCTACAGCGCCCGGCTGCCCCAGCCGCCGAAGGCCGACGCCGACGGCGGGCAGCCGGAGAGCGCCGAGGCCGACGACCATGTCCGCATCCTGCGCCAGCGGCTGGCCGTCTCCACGATTCTGACCGTCCCGGTCATCGCGATGGCCATGATCCCTGCGCTGCAGTTCCAGTACTGGCAGTGGCTCTCGCTCACCTTGGCCGCGCCGGTGGTCGTCTGGGGCGCCCTGCCCTTCCACAAGGCGGCCTGGACCAACCTGCGCCACGGTGCCTCCACGATGGACACCCTCATCTCGATGGGCACCATTGCCGCGCTGGCCTGGTCGCTGTACGCCCTCTTCTGGGGCACCGCCGGCGAGCCTGGCATGACCCACGCGTTCGAGCTGACCATCGCCCGCACCGACGGGACGGGCAACATCTACCTCGAGGCCGCCGCCGGGGTGACCACGTTCATCCTCGCCGGCCGGTACTTCGAGGCCCGCTCCAAGCGCCGCGCCGGCGCCGCTCTACGCGCCCTGCTCGAGCTCGGCGCGAAGGAGGTGTCGGTGCTTCGCGGGGGTGTCGAGACCCGCATCCCGGCCGACCAGCTTGCTGCCGACGACCTGTTCGTCGTCCGCCCCGGCGAGAAGATCGCCACTGACGGCACCATCGTCGAGGGCTCCTCGGCCGTGGACGCCTCGATGCTCACCGGCGAGTCCGTGCCGGTCGAGGTCGGCCCCGGCGATGCAGTCGTCGGCGCCACCGTCAACGCCGGTGGCCGGTTGGTCGTCCGCGCCACCCGCATCGGGGCGGACACCCAGCTGGCTCAGATGGCGCGCCTCGTCGAGGACGCCCAGAACGGCAAGGCCCAGGTGCAGCGCCTGGCCGACCAGATCTCGGGCATCTTCGTGCCGATCGTCATCGCCTTGGCCCTGGGCACCCTCGGCTTCTGGCTGGGCAGCGGCAGTGGGCTGGCGGCCGCGTTCACCGCCGCGGTCGCGGTGCTGATCATCGCCTGCCCCTGCGCCCTGGGCCTGGCGACGCCGACCGCGCTGATGGTCGGCACCGGCCGCGGCGCTCAGCTGGGCATCCTCATCAAGGGACCGGAGGTGCTCGAGAGCACCCGCAAGGTTGACACCGTCGTCCTAGACAAGACCGGCACCGTCACCACCGGCCGGATGACCCTGCTGGACGTCGTGGTCGCTTCCGGCGAGGACCGCGAGCAGCTGCTTCGGCTGGCCGGCGCACTGGAAGACGCCTCCGAGCACCCGATCGCCCAGGCCATCGCCAAGGGCGCCACCGAGCGCGTCGGCATCCTGCCGCCGGTGGAGGGCTTCACGAACGTTGAGGGACTCGGCGTGCAAGGCGTTGTCGACGGGCACGCGGTGCTCGTCGGGCGCGCCCGGCTACTGGCCGAGTGGTCGCAGCACCTGAGCGCCGACCTGGAGCGTGCCATGGCCGCCGCCGAGGCTGAGGGCAGGACCGCTGTCGCGGTCGGATGGGACGGCGCCGCCCGCGGCGTCCTGGTCGTCGCCGATGCCATCAAGGAGACCTCCGCCGAGGCGATCCGCCAGCTGCGTGATCTGGGTCTGACCCCGATCCTGCTGACCGGTGACAACACCACCGTCGCCCGCTCGGTCGCCGCCGCCGTCGGTATCGAAGAGGTCATCGCCGAGGTGCTGCCGGCCGACAAGGTGGACGTCGTCAAGCGGTTGCAGAGCGAGGGCAAGGTCGTGGCGATGGTCGGCGACGGCATCAACGACGCCGCCGCGCTCGCCCAGGCCGACCTCGGCCTCGCCATGGGCACCGGCACCGACGTGGCGATTGAGGCCAGCGATCTCACCCTGGTCCGCGGAGACCTGCGGGCGGCTGCGGATGCCATCCGGCTGTCGCGGAAGACGCTGGGAACCATCAAGGGCAACCTGTTCTGGGCCTTCGCCTACAACGTGGCGGCCCTCCCGCTGGCCGCCGCCGGGCTGCTTAACCCGATGCTCGCCGGCGCGGCCATGGCGTTCAGCTCAGTGTTCGTGGTTTCCAACAGCCTGCGGCTGCGCCGCTTTCAGCCGCTGGTCTCCAACCGGGCCGACGGCCGCGCCCGAGCGGGCCACCTGGCCGGAGCGCAGCCAGCCGATGGCGCGCTCAGCGGTAGCAACACCAGGTGATACCGGTCCGTCCTGCCACACCGCGGCAGGACGGACCTTCCAGGGCGGCGCCGATCCCTCCATCCCCCGTCACGAGGGGGCGGCGCCGTTCTCCATCCACTGACGGGAGCTGCGATGTCCACCCGGCCAGGCTCCGGGGTCTCGACCCCGGGCGGTGCCACCCACGGGCCACCGACAGCCCTCATCTGGCACTTGCGCCAGTGGCTTGGGGGCTGGCCGCCAGCTAGCGACCTGGAGGTTGTTGGCGCCTCCCAGCGGACGGACCCCGGCTGGGACGGACAGCTTCACCCAGTTCTCGGCGTCGCTGACCCGATGACCGGAGCAGTCCTCTCCGTGCCCCCGGCGGCAGCCGACGATGTCCGCCGCCTGGCTTCCTCCGGGCTGGACCCCCTGCTCGAGAAGGTGCCCGAGCTCGTAGGGGAGTCCGACCGGTCGACCTATCGGGCGGTGTTCCGCTGGACCACCGACCCCGCCGACCTGCCTGAGCCGGGGGAGTGGGTTCTGGCTGACACCCCCGGCCTTCCGGCCTGGTTACGTCCCTTCGGTGGCCACGTGCTCGTCGCCGCCGACCCGGACGGCACCCACCTGGCCGGCGTCGGCGTTAAACGCCACGACCTCGCCGGCCACGAGCTTGCCGTCGTCACAGCCCCACCGGCTCGCGGCCGCGGTCTGGCCCGAGCCCTGGTCGCCCAGGCCGCCCGCCGACTACTCCGCACCGGGGCGCTCCCCACCTACATGCACGACCCGGCCAATACCGCATCCGCCCGCGTCGCCGAGGCCGCCGGGTTTCAGGACCGCGGTTGGACCGCCTTCGGCCTCGGTGAGCGTCCCCCCGAGCCCACCGGGGATCAGGGGACGCCGTGATGGAGTGGTGCGAGATCTCCGACCTTGACGCCTTCGCCCGGCTGGTCCTGCAGGCCCGCAAACCCGTAATCGTCGCCTTCGAGACCGATGACTGCGAGCACTGCCGCCAACAGCGCATCCTCCTTGCGTTCGCCTGGAGACACCTCGGCTGGACAGCGCCAACACTCCGGCTGAACGCCGCTCGGCTGCCGCAACCTGCCGAGGACTACCGCATAGCCGGCTACCCGACCATCGCCATCTTCGACGAAGGCCGGCTGGTCGAGCGTTTTCCGGGCCGTCGCGATCCCGCCAGCCTCACCCGGAGGCTGACCACCCTGCTTGGCGCAAGTCATGGCCGCGGTGGGCAAACGACGACGACCCGGCACTCACCCTGACTGGTCGACTGAATGCCCGGCTCACCGTCTCGGTGGCCACGCGCGTCTGTCCGGCGCACGGCCGGCGGACTCCTCGCACACCAACCACACTCCGACCGACGAGGAACTGCCGTGAACCCGACCACCCAGACCGGCCACGCCAGCGATGAACTTGTCGTCTACGGCACCGGCTGGTGCCCCGACGTCCGCCGCAGCCGTGCGGTGCTCGACTCAGCAGGCATCGCCTACCGCTACATCGACCTCGAGGCCGACCCCACTGCGACCCGCCTCGTGCGTCGGCTGCAAAAGGGACGACGGCGCATCCCCACCATCGTGTGGCCCGACGGGTCCCACCTGGTCGAGCCCACTGACGGCGAACTGCAGGCGCGGCTCGACCAGCCATGAGCCGATCGAGCGCTGCCGGCGATCGGTCCCTGCCTGGCGCGAACCTCCCACGGGACGCGACGACGGCGATGGCCTCCCCGCCACGGGCTAGCCGACCGGCCGAGGCGGCCTGGCGGGTATGGGCGGCGCTGCTGGCCGTCGGCGTCCTGTGGGGCAGCGCCTTTCCGCTGATCCGTGTCAACGCTTCCGCTCTCGGCCCCGTCGGCGTCACCTTCGCCCGCGTCGCACTGGGCGCGCTGGTGCTGACGCTGCTCGTCACTGCGGCCGGTGCACTCCGACGAGGCACAACATGGCGCGCGATCGGCACCCAATTACCCGCGTTGCTCCTGCTGGCCGCGCTCAATGTCGCCATCCCGCTGACCCTCGTCGCCGCGGCGATCGTCGGTCTCAACGCCTCGGTCGCCGCGGTGCTCAACGCCACCACCCCCATGGCCACACTCGTCGTGGCAGCCGTCTGGCTGCGCGAGCCAGTGAGGACTCGACAGATGGTCGGCGTGCTCGCGGGCCTGGCCGGGGTCGCCGTCGTGGTCGGGGGCGCGCCGCTGGACCTGAACACCTCCACTCTGTTCGCCGTGGGCGCGTCCCTCGCTGCCGCATTGAGCTACGCATTCGGCGGCGTCTACACCCGTAGGCGCTTCCCGGACACGTCGCCGACCACGCTCGCACTGGGTCAACAGCTGTGTGCCACGGTCCTGCTCCTGCCGTTAGCGGTGATCACGCCACCTCCAGGCCCTGTCACCGCCGCCGTCGCTGCGCCGCTGCTGGTGCTGGGCGTCGGGTCCATGGCAGTGGCCTACCTCCTCTACTTCTGGATCCTCCGCACCGCAGGGCCCGTCGTTGCGTCCACCGTCACCCTGTTGGTGCCCCTGGTCGGTTCCGCGATCGGGGTGGGCTGGCTCGGCGAGCCGCTCTCTCTCGGCCTGGTTGCCGGCCTGGTCATCGTGCTGTCCAGCGTCGCCTTGATCACCCATCCGGGACCACGCGACTTTGGCTGAAGTCAGCCGGAATAGGACACGCCCCTCCCGGATTCTTCGCTATACCCGCCTGGGGTATCCAGGTCATCGTCATGAGAGGAAGCCGGTCGTGTCTCACATCGTGCGCAAACCGGGAGTGCTGGCCGGGACGCGCGTCGCGGTGTTCCTGGCCCTTGTCCACGCGGTCAACGACGTCCTCACCGCCATCCTCGGTGCCCTGCTGCCCACGCTGCAGGCGCGATTTGCGGCGAGCACCACCACCTTGGCGGTGCTCGTCGCCGCGTTCAGCATCAGCTCGTCGGTCACTCAACCATTCCTCGGCGCAGTCGCCGACCGCGTCGGTCTCCGTCAGGTCGCCGGGATAGGCGTCGCGCTGGCCGCTGTCTCCCTGAGTCTGGTGGGCGTGGCCGGCAGTATGGCGCTGCTGCTGGCTCTGCTGATCCTGGGCGGAATCGGTTCGGCTGCACTGCACCCGGTGGCCACGAGCATCGTCGGCGGGCCGTCAGCCAAGAACCCCGGACTGGCCGTCGGCCAATTCACCGCCGGGGGCATGGTCGGCTTCGCCGCGGGGCCGGTCCTCGTGCTGTTCCTGATCTCCCGCTGGGGCACCGATGCCACCCCGTGGCTGATGATTCCGGGTCTTCTGCTGGCCGTCGGCGTGCTGACCCTGCTGCCTGTGTGGGAGCCGCACAGCACCGGTCACTTGCGGAGGGTGTTCGACCGCCGTCTGCTCGCCAGCGGACCGATTCTGAAGCTGACCTCTGCCGCCGTCTTGATCAGCTTGACCTTCATCACCGTCACCAGTGCGGTGCCGCTGTGGCTGGTCGCCGACCAGGGCTTGGCCACCGATGCGCCCCTGCTCGGCTGGACCCTTGGGGTCTTTTCGCTGATGGCCGGACTGGGCGCGGTGGTCGGCGGCGCCATCGCCGCGCGGGTCGGCTATGGCCGGACGACCGCGCTCTCGCTGACCGCGGCGGTGCCCGCACTGATTGCCGTCCTGCTGGTCCCGCCTGGGGCCTGGACCCTCGTCACCGCAGCAGTCGCAGGCCTGTTCATCTACGCCAGCCAGCCGTTGCTGATCGTGGCAGCGCAGAACCACGCCCCGCAGGCTCCGGCCGCTGCTGCGGGGATCGTGATCGGCGTCGGTCATGCCGTCGCTGGCCTGCTGTACGTGGGCGTGGGTGCCCTGCAAGGAGCGTTCGGACTGGCGCCGACCATGGCGGTGACCTTCACGCTCCTCATCCCCGCCGCAGTGATCGCGACACGGGCGTTGCGGGGCCGTGACGGGAGTGACATGGGGCCGAGCCCGGCCTCGATGCTGCCGACCGAAGGCAACGCCGGGCGAGGCGATGGGTTGTCAACGACGCCGCCACCAGCCCAGCAGGATCTGGCTCTGCGATCGGTCCGGCGCTGACGTGGCCACCGAGACCGGCGATGACCCACTCATCGTGCACAGGGAGAAGTCGCGCAGCGTCACCCGAAGGCACGCCACCTTTGTCACACCTCCCGTACGTCACTCCGCCCTCCGGGGATGCCGGATACCCCGGATCTGGCAGCGGGACAGCGTCGGCGACGCGGTCGCGTGATCGCCCCCTGTCATCGCGGCCGATGATGACGGCTCATGTACGTCTCTGCGGGGGCGTCGACGGCATCACACCGATGCCGGAGGAACCGCACTTGGTTCAGAACCCCACGATCGTCGGCAGCTGGCTCGAGCTGGCCGCACGCCTGGACGGCGACGCCGCCCGCGTCCGCTGAGCAGACACGGAACCTGCCCTGGCTGGGCTGAGGAGCGTCCATGACCTGCTTGCAGACTCGGCCAATGGCGGGGGCGACCGCCCGACGTCGTGCTTGCGCACTCGTCCGGCTGGCAGCTTTGGACGGTGGTCGCGACGACGACGCGCTCCTCCTGACGCTTCGCGTGTTTTATGCGAGAACCCGCTGGAGAGGACCCTTCTCCCGGTGATCGGCGGTGCAGGCCCGGTTCGCCGCCACGTCAGCCGCAACCAGCTCGCCCAGCGGGCAGGCTCGCTCGCGGCCGACCGCATCCGAAACGGGGAGCGGGGCGCACGCACGCACGCGCGGTACGTCTCGCGGCTCGCGGCTGTCCTCAGCATTGACCCGGTCGCTCCGCACGACGTCGACGCGGCACGGCCTTCCCTGCGGGTGTACTGCGCTTGGGTTCGCGGCGTGTCCCTACAGCAGACGGTTGAGCTGGCCGGCGTGCCGGTCATGACTCGCCAGCGGCACGCACAAAGCCGCGGCAACCGGCACCACTCGACGGTGCAGCCGGGGACGGGACTTCGCGGCATCCCTGCCTGCTGGACGGGGTCGCACGGCGCGACCGGGACTCAAGACGCCGCGCCTAGCGCAACCGCGGTGCTCGCGCCCGGCCGGCAGCGACGCCCCGTGTCACGGTCGGGCGCCGGCGGATCACCCACTCCGCGACGGCGAGGTTGATCACCCAGCCAGCGCCGGCGAGGAGCGCGCTGCTGGTGTCGCCCTTGCCGACGATTGCCTCCCCGATGCCGAGCGTGAACACCTGGGCACCGGCGGCCAACGCGATCGCATACGCGCGGATCATCCAGGCCCGGTGTCGGATCACGTCCTGGCGCCGGATGGCTCGGAAGCCCAGAGCGATGCTGAGCAACATCGTCGACCCGAAGAACAGCCGGAACAGGTGGTAGACCTCGCCGGAACCGTCTGGGCGGGGGGTGAACGCGGTCAGCCAGAGGGCCGACAGCGCCACGGCCAGACCGAACACCACCAGGAGCCGTCCAGCAGCGCGATGCCAGCCGGGCCGGCGGCGTCGGAAGCCGGCAGCAAACTGGAACGCGCCCAGCACGGAGTACACGCTCGCGGTGACGATGTGCACGGCCAGCGGTAGCGGCGACGCGAGCTCGGCCGGCAGGATTGCCGCGCCGCCCGACAGTTCGACCAGGCGGAGCGAGCCGGCGAGGATCGGAACGGCGCTCAGCGCGATCAGTCCGAGGGGCACGAGCCAGGGTCCGCGGCGGGCTCGAAGTCGCGCGCTGCCGTCTTGCGAGGCAGGTGACACCTGTACGTGGCGCAGCGGCTCCTCGGCCGGTGACCTGCGGACTTCGGTCACCGGGTTGGGACCGAGGCGCCGGGGGAGTTGTGGGGTTGCGCCGCGGACGGCGCGGCCGGCGTGCGCTGCTCGGACCAGAGCGACCAACCCAACCAGACCATCGCTAGTCCCACCGGTACGGCCGCATACCTGCCCACGCTGTGCGGTAGCACTGCCGCGGCGAGGGAGAGCACTGTCCCCACTGCGAGCAGGGCGGCCGCCCCGCGCTGCAGGATGCGGGCGCGGTAGACGGCGATTCCGAACACAAGGCCGCCTACCAGGTACAGCACGCTGACAGCCGTGAAGAGCAGAGGCAGGGAGCCCACGTCGCCCTGGGGGGAGACGCCTGCGGGCACACCCAGAAAGTCGTCTACGAACCGCGGTGCGTCGTCGGCGATCTGCGGCAGGACGAACGCCTCCACGAAGGTCCAGGCGGTCGTCACGAGATAGAAACCCCCGAGCATCACGTAGCCGAGCAGGCCGAGCGGCCCAGACTCGCGCACCTGGCGGAAGTAGATCCCCGTCAGGCCCGCCAGGCCCAGGACGGCCATCGCGATGGTCATCAGCGCGATCACGACCCAGGCGGTGCCGGTGACCGCGGCGACGTTCTCCGGTGGATGGATCGGCTGGATCAGGATGAACAGCAGTCCCGACAGCACGGCAGAAACACCGGCTCCCCGTGTGAGCGCGGACGTCGTGATGGTCATTGCAACTCCTCGTTCGTAGCCGGGCCACCGGCGCCTGCCGCGGCAGGCGCCGGTGGCCCTGCAAGCACGCCTTCCCGCCTATTGCCGACAGGCAGCAACGGCCGACCTCGATGTCGCCCTCGCCCGCGCGTCGTGTTCGCACGCTCCGCGCCGACGCTGTCGAGTTCCTGTCGGGGTCCTTGCGGAGTCGGGTCGTCAGTCGCCCGGCGGGGGTGGCGTCAAGATCCACCGCCAGCGCATGCGGCTCTTCGGCGCCGGCGCAGTAGGCCGCCCGATAGGCGTCATCGCCGAGAAGCTAGCGGGCGCGGGGTTTCGGCCCGTTGGACGTCCACCCGCTCCAGCCGTGTAAGCGGGCGGTCGCCGGCCGACGAGCGCGGAAGTGCCCGATATGGTCAGTGCCGATCTGCGTCTCGAAGCCATTCCGGGTCGTGCCGGGCGGAACCGCCATCACGCCCGCGTTGCAGACCAGCACGTCGAGTGCGGCCTACACCCCAGCGGCCGGAGTGCCGCGCGACGGACGACAGGTCTGCCAGATCAGGAGCTGCAGCTCCGCGTCCCTCCCGGTCGCCTCGCGCACCGTCGCCCGCGCCGACTTCCGCGGCGGGGTCTCGGCGTGCCAGCACGTCATCAGCCCCGTCGCTCGATCAGTTCGTACAGGTGGCCGTCTGGTGCCGTGAAATGCACGTAGCGTTCCCGCTGGTTGCCGGAGATGTACCCGTCCACCGGAACCCCCGCCGAGGCGAGGTCCGCCACCGCTAGATCGAGATCATCGACCAGGAAGCCGAGGGTTCGCTCCGTGTCGCCCATCCCCCCTGGTGACGCGATCGCGAAGGAGGAGCCGTCCGGCAGGTCGAACAGGTCCGCCTCGACACCTTCCACTCGGGAGGGCGTCATCCCGAGCACCTCCATCGCGAACGTCCGCATCGCGGGGCGAGCATCCGTCGCTGTCCCGGCGAAGACGATTCCCTTGACGTTCATCGGTCAGCGCCAGCGGTCGCCCTTGGCGGTGACGTACCGCTGCCAGACGTATCGCCACGGGACGACGGCCACGATGATCACGACTATCGAACAGCTGGCGATGACATCACTCATGGCCGCGTCCGCGTCGCCGGCAACCACCGCGGGTAGGGCTACGACGGGCAGCCAGATGAGCTTCCACAGGGCCTCGAACAACAGGATGGGCAGCAGCCGGACGGGATAGCGCAGCCCCAGCAGAGCCAGGAGTCCCATTGCGGTCAGGAGGATGTGGACGACGCCCTCGAACAGGGGCGTGGAGCTGTCGTAGCCGATGACGAGCGGCCACTTCACGATGGCGAGACCAACGCCCATCACGGCGTATCCGACTCGCATCGCGTTCAGGCGCCAGAGCGGCAAGTCCGCCACGACGCCTCGGTCGGCGGCGCGGGTGAGCTTGGTGGGGGTGACGGTCATGACCTACTACCTCGTATCGAGTAACCGTGGCGGGCGCCGCGGGGTTGGGCCCTTCGACGGATGCCGAGACGGACAGCGCTGCCCGCCCGGCCGGCGTAATCCCGGAGCGGCCGGGAGATCAACGCGCACAGCGCCCGCGGGAGAGGGGCCCAGCGGCGCGTCGGCGAGCACGGGTAGACGAGCGGCTGCGCGTCATTCCGGTCCGCTCGACGGTGGTCTCGCCGCACGGCGGGACGGGACATGGATGACCACCTTGCCGCTCGCCCGACCGTCCAGTACGTGGCGGATGGCTGCGGCCGCCTCGGCGAGCGGGTATGTCCGGTCGATGGCCGGAGCGATCGCGCCGTCTTCGAGCAGCCCGGCGAGGGCGAGCAGATCGTCGGCGTTCTCCGAGGCGACGAAGGTGCCAAGCTGCTGGCCGATGAACGGAGAGAGCAGCGTCGCCCGGATCTGCCGGTCGCTGCCGCCGAGCCACCGTCCATCGGTCTCGCCCCCGATGATGACCAGCCGTCCGCGAGGGGTGAGTGCGCGCCGGAGCTGGGACAGCCGACGGTTGCCGCCGATGTCGAGGATCACGTCGTAGCGGTGCTGGGCGTCGGTGACGTCCTCGCGGGTGTAGTCGACGACGTGGTCCGCGCCGAGGGCGCGGACCACGTCGACCTTCGCGGTGCTGGCCACGCCGGTGACCTCGGCTCCGGACTCCTTGGCCAGTTGCACGGCGAAGCTGCCGACGCCTCCTGATGCGCCGACGATCAGCACTGTCTCGCCGGCCTGGACCCGTGCGTGGTCGCGGACGGCCTGCAGCGCGGTGAGGCCGGAGATCGGGACGGCAGCCGCCTGCGCGAAGGTCAAGTTCGCCGGCTTGCGGGCGAGCTTGTCGGCACGGGCGCGTGCGAATTCAGCGAACGTGCCGTCTCCGACTCCGAACACCTCATCGCCCGGCTGCAAGCCCTTCTCGTCAGGGCCGACCGCCTCCACCGTGCCCGCCAGGCTCCGGCCAGGATTGGCGTACTTCGGCCGGCGGAGCCCGAATCCGGCGAGCCGGATGGGATAGGGCAAACCCGCCATGATGTGCCAGGTGCCCCGGTCCACGCTCGCGGCGTGCACGCGCACGAGCACCTCGTGGTCCCCGATGCTGGGCCTGCTGATCTCGGCGAGACGCAGAACGTCCTCCGGTGCCGCGCCGTACCGGTCCTGGACGACCGCTCTCATGGTTCGTCCACCGGCCATCGTCAGCGGTGCTGTCACGTCGTCGAACTGAGTCGTCTCCATCGGAGCCCCAGCTCTTTCGTTCACCCCGGCGCGGATGCCGGGCGGGCTTCCCGGACGGGGTGGAGGTGCCGGGTTTGTGCCGGAAGTCTGCGGGGTGGACATCGGAACGCCTCTCTCAGCGGGGGCGGTGGGCCGTGTTCGCACAGTCGGCCCCGGCGATGTCGAGATCCTGTCGAGGCCCTGTCGAGGCCCTCACGGAAGTGTGTCGTCAGTGGCCCGCGGGGGCTGCGCCCAGTTCCGGGGTGAGGGCATGGGGCTCATCGGCGCCGGCGCGGTAGGCCGCCTCATACGAGTCATCGCCGAGGAGTGCCCGGGCGCGGTTCTCGGCCCGTTGGACGTCCACCCGCTCCAGCCGTGCAATCGGGCGGTGTCGCCGGTTGCGCCACCAGCTTGCCGTGCCGAGCAGCCGCGCCGCGGTGGCAGCGTCGGCCCGCGCTGCCGCGACGCAGGCCAATCCTTCGAGGGCGGCCGCGTCGCCGGGTGCGGTCTGCCAGGCGCGGCGGTGGCAGAACTCCGCGCTGTCCAGATTTCCGGAGAGCTCTCCGAGATGGCCGAGACCGATCAGAGTCGCTGAGGTCCACGCCGGCTCGCTCTGTTCGGCAAACCTGTGCAGCGCCCACGTCAGCTTGGCCCCCGCTTCGGTCAGGTCGCCGCGCTCGCGCGCGAGGAGCCCCTCGCCAACGGCTGCCCGTGCGTTGCCGTCTGCTCCCAGCTCCCGGCCGACCTTGTGCGATTCGGCGAACAGTCGAGCTGCGCGTTCGCCGTCCCCGAGCTGGAGCGTCACGTGGCCGGCGCCGGCTAGGGCGTACTGAATAGTGTTGGCCTGTCCGACCTGCCGCCCGCTGCCCAGCGCCCCCTCGTACATGGACAGAGCCTCGTCGAGTTGTCCCGCGCGATGCAGGGCGACGCCCAGATGGAACTGGATGGCCGAGGCACCCCACTGGTCACCGAGTGCGCGGAAGACGGCAAGGGCTCGCTCCCCGCAGAGTGTCGCGTCGACCATCTCTCCCGCAGCCGCGTGCAGCTCCATTCTCACGAACTGCGCCAGGGCAGAGCACCAGTCGTCGTCCGTCCGATGGAACTCCTGGTCGGCGTCGGCGAGCAGGCCGAAGGCATGCTCGGGATCGTCTGCGCCGATGTCCTCGACGGCGAGCAGCGTGGCCGAAAGGGCGGCCCGGGAGTCGTCTCCGAGCTGAACGAAGAGAGTGCGGCTCTCGGCTGCGGCGGTCGCGCATTCGGGGGCCGGGTGCACGATACACGCGCCCGGCCGTCCCGCGACGGCCAGGGCTTGCAGGGCATGGGCACGTGCCGAGGGCGACCCGCCCGGGGCGGCCTCGAGCATGGCGGCCACTTTGCCGCCGCCATCGGGTCGACTCGCGAAGTACCAGTACCAGCCCAGAGCGCCGACGAGCAACAGTCCGGCGTCTGGGTCACTGGCCGTGTGCGCGGTGCACCAGGCCAAGCCTGACTCGATGTCGTCGCGCTCCATCGACAGGCGTGGCAGCCAGCGCGCCTGGCCGTTGCCCCGCAACTCGCGCTCTGCCTGCTGAGCGAGGGCGGTGAGGTACTGAACGTGTGCTCGCCCGACGATGTCCGACTCGGACGCCTCTTGCAAGCGCTCAATGGCGTACTCGCGGATGGTCTCCAAAAGGTGGTACCGAGGACCGGAGTTCCGGTCAACGACGACGAGAGAACGGTCGACCAGCCGGGCCAGCGTGTCCACCACAATCCCCGGGTTGAGGCCTTGTCCGCCGGCAACGGACTGGACCGCGGTCAGAGTCCATCCGCCACGAAACACCGATAGGCGGCGCAGGAGCATTCGCTCGGGCTCGGACAGGAGCTGGTAGCTCCAGTCGACGGTCGATCGCAGCGTGCGTTGACGCATTTCCGCGGTTCGCGGGCCGGTGGTGAGAAGCGCGAATCGATCTTCCATCCGGGCGGCCAACTCCGTCACCGGGAGCGCCGCTACGCGGGCGGCGGCCAGTTCGAGTGCCAATGGGATGCCGTCTAGGCGCCGGCAGATCTCCGCAACCGCGGCGGCGTTCTGCTCCGCAAGTCGGAAGTCGGGCAGTGCGCTCTGCGCCCGTTCGACGAACAGCCGGACGGCGGTGCTGGTTCCCAGGTCAGAGCGGTCCGCGTCGGCCGGCGGGACGGGGAACGGTTCGAGGGACGCCTGCACCTCCCCACGGGCCGCCAATGGCTCACGGCTGGTGGCCAGCAGTCGCAGCCGTGGGCAGGACTCGAGGAGGCGCTCAGCAAGTACCGCGCAGGCGTCCGCCAGGTGCTCGCAGTTGTCCAAGATCAGGAGGACCTCGCGGTCCCTGAGGTGGCCGAGCATCTGGTCCTCGGCGGTCGCTGTCGGGACGTCGCGAACGTCGAGTGCCGCGAGCACGGCGAGGGGCACCTGCTCCTCCTCTGCAAGGCCGGCCAGCCGTACGAACCCCACTCCGTCGGAGAAGCCGTCAGTAGCCGCACGAGCGACCTCGACGGCGAGGCTGGTCTTCCCCACGCCACCGGGCCCGGTCACCGTGACCAGTCGGTGGTCCCTGATGAGTGCGCTCACTCGCTCCGCGTCGTCGTCGCGGCCGAGGAAGGATGTGAGTCGGGGTGGTAGCCGATGGCCAGGCGGTGGTGCAGGCCGTGCCGGGGTGATTCGGTTCGGTGCACGGAGATCCGGGCGCTGGTCCAGGATCGCCTTCTGCAGCCCGCGCAGCTCAGCGCTGGGCTCCAGGCCGAGCTCGCTGTCGAGCAGAGCCCGGGTGCGCTGGTAGACCGCCAATGCGTCGGCCTGCCGACCTGCGCGGTACAGCGCGAGCATCAGGCGACCGTGCAGCCGCTCGCGGAGCGGATGGGCCGTGGTAAGCGCCTCGAGCTCCCCGAGCACGTCGGTGTGGCGTCCCGCCGCCATTTCCAGGTCAATGAGCTCCTCCTGGGCCGCCAGTTGAAGCTCCATTAACCGGGCAGCCTCGGGCCCCGCCCACCGGGTCTCTCTGAACTCCGACAAGGCGGCGCCGCGCCAACGGGAGAGTGCGCGCCTGTAGCGGTCTGCCGCGTTCGACGGATCCCCGCCGGCGGCGGCGCGGGCTTCCGCGACCACGACGGCGAACCCGAGCGCATCAACCTGTCGGGGCTCGATGTCCAGCAAATACCCGGGTGGACGAGTGATGACGATCGAGCTGGGGACGCCGAGGGCGTTCATGGTGCGGCGGAGCTTCGACACGCGCACCTGCAGGGCGTTGCCTGGATTTGCCGGCAAGTCCTCGCCCCAGAGCGAGTCGACCAATGTCGGGACGGCCACAACCCGTCCCGCAGACAGCGCCAGGAGCGCGAGCAGCTCGCGTTCCCCGCTGCCCGGAACGGGAACGGCGTGCTCCCCGACGACGACCTCGACCGGTCCGAGGAGGCGGATCTCCATGCCTCACCCTCCAATGACCGGCTGATTTCGCCGGAGCGCCGATTCTCGGCCGTGACGGCACGCGAAACAACGATTCTCGTGCCGGTGTCCACCGTGCGGGGCCGGCCGACTGCCGCCAGTGGACCGACAGCGTCTGGACAGCGCCCCTCGGCAGCGTCTACACCGACCGACCTGCAAAGGAGACGCGTGATCTCGATCCATGTGCCGGCCATGACTGGACGGCGTTGCGTCCGGGCGATCAGTGCCCGGGTGCACGACGTGCCCGGGGTGCAGACCCTCGAGGTCGACCTTGCCACCAAGACCATCCACGTGACCGGGCCGGCTGACCCCACAGCGGTGGCTGCCGCCATCGAGGCCGCTGGCTACGCCGTCCAGGAGAGCACCGGCACCACATCACCGGCCGCAACAACACCCGCAGGGGGAACCATGGACAACTTCTCCACCGCCGTCGTCGGATTGCCGGGGGTCACCCGGCCGCCGGTGGTCGAACTCACCGATGGCGAGTCCTTCCATCTTCAGCAAGGCCCCGTTGCCAAGCAGCTGCGCGGAACGACGGTGCGCATGCTCGGGTACAACGGCTCCGTCCCCGGCCCCACCATCAAGGTCCGGCAGGGGTCGGAGGTCGTCATCCACGTCACCAACGAGACGGACATCGACACGACCGTCCACTGGCACGGCCTGCGCGTGGAGAACAAGTACGACGGCGTGCCGCACGAGACCCAGGAACCCATCCCGGTGGCCGGGAGCTTTACCTATCGCCTGCAGTTCCCCGACCCAGGGCTGTACTGGTACCACCCGCACATCCGGGAGGACTACGCGCAGGAGATGGGCCTCTACGGCAACATCCTGGTGGAACCGCTCGACCCCGACTACTGGCCGCCGGCGCATCGCGACGTCGTCCTGCCCCTCGACGACATCCTCATCGAGGACGGCGCCATCGCACCGTTCAGCCGCACGGAGACGACCTTCTCGGCCATGGGCCGCTTCGGCAACGTGCTGCTCGTCGCCGGGGAGCCAGACCTGGCGCTGACCGCCAGCGCCGGCGAGGTGGTGCGCTTGTGGCTGACCAACACGGCCAACACCCGAGTCTTCAACGTGACCCTGCCCGGGGCGCGGATGAAACTCATAGGCGGGGACAGCGGTCGTGTAGAGCGCGAAGAGTTCGTGTCAGAGGTGCTGATCGCCCCTTCAGAGCGAGCAATCGTCGACGTGTTGTTGGATCGGCCGGGAGAGCTGACCCTGGAGCACCGCACCCCCGACCACATCTACCAGCTGGCGTCGATCAGCGTGACGAACGAGCGAGCAGCCCCCCCGCTCAGGGACTCGTTCGAGCTACTGCGGCATGCACCTGAGTTCGAGGACGAACGACAGCAGTTGGACGGCTGGCTCGCGGCAGCTCCGGACAAGATCCTCGCCGCCGTCGCCGAGATGGAGGACCCGTTCGAGGACCAGGCGGCTGGCCCGGTCGCCTACGCGTGTCCGATGCACCCCGATGTGGTCCGCGACCAGCCGGGGCACTGCCCGAAGTGCGGGATGAAGCTGATGTCCGCCCACCCCGGGGAATTGGTGGGCGGCCACGACATGGGTCACGCGATGTTTTCCGCCGAGCATGTGCCCTCCCATGCTCAGGCCGACGGACACGGCGACGGACACGGCGACGGTGGCGGTGACGGCATCGAGTGGGAAGACGACATGGTCGAGATGAACCGCCGCAGCACAACCACGAACATGCGGTGGCGGCTCGTCGACCGGACTGCGGGTAGCGGGGACAGGCCCCCGGTCGATTGGCGCTTCACCGTGGGGGAGCGCGTGAAGATTCGCCTGGTCAACGAGATGGAGTCCGACCACCCGATGCATCACCCGATCCACCTGCACGGTGCCGGGCGCTTCCTCGTCCTGGGCCGCGATGGCGTGCCCGAGCGCAACCTGGTGTGGAAGGACACCGTTCTGATGCGCACCGGGCAGACCGTCGACATCTTGTTCGACGTCTCTAATCCCGGGCTTTGGATGGCCCACTGCCACATCGCCGAGCACATGCACAGCGGAATGATGTTCAGCTTCACCGTTAAACCACTGAGTTGACCACCAGACGCCCTGAGCCGAGGCGACAACCGCACCCGCGCCATCGAGGTCGTGGCTGGAAAGGACCCTCGGGCCCCCGGTTGGAGGGCGACGCCGCTCGCGACCGTGAGGCCGGCCAGACCGCCCGATGCCTGCCGCAGCGGATCTGTGCGGACGACCCGGAGAGCACGACGTTCCAGCCGGTGCCCTCGAGGACGATCGGCGCAGCCAACGCGAGTGATCATTCCGCGTTCGCTTTGGCGACGGCACGAGCTTGCACCGGTGGGGCAAGGCGCTACGAGCTCAGTGGTTGACGCCCCGTCGGCACCGGCCGAGTGCCTGCCCGTCCGGATAGCGCCATCTTTGTCGGTCTCCGGGGCGGTTCCCCGATCTGGCTCGAGCGGCTGAGGCCCTCGTATTGCTTTCTGCGCCGGAGGGGAGCCGCGACAGCGGCCCGCTCAGCGTTGCGACAGTCGCTCAACAGTCCATGGCGGCAACGTCCAATCCGCAAGTCTGGGGCTCCACCACAGCGCCCGACCGGGGCTCCAGCCGTCGGAATGAACGACCTCACATCAGAGTTGGCCGGTACCCCTAGCGGGTATCAAGACAAAGACAAGGAGAGACGTCATGAGTTCTCACGACGCGGCGGTGCGGCCGTCGACCGACGAGCTGATCACCGAGGGGCTGACCGCACATCGGCCCGGCGCCAGCGCAACCCATGCTCACGGCCAGTCGGCCGCGGCCGGTTCGCCAACTCGAAGGGGAAGGCAACGGATGCCCCTGGCCGTGTGGGCGCTCGTGATCGGCGCGTTCGCGATGGGGGCCGACGAGTTCATCGTCGCCGGTGTCGTCCAGGAGATCGCCACGGCTCTACGCGTGACTATCGGCGAAGTGGGACATTTCGAGAGCGCCTACGCGTTGGGTGTCGCAGTGGGCGCGCCGCTGTTCGCGGCTCTTGGAACACGCTTCCCGCGCCGCGGCATGCTTCTCGCGACCACGGGGGTCTTCCTCGCCGGCAACCTTGTTTCGGCCCTCGGCCCTACGTATGACTCGATCTTGGCCGGGCGGATCGTCTCGGCAATGGCGCACGGCGCCTTCCTTGGAATTGCTGCCGTCTACGCCGCCGAGCTGGTCGATCCGGCCCGCAAGGGCCGGGCGGTCGCAACCGTGTTCACAGGCCTGACCGCATCCACCGTTCTTGGCGCACCGATCGGCGCGGCCGTTGGTCAGGCACTGGGCTGGCGGTTCACGTTCTGGACCCTCGTCGTCCTCGGGGGGGCCGCACTCATCGGACTGCTGGCGTTCCTACCGGCTTCCACTCGGCGCACCCCGGAGGCGCACGCCGCGCACTCGACTGACGTAGAAGCCCCCCACGACGACCACGGCCACGGGGGCCACCACGGGTCGGTCGCGCACTCCGACCACGCGACCGCCGGCGAGCAGGACCACGACGCACACCACGGGCACGCAGTAGACGGGCACGCGGCGGGGAGCGAGACCGCGGGCCTGGACGCGCACGCGCTAGCCCACCTCGGTGGCGGCGGGCACGGACCGAGCATGCGAGAGCAGCTGGCGGCGCTGCGTCGGCCGGCGGTGTGGGCGGCGCTGCTGACCACGTTGCTCGGTTACGGCGGGGTCTTCACCAGTTACGTCTACATCGCGCCGCAGTTCACGGAGGTGACCGGGTTCTCCAGTGCCTGGATCACGCCGCTGCTCCTGCTGTTCGGGGCTGGCCTGTTCGTCGGCAACAACCTGGGTGGCCGCCTTGCCGACAAATGGTTGATGCCGACGGTCCTCGGCACGATTGCCACGCTCGCGGTAGTGCTGTTCGCGATGACCTGGCTGATCGAGAACACGGTGACCGCCGTCGTGGGGACGTTCGTCTTCGGTGCGGCGGCCTTCGCGGTGGTCGCACCGCTGCAGCTGCGGGTGATGAACGCGGCCGGTCACGCGCCTGACGTGGCCTCAGCGGCAAACATTTCCGCCTTCACCCTCGGCAGCGCGCTCGGCATCTACCTGGGTGGCGCTGCCATCGATGGGGGAATGGGGCTGGCGTCGGTCAACTGGATCGGTGGGCTCATCAGCACTTCGGGACTCGTCGTCGCCGTCCTGAGCTGGCTTCTCATCGACCGCCGCAGGACCGCTGAACCGCAGCACCACCACCACTGAGAGCTCGAGCCCCGGCCGGCCAGACCGGCCGGGGCTCGTGTCCGACCGCTGGTCTCGAAGCGCGAGCGCGTCGTTCCTCACCCGGACGCGCGGTGGTCACCTCCTGAGGAGCCGGTGAGGGCGATGGGTGCGGCGGTGCCGGTGACTTGGACGCGGCGGTCGTCGGCGGCGATCTGGATGAGCAGCCGGCTGGGCCTGCCCATGTCCTCGCCTTGCAGCACAGTGACCTGTGTAGGCGGGTCGACAAGTGCGAGGGCGCGCAGGTAGCCGCCGAAGGCAGCAGCGGCAGCCCCGGTGGCTGGGTCCTCGATTACTCCGCCCGGAGGGAATGGGTCTCTGGCGGAGAAGAGCAGCGGAGAGTGGGCGTACACCAGGTGCACCGTGGTCCAGCCCCGATCCTCCATCAGGATGGCGAGTGCGTCGTAGTCGTAGTCCAGCTCGGCCAGCCGAGCCCGGTCGCTTACGGCGAGTACTAGGTGGTCGTTGCCGGCATAGGCGACATGCGCTGGGTAGCGGGGGTCCAAGTCCGACCGCTGCCAGCGCAGCGCCGCCAGCGCGGCGTCGAGCTCGCCGGCCTCCGCCGCACGCGTGCGGGTCGGCACGCTGGTCAATGTCGCGACGTAGCCGACGGGGGTCGCCTCGGTCAGCACGGGGACCGGACCGGCCAAGGTCTCGAAGAGCAGCTTTCCGGCCCCTCGGCGCTCCGCTATGGCCACTGCGGCCGCGATGGTGGCGTGGCCGCAGAAGGCAACCTCGGCCCGAGGGCTGAAGTACCGCAGCCGATACCGGCCTTCCTGAGGTTCGGCCTCAACGAACGCGGTCTCGGAGTAGCCCACCTGGGCGGCAACGGCCAGACGGCCCGCGTCGTCCAGCTTGCTGGCGTCCAAAACCACCCCGGCGGGGTTGCCTCCGGCGCCGTCGTGGGTGAACGCGGCGTAGCGCAATACTCCACCGGGTCGCTCGCTACCAAGCGTCGGATTGTCGGTCGTGGTCATGTCACCTCCGCGACCAGCCTCGCGTTCCTAAGGAATCACGACAAGCGATGACGTGCGACTGAAGGCATCGGGTTCACCCGCGCGCGGAATCCGGGCGAAGTCTCCTGCGCATCATCAGGCCGGGCGCCCGCTGACATCGATCGCTCGGAAGGCCAGGCGGTAGGCCTGCGGGCTGATACCCACCTGCCGGCGAAAGTGCGGTCGAAGCGACACCCCCGCGCCCAGCCCGACCTGGCGGGCGATGGCGTCGACGGAGAGGTCGGTGCCTTCAAGCAGCCGTTGAGCGTGCAGTACGCGCTGATGGAGCAGCCATCTCATGGGTGAGTCGCCCACGGCAGCACGAAACTTGCGATCGAAGGCCCGCCTGCTCATGTGGGCGCGCGCCGCCAGACCCGCGACGTCGAGAGGCGAGTCGAGGTGCTCGAGGGCATGGGCAAGCACCCCGAAGATCTCGTCGTCGACGCGCTCGGGCACGGGCTGGTCGAGGTACTGCGCCTGGGTGCCGCTGCGCTGAGGTGGCACCACCATGCGTCTCGCGATGGCCGCTGCGGTGCCCGCCCCCATCGTCCGGCGGACCAGGTGCAAACACGCGTCGATCCCCGCGGCGGCCCCAGCGCTGGTCAGCACGTCACCTTCGTCTACGAACAACGCGGCGTCATCGACCGTCACCTCCGGGTAGGCCGCGGCCAGCGCACCCGTGAATGCCCAGTGGGTCGCCGCGCGTCGGCCATCGAGGAGCCCAGCGGCAGCGAGCACGAACGCACCGAGGCACAACCCGACAATCACCGCACCGTCGGCGTGCGCGGCGCGCAAGGCCGCCAGCACCGGCTCACCGGGCCGTTCCTCAGGGTTCCGCCAAGCGGGGACGATCACTATTCCGGCGGTCCCCAGTGCATCGAGCTCGTAGGGCGCCCGAATCTCCAGACCACCGGTGGTTCGCAACGGGCCTGGCTCCGCGGCCACCGACTGGAGCTGGAAGCGGTGATCCGCCTCGGACGAGCTGTCCAAGGTGAAGACGCTGAGTGGGACGCTCATCTCGAACAGTGGCGAGCGGTCGAAAACCAGCACCGCCACCACGGCGGGGTCACGCGTCACAACCAGGGTCCTCTCATGGCCGGATCAGATCGTAGCGAGGCCGACGGACCGCTTACGGCGGATCGCCAAGGACACCACGCTAGAGGCCATGACCACGACCCGATCATCGCTCAACCTGCCCGTCTCGCATCCGAGATCCGGCATCACCATCGAAGCCCTCGGGGGGCCGACCGCACTCCTCAGCATCGCCGGGCTCCGTCTGCTGACCGACCCGACGTTCGATGAGCCCGGTGAGTACCCGGGGGAGATGTTCAAGCTGGTCAAGACCGCCCCGCCGGCCCGGAGCGCCGAGGACGTCGGGATCGTGGACGCAGTCCTGCTCTCGCACGACGAACACGCGGACAACCTCGACGGCGGGGGACGTCGCTACCTGGCCACGGTGCCGCTGGTGCTGAGCACGCTCGGCGCTGTCCAACGCCTCGGTGGGACTCTGACCAGTCGGCCGGCGTGGGGGAGCCTCGACCTGCCTGGCCATGACGGCCGGTCGGTTCGCGTGACTTGGGTGCCGGCCCAGCACGGCCCCGAGTGGGCGACCGCGTACACCGGAGACGTCACTGGCTTCGTCCTCTCCGGCGCCGGTCTCCCCACCGTCTACGTGAGCGGCGACAATTCCTCCCTCGACGTGGTCCGCAGCGTCGCCCAGATTTGTGGGCCGATCGACGTGGCGCTGCTGTTCGCTGGCGCAGGTGTGGTTTCTCCCCTGGAGGCCGTACTCACGCTGACGGGGGACGAGGCAGCCGAGGCTGCGGTCATCCTCGGGTCTCCGCATGTGGTCGTGATTCACGCCGATGGCTGGGAGCACTTCACCGAGGGGCGAACCGAGATCGAGGCCGCATTCGAGCGTGCTGGATTGCGGGAGCAAGTCATCGTCCTAGCCCCGGGAGCGGTTCGCACGCTGTGAGCTCGGTCGTACTTGGAGCGCCAGCAGCGCCATGGCCGGCGGACTCGTGCGCTCGCCGAATCCGTCGCCGGAGCGGGTGTTCGGGCGGATCCACCCCGGCCGTCATCGGCACTCATCTGTGAGGCCTCGGCAGCACAGGTGAGGGCAGGCATAGCCACACAGGTGGTTCCCGCCGCAGTCCGGCGTGATGTCATCGCGGTCGCAACGGCTGCGCTCGCAGTACTGCCTGAGACGTTCGACCGACCAATGGCCGTCCCCGGGGGCATCGCGCTCATCGGCCTTGGCATCTCCCTGTGGCGCACCCAGACCCGCAGCGAGGCCGACACTATTGCGCCCCTCGCTGAGTCAAACCCAGCCCGATGATCACCTAGCCCGCCGCCGCCACGCCGCGGGCACAAGCGCGAGGGGCGGACCTTCTCCGGGTGTGGCCGGTCCCAGCCACGCTGACGGTCTTCGTCGCTGTCCCGCTCCCTAGGGCACCCTGCGGCAGGTCGAGCTCGCCAGCGGACCGGCAGTGAGGGCGACCGACGGACGGCGTCCCGAACTTCTGACTGCACTCGTCGTCCACAGCATCATTGCCGCCGTGTTCGCGCTCACCGAGGCCCTGAGCGCCGGGGCCGGACCATCTCCTGGATTGGCCGGCGCCGGCCACGCTGAGGGTCTGCCTGCAGCCTGCGGTCGACGGCGCAGCGGCCAGAGGACGGCGGCGATCACGATCGCGACGTTGGCCCCGAAAACGTTCGCTATCAAGGTGCGACTTATCGCGTCGGGCGCTGAGTCACTCGGGGTCGCAGGCCCTTCCCGGCGTGTCCGCCAGGACACGCCGGGGAAGGCCAAGCGGTCAAGCGCAAGGCCCAGAAATCTGGAACCTAGCCGCGGTGATGCCCGTTGAGGGTTTCGCGGTGGCCCTGCTAGGGCTCCCACAGCGTCTCCGGCGTCTACAGGAAGGAGTTCCTTCGGCTGCCATTGCTCTCCATGCGCCCTCCGGCCAGCTGGACGGAGGGACGGAGGCAACATGGCGAACCATCACCATCGCCGTAAGCGAGTGCAATCCCGCACCCGTAGACACCCCCACCCGCAGCGTAAGTGCCGGAAAGAACGGAAAGGAACTCCAGCGTTACCGGCACCTCAGCCCAGCACTACTCCCCGAGCAACTACAGGGCGAAAGCGGTTCAAGAGGACTAAGCGCATAATCGGCTCTATCGCTCCGATCATGTCGATCACCTTTTGGACATATAAATGGATGCAACTTTATAACAGTGTTGGCTGGTCCGGCATTATCGACACTGGGCAGCAGTTCTTTACAAGCATCCACTGGCCGCTCTGAATCGTTCGACCACGGCATGCTCGATCCGAAACTTGCAACACCCGACCGACCGCACGACCACTGGTAAGACTGCCTCAATAGGGAACGACGGAAATCCGATCCCTGAACCGGGCGCCCGGTTCACATCGGTCAGCCCCGCTGGGCGCGCGCGCACCCAGCGGGGCTGCTTCATGTCGGTGCCCGGTCGCTCCTAGCGGCACTGCACTCGATGTCCACAGCATCTTCGCCACCGCGTTCGCGCTCACCGAGGCGTGACGCGGCTCGTGGACTGGCCGGTCGCCGTGAATAACACGTTTTGGGAGACGGTGAAGGACAGGCTTCCGAGGAGCACCTCGCCGATCATCCTGATGGTCGGCGCCATCAACCTCATCAAACCAGTCAACGCGACCATCCCTGGGCCCCGCCGACACGCACGGGGATGAAGGCCGACCCTCAGCCTCGAGCGCGTAGGACGCCGGCTCAGCTTCCAGAGTCACATCGCTGTCGAGAGGTCAGCGTCCGGTTGCCCGTTGGCCGCGGAGCGTCATGACGGTGCTGGTCGCCGTGGCGACGGACTTGCCGTCGCTGCTGCGGACGATCTCGCAGTGGTAGTGCGTGATCGTGTTCCCCGAGAAGGTCGGTGTGGCGTGCGCGCGCAAGGTGTCGCGCCAGACTGGGCGCAGGAAGACGGCATGCAAGTCGATGCTCGTGAACGACTCGCCCTGCTCCATGAGCGTGGAGTGGGCGGTACCGATAGCTGCGTCGGCCAGCTCGACGAGAAACCCTCCATGCACCGTCCCCTGCTGGTTGCCGTGGCGGACGGAATCGACGTCGACGACCACGGTGGCCGTCCCTTTCCCGATCGCTGCGATCTCGAAGTCGAGCAACTGCGATATCGCGGTCGGGTATGTCAGGTGGGTTCGATCCTCGGGTTGCAAGGTTCCTTTCAGACGCCGCTCCAGAAACTCGAGGACTGGCAGCTGGTTGAGGACGGTCTCGGCCATGCGGCTCTCCTATGCGCCGACGAACAGCGCTTGATGTCGAGGTCGTGTTGCTTTGGGCGCGGCGGCGATTGGCGTAGGCCCGGGTGCGTTCGCCTCGCGGGCTGCCCGCCCCCTGGTGCGGGAACGGGCAGCCGCATGCTGGTGACGACTTCGGTGACTCAGTAGCCGGCGCGGCTGGCCCGTGCTCGGGCGGCGGCCACCCCCTCGGAGGGGATGACCAAGGTGGGCCGGCGGGTTTGGTGCAGCACGTTTGTCGAGGTGCTGCCCAGCAGAGTGGCGCGCAGCCCGCGCCGCCCACGGGACCCGAGGATGATGAGTCCGGCGTCGAACTCCTCGGCCGCCTCGACGATGGCCTCGCTGGCGGTGGCCATGGTGGAGGAGACCCGCGGCACGGCCTCGAGCCCGAGTCCGCGGGCGAGCTCGACGCCGTCGGCGGCGATCCGTTCCGAAGCGTCGAGCGTTGCCTTGTCCAGCACCTGGACGTCCTCCAGGGCGGGGTGGCCTTCCAGGTGTGCCGCGACGCTCTCCAGAGGCTGGCGCGCGTAGAGCACCACCGCGCGGGAACCGGGGAACAGGGCGGCGGCAGTTTCGATCGCCGAGCGGGCGTCGGGGGAGCCGTCGTAGGCGATCAGGAGGGGCCTGCGGTTGGTCATCTCTACTCCTAGCGTGTTTGTCGATGGGTGGTGGAGGGGCGGCGCGGTTCAGCGGCAGGCCCCGGGCGGCGCCTGCTCCTTGCCGGGGAGGCGGGGGAGCAGCGCGACCAGCGCGCAGCCGAGCAGACATCGGGCGGCGCGGCGCAGGGCTGGAGACTGGACGGAGATGGCGGTTCCTGGGATCAGGGCTGTCATGGGCATCGATCTCCTAGGTGCGGGAGGGTCGGGGCGGCGCCGGGGTGTGCCCGGCCGACGCCGCCCCGACGTCGAGGTCAGCGGCCTCCGGCGGCCTGGGCGTCGCCTGACCGGTCGCTGTGCATCGCCTCGGGTTCCGGTCGCGCGCTCTTCAGCGTGATCCCGGCCAGGATGGCGCCGAGCAGAGCGATCAGGCCGGCGCCGATGAAGGCGGCGGAGAATCCGTCGGTGAGCGCGGTGTTGTCGCCCAGCTGGTTGGCTCCGTAGCTCGCGGCGACCGCGGTCATCGCTGCCAGGCCGAGCGCCGAGCCGACCTGGTAGCTGGTGTTGACGATGCCCGAAGCGAGTCCGCCCTCCTGGGGGGGTGCTGCGGAGATGGCGGTGCCCAGAGAGGGGATGAACGCCAGAGACATGCCCAGGGCTGCCACGAGGGAGGCGGGCAGCACGTCGACGAGGAAGTTGCCGCCAGGCCGGATCAGCGACAGCCACCCCATCCCTGCCGCGAGCAGGAGCAGCCCGCTGACGATCATCGTCTTGGGCCCGAAGCGGTTGATCGCCCGTGGAGCGAGCACGATCATCCCGATCATGATCAGAATGGTCATGGGTAGCAGTGCGGCGCCCGAGGGGAAGGCGGTGTATCCGAGCACCTGCTGCAGGTAGAGGTTCAGGAAGAACCACATCGGGATCCAGGCCGCCCCCAGCATCAGCTGGGCGAGGTTGGCCGCCCCCAAGTTGGGGATCCGGAAGATCGACAGCCGCATGAGCGGCTCGCGGCGCGAGGCCTGGATTACGAGGAAGACGCCGAGCAGGACGACCGCGGCGATCAGCATGGCCCAGGTCTCCATCGACCCCCAGCCCACCTCGGGTGCCCGCACGATCGCATAGACCGCCGCGCCCAGCCCGAGGGTGACGGTGATGGCGCCGAAGACGTCGATGGAGCCGCGGGCACCGGCGCCGCCGGCCGGCATCAGAGCAGGTGTGGCGATCAGCGCGATCACAGCGATCGGGATGTTGATGTAGAACACCCAGGGCCAGGAGACGTACTCGGTGATGACCCCGCCGAGGAACACCCCAGCAGTGCCGCCGGCCGGTGCAGCCGCGCCATAGAGGGCCAGGGCCCGGGTCAGCTCCCGCGGCTCGTGACCGAACAGCATCATGAGCAGGGTCAGGGCAGAGGGCGCGATCAGAGCCGCACCGACGCCCTGTACCGCGCGGCCGGTCAGTTCAACGCCGACGTTGCCGGCGGCGCCGGCGATGATGGAGCCGACGAGCAGGATCAACCAGCCGGTGCTGAACATTCGGCGGGCGCCGAACAGGTCCGACAGTCGGCCGCCGAGCAGCAGCAGACCGCCGAAGGCGACGACGTAGGCGTTGAACACCCAGGACAGGCTCTCCTGGGTGAAGCCGAGGTCCTCCTGCATGCGAGGGAGGGCCACGCCGATGATCGAGGTGTCCATGATGACCATGAACTGGGCGGCGGCGATCAACGCCAGTGCCGCCCCGCGACGGGTAGAGGGTGGAGCAGACATGGTGCGCATCCTTAGTGAGTGCCCTACGGGGGCAGGGTATTGAAAGGAACAGCAGGTGCCGTCTGGGATGGCTGATTCGCCGACAGCGAGGCCAGCCGGAGGCTCAGTCGGCGTTCGGCGGGATGGAGGCGTAGGCCTCGGGGTCGCGCTTGAAAGCGCGGCGACAACCGGGCGCGCAGAAGTAGTAGGCACTCCCGCTGTGCGTCGCAGTCGGGGTGGTCGCCGTTCGACGGACGGCCATGCCGCAGACCGGGTCGGTCACCGTGCCGTCGCCGCGCTGCGTCGCCGTCGTGTCAGTGCAACAGGAGCAGCCGCCGGCCTCCGCCAGAACGATTGGGGCCGGGGCGCTGTTGATGGGGCTCATTACGTCTCCTATGAGGGGAACCCCTGGGGGGTAGGGCTATGAGGCGCCAACACCATAACCCCCGGGGGGTACAAGTCAACAGTGGGGTTCCGCGAACTTGCGTGCAGGTCAGGAATTCCCGCCGATCTGCCGAACCGCGTCCGCGGACCCGCGAGTGGCTGCGTCGGCGTCACTGACGGCGCGGCCGGCGTCGGCGAAGCCGATGTGCGAGTGCGTGCCGTCACGGAAGGGTTTGCTGGCGGACCCGCCACATCGGCAGAGGAGGACGGTCTCGCGTCCGCCGGTGTTGTATGTCTTGCCGTCGTGGTCGATGAGCTCGACGGCACCTCTGACCTGCAACGGCCCGTTCCGCACGACCCTGACGCGCACTGCCGATGAGGCGCGGGCGCCTGGGGTGGGGTCGCTGACGGGGGTGACCTGGGGGCCAATGGAATTGGGATGGGCGGGCGCGAGCATCTCCTTGGAGTGCGTCCGTCAGGTTGTGAAGCGAGCGGCCGGAACGGCGGTGGCCGATGCGGTCGGCGGCCAGGGGCCGCGGGCGGCGATCTGCCGGCGGTAGGCGGCGAGTCGCCGGGCATGGCCAACCGCCACCGCGCCGACCAGCCGGCCTCGGCGGCCGTAGCCGACGAGGAACCGCCCGTCGGTCGGGTCACCCTCGAGCAGCCTGGATTCCGTGCCCAATGCGGGCAGACCGACCGAAAGGATCTTGGTGTCGTACTGGTCGGACCAAAACGATGGGACGCCGATGTAGGGCGCCGGCTCCCCGGTCGCCCCGGTCAGGTGGTGGAGCATGGTCCGGGCGGCGGTGCCCGCCTGATCGACGGCGTTAGTCCAGTGCTCCACTCGCAGCGGTTCGTCGTCGAAGAGGGTGTGGGGCGTCCGGGCGACGTCGCCGGCGGCCACGATCCCGGGCACGGGCTTTGCGCCCTTGTCGAGCACGCGTAGCGCGGCGTCGGTGCGGACCCCGCCGTCCAGAAGCAGGCCGCTGCCTCGCAGCCACGCGTTGTTGGGCACCGTCCCCAGGCCGACGACGGCGAGATCGGCGGTCAGCCGCGTGCCGTCGGCGAGTTCCACGGCGGACAGCTGGCCCGTGTCGGCCTGTAGTCCAGTGACCCCGATTCCAAGGCGCAGGTCAACACCGTGCCGACGGTGCTGACGGGCGAAGAAGGCGGCCACCCGGTTCCCGACCGCGGCCAGCATCGGTAGCGGGGCGCCGTCGACCAGGGTCACGGCCAGCCCCAGTTGACGGGCGGTTGCCGCGACCTCCAAGCCGATGAACCCCCCACCCACCACCGTGACGCGGGTGGGTCGTTCGAGCAGTGCTGTGCGCAGTCGGCGGGCGTCGTCCAGTGTCCGTAGAACGTGCACCCCGTCGATCTGCTCCGCGGCGAGCCGCCGGGGGCGGGCGCCGGTGGCGATAAGCAACGCGTCGAACGACAGTCGGGTGCCGTCGTGCAGCAGTAGCCGGCGAGCGCTGATGTCCAGTTTGACCGCCGTGGCACCGAGGTGCCAAGAAGCGTCCACGGCCGCCATCGGCGGCAGTCGCAGCTCCTCGAGCGTTTTGGCGCCGGCGAGGAGGGCCTTGGATAGCGGCGGCCTGGCGTAGGGCTCGTGCACCTCGTCGCCGACGACGTGCAAAGAGCCGTCGAAGCCACCCGCGCGCAGCGCCTCGGCCGCCCGCAGACCGGCCAGCGATGCACCCACGATCACAACCCGCTGCGCGGGCGACCGCTCGAGGGCCCACCGAGCGGTCATTTACGGCTCACCAGCGGCCACCGGGGGGCCTGCACCGGGACGCCGCTGCCGGCTCGGCCGGAGCCGGGCGTTGGCCTGGCGTCCAGAGTGATTGCGGCCACCGGGCAAGTCACCACGGCGTCCTGCACCGCGGCGCGCAACTCCTCCGGCGGCGCGGGGTCGTAGTCCAGCAGGCCCTCGTCATCGAGGTCGAACGCTTCCGGCGCGGCGAGCACGCACATGCCGTGGCCCTCACACCGATCGAGGTCGACGGACACCCTCACGCGCTCCTCCTCCAAGGTCTGCAGCAGCCAGTTGGCGGCACTTGCCGCAGCGGCCGGAACCTACACTAGGGGGGTATGGTGTTGCGAAATGGGAAGTTGTCGTACCGACCCGGGGTAACGTGTTCACCGTGCAGGGAGCATCCACAAGAGGGGACGACATGGAGAGCGCTGACCAGGGCAGCGAGCACGGCTACATCCACCGCAAGGACGACTACCTCAAGCGGCTGCGCCGCATTGAGGGACAGTCTCGAGGGTTGCAGCGGATGGTCGAGGACGAGAAGTACTGCATCGACATCCTCACCCAGATCTCGGCGATGACCCGGGCGCTGCAGTCGGTGGCCCTCGGTCTCATGGATGAGCACCTCAGCCACTGTGTCGTCCAGGCCGCACAGGCCGGGGGTCAGGAAGCCGACGACAAGCTCCGCGAGGCCTCCGAGGCCATCTCACGGCTGGTGCGCTCCTGACCTCCGGTTGGCTGGCATCGGGCGCCCGCCGTCCGGCGGTACACACGGGTGACCGCCCCGGTCCGGGCGGCGCCGAAGCTCGACGCCCCAATCACCCACTCAACGATCGAAAGGTTCCACCCCGATGAATACGTCCACCTACACCGTCGTCGGCATGACCTGCGGGCACTGCGTCAACTCCGTGACCGAGGAGGTCACGCAGGTGCCCGGCATCTCTGACGTCGACGTGGATTTGGCCACCGGCGGGCTGACCGTCAGCAGCGACGCCGAGATCGACGACGCCGCGATTCGGGCCGCCGTCGAGGAGGCCGGCTACTCCGTAGCCAGCCGGTAACAGTCGTACCGTGGGACGCCTAACACCCTCGGGGCTGACTCGCGCAGCTATGGAGGTCGCTGGGGCAAAGCAGCGGCTCAGTCCCGGGCGGGACGGGCGCACCCACCCGGCCCTTGGATTCCGACGGTCCGCTGCGCGTAGTCAGGCTGCCGCCGCATTGCGACGGCAGCCGTCGGCGGCCTGCACGGACACGCCAGGCCGCGGCGCCAGCGCTAGTACGACCGTTGCGTGACGTACTCCAGGCAACGCTGGCAGCTCGGGCTGGCAGGTTTCGGCCGATTCATGGCGGCCAGCGCCCTCGTGCTTGCGCAGCCGGCCAGAAATCCTCAACAGCATGACGTTGATCCACTCCGTGCTGGGCTTCGTCGCGCGGTCCACGGTCGCTCTCGAAGCCCAGCAGACAAGGGTCGGGCTGCTCGTCGGTGCAGCAGCTGACGACGGCCGCTGGCATGCAGTCCTCCAGCCCGAGGACCGGCGGCGGCTCGTTCACCTCGGCCACTTCACTGAGTACGCCATCGAACTCGACTGGACCGTGGGTGACGTTGCCGGGCACGTCCGCGACAGCGCGCAGATCTTCACCGACCGGTTGACGCGTATGTGCCGAGAGCGCCAACCACAATTGGCCGACTTCGTAACCGACGCCCCAGAGCGGCTGGCCGACTACCGATCCAGGCCGCCAACGCAGCTCCTCCAGGAGCTTCGCAGGGCACAGAACACACTGCTGCTGACCGTGGCCGGCATACGCGCCACGGAGCTCTCCCGAACCGGTCACCACCCCCTTATCGGACCGGTCAGCGTCGCTGACGTGCTCAACTTTCTCCCAGGGCACCAGCTGGACCACGCACAGCAGCTGGCTGCCCAACTCCGGTGACCGCTCCTGTCGGCCCGGACACGACCGCCCGGCATTCGCACCGAAGGGCCACGGACGGCGGGGAGAATCCCCGGTCACGGCGCAGCTGACGCGACGCAGGGCGTCCGCCGTCGTGACCGACCCAGCTCCCGCCCGCACCAGCCCGCAGCCCTTGGATCCCTAGCGGCGCGGTCGTCCTCCGCTGAGAGCAACCCTCAGGGTTCAGAGTGCACGAGCTTCGAACCGCCGACGGTGGCGCCCGGGGCGTGCGCGACTTCCGCGGTGGTCTGCGCCCGAAGATCCTTCGCCGGGCTGGAGTCGGATAAGGACCAGCCCCTCGTCTTTCGCGTGCAACGACTCACCGACCGTTCGCCGCTCGCCGAGCGGCGGGCCGCGCCTAATCCCCGACCACCGCTTGTAGGCCGGCGCCCGCCCGCTCGGAGGCGACGACCAAGCGCCCCAGCCCCGGTCCGGCCTTTACCCTCACGAACGCGGGCCAGCACTATTGCCTACCCGGGTATGGTACGCAAGGCTGGCAGCCGGGCGCCGAACCGTAGGGGGGAAGTCATGCCGTATGTCGTTCGTCAGCCAGGAGTGCTGGCCGGGGCGCGAATTGCGGTCCTCGCCCTGGTGCACGCGGTCAACGACGTGCTCAGTGCCATCCTCGGCGCGCTGCTGCCGACCCCGCAAGCCCGGTTGGCGACCGGCACCACCACCTTGGCCGTCCTGGCCGCCGCCTTCGATATCAGCTCCTCGGTCATTCAGCCCAGCCGGGGTGCGCTGGCTGACCGAGTCGGACTGCGCCAGGTTGCCGGAGCACGGGTGGCGCTGACGGCGGTGTCGCCGAGCCCGGCCGCTTTCATCGCCCTGCGCGCGTTGCGGAGCGCCCGGTGACCGGTGTCCTGGCACTTCTCGCGCTGACTTGCGCGTTGGTCGGCACCCTGTACGCGGTTTCGTTCGTGCTTAGCCCCGCACGACAGGCCCAGGTGCTGCCCTTCGAGTCGGGCATGCTCCCCACTCAGCACGCCGTGTCCCGCTACCACGCCCGCTGGTACGCGGTCACGATCCTGTTCCTGGCCTTCGACATGGAGATGATCTTCATGTACCCGTGGGCGGTCGTCGTCGCCGACATGGGCGCCGGCGCGGTCATCGAGATGTTCGGCTTCCTCACCGTCCTCCTCGTTGGCGTGACATATGTGTGGCGGGAAGGCGCCCTGCGATGGACCTAATCCGGGGCCTTCGCCGCTGGGCGCTGGCCCGACCTCATGTGCTGATCGTGGATGCACCCGGCGCAAGGGACCTGCGCTGGGTCGCCGAGGCCGAGTTCGACCGCCGAGGCTGGCCGCTGGCTGCCTCGCCCGCCGACGCCGACCTGCTCCTGGTCCTCGGCGAGCCCGGGCCGGAGCTGTCTGCTGCGGTCGCCGTGCTCTGGCAGCAGATTCCTCAGCCCCGGCTGGCTCTCCATCTCCTGGACGTGGCACGACTCGGCCCCGAGTTCGACACCGCTGCCGAGCTGCTCGTCCAGGCCGCTCAGGATCCCGAGCCGCCGGTTGCACAGGGCATGGCCGGGACCGACGACGCCGGCATGGACCACGGGGGTGGTCACGAGGGC
>NZ_FNBT01000007.1 GCF_900102425.1 Blastococcus aurantiacus
GCCGTCAGGATCGAGGCGGGCGAGGTAGTGCCCGACGACCTGCCGCAGCTCGGTGTGCGGACGGGTCGCGGCGACCCGGGCCAGCGCCGCGTCGATGGCGGCGACGTCCACGTCCTGCGCCTCCGCTGAGGCCAGGTTCTCGGCCGAGGCGACCGGCGCGATCGTCGACACCGCCTCCGCGGTCACCGCACCGGCAGCAGCCGCCGCGGCCAGCGACGGCAGCTGCTCCAGGGCACGGCCGTTGCGCACCAACCTGCTCGCCTCGCCCGGGGACAGCCGGTGGTGCCCGCGCAGCCACGCCGACATCGACGCCTTGCCGTCGTGGTCCGCCGCCCCGGCCAGCTCGCACTGCCGCACCGTGCGCGCGACCTCGGCCGCCAGCCGGTTCGCCGCCGTCAGCAACGGCCCGAGCCGTTCCAGCAGCGCCGGACCGAACAACCCCTCGATCCGCTCACCGGCGAGCGCGTCCAGAGCCTCGGTCAGCTCGTCCACGACACCTCCCAGCGGTTCGATCACGTGTTCGAAGTCTACCGGTTCCGTGGGTCGGTCGCAGCAAGAACCTGCAGGTCAGAAGACCGTCCACAGTTCGCACAACGGTGTTGACCGGTGTCCCGACGCGCCGTTCGAGGGTGTGCGCGGCGCTTGTGCGGTGCTGCTCATGCTCCTCGGGTCCTGCAGTACCTCAGGAGCGCGAGCAACGCCTGACCGGCGAGCGGGTAGGGGTGACGAGGCGGCGCGGGGTGGCGCCGCCCAGCTCACGTCGCGGGAATGACGGAAGAGGTCGCTGCGCTGGTCGGTAGCGTGGCAGGCGTGAAGAAGGTGGCGGTCCTCGACTACGGGTCGGGCAATCTGCGCTCGGCAGAGCGCGCGCTGGCACGGGTGGGCGCCGACGTCACGGTGACCTCCGACGCGCAGACCGCCCTGGACGCCGACGGTCTCGTCGTCCCCGGGGTCGGCGCCTTCGCCGCGTGCATGGAGGGCCTCAAGGCCGTCGACGGCCCCCGGATCATCGGCCGCCGCCTCGCCGGCGGCCGGCCGGTGCTCGGCATCTGCGTCGGCATGCAGATCCTCTTCGACCGCGGCGTCGAGCACGGCCACGACGCAGAGGGCTGCGGCGAGTGGCCGGGCGTCGTGGAGCAGTTGCAGGCCCCCGTCCTGCCGCACATGGGCTGGAACCAGGTCGACGTCGCCCCAGGCAGCGTGCTGTTCGACGGCATCGAGAACGAGCGCTTCTACTTCGTGCACTCCTACGGCGTGCGCGACTTCGTGCTCGGGCAGGGCGGCGGGCCCTCGCCGCTGCCGAAGCCGAAGGTGACCTGGGCCGAGCACGGCGACCGGTTCGTCGCCGGGGTCGAGAACACGGCGCTGTCGGCGACGCAGTTCCACCCCGAGAAGAGCGGTGACGCCGGCGCCCAGCTGCTCACGAACTGGCTCAACACGCTCGACTGATCAGGGCCGGGAGAGCAGCCGGAGCGCCAGGAACCCGGGGCGCTGCGCGAGCTTGTCGTACTCCTCCGGCCAGCGGTCGCGCATGATCTCGGGCGCCCGGGGCTCGACGAGGCGCTGGATCACGAAGCCCGAGTCGGTGGCCGCCGCGCACAGGTCCGACAGCGGTTCGCGCCAGTAGCGCACCTCGTGCCGACCAGTTGGCAGCGCCCAGGTATCGGTCTCCAGCGCGCGGTCGAAGTAGGAGCCGCCCTTGCGGACCCAGTCCGTCGTCGGGTGCTGCGTGGAGACCACGGCCGCGCCGCCCGGCCGCACCACGCGGTGGAACTCGGCGAAGGTGGCGTGCCGGTCCGCGACGTAGTGGATGGCGAGGGCGCACAGCACGACGTCGACGGAGTCCTCCGGATAGGGGAGCGGCGCGTCCAGCCGGGCGACGCGGATCTCGGCGCGGTCCCCGACCCGGGCCCGCGCGAGGTCGACCATCGCGGTGCTCGCGTCGAACCCGACCACCTCGGCGCCCCGGGCCAGCAGCTCCTCCGCGTAGAGCCCGGGGCCGCACCCGGCGTCGAGCACCCGGAGACCGGCGACGTCGCCGAGCAGCTCGAGCACCGCCGGCCGGTCGTAGTGGGCGTTGTAGGCGCCGTCCTCCGCGTGGGCGAGGAACTCGTCGGCCATGCGGTCGTACGGGCGCCACAGCTCGTCAGCCACCGGGCGACCGTAGTCCGACGGGGATGGTGGAGGAGGTCAGCGCTCGCCGGAGGCCAGGGAACGGACGGCCGCCGCGATCCCCAGCCGCGTGGCGGTCCATCCCGCGGGGTCCCGCCGGGGCCGTGGGCGGTGGGCCTCGACGTCGGAGCTCCGCAGGTAGCGGCGTTGGTCCAGCTCGAGCTGGACGGCGTCGACGCGGTCATCGCCGGCCCAGCGCCGGACGATGTGGCCCCCGGTGAAGCGGAGGTTGCGGGCGACGGTGAACCCCTCGCGGAGCAGGGCCTGCTCCACGCGGTCGGTCGCAGCGGCGCCGGCGGTCGACCCGTGGCCGTCACCGAGAACCACGTCGACACCCAGCGGGACACCGAAGCTGTGCAGGTCCAGCAGCAGCACGCGCGGGTGCCGGCGCAACGCGGCGGCGACGGCACGGTCCAGAGCCCGGTGGTACGGAGCGTGCGCCAGCTCGAGCCGCTCCTGCAGTTCCCGGGCGGTGAGGACCCGGTCGTAGAGCGGCACCCCGGCCGGGTCCTGCGCAGGGACGGCGGTGGACCAGAAGTCGCCGTGCAGGGGCTCGACCGGCGCCCGGTTCGGGTCGGCGACGAAGCGGCTCAGCCGGGCGATCACCGTGGGGACGGCGAGCTCCCCGGTCAGGTCGTAGAGCTCGGCGCTGTGCCAGTCGGACCAGAGGTCGGCCGCGGGGACGCGCAACCCCTCGGCGCAGGACCCGGGCAGCCGGGTGCCACCGTGCGGCACCGACAGGACGACCGCGGCAGCCGCGTCCAGGTGGGACGTCGCGACGGCTGGGACGTCGGAGAGGGCGGTCACCAGCGCCCGCGGTGCACGACCTCGTCGACGCCGCGCCGGCCACGGCGCAACGAGGGGGAGCGGCGGTCGCCGTCCCCGGGGTAGCCGATCGACAGGCAGCCGACCGGGCGGTACTCCCCGGGCACGCCGAACGATGCCCGGAGCGCTGCCACCTTGTCCCCGGGGACCCCGAAGAAGCAGGCACCGAGACCCTCGTCGACGGCGGTCAGGAGCATCAGGAGCGACGCCATCCCGGCGTCGACGTCCCAGTACGGCACCGGCCACCGCGACTCGTCCCGGTCGGCCCAGCCCTTGTCCGGCTCGGCGTAGCGGTCCAGATAGGCCTGCTTGTTCGAGAACGGCACGACCAGCAGGGGAGCCCGGCGCATCCGCGTGAGCCAGCCGTCGGGGGCGCCCGCGTCCGTGGTGGCCGACCAGAAGCGATCGCGCTCCTCGGCGGTCTCCAGCACCAGGAAGGCCCAGCCCTGGCTGAAGCCGGCCGACGGCGCCCGGATGGCGTGCGCCAGCAGTCGCTCCCGCACGTCGGCGGGCACCGGCCGATCGGGGTCGTAGTCGCGCACCATGCGACGGCGGCGGACCACCTCTGCGAACTCCACGCGGACAGCCTGCCGCAGTGCTGCGACGCCGCCGCTCCTAGGCTGGGCGCCGTGCCGAAGCTGCAGCTCCTCCCCGCCGTCGACGTCGCCGACGGACAGGCCGTCCGCCTCGTGCAGGGGGAGGCCGGCAGCGAGACCTCCTACGGCGACCCCCTCGAGGCCGCCCTCCAGTGGCAGCGGGACGGCGCCGAGTGGGTGCACCTCGTCGATCTCGACGCCGCCTTCGGCCGCGGCTCCAACCGCGAGCTGCTCGCCCGCGTCGTGGGCGAGCTGGACGTCGACGTCGAGCTCTCCGGCGGCATCCGGGACGACGAGTCGCTGGCCGCCGCGCTGGCCACCGGGTGCCGGAGGGTCAACCTCGGCACCGCCGCGCTGGAGTCCCCCGAGTGGTGCGCCCGCGCCATCGCCGAGCACGGCGACCGGATCGCCGTCGGCCTCGACGTGCGGGGCACGCGCCTGGCCGCCCGCGGCTGGACGCAGGAGGGCGGCGAGCTCTACGAGACGCTCGCCCGCCTGGACGCCGAGGGGTGCGCCCGCTACGTCGTCACCGACATCACCAAGGACGGCACGCTCAAGGGTCCGAACCTGGAGCTGCTGCGCGAGGTGTGCGCCGCGACGCCGCGGCCGGTCGTCGCCTCCGGCGGCGTGAGCTCGCTGGACGACATCCGCGCGCTCGCCGGCCTCAGCACGGTCGGTGTCGAGGGCGCCATCGTCGGCAAGGCCCTGTACGCGGGCGCCTTCACGCTGCCGGAGGCGCTGCGGATCACGGAGGAGCTCGGATGAGCGTCATCCGGATCGGGTCGGGGGCGCCCTGGGAGGCGGTCGTCGGTTACAGCCGGGTCGTCGTCCGCGGTGAGGCCGCATGGGTCAGCGGCACGACGGCCGTCGTCGACGGCGCGGTCGTGCACCCCGGGGACGCCGCCGCGCAGACCCGCCAGTGCCTCGCGACCATCGAGCAGTCCCTGGAACGGGCGGGGTTCACCCTGAACGACGTCGTCCGCACCCGCATGTTCGTCACCGACATCTCCCGCTGGGAGGAGGTCGGCCGGGCCCACGGCGAGGTGTTCGGCGACATCCGGCCGGCGACGACGATGGTGCAGGTGGCCGCGCTCATCGACCCGGCGATGCTGGTGGAGATCGAGGCCGACGCGGTCCGGGGGGTGCCGGCATGAGCCTCTCCGTGCGCGTCATCCCGTGCCTGGACGTCGACCAGGGCCGGGTGGTCAAGGGCGTCAACTTCGTCGACCTGCGCGACGCCGGTGACCCCGTGGAGATGGCCCGGGTCTACGACGCCGAGGGTGCCGACGAGCTGACCTTCCTCGACATCAGCGCCAGCTCCGGTAACCGCGAGACCACCTACGACGTCGTGCGCCGGACCGCGGAGAGCGTCTTCATCCCGCTCACCGTCGGCGGCGGTGTGCGCGCGGTCGAGGACGTCGACAAGCTGCTGCGTGCCGGCGCGGACAAGGTCGGCGTGAACACGGCGGCGGTGGCGCGGCCCGAGCTCATCGCAGAGATCGCCCACCGCTTCGGCAGCCAGGTGCTGGTGCTCTCCGTCGACGCCCGGCGGGTCCGCGACGGCGCGGTCACCGACTCGGGCTTCGAGATCACCACGCACGGCGGACGCCGTGGCACCGGCCGGGACGCCGTCGAGTGGGTCGTCCAGGCGGCCGCGCTGGGCGTTGGGGAGGTGCTGCTCAACTCCATGGACGCCGACGGCACCCAGGCGGGGTTCGACACCGAGCTCATCCGCGCCGTGCGTCGCGAGGTGACCGTCCCGGTGATCGCCAGCGGGGGAGCGGGCCGCGTCGAGGACTTCCCGCCCGCGGTGGAGGCCGGCGCCGACGCCGTCCTCGCCGCCAGCGTCTTCCACTTCGGCAAGCTGCGGGTCGGCGACGTCAAGGCCGAGCTGGACCGCGCCGGCATCCCGGTCCGCTAGGGGTCGGTCGGCCGGGGAGAGGGGTGGGCGCCCCGAGCACTGGAGCCCACCGTGCACCTGCAGCGGATCAGGCTCGTGCGGGAGCAGGCGGCGCGCCGGTGAACCCGCTGGACGTCGTGCCGCCGGATCCGGACACTGAGCCGTGCTCCTGACCCTGTCGACCACCCATCGGCCCGCCACCGACCTCGGCTTCCTCCTGCACAAAAACCCCGATCGACCTCAGGCGGTCGACGTCTCCTCAGGCCGGGTGCACGTGTTCTACCCAGAGGCGAGCGACGAGCGGTGCACGGTCGCGCTGCTGCTCGAGGTCGACCCGATCGCCCTCGTCCGCGGCGCGCGGGGTACGTCGGCGGACGGGTTCAGCCTCGGCCAGCACGTCAACGACCGTCCCTACGCCGCGTCCAGCCTGCTCGCGGTCGCGCTCGGCAAGGTCTTCGCCAGCGCCCGGCGCGGGACCAGCAAGGAACGGCCCGATCTCGTGGGGGTGGCGCTGCCGCTCGAGATCCGTCTGCCCGCCCTGTCCTGCCGCGGCGGCGCCGGCATGGCCGAGCGGTTCTTCGCCCCGTTGGGGTGGACGGTCGAGGCCCGTCCGGTGCCCCTCGACGAGACATTTCCCGAGTGGGGCGACTCCCGCTACATCGAGCTCCGGCTCACCGGGACGCAGCGCCTGGCCGATGCCATCAATCATCTCTACGTCGGGCTCCCTGTGCTCGACGACGCCAAGCACTACTGGGTCAGCAGCGACGAGATCGACAAGCTGTTGCGCGCAGGGGAGGGCTGGCTGGGCACGCATCCTGACCGCGACATGATCACCCGCCGGTACCTGGCGCACCGGGTCTCCTTCGCCCGGCAGGCGATGGCCCGCCTGGCCGAAGTGGACGACCTGGACCCGGACACCCTGGACGACGCCGTGGCGCCGACGGGCGGCGCCGACGAGCGGGAGCAGCCACCGGTGCCGTTGGTCGTGCAGCGCCATGGCGCGGTCGTCGCAGAGCTGCGCGCGTCCGGAGCCACGCGGGTGCTGGACCTGGGCTGCGGGAACGGCGCCCTGGTGCAGACCCTCCTCGAGGAGAGCGCGCTCATCGAGATCGTCGGCGTCGACGTGAGCGCCCGGGCGCTGGAGGTCGCCGCCCGTCGGCTGCACCTGGACCGGATGCCCGAGCGCCAGCGCGCCCGCCTGTCCCTCCTGCAGGGATCGCTCACGTGCGCCGACGGACGGCTGCGCGGCTACGACGCGGCGGTCCTCATGGAGGTGGTCGAGCACCTCGACCCCGATCGGTTGCCTGCCCTCGAGCGCACGGTCTTCGCCGACGCCGCTCCCGGCACCGTCATCGTCACGACGCCGAACGTGGAGCACAACGTGCGCTACCCGGCACTCCTGCCCGGCGGCCTGCGGCACCGGGACCACCGCTTCGAGTGGACAAGGTCCGAGTTCGCCCAGTGGGCGACCGGTGTCGCGGGCCGACACGGGTACGTCGTCCGGATCGACGGGATCGGCACGGATGATCCGGAGTTCGGTCCCCCCACGCAGATGGCCGTGTTCACGCGCCGTGTCGGAAGCGTGAGCGAGGTGGCGGCATGAGCGACGACGACGTCCGACGCACCGACGACGATCACAGCGACGACCACGCCGATCGGCCGCGCCGCGGCCTGGCGATCCCGGAGCTCGCGCTCGTCGTGCTCATCGGCGCCTCGGGCTCGGGGAAGTCCACGTTCGCCCGTCGCCACTTCCTCCCGACGCAGGTGCTCTCCAGCGACTTCTTCCGCGGCCTCGTCGCCGACGACGAGAACGACCAGGCCTCGACACCGGACGCCTTCGACGTCCTCCATTACGCCGCAGCGACCCGGCTGCGTGCCGGGCGGTTGACGGTCGTGGACGCGACCAATGTCCGGCGGGAGGACCGCGCCTCCTTGGTGGCGCTCGCCCGCGAGCACGACGTGCTGCCCGTCGCCATCGTCCTCGATATGCCGGAGGAGGTCTGCCTGGAGCGCAACGCCGCCCGCAGCGATCGGGACCTGCCCGCCGGCGTGGTCCGCCGTCAGCGGTCGGAACTCCGCCGCGGGCTGCGCGGTCTGGGGCGCGAAGGTTTCCGCAAGGTGCTGCTGCTCCGGTCACCGGAGGACGTCGACACCGCCGCGCTCACCTACGAGAAGCAGTACAACGACCGGCGGGAGGACACCGGCCCCTTCGACGTCATCGGGGACGTCCACGGATGCCGTGCCGAGCTGGAGGAGCTGCTCGTGCGTCTCGGCTACGTGCTCACGCACGACGACCGCGGCCGTCCCACCGGCGCGGCCCACCCCGAGGGGCGCCGGGCCGTGTTCGTGGGCGACCTCGTCGACCGCGGTCCGGACTCGCCCGGCGTCCTGCGGCTGGTCATGGGCATGGTCGCCGCCGGGGATGCGCTCTGCGTCCCCGGCAACCACGAGAACAAGCTCGTCAGGGCGCTGCGAGGCCGCAACGTCCAGCTCAGTCACGGCCTGCAGGAGACGCTCGATCAGCTCGCGCACGAGCCCGAGGACTTCCGGCAGGCCGTCGAGGAGTTCTGCTACGGACTGGTCAGCCATTACGTGCTCGACGGCGGAGCGCTCGTCGTGGCCCACGCGGGGCTGCCGGAGAAGCTGCAGGGCCGCTCCAGCGGCCGGGTGCGCTCGTTCGCGCTCTACGGGGACACCACGGGCGAGACGGACGAGTTCGGGCTGCCGGTGCGCTATCCCTGGGCCTCGGACTACCGGGGCCGCGCGATGGTGCTCTACGGCCACACCCCGGTGCCCGAGCCGGAGTGGGTCAACAACACGATGTGCCTGGACACCGGCTGCGTCTTCGGCGGCAGGCTCACCGCGCTCCGCTACCCGGAGCGCCAGCTCGTGGCGGTCGACGCGGCCCGCACGTACTACGAACCCGCGCGACCCTTCCTGGTCGACGGTGCCCTGCCGCCGGGGGAACGCGAGCCGGACGTGCTCGACATCGACGACGTCCTCGGCAAGAGGGTCGTCGAGACGCGGCTGGCCGGGCGGGTGACGGTGCGAGCGGAGAACGCGGCGGCCGCGATCGAGGTGATGAGCAGGTTCGCGCTCGCTCCCGAGCAGCTGCTGCACCTGCCCCCGACCATGAGTCCGGTAGCGACCTCCCGGCAGCCCGGCCTCTTGGAACACCCCGCAGAGGCATTCGCCTACTACCGCGAGGCAGGGGTGGCCCTGGTCGTGTGCGAGGAGAAGCACATGGGCTCGCGCGGGCTCGCGTTGGTGCGCCGGGACGACCTGAACGGCAGCGCCGACCGACCTGTCGAGCGCCGTGGGGCCGTGTACACACGCACCGGCCGTTCCTTCTTCGGCGGGGACCTGACCGCCGCCCTCCTGACCCGCCTCGCCGGGGCGGTGGAAGCAGCCGGCCTCTTCGACGAGCTCGCCAGCGACTGGGTGCTGCTGGACACCGAGGTGCTGCCCTGGTCGGCCAAGGCCGGCGAGCTCATCCGTGCGCAGTACGCCGCAGTGGGAGCGGCAGCCCGAGCGGCTGTTCCCGCGGCGGTCAGGCAGCTGGAGCAGGCCGCGGCTCGGGGGCTGGACGTCGGTGAACTCCTGGACCGGCAGCGGCAGCGGTCCACGGACGCCGGCGCCTTCACTGCCGCCTACCGTCGCTACTGCTGGCCGACGGACGGGCTCGACGGTATCTCCGTGGCACCGTTCCAGGCGCTGGCCGCGGAAGGGACGACCTTCGCCGATCGGGAGCACGCCTGGCACCTCGAGGTGGCCGATCGGCTGGCGGTCGCCGCACCCGGCCTCGTGCGCGGTACAGCCCATCGCTACGTGGATCTCGCCGATCCCGCCAGCGAGTCGGTTGCGACGGACTGGTGGACCGAGCTGACCGCGCTCGGAGGCGAGGGGATGGTCGTGAAGCCCGCGGCGAACCTGACCCGAGGGGTGAAGGGAGTCGTACAGCCTGGCCTCAAGGTCCGCGGTCGGGAGTACCTGCGGATCATCTACGGCCCCGACTACACGCGCCCCGAGAACCTCGACCGGCTCCGTGACCGCAACCTCGGGCGCAAGCGCGGGCTCGCGTTGCGCGAGTACGCGCTCGGGGTGGAGGCGCTGGAGCGGGTCGCGCGTGGTGAGCCGCTGTGGCGGGTCCACGAGTGCGTCTTCGCAGTGCTGGCGCTGGAGTCGGAGCCCGTCGACCCTCGTCTCTGACCCGCGCGGCCGGGCGTCGGTCGTGGCGCCCGCGGAGCGTCGGGGCCGGCTCACCCCCGCCTCGACAGCTCGTGGCCAGGTGTTGGCATGCACGTCGGCCCCTCGTCACCATTGCCCGGCAGCGTGGTTGCGACGACCACGGGGGAGCAGGCATGAGCGACGAGCTGCGGGACCACGACCACGGCCACGACCACGAGCGCGGGGGCGGGGACCACCGCCAGGATGCCCGTGAACACGGACTGAGTCGGCGGGGCATGCTGGGCGCCGGTGCGGCCGGTGCGGCGGCGGCCATGCTCTTCCGGCCGACGGGCGCGCTGGCCGGACCTCTGGGTCCGCCCGGACGCCCGGGCGCGCCGTCGACCAGCCGCGAGTCCCGGCTGGGCCGGCGCACCCGCCTGGTCCACGCCGACCTGCACAACCACAGCCTGCAGTCCGACGGTGCGGGCGACCCCGCTCTGGCCCACGCCTCCATGCGGGACGCCGGACTGGACGTCGCGGCCCTCACCGATCACACGACGATCTCCCGCCCGCTGGGGCCGGTGGACGCCTGCGCCGCCTTCCCGGAGCCGGAGCCGGGGAGCGAGGACGCGTGCCGCTCGCTGGCCGGCATGAGCCAGAAGGCGTGGGAGGACACCCGGCGCTACGCGGACGGCGCCGACCGGCCCGGACGCTTCACCGCCCTGCGCGGGTTCGAGTGGTCCAGCCCGCTGCTGGGGCACATGAACGTGTGGTTCAGCCAGGACTGGACCGACCCGCTCAGCACCGCGGGGTTCAGCCTCTCCAGCCTGCTGCAGCTGGGCCTGACCGAGGCGCAGATCGCGGGCTCGCTGGCGCCTCTCGGGGTCGCGGGGGAGCGGATCCTGGACCTGATCCGCCGCTCGGAACCGGCGGGGATGGCGTTGTTCTACGAGTGGCTCGTCCGCTCGCCGAACGCGTTGCTGGGAGGCGGCGCGGACGGGATCGCCGGCTTCAACCACCCCAACCGCGAGCCCGGGGTGTTCGACGCGTTCGCGTTCGACCCGCGCCTCCGGGAGCGCATCGTCTCCATGGAGATCATGAACCGGCGGGACGACTACCTGTTCGAGGGCTTCGCCGCCGGGTTCCCGTCCCCGCTGGTCGCCTGCCTCGACGCCGGCTGGCGGGTGGGCCTCCTGGGGGTGACCGACGAGCACGGCACGGACTGGGGGGAGCCCGACGGCAAGGGTCGCGCCGGGCTCTACGTCGCCGACCTCACCCGCCGTTCCGTGCGCGCCGCGCTGACCGCGCGCGACTTCTACGCGACCAACGTGCGCGGCCTGCGCCTGGACGCGACGGCGCAGGGCACGCCCATGGGCCGCCCCGTCCCCGACCGGTCGCGGACGGTGACCTTCGAGGTGGACCTCGACCGCGGTCCCGAGCACGCCGGCGACCCAGTCGAGATCCAGGTGCTGACGTCCGGTGAGGAGGTGCCGACCGTCGTCCACGTCGAGTCGGTCCGGACGCCCTCGCCCCGCGAGCGGCGACCGATCCGCTTCCGGGTGCCGATCGACCGCGCGACCGCGCGGTGGGCCGTGCTGCGCATCGCGGACCCGGCCCGCCCCAACGCGTCCCCGGGGCCGGACGGGCACCCGTGCAACAACCTGGCCCTGGCCTACGCCAGCCCCTTCTACTTCGAGGAGGGCAGGCGGCCGGTGCGGCACGAGGTCCCGCGGCAGCGGCCTGGGCAGGGCCGCCCCGACGTCGGCCGGATCCTGCGGCACGGGCACTGACGTCCGACCGTGCCTCCGGTCAGCGGCCCCGCTGCACGGTGTAGATGTGCTCGCCGGCCGCGACCGGGAGCACGAGCCCGGCGCGGTCCACGGTGACGGTCACCGGGCGGCCGTCGCGCAGCACCCGGGTACCGCCGGGGAAGTGCCCGGCCAGCCGCACGGTGCCGTCCCGGTCCGCGCTCGTGGCGATGGTCAACTGCCGCTCCGGGGCGAGCCGGGCACGCGCGAGGTCGATCGATGCGCTCCCGACGTTGGTCAGCCTCAGGTCCAGCCGGTTGGCCACCGGCATGCGCGGCTCGGGACCCCACGAGCGGTTCACCTCGGTGTAGGGCAGCACGCCCCCGACGACCCCGCCGCCGACGCCGGGAGCACTCGGCGCGTCCCCGCGCCCGAAGCCGTGGCTGAAGGCGTCGACCAGCGCCTTGGCCGGCGCCGTGCCACCGGAGCCGGCGCCGGCCGCGAGGGAGGCGGGCCGGACGCCGGACACCCAGTAGGCGTGGTCGTGCACCAGTCCCAGCGCGGCGTCGTCGGCGGCCGGCACGTAGCCGAACGAGACGTGGTGCGGGTTCCGGTCCACCCGTGACTCACCGAGGAACTGCGTCGCCATCGGCACGTCGTAGCTCCGCAGCGCGAGGGTGAAGTGCTCGGCCGCCGGGACCACGGCGAAGCGGTAGCGGTAGCCCAGCTGCTCGAAGCCGCGGATCCCGACCTCCGGGGCGCCGAGGTTCTGCGCCCGCGGGCCGACGATCGGCACGAGTTCGTCCAGGCCGGCCGCCACGTTCAGGTAGGGCAGGTTGCGGGCGTTCTCCAGCCACAGGTTGGACAGCGTCTCGATGCCCCCGGTCGGCGGGGCCGGCGGGACCCAGATGCCGTCCCCGGGCGGGCCGACGGTGGAGAAGGCGCGCCCGAAGAGGTCGGGGTAGAGCGTGCCGAGCCGGTAGGTGGCGTACCCGCCCATGGAGTAGCCGCTGATCGCCGTCCGGTCCGGATCGAGCGAGAAGTGCCGCGCGACGTCGTTCCACATCTCGAAGACGTCGTACTCGGCCTCGTGCTGGTACCAGCCGTCCGGTCCGCGGGACAGCGAGGTGGCGACGACGTTCCCGCGGGCCTCGCCGATCTGCTGGATGCCGGCCGACCCGTTGTACTGCCAGTGCTGCTGGCCGAGCGAGTGCAGGGCGAGGGTGAAGCCGGCCCGCTTTCCGGGCCGGTAGCCCGACGGCACGTAGAGGCTGTAGGGCTGCAGCTGTCCGCGGTACTGCGGGAAGCCGCCGTCCAAGTCGCGCCCCTCGCCCAGCTGCAGCCGGCTCGGGAAGATCCGGATCGTCGTGCCGGTCGTCGGCACGGTCGTGCGGTCGCGCCGGGCGGCGAGCGCCGCGAAGTCGATGTCCCGGGCGTACCGGGTCGGCTCGTCACGGGTGAGCACCGGGGCCTGGGCCGTGTCCGGCGGGGTGTTGGCCCCGGTGACCGGCTCGTCGAGCCGGAACCCGAGGTTGAGGATCCCGTTGGGCGCGAGGTCGACCGGACCGGCGCCGCCCGGTGTGTCGGCGTCGGCCACCGCCTGCGGGCGCAGCCAGCCGCCCGTCGCCCGGTCGAACAGGCCGGTGGCCAGAGTGGCGCGCCAGGTCCGGGTCGGGTTGCTGACGCCGCGCGGGACGGTGACGGTGAGCTGGTTGGCCTCCAGGTCGGTGCGGACGTCGACGTTCGTGGTCCTCCGCACCTCGCCGCCGGGCGCGAACGACGCGTGCTCGGCGCCGGTGCCCCAGACCGTCAGCACCTCGTCGGTGCCGGGGAAGCGGGCGCCGGGGTCGCGGGGGAGGGTCGCCGTGCCGGTCCCGGCGTTCCGGTCGGTGTCGAAGGCGACGGTGAGGATCGTCGAGTCCTCCTGCAGCAGGGTGTTCAGCGTGAACCGGTAGGACACCCGGTCGCGCTCCGGCACGATCCGGAACTCCAGGAGGTCGGCCGCGTTGCCGCCGTACCGCGCCGCGTCGGTGGGATAGGTGATGTCCCCGGCCCGCTCGGACAGCGAGGAGCCGCCCTGCCCGTCGGTGTCGGAGCCGTAGTCGTCGAAGAGGTGGTCCTGGTAGAGGTACTCGCCCCGGACGTAGGCCTCCTGACCGCTCACCAGCAGCGGCTGCGCGCGGAACCGCCGATCGCGGTTCTCCAGCTGCGGCGCCGCCGGGGCAGCCGCGTACAGGACGTCCGGGCCCGGGCGCGCACCGCTGGGGACGGCGGGCAGGGTCGCCGCCGCGCGTGCTGCGGCCTGCCGTGCCGGGTCGCCGTCGGTGGCGACGGCGACCCCGTCACCGGCCGCCGTCGCGGCCAGGGAGAGGAGGACGGTGGCGGTGAGGGCCAGGGGCGCTCTGCTCATGCAGCCTGCAACGACCCACGACGCGCCTGGTGACGATCCGCCCTCACGCCGTTCCCCGTCCGGTTCAGCCGACCGAGACCCGGGCGACGTCGCGGCGGCCTGCGGCCCACAGCAGCAGCTCCAGCGGCTCGCCCTCGACCGTGCGGGCGCCCGCCCCGATGCGGGCCTCGACGCCGGGCCGGTCCGAGCGGCGCAGCACCACGCCGCGCCGTCCGGCACCCCGCCGGGCGTACAGCGTGGCCGGCACCCACAGCCGGTCCTGCACGGTGGCAGGCAGCTCCCGCGGCGCCCACCCCGGCTGCGCGCGGCGCACGTCCTCGTGGTGGATGGCGAACTCGGGCACGTTGAGCTGCTCGAGCCCGGGCCACGCCAGCGGCGACCACCGCGGTGCGCCGGACCGGACCTGCTCGACGAGGTCGGCGTACGAGCGGCGGGTGCGGGCGGCGTCCTCGACGCGGTGCGCCCAGCCGCCCAGGCGCGCCAGCCTCGGGACCATCTCCAGCGCGTAGCCCGGCATGGCGTCGGGCCGCCGGTCGCGGACGACGAGGTGCGCGGCCAGGTGTGCGGTGGTCCACCCCTCGCAGCAGGTGGGGGCGTCCGGCCCCAGCTCGGCGAGCAGGTCGGCCAGCGCGCGGCGTTCGTGGACGGCGAGCGAGCCGGCGGCGGGAGAGGTCACCGGCCCGACGCTACCCATCCCGGACGCACGGAATAATCCGAATACCGTTCGGTTGCCCGGTGAGATCCACGTAACATCGCAGAGCCGGAACTGAACGACCCCGAGGAGACCTGTGCCGCGCCGCCGTCGAGATGCCGTCGTGCGGCGAGGGATCCGGCACGTCGGACGAGCCATCGCGCTGCAGCCCAGGATCTTCGCCGCAGCGTTGACGGGCAGCGCCCTGTTCGCGGTCATGACGGTGGCCAGCGCCTATGTGATCGGCGAGATCACCGACCGCGTCGTCCTGCCCTCCTTCGACGAAGGCAGCGCCTCGACCTCCGCACTGGCTCTCGCCGTGGTCGCGATCCTCGCGGTGGCCCTGCTCCGGATCGTCGGCATCATCGGGCGCCGCCTGCTGTCGGGGATCATGCAGTACCGCCTGCAGGCGCAGATGCGCCGCGAGGTGACCGGGCAGTACCTGCGGCTCCCCCTGTCCTGGCACCAGCAGCACCCCACAGGTCAGCTGCTCTCCAACGCCAACTCCGACGTCGAGGCGGCCTGGTTCTTCGTCGCGCCGCTGGCCTTCGGGCTGGGCGCGGTCGTCATCATCCTGATCACCGGCGGGGCGATGGTCGTGACCGATCCGCTGCTGGCCCTGATCGGCCTCGTCGTCTTCCCCCTGGTGTTCGTGATCAACGCGCTCTACTCGCAGGTGATGAGCCCGCGCCAGCAGCGGGCCCAGCAGCTGCGCGCCGAGGTCAGCGAGATCGCCCACGAGAGCTTCGACGCCGCACTCGTCGTCAAGACCCTGGGCCGCGAGGAGTCCGAGACCGAGCGGTTCGACGCTCGCGCCGGTGAGCTGCGGGACGGGCTCGTCGCCGTCGGCCGGGTCCGTGGACTGTTCGACCCGCTGATCGAGTCGCTGCCCAACCTCGGCACGCTGGCGGTCCTGCTGGTCGGTGCGCACCGGGTCGCCGACGGCGCGATCGACGTGGGCGAGCTGGTGTCCATCGCCTACCTGTTCACGCTCCTGGCCCTGCCCATCCGGGCGATCGGGTGGGTGCTGGCCGAGCTGCCGCGCGCGCTGGCCGGCTACGACCGGATCACTCCGGTCCTCGAGGCGACCGGCGAGACTCCGTACGGGCCGGAGGACGTCGCCACGACGGCCGGCGGTGCGGCACTGGGACTGCAGGGGATCGGCTACACCTTCGCCGGCGTCGAGCGCCCGGCCGTCCGCGACGTCACCTTCGACGTCCCCGCGGGCGGGACCGTCGCGGTGGTCGGGCCCACGGGCTCGGGCAAGTCCACCCTCGCCGGGCTGCTGGTCCGGCTCGTCGACCCCGTCGACGGGACGGTCCTGCTGGACGGGTTGGACATCCGCCGCCTGCGGGAGGGGCAGGTCAGCGACCACGCCGCCTTCGTCGCCCAGCAGGCGTTCCTCTTCGACGACACGGTGCGCGGCAACGTCACCCTCGGTGGCCCGTACACCGACGAGGACGTCTGGGCGGCGCTGCGGGTGGCAGCCGCCGACGACTTCGTGACCGCCCTGCCCGACGGCCTCGACACCCACGTCGGCGAGCGAGGCGCCTCCCTGTCGGGCGGTCAGCGGCAGCGCCTGGCTCTGGCCCGGGCCATCGTCCGCCGGCCGCGGCTGCTCGTGCTCGACGACGCCACCAGCGCGGTCGACCCCGCCGTCGAGGCCCGCATCCTCGACGCGCTGCGGGCCAGCGACGCCCCGGCGACCGTGGTGGTCGTCGCCTACCGCCAGGCGACCATCGCGCTCGCCGACGAGGTCGTCTGGTTCGAGCACGGCCGTGCGGTCGCGCGCGGCAGCCACGGGTACCTGCTCGGCGAGGTGCCGGGCTACGCCGACCTGGTGCGCGCCTACTCCCAGGCCGACGGGGTGCCGGCATGACCGTGACCCTGCCCGACGAGGACCGGCACGAGGGAGGCATCCGGACGCTGCGCCGGGGCCTGCGGATGATGCCCGAGTTCCGGCGCGGGCTCCCGCTGACCGTCCTGCTCGCCGTGCTGGCCACCGCCGGGCGGGTCGTCGTCCCCATCGCCGTCCAGCAGGTCCTCGACCGCGGGATCGGCGCGGAGGGTGGGCCGGACCTGGACTTCGTCACCTGGGTCGTGCTCGGTTGCGCCGTGATCGTCGTGCTGACCGCCGTGGCGGTCTACCGGATGAACCTGCGGCTGTTCCGCACCACCGAGACCGCGCTGGCCGGCCTGCGTGTGCGGGCCTTCCGCCACGTGCACGACCTGTCCGCGGTGCACCAGCAGGGCGACAAGCGCGGCGCGCTCGTGTCGCGGGTGACGAGCGACGTCGACCAGCTGTCGCAGTTCATGCAGTGGGGCGGCGTGCTCGGCCTGATCAGCTTCGGCCAGCTCCTCGTGGCCACGGTGGTGATGTTCGTCTACTCGTGGCAGCTGACGCTGGTCGTCCTGGTCTGCTTCGTGCCGCTGGGGATCGCGGTCCGCTGGTTCGCCGCCAAGCTGGCCGTGGTCTACGGCGTGGTCCGCGAGCGGATCGGCGACCTGCTGGCCGCCGTCTCCGAGTCCGTGGTGGGCGCGTCGACCGTGCGCGCCTACGGCGTGCGGGAGCGCACCGCTGAGCGCATCGACGCGGCGATCGACCGGCACTACCGGGCAGCTGTCGACGCGCAGCGGGTGGCCGTGGGGGTGTTCGTCAGCGGTGAGTTCGCCGCCGCGCTCGCCAATGCCGCGCTGGTCGTCGCCGGCGTCTACCTGGGTCTGGCCGGTGACATCTCGGCGGGAACGCTGGTGGCCTTCCTCTTCCTGGTCACCCTCTTCGTCGCGCCGGTCCAGACGGCCAGCGAGGTGATCAACGAGGCGCAGAACGCGCTGGCCGGGTTCAGGCGGGTCCTGGACATCCTCGACACCGAGCCCGACGTGCGGGACCCGGCAACGGCCGCGCCGGAGAGCACCCTGCACCTGCCCGACGGCGTGCTGGGCGTCCGCTTCGACCAGGTCACCTTCCGGTACGCGCCGGGCGCGCGGGCCGCTCTCGAGGACGTAGACCTCGTCATCGAGCCCCGCCGCCGGGTGGCGATCGTCGGTGAGACCGGCTCCGGCAAGACCACCTTCGCCAAGCTGGTCACCCGCCTCATGGACCCGGTCGAGGGACGGGTGCTGCTGGGGTCGGACGACTCCGGCTGGGTGCCGCTGTCCGGCGTCGCCTTCGGGTCGCTGCGCGCGCGGGTCGTGATGGTGCCCCAGGACGGCTTCCTCTTCGACGCCACGGTCGCGGACAACGTGCGCTACGGCCGGCCCGGGATCAGCGACGCCGACGTCGCCAAGGCCTTCGACGACCTCGGGCTCTCCGACTGGGTCGCGGGCCTGCCCCAAGGCGTCGCCAGCCAGGTCGGGCAACGCGGTGAGTCGCTGTCGGCGGGGGAGCGGCAGCTGGTCGCCGTCGCCCGCGCCTACGTGGCCGACCCCGACCTGCTGGTGCTCGACGAGGCGACCAGCGCGGTCGACCCGGCCACCGAGCAGCGGCTGACCCGGGCGCTGGACACCCTCACCGCCGGGCGGACGACGCTGACCATCGCACACCGCCTGTCCACCGCGGAGCGGGCCGACGAGATCCTCGTGGTCGACGCCGGGCACGTCGTCCAGCGCGGCACCCACGCCGAGCTGGTGGGCGTCGAGGGCACCTACGCCCGCCTGCACCGGTCGTGGCGCCGGTCCTCGGCCGGCGAGCCGGAACCCGTCGCCTGAGCCCGGCCGCCCCTAGGCTGCGCCACGTGCCCCTCCCTGCCCCGGACCGCGCCACGACCTGGGTGCCGCCCGTGGCCGCGATCGCCGCCGCATCGCTGGCTGTGCTCAGCGCGTTCGCGCCGGGCTTCTTCGTCCTGGTCGCCCTCGGCTTCTCCGGCGGCAACCTGTCCGGGCTGGAGTGGATGCTGCTGCTCGTGCCGCTGGCCCTCTCGCTCGGCCTGCTGATCGGAGCGGCGCTGCTCGTGCGCGGCCGTTCGTGGCAGGTGGTGACCGTGGCGGGCGCGGTGCTGGGGCTGCTCGTCATCGGCGGCACCCTCTTCGGGGGCTGGGCCGACGGCGCGCTGGGTTTCGGTCTCTCCGTCGGCTTGTTCCCAGCGGCCGCCGCGCTGCTGGCCTCGCTCCCGACCGTGCGCCAGTGGGTCGCGGCCCGGCGAACTCCGAGCTAGCGCCTCGACCTCCACCGCGCCGGCCGGGCCCCGGTAGCAGGCAGTTCTGGAAGACACGGCCGGGCAATGCGTGGATGACGCAGATGCAGGGCATCGGCTCGGGGACGACGGGCCGTGGTGGGGGACGAGTGCGACCGGGCCTCACCACCCCGGGTCATCGGACTCGCCGAGGCGGCCCACATCACTGCCCCTGCGCACCGGTGTCGTGCACGTGACCAACTCATCCCGCGAGCGTTCGGGGGAGATAGTCCATGGATCACAGCCACGCGACCCCACATGGCAAGCACCGGCGGACCAGGAGTCGCCGTCGGTTCCTGCTCCCCGTCCTCCTACTCGCCGTGCTCGTCGCTTCGGCGGCCTTCGCGATGGTGTCGCGGGATGCGGCGGACGTGACCTCCCCGGACGCGACCTCCGCCGAGGACACGGGCTCCGACGCCGACAGCGGCAGCGGGTCCCCCGCCGGCGCCGCGGGTGACCGGCGGAAGGAGACGCACGAGCACGGTGGCACGACGGAGACGGGCACGCCGACGCCCGCGGCGAGCGGACCTCAGCCCACAGCCGGCACGGCGGTGGCCGTCGGGCAGGCGCCGCACCACGTCGTCATCGCCCCCGACGGCAGGTACGCCTACATCGCCGACCCCGTCGCCCGCGCCGTCATCCGGTTCGACACGGCTGCGGGCAAGCCCACGACCACCATCCCGGTCCCGCAGGGGCAGCCGCAGATGGTGACGCTCGCGCCCGACGGATCGCGGGTCTACGTCTCGGTCTACACGAGCGGGAGCACCGGTTACGGCACCACCTTCACGGAGAACCACGTCGTGGCCCTCGACACGCGGACCGACAGCGTGCTCTGGGCCGTGCCGGCCGGAAAGGGGCCCTACGCCGCGTCGACGACGGTCGACGGGGGTCTCCTGTACCTGCCCTTCTACGACGAGGACCACCTCGACGTGCTCGACACCGCCACCGGCCAACTGGTCACCCGCATCACGACCGCGCCCAGCCCGCACTGGATCACGATGTCCCGGGACGGCTTGGTCGGCTACGTCACCAATCACTTCTCCGACGTGGTGACCGTCATCGACCTCCGCAGCAACTCGGTGCGGTCCACGATCCGGGTGGGCCAGGGTCCGCACAGCGTCGCCCTGTCACCCGACGGCTCCCGCGTCGCGGTCGTCAACTACATCAGCGACGACGTGTCGGTCATCGATACGGCGACCAACCAGGTGGTCCGCACCGTGCCGGGGGTGGGAGCCGGGCCGCAGGACGTCACCTATGCCCCTGACGGCCGGCATTTCTACACCGCGAACGTGGAGGACGGAACGGTGTCCGTCGTGGATGCCGCCACCGGGACGGTGACCGCCCGGATTCCCACCGGTGTCAGCCCGACGAGCGTGGCTCTGCTGCCCGATGGACGGCAGGCGCTCGTCACGAACTTCGATGACGGCACGGTGCGACTGATCGACACCTCCGTCGCCGGTTGACCGCCGGGTCGAGGCCCGTACGGTCCGGCTCGTGTCGACGTTCACCACTGCTCGGCTGCGGGCGCGGCCGGTCACGGTGGACGACGTGCCGCTGTTCGAACGGCTCTGGGCCGACGAGCGGGTCGGCCGGACCCTGGGTGGTGTGCGTGATCGCGCCCAGGTGCAGCAGGCCCTGGTCGAGGCGGAGTCGCACTGGCGCAGGTGGGGCTTCGGCCGATGGCTGTTGTACGACGACCATGGCCCTGTCGGCACGGTGAAGCTGGCGCACTGCGAGATCGACGGGCGGACGGAGGTCGAGCTGGGCTATGCCGTGCTCCCGGAGTGCTGGGGGGTCGGATATGCGACCGAGGGGTCGGCGGGCGCTCTGGAGCACGCCCGGGACGTCATCGGCCTGGGCGAGGTCGTGGCCTTCGCCCTCGTGACGAACGCGGCGTCGCTCGCGGTCATGCGACGGCTCGGCTTCCGGCACGAGCGCTACCTGGCGCGCCCGGCCGGTCTGCACGAGCTGCGCCGCCTCGTGCTGGCTCCTGCCTAGCCGGTCGGCCTCACCCGACGTGCCAGTAGCGGCGGACCAGCTCCTCGCGGGCGTCGTCGTCGGCGGCGAGGTCACCGACCGGCGTGGCGTCGTCGGCGTCCCGCAGACCCGCGATCACGACGTCGACCAGTTCGGTGGGGAACACGCCGTCGGCCTCGAACAGCGCCCGCTCGGCCTCCAGGGCGTCGGCGGACTCCCCGCACGACGTCGGCAGCTGCTCGAAGTCGTCGTGGTCGGCGGCGCTGAGCCGCTCGGCCAGCTCGAGGCTCCCGTCGTCGGTGAGCCCGCGCTTCGCGGCCACGGCCATGCCGGCCAGGAGCAGGTGGACGTCGGCCGAGCCGTCGCCGAGCCGGAGCTCGACGGTCTGCGGGTGCGTGGCCGGCTCGGGGACGGGCTCGGTGCTCCCGGGGTTGGCGTGCGCGACCATGCCGGGCAGCACGTCCCCGCCCCACGCCAGCGGCACGCGGACCAGCCCGGTGCGGTCCTTCTCGCCCCAGCAGATGCCCTCGGGTGACTCGTCGCCGTCGGTGAACCGCAGGTAGGACGTCGGCACCGTGTTGCCGAACGCGGTCAGCGCGCGTGCCGCCGACAGGTAGCCGGCGACCAGCCGGCGCCCGGTGTCGTTGATCCCGTCCTTCTCCACCATGGTGCTCGCGCCGTTGCGGACCAGCCGGCTGTGGACGTGCAGGCCGTTGCCGGCGCCCTCGCTGCTCACCGAGGGCGCGAACGTGGCTTCCAGGCCGTGCGCGGCGGCCACCTCGCGCACCACCCACTTCGCCAGGACGAGGTTGTCCGCCGCCCGCTCCACGGGCACCGGCTGGAGCTCGATCTCGTGCTGCACCAGCTGCCGTTCGTCCTCGAGGATGTTGCCGACCTCGCCGTGGGCGTACTTCAGCGGCACGCCCATGGCGGTGAGGTGGCCCAGCACCTGCTCGCGGATCCGCTCGCCCTTCGAGAAGGGGCCGGACTCCTGGTAGCCGCGCTCCTCCTCGACGGGGTAGATGGGGTCCGGCGTGTCGACGAGGTAGTACTCGAGCTCGCCGAAGGCCTCCAGCGTCATGCCCGTTCCCGCCTGCAGCGCCTCGGCGGCCCTGCGGACGACCTGCTCACGGGCGTAGGGGAGCGGCGCGCCGTCCTCGTCGTAGAACGAGCAGAGGACGTCGAGGGATGGCCGCTCGCCGAACGGGTTGACGAAGGCGGTGCGGTGGCGCGGGACCACGTACACGTCGCTGGCGTTCGCGTCGGTGCCCGCGAAGACGCTGGACCCGTCCACCCGCTCGCCCCGGGTCAGCACCTCGGTGAGGTGGTCGCGCGAGTTGATGGGAAAGGCCAGGGTCTTCAACCGCCCGTCGCCGCCGACGTAGCGCAGGTTCACCTGCCGCAGCTCCAGCTGCTCCGCCGCACGCACGAGGTCGCCCGCGGTGAAGTCGGCCGCCGACTTCCCGAGCGTCCGGACGATCGGGTGGGGCTCGAACGTGTCGATGGGCATACCCGGTTCCACGAGTGCCGGGCAGACCAGGTTCCGCCGACGGCGTGGGGCGATGGCTACGGAAGAGCCGGCCGCCGCAGGCCAGGGGCCGGGACGCGCTGACGCCCAGGGTGGTCCAGGCGGAGCACGCCGCTCAGCTGCGGTCCTCCGGCCGCCCGGCGAACCGCCGGGCGCGGGCCACCTCGAGTTCGCTCAGGCCCGCGTGACCGGTGTCCTCGTGCTGTTCGGACTGGTCGTCGATCCAGCGGGTGTGCGCCTCCCACGCAGCCTGCTTGGTCGTGCCCAAGGCCTGTCCGATGGCAGACCAGGACGCCCCTGCCCGACGTGCGGCGCGCACGGTGAGCTGGCGACCGTAGGCGGCCTTGCGGAAGATGACTTCGCTGAGAGCCAGCAGCTCCAATGCCTGCCCCTGGCTCAGGGCCCCGCTGGGAGCGGCCAAGGCTTCGTCAACCTCCAGTGGGGCCTCGGCCAGGGAGTCGAGGGCGCGCAACTGCTCATAGCGCGCCACTGCCGTCCGCAGCGTGACCTGGGTGTCCAGTTCGTCGGGACTGACCATGGAGCCCACGTTCCTCGTCAAGCTGCCTTGACGTCAAGCATCCAGCCCGGCGGCACCCTGCTGGGTGGGTCGGGCGCGGTCCGGCGGCACGGGAGCGCCGCGGGCGGCTAGCGTCGCGACCGTGCAGAACATCACCGAGGCAGACGTCGTCGTCGTGGGCGCCGGGCTCGCCGGGCTCGTAGCCACCGCCGAGCTCGCCGACGCCGGCAAGCGGGTCGTCCTGGTCGACCAGGAGCCCGAGGCGAGCCTCGGCGGACAGGCCTTCTGGTCCTTCGGCGGGCTCTTCCTCGTCGACTCGCCCGAGCAGCGCCGGCTGCGGGTGCACGACTCCCTCGAGCTGGCCCGCCAGGACTGGTTCGGCACGGCTGCCTTCGACCGCACCGAGGACCACTGGCCGCGCCAGTGGGCCGAGGCCTACCTCCAGTTCGCCGCCGGCGAGAAGCGCTCCTGGCTCAAGGAGCAGGGCATCGGCCTGTTCCCCGTCGTCGGCTGGGCCGAGCGGGGCGGCTACACCGCCACCGGCCACGGCAACTCGGTGCCGCGCTTCCACATCGTCTGGGGCACCGGCCCCGGCATCGTCGAGCCGTTCGCCCGCCGGGTCCGCGCCGGCGTCGAGGCGGGGACGGTCGAGCTGCGTTTCCGGCACCGCGTCGCCGGGCTCGTCGTCACCGACGGTGCCGTGACCGGTGTCCGCGGGGCCGTCCTCGAGCCCAGCGACGTCGCGCGCGGGGAGGTCAGCTCGCGCACCGAGGTCGGGGACTTCGAGATCAGCGCGCAGGCCGTCGTCGTGACCTCCGGCGGCATCGGCGGGAACCACGACATGGTGCGGCGCAACTGGCCGGCCCGGCTGGGTCCCGCGCCGAAGCGGCTGCTCTCCGGCGTGCCCGCCCACGTGGACGGGCACATGCTCGAGGCCACGGCCGACGCCGGCGCCAGCGTGGTCAACAACGACCGGATGTGGCACTACACCGAGGGCATCGCCAACCACTCGCCGGTGTGGCACGAGCACGGCATCCGGATCCTGCCCGGGCCCTCGTCGATGTGGTTCGACGCGCTCGGCCGCCGGCTGCCGGTGCCGTTGTTCCCGGGCTTCGACACCCTCGGCACGCTGGCGCACATCGGCACGACCGGCCACGAGCACACCTGGTTCGTGACCACCAAGAAGATCGTGGAGAAGGAGTTCGCCCTCTCCGGCTCCGAGCAGAACCCCGATCTCACCGGAAAGGACGTGCGGCTGCTGGTGAACCGGGCGCGCGCGGGGATCGCCGCGCCGGTCCAGAAGTTCCTGGACGAGGGCGAGGACTTCGTCGTCGCCGGGACGCTGCCCGAGCTGGTCGCCGGCATGAACCGGATCACCGGGGGGACGCCGGAGCTCGACCTGGCCGACCTCGAGCGGGAGATCGTCGCCCGCGACCGCGAGATCGCCCACCCGTTCACCAAGGACCTGCAGATCACCGCGATCCGGGGCGCCCGCAGCTACCTCGGCGACAAGCTCATCCGGGTGGCGCAGCCGCACCGCATCCTCGACCCCGAGGCGGGCCCGCTCATCGCCGTCCGGCTGAACATCATCACGCGCAAGACCCTCGGCGGACTGGAGACCGACCTCTCCGGGCGGGTGCTGCGCCCCGGCGGCGAGGTCTTCCCCGGTCTGTACGCCGCGGGCGAGGTCGCCGGCTTCGGTGGCGGCGGCATGCACGGCTACCGATCCCTGGAGGGCACCTTCCTCGGGGGCTGCCTGTTCTCCGGCCGGACAGCTGGCCGGGCCGTGGCGGCGGCGCTGTGAGCAGTCCCTGGTCCGACCCCACCACGCCGGCGGAGCCGTACCCCGGCCCACCGCAGACCGCTCCGCACCAGCCCTCCTACGGGCAGCCTCCTCCCTACGGCCAGCAGCCGGGGTACGGCCAGCCCCCGCACGGGCAGCAGCCCCCGTACGGGCAGCAGCCGCCGTACGGCCAGCAGCCCTACGGCGCACCGCAGCCGTGGGGTCAGCCGCAGTGGGGTCAGCCGCAGTGGGGGCCCGGTCCCTACGGCCCGCCGTGGGGCCGCCCACCGGTCCAGCGGACCCCCGCCCAAGTCATCACCGCGGCGGTCCTGGGGTTCGTGCAGGCCCTCGTCGTGCTCATCGCCTCGCTCTACGTGTGGTTCTTCGCCTCGATCGCCGACATCGCCTCCAGCGGCCGGCCGGACGTCTACACCTCCGAGACCGCGAGACAGCTGGCGACCGAGGGCACGGTCCTGGCCGTCGTCCAGCTGTTCTCGGTCGCACTGCTGGTCACCGCCGGGATCCTCGCCCTGAACCGCCGGACGCCGCTGGCCTACCGGCTGCTCGCCGGGGCGCACGTCGTCCAGGTGGTGCTCGCGCTGTACTGGGCGGGCCGGCTGCTCGACGTCCTCGGCGACGTGCCCGGGGCCGAGGGCGAGGGCTCGCTCGCCGCCTTCTCGCTCTTCTTCGTAGTCGGCCCGGTGGTCTCCCTCGGCCTGCTGCTCAGCGGGGCGGCGCGGCGCTGGTTCACCGCCACCCCACCGGCCTGACCCGGGGGCACGGCAGACTGGCCGCATGTCCGCCGCCACCTCCGAGCCCGCTCTCGACCCCGAGGTCGCCGCGCTGCTGCGCCGCGACCCCCTCGGCCTGGTGACCGCGGTCGTCCAGCAGCACGACACCCGCGAGGTGCTCATGGTGGCGTGGATGGACGACGAGGCGCTGCGCCGCACGCTGACCACCGGCCGGGCCACCTACTGGTCGCGCAGCCGGCAGGAGTACTGGATCAAGGGCGAGACCTCGGGCAACCGGCAGTGGGTGCAGGAGGTGCGCGTGGACTGCGACGGCGACACCCTGCTGCTCCTCGTCGACCAGGAGGGCGCGGCCTGCCACACCGGCGAGCGCAGCTGCTTCTACCGCGTGCTGCCGTCGGTCACCGCGGACCGGACGGCCGGCGCATGAGGTTCGGCGTCGAGATCCCGTCGCGCGAGGAGTTCTCCCTCGACCGGCCGATGGTCCCCGTGGTGCGCCGGCTGCTCGCCGACAGCGAGACCGCCGTCGGCATCTACCGCAAGCTCGCCGGCAACCGTCCGGGGACGGTGCTCCTGGAGTCCGCCGAGCAGGGCCGGCGCTGGGCGCGCTACAGCTTCGTGGGTGCCCGCAGCGCCGGCGTGCTCACCGAGCGCGGAGGTGCCGCGCTGTGGCTGGGGGAGGAGATCCCCGGCCTCACCGACGACCTGCCGACCGACCCGCTCGCCGCCGTCCGCACCCTGGCCCGCCGGCTGCGCTCGGCGCGCACGCCCGGCCTGCCGCCGCTGACCGGCGGCCTGGTCGGCTACCTGGGTTACGACGTCGTCCGACGGCTGGAGCGGCTGCCCGAGACCAGCACCGACGACCTCGGCATGCCGGAGCTGGCGATGATGCTGGTGACCGACCTGGCGGTCCTCGACCACGCCGACGGCACGGTGCTGCTCATCGCCAACGTGGTCTGCGGGGGTGGTGAGGGCGGGGGACGTCGTAGTGGCGAGGCCCTCTACGACGACGCGGTGGCCCGGCTCGACGCCATGGAGGCGGACCTGACCCGTGCCGTCCCGCCGGCGGTCGCCGTGCTGGGGGAACCCCGCGTGCCCGAGGTGACCAGCAACATGGCGCCGGGGATCTACGAGGCGGGCGTGGAGCGGGTGCGCGAGCACATCCGCGCCGGTGACGCCTTCCAGGTGGTCCTGGCCCAGCGCTTCGAGACCGCGACGACGGCGGACGCGCTGGACCTCTACCGGGTGCTGCGGGCCACCAACCCCTCGCCGTACATGTACCTGCTGCGCTTCGAGGGCCGGGAGACCCCGTTCGACGTCGTCGGCTCCTCACCGGAGGCGCTGGTGACGGTGACCGGTTCCTCGGCCGTCGTGCACCCGCCGGCCGGCACCCGGCCGCGCGGGGCCACCCCGGAGGAGGACGTCCGGCTGGCCGAGGGCCTGCTCGCCGACCCCAAGGAGCGCGCCGAGCACGTCATGCTGGTCGACCTGGCGCGCAACGACCTGGGCCGGGTCTGCGTGCCGGGCTCGGTCGATGTGCCCGACTTCATGCGCGTCGAGCACTACAGCCACGTAATGCACCTGGTCTCGACCGTCGCCGGGGAGGTCGCGCCCGAGCACGACGCGCTCGACGTCTTCGACGCCACGTTCCCGGCCGGCACCGTCTCCGGGGCGCCGAAGCCCCGGGCGATGGAGATCATCGAGTCGCTGGAGCCCACCCGGCGCGCGCTGTACGCCGGCACCGTCGGGTACGTCGACGCCAGCGGCGACATGGACATGGCCATCGCCATCCGCACCGCCGTGCTGCACGACGGCCGGGCCTACGTGCAGGCCGGCGCGGGCGTCGTCGCCGACAGTGACGCCGCCACCGAGGAGGCCGAGACCCGGCACAAGGCCCGGGCGGTGCTCTCGGCGATCGCCGCCGCGGAGGGCCTGCGGGAGGTGCGGTGACCGGACAGGGCCGCAGGGAGCTCACCACCGCGGTCCTCGGCGCGGTGGTCGCCGGCGCGCTGGCGCTCATCGCCGGCGGGCAGGCGTGGGCGACCGTGACCGCGCAGCGCCGGGCTCCGCTGCCGCCGGTGTCGGCCGAGCTGTCCGGCGCCGAGGCCGCCCCGCTCGTGCCGGCCGCCGGCCTGGTGCTGCTGGCCGCGGCCGTCGCCCTGCTGGCGGTCCGCGGGACCGGCCGGGCGGCGGTGGGGCTGCTCGCGGTGGCGGCCGGCGGCGCGCTCGCCTGGTCCGGGGCGCGGGCGCTGGCCGGCGGTCTGGACGACGCCGGCGGCGACCTGCCGGGCCTCGCCGGGGCCACGGTCAGCGACACCTCGGCCGACGTGTCGGCGACCTGGCCGCTGCTCGCGGTCCTGGCCGGGCTCGTCGCCGTCGCCACCGGCGCGCTCGTCGTGCTCCGCGGGCGCACCTGGCCGGCCATGGGCCGCCGCTACGAGCGCACCGACGCGGCGGCTCCCGCGACGGTCGCTGCACCGGCCCGCCCGAGGACCGACGAGGACCGCGCCGTCGACGCGTGGAAGGCGCTCGACCGGGGTGAGGACCCCACCGAGGACCCCACGGGGACCCCCGGTCGCGACGTATAGCGGAACCGCAGTGGACCGGCCGCACCGCCCCCTGACCGGGCCGGATCGGCAGCGGTCCTAGAGTGAGGCCACCGATCCGGCTGGTGAGGGGACGACGTGCGACAGGCAGTGGAGACGAGCGGCGGACAGGCATCCGCCCCGGCTGGGACGACCCCGTGAGCGTCCTCGACCAGATCGTCGCCGGCGTCCGCGAGGACCTCGCCGCCCGCGAGGCGCTCGTCCCGCTGGCCGAGGTCAAGGCGGCCGCCCTCGACGCCCGGCCGGCGCTGAACGCCCTCGCCGCGCTCCGGGCTCCCGGCGTCGGGGTCATCGCCGAGGTCAAGCGCCGCAGCCCCTCCAAGGGCGAGCTGGCCGACATCCCCGACCCCGCGGAGCTCGCCCGCCAGTACGCCGCCGGCGGGGCCAGGGTCATCTCCGTGCTCACCGAGCGCCGCCGCTTCGGGGGCTCGCAGGCCGACCTGGACGCCGTGCGCGCCGTCGTCGACGTGCCGATCCTGTGCAAGGACTTCGTGGTCAGCAGCTACCAGGTGCACGAGGCCCGCGCCCACGGGGCCGACGTCGTCCTGCTGATCGTCGCTGCACTGGAGCAGAACGTGCTCACCGGCCTGCTCGAGCGGGTGGAGTCCCTGGGCATGACGGCGCTGGTCGAGGTGCACACCGAGGCCGAGGCCGACCGCGCGCTGTCCGCCGGTGCCGCCGTCATCGGCGTCAACGCCCGCGACCTCACCACGCTCGAGGTCGACCGCTCCACCTTCGAGAAGATCGCCCCCGGGCTGCCCTCGGAGGTGGTCAAGATCGCCGAGTCCGGCGTCCGCGGGCCGCACGACCTCATCGGCTACGCCGCCGCCGGCGCCGACGCGGTGCTCGTGGGGGAGGGGCTGGTCACCGCCGGCGACGCCCGCCAGGCCGTGGCCGACCTGGTGACGGCGGGAGCCCACCCCGCCACGCCGCGTACCAGCCGCTAACCCCCTGCGCCTGCTGTCCGCTGTCACGCGCGACACTGGGGGCATGACGACGACCAGCCCGCCGCAGCCCGGAGAACTCTCTCTGCCGGCGCGCCCGGGCTGGCCGGACGAGACGGGGCACTTCGGCATCTTCGGCGGCCGCTTCGTGCCCGAGGCGCTCATCGCCGCGCTCGACGAGCTGACCGAGGCCTACGAGGCCATGCGCGTCGACCCCGCCTTCCTCGAGGAGTTCGCCCGGCTGCAGCGCGACTACACCGGACGGCCCAGCCCCGTCACCGAGGTGCCCAAGTTCGCCGAGCACTGCGGTGGCGCCCGGGTGCTGCTCAAGCGCGAGGACCTGAACCACACCGGCTCACACAAGATCAACAACGTGCTCGGCCAGGCGCTGCTGACCAAGCGGATCGGCAAGAGCCGGGTCATCGCCGAGACCGGGGCCGGGCAGCACGGCGTCGCGACCGCGACGGCCGCCGCCCTCATGGGCCTGTCGTGCACCGTGTACATGGGCGAGGAGGACACCCGCCGGCAGGCGCTCAACGTCGCCCGCATGCGGCTGCTCGGCGCCGAGGTCATCCCGGTGACCACTGGCTCCCGCACCCTCAAGGACGCGATCAACGAGGCGTTCCGCGACTGGGTCACCAACGTGGAGACGACGAACTACGTGTTCGGCACCGTCGCCGGCCCGCACCCCTTCCCGGCCATGGTGCGGGACTTCCAGCGGGTGATCGGCGACGAGGCGCGCGTGCAGGTGCTCGAGCGCGAGGGGCGGCTGCCCGACGCCGTCCTGGCCTGCGTCGGTGGCGGGTCCAACGCCATCGGGATCTTCACCGCGTTCGTCCCCGACGACGGCGTCCGGCTCATCGGCTTCGAGGCCGGGGGCGACGGCGTCGAGACGGGCCGCCATGCCGCCACGATCACCGGGGGGACGCCGGGCGTGCTGCACGGCGCGCGGTCCTACCTGCTGCAGGACGACAACGGGCAGACCATCGAGTCGCACTCGATCAGCGCCGGTCTGGACTACCCGGGCGTGGGCCCCGAGCACTCCTACCTGAACGACATCGGCCGTGCCGAGTACCGCCCGATCACCGACGCGGAGGCGATGGAGGCGTTCGCGCTGCTCTGCCGCACCGAGGGCATCATCCCGGCGATCGAGTCCGCGCACGCCCTGGCCGGGGCGATGAAGCTCGGCCGGGAGGTCGGGCCGGGTGCGCTGCTGCTGGTGAACCTGTCCGGCCGCGGCGACAAGGACGTCGAGACGGCGTCGGCATGGTTCGAGCTCGGCGAGGAGGCGGCGCCGACCGACGAGGACGACCGTGCTGTCGAGGTGGGGCGCGGAGCCGACCCGGGCCCCGGCCTGGACACCGACCAGCAGCCCACCGAGGGCGCGGTCAGCAACGACGGGGCCGTCGCCGGTCCCGAGGCGGGGGAGACGGCATGAGCGGGCTCGCGGAGCGGATCGCCGCGGCGAAGGCCGAGGGGCGGGCCGCGCTCATCGGCTACCTGCCCGTCGGCTACCCCGACGTCGATGCCTCGATCGAGGCCATGGTGGCCATGGTCGAGGCCGGCGCCGACGCCATCGAGATCGGCGTCCCCTACAGCGATCCGGGCATCGACGGGCCGGTCATCCAGGAGGCCGTCGACGTTGCCGTCCGTGCCGGGGTCGGGATGCGCGACGTCCTGAAGGCCGTCGAGGCGGTGTCCGGCGCCGGGGCGGTGGCCGTGGTGATGAGCTACTGGAACCCGATCGAGCGCTACGGCGTCGAGCGGTTCGCCACCGACCTGGCCGCGGCCGGGGGGGCGGGCGCCATCACCCCCGACCTCATCCCCGACGAGGCCGGCGAGTGGATCGCCGCCAGCGACCGGGCCGGCCTCGACCGGGTCTTCCTGGTGGCGCCGTCGTCGACCGACGCCCGGCTGCGCTCGACGACCGCGGCGAGCCGCGGATTCGTGTACGTCGCCTCGACCATGGGCGTGACCGGCGCGCGGGACACCGTGAGCGACGCGGCCCGGACGCTCGTGGACCGCACCCGCGAGGCGCGGCCGGACATCGCGCTCTGCGTGGGACTCGGTGTCTCGAACGGCGCCCAGGCCGCGGAGCTCGCCGCGTTCGCCGACGGCGTCATCGTCGGCTCGGCCTACGTGCGGGAGATGCTCGAGGGGCGGGGAGCCGACGGCGTCCGCGCCCTCACCGCCGACCTGGCCGCGGGCGTCCGCCGGGCGGGGGTGCCGGCATGACCCTGCTCGCCTCGATCCCGAGCCCCGCGCAGGGCGTCTGGGAGCTCGGCCCGTTCCCGCTGCGCGCCTACGCCTTCGCCATCATCGCCGGCATCGTCGCCGCCGCCTGGCTGACCGACAAGCGCTGGATCGCCCGGGGCGGGGCGCCCGGCGACGTGCTGGACATCGCCACGTGGGCCGTGCCTTTCGGCATCATCGGCGGCCGTATCTACCACGTGATCACCAGCCCGCAGGCCTACTTCGGCGAGGGCGGCGACCCGTTGCGCGCCTTCGCGATCTGGGAGGGCGGCCTCGGCATCTGGGGTGCCATCTTCTTCGGCGGGGTCGGCGCCTGGATCGCCTGCCGGCGCCGGGGCATCCCGCTGCCGGCCTTCGCCGACGCCGTCGCGCCCGGCCTCCTGGTCGCCCAGGCCATCGGCCGCCTCGGCAACTGGTTCAACCAGGAGCTCTTCGGCCGCCCGACCGATCTGCCCTGGGCGCTGGAGATCGACCCGGTGCACCGGCCCTCGGAGTACCTCGACGTGGCCACCTTCCACCCGGCGTTCCTGTACGAGCTGCTGTGGAACCTGGCGGCCGCCGCGGTCGTGATCTGGGCCGACCGTCGGTTCCGGCTCTCGCACGGCCGCGCCTTCGCGCTGTACGTCGCGCTCTACTGCACGGGTCGGCTGTGGATCGAGCTGCTGCGCATCGACGACGCCAACCGGTTCCTCGGCGTCCGGATCAACGTGTTCACCGCCGTCGTCGTCGGCCTGCTCGCAGTCGCCTACTTCGTGTGGCAGCGCGGCCGGCCCCGTGAGGTCGTCACCCGCGGCGAGGAGTTCGCCGCCGCGGAGCGCGCGTCGACGGCGGCGGACCCGGAGGGTGCGCCGGCCGGCGAGCCGGAGGTCGTCCGCGCGGACGACCATCGCCCCGCCGAACCGACCTGAGCGGCCGCCTCAGCGCACCGCCTGCCCGACGAGCTCGGTCAGCGCCGCCTCGCCCGCCGGGCCGAGGCTCGTCAGTGCCCAGGAGTGGGCCACATGCCGCTGTCCTCGTCGAGGGACGCGGCCTCGTCGAACCCGAAGACCGAGTACCGGGTCTTGTCCGCCAGGCCGCTGCGGAAGAAGCAGAGCACCTTGCCGTCGCGCGCTCCTCCGCGGAGAAGCCCTCCGTCGCGGTGGTGCCCTTCTTCGCCGTCACAGCTGTCCTCCCGGTCGTCGGTGCTGACGCGGCGGGACGCTAGCGGGACGGGCGAGCGGCGGGCTTCTCGATTCCTGACCCGATCGCGCGCCCGGGGATGCGGAGCGGTCCCGGCTGCGTGAGGATGATCACCGACCGGTTCGCCTGCGGCGCGGCCGATCCGGCCAACGAACGCCGTGTTGCTGCCGACGCGCCGCATCCTGCGGATTTCGCGTATGAGCCCCGTGTTACGGCTGTGTACGCTTCGCAGCGGGCCCGTCGGCGATCCCGGCCGGGCCCGACCGTCGGACCGGGCCAGCGTCGCCCCGCGGACGACAGCCCGTCGGATCACCGGTGGGCTCCAGCCTGCCGCACCGGGACCGACGTCCCACCCGGGCTGCCGGCTCTCCGCAGTGCCGTCCGCAGAACCAGTGCCGTCCGCCGACCCTTGACCACCGGCCCGGGCCCTCAGCCCCGCCCGCCTCCCTCCGGGGACGCGTGCGCCGCCGACGACGGGAGTGACATGCCCGACCTCACCGCCCCCGCCGCCCGTAAGTCAGCCGTTCCGTTTTCCGCGGTGCCCGCTGCTTCCGGCCTGTACGACCCGGCCAACGACAAGGACGCCTGCGGCGTCGCCTTCGTGGCCGACGCCCGCGGCCGCCGGTCGCGCGACATCGTCGCCAAGGGCCTCACCGCCCTGCACAACCTCGACCACCGCGGCGCCGCCGGTGCCGAGCCCAACTCGGGCGACGGCGCCGGGATCCTGACCCAGGTGCCCGACGCGCTGCTGCGCGCCTGCGTGGACTTCGACCTGCCACCGGCCGGCGAGTACGCCGTCGGCATCGCCTTCATGCCCGCCGATGACGCCGAGCGCGCCGCCCGCGTCGAGGAGGTCGCCCGCCTCGCCGACGAGGAAGGGCTGACCGTCCTGGGCTGGCGTGACGTGCCGATCGACCCCGAGGGCGCCGACCTCGGCCCCACTGCGCGCGCGGTCATGCCGCACTTCGCCCAGCTGTTCGTGGCCGAGACCATGGGCGCCCGGGCCGACGAGCGCGCCTTCGGCGGCAACGTGGAATGCCACGGCGTCACCCGGCTCGAGCGGCGCTCCTTCGTGCTGCGCAAGCGGGCCGAGCGCGCCGCCGTGGACGCGGGCAGTTCGCTGTACATCGCCTCGCTGTCGTCGCGGACGATCACCTACAAGGGCATGCTGACCACCGACCAGCTGCCGCTGTTCTTCCCCGACCTGCGCGACGACCGCTACGAGTCGGCGATCGCGCTGGTGCACAGCCGGTTCTCCACCAACACCTTTCCGAGCTGGCCGCTGGCTCACCCGTTCCGCTTCATCGCGCACAACGGCGAGATCAACACCATCAAGGGCAACCGCAACCGCATGCGGGCCCGCGAGGCGAAGCTGGCGACCGAGTTCTTCGACGGCCCGGCCGGCCCCGCGTCCGAGCTCGGCCTGGAGCGGATCTTCCCGGTCACGGCCAGCGACTTCAGCGACTCGGCCACCTTCGACGAGGTGCTCGAGCTGCTGCACCTGTCGGGCCGCTCGCTGCCGCACGCCGTCCTGATGATGATCCCGGAGGCGTGGGAGAACCACGACGAGATGGACCCGGCCCGCCGGGCCTTCTACCGGTTCCACTCCTCGATCATGGAGCCCTGGGACGGGCCGGCCGCGGTCTGCTTCACCGACGGCACGCTCATCGGCGCCGTCCTCGACCGCAACGGTCTGCGCCCCGGCCGCTGGTGGCACACCAAGGACGACCTCGTCGTCCTGGCCAGCGAGGTCGGCGTGCTGGACATCCCGGCCGCCGACGTCGTGGCCAAGGGCCGGCTGCAGCCGGGCCGGATGTTCCTCGTCGACACCGCCTCCGGCCGGATCGTCTCCGACGAGGAGGTCAAGGGCGCGCTGGCCGCCGAGAACCCCTACGAGGACTGGCTGCACGCCGGTCTCGTGCATCTGCCCACGCTGCCCGAGCGGCGCCGCTCGCGGCCCAGCCACGAGTCCGTCGTCCGCCGGCAGGCGCTGTTCGGCTACACGGAGGAGGAGCTGCGCATCCTCGTCCAGCCGATGGCGGCCTCCGGTGCGGAGCCGATCGGCTCCATGGGCACCGACACCCCCATCGCGGCGCTGTCGGACCGCTCGCGGCTGCTCTACGACTACTTCGGGCAGCTGTTCGCCCAGGTGACCAACCCGCCGCTGGACGCCATCCGCGAGGAGCTCGTCACCAGCCTGGGCCGCACCTTCGGTCCCGAGCAGAACCTGCTGAAGGCGACCCCGGCCTCGGCGCGGCAGGTGTTCCTGCCGTTCCCGGTCATCGACAACGACGAGCTGGCCAAGATCCTGCACATCGACGACGACGGCGACCTGCCCGGGTACGCCGCCGTCCGGATCACCGGCCACTTCGACGTCAACGGTGGCGGCCCCGCGCTGGCCCAGGCCGTCGAGGACCTGCGCACCAAGGTCTCCAAGGCGATCGCGGCCGGCGCCCGCATCATCGTGCTGTCCGACCGGGACTGCGACGAGAAGCGGGCGCCCATCCCGTCGCTGCTCATGACCGCCGCGGTGCACCACCACCTGGTGCGGCAGAAGACCCGCATGGAGGTCGGGCTGGTCGTCGAGTCCGGCGACGCCCGCGAGGTGCACCACGTCGCGCTGCTGCTCGGCTACGGCGCGGCCGCGGTCAACCCCTACCTGGCCTTCGAGTCGATCGAGGACCTCATCCGCGACGGTGCGCTCACCGGCGTGGAGCCCGCGCAGGCCGTGCGCAACATGGTCAAGGCGCTGGGCAAGGGCGTCCTCAAGGTCATGAGCAAGATGGGCATCAGCACCGTCGGCTCGTACACGATGGCGCAGATCTTCGAGGCCGTGGGTCTGTCCCAGGACCTCGTCGACGAGTACTTCACCGGCACCTCCGCGCCCCTGGGCGGCGTCGGCATCGACGTGCTGGCCGAGGAGGTGGCCATGCGCCACCGCCGCGCCTACCCGGAGAACCCCACCGAGCGCGCGCACCGCCGTCTCGAGGTGGGCGGGGAGTACCAGTGGCGCCGCGAGGGCGAGATCCACCTGTTCAACCCCGAGACGGTGTTCCTGCTCCAGCACGCCACCCGGTCGCGGCAGTACGACGTCTTCCAGAAGTACACCGAGGCCGTCGACAAGCTCTCGGAGGACGCCGGCACGCTGCGCGGCCTCTTCGCGCTGAAGACCGGTGTCCGCCCGCCCGTGCCGATCGACGAGGTCGAGCCGGTCAGCGAGATCGTCAAGCGGTTCCAGACCGGCGCGATGAGCTACGGCTCGATCTCGCAGGAGTCGCACGAGACCCTGGCCATCGCCATGAACCGGCTGGGCGGCAAGTCCAACACCGGTGAGGGCGGCGAGGACCCGGCGCGCTTCACCCCCGACCCGAACGGTGACCTGCGCCGCTCGGCGATCAAGCAGGTGGCCAGCGGCCGGTTCGGCGTGACCAGCGAGTACCTGGTGAACGCCGACGACATCCAGATCAAGATGGCGCAGGGCGCCAAGCCCGGCGAGGGCGGGCAGCTGCCCGGCGGCAAGGTCTACCCGTGGGTGGCGCGCACCCGGCACTCGACGCCGGGCGTGGGCCTGATCAGCCCGCCGCCGCACCACGACATCTACTCGATCGAGGACCTCAAGCAGCTCATCCACGACCTGAAGAACGCGAACGACCAGGCGCGGATCAACGTCAAGCTGGTCGCCGAGGTCGGCGTCGGCACCGTCGCGGCCGGGGTGAGCAAGGCCCACGCGGACCTGGTGCTGATCTCCGGTCACGACGGCGGCACGGGCGCGGCCCCGCTGACCTCGCTCAAGCACGCCGGCTCCCCGTGGGAGCTGGGGCTGGCCGAGACGCAGCAGACCCTGCTGGCCAACGGCCTGCGCGACCGGATCACCGTCCAGGCCGACGGGCAGATGAAGACCGGCCGCGACGTCATCATCGCCGCGCTGCTGGGCGCCGAGGAGTACGGCTTCGCCACCGCTCCGCTGGTCGTCTCCGGCTGCGTGATGATGCGGGTCTGCCACCTCGACACCTGCCCGGTGGGCGTGGCCACGCAGAACCCGGAGCTGCGCAAGCGGTTCACCGGCCGCCCGGAGTTCGTCGTCACCTTCTTCGAGTTCCTGGCCGAGCAGGTGCGCGAGTACCTCGCCGAGCTCGGGTTCCGCACGCTGGACGAGGCCGTCGGCCACGCCGAGATGCTCGACACCCGCCAGGCGGTCGACCACTGGAAGGCCGCCGGCCTGGACCTCAGCCCCCTGCTGGTCGTCCCGGAGCTCCCCGAGGGGACGCCGCTGCGCCGGGTCCGCACGCAGGACCACGGCCTGGAGAGCGCGCTGGACCAGACGCTGATCCAGCTCTGCGAGGGTGCCCTGCTCGACGCGCGGCCGGTGACCCTCGAGCTGCCGGTGCGCAACGTCAACCGCACCGTCGGCACGATGCTGGGCTCGATGGTGACCCGCCGCTTCGGTGGCGAGGGCCTGCCCGACGGCACCATCGACCTCACCTTCGGCGGGTCGGCCGGGCAGTCCTTCGGCGCCTTCGTGCCGCGCGGCATCACCATGCGGCTGTACGGCGACGCCAACGACTACGTGGGCAAGGGCCTGTCCGGCGGGCGCATCATCGTGCGCCCCTCGCGGGAGGCCTCCTTCGCCGCCGAGGACAACGTCATCGCCGGCAACGTCATCGGCTACGGGGCGACCGGCGGCGAGATCTTCCTGCGCGGCCGGGTGGGCGAGCGCTTCTGCGTGCGCAACTCCGGCGCGCTCGCCGTCGTCGAGGGCGTGGGCGACCACGCGCTGGAGTACATGACCGGCGGCCGCGCGGTGATCCTGGGCGCCACCGGTCGCAACATCGCGGCCGGCATGTCCGGGGGCATCGGCTACGTGCTCGACCTCGCCCGCCACCGGGTCAACAGCGAGATGGTCGACATCGAGCCGCTGGACGGCGAGTCGGCGCAGTGGCTGCGCGACGTGCTGGTGCGCTACGCCGGGGAGACCGAATCCCCGGTGGCCACCGCGCTGCTTGCGGACTGGGGCCGCTGGTCGGCGCAGTTCAGCGTGATCATGCCTCGGGACTACAAGCGGGCGCTGGACGCCCAGCGCATGGCCGAGGCCAACGGGACCGACGTCGACCTGGCCGTTATGGAGGCAGCTCGTGGCTGACACCACCGGATTCCTGAAGTTCGACCGCGCCATGCCGCCGCGACGGCCCGTCGAGGTCCGCATCCGCGACTGGAAGGACGTCTACGTCGCCCGCGAGAACGGCGAGGACCCGCTGTTCCCGACGGCCGAGGTGCGCAAGCAGGCGGCGCGCTGCATGGACTGCGGCATCCCGTTCTGCCACCACGCGTGCCCGGTGGCCAACCTGATCCCCGAGTGGAACGACCTGGCCCGGCGCGACGACTGGCACGACGCGATCGAGCGGCTGCACGCGACGAACAACTTTCCGGAGTTCACCGGGAAGCTCTGCCCGGCGCCGTGCGAGGGCTCCTGCGTGCTGAACCTGCAGGAGTCGCCCGTCACGATCAAGCAGATCGAGTGGGAGATCATCGACCGGGCCTGGGACGAGGGCTGGGTCGAGCCGCAGGCACCCACCGAGCGGACCGGCAAGAAGGTCGCCGTCATCGGCTCTGGCCCCGCGGGCCTGGCCGCCGCCCAGCAGCTCACCCGGGCCGGGCACGACGTCACCGTCTACGAGCGCGCCGACCGCGTCGGCGGGCTGCTCCGCTACGGCATCCCCGAGTTCAAGATGGAGAAGTCCGTCCTGGACCGGCGGCTGGACCAGATGCGCGCCGAGGGCACCCGCTTCGTCACCGGTGTCGAGGTCGGTGGGTCGGGCGAGGACGACCTGTCCACCGAGCAGCTGCGGTCGCAGTACGACGCCGTCGTGCTCGCCGGTGGCGCCACGGTCGGGCGCGACCTGCCCGCTCCCGGCCGCGAGCTCGCCGGCATCCACCTGGCCATGGAGTACCTGCCCTACGGCAACCGGCAGGCGCTCGGCGAGCTGGACGACCCGCCCATCGACGCGGCCGGCAAGCACGTGGTGATCGTCGGCGGCGGCGACACCGGTGCCGACTGCCTGGGCACCGCGCACCGCCAGGGCGCGGCCTCGGTCACCCAGCTGGAGATCATGCCGGCGCCGCCGGACCGACGGGACCCCGGTGCCAACCCGTGGCCGACCTACCCGATGATCATGCGGGTCTCCAGCGCGCACGAGGAGGGCGGCGAGCGGCTCTACTCGGTGAACACCGAGCGGTTCCTCGGCGACGACTCGGGCAACGTGCGGGCGCTGCTCCTGCACGAGGTGGAGCGGGTCGAGGGCCGGTTCCAGAAGGTCGAGGGCACCGAGCGCGAGCTGCCGGCCGACCTGGTCTTCCTGGCCATGGGCTTCACCGGCGCCCAGCGCGAGGGACTGCTCGACGCCCTGGGCGTGGAGATGGACCAGCGCGACAACGTCGTCCGCGACAGCGAGTTCATGTCCACGGTCCCCGGCGTGTTCGTGGCCGGCGACATGGGGCGCGGGCAGTCGCTCATCGTGTGGGCGATCGCCGAGGGCCGGGCCGCCGCGGGTGCGGCGGACACCTGGCTCACCGGCGCCTCGATGCTGCCCCGGCCCGTCGAGCCCACCGCGGTCGCCCTGCGCTGACGCCACCGGAGGCGCGGGATGTGACCCGCGCCTCCGGTGGCCGCCGCCCCTCGGGTCGGCGCTGTCGCGCAGCGGTCCGGGCACTAGCGTTGGCGGCATGTCCCGCCGCGCCAAGATCGTCTGCACCCTGGGTCCGGCCACCAGCTCCCTGGAGCAGGTGACCGCCCTCGTCGAGTCCGGCATGGACGTCGCCCGGCTCAACTTCAGCCACGGCGCACACGCCCATCACGCCACCGCCTACGAGCGGGTGCGGGAGGCCTCCGACCGCACCGGGCACGCCGTCGCGGTCCTGGCCGACCTCCAGGGACCCAAGATCCGGCTGGGCACGTTCGCCGACGGCCCGGTCGAGTGGCCGACCGGCAGCCAGGTCGTGATCACCGTGGACGACGTCGAGGGCACTGCCGCGCGCGTCTCCACCACCTACAAGGACCTCGCGAACGACGTCCAGGTGGGCGACCGCCTGCTGGTCGACGACGGCAAGCTCGCCCTGACGGTGCTGTCGGTCAAGGGCCCCGACGTCGTCTGCCTGGTCATCGAGGGCGGGCCGGTGTCGAACAACAAGGGCCTGTCGCTGCCCGGCGTGGCCGTGAGCGTGCCCGCGCTGTCGGACAAGGACGAGCTCGACCTGCGCTTCGCGCTGCGGCTGGGCGTGGACTTCATCGCGCTGTCCTTCGTCCGCTCGGCGGCCGACGCGGAGCTGGTCCGCGAGATCATGCGACAGGAGGACATCGAGGTCCCGATCATCGCCAAGCTGGAGAAGCCCGAGGCGGTGGAGCGGCTGGACGAGATCGTCGAGGCCTTCGACGGCATCATGGTCGCCCGCGGCGACCTCGGCGTGGAGCTGCCGCTGGAGCGGGTGCCGCTGGTGCAGAAGCGGGCGATCCAGGCGGCGCGCGAGCGCAACAAGCCGGTCATCGTCGCCACCCAGATGCTCGAGTCGATGATCGTGAACTCCCGGCCGACGCGCGCCGAGGCCTCCGACGTCGCCAACGCGGTGCTGGACGGGGCGGACGCGGTGATGCTGTCGGGGGAGACCTCGGTGGGCGCGCACCCGATCGCCGCGGTGCGCACCATGGAGCGGATCATCGACGCGGTCGAGAGCGACCACATGCCCGTCCCGGAGATCGCCCGTCGCTCCAGGTCGCGCTCGGGTGCGATCGTGCGGGCGGCCAAGGACGTCGGCGAGGCGCTCGAGGTCAAGGCGCTCGCCACCTTCACCCAGACCGGCGAGACCGCCCGGCGGCTCTCCGCGCTGCACCCCCACCAGCCGCTGCTGGCCTTCACCGTCGACGCACGGGTGCGCAGCCAGCTGGCCCTGTCCTGGGGCGTGGAGACCTTCCTGGTCCCGGAGGTCGCGCACACCGACGACATGGTCGCCCAGGTCGACTTCTCGCTGCTGTCCATCGGCCGGCTCAAGGTCGGCGACCGGGTCGTGGTCGTGGCGGGCAGTCCGCCGAACACCGTGGGCTCGACGAACCTGATGCGCGTGCACGAGGTCGGGACCGACTCGTGAGCGAGCTTGCGAGCGAACCGATGTGCACAGCAGCCCCGCTCACGGGGATGACGAGCGCCAGCGAGGAGGACTCGTGAGCGCCGAGAACACGCAGGCGGCTGCGCTGCTGTCGGTCCTGGCCCTCGAGGAGCGGGAGCCGGACCTCTTCGTCGGCAAGACGCCGGGGACGACGATGCAGCGGATCTTCGGCGGGCAGGTGGCCGGCCAGGCACTCATGGCCGCAGCCTCGACCCTCCCCGAGGGGCGCGCGGTGCACTCGCTGCACTCCTACTTCCTGCGCCCGGGTGACCCGAACGAGGAGATCCGCTACGCCGTCGAGCGCATGCGCGACGGCCGCACCTTCAGCACCCGGCGCGTGGTGGCCTGGCAGCGCCGGGGCGAGAAGGACGTCGCGATCTTCGCGCTCACGGCCGACGCCTCGGCGGGGGAGGCCCCGTACGCCGAGCACTCGCTCCCCATGCCGGACGTGCCGGCCCCCGAGAGCCTGCCCACGTTCCTCGAGCTGCTGGCCGCCCGCGGGGACGAGGCGCGCATGGCGATGAGCATCGGCATGGCGGTGGAGCAGCGGATGCTCGAGCACCCCTTCGACCGCCCGCCCAAGAGCTACCCGGACACGAAGTCCTGGACGTGGATGAAGGTCGCCGGGGAGCTGCCCGACGACCAGGCGGTGCACGCCGCGGCGCTGACGTTCGCCAGCGACCTGAGCCTGCTGGGCGCCGGCACGGCGCGCATGGGCGGCGGCTGGGGGAGGACCGCCGGGTCGAGCCTGGACCACGCGGTGTGGTTCCACCAGCCGGTGCGCGCCGACGAGTGGTTCCTCTACGAGACCGACAGCCCGGCGGCGTCCCACGGGCGGGCGCTGTGCTTCGGCCAGATCTGGGCCGTCGACGGCACCCACATCGCGACCGTCACGCAGCAGGGCCTCATCCGGCCGCTGGAGCGCTGAGCCCGCCCCGGGGCGGGCGCGCGCCGGTACGGGGCGCCGCCGATCACGCCGGGGGCAGCTGCTCCTGGGCGGCGGCCTGTGCCGCCGTCTCGTCCTGGGTGGCCGGCGCCTCGACGGGGACGCCGATCTCGGCGGACACGGTCGCGGGGGCCTCCGCCGCCGGCTCCGCGTCGCTCGCCGGCTGCTGCGCCGCGGCGGCTTCGGCCGCGGCCCGCTCGGCGGCGATCCGGGACTGCTCCTCGGCGCGCGCGGCGGCCTCGCGGGCACGCTCGGCTGCCTGCTCGGCGAAGTCGGCGGCGAGCCAGTCGTGGTTCTCGCGGAGCAGCGCCCACAGCCGTTCGACGTGCGCCCGGGTGGTGGTGGGTGCGCCGACGGCCACGCGCAGCACCACGGACCCGCGGACGGTGCTGTGGGTCAGGAAGACCTCGCCGCCGTCGTTGAGCCGCTCGAGCAGGGTCATGGTGGCCACGTCGGCGTCCACGCCCGCCGGCCAGCGCGGTGTCAGGCACACCAGGGACAGCGGGTGCGGGGTGAGCACGTCGAACCGGTCGTCGGCCTCCGCCCAGCCGGCCAGCTCCTGGGCGAGCGCCACCGAACCGCGGATGTGGGCACGCAGGCCCTCCGCGCCGTACCAGCGCAGGACGAACCAGAGCTTGAGGGCGCGGAACCGGCGGCCCAGCGGGACCTGCCAGTCGCGGTAGTCGACGACGGCGCCGGCATCGGTGGCGGCGTTGCGCAGGTACTCGGGGAGGATCGCCAGGGCCCCGGTCAGGGCGGCGCGGTCGGCGACCCAGAACAGGGTGGCGTCGAAGCCGGTGAGCAGCCACTTGTGCGCGTCGGTGGTGTAGCTGTCGGCCCACTCCACGCCGTCCTGGAGGCCGCGCAGCTCGGGGACGACGGCGCTGACGCCGGCGTAGGCGGCGTCGACGTGCAGCCAGGCGCCGTGCTTCTGGCAGATCGGGCCGATCGCGGCCAGCGGGTCGACGGCGGTGGTCGACGTGGTGCCGACCGTGGCGCAGACCAGCACGGGTGTGTAGCCGCGGGCCACGTCGCGTTCCATGCGGGCCGCGAGCGCGCCGGGGTTCATGGCGAGGTCGCCGTCGACCTCGACGATGCGGACGGCGTCGCTGCCCAGACCCGCGATGCGCACCGCCTTCTCCATGGAGGAGTGGGTCTCCGCGGAGACGTAGACCGTGGCCCGGTCCGGCTCCACGCCGCGGCGGACCGTGCCCCCGCCGCTGCTGCGGTGCAGGGCGGCGAGCAGGGCGACGAGGTTGCCCCCGGAGCTCGAGTCCTGGACGACGCCGCCGCCGGTGGAGGTGGAGCGGAAGGACGCGGGCAGTCCCAGCAGGTCGGCGAACCAGTCCAGGACGTGCTGCTCGAGCTCGGTGGCGGCGGGGCTGGTCACCCAGGACATGCCCTGGACGCCGAGCCCGGCGGAGACGAGGTCGCCGAGGACCGAGGGCCCGGACGTGTTGGCGGGGAAGTAGCCGAAGAAGCCGGGGTGCTGCCAGTGCGTGAGCCCGGGGACGACGACGCGGTCGAGGTCGCCGAGGACGTCGGCGAAGGGCTCGCCCTGCTCCGGGGGAGCGGTGGGCAGCGCGGCGCGCACGTCGCCCGGCGCGACGGTCGACCGCACGGGGAGGGAGCCGATCCGCGTCCAGTAGTCGGCGATCCAGTCGACGACCTCGTGGCCGTGCTGCCGGAACTGCTCGGGAGTCATGTGCGGAGCGGGCTCGGTCACCGCGTCAGCCTATGGAGTGATCCCCCCGCACCTCCGCAGGAGGTGTCGTGCCGAGCGGGGGCCCGGAGGGTCTCCCGAGGCTCGACGGGACGAAAGACGAAGACGCTGGGACCTGAGCGGAGTTGGTCTGGTCGTGGCGAGTGGGGCCCGGAGGGTCCCGCGCAGCCGCGACGGACACGCTCAGAGCAGCCGGGGAACGGCTCGTGGTGGCGGTGTCGTCCGGAGGACGACGATCGAGCAGAGTGCCCCCGGTGCGACTCGAACGCACACTGCGCGGGTTTTGAATCCGCTCCCTCTGCCGATTGGGGTACGGGGGCGTGCCGGTCCGGCCGGCAGCCGGATCAGCCTAGCGGGGGCCCGGGGGGCGCCGACGTCGCTAGGCTCGCACCCGTGAGCAGCGCGCCGGCCCGGGTCCTCATCGCCGAGGACGAAGCACTCATCCGTCTCGACCTCAAGGAGATGCTCGAGGAGGAGGGGTACGAGGTCGTCGCCGAGGTGGGGGACGGGCAGCAGGCCGTGGACCGCGCGGCGGAGCTGGCGCCGGACCTGGTGATCCTGGACATCCAGATGCCGGTGCTCGACGGGCTGTCGGCCGCCGAGCAGATCGCCTCGGCGCGCATCGCCCCGGTGATCGTGCTGACCGCGTTCAGCCAGCGGGAGCTGGTCGAGCGTGCCCGGGACGCCGGTGCCATGGCCTACCTGGTGAAGCCGTTCTCGAAGAACGACCTCGTGCCGGCCATCGAGGTGGCGCGCGGCCGGTTCGCGGAGATGGCGGCGCTGGACGGGGAGGTCCGGACGCTGCAGGAGCGGCTGGCCGCCCGGCAGGTGGTCGAGAAGGCCAAGGGGCGGCTCATGGCCGAGCGTGGCATGACCGAGCCGGACGCCTTCCGCTGGCTGCAGCGCACCGCCATGGACGAGCGGACGTCGATGAAGGCCCTCGCGGAGCGGATCCTGGCCGGCGAGACGCCTCCGGTGCCCGGACCCGCCTGAGCACGTCGGCGACCTTCGGTAGAGCCACTCCATCCACGCCTAACCTTGCCGATCTTCGGTCTCGGAGGCGCTCTGCCTTCGAAGCTACGGTCGGGGTTCCCAGCCGTGTGACACAGGCCGGAATCGCCCGTCCACCGGCGCTCCACCGGGCGATCACGAGACGGTCACGAAACCACCGACGCCGACCGAAGTGGGACCGGTCGCGCCCTACTGTTTGCCAGCCGCTCCCACCGGGACGGCACAACGACCACCGACGAGGCCGAATCCCGGCCCGTCGATCTGGCTCTGGAGGACATGTGCGTTTCTCGGTCAAGACGGGCGCGCCCCTGCTCGCCATGGCGCTGGCGCTCACCGCCTGCGGCACCTCGGGCGGCGACGACGAGGAGGCCTCGGGCGGCGGCGGCGAGGCCGGCACCTGCGAGGACGTCTCCCTCGGCTACTTCGGGGCCCTGACCGGCTCCGCGGCCAACCTGGGCATCAACATCCGCAACGGCGTCGAGCTCGCTGTGGACCAGTTCAACGAGGAGAACGCCGACTGCCAGGTGGGCCTGGAGGAGTACGACTCCCAGGGTTCGCCCGACCAGGCCACCGGCCTGGCCACGCAGGCCATCGGCGACGAGACGGTCATCGGCATCGTCGGCCCCGCGTTCTCGGGTGAGTCCGAGACCGCCGGCCCGATCTTCGCGGAGGAGGGCCTGCCCACCATCACCGCGTCGGCCACCAACCCCACCCTCGCCGAGAACGGCTGGGACACCTTCCAGCGCATCCTCGGCAACGACGCCAGCCAGGGCCCGGCGGCCGCGTCGTACATCAGCGACGTGCTGCAGAGCCAGAGCGTCTTCGTCGTCGACGACGCCTCGGCCTACGGCAAGGGCCTCGCGGACATCGTCAACGAGGAGCTCGGTGACGTCGTCGTGGGCGACGACACCATCCAGACCGGTCAGACGGACTTCTCCGCGACCGTGACGGCGATCCGCAGCTCCAACGCCGAGGCCGTCTTCTTCGGCGGGTACTACGCCGAGGCCGGTCTGCTGGTGCAGCAGATGCGCGCTGGCGGCGTCGAGGCGACGTTCGTCGTCGCGGACGGCGTGAAGGACCCCGGCTTCATCGAGGCCGCCGGTGACGCCGCCGAGGGCACGATCATCACCTGCCCCTGCCTCCCCCCGGAGGAGAGCCAGGAGTTCTTCGACGCCTACCAGGAGGCCTACGACACCGCTCCGGCCACCTACTCGGCCGAGGCCTACGACGCCGCCAACGTGTTCCTCGAGGGCATCCTCGAGGGCAACACCGACCGCGAGTCGCTGCTCGAGTGGGTCAACGACTACGAGGGTGAGCAGACCACCAAGACCGTGAAGTTCGACGAGACGGGCGAGGTCGAGAACATCTCCGTCTGGGCCTACAAGGTGGTGAACGGCGAGATCGTCGCCGACCAGGAGATCGAGACCGACTGATCTCCGTCTGACCCACCAGGGCGCGGCCGGGCCCCCTCGCTGAGGGGACCCGGCCGCGTCGCCACCTGCAACCCGGAGACCTCGTGTCCTTCCTGATCGACAACTTCGTCGAGCTGACCGTCACCGGTCTCGTGCTCGGCGCCGTCTACGGCCTCGTGGCCCTCGGCTACACGCTGGTCTACGGCGTGCTCCAGCTGATCAACTTCGCCCACTCCGAAGTCTGGATGTTCGGCAGCTTCGCCGCGGTCTGGGTGACCGTGGCCCTCGGCGTCGCCCCCGGCAGCGCGCTGCCGGTCGTCATCGGCGTCCTGCTGCTGGCGCTCCTGGCCGCCATGACCGTCAGCGGTGGCGTCGCCCTCCTCCTGGAGCGCGTGGCCTACCGCCGGCTCATCCGCCTGGACGCCCCCAAGCTCGTCGCGCTCATCAGCGCCATCGGCGCCAGCTTCGCGCTGGCCGAGATCATGGGCCTGCGCGACCGCGTGGCCGGCTGGTTCGGACTGCGCGACACCCTCGACCCCTACGTCCGCTCGGCGCGCGACAACACCCGCTTCCAGAACCCCCTCGAGACCGAGGGCGTGTTCACGGTGGGCGGCTACACCGTCAGCAACGTCGACATCATCATCATCGTCAGCGCCATCCTGATGATGGTGGCGCTCGACCAGTTCATCCGCCGCACCCGTACCGGCCGGGGCATCCGCGCGGTCGCGCAGGACTCCGAGGCCGCGGCGCTCATGGGCGTCAACCGCAACCGGATCATCCGCGCGACGTTCCTCGTCGGCGGCATCATGGCCGGCGCCGCGGCGCTGCTGTACCTGATGCGCTTCGGCGTCACCCGCTGGAACGCCGGGTTCCTGCTCGGCGTGAAGGCGTTCACCGCTGCCGTCCTCGGAGGTATCGGCAACGTGCGCGGCGCGCTGCTGGGCGGGTTCATCCTCGGCCTGGCGGAGAACTACGGTTCGGCACTGATCGGATCGGAGTGGCGCGACGTCGTCGCGTTCCTGCTGCTGGTCGTCATCCTGCTGTTCCGGCCCACCGGCCTGCTCGGCGAGAGCCTGGGGAGGGCGCGCGCATGACCGAGGGAAAGGCTTCCCCCGACACCGAACCCGCCTCGGCGCGCTCCATGGCGTGGGGCCCGCGGCTCGGCTGGGACCGCGGTGCGCTGGCGCGCCGCGTGACGGCACTGCCCAGGCCGGTGAAGTGGGCCCTGATCGGGCTGGTGGTGGTGCTGCTCTACGCGCTGCCGCTGCTGGAGATCCCGATCGTCAGCACCCCCGACACGGACTTCGGTGGAGTGCTGTTCACGGTGGCCAGCTACGTGCTGGTGGCCCTGGGGCTCAACATCGTCCTCGGGTACGCCGGCCTGCTCGACCTCGGCTACGTCGGCTTCTACGCCATCGGCGCCTACACGGTCGCGGTGCTGGGATCGCTGCAGGCGCAGCTGTCCTGGTGGCTGCTCATCCCGCTGGCGGTCGTCCTGACGACGATCTCCGGCATCCTGCTGGGTGCGCCGACCCTGCGCGTGCGCGGGGACTACCTCGCGATCGTGACGCTCGGGTTCGGCGAGATCATCCGTCTGACGGCGCTGAACACCGAGTGGCTCGGTGCGGCGAAGGGGATCACCGGCGTGCCGCGCCCGCCGAGCGTCGAGCTGTTCGAGGTTCCGCACCTCAAGTGGGAGGGCGCCACGGCGGTCGTCGACCTCGACGACACGACGAGGTTCCTGTTCTTCGGCGTGGCCGACCAGACGCCGTACTACTGGCTGACGCTCACGGTCATCTTCCTCGTGCTCGGGGCCGACCGGATGCTGCGGCTGTCCCGGATCGGTCGCGGCTGGGAGGCGACGCGGGAGGACGAGGACGCCGCCGAGCTCATGGGCGTCCCGACGTTCAAGTTCAAGCTGCTGGCCTTCGCCTGCGGCGCGTTCATCGGCGGGCTCTCGGGCGCCCTGTTCGCCTCGCGCCAGGGGTTCATCAACCCCGAGTCCTTCCTGCTGCTGCTGAGCATCCTGTTCGTCGCCGCCGTCGTCGTCGGCGGTGCCGGCAACCGCTGGGGCGTGATCCTGGGCGCGGTCGTCGTGGCCTACCTGCCCGAGCGGTTCCGCGGGTTCGAGGAGTGGCGCTTGCTGGTCTTCGGCCTCGCGCTGCTGCTGCTGGCCAACTTCCGCCCGCAGGGCCTGATCCCGCCGAGGCGCGCCAAGCGCGCGCAGGCCGTCGACGAGCAACTCGAGGCCCTCGAGGAGGGAACCGCCCGTGCCTAGCACCTCCGTCTCGGAGCAGCCCGTCACCCGCAACGGGGCGGCGCTGCTGTCGCTCGACGACGTCAGCATCCAGTTCGGTGGCCTCAAGGCGCTGGACGGGGTGAGCTTCGACGTGCGCGAGGGCGAGATCCTCGGGCTCATCGGACCCAACGGCGCCGGCAAGACGACCTGCTTCAACGTGATGACCGGCGTCTACCAGCCCACCTCCGGTGAGGTCCGCTTCGCAGGGGAGCCGCTGGGTCGGCGCAAGCGCTTCGCCATCACCCGGTTGGGGATCGCGCGCACGTTCCAGAACATCCGGCTGTTCGGCAACATGACGGCGCTGGAGAACGTGCTCGTCGGCGCCGACGCGCACCACCGCACCAACGTCATCGACGCGCTGGTCCGGTCGCCCCGGCACCGCCGCGAGGAGCGCGAGGGCGAGGAGACCGCCCGCGAGGTCATGAAGTTCCTCGGTCTGGAGCGGCGGGCCGACGAGCTCGCCCGCAACCTCTCCTACGGCGAGCAGCGCCGGCTGGAGATCGCCCGGGCCATGGCGACCAAGCCGCGGCTGCTGTGCCTGGACGAGCCGGCCGCCGGCTTCAACCCCGCGGAGAAGGCCCAGCTCATGGACCTGATCCGGCGGATCCGCGACGTTCGCGGGCTCACCGTGCTCCTCATCGAGCACGACATGGGTCTGGTCATGGGCGTCAGCGACCGGGTGGCCGTGCTGGAGTTCGGCCGCAAGATCGCCGAGGGGGCACCCGTCGACGTCCGCAACGACCCGGCGGTCATCGCCGCCTATCTCGGCACCGAGGCCGACGACGCCGGCGAATTCGACCAGGAGGGGGATCTCTGATGCTGCTCGAGGTCGAGGGCCTGTGCGTCAACTACGGGCGCATCGAGGCGATCCGCGACATCACGTTCAGCGTCGAGCAGGGGTCGATGGTCACCCTCATCGGCGCGAACGGCGCGGGCAAGACGACGACGCTGAAGACCCTCTCGGGCCTGCGCAAGGTCCGGGCCGGCGCCGTCCGGTTCCAGGGCAAGGACATCACCCACATGGCCTCGCACGAGCGGGTGCCCCTGGGCATCAGCCAGTCGCCCGAGGGGCGGCGCATCTTCCCGGGCATGAGCGTGGTCGAGAACCTCGACATGGGCGCCTACTCGCGGGCCGACCGGGCCAAGACGCGGACGGCGGACCTGGAGAGGGTCTTCGGGCTGTTCCCGCGGCTGCACGAGCGGCGGGACCAGCTGGCCGGGACGATGTCCGGCGGCGAGCAGCAGATGCTGGCCATCGGGCGCGCGCTGATGTCCCGGCCGACGCTGCTGCTGCTCGACGAGCCGTCGATGGGGCTGGCTCCGAAGCTGATCCAGCAGATCTTCTCGATCATCATCGACATCCGGGAGCAGGGCACCACCGTCCTGCTGGTCGAGCAGAACGCCGCGCAGGCGCTGAAGATCGCCGACAGGGCCTACATCCTGGAGACCGGCGAGGTGGTCCGCACCGGCACCGGCCGGGAGCTGGCCGCGGACGACAGCGTGCGGGCTGCCTACCTCGGCGGCGACGTCTGACCGGCTGACGCAGCACCTCCACCGGGGCCCGGGCGTCGATCACGACACCCGGGCCCCGGTGCGTCCGGCCGGGCGCCCCGGAGCCGGTTGCTCACCGTGCGGTCGCATCTCGCACCGCGCGTCCCGTCCGTCACAGCGGGCGGCGCGTCGTCGCTACCGGTTGTGCACAACGGTGCACCCTGCGCTCAACTCGTAGGGGGAGGAAGCTGTGCCCGGGTCTGCAGCGCGGTCCAAGGTCGTCACGCGGGTGGCTCGTCCCGTGGACCTGCCCGTCGTCCTGGAACTGGTCCGCCAGCACCGGGTCGAGTCGCACATCGAGGAGGTGCTGACCGGGCACCCGCCGGTGCACGCGGCCGGTGCCGGCTTCCGCCGGTTGCTCGACGACCCGGGCCACCGCGTCGTGCTGGCCGTCCTGCCCACCGACGACGGCGAGATCGGTGTGGGCCTCTCGGTGCTCGGCCTGGACCCGCTGTCCCTCGTGCTCGGGACGCCGCAGGTCACGGTGGACACCTTCGTGGTGCACCGCGAGCACCGGAGGTCCGGTGTGGGAGCGGCGCTGCTGGCGGCGGCACTGGCCTACGCGGCCGAGAACGGGGCCTCCTACGTCGTCGCCGCGGTGACCCAGGAGGCCGACCGCCAGCGCTTCTTCGCCCGCATGGGCTTCGCGCCGCTGACCACGCGGCGCATCGCGTCGGTGCACACGCTGGGCCGCTCCCTCGCGGCGTGGCAGCGGCGGCGGCTGGGGATCATCCCGCTGTCGCGCCGGGTGACCGGCGTCGGCCGCCGACGCGTGCCGCCGCTGCCGTCGGCTACTGCCGGTCGCTGAGGGTCATGCAGGTGAGCCGGGCGGTCGCGGTCGTCCGGCCGGCGTCGTCGGTGACCTCGATGAGGAAGGTCGACAGCGTGCGGCCGCGGCGCACCGGCGTGCAGACCGCCGTCACCGTGCCGGAGGTCGCCGCCCGCAGGTAGCTGGCGTTCAGCTCGATGCCGACGACCTGCTTGCCGGGTCCGGCGCCGACGGCAGCCGCCACCGAGCCGATGGTCTCCACCAGGGCGCAGGTCGCCCCTCCGTGCAGCAGGCCGAAGGGCTGCTCGTTGCCGGCGACAGGCATGGTCGCGACCAGCCGGTCGGGGTCGAAGTCGACGACCTCGATGCCGAGCTTGTCGTCCAGCGGGCTCCGCATGCTGCCGGACAGCCATTCGGGGGGTGCAGTGGTCACCCCCGCACCGTAGCCAGCAGACGGCCGACCCCGGGTGTCGGTGCCCGCAACTAGAGTCGGAGGCGATGTCCGCTCCGGTCTCCACCTCCGCGCCCGCCGCCCCCTCGGCTACGGCCCACCCGCCCGCCCCCCGTCCGCGCCTCCTGCTCCTCGACGGGCACTCGCTGGCCTACCGGGCCTTCTTCGCGCTGCCGGTGGAGAACTTCTCCACGACGACCGGCCAGCCCACCAACGCCGTCTACGGCTTCACGTCGATGCTGATCAACATCCTGCGCGACGAGCAGCCCACCCACCTCGCCGTGGCGTTCGACGTCGGCCGCAAGACGTTCCGCAGCGAGATCTTCGCCGAGTACAAGGCCAATCGCGCCGAGAGCCCGACGGACTTCCGCGGGCAGGTCAGCCTCGTGCAGGAGGTGCTGGGCGCGCTGCGCGTCCCGGTGATCACCGCCGAGGGCTACGAGGCCGACGACGTCATCGCCACCCTGACGGTGCAGGCGGTCGAGCAGGGCATGGACGTGCTGATCGCCACCGGCGACCGGGACGCCCTGCAACTGGTCAACGAGCACGTCACCGTGCTCTACCCCCGCAAGGGCGTCTCGGACATGACCCGGTTCACCCCGGAGGCCGTCCAGGAGAAGTACGGCCTGACCCCGACGCAGTACCCGGACTTCGCTGCGCTGCGGGGCGACCCGAGCGACAACCTGCCCAGCATCCCGAGCGTCGGCGAGAAGACCGCGGCCAAGTGGGTCCGCGAGTACGGGTCCCTCGACGCGCTGGTCGACCAGGTCGACACCGTCAAGGGCAAGGTCGGCGAGAAGCTGCGCGAGCACCTGTCGTCGGTGATGCAGAACCGCCGGCTCACCGAGCTCGACCGCGCCGTTCCGCTGGAGATCGGCCCGGAGGACCTCGCGGTGCAGGCGTGGGACCGCAACGAGGTGCACACCCTCTTCGACAACCTGCAGTTCCGCGTGCTGCGCGACCGGCTCTTCGCCACGCTCACCAGCGCCGAGCCCGAGGTCGAGGGCGGGTTCGAGGTCGACCTCGACGAGCTGGCGCGCGGCGAGCTGGGGGAGTGGCTGGACACCCACGCACGCGGCCGCACCGGCGTCATCTTCCGTGGCATTTGGGGGCGGGGCACCGGCGAGCTGACCGGCATCGCGCTGGCCGGTGGTGACGACCACGCCACCTTCGTCGACCTCGGCCCCGGCCTCGACGTCGCCGACGAGCAGGCGCTGGCCGCCTGGCTGGCCGACCCCGACCGGCCGAAGGTCGTGCACGAGGTCAAGGGCCCGCTGCTGGCGATCTGGGCGCGCGGCTGGGAGCTGGCGGGGATGGTCAGCGACACCGCGCTGGCCGCCTACCTCGCGCTGCCCGGGCAGCGGTCCTTCGACCTCGGCGACCTCGCCGTCCGCTACCTGCGACGCGAGCTCAAGGACACCGCCGAGCCCGAGGGCCAGCTGACCCTGGACGGCCTCGGCCCGACGGAGGACGACGTCGCCCGCGAGGCCGCGCACGCCGACGCGCTGAAGGCCGTGGCCGTCAACGACCTCTCCGACGCCCTGGAGACGGTGCTCGGCTCGAAGGGTGGCGACGCGCTGCTGGGCGGCATCGAGCTGCCGCTGACCCGGGTGCTGGCCGCCATGGAGTACCGCGGGATCGCCGTCGACCTGGACTTCCTGCACGACCTGCAGAAGGAGTTCGCCGACGGCGTCGCCGCGGCCGCCGCCGAGTGCTACGCCGTGATCGGCCGCGAGGTGAACCTCGGCTCGCCCAAGCAGCTGCAGGCGGTCCTCTTCGACGAGCTGGGCCTGCCGAAGACGAAGAAGAACAAGACCGGGTACACGACCGACGCCGATGCGCTGACCTCGCTGCTCGCCTCGACCGGCCACCCGTTCCTCGAGCACCTGCTGCGCCACCGCGACGTCACCCGGCTCCGGACCGTCATCGACGGGCTCATCCCGATGGTCGACGACGTCTCGCGGATCCACACCACGTTCCAGCAGACGATCGCGGCGACCGGCCGGCTCTCCTCGACCGACCCGAACCTGCAGAACATCCCGATCCGCACCGCCGAGGGCCGCCGGATCCGACAGGCGTTCGTCGTGGGCCAGGGCTACGAGTCGCTGATGACGGCGGACTACAGCCAGATCGAGATGCGGATCATGGCGCACCTGTCCGGTGACGAGGGCCTGATCGAGGCCTTCATGTCGGGGGAGGACCTGCACTCCTTCGTCGCCTCCCGTGCCTTCGACATCCCGATCTCCGAGGTCGACCCGGAGATGCGGCGCCGGATCAAGGCGATGAGCTACGGGCTGGCCTACGGGCTGAGCGCCTACGGGCTGTCGGGGCAGCTGCGCATCTCGGTCGAGGAGGCCCGCGAGCAGATGCACGCCTACTTCGAGCGCTTCGGCGGCATCCGCGACTACCTCGACGGCGTGGTCGACGATGCCCGGCAGACCGGCTACACCGAGACCACGCTGGGCCGGCGGCGCTACCTGCCCGACCTGACCAGCGACAACGGGCAGCGGCGGCAGATGGCCGAGCGCATGGCCCTCAACGCGCCCATCCAGGGCTCGGCGGCCGACGTCATCAAGGTCGCGATGCTCAACGTCGAGAAGGCGATCGCCGCCGAGGGTCTCGAGTCCCGGATGCTGCTGCAGGTGCACGACGAACTCGTGCTCGAGGTGGCGCCGGGGGAGAAGGACGCCCTGGAGACGCTGGTCCGCCGCGAGATGGCCGGCGCCGCCGAGCTGTCGGTGCCCCTGGAGGTGTCGGTCGGCTTCGGCCGCACCTGGAACGACGCCGCACACTGAGGATGGCGTCCGTCGGCCTCGCGGACCGGGCGTTGAGCTATGGCGAGGCCGGGGTGACGGCGCCGGGGGACGCGGTGTGGACGGCGCCCGCCGGTCGCCGCGCGTACGAGCGCTGCGTCCGCGTGGGCCACGGCGACGAGACCTGGGCCCAGGCACGGGCGGCGTTTCTCTGCTGGGGGGTCAAGACCCGCAGCGGCTTCGCGATCGAGCCGGCGTCCGGGTCGGACCCCGGCGTGCGGGACGGTGCCGACTACTGGCTCGTGGCCGCTGTCGGCCCGCTCCGGATCCGGGAGCCGGCCCGCGTGGTCGGCGTCGTCGACCGGCCGGACCGGTGCGGGTTCTCCTACGGCACGCTGGAGGGGCATCCGGTCTCAGGCGAGGAGGCGTTCGTGCTGCACCGCGACGGCGACGGGGTCGTCCGGCTGACGCTCCGCTCAGTGACCGCCCCCGGGGCCGGTCGGTGGCGCCTGGCGTTCCCCGAGGTCCTGGTCGCCCAGCGCTGGTACCGCCGCCGGTACGCGCGGGCCCTGGCCGCGGGCTGACGCGGTGCCGACGACAGCCCTCCGGCGCACCGCGGACCTCGACGACGCCACGCTGTCGGGGATCCGAGGCCTGCTGGACCAGGCGTTCGACGGCGACTTCGCCGACCACGACTGGCAGCACGCCCTGGGCGGGACGCACGCTCTCGTGCACGTCGAGGGTCGGCTCGTCGGCCACGGCTCGGTGGTCCGGCGGCAGCTGCTGCACGGGGGGCAGCGCCTGCGGGCCGGCTACGTTGAGGCGGTCGCGGTCGCGCCGGACCGTCGCCGACAGGGCGTCGCGACGGCGGTGATGGACGCGCTCGAGGCGGTCATCCGCGCTGACCACGACCTCGGCGCCCTCAGCGCGTCGGAGGACGGCGCCGGCCTGTACGCCGCGCGTGGGTGGCTGCTCTGGGAAGGGCCGACCTCGGTGCTCACGGCCGAGGGCACCCGCCGGACCCCGGAGGACGACGGGTCGGTGCATGTGCTGCCCGGCTCCGTGCCGCTGGACCGGCGTGGCGAGCTCACCTGCGACTGGCGCGACGGCGACGTCTGGTGAACGGCCCGGCCGTGGACCTCCCGCCCGGCGTCGCCCGCATCCTCGTCGTCGGCAGCTCGGGCGCCGGCAAGACGACGATGGCCAGGGCGCTGGCCGAGCGCCTGGGCGTGCCGCACACCGAGCTGGACTCGCTGTGGCACGGACCCGGTTGGGTGCCGAGGCCGGAGTTCGAGCAGGACGTCGAGGCGATGCTGACGACCGGTCGCTGGGTGACGGAGTACCAGTACCGGCCGGTGAAGGACCGGCTCCTGACTCGGGCGGAGGCCGTGGTGTGGCTCGACCACCCGTTCTGGTTGGTCGCCGGACGGTTGCTGCGCCGGTCGCTGGTCCGGGCGGTCACGCGGCGGGCCTACTGGAACGGCAACCGCGAGAGCTTCGCGATGTGGCTGCGTCCGTCCCACCCGCTGCGAATCGTGTTCAGCCCGGAGTTCAGTGCGAAGCGCCGGCGTACCGAGGCGGAGCTGGCCGCAGCCGCGGCGCGCGGCGTCGTCGTCGTCCGCCTGCGGGGTTCCCGTCAGGCCGACCGCTGGCTCGCCGCCCAAGGGTGAGCCGGGCCGGCGCGTGGAGCCGGGCCGCGCTGTGCGGCCCGGCCCCACGTCAGGTCACCGGGTGCCGGTGGTGAAGCTCCAGCGGGTGGTGCTCAGCGGATCACCCACCGCGTCGCGGATGGCCGTCCCCCCGCCGGTGAGGGTGACGCCGTACTTCGTCCGGGCGGCCAGCGTCGCATGGGGATCGATCGTGACGGTGCGGCGCGTGGCGTTGTAGGTCACCTTGGCGGTGACCGTGGCGCCGGACGAACTGCGCAGCACCGCCGTGCGGGTGCTGATCCCGGTGACGGGCTCGCTGAACGTGGCGGTCACGTTGGCGTTGCGGGCCACGCCCGTGGCGTTGACCGCGGGCGTGCGCGCCGTGACGGCGGGCGCGGCGCCGGTGGTGAACGCCCAGCTGCGCGTGACCATCGGGTTGCCGGCCCTGTCGCGGATCCCCGTGGTGAGGGTGGCCGTGTACCGGCTGTTCGCCGCCAGCGTCGAGACGGGGTCGAGGGTCGCGACCCGAGTGGTGGCGTTGTAGCCCACCGTCGCCCGGAGTGCCTTGCCGTTCCGGTCCTTCAGCACGAACGTCGTCCCGCTCACGCCGGTGACCGGCTCGCTGAAGGTCGCCGTCACCTTGCCGGTCACGGCGACGGACGTGGCGTTCGTGGCCGGCCGGGCCGTCGTGAGGGTCGGGGCCGGGCCGGTGGTGAACGTCCAGCTGACCGGGACGAGCGCGTTCCCCGCGGTGTCCCGGACGCCCGAGGTGAGGGCGACGGTGTACCGCGCGTCCGCGGCGAGGGCGGCGGTCGGGTCGAGCGTGGCCGCGCGGGTGACCGCGTTGTAGCCGATCGTCGCGGGCACGATCTTCCCGGCCTTGTCCTTGAGCACGAACGTCGAGCCGCTCACGCCCTGCACCGGTTCGCTGAAGGTGACGGACACGCTGCCGCCGACCGGCACGGCGGTGGCGCCGGATGCGTGCGACCGCTTGGCGAGCACCGGGGCGGTGGTGTCGCCGGCCCCGACCGCGATCGTGCCGGACAGCGCAGCCGTCCCGCCGTCGTAGTCGACGAGCTCGTCGTCACCCGTCGCGCCAGCGAGCTGCCACGTGTAGCTGCCTGTCGGGAGCGCACCGCCCATCCCGTCCTTGCCGTCCCAGGCGACGGTGGCGGCGCCGTACGGGGCGAGGCACGGGAGGGTGCGGACGACGGTGCCGGCCGCGTTGCGGATCTCCACCTCGCAGTCGGTGAGGACCCGGGACGTGACGACCCGCGCGGTCCAGGTGCTGCCGCCGGTCAGCTTCGTGACGGTGGTGGGGGCGGCCAGCAGCCGCGGCGCGTCCGCGTACTCCGGCAGCGTGAGGACCGACGGCAGACCCCCCTCCGAGACGAACGCCAGCAGGTTGCCGTCGACCGCCATGGCGTGCGTCGGGGAGTCGAACTGCTGGATACCGCCGTCCGCGAGGGAGACCGCGGTGGGGTAGCAGTCGTTCATCACGCAGTCGAGCCCGACCGCGTACCCGGTCGAGAGGTCCTCGACGGTGTCCAGACCGAGGCTCGTCACGTCCGTGGCCGGCTCGTCCAGCTGCGTGACGTCGAGGATCTTCCGGTCGCTCTGGTAGCTGCCACCGATACCGCCGGCGCGCCAGGTGAAGTCCCAGCTGACGACGTCGCCGGCGATGACGACGTCGCCGAACATGTCCTCCCCGGGAGTCGCCTCGCGCAGCTGGACCGGATCGGCGCCCGTGCGCAGGTCGCTCAGCCAGACCGCTCCGTCGCGGCCGAGGCGGACGAGCCGCTCGCCCCAGAGGTCGTAGTCCCTGGCGTCCGGCAGGGCCGCAACCTCTCCCGTGCGCAGGTTGCGGAGGGCCCAGGTGACGGGGGCGTCTTCGGAGGACGATCCTTCGAGGAGGATTCGGTCACCGGAGAGCGTGGTCCGCCCGGCGTCCGCGTTCAGCTGCTGCGTCGTGTCGCCGTCCCGCAGCCTGCCCGGGCTGGGGAAGGTGTTGTCGCTGTACGAGATCCGGTCCCCGGAGAGACTGAGCGCGACGGCGGTGGCGTTGCGGGCGACGAGCTGTTCCGGCGCGGCCGAGGTGCCGCCGCTCCCGGAGCTGATGTCGCGGACCCACAGGCTGTCGTCGGGGCTGGAGTTGTCCGTCCAGGCCACCCGGCCCGGGGCGATGGCGACCGCGCGGGCCTTGCGCGGCTTGGCCGGAGCGGTCACCAGCGGGGCGGGGGAGGCGCCGGACAGCGGCACGGACCAGATGCCCGCGGTGCCGAGCGCTCCGGTGCGGGAGACCAGCAGGGTGCCCGAGCCGTCCGCGGACGGGCCGGCGGCGTCAGCCCCCCACGAGGGTTCGAGCAGGGGCTCGGCTGTCGGCGAGGACCCGTCCCAGGTCATGAGGGCATTCCCCTCGGCGGTCCGGACGAAGAAGGCCACACCGTCGTCGGTCGGCACGACCCACTCCACCGGAGCGCCCGTCAGGCTCTCGGGCTCTGATCCGTCCAGGGGGACCCGCGTCAGCGTCGGAGGGGTCGCGGAGGAGTTGGAGCACCAGAGGGCCGTGTCAGCGATCCGACACGAGCCGCCGCTCGGCACGACGAGCGGATCCGTGGCGCCGGAGCCGTCGTAGGGCAGGTACACCTGGCTGCTGGTCATGCCGGACCAGCTCTGGACGACGGCGCCCAGCGGACCGGGCTCCACGAATGTGCCGGGGCCCGTGCCGTCGACCGTGCCCATGACCGTCTGCGTGCCGCCGTCGAGCACGTCGACCGCCACCAGGTCGGTCGGGTCCGGTGACGGCGGCATGCCGCCGGACGGGACCAGGCGCCGCGCGACGTAACCATGCGGCGTGCTCGAGAGGTAGGTCAGGTCGTCGGGGACGGCGACCGTCTGCAGGGTGGAGTCACCGATCGTGCGCCACGTGAAGGCCCGGGCGGCGTAGTCGTAGTAGGACAGCAGCTCCCCGGTCACCTTGGCGTACGGGAAGCGGGACTCCTTCTCGAGCGCCCCGCCGGTCGCTTGGATGCGCACGACCGAGTACGGGTCCTCGTCACTGCGGTAGATCACGCCTCCCGCGGTCCGGATCACAGGGGTGAGGACGGCGGGCGTCGTGGTGGGGCCCGCCTCCATGAGGGGAAGCGGCTCAGGTGCGGCAGCCAGCGCGGGGGCGGCGCCCAGCACGCTCGCGCCGGTCGCCACGATGGCGAGCAGGCTGATCCGGGTACGGCTGCGCAACACGTGCTCCAGGAGGTAGGCGGTACGCGGCGTGATCGACCGCATGCGCACCGTAGGGGTAGACCCGCGGGATGGGGGCGCAAGCGGTCTCGGAACGCTCGTGTCGCGAGTTCGCAGGTCACGTGCCTGCTGGCAGACTCGCGCCGCATCGCCGACAGCAGCGACGCGGGAGTGGGGGTGCAGGTGGTCGGAGCCACGCGAGCGCGGCCCGCCACCCGGGGTCGTCGGAGCGCTCCCGGCCCGTCGAGCCTCGAGGGATGGGCGCTGGGCCTGCTCGTCCTCGGTGGCCTGGCGGTGCTGCCGGGTGCGCTCAACCGCTTCGTCCTGCCCAAGCTGGCGGTCACCGCGGCGGGGGTGGCCCTGGCGTTCCGGGCGCCGTCCCGCGGCCGCCTGCCCCGTGCGGTCCTCCTGCTGTCGGGGGCCGCGGGCCTGGTCGCCGTCGCCGCTGCTCTCGTCGGCGCCGATCCGGTCGCCGGCCTGGTGGGCGCCGCCCCCCGGTACGAGGGCCTGGCCGTCGGGCTGCTCTACCTGGGGGCTGCAGTCAGCGGGGCGAGGCTGCTGGGCCCGGCCCGGTCCGCCGGCGTCGAGAGCCTCCTGCTCCGCTTCCTGGCGGTGGGTGCGGTCGCCGTCGCGGCGCTCGCGGTGCTCGAGACGTTCGGCATCCGACCGCTGGTGAGCGATGTCGACCGGCCGGGCTCACTGCTCGGGAACGCCAGCGACCAGGGCGCGTGGGCGGTCCTCGCGCTGGGGCCGCTGCTGGCGGCCGCGGTGCGGTCGAGGCACGCCCACGCCCGGGTCGGCGCCGTGGCGGCAGCGCTCGCCGTGGTGCTGTCCGGCTCCCGCGGAGCGCTGCTCGGCGCGGTCGTCGTCCTGGTCGTCCTGCTGGTCGCGCTCCCCGGCCGGCGCGTGCGGCTCTGGCTGGCCGGCTCGTTCGTGGGGATCGTCGCCGCGGCGTTCCTCGTGCCGGGCGTGCGCCGACGGGTGCTCGGAGCCGGTCTCGCCGACGACACGGCGAGCGGGCGCGCCACGCTGTGGCAGGAGGCGCTGGAGCTGTACACCGACCGGCCGGTGCTGGGTACCGGCCCGGGCGGCTTCGGAGACGCGGTCCGGAGCGTCCACGAGGCCGGCTGGTACGCCGCGCTCGGCACGGAGAACCCTCCGGACAGCCCGCACGCCTGGCCTCTGCAGGCGCTGTTGGTGGGTGGGCCGCTGCTCGTGCTCCTGGTCGGCGTGCTGGGGGTGCTGGTGGCGCGGCAGGCCTGGAGGGGCGCCCGGGGCGACCCCGCCCGGTCGGTGGGGGCGGCCGTGGGGCTGGGCGCCGGCCTCGCCGGTTACGCGGTCGTGCTGCTCGTGCACTTCACCGGACCCGGCCACACGCCGCTGGCGGCGCTGTTCGCGGGGGCGCTGCTGGCCGGGCCGGCGGAACGCTCGGCGCGTGCGACGGCCGATCGAGTCGTGGCTGTCGGCGCGTGGGCGTTCGTCGCGCTGGCGGCGTCGGGCGCGGTCGCCGAGATCCCGCTGCGGCACGGCGTCGTCGCGGTGGGCGAGGGGGACCTGGCGGGGTCGGACGACGCGTTCGGCGCAGCGGCGGCGCTCCGCTGGTGGGATCCCTCCGTGGGCCGGGTGGCCGGCCACGCGTTCGCCGTGGTGGGCACCGGGACCGGGGATCCCGACGCGCTGCAGCGCGCCGATCGCTGGCTGGTCCCGCTGGCGGAGCAGCGCGCGGGCGCGGACGTCCACCTCGACCTGGGCGCGGTACGGGAGGCGCAGGGCGACCTCCCGGGAGCGGCCGCTGCGCTGGACCGGGCACTGCGCCAGGACCCGGCGAACCCCGACGCGCTGCTCCTGCGTGGCGTCGTGGCCGCGCGGCAGGGCGACTGGGACGGCGCGGAACGCCACCTGCTGGCTGCGGGCCGCTCGGCGCCGGAGAGCGCCGCGCCATGGGCGAACCTCGCGCGCGTGCACGAACTGGCCGGCAGGCCGGCGGCTGCGCGGATCGCGCGGGATCGGGCGGAGGCCCTGGACGGTTGACCGACCCCGACGACCGGTCACCTACCTCAGGCGACTGTCACCGTCGACTAGAGGTGGAGGGTCGTGCCGTTCCCGGCCTCCGTGCGGGGCACGTACGCGGCGCCGGCGAGCACCTCCGCCGTCTCGACAGCCTTCCGCTCGGTGCTGCAGACCACCCCGCTCAGCTCTCCCACCCAGGGCTGCGCCACCAGGTGGGCCAGCCGGCTCGGTCCGGCGGCGGACAGGCCCCAACCGGTCGCCGGCACGGAGGGGTCGACCGCGACCTCGGCATGGGTGACGAAGCAGACCTGCACGGCGGCAGTGAACTGCGGCGGTGGGTGCCGGGACAGCCATCCGGGCGCCCGCGCGTCAGGGGCGCCGGCAGACCAGGATCAGCGTGCCCGGGACCAGGGCGCCGCGCTCGGGGGACCACTGCCCCCAGGTCTGCGTCCGGCCCGGCGTCCACTCCGGCTCGACCAGGTCCTCCAGGACCAGCCCCGCACCGACGACGGCCCGCACCCAATCGCCGACCGTGCGGTGGTGCTCGACGTAGACCGTGCGACCCGACCCGTCGGTCTCCACGTAGGGCTGCCGGTCGAAGTAGGAGGACGTGATCTGCAGGTCGTCGGGGTCGGGCGAGTCGGGGAAGGGCCAGCGCATCGGGTGGTTCACCGACGCCACGAAGCGCCCGCCGGGCCGCAGCACCCGCGCCACCTCGGCCAGCACGGCACCGGCGTCGGCGACGAAGGGCAGGCCGCCGTACGCCGAGCACACGACGTCGGCCGATGCGCCGGCCAGGGGCAGGGCACCGGCGTCGGCCTGCAGCAGCGGCACCGCGATGCCGGTGGCCCGGTTGAGCTCCGCGGCGCGGGCGAGCATGCCGCCGGAGAGGTCCAGCGCAACGACGTCGGCACCCTGCCGGGCCAGCCAGCGGGCACACGGCGCGGACCCGCACCCGATCTCCACCACGCGGCGGCCCTCGACGTCCCCCAGCAGTCGGGCGTCGGCCTCGCGAAGACCTTCGGGACACCAGAGGAAGTCCGCGTCGCCGAGGTCGGCGCCGTGCTCGGCGAGGTAGGCCGGAGCTGCGGCGTCCCACCAGCGGCGGTTGGCGCGCGCAGACTCGTTCTGACCGGCCGGGCGGCGGGCGACGCCACCTGCTGCCGGGTAGCCGTCACTGCCCAGTGGCAGCCCGGCGTCCGGCGGAGGGATGAGGCTCATGACACGCCGATCGTGACACGCCGCAGCGGCCGACGAGGGCCCGGACCCAGGTGGACCCCGGCGTCCCGACTTCCGTACGATGAGGAATGCGCCAGAGGTCTGTCGTGGTTTTCCCCACACGGAACGCCAGAGCCGGCTCTCCCCGCTGATCATCCCGAGGCCTCCCGGCCGCGGGACGTCCTGTCCCTACGCATAAACCGTCCGGAGCAACCAACCACATGACCTCCACTCAGGTCCGTCCTTCCAGCACCCCCCAGGTCGCCGTCAACGACATCGGCAGCGCCGAGGACTTCCTCGCCGCCATCGATGCGACGATCAAGTACTTCAACGATGGCGACATCGTCGAGGGCGTCATCGTCAAGGTCGACCGGGACGAGGTGCTGCTGGACATCGGCTACAAGACCGAGGGCGTCATCCCCTCGCGCGAGCTCTCCATCAAGCACGACGTCGACCCGAACGAGGTCGTCAAGGTCGGCGACGAGGTGGAAGCCCTGGTCCTCCAGAAGGAGGACAAGGAAGGGCGGCTGATCCTCTCCAAGAAGCGCGCACAGTACGAGCGCGCCTGGGGCACGATCGAGGCCAAGAAGGAAGCCGACGAGGTCGTCACCGGCACCGTCATCGAGGTCGTCAAGGGCGGCCTCATCCTCGACATCGGTCTCCGCGGATTCCTCCCGGCCTCGCTGGTCGAGATGCGCCGCGTCCGCGACCTGCAGCCCTACGTGGGCCGCGAGCTCGAGGCCAAGATCATCGAGCTCGACAAGAACCGCAACAACGTCGTCCTCTCCCGTCGCCAGTGGCTGGAGCAGACCCAGTCCGAGGTGCGCAGCGAGTTCCTCAACAAGCTCGCCAAGGGCCAGGTCCGCACGGGTGTCGTCTCCTCGATCGTCAACTTCGGTGCGTTCGTGGACCTGGGCGGCGTCGACGGCCTGGTGCACGTCTCCGAGCTGTCCTGGAAGCACATCGACCACCCGTCCGAGGTCGTCGAGGTCGGTCAGGAGGTCACCGTCGAGGTTCTCGACGTCGACCTCGACCGCGAGCGGGTCTCCCTGTCGCTGAAGGCGACGCAGGAGGACCCGTGGCGCCAGTTCGCCCGCACGCACCAGATCGGGCAGGTCGTCCCCGGCAAGGTCACCAAGCTGGTTCCCTTCGGTGCGTTCGTGCGCGTCGACGAGGGCATCGAGGGCCTGGTGCACATCTCCGAGCTGGCCGAGCGCCACGTGGAGATCCCGGAGCAGGTCGTGCAGGTCGGCGACGAGCTCCTGGTCAAGGTCATCGACATCGACCTGGACCGCCGCCGCATCTCGCTCTCGCTCAAGCAGGCCAACGAGGGCGTCGTCGGCGACGAGGAGCAGTTCGACCCGGCCGCCTACGGCATGTCCGCGTCTTACGACGAGCAGGGCAACTACATCTACCCCGAGGGCTTCGACCCGGAGACGGGCGAGTGGCTCGAGGGCTTCGACGAGGCCCGCGAGGCGTGGGAGCGGCAGTACGCCGAGGCCCAGGCCCGGTTCGAGGCGCACCGCAAGCAGATCGCGGCGGCCAAGGAGGCCGACGCCGAGGCTGCGGCCGGTGGCAGCTACTCCAGCGAGGACGCCGCTGGTCCGGACGCCCCGGCCAGCACCGGTGGCACGCTGGCCAGCGACGAGGCCCTGGCCGCGCTGCGGGCCAAGCTCGCCGGCGGCGAGTGATCCGCTAGTGCGGCGCTGATGACTCGGCGCTGACCCGGAGGCCCAGGACCCACGCGGTCCTGGGCCTCCGGCACGTCCGGGGCCCGACGCGCGGCCCGACGTGCGGAGACGACGACAGGCCCCGTGGACCGTTGGTCCACGGGGCCTGTCCGCGTGTGCCGGACGGCGGCCCAGATCCCCCCTGGGCCGACGCACCGCAGCGCGCCGTCGCGCCGGCCGTCCGCTGCGCCGGCGCGCTGCGGTGCGCGGGCGGGGACGTTCCGGCGGGGAAAGGTCTAGAGGCTGAGGATGATGGCGAAGGCAGTGCGGGGGCGGCCGCCGTTGCCGGCGAGGAAGCTCCAGGTGTGCCGGCCGGCGGGCGGCGTCTGCACCAGCCAGCGCAGGAAGGCGTTGCGCGGTCCGGGCACGGGGCGCTGGAAGGCCATGCGCTCGCGGACGGCGGGGATGTCGGCGCAGCGGATGCCGGTGGCGGCACCCGGGCGGTGCCGGCCGGTGCCGCTGGAGACGGCGCGGACGGACGGGGAGTCGGCGGCGGGCCGGTGACGGGACATGATGGGTCTGCCTCTCTCGGCGGGGGAAGATCGCCGGGGCCGAAGTTATGTCCTGTGACTGGTGTGACTGGTGCGACGCGCCGGGCGTCTCGCCCGGGTGTTACCTCTCCGTGATGTCGGAGCGGCCGGGTCGCTACTCTGCGCACATGCTGCGGATCGGACTCACCGGTGGGATCGGCTCGGGGAAGAGCACTGTCGCGGGTCTGCTCGCCGCCCGCGGCGCGGTGGTCGTCGACGCCGACCGGATCGCCCGCGAGGTCGTGGAGCCGGGGACGCCGGGACTGGCCGCCGTGGCCGAGGCCTTCGGCGAGGGCGTGCTGACCGCCGACGGATCACTGGACCGACCCGCCCTCGCGGCCATCGTGTTCACCGACGCCGAGGCCCGCGCGCGGCTGGACGCGATCGTCCACCCGCTGGTCCGCGAGCGGTCCCTCGAGCTCATCGCCGGGGCGCCGTCGGACGCCGTCCTGGTCAACGACGTCCCCCTGCTGGTGGAGACCGGTCAGGCGGGCACCTACGACCTGGTCCTGGTCGTCGAAGCCGACCTCGGCACGCGGCTGACCCGCCTGGTGGAGCGCGGGCTGACCGAGGAGGACGCGCGCGCCCGTATCGCGTCGCAGGCGACGGACGAGCAGCGCCGGGCCGTGGCCGACGTGGTGCTCGACAACAGCGGCACCCGCGAGCAGTTGGCCGATCAGGTGGCGCGCTTCTGGGAGGAGCGGGTCGAGCCGGCGCGTGGCTAGCGCGGCAGTGGGCGCCGCACCGCCTGAACGACAGAACCCCAGGCGCCGCCGGCGTCCTGGGGTCCTTCGGTGGGCGATACTGGGATCGAACCAGTGACCTCTTCCGTGTCAGGGAAGCGCGCTACCGCTGCGCCAATCGCCCGGCCCGGTCTCGCGACCGGTCCCTCCTCCGCGCTCGTGCTCCGCAGAGGAGAACGAGGTGGAGACGGGATTTGAACCCGTGTAGACGGCTTTGCAGGCCGTTGCCTCGCCTCTCGGCCACTCCACCGCACGCGGGCGCTGATCTCGCGATCAGCGCCCGAGGTTCCGAGCGGATGACGGGATTCGAACCCGCGACCCTCACCTTGGCAAGGTGATGCTCTACCACTGAGCCACATCCGCGTTGCAGGAGAAACGTTACCTGACGGCCTTCCGGCGTCCAACGAGGGGGGTCCCCCTCACGGTCCGGCGCGTCGCGCTCGGGCAGCGTTCCTGCAGGTCAGCGCCCCGAGGGGTCCGCGCCGCCGTTGGAGAGCAGGACGTGCAGCTCGTCGTCGAGGTGCAGCAGGCCGCTCTCGGATCCGGACGGGACCAGGGCCTCCGTCTGGCGCAGGAAGCCGGCGACGACGGCGCGCGACAGCTCGAACAGCGCCTCACCCGACGGTGCCCGCAGGTGGAGGAAGAGCACGTCGCTGGCCGAGGCGCTCGGCCAGACGCGGACGTCGCCGTCGCCCGAGGGGTGGTCGAGGCCGTCCTGCAGCAGCTCGCGGCTGACCAGCCAGGCGATGCCGTCGTCGGTGTCGACGACGCCGCTGTCGTCACCGATGTCGCCGAAGGCGATGCGGACCGCGAACGGGTCCGTCGCGTCGTAGCACAGCAGTGCCGGCACCTCTGTCCACGACTGCGGGCCGATGAGCTGCAGCGTGACGGGCGCGGTGTGACCGGGGTTCCAGCGGTTGGTCATGTCAGGTCAACGACGTTCCGCTGCGGGAGTGACGCGACTCGTCACTCCAGTCACATCCGTCCCACCAGCCTCGCATGTCGGTCATGACTGCTTGTGTGTCCGCCGAGAAGGGTTCGGAAACGGTTTTGGTGCAGGCGTGACCAATGAGGTTGCAGACCTCGTTCGTGGGTCCGGTCCGGACGTAGGCTCCGGGCGTCGTTCCTACGACGGAGCGCCCACGAGCGGGGAGGTGACGAGCTGAGCGGACAGGAGACCGTGGCCCCACCGGACCGACGCCCGGAGCGCGAATCGCGAGGCGACCGGCGGGCCCGCTACGACACCGACGACGTGACCAGCCTCCGCGAGCGGGTCGCCGACACGAAGTGGCGACGGCGCCTCGCGGCCCGCCGCAGCACGAACCACGCCTACCGGGTCGGCGTCGGCCTCGTCGGCGGGCTGATCGTCGCGCTGGGGCTGGCCGCCATCCCGCTGCCCGGTCCGGGCTGGCTGATCGTGTTCGCGGGGCTCTTCGTCCTGGCCAGCGAGTTCACCTGGGCCGAGCAGCTGCTGGAGTTCACCAAGAAGCAGGTGACCCGCTGGACCGACTGGGTCGGCGCCCAGTCGGTGTGGGTGCGCGTGCTCATCGGGCTGGCGACCGCCGCCTTCGTCTACGGCGTCGTGGTGCTGACGCTGCACGTCCTCGGCGTCCCGGACTGGGTGCCGGGGTGGGTACCGCTCTGGCGCTGAGCGTCTGGCAGAATGGCACCGCGGTCGTGAGCGGCCGCACCGGGCGATTGGCTCAGTGGTAGAGCGCTTCGTTCACACCGAAGAGGTCACTGGTTCGAACCCAGTATCGCCCACCGGCACGCAGGGCCAGGTCCACCCGAGAGGGCGGACCTGGCCCTTCGTCGTTCACCGCCGTCCCAGGAGGTTCCCGTGACCGAGCCCGCGGATCTCACCGCGACGCGGGCCGGCTACGACGCCCTGGCGGAGCAGTACGGGGACCTCTCCCGGGCCTCCCTCGACGCCGCTCCGCTGGACCGGGCGCTGCTGGGTGCCTTCGCCGAGTCGGTGCTCGCGGACCACCCCGACCCCGTGGTCCTCGACGCCGGCTGCGGCCCGGGCACGATCGCCGGCCATCTCGCCCGTCGGCTCGGAGTGCCCGCGCGGGGCGTCGACCTGTCACCGGCCATGGTGGAGCACGCGCGCCGGGCGCATCCCGGGATCGTCTTCGACGTGGGTGAGATGGGGGCGCTCGCCCTCGCCGACAGCAGCGTGGCCGGGCTCGTCGCCTGGTACTCGCTCATCCACGTGCCTGCCGGCCGACGACAGGACGTGCTCCGCGAGTTCGGCCGGGTCCTCCGCCCCGGCGGCCACGTCCTGCTCGCCTTCCAGGTGGGGGAGGACACCCTGTACCTGGACGAGGCGTTCGGCCGGCCGGTCCGGCTCGACTTCCACCGGCTGCTGCCCGACGACGTCGCCGCGCTGCTGGAGGGCGCGGGGTTCGACGTGACCGCCCGCCTCGTGCGCGCACCCGATCCGGGCAGCGTGGCGGCGCGGATCCCGCAGGGCTTCCTGATGGCGCGGAAGGCGGCGTAGCAGGTCAGGCGGGCCCGTAGCGCACGACCCGCACCATGCCGTCCTCCATGTGGTGGTGGTTGTGGCAGTGGAACAGCCAGTCGCCGGGGTTGCCGGCGAGGAAGTCGAAGCTGACGACCCCGCCCCGCGACGGCACGGCCACCGTGTCCTTGACCGGCCCGCGCCCCGACGGCGTGCGAACCTGGAAGTGGTGCCCGTGCAGGTGCATCGGGTGCCACTTCGCGCTGGTGTTGCGCATCGTCACGCGCACCCACTCGCCCTCCACGACCGGCAGCGGATCGGCGTCGGGGTGGCTCTGTCCGCCGATCTGGGTGCCGGACAGCTCGAGGTCGTACTCGCGGTCGGGCGTCCCCGTGGGGACCGCCAGCGGCTCGCGGCTGACGAGATCGGGGTAGGTCACCAGCCGGCCGTCCAGCTCCGCGGGCCGCTCGGCCACGGCGGGCGCCGACGACGTCTCGCTGCCGGTGTAGCGCAGCACCGCGCGCCCCCAGCCGCCCCGGCCCTCGGCCTGCACGCCCACCTGCCACACGCCGCCCGGGTGGGCCGCCTCGACCAGGACGTCGTACCGCTCGCCCATGCCGAGGCGCAGCGCATCGACGGTCACCGGCTCGACCGGCATCCCGTCCGTGTGCGTGACGGTCAGGCGGTGGCCGGCGACGGCGAAGCGGAAACCGGTGTCGGCCGCGACGTTCATGACCCGGAGGCGCAGCCGGTCACCGGGGCGGGCCCGGAGAACCGGCGGATCGTCCGGCGGGCGCCCGTTCACCAGCAGCAGGGGGTAGGCCCGGCCGCCGAAGGACACGGCGTCCACCGGATCGGGGTCGCCACCGGGCGGGGACGAGCCGTGGTCGGCGTGGCCCTCGAGGCCGTCCCGCCAGTCGTCGAGCATGAGCGTGTACTCGTGGTCGTAGGCGAGCTCCTCGGTCCGCGGCTCCACGACCAGGGGCCCGTAGAGCCCGCGGTCGAGCTGCATGCCGACGTGGGCGTGGTACATGAACGAGCCGGCCACCGGGGTCTCGAACTCGTAGGTGAAGCCGGCGCCCGGGGCGACCGGGGCCTGGGTGACCCCGGGGACCCCGTCCATCCCGTTGGGGGGCGCCAGGCCGTGCCAGTGGACGGTGGTGCCCTCGGGGAGCCCGTTGTCCAGGCGCACCCGGAGCACGTCTCCGGCGCGCAGGCGGATCTCGGGGCCCGGCACGGTGCCGTAGCCCCAGGTGGGGATCTCCCGGCCCGCGAGATCCATCCGCATCGGGACGGCGGTCAGCCGCGGTCCCCCCGGGGACGAGGGAGCCGCGGCCGGCCGGCCGTCCCCGGAGCAGCCGGCGACCAGGGAGAGCCCGGCCGCGGCGCCCAGCCCCAGGAACTGCCGCCGTGTCGCCGGCATCGGGGAACCCCGGTCACTCGGCGGTGAACTCGGCGAACATGCCGAGGGTGAAGTGCGGAGCGCCGGACCCCATCGCCTCCATGTGCGTCGTGCCCTCGGGGATGAAGCAGGCCGCGCCGTACCGGCCCTCGTCCATGCGCAGGAACGTGGTCTCGGACTCGCCGGGCGAGGCGAACGTGACGCCCATGACCTGGAGCTTCGAGAACACCTCCTCCTCGGGGAGGGTGAGCAGCTGCTCGACCGGCTCGGTGACGTCGTCGTTGACCCGCGCGATGCCGATCTCGTGCACCTCCTCGCCCTCGTTGGTGAAGGTCACCGCGACGACGCCGGCCGGCACGGTGTCCGGCAGGCCCTCGTACTCGTAGTCGACGCCGGTGGCCTCGATCTGCTCGTAGCCGCACTCGCCGAGCATGTATTCGTCGATGGCGTCGTCGGCCTCCTGGAACTCCGCGCTCTCCAGCACGGACGGGTCGTTCCCGGAGATGCCCTCGCGCACCAGCCCCGCCGCGGTCTCGACGTCCTCGGAGATGTCCTCGGGGGCGGTCTCCTCGACCTCGGCCAGCAGGGGCTCCATCGTCGCGGAGAACTCCTCGAGCGCGGCCTGCTGCTCCTCCGGTGGAGCGCTCTCGTCGGGCCCGGGACCGGAGGAGAACCCGGCCTCCAGATCCACCGCCGCCTCGCAGAACTCGGCGGGGTCGGCGCCCGACTCCGCTGCGCTCGTCCCTCCGGCCGCGGTGTCCCCGCCGCCGTCGTCGTCGGATCCGCAGGCGGCCAGTCCGGCGGCCAGCAGGACTGCGGCGCTGCCCGTGGACCAGCGGCGCAGCCGTGTCCGTCCTGTCATGTCTGCTCCTCGCCTTTCACCGGGGCGATCGACGGGCTGCCGGCCGCCATGACCGGGGAGGGTCCACCCGGCGCCGGCTCCCTCGGGTGCTCGCGAGCACGACTGGGACCTTCGGCCCGGAACGCCGGCAGCGATCCGGGACCTCCTGTGCGGGGCTGCTCACAGCGGGTTCCGCAGCGCACCGGCACGGCCGGGAGGACCATGGGGCCGATGTCCCGGAGCCCCGCGCAGCCTGCCCGCGCCGTGCGGCTGCTCGCCGTCCTCGAGCGCGACGGACCCACCTGCATCTGGTGCGGTCGCGGCTTCGCCGCCCTCATCGGACCCACCACCGAGCACGTGGTGCCGCGGGTCAAGGGCGGCCCCTCGCGGCTGGAGAACGAGGTCGCGGCGTGCCGCCGCTGCAACGCCCAGCGGGGGCACCGGGGGCCGGTCGAGTGGCTCGAGGAGTGCCTGCGCCGGGGCTGGGACCCCGACGAGGCGCGGCTGGGCCGGTCGCTGGCCGTACTGGCCGAGGTCATCGAGCGCGAGGGCGGGCAGCGCCGGGCCCGGCCCTACCTGGACGCCCAGCTGCGCCGGCTCCACCGCCGCAGCGGTGGCCGAGCGATGCCCGCCTAGGGTCGAGCCGTGACGACCACGGCCGGCCGGGTGACGCGCATCTGGATCTACCCGGTGAAGTCGCTGGGCGGAACGGCCCGCGACCGCGTGCGACTCGACGCGCGCGGCCCCGAGGGCGACCGGGCGTGGACGGTGGTCGACGGCGCGAGCGACGAGGTCGTGCGCGCCAAGCACGCGCCGGCCATGGCCGGGCTGCGGCCCAGCGGCGACCCGGACGCCGACGCGCGGGCCGTCTCGGAGGCGATCGGCCGGGCGGTGCGGCTGCGCGCGAACCCGGACGGGTCGGGCGCCGACGTGGCGGCGGTGCACCTCGTGTCCCGGCAGGCGATCGAGCGGGCCGCGGCCGGGGACGTCCCCGACGGCTGCTCCGCCGACGATCCCCGCGCCAACCTGCTGCTCGATTTGGCCGACGGGGAGGACGAGCGCACCTGGGTCGGGCGGACGCTGCGCATCGGCGCGGCCGAACTCGTCGTGACCCGGACGCCCAGGCACTGCCTGGGCGTCTACGCCGAGGTGCGACAGCCCGGCGAGATCGGCGTCGGGGACGCCGTCCTGCTCTAGCCTGCGGCCGTGCCGCGCAGCCGATCCGGAGCACTTGCCGTCGTCGTCCTGGTGCTGGCCGGCTGTTCCGGCGGCGGCGAGCAGCCCGACGCGACCGGGTCGACCACGGCGGGGAGCCCGGCTCCGTCGTCGACCGCGCCACCGCCACCGCCGGACAGCTTCACCCTCGTGGCCACCGGCGACGTGCTCGTGCACCAGGGGCGCGCACTCACCGAGGGCGCCCGGCGCCCGGACGGCTCCTACGACTTCGCGGACGTCTTCGCGCCGGTCGCCGGGCTGATCGGCGCGGCCGACCTGGCGGTCTGCCACCTGGAGACGCCGGTCGCCGAGGCCGGCGGGCCCTACCGCGGCTATCCGAGCTTCGCCGTCCAGCCCGAGATCGTGGACGCCCTCGCCGGCGCCGGCTACGACCTCTGCTCCACCGCCTCCAACCACTCCCTCGACGACGGCTTCGACGGGCTCACCCGGACCCTCGACACCCTGGAGGCGGCCGGGATCCGCACGACCGGCACGCACCGCACCGAGGAGGCGAGCCGGGAGCCGACGATCGTCGACCTCGACGGCGTGCGGGTGGGGCACGTCGCCGCCACGTTCAGCCTCAACGGGGTGCCGCTGCCCGCCGGACGGGAGTGGTCGGTGGACGTCGCCGACCTCCCGGACGTCGCGGGCGTGCTGGCCGCGGCCGCCCGGGCTCGCGCCGCGGGTGCCGACGTCGTCGTGGCGAGCCTGCACTGCTGCCTCGAGTACGACGACGACCCGACGCCGACGCAGGTGGCGGCCGTACGCGCCCTGCTGGCCTCGCCGGACGTCGACCTGGTCCTGGGCCACCACGCGCACGTCGTGCAGCCCTTCGAGCGCATCGGCGACGAGTGGGCGGCCTACGGCCTCGGCAACCACCTGGCCGAGCACGCCACCCGGGGCCACCCGACCGAGGACTCCGTCGCCGCCCGGTTCACCTTCACGCGGGGCGCCGACGGGCGGTTCACGGTGTCGCAGGCCCAGGCCGTGCCCCTCCGGATCGAGATCGGCGCCGACGCCGTCCGCATCGTGCCGGCCGACCCGCAGAGCTCCGCCCGCATCGCGGGTGTCCTCGACAGCCGGGGCGCGGTGGCCGCCGGACTGGAAGTCGTGCCGGAGTGAGGCGGGCCGCGCACTAGGCTCGGATGCGCCCGACCACCCCATCTCCTCGTCCCAGCCCACCACCCTTGGAGCGCCCTCGTGTCGACCCCGCCCTCGCCCACCGCCGTCGGACCCGTCCGGGTGCCGGCCGGGACGACGGCGATGCAGGCGCTCAAGGAGGTCGGCGTCCCGCTCAAGGGTCCCGACGGCGCCGTCGTCGTCCGGGAGGTGGCCGGCGGCGAGCTCAAGGACCTCGCCTGGACCCCGGATGCCGACGCCGAGGTCGAGCCGGTCGCGGCCGCCAGCGCCGACGGGCGCGCGGTCATCCGCCACTCGGCCGCCCACGTGCTGGCGCAGGCGGTGCAGGAGCTGTTCCCCGGCACCCGCCTGGGCATCGGCCCGCCGGTGGAGAACGGCTTCTACTACGACTTCGACCCGGAGCGGCCCTTCACCCCCGAGGACCTCACCGCCCTAGAGAAGAAGATGACCGAGATCGTCCGCGCCGGGCAGTACTTCTCCCGGCGGGAGATCAGCGACGCCGACGCGCAGGCCGAGCTCGCGCACGAGCCGTACAAGCTCGAGCTCATCGGCCTCAAGGGCGGTGCTGCTGACACCGAGGGCGCCGACGTGGAGGTCGGCGGCGCGCAGCTGACCATGTACGACAACCTCGACCCGCGCAGCGGCGACCGGATCTGGACCGACCTGTGCCGCGGGCCGCACCTGCCGCGCACCAGCGCCATCCCGGCGTTCAGCCTCACCCGTAGTGCGGCCGCCTACTGGCGCGGCAGCGAGAAGAACCCCCAGCTGCAGCGCATCTACGGCACCGCCTGGGAGAGCAAGGACGCGCACAAGGCCTACCTGGAGCAGGTCGCCGAGGCCGAGCGTCGCGACCACCGGCGCCTGGGCGCGGAGCTGGACCTGTTCAGCTTCCCCGACGAGGTCGGCTCGGGGCTCGCGGTGTTCCACCCCAAGGGCGGGATCATCCGGCGGGAGTTGGAGAAGTACAGCCAGCGCCGTCACGAGGAGGCGGGCTACTCCTTCGTCAACACCCCGCACATCACCAAGGGGCACCTGTTCGAGGTCTCCGGTCACCTGGACTGGTACGCCGAGGGCATGTACCCGGCGATGCAGCTGGACGAGGAGCGCGACAGCGAGGGCAACGTCCGCCGGCAGGGGCAGGACTACTACCTCAAGCCGATGAACTGCCCGATGCACAACCTGGTCTTCGACTCCCGCGGGCGCTCCTACCGCGAGCTGCCGCTGCGGCTGTTCGAGTTCGGCACCGTCTACCGCTACGAGAAGTCCGGCGTCGTGCACGGCCTGACCCGGGCCCGTGGCTTCACCCAGGACGACGCCCACATCTACTGCACCCCGGAGCAGATGGCCGGGGAGCTGCGCGGTCTGCTCGACTTCGTCCTGGGCCTGCTGGCCGACTACGGGCTCAGCGACTTCTACCTGGAGCTCTCGACCCGGAACCCGGACAAGTCCGTGGGCACCGACGAGGGCTGGGAGCGCGCCACCCAGGCGCTCCGGCAGGCTGCGATGGACTCCGGGCTCGAGCTGTTCCCCGACCCGGGCGGCGCCGCCTTCTACGGCCCCAAGATCTCCGTCCAGGCCAAGGACGCGATCGGGCGCACCTGGCAGATGTCGACCATCCAGGTCGACTTCAACCTGCCCGAGCGCTTCGGCCTGGAGTACACCGCCGCCGACGGCTCCCGGCAGCGGCCCGTGATGCTGCACCGCGCGCTCTTCGGCTCGATCGAGCGCTTCTTCGGCGTCCTCACCGAGCACTACGCCGGCGCCTTCCCGGCGTGGCTGGCCCCGGTGCAGGTCGTCGGCATCCCGATCACCGACGAGCAGGTGCCCTACCTGGACGACGTGGCCGCGAAACTGAAGCGGCACGGCGTGCGGGTCGAGATCGACGACTCCGACGACCGGATGCAGAAGAAGATCCGCACCGCGAGCAAGCAGAAGATCCCGTTCGTCCTCATCGCCGGTGCCACCGACGCCGAGGCGGGCGCGGTGTCCTTCCGCTACCGCGACGGCTCCCAGCGCAACGGGGTCCCGGTCGACGAGGCGGTGCAGCAGGTCGTCGACTGGGTCGCCTCCCGGTCCAACGTCGACCCGTCGGCGGCCGACGAGCAGGCCGAGACCGTGGTGGCCGGATGACCGAGGCGGCTGCGGGGGAGGGGACCCCCTACCGGGTGGCCGTCTCCGCCGACGAGGACGGGCCGAGTTCGGTGTTCGAGCACCTGTGGACCCCCTACCGGATGGCCTACATCCGCGGGGAGGGCAAGCCCACCGGTGCCCACGACTGCCCGTTCTGCGTCATCCCGACCCTCAGCGACGAGGACGGGCTGATCGTCGCCCGCGGGGCGACCGTGTACGCCGTCCTCAACCTCTACCCGTACAACGCCGGCCACCTGATGGTCGTGCCGTACCGGCACGTGCCCGACTACACCGACCTCACCGCCGAGGAGGTCACCGAGCTCGGGGCGCTGACGCAGACGGCCATGCGCGTGGTGCGCGCGGTCTCCGGCGCGCACGGCTTCAACATCGGCATGAACCAGGGCGCCGTCGCCGGCGCCGGGATCGCCGACCACCTCCACCAGCACGCCGTCCCGCGGTGGGGCGGCGACACCAATTTCATGCCGGTCGTCGGCCTCACCCGCGTGCTGCCGCAGGTCCTGCGCGAGACCCGGGCACTGCTGGCCGAGGCGTGGCAGCGGCAGGCTCCCGTCGAGCCGGGCGGGCAGGGCTGATGCTCGGCGTCAACGCGCGTCCCGCCGTCGCCAAGGTGGTCGCCCCGATCGTGCCGGCGCTGGTGCGGGCCGGGGTCACGCCGGACATGATCACGATCACCGGCACCGTCGGCGCCGTCGTCTCCGCGGTGTTCCTCATCGGTTCGGGGCACCTGTTCTGGGGCGCCTTCGCCGTATGGATGTTCGTGATGCTGGACATGCTCGACGGCGCGCTGGCCCGCGCCCGCGGCGGCGGCTCGGTGTTCGGCGCGGTCCTGGACTCCGTCGGCGACCGGGCCGCGGACGCCGCCATCTTCGGCGCTCTCGCCTGGTGGTTCTCCGGCGGCGGCGACAACCGGCTGTTCGTGCTGCTGTCCCTCATCTGCCTCGTGCTGGGCGTCCTGACCAGCTACATCAAGGCGCGGGCCGAGGGCGTCGGGCTGTCCTGCGACGTCGGCATCGTCGAGCGCACCGAGCGGCTGATCATCGTCCTCGTGGGCACCGGCTTCACCGGCCTGGGCATCCCGTACTCGCTGCACGTCGCGCTCGTGATCCTGGTCGCCGGCAGCGCGATCACCGTCGCCCAGCGCATGGTCGCCGTCCGCAGGGGTGCCGCCGGCGCTCGCCTGCCGCAGTCCCCTTCGGCGCCGTGACGGAGGCTCCGGGCCTGCGCAGCCGGATCACCGGCCGGCTGACCGACGCGGGGTACGCGGCGGGGTGGCGGGCGGTGCGCATGCTGCCCGAGCCGGTCGCCCGGGCCGGGTTCGACCGCGGCGGCCGCTTCGCCGCCGGCCGGGACGGCGCCGGCGTGCGCCAGCTGCGGGCGAACCTGCGGGTCGCCACCTACGGGAAGCTCTCCGAAGCGGAGCTCGACGAGCTGACCGGGCGGGCGATGGCGTCCTACGCGCGCTACTGGCAGGAGGCCTTCCGGCTGCCGACGCTGGGCATCGACCGGATCCGGCGGGACACCGAGGTGCCCGGCCGCGAGCACATCACCCGGGCACGGAGCGAGGGCCGCGGCGTCATCCTGGCGCTGCCGCACAGCGGCAACTGGGACGCTGCGGGCGCCTGGCTGGCCGACTGGTTGGGCGAGCCGTTCCTGACCATCGCCGAGCGCCTCAAGCCGGAGTCGCTCTACCGCCGCTTCCTGGCCTACCGGGAGTCGCTGGGCATGAGGGTCACCCCGCTCACCGGGGGTGAGAAGCCGGGCTCGGAGGTGCTCCGGGAGTGGCTGAACGACGGCGGGGTCAGCTGCCTGCTGGTCGACCGCAACTTCGGCAGCGGCGGTGTGCCGGTCGACTTCTTCGGCCGGCCGACCTTGATGCCGAGCGGCGCCGCGCTGCTGGCCGCCCGGACCGGGGCCGCACTGCTCCCGGCCGTGCCGCGCTTCGACGGCGCTGGGTGGCGCATCCAGGTGCACCCCGAGGTGCCGGTCACCGGTGAGGGGCGGCTGGCCGCGCGGGTCGGTACCGCGATGCAGGCGGTCGCCGACAGGTTCACCGAGGGCATCGGCCAGCAGCCCGAGGACTGGCACATGCTCGGCCGGATCTGGGCCGACGTGCCGCCCGACCCACCCCGGCGGGCGGCTCCCGCGGGGCGGGTGCGCTGATGCGCATCGGCCTGGTCTGCCCCTACCGCTGGGACGTCCCCGGTGGCGTGCAGTACCACGTGCGCGACCTGGCCGGGACCCTGCGCGGGATGGGGCACCACGTCGAGGTGCTGACCCCGGCGGAGCACGAGGAGTCGCTCACCGACCCCTGGATCACCTTCGCCGGCCGCACCGTGCCCGTCCCGTACAACGGCTCGATGGCCGGCGTGCAGTTCGGCCCGGTGTCGGCGGCCCGCGTGCGTCGGTGGCTGCGCGACGGGCGCTTCGACGTCGTCCACGTGCACGAGCCCGCGGCGCCGTCGGTGTCCCTGCTGGTGTGCATGATCGCGACCGGGCCGATCGTCGCCACCTACCACGCGGCCACCACCCGGTCGAAGGTGCTGGCCGCCTTCGGCCCGGTGGTCCGGCCGTGGCTGGAGAAGATCAGCGGCCGCATCGCGGTGTCCGACTTCGCCCGGCGGGTCCAGGTGGAGCACCTCGGTGGAGACGCGGTGATCATCCCGAACGGGGTGCACGTCGACGCCTTCGCCGACGGGCCCCCGCTGCCCTCCGTGCCCCGCGACGCACCCACGATCGGCTTCCTGGGCCGCTACGACGAGCCGCGCAAGGGCCTGCCCACGCTGCTGGAGGCGATGCGCACCGTCGTCCGTCGGCACCCGTCCGCCCGGCTGCTCGTCGCGGGCCGGGGCGACGCCGACCAGCTGCACCGACTGGTGGGGGAGGAGCTGCGCCCGCACGTGGTGCTCCTGGGCGAGGTCTCCGAGGCCGACAAGGCGGCGTTCCTCCGCTCGGTCGACGTCTACTGCGCCCCCAACCTGCTGGGGGAGTCCTTCGGGGTCGTGCTGATCGAGGCGATGTCCGCCGGCGCCCCGACCGTGGCCAGCGACCTGGACGCCTTCGCCCGGGTGCTGGACGGCGGCCGGGCGGGCGTGCTGGTGCCGCGGGGGGACTCGGCGGCGCTCGGCGCGGCGCTGGGCGACCTGCTCGCCGACCCTGGCCGCCGGGCCGAGCTCGCGGCGCGCGGCGCGGAGGTGGCGCGCAGTTTCGACTGGACGGTGCTCGCCCGGCGCATCCTCGCCGTCTACGAGACCGTCGTGCTGCCCGGCGGCGGTGGGGTCACGGCCCGGGAGGACGACGACGTCCCGGGCGTGCCACCGACGGCTGTCGCGCCGCGGAGCTCCCGCTGGCGGGGGAGCGCCCGCTAGCCTTCCGCTCCGTGGGTGCCCAGGCGTGGATGTGGACGGCCGTCGCGGTCGTCGTCGTCCTGCTGCTGGCGTGGACCGCCTGGACCCTCGTGCGCCTGCGGCGCCTGGAGACCCGCGTGAGCCGCGCTCGCGAGACGCTGGAGGCCCAGCTGCGGCGCCGCGCCGGGCTGGCCGAGGAGCTGGCCCGCGAGTACCCGGCCGCGCTGGGCCCGCTGCGTGCCCGCGCCCTGGCGGAGGCGGCGGCCGAGGCCCGGTCGATCCCGCGCGGGGACCGGGAGGCGGCCGAGAACGCCCTCGGCCGTGAGCTGCGCGACCTGCCCGCCGACCTCCCCGGCGTCCCGGCCTCGGTGCAGGCCGACCTGTCCGGCACCAGCACGCGGGTGGCCCTGGCCCGGCGTTTCTACAACGACGCCGTGCGCGACACCCAGGCGCTGCGCAGCAGGCGGCTGCCGCGGGTCCTCCGGCTGCACGCGGGCCGGCCGGTACCCCGCTTCTTCGACATCGACGACCGGCTGGAGGCGCCCACCGCGAGCAGCGCCGGGGGTGGAGCGGCCGGGCGGCCGTAGGCTGGAGGCCCCGTCCCCCCGAGCCCTGAGGCCGCCCCCGTGTCTGCACCGACCCCCTCCACCGGAACCGACCGCGTCAAGCGCGGCATGGCCGAGCAGCTGAAGGGCGGCGTCATCATGGACGTCGTCACGCCCGAGCAGGCCAAGATTGCCGAGGACGCCGGCGCCGTCGCGGTCATGGCGCTCGAACGGGTGCCGGCCGACATCCGCGCCGAGGGCGGCATCTCGCGGATGAGCGACCCCGACATGATCGAGGGCATCATCGGCGCGGTCTCCATCCCTGTGATGGCCAAGGCGCGCATCGGGCACTTCGTCGAGGCGCAGGTGCTGCAGTCCCTCGGCGTGGACTACATCGACGAGTCGGAGGTGCTGACGCCGGCCGACGAGGCGCACCACATCGCCAAGTCGCAGTTCACCGTCCCGTTCGTGTGCGGCGCCACCGACCTGGGCGAGGCGCTGCGGCGGATCTCCGAGGGCGCGGCGATGATCCGCTCCAAGGGCGAGGCCGGCACCGGCAACGTCGTCGAGGCCACCCGGCACATGCGGTCGATCCGCGCCGGCATCAAGGCGCTCGGCACGCTCGACGACACCGAGCTGTTCGTGGCGGCCAAGGAGCTGCGCGCCCCGATCGAGCTCGTGGCCCTCGTCGCGAAGGAGGGCAAGCTGCCGGTCGTGCTCTTCACCGCCGGCGGCATCGCCACCCCCGCCGACGCCGCGATGATGATGCAGCTGGGCGCCGAGGGCGTCTTCGTCGGTTCCGGCATCTTCAAGTCCGGCGACCCGGCGCAGCGCGCCGCCGCGATCGTCCAGGCCACGACCTTCCACGACGACCCCGACGTGATCGCCAAGGTGTCGCGCGGGCTCGGCGAGGCGATGGTCGGGCTCAACGTCTCGACGCTGCCGGCCGACCAGCGCTTCGCCACCCGCGGCTGGTGACCCGCCCCGTCATCGGCGTTCTGGCCCTGCAGGGCGACGTCCGCGAGCACCTCGCGGCGCTGCGGGACCAGGGCGCCGAGGCGGTGGCCGTGCGGCGGCCGGAGGAACTGGCCGGCGTGGACGGCCTCGTGCTCCCCGGTGGTGAGTCGACGACGATCGCGAAGCTCGCCGAGCGGTTCGGGCTGATGGCGCCGCTGCGCGTCGCCGTCCGCGCCGGGCTGCCGGCGTACGGCTCGTGCGCGGGGATGATCCTGCTCGCGGACCGCCTCCTCGACGCGCCGCCGGACCAGGAGACGATCGGCGGCCTCGACGTCACGGTGCGGCGCAACGCCTTCGGCCGGCAGGCCGACAGCTTCGAGTCCGAGATGGCGTTCGACGGCGTGGGCGGCGGGCCGCTGCACGCGGTCTTCATCCGGGCCCCCTGGGTGGAGGAGGCCGGCGAGGGGGTCGACGTCCTCGGCCGCGTCGTCGGGGGAGAGGCCGACGGTAGGATCGTCGCGGTCCGCCAGGGCAACCTGGTGGCCACGAGCTTCCACCCGGAACTGACCGGGGACCGCCGGGTGCACGCGCTGTTCGTCGAGATCGTCAGGTCTCGCATGGCATCAGCCCACCCGGCCGCGAGGGCCGGCGCGGACGCCGGGGACGAGAGGGGCAACGCATGAGCGGCCATTCCAAGTGGGCGACGACGAAGCACAAGAAGGCCGGCATCGACGCCAAGCGCGGCAAGCTCTTCGCCAAGCTGATCAAGAACATCGAGGTCGCCGCCCGCACCGGCGGCGGTGACCTGTCCGGCAACCCGACGCTCTACGACGCCGTCCAGAAGGCGAAGAAGAGCTCGGTGCCCAACGACAACATCGACCGCGCGGTCAAGCGCGGCTCCGGTGCCGAGGCCGGCGGCGTCGACTACCAGGGCATCACCTACGAGGGCTACGGCCCCGGCGGGGTCGCCGTCCTCATCGAGTGCCTGACCGACAACAAGAACCGTTCGGCCATGGAGGTCCGCACCGCCATGACCCGCAACGGCGGGAACATGGCCGACCCCGGCTCGGTCTCCTACCTGTTCTCCCGCAAGGGCGTCGTGGTGGTGCCCAAGTCCGACGGCGTCGACGAGGACACCGTGCTCATGGCCGTGCTGGACGCCGGCGCCGAGGAGGTGCGCGACCTCGGCGACACCCTGGAGGTCATCAGCGAGCCCGGCGACATGGTGGCCGTGCGCACCGCCCTGCAGGACGCCGGCATCGACTACGACTCCGCCGACATGGGCTTCCTGCCCAGCGTGCAGGTCGAGCTGGACGCCGACGGCGCGGGCAAGGTCTTCCGCCTCATCGACGCGCTCGAGGACCTCGACGACGTGCAGAACGTCTACGCGAACTACGACGTGTCCGACGAGGTCATGGAGACCATCGACGCCTGAAGGACCCCGTCGCCCCCACGCTTGGCGCGGGCCCCTGCGACGGGGCCGCCACTGGTGGCGTGTCGTCCGCTCGTTGCGGCTGGGGAGAGCTAGCGTTCCGATCGAACAGGTGTTCGTGCGAAGCTAGGAGCGTGGCCATGCGGGTGCTCGGCATCGACCCGGGGCTCACCCGGTGCGGGTGGGGGGTCGTCGACGGTCGCCCCGGCGCGCGGCCCACGGCGATCGGCGTCGGCGTCATCCGCACCCTGCCCGAGCTGGACCTGGAGCTCCGGCTGCTCGAGCTGCACACCGCGGTGACGGCCCTGCTCCGCGAGCACCGGCCCGACGTCGTCGCGGTGGAGCGGGTCTTCACGCAGAACAACAAGGGCACCGGCCACGCCACCGCGCAGGCCGCCGGGGTCGCCGCGCTCGCCGCCGCCCAGGCCGACCGGCCCGTCGCCTGGCACACGCCCAGCGAGGTGAAGGCCGCGATCTCCGGCAACGGCCGGGCCGACAAGGAGCAGGTCACCCTCATGGTCACCCGCGTGCTGGGCCTCGCCGAGGCGCCGAAGCCGGCGGACGCCGCCGACGCCCTCGCGCTGGCCGTCTGCCACGTGTGGCGCGGGCCCGCCCAGCAGCGGCTGCGCTCGGCCGCGATCGCCGGTGGCATCGGCGCGCCCGTCGTGCAGCGCACCCTGCCGAGGTGGCAGGGGGTGGCGGCCCGATGATCGCCTCCGTGAGCGGCCGGGTGGCCGCGGTCTCGCCCGACGGCGCGGTCGTGGAGGTCGGCGGCATCGGCCTCGCGGTGCAGTGCACGCCGGGCACCATCGCCCGCCTGCAGGTCGGAGAGAGCGCGCGCCTGTCGACCAGCCTGATCGTGCGCGAGGACTCGCTGACCCTCTACGGGTTCGCCGACGACGACGAGCGCCAGCTGTTCGAGCTGCTGCAGACCGCCAACGGCGTCGGCCCCCGGCTGGCGCAGGCCGTGCTGGCGATCCACCCGCCGCGGGAGGTGCGCCGGGCGGTGTCGATGGCGGACGTGAAGGCGCTCATGCAGGTGCCCGGCATCGGCAAGAAGGGCGCCGAACGGCTGATCCTCGAGCTGCGCGACCGGCTCGGCTCCATCACCACCGACACCTCGCTGGACGGTCCCGCGCCGGCCGGCCTCCCGGCGGTCACCCCCGTCGCGCCCTGGCGCGACCAGCTCACCTCCGCGCTGGTCGGCCTGGGCTGGTCGGGCAAGGAGGCCGAGACGGCGCTGACCCAGCTCGCCCCCGTCGCCGACGCGCAGATCGTCGGGACCGGCTCGGTCGAGGTCGCGGTCCTGCTGCGGCAGGCCCTGCAACTGCTGGGTAGGGCATGAGCGCCCCCTTCGACCGGTCGCTGACCGGCGAGGTGAGCGGGGACCTCGGCCAGGAGTGGGCCGTCTCGCCGCAGGCCGGTGACGAGGAGCGGGTCGTCGAGTCCGCGCTCCGCCCGCACTCGCTGCACGACTTCATCGGCCAGCCCAAGGTGGCCCGCCAGCTCGCCCTGGTGCTCGAGGGGGCCAAGCGCCGCGGCCGCCCGCCGGACCACGTGCTGCTCTCCGGCCCGCCCGGGCTGGGCAAGACCAGCCTCGCGCTCATCATCGGCTCCGAGCTCGGTACCGCGGTGAAGATCACCAGCGGGCCGGCCATCGAGCGCTCCGGCGACCTCGCCGCGATGCTCTCCAACCTCTCGCCCGGTGACGTGCTGTTCATCGACGAGATCCACCGGATCGCCCGGCCGGCCGAAGAGCTGCTGTACATGGCCATGGAGGACTTCCGGGTCGACGTCGTCGTCGGCAAGGGACCCGGGGCCACGGCCATCCCGCTGGAGATCAACCCGTTCACCCTGGTCGGCGCGACCACGCGTGCGGGCCTGCTCACCGGTCCGCTCCGCGACCGCTTCGGCTTCGTGGGCCAGATGGAGTTCTACGAGCCGGCCGAGCTGCAGCTGGTGCTGGCCCGCAGCGCCGAGCTGCTCGGCGTGGAGCTGACCGACGAGGGGTCCCGGGAGATCGCCGGCCGCTCGCGCGGCACACCGCGGATCGCCAACCGGCTGCTGCGCCGGGTCCGCGACTACGCCGAGGTGGAGGCCGACGGCCGGGTCACCCGTGCCGTCGCCGAGGCCGCGCTCGCCCTCTACGACGTCGACCACCTCGGGCTGGACCGGCTCGACCGCTCCGTCCTCGAGGCGCTGGTGACCAAGTTCGGCGGCGGCCCGGTCGGCGTCGCCACCCTCGCCGTGGCCGTGGGGGAGGAGTCGCACACCGTCGAGGAGGTGTGCGAGCCGTTCCTCGTGCGTGCGGGCCTGCTCGCCCGCACGCCGCGTGGCCGGGTCGCGACCGAGGCCGCCTGGCGGCACCTGGGCCTGGAGGTGCCCCGCGGCGGGATTCCTCTCGGGCGGGTCACAGCTGACCCACAGGGCGCAGGGTCGTCGTCAGAGCCGCTCTTCGACGCCTAGACTCCGGGACGCTGGCGCGCAAACTGGGAGGCCGCGGCCGTGCGCGCCCCACCGGGTCGCCGCGCGCCGTGCACCAGATTCGCCGAGGCGACCGACGCACCCGAGCGGCCCCAGGGCCGCACCGACCGTGGAGCACCACACGCGGTAGAGAGGCACACCTGTCGTGGAGTACTTCCCTCTGATCATGCTCGTCCTGCTGGCCGTGCTGCTGTTCGTGCTCCCCGCACGCCAGCGCCGGACCATGCAGGCCCGGGCGCAGGCGCTGCAGGAGTCGCTGACCGTCGGCACGCCGGTGATGACCACCAGCGGCATCCACGGGACAGTGGCCCGGCTCGACGAGACCACCGTCGACCTGGAGCTCGCGCCCGGCGTCGTCGTGACCTTCGTCCGCGCGGCGATCCTGGAGATCCGCCAGCCGGTCTCCGCGGGTTCGGACGACGACGCGCCCGGCACGGCCGGCGGACGCCCGGCCGACGACACCCTCTGAGCGGGGGAGGACCCGTGGCCAACCGCTCCCTCTCGGCGCGCCGGTACTTCGGCGCGTTCATCCTCATCGTGGCCGCCCTCTACGGGCTGGTCTTCGCCGGCTCCGACCGGACGCCCCAGCTCGGGCTGGACCTGCGGGGCGGAACGACCGTCACGCTCACCGCCCGCACGCCCGACGGCGAGGCTCCCGACCGCGAGGACCTCGAGCTGGCCCGCCGGATCATCGAGCAGCGCGTCAACGGCCTCGGTGTCGCCGAGGCGGAGGTCGTCACCGAGGGCGACTCGAACATCGTCATCTCCGTCCCGGGGGACGACGGCGACCAGGCGCGCGAGCTGGGGCAGACGGCGCAGCTGCGCTTCCGCCCCGTGCTGACCGTCGCCGACGCGGCGCAGGAGCCGACCGAGGGCGCCGAGCCGACCGATCCGGCCGCGCCGACCGATCCGGCCGCGCCGACGGACCCGGCGACCCCGACCGATCCCGCGGCCCCGACCGCCGGCGCCGAGCCGACGGAGGCGCCGGCCGACGAGACACCGGACGGCGAGGCCGACCAGGCCCCGGTCCGCGATCCCGACGCCCCGGCCGTGACGCAGGAGGAGGCGCAGGCCGCCTTCGATGCGCTGACCTGCAGTGACACCGGCACCGGCGACGTCGCCCGGTCCGACGACCACGTCGCGGCCTGCAGCGAGGACGGTGCCCTCAAGTACCTCCTCGGGCCCGCCGTGGTCGAGGGCACGTCGGTCAGCGACGCCAACGCCGGCACCCGCGCCGGCACCGGCGAGTGGGTCGTGAACCTCGACTTCAACAACGAGGGCGGCGCGAAGTGGGGCGAGTTCACCGCCGCCAACGTCGGCAACTCCGTCGCGATCACCCTGGACGGCCGGGTCATCTCCGCGCCGACGGTGCAGGGCGCCATCCTCGGCGGTACCACCGAGATCACCGGCAGCTTCGACCAGGAGTCGGCGACCGAGCTGGCCAACCAGCTCAAGTACGGCGCGCTGCCGCTGAGCTTCACCCAGGCCACCGCCCAGTCGATCTCCACCGAGCTCGGTGAGGAGCAGTTGCAGGCGGGCCTGCTCGCCGGTGCCATCGGCATCGGCCTGGTCTTCCTCTACTCGCTGCTGTACTACCGCGCGCTCGGGCTGGTGATGATCGCCAGCCTCGTGCTGTCCGGCGTCGTCGTCTACGGCGTCCTGGTGGTACTGGGCCGCGAGATCGGCTTCACGCTCAGCCTGGCGGGCATCGCCGGGTTCATCGTGTCGCTGGGCATCACCGCCGACTCGTTCGTCGTCTACTTCGAACGGCTCAAGGACGAGATCCGCGAGGGCCGCAGCCTGCGCTCGGCCGTGCCGCGGGCCTGGGTCCGCGCCCGGCGGACGATCCTCTCGGCCGACGCGGTCAGCTTCCTGGCCGCGGCGATCCTCTACGTGCTCGCCATCGGCGACGTGAAGGGCTTCGCGTTCACCCTCGGCATGTCCACGGTCCTCGACCTGGTCGTCGTCTTCCTCTTCACCCACCCGCTGATGGCGGTGCTGTCCCGCTACAAGTGGTTCGGCAGTGGCCGGATCTCCGGTCTGGGGCAGGTCGACCGGTCCGGGCGCGCGCCGAGGCTGCGGCCCGACCGCGGGCTGGTCGGCGCCACCGCCGGCGCGCAGAACAGGAGCAGCTCATGACCCGCGACGCGCGGAGCGACGACCTCGACCAGGGCCCCGAGGACGAGGTCGTCCCCGTGGGCACCGAGGCCGACGAGGCGCGGGACGCCGGTGACGCCGGGGAGGAGGCCGCCGCGGCGATGGGCGACGACGCCCTCGCCGACGCCGGGCTGCCCACCGAGGGCGGCACGGCGGCTGCCAGGGGGCCGCGCGCCTCGCTGGCGCACCGGCTCTACAACGGCGAGGCCGGGCTGGACGTCGTCGGCAGGAGCCGCCTGATCTACAGGATCACCGCGGTGATCATGCTGCTGTGCATCGCCACGATGGTGTTCCGCGGCTTCAACTTCGGCATCGACTTCGCCGGCGGGAACAGCTTCCGGCTGCCCGGCTCCGAGCAGCAGCTCGAGCAGGTGCGGTCGGCCGCCGAGGACGCCGGCGCCGACGTCGCCTCGGCGCAGATCGTCGGTGGCGACACCGTGCTGCTGCGCACGGGAGCGCTCGAGAGCGACGCGGAGCGCACCGTCGTCGCTGCGATCGCCGACGCGGCAGGCGTGGACGAGAACCAGGTCAGCCCCGAGTCCGTGAGCGCCGACTGGGGGCGGGACATCACCGACCAGGCGCTGGTCGCGCTGGTCGTGTTCCTGATCGCCGTGGTGCTGTTCCTGGCGTTGCGCTTCCAGCTCAAGATGGCGATCGGCGCGATGGCCGCGCTCGTGCACGACATCGTCGTCACGGCGGGCATCTACGCGCTGGTCGGCTTCGAGGTCAGCCCGTCGACGGTGATCGGCTTCCTCACCATCTTGGGCTTCTCGCTCTACGACACCGTCGTCGTCTTCGACAAGGTGGACGAGAACGTCAAGGACCTGGACAAGTCGGCCCGGATGACGTGGGGCGAGGCGGCCAACCTGGCCGTCAACCAGACCCTGATGCGCTCGATCAACACCTCGGTGATCGCACTGCTGCCGGTGGCCGGGCTGCTGTTCGTCGGCGCGGGTCTGCTGGGCGTGGGCACGCTCAAGGACCTGGCACTGGTGCTGTTCGTCGGCCTGGCCGCGGGCACGTACTCCTCGATCATCCTGGCCACGCCCATCGTGGCCGACCTCAAGGAGCGCGAGCCCGAGGTGCAGGCACTGCGCCGGCGCGTGCTCGCCCGGCGCTCGTCGTCGGCCCGGCAGACGGGTGCGGCGACCGTCGCCGGTCCCGTGGCGAGCGCACGGCGTGCCCGTCGTCCCGCCGCGGGGGCCGCCACCGCCGTCGCCGAGCTGCCCGACGCCGTGCCTGCCGACGTCGTGGTCGAGTCGCCGTCCTCGGTGCGACCGGAGGCCTCCGGTGCCACCGCGGCGCCGCGTCCGGGCGCCCGGCCGCAGCGCCCCGCCGGCAAGGGACGCCCGCCGGGCAAGAAGCGCCGGTGAGCGCCCCCGCCGAGGGGACCGTGCAGCAGCCGCTGGACGAGCTCATCGCCTCGCTCACCGTCGACGTGCCCGACCACCCCGAGCCGGGCGTGCTGTTCCGCGACCTGACGCCGGTCTTCGCCGACGGCCGGGCCTTCGCGCGCGTGGTGGAGGGGCTCTCCGCCCCGGCGGACTCCGACCCCCGGGCGGCTGCGCTGGCCGGCGCGGACCGGGCGACCCCAACGTTCGACGTCGTCGTCGGCGTGGAGGCGCGCGGCTTCCTGCTGGCCGCCGCCGTCGCGCTGTCGGCGGGTGTGGGTGTCGTCCTGGTCCGCAAGGCGGGAAAGCTGCCGCGGGAGCGGATCTCGGCCGACTACGTGCTCGAGTACGGCACCGCCACGCTGGAGCTGCACTCCGACGCCATCCGGCCGGGGCAGCGGGTGCTGGTGGTCGACGACGTGCTGGCCACCGGCGGCACGCTGGCCGCCGCCGTCGCTCTGGTGGAGCAGCTGGGCGGGGTGGTGACCGCGGTGTCGGTGGTCGTCGAACTCGCCGCGCTGGGCGGCCGGGAGCGGATGGCGCCGCACACGGTGCACGCGCTCTGGACCACCTGACGGGGGGAGACGCCCCGCCGCACGCGGCAGGGCCGTGCTCTGCCCCGCTAGCATGGGGAGGGTCCCCCTCTCCTCGAACCAGCGGGAGTCGCAGTGGCCTCTGACGTAGCCGCCGACGCCGCTCCCGCGCGCCCCGGGACACCCAGGACCCCCGGCACCGCGACCGACCCGTCGCCGCCGGGCGGGACGGGCGCACCGGCCGCCGGCACCGAGCCGGTCCGCCGTCCGCCGCTGCCCGAGCGGCCCGCGGTCCGCCGGCCCGACGACGTCGGCGCCGAGCCCGGGGACGGTGACGCCGGTACGCCGCGACGGAGGGTCCGCGACCGGCTCGCCCGCCGCATCGTCGCCGGCCAGCGCAGCCCCGTGGTCCGTCCGGTGCTCGAGCCGCTGGCCGCCCTGCACCGCCAGAGCCACCCCAAGGCCGACCTCACCCTGCTGCAGCGGGCCTACGACGTCGCCGAGGCCGCGCACGCCGCGCAGAAGCGCAAGAGCGGCGACCCCTACATCACCCACCCGCTGGCGGTGGCCACGATCCTGGCCGGCCTGGGCATGGACACCACCACTCTCGTGGCGGCCCTCCTGCACGACACCGTCGAGGACACCGGCGTCACCCTCGAGTCGATCACCACCGACTTCGGCCCCGAGGTCGCCCACCTCGTCGACGGCGTCACCAAGATCGACAAGGTGAAGCTGGGCGACGCCGCCCAGGCCGAGACGATCCGCAAGATGATCGTCGCCATGGCCCGCGACCCGCGGGTGCTGGTCATCAAGCTGGCCGACCGGCTGCACAACATGCGCACGCTGCGCTTCCTCCCGCCCGAGAAGCAGGAGAAGAAGGCGCGCGAGACGCTGGAGATCCTCGCCCCACTGGCCCACCGCCTGGGCATGAACACCATCAAGTGGGAGCTCGAGGACCTCGCGTTCGCGACGCTGTACCCCAAGCGCTACGACGAGATCGTGCGGCTGGTCGCCGAGCGGGCACCGTCGCGGGACACCTACCTCGCCGAGGTCACCACCACGGTCCAGGAGCAGCTCAAGGCGGCCAAGATCGAGGCCGTCGTCACCGGCCGGCCCAAGCACTACTACTCGATCTACCAGAAGATGATCGTGCGCGGCCGCGACTTCACCGACATCTGGGACCTCGTCGGCATCCGGATCCTGGTCGACTCGGTGCGCGACTGCTACGCCGCACTGGGCATCATGCACGCCCACTGGCAGCCGCTGCCCGGGCGCTTCAAGGACTTCGTCGCGATGCCGAAGTTCAACATGTACCAGTCGCTGCACACGACGGTGATCGGCCCGCACGGCAAGCCGGTCGAGCTGCAGATCCGCACGCACGACATGCACCGGACCGCCGACTACGGCATCGCCGCGCACTGGAAGTACAAGGAGAGCGCGCGGGCCGGTGGCCGGCCCAGCGCCGGCGAGTTCGGTGCGCCGCCCAAGGTCGGCTCGCCCGACGACATGCTGTGGCTGCGCCAGCTGCTGGACTGGCAGCGCGAAGCGCAGGAGCCCGGCGAGTTCCTCGAGACCCTGCGCTACGACCTCGGTCCGCAGGAGGTCTTCGTCTTCACGCCCAAGGGCGACGTCGTCAGCCTGCCCGGGGAGTCCACGCCGGTCGACTTCGCCTTCGCCGTGCACACCGAGGTGGGCTACCGCACGATCGGCGCCCGGGTGAACGGCGCCCTCGTCTCGCTGGACAGCAAGCTCTCGAACGGCGACGTCGTCGAGATCTTCACGTCGAAGTCGCCGACCGCCGGTCCGTCCCAGGACTGGCTGACCTTCGTCGGCTCCTCCCGGGCCCGCACCAAGATCCGGCAGTGGTTCACCAAGGAGCGCCGCGAGGACGCGGTCGAGGCCGGCAAGGAGGCCCTGACCCGCGCGATGCGCAAGGCCGGGCTCCCGCTGCAGCGGCTGCTCGGCGGCGAGGCGCTCAGCACGCTGGCCAAGGACCTGCGCTACGCCGACGTCACGGCGCTGTACGCGGCGGTGGGGGAGAACAACATCTCCGCCGCCTCGGTCGTCGAGAAGCTGATGACGGCGCTCGGTGGCACCGAGGGCGCGGTCGAGGACATCGCCGAGACCGCGATCCCGACCAGCCGACCCACACCGCGTCGCTCGGCCACCGGTGATCCGGGCATCGTCGTCCACGGCATGACCGACGTGTGGGCGAAGCTCGCGAAGTGCTGCACGCCGGTGCCCGGCGACGAGATCCTCGGCTTCGTCACCCGTGGCGGCGGGGTGAGCGTGCACCGCACCGACTGCACGAACGCCGGCGACCTGCAGCGCAAACCGGAGCGGCTGGTCGAGGTCGAGTGGGCCAGCGCGCCCGGCTCGGTGTTCCTGGTCGCGATCCAGGTCGAGGCGCTGGACCGGCACCGGCTGCTCTCCGACGTCACCAAGGCGCTGGCCGACGAGCGGGTCAACATCCTGTCCGCCTCGGTGCAGACCAGCCGCGACCGGGTGGCCATCAGCCGGTTCACCTTCGAGCTGGCCGACCCCGCGCACCTGGGCGCGGTGCTGCAGACGGTGCGCAACGTCGACGGCGTCTTCGACGTGGAGCGCGTGACCGCGTGACGACAGCCCCGGGAGCATCGCAGCGAGGAACGAGCGAGGAGCGGACCGGGGCGCGGAGTCGCGCCATGGGCACGGCCTAAGGCAGCCGGTGGGCGACCACGGCGTACAGCGGGTCACCGCGGCCCGGCGGGGTGCGCAGCGAGACCTCGGGCTCGGTGAACCGGCCCGCGCGCCGCACCAGCTCGGCGACCAGCGCGCCGTGCTGCTCGTCGTCGGTGAGCAGCCAACCGCGGACGGCCTTGATGGGGAAGCAGCGGTTGGAGAACGTGACCGCCAGCGTCCCGTCCGGGCGCAGCACGCGCCCGGCCTCGGCGAGCACCTCGACGGGCCGGGTCAGGTAGTCGATCGACACGCAGCAGACGACGGCGTCGACGTCGTCGTCGGGGAGCGGCAGCCGCGGATCGGCGTTGAGGTCCTGCACCACGCGCTCGGTGGCCGCGGTGTTGGCCGCCAGCTCCGCGGCGTTCATCCCGAGGACCACCAGCTCGGCGGGTGGCGTGCGGAAGTGCGAGATCCACGAGGACATCAGGTCGAGGACCCGTTGCGGGCCGGCCGCTGAGCCGTCGATGCCGAGCTCGGCGTAGAGGTCACCGACGGCGGTGATGGCGGCGTCGTCGATGTGCGTGACCAGCCGCGGCGAACCGTAGAAGACCTCGTCCGGCCGCTCGTCGTCTCGTCGGAAGAAGCCCTCCGGGAAGCCGGCGTACAGGTCGGGAGCCATCCCCGTCAGTGTGGTGGTGGCGACGACGGTCCGCGAGCGGTCAGGGAGCGGCGACGGTCATCGACTCGATGGTGACCGGCTGGGCCGGGGCGCCGTCGGAGGCGCCGCCCTCGATGCCGGCGGCCGCGATCCCGTCCAGCGTCGCCAGACCGGCCTCGTCGATGGTGCCGACCACGGTGTAGTCCGGCGACAGCTGGCTGTCGGCGTAGACCAGGAAGAACTGGCTGCCGTCGGTGCCCTGGCCGGCGTTGGCCATCGCCACCGTGCCACGGGGGTAGGTCTCCTCGCCGGTCACCTGGGTGGGGAACTCGTAGCTCGGACCACCCCGCCCGGTCCCGCTGGGGTCGCCGCACTGCAGCACGCTCAGCCCGCCCGAGGTCAGCCGGTGGCAGGGGGTTCCGTCGAAGAAGCCCTGCTGGGCCAGGTGCACCGTGCTGGCCGCCGCGCAGGGAGCGCCGGCCTGGTCCAGCGTCAGTCCGATCGGTCCCGAGTTCGTGGTCATGGTGAGCTGGGCGGTGCCCTCGGTCGGCACCTCGGCCGGCGGAGCACTGATGTCCGTGACCTCCCCGCGGACGGCTTCGGTGAAGTCGCACGTCCCGTCGCTGCCGTCGACCGCCGGCGCGGTGGGGGAGTTCTCGCTCGCCAGACCGGCGGTGTCGTCGGTCTCGTCGTCGCCACCGAGCACGCCGCTGATCAGCAGCGCGGCCCCGACCACGACGACCAGCGCCAGCGCGGCGAGGGCGATGCCCAGGTTGCGGCGGCGCTTCTGCGCCTGCTCGGCACGGCGCTCCAGCTGGCGCTGGAGGTGGCGCTGGGCGGCCTCGCGGCGCTGCTTGTTCGTAGGCACGGTGGGAACTCCTCGGACGGGCGGCGGCTCGGCGGGGCGGCGGGGCGGCGGGGCATCCCGCAGCCGGGCGCCGCTCGACGCGGTCGACGACGGAGTGTAGGTGGCCCGGCTGGCCGTTCCCTGGCACGCCCGCTCCGGCGCGGGCGCCCGCGTAACCTGCACGGGTGCTCATCCGCTCCTTCCCCGCCGGCGCCTTCGGGACCAACTGCTACGCCGTGGCGTCCGGACCGGGGCAGGAGTGCGTCGTGGTCGATCCCGGCATGGACGCCGTCGAGCCGCTGGCCCGGATGCTGGCCGACGACGGCCTGAAGCCGGTCGCCGTCGTGCTCACCCACGGGCACCTCGACCACACGTTCTCCGTGCTCCCGGTGTGCGAGGGCTACGACATCCCGGCCTACCTGCACCCGGACGACTTCGGCATGCTCAGCGACCCGATGCGCTGGCACGGCCCGCAGCTCGCGCCGCTGCTCGGCGGCCTGCGGCTGCCGGACCCGGGCGACGTGAAGCGGCTGGACGACGGCGCGGTCCTGTCGCTGGCCGGCGTCGACCTGACGGTGCGGCACGCCCCCGGGCACACGCAGGGCTCGGTCATGTTCTCCCTCGACCTCGGTGAGGCGCCCGGGCTGCTCGCCGGCGACGTGCTGTTCGCCGGCTCGGTGGGTCGCGTCGACCTCCCCGGCGGCTCGTGGGACGCGATGCTCACCTCGCTGCGCGACGTCGTCCTCCCGCTCGACGACGAGACGGTGGTGCTGCCCGGCCACGGCCCGGCCACGACCATCGGACGCGAGCGGGCCACGAACCCGTACCTGGCCGAGGCCGCCGCCGAGCCGAAGGGGCGGGGTCTGTGATGAGCGACCTCACCGCGCCGAAGGGCACCTTCGACACGCTGCCGCCGGACTCGGCGCGCTTCCTGGCCGTCCGCGACGCGCTCACCGCACCGCTGCGCGCCGCGGGCTACGGCTACGTGGAGACGCCGGTGTTCGAGGAGACGTCGGTCTTCTCCCGCGGGGTGGGCGAGTCCACCGACGTCGTCACCAAGGAGATGTACACCTTCTCCGACCGCGGTGGCCGTTCGCTGACCCTGCGCCCGGAGCTGACCGCGGGCCTCATGCGGGCCTTCATCGAGCACCGCCTGTACTCGGGCGCCCTCCCGGTCAAGCTCTGGACGGTCGGCTCGGCGTTCCGCTACGAGCGCCCGCAGGCCGGCCGCTACCGGCACTTCACGCAGGTCGACATGGAGGCGCTCGGCGTCGACGACCCGGCGCTGGACGCCGAGGTGGTGGCGCTCGGCGCGCAGGGCTTCCGCGACCTGGGGCTCACCGACTTCGAGCTGCTGCTCACCTCGCTGGGCGACGCCACCTGCCGGCCGCAGTACCGCGAGCTCCTCGTGGGCTACCTGGAGAAGCTCGACCTGGACGAGGAGACCCGGCGGCGCGCGGAGATCAACCCGCTGCGGGTGCTCGACGACAAGCGCCCCGAGGTCCAGGCGCAGCTCGACGACGCCCCGTTGATGGTCGACCACCTGTCGGACTCCACGAAGGCCCACTACGACGCCGTCCGCCAGCACCTCACCGACCTCGGCGTGACCTGGACGGAGGCGCCGCGGCTGGTGCGCGGGCTGGACTACTACACGAAGACGACGTTCGAGTTCGTGCACAACGGGCTGGGCGCGCAGTCGGCGATCGGTGGTGGCGGCGGCTACGGCGGGCTCTCGGCATCGCTCGGCGGCCCCGACCTGCCCGGCATCGGCTACGCCGTCGGGGTGGACAGGACGCTGCTCGCGGTGCAGGCGGAGGGGCTCGACGTCGGGGCGAGCGCCGGCGTGCAGGCGTTCGTGGTGCCGCTGGGGGCCGAGGCGAAGCGGCTGGCCGTCCGGCTGGTCGGGCAGCTGCGCCAGGCCGGCGTCGCGGCCGACACCGTGTACGGCGACCGCGGGCTCAAGGGTGCGATGAAGGCCGCCGACCGGTCGGGTGCCTCGCACATCGTGGTCGTCGGCGAGCGCGACCTGGCCGAGGGCGTCGGGCAGCTCAAGGACATGGCCACCGGGGAGCAGACCGCGGTGCCGGTGGACGAACTGTTCGACGCGCTGAAGCGTGCGACGGTGGGGGAGTGACGTCCATGGAGCGCCGACCGCTGGGGCGCACGGGCGCCGAGGTCGGCGTCGTCGGCCTGGGCACGTGGCAGCTGGGCGGCGACTGGGGCGACGTCTCCGAGGACGACGCCGCCGAGGTGCTGGAGGCCGCCCTCGACGCGGGCGTCGACCTGCTCGACACCGCCGACGTGTACGGCGACGGTCGCTCCGAGGAGCGGATCCGCCGGGCACTGGTAACGCGGTCGGACCGGCCGTTCGTCGCGACCAAGGCCGGCCGCCGCGCCGACCCGTTCGAGGCCGGGCAGTACACGCGGGCCAACCTGGGGGCCTGGATCGACCGGTCGCGCCGCAACCTCGGCGTCGACACCCTCGACCTCGTGCAGCTGCACTGCCCGCCGCCGGCCGTCTACTCCGACCAGCGGGTGTACGACGCGCTCGACTCGTTCGTCGAGGACGGCGCCATCGCCGCCTACGGCGTCTCGGTGGAGACCGTCGCGGAAGGGCTGACCGCGCTCGAGCACCCCGGCGTGGCGACGATCCAGGTCATCCTGAACGTCTTCCGGCGCAAGCCGCTCGAGGAGCTCCTGCCCGCGGCGGCCCGTACGGGCGTCGGCGTCCTGGCGCGCGTCCCGCTGGCCAGCGGGCTGCTCACCGGCAAGTACGACGAGTCGACGACGTTCCCCGCCGACGACCACCGCAACTTCAACCGCGGCGGCGAGGCGTTCGACGTGGGCGAGACCTTCGCCGGCGTGCCCTTCGAGGCCGGCGTCGCCGCCGCCCGCGAGGTCGCCGCCATCGCCGGGAACACCCCGACCGGCGCGTTCGCGCTGCGCTGGGTGATCGACCAGCCCGGGGTCACCGCCGTCATCCCCGGCGCCCGCAACGTCGAGCAGGTGCGCGGGAACGTCGCCGCCGCTGCGCTGCCGCCCCTCACCGATTCCCAGCTCTCCGACCTCGAGCGGCTGTACGACGAGCGCATCCGCGCCCACGTGCACGACCGCTGGTAACCCTCTCCTTCTTCCGACCCGCCCCACCACCCTTGACCCGCCCCACCGCCCATCGAAAGGCACCTCCCTTGTTGCGCACCCACGACGCCGGCACGCTGCGCGCGTCCGACGCGGGCACCACCGTCACCCTCGCCGGCTGGGTGGCCCGCCGCCGCGACCACGGTGGCGTGGTCTTCCTCGACCTGCGCGACGCGTCGGGGTACGTGCAGGTCGTCGTCCGCGAGGAGGAGGCCCACCACCTCCGCAACGAGTACTGCGTGCTCGTGACCGGGGAGGTGCGCCGGCGCCCCGAGGGCAACGAGAACCCGGAGCTGCCCACCGGCGAGATCGAGGTGGCGACGACCTCGCTGGAGGTGCTCTCCTCGGCCGCGCCGCTGCCCTTCCCGATCGAGACCGACCAGGCCGCCTCCGACGACGTCCGCTACAAGTACCGCTACCTGGACCTGCGGCGGCAGGGCCCGGCGCGGGCCATGCGCCTGCGGTCGGAGGTCAGCCGGGTGGCCCGCGACGTCATGCACCGGCACGGCTTCGCCGAGGTGGAGACGCCGAGCCTCACCCGCTCGACGCCCGAGGGCGCGCGCGACTTCGTCGTCCCGGTCCGGCTGCAGCCGGGCAAGTGGTACGCCCTCCCGCAGTCGCCGCAGCTGTTCAAACAGCTGCTGATGATCGGTGGCCTGGAGCGGTACTACCAGATCGCCCGCTGCTTCCGGGACGAGGACTTCCGCGCCGACCGGCAGCCGGAGTTCACCCAGCTGGACTTCGAGATGAGCTTCGTCGAGCGTGACGACGTGCTGGCCGTCGCCGAGGACGTCGTCCGCTCGCTGTGGCGCGAGCTGGCCTCCTACGACGTGCCGGAGATCCCGCGGATGACCTACCGCGAGGCGATGGACCGCTTCGGGTCGGACAAGCCCGACCTGCGCTTCGGCATCGAGCTGACCGAGCTCACCGACTACTTCGCAGAGACCCCGTTCCGGGTCTTCCAGTCGCCCTACGTCGGCGCCGTCGTGATGCCCGGCGGCGGTTCGCAGCCGCGGCGCGCGTTCGACGCCTGGCAGGACTGGGCGAAGTCGCGGGGCGCCCGCGGGCTGGCCTACGTGACCATCGCCGAGGACGGCACGCTGGGCGGGCCGGTCGCCAAGAACATCTCCGACGCCGAGCGCGAGGGCCTGCTCGCGGCCGTGGGCGCGAAGCCGGGCGACTGCGTCTTCTTCGCCGCCGGTGCCCGCCGGACCTCGCAGGAGCTGCTGGGCGCGGCGCGCAACGAGATCGCCAAGCGGCTGGAGCTCATCGAGCCCGGTAGCTGGTCGTTCCTGTTCGTCGTCGACTTCCCGATGTTCGAGGAGACCGAGGACGGCGACTGGACCTTCATGCACCACCCCTTCACCTCGCCCACGCCCGAGTGGCGTGACCGGTTCGCCGACGACAAGGGCGCGGCGCTGTCGGACGCCTACGACATGGTCATCAACGGCAACGAGGTGATGAGCGGCTCGGTGCGTATCCACGACGCCGTGCTCCAGGAGCGGGTGTTCGAGACCCTCGGCATGTCCCGCGAGGAGGCCCGCGAGCGGTTCGGCTTCTTCCTGGAGGCCTTCGCCTACGGCCCGCCGCCGCACGCCGGCGCCGCGCTGGGCTGGGACCGGCTGACCGCGCTGCTCACCGGCGTCGACTCGATCCGCGAGGTCATCGCCTTCCCGAAGACCGGTGCCGGCTTCGACCCGCTGACCGGCGCGCCGACGCCGATCAGCGACGCCCAGCGCACGGAGGCGGGCATCGACGCGAAGCCGGAGGAGCCGGCCCTGCCCGGCCAGCCCGGGGCACCTGGCCCCACCGACTCCAGCAAGCCGTAGGAGCGCCGTCCCATGATGCTGCGTGCCCGCACCCTGCTCGGTCCCGGCCCGTCGAACCCCTACCCGGAGGCGCAGGCCGCCCTCGGCTTCCCGCTGCTCGGGCACCTGGACCCGCTGTTCCTCCAGGTGCTCGACGAGACGTCCGACCGGCTCCGGCAGGTGTTCGGGACGGCGAACCGGCGCACGTTGCCGCTCTCGGCGACCGGCTCGGCGGGCATGGAGGCGGCCTTCGTCAACACCGTGGGCCCGGGCGACGTCGTCGTCGTGGCGGTGAACGGACTGTTCGGGCAGCGGATGGTGGAGGTGGCCTCGCGCTGCGGCGCCGAGGTGATGGCCGTCGAGCACGAGTGGGGCACCCCGGTCGACGCGGAACGCGTGCTGGCGGCGCACCCGTCCCCGAAGCTGATCGCCGCCGTCCACGCGGAGACCTCCACCGGCGTGCTGTCCGACCTCGAGCCGCTGGCCGCGGGCAAGGGGGACGCGCTGCTGCTGGCCGACTGCGTGACCTCGCTCGGCGGCATCCCGGTGCGGCTGGACGAGTGGGGTGTCGACCTCGCCTACTCCGGGTCGCAGAAGTGCCTGGGCGTCCCACCGGGGCTGGCGCCGTTCACCATCTCCGACCGGGCGTGGGAGCGGCGGATCGAGAAGCCGCAGAGCTGGTACCTCGACCTCGGGCTGCTCGGGGGCTACGCGGGCGAGGCGGCCGGTGGCGGGCGGACCTACCACCACACCGCGCCGACGGGCATGGTCGTGTCGCTGCACGCGGGGCTGGGCCGGATCCTCGAGGAGGGGCTGGACGCCGTCCACGCCCGGCACGCCGAGGCCGGCCGGCTGCTGCACGCGGGGCTGGCCGAGCTGGGGCTGGAGCTGTTCGCCGCCGAGGGGCACCGCCTGCCGGAGCTCACGACGGTGCAGGTGCCCGACGGCGTGGATTCCGCGGCGGTGCGCAAGGAGCTGCTGGAGCGTTACGACCTGGAGATCGGCGCCGGCGCGGGTGCGTACGCGGCGTCGGTGTGGCGGATCGGCCTGATGGGCCCGAACGCGGCGCCCGACCGCGTCGCCCTGGTGCTGGCCGCGCTGGAGGACGTCCTCGCCCGCTGATCCCCCTTTCCCGCTCCAGTTGATCATCGTCATCTGGCTGGCCCCGCCGGCGTGTCGAGCAGCCACATGACGGTGATCAACCGCGCGGGTCCCACCAACCTCGGCTGAGCAGCGCTCGGCGGGTGCGCTCGAGCACCACCGCCGGGCCGTGCAGGTGGCGGCTCGCGAAGCGCAGGACCAGCCAGCCGTCGGCGGCCATGAGGGAGTAGCGGTCGACGTCCCGCCCGAACTGTTCGTGGTCGGCGTGCTGGCGCCCCTCGTACTCCAGGGCGAGCTTCCACTCCTCGTAGCCCAGGTCGGCGTGGGCCACAGGACGGCCCCATCCGTCGTGCACGGGCACCTGTGCCACCGGCGTCGGCAGGTGACTGACCGCCAGCCAGTACCGGATCAGGCTCTCCGGGCGCGACATAGCCAGCGGTGACAGCAGCGGCGCGCAGTCCCGGGCCCGTGCGACGCCGCGGACCCGTGCCGCCCGATCCAGGCGCTCGGACAGCGAGCAGACGTCGAGGTGTCCGGCTCGCAGGAGGGCGTCTCCCACTGCCACGAGCTCCGACGGCGGAAGCGTCTCGGCGAGGTCGAGGAAGGTCTGCGCCCCCGACGTGAGCCGCAGTCCCCGGTGAGGCACGACGTCGGCGTCGATCAGCCGGCGGGCGTGCACCACGAACTGTGCACGCTGCGGGAGGACGCGGCGCGGCGTGAGTGCGACGTGCGCCCGCGCCGGTGGGTCGACCGGTGCTCCCAGGAGAGCCGCCGCGGTGGCATGGCTGAACGCTGCGTCGTCCGGCAGGACTCGGGTCAGGAGCCGGAGGCGTTCCACCTCGTCGACGGCGTCGTCCAGCCGTGCGGTGAATCCGTGGGCGAGGCGGACGAAGGCCGAGCCGTGGAGCCGGCCACGCGACAAGCCGGCCGTCCGCGCCTCGGCGGTTGTCCACGCGGGTGGGAGTGACACCCCACCGACGCTGGCCGCCACCTCGCAGACCAGGGGACGACGGCGGCCATCTGTGGACGCACCGGAGGCCTGTGGACCCGCGTTCGCTCAGTTGATCATCGTCAGATGGCTCGCCGACACGCCGGTGGGGCAAGCCAGACGACGATGATCAACTCGCAAGGGGCGGGGCTGGTCAGGGGGTGGTGAGGCGAGCCAGCTGCTCGCGGGTGAGCCGCAGATCGGCCGCGGCCGCCGAGTCCTGGATCGACGCAGCCCGGGACGCGCCCGGGATGGGGACGACGACGTCGGCCTGCGCGAGGTGCCACGCCACCGTGACCTGGTACACCGAGACGCCGAGCTCCGCGGCCACCTCGGCGAACGCGGGCGCGGACGTGTCCAGCGAGCCGGCCGCGCCCACCCCGCCGAAGGGGCTCCAGGGGATGAAGGCCAGCCCGTGCGCGGCGCAGTGCGCCAGCTCGTCGGCGGAGTGCCGCCAGCCCGGCGAGAACTGGTTCTGCACGCTGACGAACGCGTCGCCGATGATGGCGCGGGCTGCGTCGATCTGCGCGATGTCGGCGTTGGAGACGCCGACCGTCCGCACCAGCCCGTCGTCGGCGAGCTCCCGGAGCGCACCCATCGAGTCCTCCCACGGCGTCGCCGGGTCCGGCCGGTGGTACTGGTACAGCCCGATCGCCTCCACGCCCAGCCGGCGCAGCGAGGCCTCGCACGCCCGGCGCAGGTAGTCCGGTGAGCCGTCCAGCCCCCAGGAGGTGCCCGCGCGCGTGTGCCCGCCCTTGGTCGCGACCAGCACGCCGTCGGCACCCGGGCCGTAGGAGGCGAGCGCCTCGGCCACCAGCGTCTCGTTGTGCCCGAACTCCGCCTCGTCGCGCGAGTAGGCGTCGGCGGTGTCGACCAGCGTCACGCCGGCGTCCAGCGCCGCGTGGACGACGCCGATCGCCTCCTCCCGGGAGGGCCGCGGCTCCTTCGTGGACAGGGGCATGGCCCCCAGCCCGATCGCGCTGACGTGCTGGTCTCCGATGCGTCGCTGCTGCACGGAGGGTGTCGTGCCCCGCGGGTAGCGTCGCAACCGTGACATCGCTGTTCGACCCGGCTCCGGACGAGGCCGGCGCACCGGTCGTCGATCCGGGCGCCCCGCTGGCCGTCCGCATGCGCCCGCGGTCGCTGGACGAGGTCGTCGGCCAGCAGCACCTGCTCGGCCCGCGCGCCCCGCTGCGCCGGCTGGTGGAGTCCGACGAGCCGATGTCGCTGGTGCTCTACGGCCCGCCCGGCACGGGCAAGACCACGCTGGCGCACGTCATCTCGCTGGCCACCAAGCGTCAGTTCGTGCAGCTGTCCGCGCTGGACTCCGGGGTCAAGGAGGTGCGCGCGGTCATCCAGAGCGCCAAGCGGGAGCTCACCTTCTCCGGGCGCCGCACCGTCCTGTTCATCGACGAGGTCCACCGCTTCTCCAAGACCCAGCAGGACAGCCTGCTGTCCGCGGTGGAGGACCGGATCGTCAGCCTCATCGCGGCCACCACCGAGAACCCCTTCTTCTCCGTGGTCAGCCCGCTGCTCTCGCGCAGCCTGGTCCTGGCCCTGCAGCCCCTCGAGGACGACGACGTCCGCACGCTGCTGCACCGCGCGCTCACCAGCGACCGCGGGCTCGACGGCGCGGTCACCCTCAGCGCCGAGGCCGAGGAGCACCTGGTCCGGGTCGCGGGGGGAGACGGCCGCAAGGCGCTCACCGCCTTGGAGTCCGGCGCGGGCGCGGCACTGGCCGTGGGGGCGACCGAGATCGACCTGGCCACGCTGGAGACCGCCGTCGCGCAGGCCGCCGTGCGCTACGACCGTCAGGGCGACCAGCACTACGACGTCGCCAGCGCGCTGATCAAGAGCATCCGGGGCAGCGACGTCGACGCCGCGATGCACTACCTGGCCCGCATGGTCGAGGCGGGGGAGGACCCGCGCTTCATCGCCCGGCGGCTGGTCATCTCCGCCAGCGAGGACATCGGCATGGCCGATCCGACGGCGCTGCCGCTGGCCGTGGCGGCGATGCAGGCAGTGCAGATGATCGGCATGCCGGAGGGCCACTTCCCGCTGGCCCAGGCCGTCGTGCACCTGGCCACCGCGCCGAAGTCCGACGCGGTCACCAAGGCGATGGGGGAGTCGGTCGGCGACGTCCGCAAGGGGCTGGCCGGACCGGTGCCGCCGGGGCTGCGCGACGGCCACTACGCCGGCGCCAAGAAGCTCGGGCACGCGCAGACCTACGTGTACCCGCACAGCCACCCCGACGGCGTCGTCCCCCAGCAGTACCCGCCGGACGCGCTGGTCGGGAAGGACTACTACCGGCCGACCGGCAGGGGCGCGGAGGCGCGGCTGGGCGAGCGGCTGGCCAAGCTGCGGGCGATCGTCAGGCGCCGGCGCTGACGCCACTCGTCAGCGGAACGGGGACGCGGGACGTACCGACCGGCCCCGCGACTACTGTGGCCACTCCGGGCGGAGGCCGGTTCACCCGGCAGCGCCGGGCGAGCCGCCGGTCGCCGAGACCCCCAGATGAGGAGCACGTGTGTCCGCAGGAGAGATCGCCGGGCTGGTCGCCGCCGGTGCGTTGGTGCTGCTGGTGGTGCTGGTCGCCGTCCCGCTGCTCAAGCTCGGTCGCACGCTCGACGAGACGACGCTGACGATCCGGCAGGTACGCGAGCAGAGCGCTCCGATCCTGACCCAGGCCAGCACCACGGTGACCCACGTGAACAGCAACCTCGAGCGGGTCGACGACATCACCGGCAACGCCGCCAACGTCTCCAGCAACGTCGCCGCGCTCACCAGCGTCGTCGCCGCCACGCTGGGCAGCCCGCTGATCAAGGTCGCCGCCTTCTCCTACGGGGTGCGCAGCGCGACGAAGAAGAAGCGCGAGGGCGAGGCGCTGGCCGAGGCCGCGCGCCGTGACAAGGAGGCGCGCCGCGCTCGTCGTGCCTCCCGGCGGGCCGTCTGATGCGCCGGCTGTTCTGGCTGGCCATGGGCATCACCATCGGCGCGCTCGTCGTCCGCAAGCTGTCCCGCGCGGCGGAGAAGATGACCCCTGCGGGCATCGGCGCGAGCATCGCCGAGGGGCTGCGCGACCTGGCCGACGCCATCGGCGACTTCGGCGCCGACGTCCGCGATGCCATGGCCGAGCGCGAGCAGGAACTCCGCGCGGGCACGGGGCTGGACGCTCCGCTGCCGGCGACCGACCAGGTGCAGCTGCCCGGTCGCCGCGGGGCGCACACCTCCGAATCCTGACCTCCGCCGGGCGGCGCACCTCCGCCCGGCCCCGTCCGCCGACACCGAGAAGACCTGATGCAGACCGCCGAGATCCGCCGCCGCTTCCTCGAGCACTTCGCCACGCGCGGCCACACCGTCGTCCCCAGCGCCTCGCTGGTGTCGCCGGACCCCTCGCTGCTGTTCACCGTCGCCGGCATGGTCCCGTTCATCCCGTACCTGACCGGCCGGGAGCCGGCTCCGTTCCCGCGGGCGACCAGCGTGCAGAAGTGCGTGCGCACCCTCGACATCGAGGAGGTCGGCAAGACCACCCGCCACGGCACGTTCTTCCAGATGAACGGCAACTTCTCCTTCGGCGACTACTTCAAGGACGGCGCGATCCAGCACGCCTGGGAGCTGCTCACCGGGTCGGTCGCCGACGGTGGCCTGGGCTTCGACCCGGAGCGGCTCTGGGTGACGGTCTACCTGGACGACGACGAGGCGGCCGACGCGTGGCACCGCATCGCGGGCCTGCCGGTCGAGCGGATCCAGCGGCTGGGCAAGAAGGACAACTACTGGCACACCGGGGCGGCCGGCCCCGGCGGCCCCTGCTCGGAGATCTACTACGACCGCGGTCCCGAGTTCGGGCCCGAGGGCGGCCCGCTGGTCGACACCGCCGGCGACCGGTTCCTGGAGATCTGGAACCTGGTGTTCATGCAGTACGAGCTGACCGACGTGCGCAGCAAGGAGGAGTTCACCGTCGTCGGTGAGCTGCCCAACAAGAACATCGACACCGGCATGGGCCTGGAGCGCGTGGCCTTCCTGCTGCAGGGCGTCGACAACATGTACGAGATCGACGAGGTCGCCCCGGTGCTGCGCCGCGCCGCCGAGCTCGCCGGGGTCGCCTACGGCAAGGACCACGAGGCGGACGTGCGGCTGCGCGTCGTCGCTGACCACGTGCGCAGCGGCCTGATGCTCATCGGCGACGGGATCACGCCGGGCAACGAAGGCCGCGGCTACATCCTGCGCCGGCTGCTGCGCCGCGCCGTCCGTTCCATGAAGCTCCTCGGGGTCGAGGACGCCGCGCTGCCCGAGCTGCTGCCGGTCTCCCGCGACGCGATGAGCGCCAGCTATCCCGAGCTCGCCACCGATTTCGACCGCATCTCGAGCGTCGCCTACGCCGAGGAGGAGGCGTTCCGCCGCACCCTCACCTCCGGGACGGCGCTGTTCGACACCGCGGTCGCGCAGGCGAAGAAGGCCGGCACTCCCGCGCTCTCCGGCGAGCAGGCGTTCTCCCTGCACGACACCTACGGGTTCCCGATCGACGTCACCCTCGAGATGGCCGCCGAGCAGGGCGTGACCGTCGACGAGGAGGGCTTCCGCGCGCTCATGACCGAGCAGCGCGACCGGGCCCGCGCCGACGCCCGCGCCAAGCGCACCGGCTCGGTCGACGTGCTGGCCTACCGCCGGCTGCTGGCCGAGCACGGCCCCACCGACTGGCAGGCCTACGAGACCCTGCGGACGGACTCCCGCGTCCTCGGCGTCGTCACCGAGGGGGACGACGACGCCGCGCCGCGGCCGGTCGGCCCGGGCGAGATCACCCGTGTCGTGCTCGACCGCACGCCCTTCTACGCCGAGTCCGGTGGTCAGGTGGCCGACGCCGGCATCCTGACCTGGGACGGCGGCCGCGCCGAGGTCATCGACGTCCAGCGCCCGGTCAAGGGGCTGGTGGCCCACCAGGTGCGCATCCTCGAGGGCGAGCTGCGCGAGGGCGCCGAGCTGACCGCCGAGGTCGACCGCGAGTGGCGGCTGTCGGCCTGCCAGGCGCACTCGGGCACCCACGTGGTGCACGCCGCGCTGCGCCAGGTGCTCGGCCCCCAGGCGCTGCAGTCGGGTTCGTACAACCGCCCCGGCTACCTGCGGCTGGACTTCGCCTGGCAGGGCGCGCTCACCGCGCAGCAGCGCACCGACATCGAGGACGTCGCGAACGCCGCCGTCCGCGCCGACCACGCGGTGTCCGCCTCCTGGATGACGCTGCCCGAGGCGCGGGAGTTCGGCGCGCTGGCGCTGTTCGGCGAGACCTACGGCGAGCAGGTCCGCGTCGTGGAGATCGGCGGCCCGTGGTCGCGCGAGCTCTGCGGTGGCACGCACGTCCGCGGCAGCGCGCAGATCGGGACGCTGGCGCTGACCGGGGAGTCGTCGGTCGGCTCGGGCTCGCGCCGCGTGGAGGCCGTCGTGGGCCTGGAGGGCTTCCGCTACCTCGCCCGCGAGCGCGACCTGGTCCGCCAGCTGGCCGAGCTGCTCAAGACCCCGCAGGACGGGCTGGTCGAGCGGGTCGGGGGGATGCTGTCGCGCCTGCGCGACGTCGACCGCGAGCTGGCCGAGCTGCGCAGCCGGCAGAACCTGGCCGCCGCCGGTGAGCTGGCCGCCGGTGCGCGCGACGTCGGCGGGGTCGCGGTGGTCACCGGCGCGCCTTCCGGACTCGGCGGGGGTGACCTGCGCACCCTGGCCCTCGACGTCCGGGGACGGCTGGGCGACCGCCCGGCGGTCGTGCTGCTGGCCTCGGAGTCCGGTGGCAAGGTCGCCCTCGTGGCGGCGCTCAACCCGGCCGCCCTGGCGCAGGGGCTGTCGGCCAACGACGTGTTGAAGGCCGCGGCGGGTCCCGTCGGCGGTCGAGGTGGCGGAAAGGCCGATGTCGCCCAGGGTGGCGGCACCGACGCGGCGGGGATCCCCGACGCGCTGCAGGCCGGCGAACAGGCGGTTGCGGCCGCCACTGGGAGGTGAGCACCGTGCCCACGACCGAGGACAACGGTTCCGACTACAACCCCGAGGACACCGGTCCGGTCGGGGGCCGACGGCGCGAGCTGCCGGCTGTTCCGCCGGCGCGGCCCCGGCAGGCTCCCGGGAGTGCACCCGTGCACCACCCGACGACCGAGCTGGACCTCAGCCAGGGCTTTCCCCCGGTCTCGAACGAGACGGCCGAGATCGACCTGTCGGGTGGCTGGCCGGCGCACCTCAAGGTGCCGCCGAAGCCGCCGGCGCCAGCCCGGCAGACCGGCCGGGTGCTCGGCGTGGACGTCGGCACCGTGCGGGTCGGACTGGCGCTGTCGGACCCCACCGGCACGCTCGCCAGCCCGCTGGAGACGCTGCGGCGCGCCAAGGACGAGTCCGATCTCGACCGCCTCGCCGCGCTCGTGGTGGAACACGAGGTGACCGAGGTGGTGGTGGGGGAGCCGAGGCATCTGTCAGGTGCGTCGGGCGCGTCCGCCGAGGACGCCGCCGCCTACTCTCAGGCACTGGCCGACCGCATAGCGGATGTGCCGGTGTACCTGATCGACGAAAGGCTCTCGACCGTGACCGCAGCAAGTCACCTGCGTCAGGGCGGCATCGACAGCCGCAATCAGCGCTCCGTGATCGACCAGGCCGCGGCCGTGGTCATCCTGCAGCAGTACCTGGACAGCCGGCGGGCCCGGTCGTGACCGAACCCGGTGGTCCGGGCCGGCGGGGACGACACTCCGCCGGCGACGGCACCGGCGGCACCCCGTCCCTGCCCTGGACCGCCGGCGGTTCGCCGGCCGTCCCGGGCACTCCCTCTCCGTCGGCCGGCGGGATCGGCTTCGGTCCCCGGCACGGTGGCGAGGTCCCCGCGCGGCCGCGGTTCGAGCCGTGGGCCGACGCCGGTACCCCCACCGGCGGCATCCGCCGGGTCTCCGGCGTGCTGGACCGGCACGACGACCAGACCGGGCCGCTGCCCGAGCCCGCGTGGTGGTCCTACGGCTCGACCGACCACCCCCACCACCCGCGCGCCCGGCACGCCGGTGGCGACGACGGCGCCGCCGGTCGCCCCGCGGACCGGCCCACGCCCGACACCCAGCACCCGTCCGCGCCCCTCCCGCCGCTCCCGACCGGTGTGTGGGACCGGCTGCAGCCGCGTGCCACCGGCCCGCTCGACGACGACGCGACCGTCGCCCAGCCGGTCGCCCCCGGCCCGCACGCGTTCCCGGACCGCGATCCCGAGCGCCACGACCCGGGCCAGCACCACGCCGACCTCCACGCCGACCGCCACGACGCCGACCGCCACGGCGAGCACCCCGCCGACGGCGAGACCGACTCCTGGGAGCGCACCGGCGGCCTGGAGGTCATCGGTGCCCACGTCGAGGACGAGGTCCCCAGCGGTCGCCGCGGACGCCGGTCCACACGGGAGGTCGACGAGCCGCACCCCGACGACCTGCACGAGGACGACCACGGGGGCGCGATCCCCGTGGCTCCCTACGACCGGCGCGGCGGCCGTCGTCGCCGCCGGCCGTGGGCCGTGCTGCTCAGCGTGCTGGTGCTCGGCGGGCTGGTGGCCGGCATCGTCTTCGGCGTCCAGGCGCTGATGGGGCTGATGACCGCCGAGGACTACACCGGTCAGGGCGCCGGCGACGTGCAGATCCGCGTCCAGGAGGGCGACACGCTCAGCGACATCGCCCGGACGCTGGTCGACGAGGACGTGATCGCCTCGACCCGTCCGTTCGTGGACGCCGCCGAGGGGCGCCCCGAGGCCACCGGCATCCAGCCCGGCGTCTACGGCCTGCGCTCGCAGATGAGCGGCGCGGCCGCGCTGGACATGCTCCTCGGCGAAGGGTCCCGGGTGCTGTCCCGGGTCACCATCCCCGAGGGCCTGACCGTGGCGCAGATCCTGGAGCGCGTCGCCTCGGAGACCGGGAAGCCGATCGAGGAGCTGCAGGCCGCCGCGGCCGACCTCCCCGCGCTCGAGCTGCCGGCCTACGCCGGCGGCCAGCTGGAGGGCTACCTCTTCCCGGCGACCTACGACGTGGAGCCCGATCAGACGGCGCCGCAGATCCTCAAGATGATGGTGGAGCAGTTCACCACCGTGGCCGCGGGGCTGGACCTCGAGGCGCGGGCGGCGGCTGCCGGTCGCACGCCGGCCGACGTCGTCACCGTCGCCTCGATGATCCAGTCGGAGACCCGGCTGGACGAGGAGCGGCCCGACGTCGCGCAGGTGATCTACAACCGGCTCTCGCAGAACATCCCGCTCGGCATCGACGCCACGCTGGCCTACGGGCTGAACAAGAGCGGCAACGACCTGACGGTCACCGACCTGCAGACCGACGGGCCCTTCAACACCCGCAAGCGCACGGGTCTGACGCCGACACCGATCAGTTCGCCCGGCGAGGCGAGCCTGGAGGCGGCGCTGACCCCGAGCTCCGGAAACCTGCTGTACTACGTGCTCGAGAGCGCCGACGGCAACCACTTCTTCACCGCCGACTACGCCGAGTTCCAGGCCGCCCGGCAGCGGTGCGCCGAGGCCGGCCTCGGCTGCGGTGGCTGACGGAGCGATGGCGCACGGTCCCCGGCGGGCTGCGGTCCTCGGGCGACCGGTCTCGCACTCGCTCTCGCCGCTGGTGCACCGGGCGGCCTATGCCGCACTCGGCCTCGACGACTGGCGCTACGACGCGCTGGACGTCGGGGCCGAGGACCTGCCCGACCTGCTCGCCGGGCTGGACGAGGAGTGGCGCGGCTTCTCGGTGACCATGCCGTGCAAGCAGGCGGCGGTCGACGTCGCCGACCGGGTGGAGCCGCTGCCCCGGCTGCTGCACGCCGCGAACACCCTCGTCCGCGAGGACGACGGCGGGTGGCGGGCGGAGAACACCGACGTCGCCGGCATCGGCACCGCCCTGCAGGTGGCCGGGATCGAGTCGGTCGACCGCGCCGCCGTCCTCGGGGCCGGGGGCACCGCCGCGGCTGCCGCCGTCGCGCTGGCGTCGCTCGGCGCACGGCACGTCGACGTGGTGGTCCGCGACCCCTCGCGCGCCGTCGACCTCGTCCGCGTGCTCGACGTCCTGCAGGTGCCGGTGACCGTGTCGGCGCTCGACGGCGCGGAGGTCGACGCGCCGGTCGTGGTCAGCACCGTGCCCGTCGCCGGGCAGCCGGCGGTCAGCGCCCTGCCCTGGCGGGCGGGTCAGACCGTCCTCGACGTGCTGTACGCCCCGTGGCCGACGCCGCTGGCCGAGCGGGTCACCGCCGCCGGCGGCACGGTGATCGGCGGCGCCGAGGTGCTGTTCTGGCAGGCCACCGTCCAGGTCGAGCTCATGACCGGGCAGCAGGCGCCGATCGCGGAGATGCGCCGGGCACTGGACGCCGCGCTCTCCGTGCGCTGACCCCTCACCGTGGACCTCTCCCGGCCGGTGCTCGCCGGAGCCGTGCTGGTGACCGCGGTGGCGGTGGGGCCGTGGCTGGCCCGGGTCGCGGTCCGGCTGGCCGCCCGCGACGGCGCGGCGCTGCCCACCCCGCTGCGCACCGGGGTCATGACGGCCGCCTTCGCCGCGCTGCTCGCCGGGGCGGGGGAGCTGACCGGGCTGCGGCCGGCCACCGCGGGCCTGGCCTGGGCCGCCGGCGCGGCGGTCGTGCTGGCGTCCACCGACCTGGCCGTGCACCGCCTGCCCGACCGGGTCACCTACCCGAGCTACGCCGTGTGCTCGACCGCGCTGCTCGTCGACGCCGCGGTGCACGGCACGTGGGGCGCGCTGCTCACCGCCGCGGCCGCCGGCACCACCGCGGTGCTGGTCGGCGGGCTCGGCTGGTTCGTCTCGCCGCAGGGGCTGGGCCTGGGGGACGTGAAGCTGCTCGGGCTACTGGGCCTCGTGCTCGGCTGGTTCGGCTGGGGCGTGCTCATGGCCGGGGTCTTCCTCGGCCTGCTTGCCGGTGCGCTCGTCTCGGTCCTCCTCCTGGCCACCCGCCGCGTCGGCTGGCGCACCGCGATCCCCTTCGGCCCCCCGCTGCTGGCCGGCGCGGTGCTGGCCCTCGCACTGGGGGCCGTGCCCCCGGGGTGAGTGGCGGGCCGGCGGTGGCCGTACTGGCACAATCGCGCCCATGTTGCGCTGGTTGACCGCAGGGGAATCGCACGGTCAGCAGCTCACCGCGATCCTGGAGGGCCTGCCCGCCGGCGTCGAGGTGCAGACCACCGACCTCGACCGCGAGCTGGCCCGCCGCCGGCTCGGGCACGGTCGCGGCGCGCGGATGTCCTTCGAGCAGGACGAGGTGACCCTCACCGGCGGCGTCCGGCACGGGCGGACGCAGGGCGGCCCCATCGCCGTCCAGGTGGGCAACACCGAGTGGCCCAAGTGGTCGACGGTCATGTCGGCCGACCCGGTCGACGCCGAGGTGCTCGAGGGCCAGGCGCGCAACGCGCCGCTGACCCGCCCGCGTCCCGGGCACGCCGACCTGGCGGGCATGCAGAAGTACGGCTTCGACGATGCCCGCCCCGTGCTCGAGCGCGCCAGCGCCCGCGAGACCGCGGCCCGTGTGGCCCTCGGCGCGATCGCGCAGGCCTTCCTGCGCCAGGCCCTCGGTGTCTCCGTGGTGAGCCACGTGGTCGCCATCGGCCCGGTGACCGCGCCCGACGGCCTGCTCCCCGGGCCGGACGACAACCCGTCCATCGACGAGGACCCGGTGCGTTGTGCGGACCCGGCCACGAGTGCCGCGATGGTGGCCGAGATCGACGACGTCCGGAGAGGTGGCGACACCCTCGGCGGTGTCATCGAGGTCGTCGTGCACGGGCTGCCGCCCGGCCTGGGCAGCCACGTGCACTGGGACCGGCGGCTGGATTCCCGGCTCGCCGGCGCCCTCATGGGCGTGCAGTCGGTCAAGGCGGTGGAGGTCGGCGACGGCCTGGAGACCGCCCGGCGCCGCGGCTCGGTGGCCCACGACGAGATCGTGCTGGCCGACGGGCCCGACGGCGCGAAGCGGGTGCAGCGCCTGACCGACCGCGCCGGCGGCATCGAGGGCGGCATGACCAACGGCGAGGTGCTGCGCGTGCGCGCCGCCATGAAGCCGATCAGCACCGTGCCGCGCGCGCTGCAGACCGTCGACGTCGCCACGCAGGAGCCCGCCGTCGCGATCAACCAGCGCAGCGACGCCTGCGCCGTGCCCCGGGGCTCCGTGGTGATGGAGGCGATGGTGGCGCTGGTCCTCGCCGACGCCGTCCTGGAGAAGTTCGGCGGCGACTCGGTCGCCGAGACCCGCCGCAACGTGCGGGCCTACCTCGACTCGCTCCCGCTCCGGTGACCGGCCCGCTGCTGGTGCTGGTCGGCCCACCGGCGTCGGGCAAGACGACGGTGGGCACCGCGGTGGCGGCCGCGCTCGGCGTGGCGTTCCGCGACACCGACCGGGACGTCGAGGACGCCACGGGCAGCAGTGTCGCCGATCTGTTCGTCGAGCACGGCGAGCCGCACTTCCGGGACCTGGAGCGGGCGGCGGTGGCACTCGCGCTGGCCGAGCACGACGGCGTGCTGGCGCTGGGCGGCGGTGCGGTGATGCACGCCGACACGCGGCAGTTGCTCGTCGCCCACGGAGGCGGTGGCGGCGTGGTCGTCTGGCTGGACGTCGACCTGCCCTCGGCGGCGAAGCGGGTGGGCCTGTCCCGCGACCGGCCGCTGCTGGCGGTCAACCCCCGCGCCATGCTGCGCACGATGCTCGAGGACCGCGCGCCGCTCTACCGCGAGGTGGCCACCGCCACCGTGCCGACCAGCAACCGCACGACCGACGAGGTGGTCGCCGACGTGCTGGCACTGATCCTGGGAGGGGACCCCCGATGAGGCAGGTCCAGGTCGCCGGTGAGCGGCCCTACGAGGTGCTCATCGGGGCCGGGGCGCAGGCCCGGCTCGGGCTGGTGCTCGACGGCACCGCCCGCGCCGTCGTCGTGCACTCGCCGCCGCTGAAGGCGGCAGCCGGTGCCGCGGTCGAGACGCTGCAGACCGCCGGCGTCGCCGCCGAGGCGATCGTCGTGCCCGACGGCGAGGCCGCCAAGACCGCCGAGGTCGCGGCCGGCGCCTGGGAGCAGTTCGGCCGGCTGGGGCTCACCCGCACCGACGCCGTCGTCGGCCTGGGCGGGGGAGCGGTGACCGACCTGGCCGGCTTCCTCGCCGCCACCTGGGCGCGCGGCGTGCGCGTGGTGCAGGTGCCCACCAGCCTGCTGGGCATGGTCGACGCCGCGGTCGGCGGCAAGACCGGCATCAACACCTCGGCGGGCAAGAACCTCGTCGGCGCCTTCCACCCGCCGGCCGCCGTACTGGCCGACACCGACGCCCTGGCCGGGCTGCCCGACGCGGAGTTCCGCTCGGGGCTGGCCGAGGTGGTCAAGTGCGGCTTCATCGCCGACGGCGAGATCCTGCGGCTGCTGGGGGAGGACCCCACCGGCCGCCGCGACACCGAGGAGCTCATCGCGCGCGCCGTCCAGGTGAAGGCCGACGCCGTGGGACAGGACCTGCGCGACACCGGCGTCCGGGAGTTCCTCAACTACGGGCACACGCTGGGCCACGCGATCGAGCGGATCGAGGACTTCGGCTGGCGGCACGGCGAGGCCGTCGCCGTCGGCATGGTCTTCGCCGCCGAGCTGGCCGGGCAGGCCGGGTTGCTCACCCCCGCGGAGGTGGAGCGGCACCGCGAGCTCATCACCGCCATGGGCCTGCCGACGACCTACCGCGGGGACTGGGTGCAGCTGCAGCAGGTCATGCGCGTGGACAAGAAGGCCCGCGGCGCGACGCTGCGCTTCGTCGTCCTCGACGGGATCGGCAACCCCCGGATCCTGACCGACCCCGACCAGTCCTGGCTCGACGCCGCCTGGGCCGCCGTGAACGGAGACAACGCATGACGATCCAGGTCCTCAACGGCGCCAACCTCGGCCGGCTCGGCACGCGGGAGCCGGAGATCTACGGCTCGACGACCTACGCCCAGCTGGTCGACGTCATCGAGACGACCGCGCGGGAGCTCGAGCTGGACGTCGTGGTCCGCCAGACCGACGACGAGGCCGAGCTGCTGCGCTGGATCCACGAGGCCACCGACGCCGGTCACCCCGTCGTCCTCAACCCGGCGTCGTGGTCGCACACCTCGGTCGCCCTGCACGACGCCCTCGCCGCGCTGAACACGCCGCTGGTCGAGGTGCACATCAGCAACATCCACAAGCGCGAGGCGTTCCGGCACCACTCGTACGTCTCCGCCGTGGCCGACGGCGTCATCGCGGGCCTGGGTGTGGAGGGCTACGTGCTCGCGCTGCAGTGGATGTCGCTGCGGGGTCACCGGTGAGCGGACGCGCCGCGGCACGCCGGGACGCGCTGCGGGCCACAGCCGCCGAGCGCGGACTGGACGCCGTCCTGGTCACCAACCTGCTCAACGTCCGCTACCTCACCGGGTTCACCGGCTCGAACGGCGCGCTGCTCGTGCGCACCGACGGCAGCTCCTCAGGTGGCGGGGACCTGTTCGGCACCGACGGCCGCTACACGACCCAGGCGGCCGCCCAGGTCCCCGACGTCGAGGTGCTGGTGGACCGCGGCACCGTGCCGGCACTGGCGCGCGCCGCCGTGCGCAGCGGCACCGGCCGGCTCGGCTTCGAGTCCCACGACCTGACCGTCGACGGGCTGGAGCAGCTGCGCTCGGTCCTCGCCGACGCGGTGGCCGGCGGCACCGTGCCGGAGCTGGAGTCGGTCCGCCGCGCGGTCGAGGCGCAGCGCGCGATCAAGGACGACGGGGAGATCGACGCACTCCGTCGCGCCTGCGCGGTCGCCGACCAGGCGCTGGCCGAGCTCGCCGCGGAGGGGGCGCTGCGGCCGGGGCGGACCGAGCTGGAGGTCGGCCGCGAGCTGGACGCCCGCATGCTCGCGCTGGGCGCCGAGGCGCCCTCGTTCGAGACGATCGTCGCCGCCGGCGCGAACTCGGCCATCCCGCACCACCGGCCCGACGCCACCGTGCTGCGCGACGGCGACTTCCTGAAGCTGGACTTCGGCGCCACCGTCGACGGGTACCACTCCGACATGACCCGCACGGTCGTGCTCACGCACGCCGCGGACTGGCAGCGCGAGATCTACGCCCTGGTCGCCGAGTCGCAGGCGGCGGGACGGGCGGCACTGGCCGTCGGTGCCGACGTCGTCGCGGTGGACGCCGCCTCCCGCGACGTCATCGCCCAGGCCGGGCACGGCGGCCACTTCACCCACGGACTGGGGCACGGTGTCGGGCTGGAGATCCACGAGGCGCCGGGGATCGGGCCGCTGGGCGCGGGTACCCTTGCTGCCGGCATGGCCGTCACCGTGGAGCCGGGCGTCTACCTGCCCGGCCACGGCGGTGTCCGGATCGAGGACACCCTGGTCGTCACGGACGACGCGCCCGAACTGTTGACCCTCACGAGCAAGGAACTGCTGGTTCTCTGATGGCTACCACCAACGACCTGAAGAACGGCATCGTCCTGAAGCTGGACGGCCAGCTCTGGACCGTCACCGACTTCCAGCACGTGAAGCCCGGCAAGGGCGGTGCGTTCGTGCGCACCACGCTGAAGAACGTGCTCTCGGGCAAGGTCGTCGACAAGACGTTCAACGCCGGCCTGAAGGTCGAGACGGCCACGGTCGACAAGCGGAACATGACCTTCCTGTACAAGGACGGCGCCGACTTCGTCTTCATGGACGGCGACACGTTCGACCAGATCACCGTGCCTGCGGCGACGGTCGGCGGCGCGGCGGACTACATGCTGGAGAACACCGAGGCCATGGTCGCGGTGAACGAGGGCGTGCCGCTGTACATCGAGCTCCCCGTGACCCTGGAGCTCGTGGTCGCGCACACCGACCCAGGTCTGCAGGGCGACCGCTCGACCGGTGGCACCAAGCCGGCGACGCTGGAGACCGGCGCGGAGATCCAGGTCCCGCTGTTCATCACCACCGGCGAGAAGCTCAAGGTCGACACCCGCGACGGCCGGTACCTCGGCCGCGCCAACTGAGCCGGCTGTTGGTCCACACCCGGTCCGCCCGCTGATGGCCGCACGTAGCAAGGCACGCAAGCGCGCCGTCGACGTCCTCTACGAGGCCGACGTCCGCGGCCGCAACCGACGGGAGCTGCTCGGCGAGCGCGTCGCCGACGGCAACCCGCCGGTGCCCGAGCACACGATCCGCCTGGTCGAGGGTTTCGACGAGAACGCCCGGCGCATCGACGAGCTGATCGACACGCACGCCTCGGGCTGGTCGATCGACCGGCTGCCCGACGTCGACCGCGCGATCCTGCGCATGGCGGTCTACGAGCTGCTCTGGGCCGACGACGTCCCCGACGCCGTGGTGATCGACGAGGCGGTGGAGCTGGCCAAGACGCTCTCCACCGACGACTCGCCGGCCTACGTCAACGGCGTCCTGGGCGCGATCCTCGCCGCCGAGGTCCCCACCGCCTGACGCGCCGAGTGCGCACTTCCCCACCTCTCGCGTGACGTGAGACGGGGGGAAGCGCGCACTCGCGGCGCTCAGTGCAGGTCGCGCTTGGCGAACAGGACGGTGCCGACGGCGACAACGACCACGGTCACGGCGGCCAGGAACACCCCAGCCTGCAGGTGGCCGAGGTAGTACTCCGTCGTCTCCACCATCCCGGACGCGTCGGGCTGGTCGCCGTAGGTCGTGATGGTGTACCCGCCCTGCTGGACCAGGCCGAGGGCGTTGCTGCTGAGCAGCCACTGCTGCCACAGGGGGCGGATGGCCCGGACCAGGTTCTCGCCGATGACCAGGTAGACGAACGCGATGCCCAGGGCGGCGCCGGTGTTGCGCACGAGGTTGGTCAGGCCGAAGGCCAGCAGCGCGGCGATGACGGTGAGCAACACACCGCGGGCCTGGGTCTGCAGCAGATCGCTCCAGAACCCGTCGGGCAGGTCGGCGTCGAGACCGACGAAGGCGCGCAGGATGCCCGACATCGCCAGCCAGCCGGCCTGGGCCACCACCCCGATGAGGGCCGCCGCCGCGACGAGGACCACCGCCTTGGCGGCGATCACCTGCATCCGGCGCGGCACCCAGAACAGCAGGGCGACCAGCGAGCGCGAGGACCACTCCGCGCCGATCCAGGTGGCGCCCACGAGCGCGGCGACGACGGCACCGATGCCGGCGAAGGTGAGGGCCCCGTCGAAGCCGGAGGAGGCGAAGTCGAACGGCGCGGTGTCCAGGTACCAGGCGAGCTCGTAGTCCTCGCGGGTCTGCTCCGGCCCGCAGAACTCCTCGGCCGAGGTCCCAGGGGGTGGACCGCCCGTGCCGGCCTCGCCGGTCTCCGCCAGGCACTGCTCCCGGTACTGCTCGCTCATCGCCACGTCGGCGTCGATCTGCTGCTCGGCGCGGGCGATCTCGTCGGCACCCGGGTTGCCGTACTGGGTGAGGGCAATCCCGGTGACGACGATCCAGCCGACCACGGCCAGCATCAGCACCACCTGGATGAACCGGCGGGACCGGAAGCGGTGCAGCTCCGAGCGCAGCAGGCTGCCGAAGCTGGACCGGGCCGTCACCGGGTCGGTGGGCCGGGGCGACGGCTGCTCCACGACGGCGCTCACGCCGCGGTCCCGGGCGCGGTGGGCCCGTCGTGCGGCTGGTCGCCGGTGATGGCGAGGAAGGCGCTCTCCAGGTCGGGGGTCACCCGTCTCAGCTCCTCGAGGTAGAGGCCGGACCCGGCCAGGACGCGGGTGATGTCGCTGGGGGTGGCGACGGAGTGGACCATCAGGGCGCCGTCCGCGGGGGAGACGGAGAAGCCGGCCCCCTGCAGCACCCCGGCGGCGGCGGCCGGGTCGGCGATCTGCACGAGGACGTCGCCGGTGCCGCGGCTGGCGAGCACCTCGTCCACCGGTCCGGAGGCCACGCAGCGGCCGCGGGCCAGGATGGACACCGAGTCGCAGACCTGCTGGATCTCGGCCAGCAGGTGCGAGGAGAGCAGGACGGTCGTGTGGCCGTCGCGGCCGAGGCGGCGGATGAGCTCGCGGACGTCGCGGATGCCGGCGGGGTCCAGGCCGTTGCTGGGCTCGTCGAGGATGAGCAGGCGCGGCGCCTTGAGCAGGGCCGCGGCGATGCCGAGCCGTTGCTTCATGCCGAGCGAGTAGCCCTTGAAGCGGTCGTCGGCGCGGCTGCGGAGGTCGACCAGCTCGAGGCACTCCTCGACGCGGGCCTTCGACACTCCGGCGGCCTCGGCGAGCAGCTGCAGGTTGAGCCGGCCGGAGAAGCCCGGGAAGAACAGCGGCGTCTCGACCAGTGCGCCGACCGAGCCGATCACGTCGGGGAGGCCCGACGGCACCGGCTGGTCGAGCAGGCGGATCTCACCGCCGCCCGCGTCGGCCGACACCAGGCCGAGGAGCACCCGGATCGTGGTGGTCTTGCCCGAGCCGTTCGGCCCGAGGAACCCGTGGACGCCACCGGACTCCACGAGGAGGTCCAGGTTGTCCAGCGCCCTCTGCGGGGGACGCCCGCGACGTCGGTAGCTCTTGGACACCGCGGTCAGCTGTACGGCCGGCATGGGGTGGCTCCCTGCTCCGAGGCCCAGCGCCGCGGGTGGCAGCAGACTGGCACAGCGGAGCACATCGGAGCGCCGATCAGGCCGCGTGTCGGAGTGCTTACGGACCGCAACCGCCTCGCCGTAGAGCCGGCCGGCGGCCGGATGACGACGAAGGGCCCCCGCCGGATCGGCGGGGGCCCCTCGACGGTGTTCCCGTCAGCGCGGGGCGCGGCGGCGCTCCCAGTCGGGGTTGAGCTCCTCGTCGTCGTCGTCGGGGCCGCCGAAGCCCACGACGCTGTCCATGCCGGCGGAGATGACGCCCCACTCGATCAGCCGCGAGGTGAGCTCGTCGGGGCTCATGTCGTAGATGATCGCCAGCGACTTCAGGTCCTCGGCGCGGATGGAGAGGACCTTGCCGTTGTAGTCGTGCCGCTGCGCCTGGATGGTCGAGGCGTAGCGGGCCAGCGGGCCGGCCTCGTCGGCGGGCAGCGAGCCCAGCGACTCGAGGTTCAGCACGATCTTGCTGCTGGAGGTCACCGCGGAGCTCGGCCGCGGGTCGGGCAGCAGCTCGGAGACCGGCACGCCGTAGAAGACGGCCAGCTCGGAGAGGCGCTGGACGGTGACGGCGCGGTCGCCGCGCTCGTACGAGCCGACGACGACTGCCTTCCAGCGGCCGTGCGACTTGTCCTCCACCCCCTGCAGGGACAGACCCTGCTGGTTGCGGATGGCGCGGAGCCGGGCGCCCAGGGCCCGTGAGTAGTCGGTGCTCATCGCGTTCCTGCTCACTGTGCGTCGTCTGGGGAAGGTCCTGATCGTCACTGAGCGTACTGGTCGACGGCCGCGCGCAACACCCGGTCGGGCGCCCGGCTCCACGATGGTGGAGAAGCGCCGGGCCACCGACCTGGGGTTCCGCACCGGAACCGGACCGGTTTCCGCCGTGCAGTACCGTCGGGGGCAGGTCCACCCACTCCTTTAACGACCCGTCCAGTGAGGCGGGGAAGGAGGCCTGATGGCCAGCTCTGCCCAGCCTGCCCGGAACGCGGCGCCCTCCAGCGGCGACCCGTCGCCGGGTTCGGTCCTCTCCGCCGCCGACGTCGCCCGCATGGTCGACCGGATGGCCCACCAGCTCATCGAGCGCGCCGCGACCGACGCCGACGCCGGCGACACCACCGCCGGTCTCGCCAACCTCGTCCTGGTCGGCATCCCCACCCGTGGCGCGCCGCTCGCCCGGCGCCTGGCGGCCCGGATCGAGGCGTTCTCCGGGGTGACCGTCGACGTCGCCACCGTGGACATCACGCTCTACCGGGACGACCTCCGCCGCCGCGGCGTCCGCGCCCTGGAGCCCACGGAGCTGCCGGCCGGGGGCATCGACGACCGGCTCGTCGTCCTCGTCGACGACGTCCTCTACTCCGGCCGCTCGGTGCGGGCCGCCCTGGACGCGCTGCGCGACCTGGGCCGCCCCAAGGCCGTGCAGCTGGCGGTGCTCGTCGACCGCGGCCACCGGGAGCTCCCGATCCGCGCCGACCTGGTGGGCAAGAACCTGCCGACCTCGCGCACCCAGAAGGTGTCGGTCCGGCTGGTCGAGACCGATGGTGTCGACGAGGTCCTGGTCACCGAGGAAAGGGTGGCGGGGCGGGTGGACGAGCCGTGAAGCGGCACCTGCTGGAGGCCGCCGACCTCGACCGGGACGACGCGACGCTGGTACTGGACACCGCGGCGCAGATCGACCAGGCCCTCGCCGGCCGCGAGGTCAAGAAGCTGCCCACGCTGCGCGGGCGCACCGTGGTGAACCTCTTCTACGAGGACTCCACCCGCACGCGCATCTCCTTCGAGCTGGCCGCCAAGCGGCTCTCCGCCGACGTCATCAACTTCTCGGCCAAGGGCAGCAGCGTCTCCAAGGGGGAGAGCCTCAAGGACACCGCGCTGACCCTGGAGGCCATGGGCGCCGACGCCGTCGTCGTCCGGCACTCCTCGTCGGGGGCGCCACACCGGCTGGCGAACTGGGTGCGCGGCAGCGTGGTCAACGCCGGTGACGGCACCCACGAGCACCCCACCCAGGCGCTGCTGGACGCCTACACGATCCGGCAGCGGCTGGGCCGGGTCGAGGGCGTGCGGGTGGCGATCGTCGGCGACGTGCTGCACAGCCGGGTGGCCCGCTCGAACGTCGGCCTGCTGCACACCCTGGGCGCGGAGGTCACGCTGGTCGCCCCGCCCACCCTGCTGCCCGTCGGTGTCGGGAGCTGGCCGGCCGAGGTCTCCTACGACCTGGACGCCGTGCTGCCCAAGGTCGACGTGGTGATGATGCTGCGCGTGCAGGCCGAGCGGATGAACGCCTCGTTCTTCCCCAGCGCCCGGGAGTACAGCCGCCGCTACGGCCTGGACGCCCGCCGGATGGGGGCGCTGCCCGACGACGCGATCGTCATGCACCCCGGCCCCATGAACCGCGGGATGGAGATCGCCGCCGAGGTGGCCGACTCCGCCCGCTCCACGATCGTCGAGCAGGTCGCCAACGGGGTCTCCACCCGCATGGCCGTGCTCTACCTGCTGCTCGGAGGCGCACCCCAGTGACGAGCTACCTGATCAAGGGGGCGCGGCCCCTCGGCGGCGACCCCGTCGACATCCACATCACCGACGGCCGCATCTCCGCCATCGGGAACTCCCTCGATGCGACCGGCGCCGAGGTCGTCGAGGCCGCCGGCCTGATCGCGCTGCCCGGCCTCGTCGACCTGCACACCCACTTGCGCGAGCCCGGCCGCGAGGACGCCGAGACCGTGGAGACCGGCAGCCGGGCCGCGGCGCTCGGCGGGTTCACCGCGGTGCACGCCATGGCCAACACCGACCCGGTGGCCGACACCGCCGGCGTCGTCGAGCAGGTCTGGCGTCTCGGGCAGGAGGCCGGCCTGGTCGACGTCGTCCCGGTGGGTGCGGTCACCGTCGGCCTGAAGGGCGAGCGGCTGGCCGAGCTCGGCGCCATGGCCGACTCGGCCGCCCGCGTCCGGGTCTTCTCCGACGACGGGCACTGCGTCGCCGACCCCGCGCTCATGCGCCGGGCGCTCGAGTACGTGAAGGCCTTCGACGGCGTCGTCGCCCAGCACGCCGAGGAGCCGCGGCTCACCGTCGGCGCGCAGATGCACGAGGGCGACCGTTCCGCGAAGCTCGGCCTCACCGGCTGGCCGGCCGCCGCGGAGGAGGCGATCATCGCCCGCGACGTGCTGCTGGCCGAGCACGTCGGCGCCCGGCTGCACGTCTGCCACGTCTCGACGGCGGGCTCGGTGGAGATCCTGCGCTGGGCGAAGTCCCGCGGCGTGCAGGTGACCGCCGAGGTCACCCCGCACCACCTGCTGCTCACCGACGCCTGCGCCGAGAGCTACGACCCGGTCTTCAAGGTCAACCCGCCGTTGCGCACCGACGCCGACGTCGAGGCGCTCCGGGCCGGGCTGGCCGACGGCACGATCGACGCCGTCGGCACCGACCACGCCCCCCACGCGGTGGAGGACAAGGAGAGCGAGTGGGCGCAGGCCCGGCCCGGCATGCTCGGGCTGGAGCAGGCGCTCGCGGTGGTCATCGAGACCATGGTCGAGCCCGGCCGGCTCGACTGGGCCGGCGTCGCCGACCGCATGTCGGTGCGCCCCGCGGCGATCGGCCGCCTGGACGGCCTGGGCATCCGGTCGCAGGGCCGCCCGATCGCTCCCGGTGAGCCCGCGAACCTGGTCCTGGTCGACCCGGCGGCCCGCGCGACGGTCGACCCCGCGGCGCTGGCCAGCCGCAGCCGCAACAGTCCCTATGCCGGCCGGGAGCTCCCCGGCCGGATCGTCGCGACGTTCCTCCGGGGGACCGCGACGGTGCTCGACGGAAAGGCAACACGGTGAGGCGACAGGAAGTGAGCATCGCAGCGAGGTCTGCGAGCGAGGAGCGGAACGACCGCGGAGCCGAACGGTGGGCGGAGTGAATCAGGCAATCCTCGTGCTCGAGGACGGACGGACGTTCCGGGGCGAGACCTACGGCGCGGTCGGGACGACGGTCGGCGAGGCGGTGTTCGCCACCGGCATGACCGGCTACCAGGAGACGCTGACCGACCCCAGCTACGCCGGTCAGATCGTGGCCATGACGGCCCCTCACATCGGCAACACGGGGGTGAACGACGAGGACGACGAAAGCCGCCGCATGTGGCCGGCCGGCTTCGTGGTCCGCGACCCCGCCCGCCGCACGTCGAACTGGCGGTCGACCGGCAGCCTGGACGACCAACTGGTCGCCCAGGGCATCGTGGGCATCAGCGGCATCGACACCCGCGCGCTGACCCGCCACCTGCGCGACCGCGGGGCGATGCGGGCCGGCATCAGCACCGAGCTGGGGGCCGAGGAGCTGCTGGCGCGGGTCACGGCCGCCGAGGGCATGACCGGCGCGGACCTGGCGCCGACGGTGAGCACCGGCGAGGCCTACGTCGTCCCGGCGGTGGGGGAGAAGCGGTTCACCATCGCCGCCCTCGACCTGGGCATCAAGACCGCCACCCCCCGGCACCTCGCGGCGCTCGGCGTCGAGACGCACGTGCTGCCCTCGACGGCGACGGCCGAGGAGCTGCTGGCGGCCGGCCCCGACGGGGTGTTCCTCTCCAACGGCCCGGGCGACCCGGCCGCCGCCGACTACGCGGTGGAGGCGGTGAAGGGCGTGCTCGACGCGCGCCGTCCGCTGTTCGGCATCTGCTTCGGCAACCAGATCCTGGGCCGGGCCCTGGGCCTGGGCACCTACAAGCTGCGCTTCGGCCACCGAGGGCTCAACCAGCCGGTGCTCGACAGGGTCAGCGGCACGGTGCGGGTGACCAGCCACAACCACGGCTTCGCCGTCGACGCCCCGCTGGACCGGCCCACCGACACGCCCTACGGGCCGGTGGAGGTCAGCCACGTCGGCCTCAACGACGACGTGGTCGAGGGCCTGCGGCTGCTGGAGACCCCGGCGTTCAGCGTCCAGTTCCACCCCGAGTCGGCCGCCGGGCCGCACGACGCGGCGCCGCTGTTCCAGCGCTTCGTCGACCTGATGGAGTCCGCCCGCACCGGGGACGCGCACGCCGGGGGACCGGCGCCCGTGGTGGAGCACAGCACGGGGGAGAAGGCCTGATGCCCAAGCGCACCGACCTGAAGCACGTCCTGGTCATCGGCTCCGGGCCGATCCTCATCGGCCAGGCCGCCGAGTTCGACTACTCCGGCACGCAGGCCTGCCGCGTGCTGCGCGCCGAGGGGCTGCGGGTCAGCCTCGTCAACAGCAACCCGGCGACGATCATGACCGACCCCGAGGTCGCCGACGCCACCTACATCGAGCCGCTGACCCCGGAGTTCGTCGAGAAGGTCATCGCCAAGGAGCGCCCCGACGCGCTGCTGGCCACCCTCGGCGGGCAGACCGCGCTCAACATCGCCATCGGTCTCTACGAGAACGGCGTGCTGAAGAAGTACGGCGTCCAGCTCATCGGTGCCGACGTCGACGCGATCAACCGCGGCGAGGACCGGCAGCTGTTCAAGGACATCGTCCGCTCCATCGGCGCCGACGCCCCCCGCTCGACGGTGTGCTCCACCGTCGAGGAGGCGCTGGCCACCGCCGACGAGGTCGGCTACCCGGTCGTCATCCGGCCCAGCTTCACCATGGGCGGGCTGGGCTCGGGCTTCGCCACCGACGAGGCGATGCTCCGCCGGATGGCCTCCCACGGGCTGGCCGACTCCCCGGTGCACACCGTCCTCATCGAGGAGTCGGTGCTGGGCTGGAAGGAGTACGAGCTCGAGCTGATGCGCGACCGCAGCGACAACGTGGTGGTCATCTGCTCGATCGAGAACATCGACGCGATGGGCGTGCACACCGGCGACTCGGTGACCGTTGCCCCGGCGATGACGCTCACCGACGTCGAGTACCAGAAGATGCGCGACGTCGGCATCGCCGTGCTGCGCGAGGTCGGGGTGGACACCGGCGGCTGCAACATCCAGTTCGCCGTCAACCCCGCCGACGGCCGGCTGGTCGTCATCGAGATGAACCCGCGCGTCTCCCGCTCCAGCGCGCTGGCGTCGAAGGCCACCGGGTTCCCGATCGCGAAGATCGCCGCCAAACTGGCCATCGGCTACACCCTGGACGAGATCACCAACGACATCACCGGGGTCACCCCGGCCGCGTTCGAGCCGACGCTGGACTACGTCGTCGTGAAGATCCCGCGGTTCGCCTTCGAGAAGTTCCCCGGGGCCGACCCCCGGCTGACCACGACGATGAAGAGCGTCGGCGAGGTCATGTCGATGGGCCGCAACTTCGCCGAGGCCCTGGGCAAGGCCATGCGCTCCACGGAGACCAAGGTCGCGGGCTTCTGGACCGGTCCGGAGGACACCCGGACGGCCGACGAGCTGCTGGAGGCGCTGCGGACGCCGGTCGACGGCCGGCTCTACACCGCCGAGCAGGCGCTCGCCGCCGGGGCGACGGTCGAGCAGGTCGCCGAGGCCAGTGGCTTCGACCCATGGTTCGTCGACCAGATCGCGCTCGTCCGCGAGGTGGCCGACGAGGTCCGCGACGCGCCGTCCCTGACCCCGGAGGTGCTGCGCCGGGCGAAGCGGTTCGGGCTGTCCGACCGGCAGATCGCCGCGCTCCGTCCGGAGCTGGCCGGTGAGGACGGTGTCCGGTCGCTGCGCTGGCGCCAGGGCATCCGGCCGGTCTACAAGACCGTCGACACCTGCGCCGGGGAGTTCGCCGCCCGCACGCCGTACCACTACTCCTCCTACGACGAGGAGACCGAGGTCGAGCCGCGCGAGAAGCCGGCGGTGCTGATCCTGGGCTCCGGTCCGAACCGGATCGGGCAGGGCATCGAGTTCGACTACTCCTGCGTGCACGCGGTGATGGCGCTGCAGGACGCCGGCTACGAGGCGGTGATGGTCAACTGCAACCCGGAGACCGTCTCCACCGACTACGACACCGCCGACCGCCTGTACTTCGAGCCGCTGACGTTCGAGGACGTCCTCGAGGTGGTCGAGGCCGAGCGCGCGGCCGGGCCGGTCGCCGGGGTCATCTGCACGCTCGGCGGCCAGACGCCGCTGGCGCTGGCGCAGCGGCTCAAGGACGCCGGCGTGCCGGTGCTGGGCACCTCGCCCGAGGCCATCGACGACGCCGAGGACCGCGGGGCCTTCAGCCGGGTGCTGTCGGACACCGGGCTGCTCGCGCCGAAGCACGGGATGGCGACCACCTACGCCGAGGCGCGGGCCATCGCGGCCGGCATCGGCTACCCGGTGCTGGTCCGGCCCTCCTACGTGCTGGGCGGCCGCGGCATGGAGATCGTCTACGACGACGCCACGCTCGAGGCCTACATCGCCAAGGCCACCGACGTCAGCGTCGACCACCCGGTGCTGGTGGACCGGTTCCTGGAGGACGCCGTCGAGATCGACGTGGACGCCCTCTACGACGGGACCGACCTGTACCTGGGCGGGGTCATGGAGCACATCGAGGAGGCCGGCATCCACTCCGGCGACTCGGCGTGCGCCCTGCCCCCGATCACGCTGGGGACCGCGGACCTGCTCAAGATCCGGGCGGCCACCGAGAAGCTGGCCGAGCGCATCGGCGTCCGTGGCCTGATGAACGTCCAGTACGCGATCAAGGACGACATCCTCTACGTCATCGAGGCCAACCCGCGGGCCAGCCGTACGGTGCCCTTCGTCTCCAAGGCCACGGCGGTGCAGCTGGCCAAGGCCGCCGCCCGCATCGCGGTGGGGGAGACCATCGCCGAGCTCCGCGCCTCGGGCGTGCTGCCGGCGACCGGCGACGGCACCGACCTCCCCGAGGGCGCACCGATCGCGGTCAAGGAGGCGGTCCTGCCCTTCAACCGCTTCCGGACCGTGGAGGGGTACGGCGTCGACACCCTGCTCTCGCCGGAGATGAAGTCCACCGGCGAGGTCATGGGCCTGGACACCGAGTTCGGCACCGCCTTCGCCAAGTCGCAGGCGGCCGCCTACGGCTCGCTGCCGACCGAGGGCACCGTCTTCGTGTCGCTGGCCAACCGCGACAAGCGGGGGGCGATCTTCCCGGTCAAGCGGCTGGCCGACCTGGGATTCCGCATCCTCGCCACGGCCGGCACCGCGCAGGTGCTGCGGCGCAACGGCGTGGCCGCGGAGGTCGTGGGCAAGTTCAGCGAGGGCCCGGGCAACGTCGTCGAGGCGATCCTGGCCGGCGACGTCGACATGGTCGTGAACACGCCGTTCGGGGCGCCGGGCAACAGCGGTCCGCGTCTCGACGGCTACGAGATCCGCACCGCCGCCGTGTCCGCCGGCATCCCGTGCATCACGACGGTGCAGGGCATGGCCGCCGCGGTGCAGGGCATCGAGGCGCTCCGCCTGGGCGGCATCGGGGTGCGCAGCCTGCAGGAGGTGCACGCGGCGCTGGCCGGCGGCACGCACGGCGGCCCCAGCACCTTCTCGGGAACCGGGCAGTGACGACGTCGTCGCCGGACGCCGTCCGGCGCCTGCGCGACGACGTCGTGGGCCGCGGGCTGGTGGCGGGGCTGCCCGCGGCGTTCCTCGCGGGGATCACCCGGTTCGGGCAGCCGCCCCGGGCGGAGCTGGACGCGCTCGCGGCCGAGGTCGACGGCCTGGCCGGGCGGCTCGCGTCCGGGGCGGTCCACGGCGGCGACCTGCCGCTGCTGACCCGCGTTCTGTACCTCGCCGGGCAGGCCGATCTGCTCGCCGTCCACGGCGTTCTCAGCCCCATGTACGACCTGCTGGGCGGCTTCCGGGACAACCTCGCCCGCCCGCTGGGTCCTCGGCAGCCCGGGCGGCCCACGGCGGGGACCCGGCGCTGGCCGCTGCTGGGACGCCGGATCGGATTTCCGATCGGCGTGCCGGCCTGCGTCCTCAACGGGAGCGAGGCCTGGGTGCGGCACAACGTCGCCAACGGCTGGAACGTGCTGACCTACAAGACGGTCCGCGGCCGCGCCCATCCGCCCAACGAGCAGCCGAACTGGGTGTTCGCGGCGCGGGAGACCGCGAGCCTGCCCCCGGGGGCGGACGCCGACGTCGTGGCGGATCCGTGGGACTGGGTGCCCCCGGGCAGCCCGGAGGTCAGCAGTGTCAACTCCTTCGGCGTCCCCTCGCCGGAGCCGGAGGAGTGGATGGCCGATCTGGAGCGTGCCCTGCAGGCTGTCGGTGACGAGCAGCTGCTGCTGGTGAGCGTGATGGGGGAGGACGCCGACGGCACCGGCCGGGTCGCCGACCTCGCGGCCGACTTCGCCCGCACGGCGCTCATGGCCCAGGAGGCCGGGGCGTCGGTGGTGGAGCTCAACCTCTCGTGCCCGAACACGCTCGACCGGACCGCTTCCGGGGTGAAGCCGCCGCTGTGCCTGGACCCTGGCGCGACCGTGACCGTGGTGGACACCGTGCGCCGGGCGCTGGACGACCGCACCGGGCTGGTGGCCAAGCTCTCCTGGCTGGACGAGCCGCGGCTGAGCGCCCTCGTCCCCGAGCTCGCCTCCCTCGTCGACGGCATCGCGGGGATCAACACCGTGCAGAGCCGGGTGCGCCGCCGCGACGGCACGCCGACCTTCCCCGGGCGCGAGCTCGCCGGGTTGTCCGGCATCGCGGTGCGGGAGCCGGCCCTGGACTTCACCCGCCGGCTGGTCGCACTGCGCGACGCGGGAGGGGCGCCCTTCGACGTCCTCGCGATGGGTGGGGTCACCGATACCGCCTCGTTCGAGGCGTTGTTCGGCCTCGGCGCGGACGCCGTGCAGTCCGCGGCCGGCGCGTTCGCGGACCCCTTCCTGGCGGCGGCCTGCGTCGCCGAGCTGGGGACCACCCTGCCCCGAGCCGTGGAGGCCCCGTGAGCCAGCCGTTCGGACAGCGCCTCGCCGAGGCGGTGACCGCTCGCGGCCCGCTGTGCGTGGGCATCGACCCGCACGCGCCGCTCCTGGAGAAGTGGGGGCTGCCCGACAGCCCCGACGGCCTTGCGCGGTTCACCGACGCCGTCGTCGACGCCCTGGCCGGCTCGGTCGCCGTCCTGAAGCCGCAGCTGGCCTTCTACGAGCGGCACGGCTCGCGAGGGCTGGCGGTACTGGAGGACGGCGTCGCGGGGGCCCGGGCCGCCGGTGCCCTCGTGCTGCTGGACGCCAAGCGCGGCGACATCGGCTCCACGATGGACGCCTACGCCGACTACCTGCGCCCCGACCACCCGCTGGCCGTGGACGCGTTGACGGTCAGCCCCTACCTCGGCCCCGGCTCGCTGCAGCCGGCGGTCGACACCGCCCGCGCGCACGGCGGAGGGCTCTTCGTGCTGGCGCGGACGAGCAACCCCGACGCCGGCACCCTGCAGCTCGTCGGCGAACCGTCGGTGGCCCAGCGGGTCGTGGACACCGTGCGCGGCTGGAACGCCGGAACGCCGGCCGGCTCCTTCGGCGTCGTCGTCGGCGCCACCCTGAGCGAGCTGGACGTCGACCTCACGGGGCTGGGCGGGCCGGTCCTCGCGCCGGGCCTGGGTGCCCAGGGGGGCTCGCCCGAGGACCTGAGGCGGCTGTTCGGCACCGGGACGCTCGTGGTGCCGACCGTCTCGCGCGACGTCCTCGCTGCTGGGCCGGACGTCGCCGCGCTCCGCGCAGCCGCGCAGCGATGGGCCGCAGCGCTAGCGCGGTAGGCCGGTTCTGCGGCGTGTCGCGCCATCGGCGTGTCGCGCTGGGGGGCCGAGCCGTGCGGCCCCGGCAATTGCGAGACAGCACCGTCCGCATCAGGTCGTGACCTGCGCCGATCACCGTGGGTGAGCGCGGTGGTGGACTGCGGGTGAACGCGCCGGGGTGTGGTGCGGACCGCTCGACACACGGTGTCGTGACCTGCGGATTTGCCCGACACTGCGCAGGTCGCGAGGCTCTTCCCGCACGTCCTACGTCCCCTTCCAATCCGCGAGCAGACCCGCCGGGCACCGATGCCGGCGACGACACGATTGGGTTGCACCATGCCCCTTCCCGACCTGTCCCCGGAGCAGCGCGCCGCCGCACTCGAGAAGGCCGCTGCTGCCCGCAAGGCGCGCGCCGAACTGCGCGAGCGGCTCAAGAGCAAGGGTGCGACCGTCGGCGACGTCCTCAAGCAGGGCGAGACCGACGAGGTCATCGGCAAGATGCGCGTCTCGGCCGTCCTGGAGTCCCTCCCGGGAGTCGGCAAGGCGCGGGCTGCGAAGATCATGGAGCGCCTGGAGATCTCCCCGACGCGCCGCGTGCGGGGGCTGGGTGCCAACCAGCGCCGTGCGCTGGAGACGGAGTTCGGCGGCGACCAGGTCGTCTGACCCGTCCCGGAGCGCGCGGAGCACGACCCGGACGAGGACGACGAGTGGCATCGAACACACCGGCACGGCTCACCGTGCTCTCCGGACCCTCCGGGGTCGGCAAGGGCACCGTGGTGGCCGAGGTCCGGCGGAGGCACCCCGACGTGTGGGTGTCGGTGTCCGCGACCACCCGTCGTCCGCGCCCGGGCGAGACCCACGGCGTCCACTACCACTTCGTCTCCGACGCCGAGTTCGACCGGCTGATCGAGACCGACGGCCTGTTGGAGTGGGCCGAGTACGCGGGCAACCGCTACGGCACCCCGGTGGCCCCGGTGCGCGAGCGGCTGGCCGCCGGGGCGCCCGCTCTGCTGGAGATCGAGCTCCAGGGCGCGCGGCAGGTCCGGGCGCGGGCGCCCGAGGCCCAGCTGGTCTTCCTGGCGCCGCCGTCCTGGGCGGAGCTGCAGAGCCGGCTGGCCGGACGGGGCTCGGAACCCGCGGCGGTCCAGGAGGCGCGGCTGCGCATCGCGCAGGCCGAGCTGGACGCCGCCGGTGAGTTCGACCGGGTGGTCGTCAACGACGACGTGGCCCGCGCGGCGGACGAGTTGGTAGGCTTGCTGACTGCGCCCTCGCCCGGACTCGTGCCGGGGGAGTAGCGCCCACGAGGAAGAGCACCGCCGGCGGCCCCGCCGGACGCTTCCTGCCGACAACGTTTGAGGAGCACGCCCGCCCGTGTCCGGAGTCGCACCTGCCCCCGAGGGCATCACCAACCCGCCGATCGACGAGCTGCTCGAGCGCACCAGCAGCAAGTACGGCCTGGTCATCTTCGCCGCCAAGCGCGCGCGCCAGATCAACGCCTACTACAGCCAGCTCTCCGAGGGCCTGCTGGAGTACGTCGGTCCGCTGGTGGACACCGCTCCCCAGGAGAAGCCGCTCTCGATCGCGCTCCGCGAGATCAACGAGGGCCTGCTGACCCACACCGCCGGCGAGAACTAGGCCGCAGAAGGACCTCGTCGCCCCCACGCCTCGCATGCTCGGCGTGGGCCCCTGCGACGCGGCCGTAGCCAGAAGTGATGACGACGCCCCCGGCTCCGGCCGGGGGCGTCGTCGTGTCTGCGGCAGGATGAGCGCATGAGTCGGATCGTGCTGGGCGTCAGCGGTGGCGTGGCCGCCTACAAGGCGGCCCTGCTGCTGCGCGCGCTGACCGAGGCCGGGCACGACGTCCGCGTCGTCCCCACTCCGTCGGCGCTGCACTTCGTCGGTGCCGCGACGTTCGAGGCGCTGTCCGGCCATCCGGTCACGACCGACGTCTGGTCCGACGTCGACGAGGTGGCGCACGTGCGGATCGGCCAGGAGGCCGACCTCGTCGTCATCGCGCCGGCCACCGCCGACCTGCTGGCCCGCGCCGCGGCCGGCCGGGCCGACGACCTGCTCACCGCCACGCTGCTCACCGCGCACTGCCCGGTGGTGTTCGTGCCGGCCATGCACACCGAGATGTGGCTGCACCCGGCCACGCAGGACAACGTCGCCACGCTGCGCCGCCGCGGATCCGTCGTGCTGCCGCCCGCGGTGGGCCGGCTCACCGGCCCCGACTCCGGGCCGGGCCGGCTGCCAGAGCCCGCCGACATCGCCGCCCTGGCGACCGTGGTGCTGGGATCCGGAGCAGCGGCGCTCGCGCACGACCTCACCGGCCGGCGGGTGGTCATCAGCGCCGGTGGCACCCGCGAGCCGCTGGACCCGGTCCGCTACCTGGGCAACCGCTCGTCGGGCAAGCAGGGCTGGGCGCTGGCCCGGGTCGCCGCCGCCCGGGGTGCCGAGGTCGTGCTGGTCGCGGCCAACGTCGAGCTGCCCGCCCCGTTCGGCGTGGGGGTGGTGCCGGTGGGCACCGCCGAGGAGCTGCGGTCGGCGATGCACGCGCAGGCAGCGGATGCCGACGTCGTGGTCATGAGCGCCGCGGTCGCCGACTTCCGCCCCGCCAGCGTCGCCGGCGCCAAGATGAAGAAGGACTCGGCGGGGGAACCGGACTCGGTGCCGCTGGTCCGCAACGCCGACGTCCTCGCCGAGCTGGTCGCCAAGCGGGCGCCGGGGCAGCTGGTGGTGGGCTTCGCGGCCGAGACCGGCGACGCCGACGCCGACGTGCTCACCCACGCCCGGGCCAAGCTGGCCCGCAAGGGCTGCGACCTGCTGGTGGTCAACGACGTCTCCGGGGACCTGGTCTTCGGGCAGTCGGACAACGCGGTCGTGGTGCTGGCCGCCGACGGGGAGAGCACCGAGATCCCACGCGGCCCCAAGGACACCGTGGCCGCCGGCATCTGGACCGTGGTGGCGTCCCGCCTGTCACCCGTCCAGGCATAGCCGTCCCCGGGCGCACCCGCGCCGACGATCTGCCCGTCCCGGGCGGGTAACGTGCCCCCCGAGTCGTGGTAGCGAGCGGCTCGCCGTCTCGTGTCCAGCGACCCAGGAGTACCGCCATGTCACGCCGTCTCTTCACGTCCGAGTCGGTCACCGAGGGGCACCCGGACAAGATCGCCGACCAGATCAGCGACTCGATCCTGGACGCCATGCTCGCCCAGGACCCGAAGAGCCGCGTCGCCGTCGAGACCATGATCACGACGGGCCAGGTGCACATCGCCGGCGAGGTGACCACCGCCGGCTACGTCGACATCGCCTCCATCGTCCGCGAGACGGTGCTGCGCATCGGCTACGACTCCAGCCGCAAGGGCTTCGACGGCGCGTCCTGCGGCGTCAGCGTCTCCATCGGCGCGCAGTCGCCCGACATCGCCCAGGGCGTCGACACCGCCTACGAGGCCCGCACCGGCTCGGCCGAGGACGAGCTGGAGCGCCAGGGCGCCGGCGACCAGGGCCTGATGTTCGGCTACGCCACCGACGAGACCCCCGAGCTCATGCCGCTGCCGATCGCGCTGGCCCACCGCCTGGCCCGCCGCCTGTCGGCCGTGCGCAAGGACGGCTCCGTGCCCTACCTGCGTCCCGACGGCAAGACCCAGGTCACCGTGATCTACGAGGACGACAAGCCGGTCGCCGTCGACACCGTGGTGGTCTCCTCGCAGCACGCCGAGGACATCTCCATCGACCAGCTGCTCGCCCCCGACATCAAGGAGCTCGTCGTCGAGCCGGAGCTGGCCGCCCTCGGCCTGCCCACCGACGGCTACCGCCTCCTGGTGAACCCGACCGGCAAGTTCGTCATCGGCGGCCCCATGGGCGACGCCGGGCTGACCGGCCGCAAGATCATCGTCGACACCTACGGCGGCATGGCCCGGCACGGCGGCGGCGCCTTCTCGGGCAAGGACCCGTCGAAGGTGGACCGCTCCGCGGCCTACGCGATGCGCTGGGTGGCCAAGAACGTCGTCGCCGCCGGCCTGGCCAAGCGCTGCGAGGTGCAGGTGGCCTACGCCATCGGCGCCGCGCACCCGGTCGGCCTGTTCGTCGAGACCTTCGGCACCGGCACCGTCGCCGACGACGTGCTGGAGAAGGCGATCACCTCGGTGTTCGACCTGCGCCCGGGCGCGATCGTGCGCGACCTCGACCTGCTGCGTCCGATCTACGCCCCGACGGCGGCCTACGGCCACTTCGGCCGCACCGACGTCGACCTGCCCTGGGAGCGCCTCGACCGCGTCGACGCCCTCCGCGCGGCCGTAGGCCAGTAACCCCACTGGGCACCCCCGCTCCGACCGACGACCCGGGTCCCGCGCGCCTGCCGCGCGTGGCCCGGGTCGTCGTCGACGTGCCCCTGGCGCACCTGGACCGGCCGTTCGACTACGCCGTCCCGGAGAAGCTCGAGGACACCGTGCAGGCCGGGTGCCGGGTACGGGTGCGCTTCCACGGCCGGCTGGTCGACGGCGTGGTGTGGGAGCTGGGGAACTCCACCGACTTCGCCGGCGCGCTGCAGCCGCTCTCGCACGTCCCCTCCGGAGAGCCGGTCCTCACGCCGCAGGTCGCCCGGCTGGTGCGCACGGTCGCCGACCGCTACGCCGGGACCGCCAGCGACGTCCTCCGGCTGGCCCTCCCGCCCCGGCGCGCCGCGGCGGAGAAGCGGGAGAGCCCGACGCCCGACGCGCTGCCGGAGCCGCCGGACCCTGCCGGGTTCGCCCGCTACACGGCCGGGCCGGCACTGCTCGACGCGCTCGCGGAGGGCCGACCCGCGCGGGCGGTCTGGACGGCGCTGCCTGGGGAGGACTGGCCCGCCCGGCTGGTCGAGCTCTGCCGTGCCGCGCTGTCGGGCCGGCGCGGCGCGCTGGTCGTCGTGCCCGACGGCAAGGACCTGGACCGGCTCGCCGCAGCCGCGGCCGGCCTGCTGCCGGCGCACTCGTTCACGGTGCTGCGGGCCGACGACTCGCCGGAGAAGCGCTACCGCTCCTTCCTGGCGGCGTCCCGGGGTGCGGCGCAGGTGGTGCTGGGCACGCGCGCGGCGATGTTCGCGCCGGTCCGTGACCTGGGCCTGGTGGTGGTCTGGGACGACGGCGACGACCTGCACTCCGAGGAGCGGGCGCCCTATCCGCACGCGCGCGACGTGCTGGTGCAGCGTGCGTGGCTCGACGACTGCGCCGCCGTCGTCGCGGGCACCTCGCGGACCGCCGAGGGTGCGCTGCTCGTGGAGTCCGGCTGGGCGCACGAGCTGGTGGCCGACCGCACCGTGCTGCGTGCCGCCGCGCCGCGGGTGCAGGCGTTGGGCGAGGACTTCGAGCTGGCCCGGGACGCCGCGGCGCGGTCGGCCCGGCTGCCGTCGCTGGCGCACGAGGCGGCGCGCAAGGCGCTGGCGGCGGACACCCCGGTGCTGGTCCAGGTGCCCAGGCGCGGCTACGTGCCCTCGCTGGCGTGCGCGCGGTGCCGGGCGCCGGCCCGCTGCGCCCACTGCGCCGGGCCGCTGGGCATCTCCCCGCGCCCGGGTCCGGGCGGCACGCGGATCCCGGCCTGCCGCTGGTGCGCGCGCCCGGCGGCCACCTTCGACTGCCCGCACTGCCACGGCACCAAGCTGCGGGCCTCGGTGATCGGCGAGTCGCGGACCGCGGAGGAACTGGCCCGGGCCTTTCCCGGGGCGGCGGTGCGGACGTCGGGCAGCACGTCGGGGGTGCTGGCGTCGGTGCCCGGTGGCGCGGCGCTCGTGGTGGCGACCCCGGGGGCGGAGCCGGTGGCCGAGGGCGGGTACGGCGCCGCGCTGCTGCTCGACTCGTGGGCGCTGCTGGGCCGGGCCGACCTGCGGGCGGGGGAGGAGACCCTGCGGCGCTGGATGAACGCCGCGGCGCTGGTCCGCCCGGCGTCCGCCGGTGGGCACGTGGTCGTGGCCGCGGACGCCGGGCACCCCGTCGTCCAGGCGCTCGTGCGGTGGGACCCGGCCTGGCTGGCCGCCCGCGAGCTGGCCGACCGCCGGGAGCTGGGCTTCCCGCCGGCCACGCGCATGGCGTCGGCCTCCGGCTCGCCGGCGGCGCTGGCCGAGTTCCTCGAGGCGCTGCGGTTGCCCGATGGTGCCGACCTGCTGGGGCCGGTGCCCGAGCGGCCGCGCCCCGGTCAGGAGGGGGAGCGGGAGCGCTACCTGGTGCGGGTGCCGCGGGCCGCGGGTGCGGCGCTCGCGCACGCGCTGGCCGAGGTGCAGGGCGTGCGCAGCGCGAAGAAGGTGCCCGAGCACGTGCGTGTGCAGCTGGACCCGCTCGATCTGGTCTGAGTCGGCGCGGACCTGCCAGGATGCGGCCGTGCGGACGATCGGCCTGCTGGGCGGGATGAGCTGGGAGAGCAGCGCGCTGTACTACCGGCTGCTCAACGAAGCGGTGCGCGAGCAGCTGGGTGGACTGCACTCCGCCCGGTGCGTGCTGCTGTCGGTGGACTTCGCGGAGATCGCGCGCCTGCAGGAAGCCGGGGACTGGGACCGCGCCGGCGAGCTGCTGGCCGCCGACGCCCGCTCCCTGCAGGCGGCCGGGGCGGAGATCGTCCTGCTGTGCACGAACACGATGCACACGGTGGCCGACGCGGTGACCGCCGGCCTCGAGGTCCCGCTTCTGCACATCGGCGACAGCACCGCCGAGGCGATCACCGCGGCCGGGCTCACCCGGGTCGGGCTGCTGGGCACCCGCTACACGATGGAGCAGCCGTTCCTGGCCGACCGGCTCACTGCGGCCGGGCTGCAGGTCGTCGTCCCCGAGCAGGCCGACCGCGACCTGGTGCACGGGGTCATCTACGAGGAGCTGGTGCTCGGGGTCGTCCGCGAGGAGTCCCGGCAGGCCTACCGGGAGGTGGTCGACCGGCTGGTCGCCCGCGGCGCGCAGGGCGTGATCCTCGGCTGCACGGAGATCGAGCTGCTGGTCGGGCCGGACGACGTCGACGTCCCGACCTTCCCGACGACGGCGCTGCACGTCGCAGCGGCCGTGCGCGCCGCGCTGGCGGGAGAGCCGCCCGCGGTGCCGCCTACGATCGACGGGTGAGCGTCACCCCCATCCGGCTGTACGGCGACCCCGTGCTCCGCACACCGGCGGCCCCGGTCGTCGACTTCGACGCCGAACTGCGGCAGCTGGTCGCGGACCTCACCGAGACCATGCACGCGGCCGGCGGAGCCGGGCTGGCCGCCCCGCAGATCGGCGTCGGCCTCCGCGTGTTCACCTGGTTCGTCGACGGCGAGGTCGGCCACCTGGTCAACCCCGACGTCACCGCGGTGGGCGAGGAGATCCAGGACGGGCCCGAGGGCTGCCTGTCGATCCCGGGGCTGCGCTACGACTGCCGGCGTCACCTGCACGTGGTGGCCTCAGGCTGGAACATGCACGGCGACCCGGTGCGCGTGGAGGGCTCGGAGCTGCTGGCCCGCGCCATCCAGCACGAGACCGACCACCTCGACGGCGTCCTGTTCGTCGACCGCCTCGACGAGGTGGCCCGCACCGAGGCGCTGGCCGAGCTGCAGGCGGCCGAGTGGGCCGGCATGGGCGCCTACCTGCCGGCCCCTGCTCCCATCGTGAAAGTGAGCCCGCACTGAAGGTCCTGTTCGCCGGCACCCCGGCCCCCGCCGTCCCCTCCCTGGAGGCGCTGCTGGCCTCGGAGCACGAGGTGGCGGCCGTCCTCACCCGGCCGGACGCGCGGTCCGGCCGCGGCCGGAAGTCCAGCCGGTCCCCGGTCGCCGAGCGCGCGGATGCCGCCGGGGTGCCGGTGTTGCAGCCGCGGTCGCCGCGCGAGCCGGAGTTCCTGGCGCAGCTGGCCGACCTCGCCGTCGACTGCGCGCCGGTCGTCGCCTATGGGGCGCTGATCCCGCAGTCGGCGCTCGACCTGCCCGCGCACGGCTGGGTGAACCTGCACTTCTCGCTGCTGCCCGCCTGGCGGGGCGCCGCACCCGTGCAGCACGCGATCATGGCCGGCGACGAGATCACCGGTGCGGCGACCTTCCGCCTGGAGGCCGGCCTGGACACCGGACCGGTCTACGGCACCGTCACGGAGGCGATCGGGCCCCGCGACACGGCGGGAGACCTGCTGGGGCGGCTGGCCGTGAGCGGCGCCCAGCTGCTCGTGGCCACGCTCGACGGCATCGCCGCAGGGGCGCTGGAGCCGCAGCCCCAGCCGGCCGAGGGCATCAGCCTCGCGCCGAAGGTGGAGCCGGCGGACGCCCGCGTCGACTGGGCGCTGCCCGCCCACGTGGTCGACCGGCGCATCCGCGGGGTCACACCCGCGCCCGGTGCCTGGACGACGTGGCGCGGCGACCGGCTGCGGCTCGGCCCGGTGACGCCCGTGGCCGACGGCCCGGAACTGGCGGCCGGCGAGCTGGGCGGTGTGGGCCGCGACGTCCTCGTGGGCACCGGCAACGGCAGCGTGCGGCTGGGCGAGGTGCAGCCGGCCGGCAAGCGCATGATCCCGGCGGGCGACTGGGCGCGCGGCGCCCGCCTGTCCGCCGGCGACCGGCTGGGGGAGGGGTGACCCGCTTGCCCCAGCGTCCGGCCGGAGGGCCGCGGCGCGGGAAGCGCCCGCACCCCGCCACGCGGCGGCGTCCCCTGGACGGCGCCCGCCTGACCGCCTACGACGTGCTCGACGGCGTGACGTCCCGTGACGCGTACGCCAACCTGCTGCTGCCGCAGCTGCTCCGCGAGCGCGGCCTCGACACCCGCGACGCCGCCTTCGCCACCCAGCTGGCCTACGGCACCCTGCGGGCGGCCGGCACGCTGGACGCGGTGCTGTCCGGGCTGGTCGACCGACCCCTGGGGGAGCTCGATCCGCGCGTGCTCGACCTCCTCCGGCTGGGCGCCTACCAGCTGATCGACCTGCGGGTGCCGTCGCACGCCGCTGTCGACACCACCGTGGACCTAGCCCGGGCGATCGTGGGCACCGGCGCGTCCGGGCTGGTCAACGCGGTGCTGCGCAAGGTCGCCGCCGGCGGTGACCGCATGCAGTGGCTACACGCGCTCGGTGGCGATCGCGAGCAGCAGCTCGCCCTGGCCACCGACCACCCGGCCTGGATCGTCGACGCGTGGCGCGACGCCCTGGGTGGCGAGGAGGAGCTCGAGCCGGCGCTCATGGCCGACGACGCCGCGCCGGAGGTGCACCTCGTGGCCCGCCGGGTGGCACGGGCGGAGCTGGTCGAGGAGTCCGGCGGATCACCTGGCCCCTACTCGCCCTTCGCCGTCCGCCTCCCCGGCGGTGATCCGGGACGGCTGGCCTCGGTGCGCTCAGGGCGGGCGGCCGTGCAGGACGAGGGCAGCCAGCTCGCTGGGTTGCTGCTGACCCGGGCGCCGCTGGAGGGCCCGGACGCCGCCTGGCTGGACATGTGCGCGGGCCCCGGCGGCAAGGCGGGGCTACTGGCGGCCGTCCGGCCCGAGGGCGTGCGGCTGACCGCGGCCGACCGTGCTCCGCACCGCGCCGACCTGGTCCGCCAGGCGCTGCGGGACGAGGCCGACGTCGAGGTGCTGGCCGCCGACGGCCGCGAGGCCCCGTGGCAGGCCGGGTCGTTCGACCGGGTGCTGCTCGACGCGCCGTGCACGGGGTTGGGCGCGCTGCGCCGTCGTCCCGAGGTGCGCTGGCGGCGCACGCCCGAGGACGTCGCCCCGCTGGTGGAGCTGCAGGTGGAGCTGCTGGCGAGCGCGCTGGCGTCGGTGCGGGTCGGGGGAGTGGTCGCCTACGTGACCTGCTCGCCGCACACCGAGGAGACCGTCGGCGTCGTCGAGGTGGCGGCCGCCCGCGATGACGTCGAGGTGCTGCCGGTCGCGCCGCTGTTCCCGGAGGTGCCGGGCATCGCGCGAGGGGACTACGGGCAGCTGTGGCCGCACCGGCACGGCACCGACGCGATGTTCATGGCGCTGCTCCGCCGCATCCGCTGATACCGGCGTCTCAGAAGGGCGGCGGCTCGTCGTCCGGCTCGGGGATGCGGAGGCCGGGTGGTCGGGTGGCCCGGGTGACCCCGCTGGGGGTGCGGACGGTGAGCGTGCCGTCGGCGGTCATCGTGAAGCGCCAGCCCGCTGCGTGGGTCTTGAGCCGGTGGTGCCGACGGCACAGGCAGCACAGGTTCTCGCAGGTCGTCCTCCCGCCGTCTTCGTGCGGGAGGACGTGGTCGAGGTCCGTCCGGCCCGCGGAGTTGCGGCAGCCGGGATGCCGGCAGGTGCGGTCCCGGGTGGTCGTGTAGCGACGCTGGGCGGGACTCGGCCGGTAGCGGTCCACGGCGGCCGGACGGTCGAGCAGCGCGCACCGGCAGTCACCGTCCCGGTGGGACAGGCAGCCACGGCGGACGAGGCGCTCGAGTTCATGCCGGGTGACCACGGCGCGCAGGGCTCCGGTCGACGGGTCGGTCAGCGCAAGGTGCAGCGTGCCGCCCGCCGGCGCCTGGAGTCCGCCGGGGCAGAGGGCGTCCAGCTGTTCGAGCAGCTTGCGCAGGTGCCCGGCGGTGATCGGTTCGCCGTCGACCTCCGCCGGTGACGCGGGAGCGCAGTGATCGGCCGGCGACCCGGCGGGTGCGGCGCAGTCGCCCTGTGCCGCGGCCCCGGACAGGAGCGTGCCCAGATCCGCCGACACGGTCAGGTGCGCGGTGACCGGCGGCCGGGAGTCGTCCCACGGACGGAGGACCAGATCGGCCAGGACGCCGACCCGGAGCTGACCGATCGGCTGGGAATCGCCGTCGCCCCAGGCCAGGCGGGCGTGAGCGTCGACCGCCTCGCGGATCGCGGCGGCCAGCGGCTGGGGCAGGAAGGCGCGGAGCTCGGCCATCCCGTCGCGGACGGGGGTGAGGGTGACGTCAGCGCAGCGCTCGGCCCGCTTCCGGCGGCGGTCCGCGGCGGTGGCGTCCACCCGGAGCAGCTCCGCCCGTGCGAGCGCCCGCAGCCGGGACACCGACACGGTGGCCGCGCGCGGCAGCAGAGCCGCCTCGATCCGCTGGAGGACCACCGGCTCGAGGTCACGGGCCGCGTCGGCAAGTTCGACGGCCAGCGCACGTGCGCGCGGCCAGTCCAGTTCGCCGTCGGCGAGCGCCGCCCACGTCGACGGCAGCCGCTCCACCAGCACCCAGGCGGTGTCGGCCAGCACGGTGGCGGCCGTGCGTGAGCAGTTCAGGACCAGAGCCAGTTCATCGGCGAAGAACTCGCTCACACCGGCCGTCGGCTCCCGCCCCGGCCCCGGTGACCAACCCTCCGACGCCGCACCCGGCTCGCCGAGCACCCGGTCCGCGCTGTCGGGGCGGCGCCCGGCCAGCCCGGCGACCAGCTCAGCCTTGTAGGCGGCCAGCGCCGACTCCACCTGGACCAGCCGCTGCAGCTCGGCGGCGATCTCACCGTCGGTGCGGGCGGCGACCGGCAGCAGGTCGCTGAGCCGGCCCGGCCGGGCGGTCACGCCCACCGGCAGTGGCTGCTCGGGCCACGGCACGGTGGTCAGCGGCGTGACCGACACCGCCACTCCGTAGCCGCCGCCCATGTCGAACATGCGTTCGACGATAGGTGCGGGGTGTGACAGTTCCAGCCGGTGCGACAGCGGAGCCCACAGCCGGCCCCGTCGACGTGAGGCGCCGTGGGGTCAGGACCCGCCGGTCTCGTCCTCGCTGTCGAAAGCGAGCGTCAGCGTGGAGTGGTAGGCCGGGGAGGCTCCGGACACCTCAACACTGCTTCGCACCGGCGCCTGGTCAGCAGGCCATACCTCGACGGCGCGGAAGGCGTACCCGTCTTGTTCGGCCGCCTCGAAGGTGAACTCCACGGTCAGTCCGGCATCGAGCTCCCTGTACCCGGGGACGAGGACGGCTGAGAAATGCATCCAGCAGCCGCCCGGAGTGGCCGCGGAGTCGAGGACTCCCCATCCCTCCTCGGCATGCCACACGCGGACCTCGCCTCGTGACGTCATGCACCCAGTATCGCGGCGACGCCTGATCAGGTGCCGGGATGCGACGCGCCAACCCACCGATCGAGCAGCGACCACACGTCCACCGTGAGGGGGGGACAGCGGTCAGCCGACCTGGTCGACCGCCCGCTCGGCGTACGGCGGGTCGTCCAGCCAGCGGCGGGCGCGCTGCCGGGAGATCCGGTCGACGACCACGGCGCCGACCGCGACGGCGAGCAGAGCCGGGGCAGGAGCGGCGTCCCAGCCGTCCTCCCGCTGCCACCCGACGAGTGCGCAGCCGACGGCCCGGGCCGCCAGAACGAGGGGCAGCCCCCACGCCGGCCACGGCGAGCGGGTCAGTGACTCCCGCGCGTGGTCCTGCGTCGCCGCCCGCACTTCCGGATCGGGGTCCTCGTGCCTGCGCAAGCGCCGCAGCGGTCGCCATGCGGGTGAGCCGCGTGCCGTAGGGGTGCCAGAGCCGGCGCCAGACGAGGACGGCGAGCACGAACGGCACGCACCCGCCCTGCTCCCAACCGATCAGCGCGTCGGACGCCCAGCCGACGACCGCGACCACCGCCCAGGCGCCGGCGATCCAGCGGACGTACGCGCTGTCCCACACGCCAGCGTTCCTCCTCCGGCCGACGTCGATCAGTCCCGCGGCGGGCCGGGCGGACCGGCGAGCCAGCGTCGCCCGGCGCGGGCCTCGCGCTCGGCGGCGTACAGGTGGACCACCGCGCCGACGACCACGAGGACCGCTCCGGGCACGGCCCATGCCGGCTGGTCCCACTGCCCGAAGGCCAGCAGGAGACCGACCGCGGCGAGCGCCAGCGACCAGGCGATGTAGCGGCCGGCGACGAAGCCCTCCGCGGTGGCGTCCGCTGCCTCGCGTCGGCCGACGCCGGGATCGACCGAGCGCAGGACCGCGTACTCGGCCAGCAGCACCCCGGCCTGGTCCTCCCGACCGCGCTCGGTGCCGAACTGCCACACCGCCGCCCCGGCCACCAGGAGCAGGACAGCAGCCACGCCGAACCACGCCGCCGCCGTCCGCGACGCCGGTTCGAGGAGCAGCAACGCGGCGCCGGCCAGGAGCGGCAGCTGGGTGCCGCACTGGGTCGCCAGCGTCTCCCGGGCGCGCTGGGCCGCCTCCGCCGTCGCGTCGTCGGCCAGCTCGCGGGCGGGCGTCCGGGTGGCGTCGGTCACGCGCGCAGGCTAGGGCACCCGTCGGCCCGACGAGCCCATCCGCGCCCGGCGGTCAGTCGCGCGGGGGACCGGGCGGATCGGCCAGCCAGCGCCGGGCGGCCCGCGTCAGGCGCAGCTTGTCGGCCAGGAGCACGACGCAACCGATCGACACCAGCACCGCGCCCGGCACGGCGGTGGCGAGGCGCTCCCAGGAGGCGAGCGCCAGCTGCGGCGCGAGGAACAGCGGGAGCAGCAGGAGCCACGTCCACTCGCGCGCCATCTGCTGCGCCTGGCGGTCAGCGGGCGCGCGGCGCCCCGGCCCCGGGTCGACGTGGTGCACGACGGCGTACTCCGCGATCAGCCGGCTTCTCTCCCGCCGGCGTCCCGCTGCGGTACCGAACGCCAGCCAGACGATCGCCCCCAGAAGCGCCGCGAAGGCCGCTGCCGTCGTCCACCCCTCCGCCGACCATCGAGCCGGGTCGAACCGGAGGAGGACGAACCCGACGGAGAGGGAGGACAGGCCCAGCGCGACCACGCGCAGGTTGTGTCGGGCACGCTCGGCGACCTTCGCCGTCGCGTCGTCGCCGATCTCCCGGGTGGGAGCCCGTGTGCCGTCCGTCACGCGCGCAGGTTAGGGCACCCGGAGGCGGCAGGAACACGGTTCCGCCCCACCTAGACTCCGTCCGTGTCCCGGCAGCCCATGATCGCGCCCAGCCTGCTCTCCGCCGACTTCGCCCACCTGGCCGACGAGGTCGCCCGCGTCGCGGACGCCGACTGGCTGCACGTCGACGTCATGGACGCGCACTTCGTCCCGAACCTGACCCTCGGCCTGCCGGTGGCCCAGGCGATCCAGGCGGTCAGTCCGGTCCCGCTGGACTGCCACCTGATGATCGAGGATCCGGACCGGTGGGCGCCGGGCTACGCCGAGATGGGCGCCCGCAACGTCACCGTCCACGCCGAGGCCTGCACCGACCCGCGCGCCGTCGCCCGTGACCTGCGCGCCGCCGGAGCGCTGGCCGGACTGGCCATCAAGCCCGGCACCCCGCTCGAGGACTACCTCGACGTCCTGCCCGACTTCGACACCCTGCTGGTCATGAGCGTCGAGCCGGGCTTCGGCGGGCAGTCGTTCATCGCCGACGTACTGCCCAAGGCGCGCAGGGCGCGGGAGCTGGTCGACGCCGGCCACCTCACGCTTCTCGTCGAGATCGACGGCGGCATCAACGCCGACACGATCGAGCAGGCCGCGGAGGCCGGCGTCGACATGTTCGTCGCGGGCTCCGCCGTCTACGGCGCCGACGACCCCGCCAAGGCCATCGCAGCGCTGCGCGCGCAGGCCGCCGCGGCGATGTCCGGATGACCGACCCCGAACGGCGGGCGATGGCGCGCGCCCGCTGGCTGGGCGCCTCGGTCCTCGGCACCACGAGCCCGAACCCCGCCGTCGGTGCCGTCGTCCTCGCGGCCGACGGCACGGTCGCCGGCGAGGGCGCGACCCAGCCGCCCGGCGGCGCGCACGCCGAGGTGTGGGCACTCGCGGCAGCGGGGGAGCGAGCCCGCGGCGGCACCGCCGTCGTGACGCTCGAGCCGTGCGCGCACACCGGCCGCACCGGGCCGTGCGCCGACGCGCTGATCGCCGCCGGGGTGGCCCGCGTGGTCGTCGCCGTCCCGGAGCCCACGGAACTCGCCGCAGGGGGAGCCGACCGGCTGCGCGCGGCCGGCATCGACGTCGAGGTAGGTGTCGAGCAGGACGAGGCCGAGCTCGGAGCACTGGGACCGTGGCTGACCGGGGTGCGGGAGCACCGCCCGCAGGTCGTCTGGAAGGTCGCCGCCACCCTCGACGGCCGGGTCGCCGCCGCCGACGGGAGTAGCCGCTGGATCACCGGCGAGCAGGCGCGCGCCGCCGTCCACCGGCTGCGCGCCACCTGCGACGCCGTCGTCGTCGGCTCCGGGACCGCCGTGACCGACGACCCCCAGCTCACCGTGCGCGACGCCGACGGTCGCGACGCCGAGCGGCAGCCGCTCCGGGTCGTCGTCGACCGCCGGGGGCGCCTCCCGGAGGGCGCCCGCGTACTGGACGACGCCGCCCCCACGCTCGTCAGCCGGGCTGCCGACCCGGCCGAGTTGCTGGCCGAGCTCTACGACCGCGACGTGCGGCGGGTGCTGCTCGAGGGCGGCCCGACCCTGGCCGCCGCCTTCCTCCGCGCCGGGCTGGTCGACGAGGCCGTGGTGCACCTCGCACCGAAGCTCCTGGGCGCCGGCCCTGCCCTGGTGGGCGACCTGGGAATCTCTTCGATCGCCGATGCGCTGTCCTTCGAGACGGTCGAGATCCTCCCCATGGGTGGGGACGTGCAGCTCCGCCTGCTGCCCACCCGGCACACTGGGGCCCGACAGTCCGTCCTGGAAGGGAGCTGAGGTGTTCACCGGCATCGTCGAAGAGGTGGGCACGCTCGTCGTCCGCGAGGAGCAGACCGACGCCGCCCGGATGGAGATCCGGGCGCACAAGGTGCTCCAGGACGTCGCCCTCGGCGACTCCATCTCGGTCAACGGCGTCTGCCTGACCGTGACCGACGTCCGCGACGGCGTCTGGAGCACCGACGTCATGGCCGAGACGCTGCGCCGCAGCAGCCTCGGCAAGGCGGACGAGGGCACCCGGGTCAACCTGGAGCGCGCCGTCACCGCCCACACCCGCCTCGGCGGGCACATGGTGCAGGGGCACGTGGACGGCGTCGGGACCGTGCTGACCCGCGAGCCCAGCACCCACTGGGAGGTCTTCCGCATCGCGCTGCCGGCGGGGCTGGCCCGGTACGTCGTCGAGAAGGGCTCCATCGCCGTCGACGGCGTCTCGCTGACCGTCAGCGCCGTGAGCGCGGCCACCGACCCCGAGCCCTGGTTCGAGGTCAGCCTGATCCCCACCACCCTCCGCGAGACGACGCTGGGCACGCGCGCCCCGGGGGACCCCGTCAACCTGGAGGTCGACGTGATCGCCAAGTACGTCGAACGACTGCTGGAGGCACGTCGGTGACCACACCTCTGACCCGGCTCGACAGCATCGAGACGGCGATCGCCGCCATCAAGGACGGCCGCCCGGTCGTCGTGATCGACGACGAGGACCGCGAGAACGAGGGCGACCTCATCTTCGCCTCGGAGCTGGCCACGCCCGACCTCGTGGCCTTCATGGTCCGGTACACCTCGGGCTACATCTGCGTGGCGGTCACCGAGGCCGACGCCGACCGGCTGGACCTGCCGCCCATGCACCGGGTGAACCAGGACCGCCTCGGCACCGCCTACACCGTCACCGTCGACGCCCGCGAAGGCGTCACCACCGGCATCTCCGCCTCCGACCGGGCCACGACGATCCGGACGCTCGCGAACCCAGACGCGACCTCGCGCGACCTCTCCCGGCCGGGGCACATCGTCCCGCTGCGCGCCAAGGACGGCGGCGTGCTGCGCCGGCCCGGCCACACCGAGGCCGCCGTCGACCTCGCCGTGCTCGCCGGGCTGAGCCCCTCCGGCACGCTCTGCGAGATCGTCAGCGAGAAGGACCCGACCGGCATGGCGCGGGGCGAGGAGCTGCGCGTCTTCGCCGACGAGCACGACCTCGTCATGGTTTCCATCGCCGACCTGATCGCCTACCGCAAGCGCTTCGACAAGCTGGTCGAGCGGGTGGCCGAGGCGATCGTCCCGCTGACCCCGGGCACCTTCACCGCCGTCGGCTACCGCAGCTCCTACGACGAGCGCGAGCACGTGGCCTTCGTCTACGGCGACATCGGCGACGGCGAGGACGTGCTGGTGCGCGTGCACTCCGAGTGCCTCACCGGCGACGTCTTCGGCTCGCTGCGCTGCGACTGCGGGCCCCAGCTGCAGGCGGCGCTGCAGGCCGTCGCCGACGAGGGCCGCGGCATCGTGCTCTACATCCGCGGGCACGAGGGCCGGGGCATCGGCCTGCTGCACAAGCTGCAGGCCTACCAGCTGCAGGACCTCGGGGCCGACACCGTCGACGCCAATCTCGACCTGGGCCTGCCGGCCGACGCCCGTGACTACGGCACCGGGGCGCAGATCCTGGTCGACCTCGGCGTGCACACCATGCGGCTCCTCACCAACAACCCGGCCAAGCGCGCCGGCCTGGAGGGGTACGGCCTCAAGGTGCTGGGCCGGGTGTCGCTGCCCAGCCACGTGACGAGCCAGAACCTGGGTTACCTGCGCACCAAGCGGGACCGGATGGGGCACCTCCTGGACATCATCGAGCCGGAGCCCGAGGCCCCGGGAAAGCCTCCGCACGCCGACCCGATCCCGGAGAACGTCCCCCTGCGCGTCGACGAGCAGCCCTCGTGAGCGGCACGGGCGCACCCGTCGTCGAGCCGGTGGACGCCGCGGGCCTGACCCTCGGCATCGTCGTCACCACCTGGCACGCCGAGCTCACCGACAGCCTGCTGGCCCGCGCCCTCGAGGCCGCCCGGGCCAGCGGGGTGCCGGAGCCGACCGTGGTCCGCGCGCCCGGCGCCGTGGAGCTGCCGGTCGTCGCCCAGGCGCTGGCCGAGCGGCACGACGCCGTGGTCGCCCTCGGCGTCGTCATCCGCGGCGGGACGCCGCACTTCGAGTACGTGTGCGACGCCGTGACCGCCGGCCTCACCCGGGTCGCGCTCGACGCCTCCCGGCCGGTCGGCAACGGCGTCCTCACCTGCGACACCGAGGAGCAGGCGCGGGACCGCGCCGGGCTGCCCGGCTCGAAGGAGGACAAGGGCTGGGAGGCCGCGATCGCCGCGCTGACCACCGCCCTGACCCTCCGCGACCTGCGCGGCCCGCAGCGCACCACCGGCTTCAGCGCCGTCCCCGCCGGAGGCCGGTCGTGAAGACGTTCGACGCGCTGTTCGCCGAGCTCGCGGCCAAGGTCGCCGAGGGCGATCCCGCCTCGGGCACCGTCACCGCGGTCCGCGACGGCGTGCACGCCGCGGGCAAGAAGGTCGTCGAGGAGGCGGCCGAGTCGTGGATGGCCGCCGAGCACGAGGGGGAGGAGCGCACGGCGGAGGAGATCAGCCAGCTCCTCTATCGGGTGCAGGTGCTCATGCTCGCCCGGGGTCTGACCCTGGACGACGTCTACGCTCACCTGTAGAAGGACCCTCCTGCCCCCCACTGCTCGCGAGCTCGCAGCGGGGCCCTGCAGGAGGGCCGCCCTGTCAGCTCACGTCTGAGGAGTGTCCGCGTGCTGCGCATCGCCGTGCCCAACAAGGGCGTCCTGAGCGAGCCGGCTGCGGAGATGCTCGCCGAGAGCGGCTACCGCCAGCGGCGCAGCACCAAGGACCTCGTCGTCTTCGACCCTGACAACGACACCGAGTTCTTCTACCTACGGCCCCGGGACATCGCCGTCTACGTCGCCGCCGGCACGCTGGACGTCGGCATCACCGGCCGGGACATGCTGCTGGAGACCGCGCCGCTCGACGGCGAGGGGCCGGCCGCGGTCGAGGTCATGCCACTGGGCTTCGGGCGGTCCTCGTTCCGCTTCGCCTCACCGGTCGGCTCGGGGATCGAGCGGGTCGACCAGCTGGCCGGCAGGCGCATCGCCACCGCCTACCCCGTGCTGCTGCAGCGCCACCTCGAGGAGTCCGGCATCAAGGCCGACGTCGTCAAGCTGGACGGCGCGGTGGAGACCGCGTGCCGGCTGGGCGTCGCCGACGCCGTCTGCGACGTGGTGGAGACCGGGACGACGCTGCGCGCGGCCGGGCTGCACATCATCGGCGAGCCGGTGCTGGCCAGCGAGGCGATCCTGGTCGGTCGCGAGGGTGCCGAGGAGATCCCCGCGGTGGCCCAGCTGCGGCGTCGGCTCCAGGGCGTCCTGGTCGCCCGGCAGTACGTGATGCTCGACTACGACTGCCCCGACGACATCCTGGCGCGGGCCACGGCGATCACCCCCGGCATCGAGGGCCCCACGGTCAGCCCGCTGCAGCGTTCCGGCTGGTCGGCGGTGCGGGCCATGGTCCGGCGCAGCGAGACCAACCAGGTGATGGACGACCTCTACGAGCTCGGCGCCCGCGCCATCCTCGTCACCAGCATCCACGCCTCCCGCCTCTAGGCCCCGCGGCGCTCAGGCGCCGGGGTCACCGAGCTCGTCAGCGGTGGCAAGGGTGGTGACCCGGCCCAGAGCCGTCCTGGCCGCCGGTCGGAGCTGGTCCACCAGCAGCGAGACGCCGGCGAACGTGGCGCCGGTGGACTCCACGAGGTGCTGGACGGCGGCGGCCTGGCTGCCGCGCTCCGCCCAGTCGTCCACGAGCAGCACGGGGTCGCGCGGGTCCAGCACGGCCTGCATGCGCAGGCGGTGGCGCAGCCCCCGGTAGTCCTCCGCGGCCTCGACCGTCACCTTGGGTCCGGGGAACAGCCCGCCCTCCTTGCGCACCGCCACGAAGCCCACCGCGAGGGACACGGCAGCGGCGGCGCCGAGCAGGAAGCCGCGCGACTCGATGCCGACGACACGTGTGATGCCCTCGTCGCGCCACGAGTCCGCGAGTCCGGTCATGACGGCCGCCAGTGCGTCGGCGTCGGCGAAGACGCGCCAGACGTCGGCGTGACCGCCGCTCCAGCGGAAGTGGGCGAGCAGGGCGTCCCGGGCCGCGGTCACCGGGGGAGTGTGCCCCCTCGTCGTTGCCCACGGACTCTACCGGCGCGACCGTCACAGCGGGAAACTCTCCGGCGCCCTCACTCGTCACACGGGCATGCGCCGACTCCTGCCGCTCCTCGTGCTCGCAGCCGTCCTCGTGGTGGCCGGCTGTGGTTCCGGTGACGACCGCTCGTCCGCAGCCGAGGGCACGGCGGAGGGAACCGGCAGCGACCCCGCGGCGGGCGGCATCTCCCAGGCCGACAACGACCTGCAGATCGAGGTCGACCTGGGCGACGGCAGCGCACCGCAGACCTGGACGCTCACCTGCGTGGGCTTCGTCGAGGGCAGTCACCCCGACGCGCAGGCGGCCTGCGACCACCTCGCCGGCATGGAGCGCCCGTTCGCCCCGCTGCCCGAGGACGTCGTCTGCAGCCAGCAGTACGGCGGCCCGGAGACCGCGCGCGTGATCGGCCGCTGGGGCGGGGAGCCGGTGGAGCTGGACCTGTCCCGTGTCGACGGGTGCCGGATCGCGCAGTGGGACGCGCTGGTCCCCGTGGTGCCCGCGCCGGCGGGCTGAGTCCGGGTCAGCGCACCCGCGTGGTGCGCTCGACCAGGTCGATGGCCGTGCACAGCCCGAGGGCGGTGGCACGGCTGCCCGTGGAGCCCGACGTCAGCAGCGCGTCCACGGCAGGTGCCAGCGGCCGCTCCCCGACGAGCGCGTGCAGGACCGCGGCGTACTCGCTGCTGACGCGGCCGGCCGCGGCGTGCCGCAGCACCGCGCGGGACAGCTCCGTGGTGCGGCACGCGGCCAGCGCGTTGACCCCTGCGGCGAAGCGCGGGGCGGCGGGGTGGCCGAGGAGCACGAGGCCGGCCACGGTGCCCGCCATGACGTCGTCGCCGGCGGGCGTCAGGCCCGGGCCCATGCCGATGAGCCTGGTCGCGGTGCGGAGGGCGGCGTCGAGGTCGGCCCGCCGGACGGCGCCGCGCAGCGCGGCCAGCGGTCCGCCGGGGCCGGTCGGCAGCCCGGGCAGCCCGAAGGCGCTGTGCGGGACGCCGTCGCCGTAGAGGGTGGTGCGCAGCTGGCGGACGCCCTCGGGGAGCAGGGCGGGGCGGGCGCTGGGCAGCCGGGGGCGCGGGTCCCACCACGCCGCGGCGCTCACGACCAGATCACCGACGACGACGCGGCCGCCGCCCACCTCGGCCGTCGCGGTCGGCGGCACGAGCGGGCGGCCGGTGCTGGGCCGGCGCAGCACGCAGCCGAGCGGCAGCCGGACCGCGTCGCTGGTGAGCACACCCACGACGTCACCGTCCCGCTCGCCGGACACGTGCAGGTACACGCCGGTCGGCGTGCTCGCGATGACCCGGGCGCGGCGGACCGGCCCGCGCAGCAGCGCGGCGACACCGGTGCTGGCCGCGGCCGGCACGGCGGTGACCTGCCCCAGGGCGGGTCCCGCGGCCGCGGTCCTGCGGGGGATCGGGATGGTGGACACCCCGGTGCGCGGTATTCGGCCGCGCGTCGCGGTCGCCCCCGGACGGTCGTCCCTGTCCGTCGTCTCGTCGATCGTTCGCATGGCGGCCTCTCGCCAGTGGGGCCACGGCCCCCGCCCAGGTCCCGCCCGGGAGCCGGACGCAGAGGGGCAGGTGCCGCCTGGTGCGGGGTGACGGCCTAGCATCGCTGCGAGCGGGGATGAGCGGGCTTCGAACCTATGCGGCGCGTCGCACGCCCTCTTATGGCGGAAGTCGCCAAGAATAGGTGTCGGCGTCCAGGGAGTCCTGACAGGCTTCCGGTACGCCAGGGCCTCATCGGCAACTGAAGGGGGACGCGACGTGACGCAGAGTGATACGTCGACGACGTTGTCCACTCAGCGTGACGGAACCGTGCCGTTTCGGCGCACCTGGGCCGTCGAAGAGCCGCCGCGCACCGACTCCGCCCGGACCGAGCGCGGGAGCTGGCAGGAGCGCATGGGACTGACCGTCGAGGACGCGCTGGAGCTTCCGGGGCTGGCCGGCACCACCGTCGCCGCAGGGGCGAGCGGTCTGGCGCGGTCGGTCCGGCACATGGTCATCGACAAGCCGACCGACCCGCTCGCCGGTGCCGGGATCGACGTGCTCGTGGTGCTGGGCGCCCGGCTGCCGCCCGCCGACCCGGCCAACTGCCGGGCGCTGGTCGAGCGGCTGGACTCGATGGGGACCGCGGCGCTGGCCTTCCGTCGCACCGAGGGTCCGCCGCCGATCCCGGCCGAGGTGCTCGCCGAGGCCGACCGCCGTGGGCTGCCGGTCCTGGCGCTGCCCGCCGGTGTGCGCCTGGACGAGGTCGTCTCCGAGGTCCTGGGCGCGGTCGTCACCAAGCAGGGCCAGGCGCTCGCGCTCAACTCGCGCATGGACGACCAGTTCATGGAGGTCGCACTCACCGGGGGTGGGCTGGCCGAGGTCACCCAGCGGCTGGCCGTGATGCTCGACGGGGCGGCGGTCCTCGGGTTGGGACCCGACCGCGAGGTCGTCACCAGCGCCGGCCCCCGGGACGACGTCGCCGAGATCAGCGACTGGCTGTGGCTCCTGGACGCCGCCGCCGACGACGCCCTGGCCGAGCTGACGCCGTCGCGGCGGCTGGCCGGCGTGCGGGCCGACCGCACGGTGGTCACCCCGGCCGACGTGCTCGCCGACGCCGACCTCTCACCGGCCGACGGCATCCTGCTCGTGCCCGGCCACCACCAGCTGCCCGGCGGGGTGGGGGAGTACGCGGTCGCACCGATCATGGCCGGCGACCAGCGGCACGGTTGGCTGGTCGCCGTGCACCGGACCGGCGCGATGCTGGTCGGCGCGGGCGGCGTGCTGGAGCGCGCGGCGGTCATCGCGGCGCTCTCGGTCATCCGCCTCCAGGCGGTGCACTCCGTGGAGCTGCGCTTCCAGGGCGACCTGGTGCGCCGGCTGGTGGGCGGCTCGGTGGGCCACACCGAGCGCACCCTGGCCTACACCCGGTCCTTCGGCTGGCGGCTCGACGGGCCGGTCGCCGTCCTGGTCACCGCGACCGAGACCATCGCCGATGCCAGCGGTGACCCCACCCGCGCGCTCGACGTCCTCGACCGGCTGGCCGACGGCTGGCGGTCGGCGCTGGAGGCCGAGGTGGCCGGCGCGGCCGTCGCGGGGCTGGCCACCGAGATCGTCACGCTCCTGCCGCTGGACGGCCGCACCCCCGACGAGGTGTCCTCCCTCGTGACCGCCGTCGCCTCCCGGGTCAACGGCCGCCTGCGCCGGCTGGGCCGCGTGCTGGGGACCGGCATCGGCCGGCCCGCCGGGTCGCTGTCCGAGCTCGCCGAGGCGCACCGCCAGGCGCAGCGCGCACTCGGCGTCGGGCAGGAGATCCAGGGCGGGGCCTCGGTCACCCACTTCGACCAGCTCGGGGTGTTCCGGCTGCTCTCGCTGATCCCGGACAGCACCGAGCTGCGGTCCTACGTCGACGAGGTGCTCGGCCCGCTGGCCGACGCCACGGACGCCGACTCCGCCGACCTGCGCGAAACGCTGCTGGTGCTGCTCGAGACCAACCTCAACGTCGCGGAGTCCGCTCGCCGGCTGCACTTCCACTACAACACGATGCGCTACCGGATCGGCAAGCTCGAGCGCATGCTCGGGCCCTTCACCAGTGACCCGACGCTGCGGCTGAACCTGCTGCTGGCCCTGCACGCCGCCCGGATGAGCGGCCTGGACCAGCCGCACCGCCCGCCGCTCGAAGCCGGGATGACGCCGCCGCCCGACGAGGGGCTGGACTCACTGCTCTAGGCGGGACCGGCCAGCCAGGCGTCGATGCCCGCGTGCAGCCGACGCCGCACCGGCTCGGGGGCGAAGGACGCGTCCACCGAGGTCCGGGCCAGCTCGGCCAGTGCCTCGTCGTCCCAGCCGTGCACCTCGCGCACCGCCGCGTACTCGGCCGGCAGCGACCAGCCCGTCTCCGCCGGCACGTCGGTGGACAGGGTGACCACCAGGCCCGCATCGCGGAGTGCCGGCAGCGGGTGCTCGGCCAGGCCCGGCACGAGCCCGAGGGCGACGTTGGAGGAGGGGCACACCTCCAGCGGGATGCCGCGGTCGCGCAGCTCGGTCACGAGGCCGGGGTCCTCCAGCGCCCGGATGCCGTGGCCGATGCGCTCGGCGCGGCCGACACCGATCGCCTCCCGGATGCTGGCCGGACCGGCCGTCTCCCCGGCGTGGTGGACGAGGTGCAGCCCGGCGTCCGCGGCGTCGGCCACGACCTCGGCGAACGGTGCCAGCGGGTGGTCCTCGGCACCGGCGAAGCCGACACCCACCACGCCCTGCGCGCGGTACCGCGCGGCCAGCTCGACGGTCCGGCGGAAGCGCTCGACCGACCGGCGGCGCGGATGGTCGAGGAGCACCTGCACCTCGAGACCTGTCTCGGCGCGGCCGATGGCCAGCCCCTCGAGCACGGCCGCCAGCGGCATCTCCGGGTCACCGAGCCGCTCGCCGTGGCCGGCCGCGGTGACCGTCACCTCCGCGTAGCGCACGCCGTCGGCGTGCTGGTCGGCGCAGAACTCCCGGGCCACGCGGACGAAGTCCTCCGGCCGGCGCAGGCAGTCGCGCACCGCCCCGTTCACCTCGGCGAAGGCGCCGAAGCCGGCATGGCGCGGTGTCCGCGGCGGGAGCGCGACCCCGTGGTCGTCCGCGAGGTCGCGCGCGGTGGACGGGCGGACGGTGCTCTCCAGGTGCACGTGCAGGTGCGCCGTGGGCAGGGCGGAGAGGTCGCGCACCGGCGCAGCGTACGAGGGCCGGTGTGCGTGCCGTGCCGGTCCGGGGCAGGGTTCGGGGAAGTGCCGCACCCTGCGGCCCGGAGGAGGAGACCCACATGAGCGACCCCGCCCGTCCGCTGCAGGGAAAGGTCGCCCTGGTCACCGGGGCCTCGTCGGGCATCGGGGCGGCGACGGCGGAGGCGCTCGCCGCGGCTGGTGCGGCGGTCGCCATCGGCGCCCGCCGGCGCGACCGGCTCGACGAGCTGGCCGGTCGTTTCCGCGGGGACGGCGCCACCGTGCTGCAGCTGGACCTCGACGTCACCGACGAGCAGGCCTGCGCCGACGCGGTCGCCCGCACCCGCTCCGAGCTCGGCGGACTCGACGTCCTGGTGAACAACGCCGGCGTCATGCTGCTGGGGACGATCGTCGGCGCCGACCCCGAGGACTGGCGCCGGATGATGTCGACCAACGTCCTGGGGCTCATGTACATGACCCACGCCGCGATCGACGGCATGGTCGAGCAGGGGGCCGGCGACATCGTGAACGTCTCCAGCGTCGCCGGCCGGCTGGCCCGCAAGGGTGCCGGTGTCTACAACGCCAGCAAGTGGGCGGTGAACGCGTTCAGCGAGTCGCTGCGCCAGGAGGTCACCGGCCGCGGTGTGCGGATCGGGCTGGTCGAGCCCGGGGCGGTGGCCACCGAGCTGACCGACCACATCACCCAGCCCGAGGCCAAGGCCGCCTCGAAGAAGATGGCGACCATGATCACGCCGCTGCAGTCCGAGGACATCGCCCGGGCCGTGGTCTACATGGTCAGCCAGCCCCGGCACGTCGCCGTCAACGAGATGCTCGTCCGCCCTACGGATCAGGAACGGTGACGAGGGCGTAACCGGCCGTCGGCCCCGTCCGGAGGCTCGCCGCGAGCGTGCGAGTGGTGAGAGGGACGGGGTCCTTCTTCAGTCGTGGAAGACCTCGATGGCGGCGCCGATCTCCACCAGGCGCTCGTAGAGGTGCTCGTAGCCGCGGGCGATGATGTCGACGTTGCGCAGCACCGAGGTGCCCTTCGCCGCCAGCATCGCCAGCAGGATGCACACCGCGGGGCGCAGGGCCGGCGGGCAGACCACCTCGGCGCTCGACCAGTGCGTCGGGCCGTCGACGAGCACGCGGTGCGGGTCCAGCAGCCGGACGTCGGCGCCCAGGCGGGTCAGGTCGGAGAGGTGGATCGCCCGGTTGTCGTAGACCCAGTCGTGGATCATCGTCGCCCCCTCCGCCTGCGCGGCGATGACCGCGAAGAACGGCAGGTTGTCGATGTTGAGGCCCGGGAACGGCATCGGGTGGATCTTGTCGATCGGCGCCCGCAGCTGCGAGGGGTGGATGGTGATGTCGGCCAGCCGGGTGTGCCCGTTGTCGGCCAGGTACTCCGGGGACAGCTCGTAGCGAAGCCCCATCTCGGCCAGCACCGCGAGCTCGATCTCCAGGAACTCCACCGGCGCCCGGCGCACGGTGAGCTCGGAGCCGGTGACGATGCCGGCGGTCAGCAGGCTCATCGCCTCGACCGGGTCCTCGCTGATCGTGTAGTCCACGTCGGCGTCCAGTACCGGCTGCCCGTGGACGGTGAGGGTCGTCGTTCCCAGGCCCTCGATCTGCACGCCGAGCAGCTGCAGGTACAGGACCAGGTCCTGGACCATGTAGTTGGAGCTGGCGTTGCGGATGGTCGTGGTGCCCTCGGCGCGGGCAGCGGCGAGCAGCGCGTTCTCGGTGACGGTGTCGCCGCGCTCGGTCAGCACGATCGTCCGGCTCGTGGCACCGGTCGGTGTGACGGTGCCGTGGTACTCGCCGGCCCGCGCCTCGATCTCCAGCCCGAAGGGGCGCAGCGCGATCATGTGCGGCTGCACGGTGCGGGTGCCCAGGTCGCAGCCACCGGCGTAGGGCAGCTCGAACTCCGGCGCCCGGTGCAGCAGCGGGCCCAGGAACATGATGATGCTGCGGGTGCGCCGGGCGGCGTCGGCGTCGATGCCGGCCAGGTCGAGCTGCTCGGGGACGACGAGCGTGAGGTCGTGACCGGCCTCGTCCCAGGTGGCGGAGACGCCGATGGAACGGAGGACGTCGAGGATCCGCTCCACCTCGACGATGCGGGCCACGTTGCGCAGCGTCGTCCGGCCGCGGTTGAGCAGTGCCGCGCACAGCAGTGCGACGGCGGCGTTCTTGGACGACTTCACCGCCACGCTGCCGCTGAGCAGCCGCCCGCCGGTGACCCGCAGGTGCGTGGGGCCGGCCGGGCCGACGCGGATCAGCTCGCTCTCCAGGGCCGCGGACAGCCGGCCCAGCAGCTCGAGCGTGAGGTTCTGGTTCCCCTGCTCGATACGGGCGACCGCGCTCTGGCTGGTGCCCAGCCGCTCGGCGAGCTGCTGCTGGGTGAGTCCCCGGTGCCGCCGGGCGTCGCGGACCAGCGCGCCGATCCGGTGCATCGCGGTGTCGGGGGAGAGTTCGGTGACCGTCACCGGGTCACGTTATCTCGTGTATGAGATACACCCGGCTGCGCCGTGCCGGTGCCACCCGAAAGGTTTCCGGTCCAGGATGGGCGCATGGACGTCCTCGTCACCGGCGGCACCGGCCGCCTCGGGCAGCACCTCGTCCCGCGGCTGCGGGACGCGGGTTCGGTGGTGCGGCAGATGTCGCGGCGCGGCACCGGGCCGGGTGGCGTGCGCGGTGACCTCGCCACCGGCTTCGACCTGCGGACGGCGCTGGCCGGCGCCGACGTCGTCGTCCACGCCGCCAGCGATCCGCGCGGGGACCCGTGGCAGGTCGACGTCGCCGGCACCCGCCGGCTCGTCGAGGCGGTGGACCGGGACCGGCTGCGCCACCTCGTGTACGTCTCGATCGTCGGCGTCGACCGGATCCCCTTCGGCTACTACCGGGCCAAGTTCGCCGCCGAGCAGGTGCTGCTCGCCTCGGGCCTGCCGGTCACCCTGGTCCGGGTGACCCAGTTCCACGACTTCGTCGACGAGCTCCTCTCGACGGCCCGGCGCGGACCCGTCCTGCCCGTGCCGATGGGGTGGCGGGTGCAGCCGGTCGACGTGGCGGAGGTCGCGGGCCACCTGGTGGAGGTCAGCGCCGGTCCGCCGGCCGGTGCAGTGGTGGAGTTCGGCGGCCCGGAGGCGCTCACCGTGGCCGAGCTGGCGCGCGCGTGGGCCGGCGCCCGGGCGCCCGGCGTGCACGTGGTGGCCACGCCGGTGCCGGGCCGGATGAGCTCGGCCGCGCGGGACGGTGCGGCCCTCCCGGGCGGCGGTGCGCGTGGACGGCGCACCTACGCGGAGCACCTCCTGGGCTGAAGCGCGGCGATCCTGCCGGATTGCGCGCCGCGACCGCCGCACCGGCTGCGACGGCCGGAAACCGCGAGGAACCTGTCGGTGCCCGTGCCTAGGGTGCGGCCGTGAGCTCTCCGACACCCGTCCTCGCCGGGCGCACCGTCCTGGCCGTCGTCGTCACGGTGCTGGCCTGGGCCTCGGCCTTCGTCGCCATCCGCGGGGTGGGGGAGGACCTCTCACCCGGCGCACTGGCGCTGGGGCGGCTGCTGGTCGGCGCCACGGTGCTGGGCGCGCTGCTCGTCGGGCGCGGCTGGGTTGCCCCCGACCGTCGGGAGTGGACCCTGCTGGCGGTCTGCGGCGTCGGCTGGTTCGGCATCTACAACGTGGCGCTCAACGCGGCCGAGCAGCACCTCGACGCCGGCACCACGGCGATGCTGGTCAACATCGGCCCGATCCTCATCGCGGTCCTCGCCGGTCTGCTGCTCGGCGAGGGCTTCCCGCGGTGGCTGGTCGTGGGTGTGGCCGTCGCCTTCGCCGGCGTGCTGCTGATCGGCAGCGCCACGCGGGGCGCCGACGCCGACCTGGTGGGAGTGCTGCTGTGCGTCGTCGCCGCCGTCACCTACGCCATCGGGGTAGTCGCCCAGAAGCCGCTGCTGCGCCGGCTCCCCGGCCTGCAGGTCACCTTCCTCGCCTGCGCCATCGGTGCGGTCTGCTGCCTGCCGTGGGCCGGTGTGCTGGTCGGTGACCTGCGCACGGCGCCGGCGGGGTCCGTGGCCGGCATGGTCTACCTCGGGGTGGTGCCGACGGCGCTGGCGTTCAGCACGTGGGCCTACGCGCTGCGCCGGATGGACGCCGGCCGGCTGGGGGTGACCACCTACCTGGTGCCGCCCCTGGTGATCCTGCTCGGCTGGCTGTTCCTCGACGAGGTGCCGCCCGGGCTGGCCGTCGTCGGTGGCGCGGTGTGCCTGGCGGGCGTGGCGCTCTCCCGGCGGGGCGGTCAGCGCCGCGCGACGACGCCGGAGCCCGCGCCGCTCGCCGCGGGCGCCTGAGCTTCCGGGCGGACGCGGGCCGCGTGTGCAGCGCCCCCGCCTCATGGGGTAGGCAGGCACCCGGGACGACGACCGGGAGGACCACGGTGGAGCAGCAGGAGTGGACGCAGGTGGTGGGTGCCGCCACGAAGGCGCCCTCGATCCACAACACCCAGCCGTGGCGGTTCACCGCCACGGCCGACCAGCTCGACCTCTACGTCGACCCGGGCCGCGCGCTGCCGGTGCTCGACCCGACCGGCCGGCAGCAGGTGATCAGCTGCGGCGTCGCCGTGGAGTTCGCGGTCGTCGCCCTCGCGGCCGCGGGCTGGCTGACCGAGGTGGAGCTGCTGCCGGACGCGGGCGACGGCGACCACCTGGCCACCCTCCGGCTGATCGGCCCCATCGAGGCCACGGCCCTGGACCGCGAGCTGGCGGCCGCGATCGATCACCGGCACACCGTGCGCGACCCGTTCCAGCCCCGGGACCTGCCCGCCCAGCTGCTGGACCGGTTGCAGGCCGAGGCCGGCGCCTTCGGCGCCTGGTTCAAGCCGGTGACCCGCTCCGAGGAGGAGGTCGCCACCGTCTTCCTCATCGACCGGGCCGAGGAGATGGAGCAGGGCGACCCGGCGTACCTCGCCGAGCTGCAGAGCTGGCTGCGCACCGACCCCGCGGCCGTGGACGGTGTGCCGGTCGAGGCGGTGCCCAGCGGCGACCCGCACCAGCGGCCCTCGAACTGGACGATCCGCGACTTCGTCGTGGGCACCCGGCCGCACGCGGCCAGCGGTCCCGCCCACGACCCCGACGCCCCGCCGCCCGAGGTCGAGCGGCCCACCGTCGTGCTCATGGGCACCGACGGCGACGACCGGTACGACTGGCTCCAGGCGGGCCGTGCCCTGGGGCGCGTGCTGCTGCTGGCGACGTCCGCCGGGATCGCCGCCTCGTCGCTCACCCAGGCGCTGGACTGGCCGGCCACCCGGGCACGCCTGCGCACGCGGCTCTCGCTGGTCGGGTATCCGCAGATGCTCCTGCGGATGGGCTACCCGCAGGAGGGCGCTCCGGTGGCGGCCAGCGGTCGTCGTCCGGTGGACGAGGTGCTGGCGCCCGCATCCGACGGCTGAGCGCCGCGCCGGTCGATCAGTCGCTGCGCCGCGCCGGCGCCCAGTGGTCCTCGGCGTCGGTGTCCGTGTCGTCCACCGGCCCGGCGCCCGTGGTCCCGGGCGCGGGGGTCCGGCTCTCCGCGCGGCGCGCAGCTGCCTCCAGCGCCTCGTCGCGCTCGCGGGCGCGCTCCGCGCGTTGCGTCCGTGCCTCCTGGACGCCGGCGGAGTCGGTGCTGCCTGCCCGCCACAGGAAGAGGGCGGTGAGGGCCAGCCCGACGGGCAGCACGTAGGCGGCCGCCCGCTCGGTCGCCCCCCGGGCCAGCACCTCGACGTCGGCGACGAAGAACGTCGTCGCCGCTGCCCCGACCAGGCCCAGCAGGACCAGCACGGTGCCGAGCACCTCCGACCGGCGGCGCAGGGCGTACGCCAGGCAGATGAGGCCGACGGCGCTCCCGACGAGGTAGAGCGCCGCGCCCGTGCCGTGCCAGGTGTCGGAGCGGTCGGAGGGGAAGACGCCGACGAGCAGGGTGCCCACCGAGGCGATCCCCAGCAGGTAGGCGGCCGCTCGGCCGGCGCCGCCGCGGAGGACGGGCAGCAGCAGGAGGGCGCCGCCGAGGACCAGTGCGGCCTGGACCACGAACGAGGCGTTCATAGCCTGGTGCCCGGGCCAGGTCGTCTCGCCCAGGTCGCTGATGACGTCGTCGACGCGCGAGTGGCCCTGCCCGCGGAGCTGCACCACCGTCTCCACGACGAAGAACTGCAGCGTCGCCAGCCAGGCGAGCGCGCCCCAGCGGCGTCGGGAGGGAGTCACGGGGTCCATCGTCCCAGCCGCTGCAGCCCGGCCCGCGCCAGCACCGCCTCGAGCTGCGCCGCGGACAGCCACGACGGGTTGCTCCCGGCAGGCATCCGCAGCACCTCGGCGGTGCGGAAGTGGGGATCGGCCAGCAGCTCGCCCCGCTCGACGGGATCGGGGAGGCGGGTCAGCCGCACCGGGAGGGCCGGGCCGTCGTCGCCTCCTGTGTCCTCCCGCAGGGCCCCGGTGACGGTGCCGACGGCGTGGACGCCGGGCAGCACGCGACCGCTCACCCACAGCAGGACGGGCTGGCCCGGGGCGATCAGGTCGAGCCGGTAGGAGCGCCGGACGCAGCGGGTCAGCTCCCGCTCCTCGCCCGGCGCCCAGCCGGGATCGATCTCCGTCGGTGGCCGAGTGCTCTTGAGCAGCCACGCTGCCCATGCGTCCGGCCCCGTCCCGAGGCTCACCGTGAGCCTGCGAGTGGTGAGAGGGACGGTGTCCTCCCTCAGTCGGTGGCGGCGTGCCGCTCGGCGCCGGCGGGGTCCGCGTCGTCGGAGCCCACGGCCTGGCGCTCCAGCTCGGTGCGGTGCTCGAGCACCTCGTCGCTGGGGTGCGGGTCCTTGGCGTGCTGCGTGCGGTCCCGGGTCACGTTCTCCTCGGGCAGGAGGACGTCGTCCAGGTCCGGCTGGTCGGGGGTGGTCATCGAGGTGCTCCGTCCGTCGCGATTGCTGTCCCTCGGGCCATAGCCACCAGTCGCCCGGCCTAACCCGGGACGAGGCTCACCGCGGCTCGAGGCGCGCCGCCGGCAGCCAGTTCTCGATCAGCGCCGGCCCGTCCGGGCCGGTCACCGCGTAGGTGACCCGGCCCTGCCAGGCGCCGTGCCGCTGGCGCCACTCGACCAGCAGTCCCGGCCACGTTCCCGGCGCGTCCGGTGGGTCGTGCACCCAGCAGTGCCTGCCCTCCCCACCGCGCCCGGCTGCACCGCCGGCGGAGGCGGCCGGCGCCGGGGGCGGGGTGGGGGCGGTAGGCGGTACGTCCCGAGGCATCGGGTCGGGGTCGGCCGAGGACCGCCCGGAGAGCGCCGCCCGCTCGGCGAGCGACTGCCTCGCCCCGCCCCGCTGCATCCCTCCGGCCACCTGGAGAGGGTCGCACGGATCGAACACCCGTTCGACAGGTGCCGAAGGTGGCGTGTCCGATTGTGAACACTGCGTGCCGTTTTGCTGTGGCCAGCACCACTGGATCTCCAGTGGCCGATCTCGGGGCCCCGTTCTATGGCCGGCTGCGTCGGACGGCGGCGTCGCCACTCTCCGTGCAGGGGCGACTGCATGTCCGCTACCGGGGTGCGGGCACCGACACGCGTCTCGTGGCGTCGCGTTCCCGATTCGTTACCTGGCGGTCGCAAGCGGTCCTTAACGTCCGCCGCCGTCACCCAGCTCCACCGCATCCAGTCCCTCGGAAGGATCAACGCGTGCCCGAAATCCTCGGCACCGCACGGCGATCAGGCACTGCACGTGCCCTCGGACGCCGCGCCGCCATCGGCACCGCCGCTGTCTCCATGGCAGTGGTCGGCATGCCCGCGCTCGCCCTCGCGGCGCCCCCGACCGCGCCCTTCATCTCGGAGATCCACTACGACAACGACGGCACGGACACCGGCGAGTTCGTCGAGGTCCACCTGCCTGCCGGGACCAGCTCCGCGGGACTGTCCGTCGTTCTCTACAACGGGAGCAACGGCGCCACCTACGGCACGCTCGCTCTCCCCGAGGTGACCGCGCCGGCAGATGCCCCCGCTGTCGTGGCCGTCGACGGTCCGGCCAACGGCATCCAGAACGGCGCACCGGACGCGCTGGCCCTCATCCGTGACGGCGCCGTCCTGGAGTTCCTCTCCTACGAGGGGACCTTCGCGGCGACGAACGGCCTGGCTGCCGGTACGACCAGCGTCGACATCGGCGTCTCGGAGGCAGGCAACGAGCCGGCCGGCCAGTCGCTGTCCCGCACCTACGACGCCGCTGCGGACGCACTGGTCTGGGCCGGTCCCGCGGCGAGCACGCGCGGCGCGGTCAACCCCACCACAGGCGGCGAGACGCCCGGTGACGGTGAGACCCCCGGAGACGGTGAGACCCCCGGAGACGGTGAGACCCCCGGAGACGGTGAGACCCCCGGAGACGGTGAGACCCCCGGCGACGCCTGTGCGACCGAGCCGACCCACGCGGTCGGGACGGTGCAGGGCACCGGCGACACGACGCCGCTCGACGGCCAGACGGTCACCGTGCGCGGCGTCGTCGTCGGCGACCTGCCCGGCATGTCCGGCTTCTTCGTGCAGGACGCCGGCGACGCCAACCCCGCCACGTCCGACGGCGTCTTCGTCTTCAGCCCCGCGGCGGTGGACCTCGGCGACACCGTCACCGTGAGCGGCCCCGCGGCGGAGTACTTCGGGCAGACCCAGATCGGCGACGGCAACACCGTCACCGTCTGCGCCGAGGGCACTGCGGCCGACCTCCCCGCGGCCACCCCGCTGGACCTGCCGGCCGACGACGACGCGCGCGAGCGGGTCGAGGGCATGCGCGTCGAGCCGGTGGACGACCTCACCGTCAGCGAGGTCTACGACCTCACCAGCTTCGGCGACCTGACCCTCTCCGAGGGCGGCCTGCTGGTGCAGCCGACCGAGCTCGCGCCCCCGGGGCCGGCTGCCGAGGCGATCGCGGTCCAGAACGAGCTGCGCCGCATCGTCCTCGACGACGCGGTCGGTGGCCGCACCAGCGTCGAGACCGCCCCGTACCTGACGTCGGCGAACCCCGTCCGCGTCGGTGACGTGGTCGACTTCACCGAGCCGCTGGTCATGGGCTACGGCTTCGACCAGTGGCGGCTCTTCCCGGCCGACGGCACCGCGGACGGCGTGTTCGCGCCGCAGGACACCCGGCCGGAGTCCCCGGACCCGGTCGGCGGCGACATCCAGGTCGGCGCGTTCAACGTGCTGAACTACTTCCTCACCTTCACCGGCTCCGATGCCCGGGGCGCCCGCAGCCAGGCCGCCTTCGAGCGCCAGGCCGCCAAGATCGTCACGGCCATCAACGCGATGGACGCCGACGTGCTGGCGCTCATGGAGATCGAGGACACCGCTTCCACCGGCTTCGGGGACGGCGGCCCGGACCAGGCGGTCGCCGACCTGGTCGGGCGGTTGAACGCGGCCGCCGGCTCCGCCAAGTGGGCCTACAGCGCCTTCCCGGAGGAGCTGCTGGGCACCGACCGCGACGTCATCCGCAACGCGGTCATCTACCAGCCGGCGTCCGTGACGCCGGTCGGGGACGCCGTCGGGCTGGTCGACGAGACCAACTTCGACAACGCCCGCGAGCCCATCGCCCAGACCTTCGAGGCCGAGGGCGACGTCTTCACCGTCGTCGCCAACCACTTCAAGTCCAAGGGCAGCGGCTCGGGGGCCAACGCCGACCAGGGTGACGGCCAGGGTGCCTCCAACCCCGACCGCATCGGCCAGGCCGAGGCGCTCGCCGGTTTCGTCGAGGAGCTGCAGGCGAGCACCGGCGACGACGACGTGATGGTGCTGGGCGACCTCAACGCCTACTCCCAGGAGGACCCGATCCGGGTCCTCGAGGCGGCCGGCCTGACCGACCTGGGCACCGCCTTCGACCCGGGCCGCTACAGCTACGTGTTCGACGACCAGTCCGGATCCCTGGACCACGCGATGTCGACCGCGGGCCTGACGGCCAAGGTGACCGACGCCGCGCACTGGAACATCAACTCGGTGGAGTCCTTCGCCTACCAGTACACCGGCGACCCGGCGCTCTACGCCCCGCACCAGTTCCGCTCCAGCGACCACGACCCGCTGATCGTGGGCCTGGACCTGGGCGAGCCCGGGGACGGCGGCGTCATCGACGACGGCCTCACCGAGCTCCAGCTGCTCGGGTTCAACGACTTCCACGGCCGGCTGGGCGAGGCCGTCGCCCTCGCCGGCACGGTGGAGGAGCAGCGGGAGCGCGACGACATCGACGCCACCGTGCTGGTCTCGGGCGGTGACATCATTGGCGCCTCGCCGTTCGTCAGCTCCGTCCAGCAGGACGCGCCGACGCTCGAGGTGCTCAACGAGATGGGCCTCGACGTCTCCACGGTGGGCAACCACGAGTTCGACCGTGGCTTCGAGGACCTGATCAACCGGGTCGGCGTGGACGGGGAGAGCGGCCTGGCCGACTTCCCCTACCTGGGTGCCAACGTCTACTTCGACAACGGCGACCCCGCCCTGCCGGAGTACGTCCTCACGGACGCTGCCGGTGTCTCGGTCGCCTTCATCGGCGTGGTCACCGAGGAGACCAGCTCCCTGGTCTCCCCGGCGGGCATCGAGGGGATCACCTTCGGGGACCCGGTCGAGGCCGCCAACCGGGTCGTCGGTGAGCTCACCGACGGCGCCGGCGACGAGGCCGACGTGATCGTCCTGCTCGCCCACGAGGGTCCCCCCGGCGACGACCTGGAGGAGCAGCGGGCCGCGGACACCGCATTCGCCGACATCCTCGCTGACGTCGACGCCGACGTGGACGCGATCTTCAGCGGCCACACCCACCAGACCTTCGCGTGGGAGGCGCCGGTGGGCGACGGCGGGGAGACCCGGCCGGTCATCCAGAGCGGGTCCTACGGTGAGCTGCTCGGCCGCATCTCGCTGACCTTCGACGAGGCCACCGACGAGGTGATCGAGTTCGAGGTCGAGAACCTGGAGCTCACCGAGCGGTCGGAGGAGGACCTCGTCGCCGCGTACCCGCGGGTCGCCGAGGTCGCCGGGACCGTCGCCGAGGCCGAGGCCTTCGCCGACGAGGTGGGCAGCGAGGTCATCGGCTCGCTGGTCGCCGACATCACGCGGGCCTTCACCGCCGACGGCACCGAGGACCGCGGGTCGTACTCGGCGATCGGCGGCCTGGTCGCCGACTCCTACGTCTACGGCACCGAGCTGTCGGCGGGGGCGCCGGCCGACCTCGGCCTGGTCAACCCCGGTGGGCTGCGCGCCGACCTCCTCTTCGACGAGGAAGGTGCACCCGGGGAGATCACCCTGGCCGAGGCCAACGCGGTGACCCCGTTCGCCAACGACCTGATCGTGGTCAGCCTGACCGGCGAGCAGCTGGTGCGGGTCCTCGAGCAGCAGTGGCAGCCGGAAGGCAGCTCGCGTCCGTTCCTCGCACTGGGGACGTCCGAGGAGCTGACCTGGTCCTACGACCCGGAGCAGCCGGCCGGTGAGCGCATCATCGTCGACAGCATCCGGATCTCCGGTGAGCCGATCGACCTGAGCGCGACCTACCGGGTGGCGACCAACAGCTTCCTGGCCTCGGGTGGTGACAACTTCACCGCGTTCGCCGAGGGCACGTCGGAGGAGACGGGTCTGATCGACTTCGAGGGCTTCCAGGCCTACATCGAGGACAACCCGGGGCTGGACCCGGCGGACTACCTCGGCCGCGTCACCCTGACCGACGGCTCGACGCCGCCGCCCGGCGACGGTGACGGTGACGGCGAGCAGCCCGGTGACGGTGACGGTGACGGGGAGCAGCCGGGTGACGGTGACGGCAACGGCTCCGGGAACGGGAACGGGGAGCAGCCCGGTGACGGGAACGGCTCCGGCAACGGGAACGGCTCCGGCAACGGGAACGGCTCCGGCAACGGGAACGGGAACGGGAACGGCCCCGGCAACGGCTCCGGCAACGGCTCCGGCAACGGCTCCGGCAACGGGAACGGCTCCGGCAACTGGGACGCCGGCAGCGGGGACGACTTCGGGAAGGGCGGGGACTCCCTCGCCTACACCGGGGCCGAGGTCACCGGCCTGGTCGGCCTGGGGCTCCTCCTGACCGCCGCCGGTGCGGCGACCGTGGTCGCGGCCCGGCGCCGGAAGGGCCTCGCGGACTGATTCCGCAGGTCCCAGCACGCGGCCGGAGGCCGGTCCCCAGAACGGGGGCCGGCCTCCGGTCGTTCGTGCGTCCGGCTCAGTCGGTAGCGGCTCCGGCCACGCCCTCGGCCAGGGTGCGGGCCACCTGCCGGAGCAGCGGGTGCTCCGGCAGGTCCTCGACCAGGACCGGGAGAGGCAGCGACCAGTTGGGGCGGTCGTCCGCTCCGGGCATGTTGGGGCGACGGGGCTCGCCGACCGCGTCGTCCAGCGTGGCCGACAGCAGCAGCGACGGCGCCCGGGCCAGCAGCCGGTGAGCCTGCTCGACCGCCTGTTCCGGCGTGGCGTCGTCGGCCAGGCCCGGCAGGTGCTCGAGCAGGGACGAGCGGCCGCGCTCGAGCTCCACGTCCGTCCCGGTGCCCTGCTCGCGCTGCTCCTCGACGTCGGCGCCGCTCCACAGGCCGGCGACCGTCGGCAGGTCGTGGGTCGTGATGGCGGCCATCGCCTCGGCCGGCCACTCCGCGGGGTCGTCGTCCTCGAACCAGAGCAGGCGGTAGGAGAGCACGCCGTGCTCGGCCATGGCCTCGCGGACGCCGTTCTCCACGGTCCCGAGGTCCTCGCCGACCACGAGGGCCTGCGCCCGGTGGCTCTCCAGGGCGACGATGTCGAGCAGGTCCTCGGCCGGGTAGCGCACGTAGGCACCGTCGGCCGCGGTGCCGTCGCGCGGCACCCACCACAGCCGGAACAGCCCCATGACGTGGTCGATCCGCAGGCCGCCGGCGCCGGCGATGGTGGCGCGGATGGACTGGATGAACGGCTCGTAGTCGGCGTCGCGCAGCCGCCACGGGATCAGCGGCGGCGAGCCCCAGTCCTGCCCGGTCGAGTTGAAGGCGTCCGGCGGGGCGCCGACGCTCACGCCGTCGGCGAGCACGTCCTGCCACGTCCAGGCGTCGGCGCCGCCGCCGGCGAAGCCGATCGGGAGGTCCTGGATGACCGTCATGCCGTCGGTGGCGGCCGCGAACTGCAGCTCGAGGGCCCACTGCAGCCAGGCGTGGAAGGCGACGACCGCGCCGTGCCGCTCCACGTAGGCGGCCAGCGCCTTGCTGCCCGGCCGGCGGAGCTCCTCGGGCCAGGTGTGCCAGTCGGCGCCGTGCTCCTCGGTGATGGCCGCCCAGGTGGCCCAGTCCTGCAGGGTCTGCCCCTGCTCCTCGCGCCAGCGCCCGAACGCCTCCCCGCCCCCGTGGGCGAAGAAGATCCGCATGAGCACCTCGCGCTTGCGGGCCCAGACGGCGTCGCGGTCGATGAGCTCACCGTCGCTCAGCGCCCGCCCGGCGTCCTCCTCCAGGTCCACGGCGTCGGCGCCGGGCACCTCCGGAACGCGCAGGTAGATCGGGTTGAGGAAGCGCCGCGTCGCCGGCAGGTAGGGGCTGGCCTCCTGCTCGGCGATGGGGGCGACGGCGTGCAGGGGGTTGATGAGCACGAAGCCGGCGCCCTGCCCGGCGGCCATGCGACGGATGCTGCGCAGGTCGCCGAGGTCGCCGATGCCCCAGCTGTCCTGGCTCCGGGCGGCGTAGAGCTGTACCGCCCAGCCCCAGGTCCGCTGCTCGGGCAGCCAGCACCGGCCCGGGGACACGATGAGCCGGCGACGGCGCCCGTCGGCGGACTGCAGCCAGTGGTAGCCGAGCGGGAAGTCGGCGGGCAGGGAGCCGGCGATCGAGCGGACCTCGCCGTCCTCGCAGATGACCTCGCCGCCCTCGACCTCCAGGGAGTCGCCGGGGCGGGCGACGATCGGCGCTCGCCCCTCGAGGTCCTCCGGCGGCGTCCCGATGATCTCGCGCAGCTTCTCGATGGTCTCCTGCGCTACCTCGTGCTCCTCGTCGAGCGCGTCCAGCCAGCTCGCATCGATGCCCCAGTGGTCCGTGGTCGGTGTCCCTGTCACGAGGCGATCCTCGCCGGGGGGCGCCGAGCCCGCAGTCTCAGGGACGCGACCGTGGGGAAGCTCGCTTCGTGGCAGGTGCCGCGGCCGGGTCCTCGGGCCAGGGATGCCGGGGGTAGCGGCCGCGGAGCTCGCTGCGGACGGCCGGGTAACCGGTGGTCCAGAAGCCGGCGAGGTCGGCGGTGGTGGCGACGACCCGCTGCGCGGGGGACAGCAGCTGCAGCCGCAGCGACCGGCCGGCCACCTGCGGGGCCTGCGCCCAGCCGAACACCTCCTGCACCCGGACCGACAGCGTGGGTACGGCCGGATCCCCGTAGTCCACGCGGATCCGCGAGCCGGTCGGGACGGTCACGGCATCGGGGACGACGGCGTCGAGCTCCCCGCTCAGCTGCCAGGGCACCAGGGCGCGCAGGGCGGCGACGACGTCGAGCCGGGCGAGGTCGGCGCGGCGTCGGGCGCCGGAGAGGTCGAGCGCGGCGAGCAGTGCCTCGTCGTCGACGGCCGGCCACGGGTCGCCCAGGCCGTCATGGGCGGCGGCCAGGCGCTCGCGGAGGCGGCGGGCCGCCGTCGTCCAGGTGAGCAGGCCAAGCCCCTCGCGGCGGAGCCCCTCGCCGACCGCCGCCGTCAGCGCAGCGGGGTCGGGTGAGGCGAGCGGCCGCTCGGCCAGCACGATCGCGCCGAGGCGCTCCACGCGGGCGCCGCGCACGTCGCCGTCGCGCCACGACACCTCGTCCCCGTCGGCGTGCAGCGAGGCACCGGCCTCCAGGGCGGTGGCCTCGTCGATCGCGACGGCGGACCGCACCCGGGCGTCCCGGCGCCCCGGGGACCGGTCGGCCACGGCGATCGCCAGCCACGTCGCGCCGGAGAGCGCGGTGCCCGGCGGCAGCTCCGCGCCGGTGCCGGCGGCCATCAGGTAGCTCGAGCTGTCCGGGCGTCGGCGAGCCAGCCGTTCGGGGTGGGCGAGGCCGACCACCAGCCCGGCGGCGATGTCGTCGGGCAGCCGCGGGGCCGCGACGTCGTCCACCGACCGCTCGAGGCGGGCCACCTCGTCGTGCCAGCGCGCGGTGGCCCCGCGGTCGGAGCCGGAGCGCAGCGCGCGCCACGTCGCGGCGAGGTCGTCGCTGCGGGACGGGAGGTCCGCCGACAGCATCGCCACCACCTCGGCGGCCCGGCGGCGGCCCACGAGCGGCGCGCCGTCGAGCAGGGCGCGGGCCAGCCGGGGGTGGACGCCGACGGCGGTGAGCGCGCGCCCGCGGGGGGTCGCCCGGCCCTCGTCGTCGACCGCGCCGAGGGTGCGCAGCGTCTGCCCGGCCACGAGCTGGGCCGCCGCGGGCGGCGGGTCGAGCAGCGGGAGGCCGGCACCGCCGGGCGCTCCCCAGCACGCCAGCTCCAGCTCGAAGGCGGTGAGATCGGCGACGGCCACCTCCGGCTCGTCGTGCGCGGGGAGCCGGTCCTGCTCGGCGGGGGTCCAGCAGCGGTAGACCGCACCGGGCCCCTCCCGCCCTGCGCGGCCGGCGCGCTGGGTGACCGCCGCGCGCGAGGCCCGCACCGTGACCAGTGAGCCGAGGCCGCGCGCCAGGTCGGCCCGGGGCACGCGGGCGAGGCCGGCGTCGACGACGGTCCGGACGCCGGGCACGGTCAGGCTGCTCTCCGCGAGGGCGGTGGCCAGGACGACGCGTCGCCGGGGCCCGGTCCGGAGCGCTGCGTCCTGGGCCGCCGCCGGCAGCCGCCCGTGCAGCGGGAGGACGTCGGCCTCGAGCCCGCCGAGCTGCTGGGCCACGGTGCCGATCTCGCCGGCTCCCGGGAGGAAGACCAGGACGTCGCCGGCGCGTTCGGCCAGCGCCCGGCGGACCGTCGCCGCCACGTGCCCCAGGAGCCGGGGGTCGACCCGCAGCCCGTGCGGCGGGTCGACCGGGCCGGCCGGCGGCGCCCAGACGACGTCGACGTCGTGCAGGGCGCCGGAGGCCTCCACCACCGGAGCCGGCCGGGTGTCGTCGCCGAGCAGGCCGGCCAGTCGTTCCGCCTGGGCGGTCGCCGACATCGCGAGCAGCTGCAGCTCCGGGCGCAGGGCGGCGCGGACGTCGAGGCCGAAAGCCAGCGCCAGGTCGGTGTCCAGGTGTCGCTCGTGGCACTCGTCGAGCACGACGGCGTCGATCCCGGACAGCTCCGGGTCGGCCTGCAGCCGCCGGACCAGCAGCCCGGTGGTGACCACCTCGACGCGGGTGGCGGCGCTGCGTCGGCTGTCGCCCCGGACGCTGTAACCGACCCGGCCGCCCACCTGCTCGCCCAGCAGCGCAGCCATGCGGCGGGCCGCGGCCCGGGCGGCGACCCGTCGCGGCTCGGCCACGAGCACCCGCCCCGGGACGGCGCCGGCCAGCGCGAGGGGGACCAGCGTGGTCTTGCCGGTGCCGGGCGGGGCGACCAGGACGGCGCTGCCGCGGGCCGCGAGCGCGTCGGCCAGGGCCGGTAGCGCGGAGCGGACCGGCAGGTCGGTCCCCGGCGTCCCGGGCGGTGGCAGCACGGGTCCAGTGTCGGTGCCGGCCCCGCACACTGGGCGCATGGCCCGCTGGCTGCTCGTCCACCCGCCACTGCTCGGGCCTGCCGTGCTCGGGCCGCTGGCCGACGAGCTGCACTCCCGTGGCCACGACGTGGCGATGCCGGACCTGCGGGCGACGGTGCGCACGGCCGCCGGGTGGCCGGACCGCTGGCGGGACGCCGCTGCCGCAGGTGGGCCCGCGGACGCCGTCCTGGGCTTCTCCGGCGCGGGCATCACGCTGCCGGCGGTGGCCCTGGCCGTCGGCGCCCCACGTGTCGTCTGGGTCGACGCGCCGGTGCCGGCGCGGAGGGGGGCGACGGAGGCCGACGAGGAGATCCGCGATCTGGTCGCGGGCCTGGTGCGCGGCGACCGCATCCCCGGCTGGACGACGTGGTGGGGCCCCGGCGCCCTGGACGGGCTCCTGCCCGACGAGCGGGTGCGTGCGGCGGTCCGCGCCGAGGGGCACGAGCTCCCGGCCGACTTCTACGACGTCGCCGTCCCGGTGCCGGTGGGCTGGCCGGAGGACGGCGCGCGGTACGTCCACCTCTCGGGGGCGTATGACGGCGCTGCCGCCGAGGCACGGGGCCGCGGTTGGCCGGTGGTGGGCGACGGCAGCGGCAGTCACCTCGACGTCGCCGTGCTGCCGGGGCGCGTGGCCGACCTTGTGCTCGGCCCGGCGGGCGCTGGGGGTGCCACGATGCCCTCATGACCTCCGAGGTGCTGGGCTTCGCCGTCGTCGCGGCTGCGCTCACCGTCACGCCGGGTCTGGACTCCGCTCTGGTGCTCCGGGCGGCCCTCACCCGCAGCCGGCGCGAGGCGGTGGCCACCGCCGCCGGCATCCTGACCGGGCTGTTCGTGTGGGGGGCGTCGGCGGCGGTCGGCATCTCGGCCCTGCTGACGGCGTCAGAGGTCGCCTACACCGCGCTGCGCTGCGCTGACCAACCTGCTCAACCCCAGGATCGGCGTCTTCTACGTCGCGCTGCTACCGCAGTTCCTGCCCGCCGGCAGCGACCCGCTGCTGCCGGGTCTGCTGCTGGCCGCCGTGCACGCCGGGCTGACCGTGGTGTGGTTCGCCCTGCTGATCGGCGCGGCCGCGCTGCTCAGCCGCTGGTTGCGGCGCCCGGGCACCGTCCGGGCGATCGACGGCGTCACCGGTGCGACCCTCGTCGGCTTCGGCATGCGGCTGGCACTCACCGCTCGCTGAGCGGGGACCACTGCGGGACCGCGGTCCGCGTCGGCACGTGGCTCGGCCGCAGCCGCAGCACCAGGAGTCCCGCGAGGAGTGACCCCGTCGTCCCGAGCACCATGTCGCCCAGCGTGTCCGTGTAGGCGGTCGCGAGCTCCGGGCTGTTCCGCAGGAAGGCGTAGTACTCGCCGACCTCCCAGAGCAGGGCCGTCGTCGAGCCCAGTCCGACCGTCAGCCCCAGCCTCGTCCACGGGTGCAGCCAGCGGGGGAGCGAGACGGCCAGCCCGCCCAGCAGCAGCGCCCAGTTGACCAGGTGGCAGGCGGCGTCGAACCAGCTCACGGCGTCGTACAGGTCCAGCGCGTTGCCTGCGGTGTCGACCAGGAACGGGATCGAGACCAGCAGGTCCGGAAGAGCCGGGTACCGCCGGCCGGACCGGCGCCGGACGACCCACCAGACGACCGGCAGCACCAGCAACCCCAGCGGGTAGGCGACCGCACGGGCTGCCATCGCCTTGCCGGCGAACTGCGGCCAGTCCGGGTGCAGTGCGGCGAACACCAGCAGGGCGGTCGTGGCCAGCTTGACGACGACGTCGGCGGCGAGCACGACGCGGAAGGTGGTCGAGGAGCTCTGCACGACCGCCGACCCTAGGGCGGACCCGTATCCGGGACTGCGGACGATCACCGGGCGCGGTAGGCATGGCCCATGCCTGTCATCGGATTTCACAACTCCCACGAGCAGGTCCACCCGGCGGAGCTGCTGAAGGCGGTGCAGCACGCCGAGGAGGTGGGGTTCACCGCCGCGATGTGCTCCGACCACCTCACCCCCTGGAACCCCCGGCAGGGCGAGTCCGGCTTCGCGTGGTCGTGGCTGGGGGCGGCCATGGCGACGACGTCGCTGCCGTTCGGTGCGGTGAACGCCCCGGGGCAGCGATACCACCCGGTGATCGTCGCGCAGGCGATCGCCACCCTCGGCGCCATGTTCCCCGGCCGGTTCTGGGTGGCCCTGGGCAGCGGCGAGGCGATGAACGAGCACGTCACCGGCGACAAGTGGCCCCGCAAGGAGCTGCGGGACGCCCGGCTGATCGAGTGCGTCGGCATCATCCGCGCGCTGCTCGCCGGGGAGGAGGTCAGCCACGAGGGGCTGGTCACCGTCGACCGGGCGAAGGTCTACACCCTGCCCGACGTCCGGCCCGCGCTCATCGCCCCCGCGGTCAGCGTGGCCACCGCCCGCAACGGCGCCGCGTGGGCCGACGGCCTGGTCACGATCAACCAGCCGCACGACAAGCTCCGCGAGATGATCGCCGCCTACCGGGACGCCGGCGGCCAGGGGAAGCTCGCGCTGCAGGTCCACGTGTCCTGGGACCCGGACCCGGACCGCGCGCTGGGCATGGCGCACGACCAGTGGCGGAGCAACGTCTTCCCGCCGCCGCTGTGCTGGGACCTCGACAGCCCGGAGGCGTTCGAGCAGGCCAGCGCGCACGTGTCCCCGGAGGACGTCGCCGGCGCGGTCCGGGTCTCGGCCGATCTGGGCCAGCACACGGCCTGGCTGCAGGAGTACCTGGAGCTGGGCTTCGAGGAGATCTACCTGCACCACGTCGGGGTCGAGCAACGCGCCTTCCTGGACGCCTTCGGGGAGACCGTCCTCCCGCAGCTCGGCGTCACCGCGCCCGGCCCCGTCGTCGCGGTGCGGGCATGAGGATCACCGACACCAGCGACCTGTGGTGGAAGAACGCCGTCGTCTACTGCCTCGACGTCGAGACCTACATGGACTGGAACGAGGACGGCATCGGCGACTTCGCGGGCCTGGCCCAGCGCATCGACCACCTTGCCGACCTCGGCGTCACCTGCCTGTGGCTGATGCCCTTCTACCCGACCGCCGAGCGCGACGACGGCTACGACATCACCGACTTCTACGGCGTCGACCCCCGCCTGGGCACGCACGGGGACCTGGTCGAGGTGATCCGCACCGCGAACGACCGGGGCATGCGGGTGATCGCCGACCTGGTCGTCAACCACACCTCGCGCGAGCACCCGTGGTTCCGCTCGGCGGAGCAGTCGAAGGACTCGCCGTTCCGTGACTTCTACGTGTGGCGCTCCGACCCGCCGCCGGACACCTCCGACCAGGTCGTCTTCCCCGACCAGGAGGACAGCATCTGGACGCTGTCGGAGAAGACGGGGGAGTGGTACCTGCACAAGTTCTACAAGGAGCAGCCCGACCTGAACGTCACGAACCCCAAGGTCCGCGACGAGGTCGCCAAGGTCATGGAGTTCTGGCTGCAGCTGGGGCTGTCCGGGTTCCGCGTCGACGCCGTCCCCTTCTTTCTCGAGACCGAGGGCGGCGACGGTGGCGCGCTGCCCGACCCGCACCAGTACCTGCGGGCGCTGCGCTCGGTCGTCGGCCGGCGCTCGGGCACCGGCGTCCTGCTGGGGGAGGTGAACCTGCCCTACGAGGATCAGCTGCAGTTCTTCGGCGGTGAGGACGGCGACGAGCTGACCATGCAGTTCGACTTCATCGGCATGCAGGCCCTCTACCTGGCGATGGCACGGTCCGACGCCGGGCCGCTCGTCACCGCGCTCGAGGGCCGGCCGACGCTGCACCCGGACTCGCAGTGGGGCACGTTCGTGCGCAACCACGACGAGCTGACCCTCGACAAGCTCTCCGACGACGAGCGTGCCGAGGTGTTCGCCGCGTTCGGGCCCGAGGAGCGCATGCAGGTCTACGGCCGCGGCCTCCGCCGGCGGCTCCCGCCGATGCTGGACGGCGACCCGCGGCGGGTGCGCATGGTCTACAGCCTGCTGTTCTCGCTGCCCGGCACCCCGGTGCTGTTCTACGGCGAGGAGATCGGCATGGGGGAGGACCTCGACGCCGAGGGCCGGCTCGCCGTCCGCACCCCGATGCAGTGGACCTCGGGGCGCAACGGCGGCTTCTCGCCCGCCGACCGGGAGAAGCTGCCCGGACCGCTGGTGGACGGCGGCTTCGCGCCGGAGTTCGTCAACGTCGCCGACCAGCGCAACGACCCGGACTCGCTGCTGTCGTTCATGAAGCTGCTCGTCCGCCGCTACCGCGAGTCGCCCGAGCTCGGCTGGGGCGGGTTCCAGGTGCTCGAGCACCCCTGCCCGGAGGTGCTGGCGCACCTGTCCACCTGGGACGACGGCGCGCTGGTGGCCCTGCACAACCTGGGACCGGAGCCCCGGACCGTGCCGCTGACGCTGGAGGACTGCGGCTCCGAGCACCGCCTGGTCGACCTGCTGCAGCCGGGCAGCACGCCGCTGTCCGACGACGGGAGCGTGGAACTGCAGCTGGAGGGCTACGGCTACCGGTGGCTGCGGGTGGTCGGCCAGGACAGCCGGCGGCTCGTGTGACGCCGCGCGGTCAGGGGAGCGGGCGGGCCATCAGGACGTCGTCGACGAAGCGGCCGTCGAGCCGGAACTCGTCCCGCAGCACGCCCTCGACGACGAAGCCGGCCGAGGCGTAGAGGGCCCGCGCGCTCGCGTTGCCGCCGAGGACCCGGAGACCGAGCTTGCGGGCACCCCGCCGGGCGGCCTCCTCCGCGGCGGCCTCGACCAGCCTGCGGCCCACGCCCTGCCGGCGCGCGGACGGGTCGACCGCCAGCCCCTGGATGTGCAGCACGTGCCGGTTGCACTCCAGGGGCGTGGGGGAGGCGAGTGCGGTGTACCCGACGGTGCGACCGTCCCGTTCGGCCACCAGGACGTCGTCCGGGCTGCGTCGCTCGAAGAAGTCGGTGTCCTCCGGCCACAGCGGCACGACGGCGTTCTCCGGGGACCACGTCGCGCGGTCGAGCCGGACCAGGTCCGGCCCGTCGCCGATGAGTGCGGTCCGGATGCTGATCACGGTCCCATCCTGCCCGACCGCTCCGGCGCGGCATCACGCTGCGTCACCGGGCCACCGGGGTGGCCTCCCCGGCGCGTGGGACGGATGCGCCTAGCGTGGCCCGCGAGGTGATCAGTCATGAGTGAACGCAACGGAAGCACGTCCACCGGTCCCGGCACCGCCGAGATCCCGGTGGTCCGTCCCGGTGGCGCGGTCGCCGCGTCCAAGACCAAGGCGAAGGCGGCCGGGACGTCCGGCCCGGCGACGAAGGTGTCCCCGGCCGTGACCCCGCCCCCTGCGCCGGTGCCCGAGGCGCCGGCCCAGCCGGCCGCGGGATCGGCCCCCGACCAGGAGCTGGCCCCGGGTGCGCAGCCCACCGCGCCGGTCAGCGTGCGCCCTGCCCCGCGCATGCCGCGGCGCGGTCCGCTGACCGTCATGGGCCCGTGGGCGCCCGTCGCCGGGGGTCTGCTCGGGCTGGTGGTCGGCGGGATCGTCGCCGCCGTCCTGGGCGGCACGGCGGAGAGCTACGACGAGCGGCTGTCGGTGGTGTTCATGGTCCTCGGGCTCGGCCTGCTGGGCACCGCCGTGACCCTGCTGGCCGACGAGGTGCGCATCGTGCGGCAGCAGGCCCGCGACGCCGTCGTCCGCCCGCAGTGGGTGGAGGCGACCGCCGGTCTGGTCAACGGCCTCACCCCGGCGCGGCTGCTCCTGCTGGGCAGCGTGGTCGTCCTGGTGCTCGCCGCCTACGTCGGCCGCGGCTGACCGCTCGACCGCGCCCCGGCGGGGCTCCCTCCACCCTGGAGCCCCGCCGGGCGCACCCACTCAGAAGTAGGCCTGCACGCCCAGGTGCACGGCCAGCCCCAGCCCCGCGACGGCGATGACCCGCCGGAGGGCGACCTGGGGTGCCCTCCGCACGATCCGGGGCCCGAGCAGCGACCCCAGGAGCAACCCGAGCGCCAGCGGCAGCGCCGCCGACCAGGCGATCGAGGCGAACAGCACGAAGCCGGCTGCCGCGACGGTGTTGGCGACCCCGAGGATGACGTTGCGCATGGCGTTGCTGCGGGGGAGTCCCTCCCCGGTCGTGAGCAGGAAGGTCGCCAGCATGAGGACGCCGGCAGCCGCCCCGAAGTAGCCGCCGTAGATCGAGATGGCGAAGACCGCCACCGGCAACCACCACTGGTCGCGGCGCGGGCGGGGGTCCTCGGCGACCGCGGCGGCGAGCTCGCGCGGGGGCCGCTGCACCAGGATGGCCAGCGACGCCCCGCCGATGAGGAAGGGCACGATCCGCTCGAACGCCTCCGTGGGGGTGCTCAGCAGGAGTGCTGCGCCCGCGGTGCCACCGAGGACGGCGGCGCCGGCCAGCGGCAGGAGTCGGCGGCCCTGACCCCTCAGCTCCGGCCGCGATGCGCTCACCGAACCGACGCCGGTCAGGACCAGCGCGGCGGTGTTGGTGACGTTGGCCGTCACCGGTGGGAGGCCGACGGCGAGGAGGGCCGGGTAGCTGATCAGCGAGGCCAGCCCGGCGATGCTGCCGGTGAGCCCGGCGCCGACGCCGGCCAGCACGAGGAGGGCGAACTCCCCGGCGTTCACCGGTTCACCAGCACCACGATGGCCACGATCCCGAGGACGACGATCGCCGTCCGCAGGGCCCAGGACGGCAGGCGGCGACCGTACCGGGAGCTCACCGCGCCGCCGACGAGGGATCCGGCGGCGAGCAGCCCCGCCGCCCACCAGTCGATGCGGTCGGTGGCGACGACGACGTAGGCCCCGGCCGCGACGGTGTTGACCGCGAGGGTGAGGACGTTCTTCAGTGCGTTGAGCCGTTGCAGCGACTCCCTCAGCACGAAGCCGAAGATGCCGATCTGCAGAACTCCCTGGCTGGCGGCGAAGTAGCCGCCGTACGTGCCGGTCGCGTAGGCGCCGGCGAAGAGGGCCGCCAGACGTCCGCCCCGGACCGGGGCGTCGGGGGCGTCGGTGCCGGCAGCCAGCCTCCGCTGCACCACCGGCTGCAGCGCCACCAGCAGGACGGCGAGCGCGATCAGCACGGGCACGACCGCCTCGAACGTGGCGGCGGGCAGGTGCAGCAGGAGGAAGGCGCCGGTGAGTGCGCCCAGCACCGAGGCGGGCAGCAGCCGCAGCAGGAGCCGCCGTTGCCCGCGCAGCTCCCGGCGGTACCCGATCGAGCCGCTCAGGTTGCCGGCGACCAGCCCGAGGGAGTTGCTGATCGTCGCCGAGACCGGCGGCAGCCCGACCGCCAGCAGGACGGGGAAGCTCACCAGGGTGCCCGAGCCCACCACGGCGTTGATGCCGCCGGCTGCGAACCCGGCAGCGGCCACCGCGAGCATCTCCCAGCCGGTCATGCGGACATCGCCGCCGAGCCTGGCACGCCGCCGGCGCGCCGGCCCGGAGCGGCGGTGTCTATCCGGTCACGCTCGTCCTGGGTCGGGGCGCGGCGTCACGGCTTCACGGCGAGCACGGGCCGGTCGGCGTCGAGCAGGATCCGCTGCGCGACGCTGCCCATGAGCAGCTTCCCCACGGCGGAGCGCTTGCGCAGCCCGATGACGATCACGGAGGCGTCGACCTCCTGCGCCACCCGCAGCACCTCGTCCGCGGCGTCGCCCGAGTGCGCCGCCTGCCTGAGCTCGAGCGTGACCCCGTCGGCCTCGGCGCGCTCGTTCATCCGGCGGACGGCGGGATCGGGAGCGACGTCGACGCTGACCGGCGCGCCGCCCTGCGGGGAGTTGAGGACGACGAGCGATTCGCTCCGCCGCCGGGCCTCCTGCAGGGCGGCCGAGAAGGCGGCGTCGCCCTCGGGGGTCGGGACATAGCCGACGAGGACGGTCATACCAGCTCCTTGGTCGTGTCGTTCTGCTGTTCGGCGGAGCGCCGGCGGGCGAAGGCCTTGCCGATGAGCGGGAGGAGGGCGACGAGCAGGAAGACGACGAGCAGGGTGCCGGAGATCGGCCGGGTGAAGAACTCGGCGGCGTTCCCGTCGAAGATCAGCAACGACCGGCGCAGCGACTCCTCGAGCAGGACGCCGAGGACGAAGGCGAGGAGGAGCGGCCCGGGGTCGAAGCCGAGCTTCTTCATCAGGTAGCCGAGCACACCGAAGACGATCACCAGCACGATGTCGAAGACGCTGTTGTTGACGGTGTAGACGCCGATCAGCGTGATCAGGACGGTGATGGGGGCCAGGATCGCCGGCCGCACCCGGAGGATCTTCACGAAGAGGCCGACCAGCGGGATGCTCATGATCAGCAGCAGGATGTTGCCGATGTACATGGAGTTGATGACGCCCCAGAAGAGTTCCGGCTCCTCGGTCACCAGCTGCGGGCCGGGGGAGACACCGATGACCAGCAGGGCGCCGAAGATGACGGCCATCGTGGCGTTCGCGGGGATGCCGAGCGTGAGCAGCGGGATGAACGACGACGTCGCGGCCGCGTTGTTCGCCGTCTCGGGACCGGCCACACCCTCGACCGCGCCGTTGCCGAACCGCTCCGGCGTCTTCGATCGCCGCTTCTCCACCGCGTAGGCGGCCAGGGAGGCGAGGGTCGCCCCACCGCCGGGCAGGATGCCGAGGACGAAGCCGAGGACCGAGCCCCGCCCGATCGCGCCGGAGGACTGGCGCAGGTCCCGACGGGAAGGCCAGACGTTCGCCACCTTCATCGGCGCCTGGGCGGCGGTGTGCCGCTCCTCGAGGTTGTAGAGGATCTCGCCCAGGCCGAAGAGGCCCATGGCGATCGGCACGAAGTCCAGGCCGTCCGCGAGGTTGAGGTTGCCGAAGGTGAACCGCTCACCACCGGTGAAGGCGTCCCGGCCGACCGTCGCCAGCAGCAGGCCGATGGAGGCCGCGACGAGCGCTTTGAGCCGGCTGCCGCTGCTGATCGTGGACACCAGCAGGATGCCCAGCAGTGCCAGGGCGGTGTACTCGGGCGGGCCGAAGTCGAGGGCGAAGCTGGCGACCACCGGCGCCAGGAAGGACAGCGCCACGATCGAGACGGTGCCGCCGACGAAGGAGCCGATGGCCGCGATCCCCAGGGCGGTGCCCGCCCTGCCCTGCCGTGAGAGTGCGTGACCGTCGAAGACCGTGACGACCGATGACGCCTCGCCGGGCAGCTTGAGCAGGACTGACGTGATCGTGCCGCCGTACTGCGCTCCGTAGAAGATGCCGGACAGCATGATGATCGCCGTCACGGGCTCGATGCCGATGGTGATCGGCAGCAGGATCGCGATGGTCGCCGCGGGCCCGAGACCGGGCAGGACGCCGACGAGCATGCCGACGGTGACGCCGATCAGGCAGTAGAGCAGGTTGGTGGGTTCCAGCACGACGGTGAAGCCGTCGAGCACCGGGGCGATGTCCACGGCGAGGGTGTCCATGGCGCTGTCCTCAGAACAGGTGCGGGATGGGGACCGAGAGGGCCGCCACGAAGATGAGGTAGAACGCGACCACCAGGCCGAGGCTCATGACCACCGACAGGCGCCAGCCCTCGCCGCCGAGGAAGCGCAGCCAGACGAAGGCCAGCAGCGCCGCGGGGATCTCGAAGCCGATGGTCCCGATGAGCGCGACGAAGACGACCATGGTCGCCAGGCCGGCGAGGACGAGCAGGGACGACCGGGAGAAGCGCTCCGCGTCGGTCGTGCTGCGCGCGGTGACAGCCAGCCCGAGACCCAGCACCACGATCAGCAGGCTCAGGATCAGTGGCCAGGTGCCCGAGCCGGGAGTGCGCGCCGAACCGACGCCCAGCGACAGGGAGCCGACGAGGGCCGCCGCGCCCAGCGCCACCACCAACGTCGCGACCACCAGGTTGGTGGTCGGCCCGGCTGCGGGCGGCCGGTGCTCGGCCTCGGCCTCGAGCCGGTGCACGGCCTCCTCGAGGTCGTGCAGCGTCGAGGGGGACTCCACCGCGGTGGTGGACCGGGCGGCGTCGTCGGCCCCCAGGGGGGAGGCCCCGGCGGCGGTGCTGCCGCCGGGGCCCGTCGGGGCGTGCGCCCCGTCGTGCGCAGAGGTCATGGCTACTCGCCGCCGAGCTCGATGCCGAACTCCTCGACGACGGAGCGGTACTCGTCGAGGTTGCTCGTCCACGTCTCGCGCACCTCGTCGCCGTCGACCTCCCAGGCGGTGAGCTGGTTGTCCTCGTTGAACTGCTGGTAGGCCTCCTCCTCGAAGGCGGCCTGGAACCCGTCGCGGAGGGCCGTCATGACGTCCTCGGGCAGGCCCTTGGGCGCGAAGACGGCGCGCGCCTGCTGGACCGGCACGTCGTATCCGGCCTCGACGGCGGTCGGGACGTCCGACAGGTAGCTCGGCCGCTCCTCGGCGAACGTGACGATCGCGGTGAGCTCGCCGGCCTCGATCTGCTCGATGGCCTCGCCGAGCTGGATGGATCCGACGTCGACCTGCCCGCCCAGCACGGCGGTCAGGGTGGGCGAGCCGCCGTCGAAGGGGACGGCGGTGGCGTCGATGTCGGCCTGGGCGAAGAGCAGCTCCTGCGAGAGCTGGCTGCCGGTGCCGACGCCGGTCGTGCCGAAGGTGACCGGGCGACCCGCGGCGGCGAGGTCCTCGACCGTCGCGAACCCCGAGTCGGGCGCGGTGACCAGCACGTAGTCGTCGAGGGACAGGCCGGTGACGATGTCGTAGTCGGCGATGTCGGGCGCCTCGCCCTCACCCACGGCGAGCGGGGTGATGTAGGCCAGGCTGCCGTTGTAGACCATCAGGGTGTGGCCGTCGGGGTCCTCGCCGGCAAGCTCCTGGGCGGCCAGGGCGCCGTTCGCGCCCGGCTTGTTCTCCACGGTCACCGGGACGCCGAGGTCGTCGGACAGGCCTTCGGCGGCCGCGCGGGCGATGAGGTCGGTGCTGCCACCCGGGTCCTGCCCCACGAGGATGGTGATCGGGTCGCCGCCCGGGAAGTCCTCGCCCTCGGCGTCCGACCCGCCGCCCACGTTGCCGCCGCAGGCGGCGAGCGAGAGGGCCAGCGCGAGCCCGGCACCGGTCGTCGCCCAGCGGCGCGCTCGGTAGGTGGTGTTCATGTCGATCTCCTCGGTCAGCGGGTGGGCGTCTGTGAGTGGCGTCACTCCGGACCAGCGGAGCGTATGGACGGCAGTCCATGCGTGTCCAAGATCAATGCGGCATTGATTGATACCTTGCCTGCATGGCGTTCACGTTGGAGCAACTCCGCGGTTTCCTCGCCGTCGCCGAGGAGCTGCACTTCGGCCGCGCCGCCACCCGGTTGAAGATGACGCAGCCGCCGTTGAGTCGCCAGATCCAGAAGCTGGAACGGGCCGTGGGTGCGCAGCTGCTGGAGCGGGACAACCGCCGGGTGACCCTGACCGCCGCCGGCGAGGTGTTCCTCGGCGAGGCGCGCCGGCTCCTGTCCCTGGCCGACACCGCGCCCGAACTGGCCCGCCGGGTGTCGTCGGGCTCGCACGGAGTGGTGCGCATCGGATTCACGGCTGCCTCGACCTACGGGACCCTCGGCCGGCTGCTCGACGAGGTGGAGCGGGCGCTGCCCGACATCGGCCTGGATTTGCACGAGATGGTGACCCGCGAGCAGGTGGCCGCCCTCGTGAACGAGGAGATCGACCTCGGGCTCGCGCGTCCGCCCTTCGACGCCGAGACCTTCGGTTCCCGCCTGCTGCACCGGGAGGCGTTGCTGGTGGCCGTCCCCGCGGGGCACCGGCTCGCGGGGCTGGGGCGGGACGCGGTCGCCGACGACCTGGCGGCGGAGCCGGTCGTCATGCACTCACCGACGCAGGCGCGGTACTTCTACGACCTGGTCGTGAGCATGGTGCCCGCCGCGTCCCAGAATGCCGTCCACACCGTGAGCCAGGTCCTCACCATGCTGTGGCTGGTGGCGGCCGGGCGGGGGATCGCCTTCGTGCCCGGGTCCGCGGCCCGGCTGCCGATCGAGGGCGTCGAGTTCATCCGGCTGGAGACCCCCGTCCCGGAGCCGGTCGAGCTGCACCTGCTCTGGGTGCGGGAGTCGCGCAACCCCGCGCTCGGCCGCGTGCTGGACCTGCTGGAGCGCAGCACGGGCAGCTTCTGAGCCGGTGAGCGATGCCGAACCGGCATCGAGCGATGCGCAACAACTCTTGGACAGGCATCGTCCCGCGTTCCTACGGTGACGCCGACCACCGCTCGTGCCGCCGACAGCTCCGTCGGGCGCCGCGCGGACCCGTCGCACCCGAGGACTGATCTCCGTGACGCTGATGCCCCCCGACGCCCTCGCCGACCGTCTGAAGTCCGGCCTGCTGTCCTTCCCCGTCACGCACTTCGACGGCGACCTCCGCGTCGACGAGGCCCGCTACCGCGAGCACCTCGCCTGGCAGTCGAGCTTCGACGTGGCCGGCCTGTTCGCCGCCGGTGGGACGGGGGAGGGGTTCTCCCTCACCTCCGAGGAGATCGACCGGGTGCTGCGCATCGCGGTGGAGGAGGCCGGTGACCGCGTCCCGGTGCTGGCCCCGGCCACCGGGAGCACCGCTCAGGCGGTCGCCCAGGCCAAGGCCGCCCAGGAGGCCGGCGCCTCCGGCCTGCTGCTCTTCCCCCCGTACCTGACCGAGGCCAGCCAGGCCGGCCTCGTCGAGCACATCGGCGCCGTGTGCCGCGCCTCGGACCTCGGGGTCATCGTCTACAGCCGCGCCAACGCCGTCCTCACCGACGTGACGGTCGCCGAGGTCGCGGACCGCAACCCCACCCTGATCGGGCTCAAGGACGGCATCGGCGACATCGAGCAGATGACCCGTACCTACGCCAGGGTCGGCGACCGGCTGATCTACGTCGGCGGCCTGCCGACGGCGGAGACGTTCGCGCTCCCGCTGCTGCAGCTCGGGGTCAGCACCTACTCCTCGGCGCTGTACAACTTCCTGCCCGAGTTCGCGCTGCGCTTCTACGCAGCCGTGCGGGCACAGGACCGGGTGGCTGTCTACTCGATGCTCAACGACTTCGTGATCCCCTACATCGACATCCGCGACCGCCAGCGCGGGTACGCGGTGTCCATCGTCAAGGCCGGACTGACCGCGGTCGGCAAGGACGGCGGCCGGGTGCGGCCGCCCCTCACCGACCTGACCGAGGAGGAGCTCGCCGAGCTCACGACGCTGATCTCCAAGGTCTCCTGACACCGGTGCCGATCCAGGAGGACCGCATGACCGTCCGGACCCCCACCGTCGCGACCGTCGAGGTGGTCCCCGTCGCGGGGCACGACAGCATGCTGCTGAACCTCAGCGGCGCGCACGGGCCCTTCTTCACCCGGAACATCGCGATCGTGACCGACTCCGACGGGCGGACCGGGCTCGGTGAGGTGCCCGGCGGCGAGGCCATCCGGCGCACGATCGAGGACGCCGGAGCGCTGCTCACCGGGCAGCCGGTCGCGCACTACGGCCGGCTGCTGCGGTCGGTCGCCGCGACCTTCGCCGATCGTGACGCCGGCGGGCGCGGTCAGCAGACCTTCGACCTGCGGACGACGATCCATGCGGTCACCGCTCTGGAGTCCGCGCTGCTCGACCTCCTCGGCCAGCACCTCGGCGTGCCGGTCGCGGAGCTGCTGGGGGAGGGGCAGCAGCGCGACAGCGTGCCGATGCTCGGCTACCTCTTCTACGTCGGGGACCGGACGGCGACCGACCTGCCCTACCTCGCCGAGGCCGACCCCGCCGACGACTGGGAGCGGCTGCGCCGGGAGGAGGCGATGACGCCCGAGGCGGTCGTGGCCCTCGCCGAGGCCGCCCAGGCGCGCTACGGCTTCACCGACTTCAAGCTCAAGGGCGGCGTCCTGCCCGGCGAGGAGGAGGTGGCCGCGGTCCGCGCCCTGGCCGCGCGCTTCCCCGACGCCCGGATCACGCTCGACCCCAACGGAGGCTGGCTGCTGACCGACGCCGTACGGCTCTGCCGCGACCTGCACGGCGTGCTGGCCTACGCCGAGGACCCGTGCGGCGCCGAGGGCGGCTTCTCCGGCCGCGAGGTCATGGCCGAGTTCAAGCGCGCCACCGGCCTGCCCACGGCCACCAACATGATCGCCACCGACTGGCGGCAGATGGCCCACGCGGTGCGCACCGACGCCGTGGACATCCCGCTCGCGGACCCGCACTTCTGGACGTTGCGCGGCTCGGTCCGGGTCGCGCAGCTGTGCTCGGACTTCGGGCTGACCTGGGGCTCGCACAGCAACAACCACTTCGACATCTCGCTGGCGATGTTCACCCAGGTCGGCGCTGCCGCCCCGGGCGAGATCACCGCGCTCGACACGCACTGGATCTGGCAGGACGGGCAGCCGCTGACCCGCTCGCCGCTACGGATCCGGGACGGCGCCATCGCGGTGCCGACGGCACCCGGTCTCGGCGTGGAGCTCGACCGGGACGCGCTCGAGAAGGCGCACCAGCTCTACCTCGAGCACGGTCTCGGCGCCCGTGATGACGCCGTCGCGATGCAGTACCTGGTGCCGGGGTGGCAGTTCGACCCCAAGCGCCCCTGCCTGGTCCGCTGACCGAACCCCTCCTGGAGGACGCATGACCACCCTCGCCTCGGCGCCCGCGACGGCACCGGCGGTGCTCGACCGCATCGAGTCCGTGACGCTGTCGTCGGTCACGCTGCCGTTGCCCAACCCGATCAGCGACGCCAAGGTCTTCACCGGCCGGCAGCGGCCGATGACCGAGGTCGCCTTCCTCTTCGCCGAGATCCGGACCGAGGCCGGCTTCGAGGGTGTCGGCTTCAGCTACTCCAAGCGCGCCGGCGGGCCTGCCCAGTTCGCGCACGCCCGGGAGGTCGCCCCCGACCTGATCGGGGAGGACCCGAACGACATCGGTCGCCTCTGGACCAAGCTGGTCTGGGCAGGCGCGTCGGTCGGCCGCAGCGGCGCCTCGACCCAGGCGATCGCGGCCATCGACGTCGCCCTGTGGGACCTCAAGGCCAAGCGGGCCGGTCTGCCCCTGGCCAAGCTGCTCGGCGCCCACCGGAACTCGGTGCGCTGCTACAACACCTCCGGCGGCTTCCTGCACGAGTCGATCGAGCAGGTGAAGGACAACGCCACCCGGACGCTCGAGAGCGGCGTCGGCGGCATCAAGATCAAGGTCGGTCTGCCCGACTCGGCCGAGGACCTGCGCCGCGTGCGGGCCGTCCGCGAGCACCTCGGCGACGGCGTGCCGCTGATGGTGGACGCCAACCAGCAGTGGGACCGGTCCACGGCCATGCGGGTCAGCCGCCGGCTCGAGGAGTTCGACCTGGTCTGGATCGAGGAGCCGCTCGACGCCTACGACGCCGAGGGGCACGCCCAGCTCGCCCGCTCGCTCGACACCGCGATCGCCACGGGTGAGATGCTGACCAGCGTCGCCGAGCACTACGAGCTCATCCGCCAGGGCGCCGTCGACATCCTGCAGCCCGACGCCCCGCGGGTCGGCGGCATCACCCAGTTCCTGAAGCTGGCGACCCTCGCCGAGCACCGCAACCTCGGGCTGGCGCCGCACTTCGCCATGGAGATCCACGTCCACCTCGCCGCGGCGTACCCGATCGAGCCGTGGGTCGAGCACTTCGACTGGCTGCACCCGCTGTTCAACGAGCGGCTGGAGACCCGCGACGGGCGGATGCACCTGTCCGACCGGCCCGGCCTCGGCGTCACCTTGACCGACCAGGCGCGCGCCTGGACGGTCGACCGCGTCCACGTCGACGCGACCCGCTGACCGTGCACAACCCGGAGGAACCCATGGACGTCGTCAGCATCGATCCCCGCACCGGCCAGACCGTCGAGGTGGTCGCCCAGGAGACCACCACCGAGGAGGTCGACCACCTCTGCGCCGCCGCCCTCGCGGCCGCGCCCGAGCTGGACGGCATGGGCCGAGCCGGCCGCGCCGCGCTGCTGCGTGCTCTGGCCGATGCCCTGGAGGCCCGCCGAGAGGACGTCGTCGCGGTGGCCGACCGGGAGACCGCACTCGGGGAGACCCGCCTCAACGGTGAGCTGACCCGCACCTGCTACCAGCTCCGGCTCTTCGCCGAGGTGGCCGAGGAGGGCAGCTACCTCGAGGCGACCATCGACCACGCCGGCGACACGCCGATGGGGCCGCGTCCCGACCTGCGCCGCATGCTGGTGCCGCTCGGCCCGGTCGCCGTCTTCGGCGCGAGCAACTTCCCGCTGGCGTTCTCCGTCCCGGGCGGCGACACCGCCTCCGCGCTGGCCGCGGGCTGCCCGGTGGTCGTCAAGGCGCACGGATCGCACCCGGCGACGTCCCAGCTGGTGTTCGACGTGCTCGTCGAGGCGGCCGGCAAGGCCGGGGCACCCGAGGGCACCTTCGGCATCGTGCACGGCCTGCAGGCCGGCGCGGACCTGGTGGCTCACCCGGCGATCCGGGCCGTCGGCTTCACCGGCTCGGTGAACGGCGGCCGCGCGCTGCTGGAGATCATCGAGCGACGCCCCGACCCGGTGCCGTTCTACGGTGAGCTGAGCAGCCTGAACCCGCTGATCGTGACGCCGCAGGCGGCCGGCGAGCGGGGCGAGGTCATCGGCCGCGAGCTGGTCGGGTCCTTCACCCTGGGCGGCGGGCAGTTCTGCACGAAGCCCGGTCTGGCCTTCGTGCCCGCCGGCGCCGAGGGTGACCGCGTCGTCGAGGCGATGGCCGAGGCCGTGCGCGCGACGCCGGCGCCGGTGCTGCTCAACGAGGGCATCGCGGCCTCCTACGGCCGGATCTCCGACGCCCTGGCCGGCGCGCCGGGGGTGGCGGAGGTGGCCCGCGGCGAGGAGCCGGCCGGCGAGGGGTTCCGCGCGGTGCCGCGGCTGCTCACCACCACCGCGGCCGACCTCCCGCACGAGGTCACCGAGGAGTGCTTCGGCCCGGTCAGCGTCGTGGCCCGGTACGACGGCGAGAAGGAGCTGCTCGCCGCGCTGGGGGCGATGCCGTCGTCGCTCACCGCCACCGTGCTGCGCGCGGCGGGGGAGACCGAGCTGCCACTGGCGGTCTCCCAGGAGCTCCGCACCCGGGCCGGCCGCCTGGTCTACGACGCCTACCCGACCGGGGTGGCGGTCTCCTGGGCCCAGCACCACGGCGGTCCCTGGCCGTCGACGAACTCGCAGCACACCTCGGTGGGCGCCACTGCCATCCGCCGCTTCGTGCGCCCGGTCACCTGGCAGGGAGCGCCGGCCGACGTGCTGCCGGAGGAGCTGACCGACGGTTACACCGGGATCCCGCGCCGGATCGACGGCAAGCTGCAGCTGACCGGTGAGTGAGCGGGTCGCCCTCGTCAGCTCCGAGCGCGGGCTGCGGGTCGATCCCGACCTGCCGCTCGCGTCCGCTGCGCTCCGTGCCGCCGGGTTCGCCGTCGACCTCGTCCGCTGGGACGACGAGACGGTGGACTGGGCGGCCGCGGACCTCGCCGTCGTCCGGTCCTGCTGGGACTACGCCTGGCGGCTGGAGGAGTTCCTCGCGTGGGCCGGCTCGGTCCCGCGGCTGCGCAACGCCGTCGAGCTGCTCCGGTGGAACACCGACAAGACCTACCTCCGCGACCTGGAGCGGGTCGGCCTGCCCGTCGTGCCCACGGTGTGGAACCCGACATCCGCCGCCGCGCTGCCGGACGCCGCGGAGTGGGTGGTCAAGCCGTCGGTGTCCGCCGGCTCCCGCGACACCGCACGCTGGAGCGACGCCGCCGACGCCCTGGCCCACGCCGCCGAGCTGACCGGCGCCGGGCGGACGGCGATGGTCCAGCCCTACCTGGCCAGCGTCGACGACGACGGCGAGACGGCCATGCTCTTCATCGGCGGGCGCTTCTCGCACGCCGTGCGCAAGGGGCCACTGCTGGGTCGAGGCGAGGGCGTGCGGCAGGACCGCGACAGCCGGGGCGACCTGCGGGCCGCCCGCCCCGGAGACGATCAGCGCGAGGTCGCCGAGGCGGTGTTCGAAGCGATCGGAAATCTTCAGCCGGGGGTTCCCGCACCGCTGTACGCCCGCATCGACCTGGTCCGGGACGTCGAGGGCCGGCCGGTGGTGCTCGAGCTGGAGCTCACCGAGCCCAGCCTCTTCCTTCCCCAGGCGCCCGGTGCCGCGCGGGCGCTCGTGCACGCCGTGGAGGCGGAACTCTCCCGGTGAGCGGCGTACTCGGCGGCTTCGCTGCCCTCGCGGCGGTGATCGCCGTGGGATGGCTGGTCGGCCGCACCGGGCTGCTCGGCGCCGAGGCGCCCGGGATGCTGTCCCGGCTGTCGTTCTTCGTGGCCACGCCGGCCCTGCTCTTCCTCACGCTGAGCGAGGCCGACACCCACGCCGTCCTGTCGTTCGCGCTCGTCGGGACGGCGGGCAGCGCGGTGCTCGTCGCCCTGCTGTACGCGGGCCTGGCGTGGTGGCGGTGGCGGCCGTCGGCTGCCGAGCTGGCGACCGGCGCGCTGTCCTCCTCCTACGTCAACGCCGGCAACCTCGGCATACCGGTGTCGGTGTACATCCTCGGCGACGCCTCCTACGTCGCGCCGGTCCTGCTGTTCCAGGTGCTGGTCATGGCGCCGGTCGGCCTGGCCGTGCTCGCCGGCTCGCGAGCGGACGCGCCGAGCCGCCGCACGCTGCTGCTCCAGCCGCTGCGCACGCCGGTCGTCATCGGCTGCGCGCTCGGTCTCCTGCTGGCGGCCAGCGGCTGGGACCCGCCCTCGCTCGCGCTCGAACCGATCGAGCTGATCGCGGCGCTGGCGGTGCCGGCGGCCCTGCTGGCCTACGGCATGTCCCTGCACGGAGCCCCCCGACCGGGCGCCGGTGCTCTCGCCGGCCAGGTGTGGCTGGCCGTCGCCCTGAAGAACGTCGCCATGCCGGGCACCGCCTACGCGCTCGGCCGCTGGGGCGCGGGCCTCGACGGGGTCGCGCTCCTGGCGGTCACGGTCACCTCGGCGCTGCCGACGGCACAGAACGTGTTCGTCTACGCCGCGTCCTACGACCGCGGCACCGTGCTCGCCCGCGACGTGATCCTGCTCAGCACCCTGCTGTCCGTACCGGTCCTGGTCGGAATCGCCCTCGTGCTCGGATGAGAGGAACTGCCATGGCCGGTCCGGAGGAGTTCGACGCCGTCCTCGTCGGCGGTGGGATCATGAGCGCCACGCTCGCGACGATGCTGGGCGAGCTCGAGCCCGGCTGGCGCATCGCCGTGGTCGAGCGGCTGGACGAGGCCGGGCTCGAGAGCTCGAGCGCCTGGAACAACGCCGGGACCGGGCACGCGGGGCTCTGCGAGTTCAACTACACGCCCCGTGGTCCCGATGGCACGGTCGACGTCTCGCGGGCGGTGGAGATCGGTGAGCAGTTCGCCGCCTCGCTGCTGTTCTGGGCCCGTCTCACGACCGCCGGCGTCCTCGGCCCGCCCGGTGACTTCGTGCGTCCCGTCCCGCACCTCGGCTTCGGTCGCGGCGCCGAGGGGGTGGCGCACCTGCGGGCACGGCACGAGGCCCTGGGCGGGCACCCGCTCTTCGCCGACACGGAGTTCAGCGACGACCCGGCCGTGCTGCGCGACTGGGTTCCGCTGATGTTCGCCGACCGGCCGCCGGGCGAGCCCGTCGCCCTCACCCGGTCGACCCGCGGCACGGACGTCGACTTCGGCGTCCTGACGCGGCGGCTCCTCGACGTGGTCAGGGGACGCGGCGGGGACGTCCGGTTGCAGCAAGAGGTGACGTCGCTGCACCGACGGAACGACATCTGGCACGTCGAGCTGCGCGACCGGCGCACGGGAGCTCCCCGCCGCATGCGGGCACCCTTCGTCTTCGTGGGCACCGGAGGCGGGACGCTGCCCCTGCTGCAACGCGCCGGGGTCCCGGAGGTGCGGCGCTACGGCGCCTTCCCGATCAGCGGCCGGTTCCTCCGCACCGCGCGCCCGGACCTCGTGGCCGCGCACCGGGCCAAGGTCTACGGCCACGCGGAGCCGGGAGCGCCCACCATCTCGGTGCCGCACCTCGACCACCGCACGGTCGACGGGCGGGAGTACCTGCTGTTCGGCCCGTTCGCCGCGTTCTCCCCGCGCTTCCTCCGGACGGGACGGCGCACCGATCTCCTGCGATCGGTCCGGCCGGGCAACCTGCCGGTCCTCGCCGCGTCGGCCCGGGACAACCGCTCGCTGATGGCCTACCTGGTCCGGCAGCTCGCCCAGACGCCCGCGGCGAGGACGGCCGCGCTGCGGACCTTCCTGCCGACGGTGCGCCCCGAGGACTGGGAGCTCGTACCGGCCGGCCAGCGGGTGCAGGTGTTGAAGACGTCCGGGGGCCGCGGGGCGATGGTGGGGTTCGGCACGGAGATCGTCACCTCGGCCGGCGGATCGCTGGCCGCCCTGCTCGGTGCCTCGCCGGGTGCGTCGACCGCGGCCGCCACGATGGTCGACGTGCTCGCGGCGAGCTTCCCGGCACGGATGTCCGACTGGGCGGCACGGCTCCACGAGATCGCTCCGACGGCCGGCGCGGGGGATCGCCTCGACCCCGCCGACCTGACCGCCCGCACGGACGAGGCGCGCCGGATCCTGGGCCTGGTCCCGGACGGCGTGCCGGGAGGGGACCCCGCATGACGCCCACCGAGCTCTCGGCCCGCCTCCGCGAGGTGGTCGGGGAAGCGGGCCTGGTGACCGAGCCCGACCAGCTGGCCGGGTACCTGACCGACTGGCGCGACGCGTACCGCGGGAACGCGGCGGTCGTCGTCCGGCCGGCCACGACGGCGGAGGTCGCGGCCGTGGTCTCGCTCTGCCGGGACGCCGGCGTCGCGCTGGTGCCGCAGGGCGGCAACACGGGGCTGTGCGGCGGAGCGGTGCCGGACGCCTCCGGCGACCAGGTCGTGCTGTCGCTGACGCGCCTGCGCCGGATCCGCGAGGTGGACCCCGCGAACCAGACGATCACGGTGGAGGCCGGCGTCGTGCTGCAGCAGGTCCAGCAGGCCGCAGCAGCCGTCGACCGGTTCTTCCCCCTCTCGCTGGGCGCCGAGGGCAGCTGCACGATCGGCGGCAACCTGTCCACGAACGCCGGCGGGACGGGGGTGCTCCGCTACGGCACCATGCGCGACCTCACCTTGGGCCTGGAGGTGGTCCTGCCCGACGGCCGGATCTGGCACGGTCTCCGCGGGCTGCGCAAGGACAACACCGGCTACGACCTCAAGCACCTGTTCATCGGCGCGGAGGGCACGCTCGGGGTGATCACAGCGGCGGTGCTGAAGCTGTACCCGGCCCTGCACGGCCGGGCGACGGCGTGGATCGCGCTGCCCTCGCCGCAGGCCGCCGTCGACCTCATCGAGATCCTCCGGGCACGGGGCGGGGACCGGCTGACCGCCTTCGAGATCATGTCCCGGCAGAGCGTCGACTTCGTGCTCCGCCACGTCCCCGGCACTCGCGACCCGTTCACGTCCCCGCACGACTGGTACGCGCTGGTGGAGCTCGGCGACACCCGCACCGACGCCGACCTCGACGGGTTGCTGGAGGCCGGCCTGGCCGAGGCCTTCGACCGGGGGCTGGCGCTCGACGCGGTGGTCGCCTCCGGCTCGGCCCAGGTCGCGGCCCTCTGGGCGCTGCGCGAGGGGATCTCCGAGGCGCAGAACCACGAGGGCCCGAGCCTGAAGCACGACGTCACGGTGCCGGTGAGCAGCATCGCCGCTCTCGTCGAGCGCACGGACCGGGCCCTCCAGGAGGCGGTCCCGGGCATCCGCATCGTGGTCTACGGGCACATCGGGGACGGGAACCTGCACTACAACCTGAGCAAGCCGGTCGACGGCGACGACGAGGAGTTCCGTTCGCGAGCCGACGAACTCGCCCGGATCGTCTACGACTCCACGAGCAGCTTCGACGGAAGCATCAGCGCCGAGCACGGCCTGGGCCAGTCCAAGCGGGACGTCATGGCCGACTACAAGGACCCCGTGGCGCTGGACCTCATGCGCGGCCTCAAGGATCTGCTCGATCCCGTCGGCCTGATGAACCCCGGCAAGGTGCTGCCGGACTAGCAGGCCCGCCTGAGCTCAGTCGTTGCAGCGCTCGATCAGCACGTACGAGGGATCGCCGGCCACGCCGACCGCCGTCAGGTCGCCCCCGCCGGCCGCGGAGGCCCACACGCGCGGCTCGTCGTCGCTCCCGACCAGTCCCTCGCTCGTGAACGCAGTCATGCCGGTGAACTGCTGCAGGTACCCGCGCATCACCGGCATCAGCTCGTCCGTCACCTGGAGCACCGCGACGAAGCCGCCGGTGATGCACGTGGCCGGGATCGGCACGGAGACCAGCTCGCTGCCCTCCACGACATGGAGCGGCGGTTCGTCCGTCGACGGCGTCAGCTCGGAAGCCAGCTGGTCGTCCGTGGCCGACGCCACCGGGCCGTCCGACGCGAGCGGGGACAGCTCCACGGTGTCGAAGGACGGCTGGACCCGCAGGTGGATGTAGCCACGGCCGTCCGTATCGGCGAGTCCCCGCACGGACACCGAGTACTCGTCCAGTTGCAAGCGGGAGGCCGTGCACTCGACCTCGAACGGACCCTCGCGCGGATCGTCGTCGAACGTGTCGTCGGGGTCGCTGCACCACTGCCCTTCCGGGCGAAGGGGCCATCCGGACTCCAGCTCGTAGCCGAGTTCCTGCGCCTGTCGGACGTATCCCTCGAAGACCTTCGGCAGGTCGCCGTCGACACGGAGGACCGCCTGATGGCCGATGGAGCCGTGCGGGAACACCGCCCCGACCAGGCCCGATCCCGGCTCGATCTCGAAGCCCTCGGCGAGCGGCCCACTGGTCTGCGTGACCTCCTTCGGCTCGTCGGCGCAGCCGCCTAGGGCCAGGACGAGCACCGTTCCCCCGAGGAGCGTCCGGGCCACCCGGGACCGGACGGCGCTCATGCCTCGGCCATCGGCGCAGGCACCGTCGACCGCCGCCGTGCGCGGCGCAGCGGCACCAGCACCACCACGGCGATCACGGCCGCGACCACGAGCCATGGCAGCAGGACGCCGAGGGCGACGACGGCCGCGCCTGCGGTCGACACGAGGGCGTTCCACCCGGTGCCGAGCGCGTCGACGAAGCCGTCCGGTCCGCCGGGCGGGGCCACGCCGGGCGGCTGCAGGTGCACGCGCAGGGTGGACAGCTCCACCTGGTCGGCCAGCAGCGCGCGCTGGGACTGCAAGGACTCCAGCTGCTCCTGCCGCCCGGACAGCGCGCCTTCCGCAGCGAGGAGGGCCTCGGTGGTGGGGGCCTCGTCGAGCAGGGTCTGCAGCCGGGTGACCGAGGTCTGCAGGGCCGAGATCCGGGCGTCCAGGTCGACGGTCTGGCCGGTCACGTCGGATCGGGACACCGACACGCTCGCCACCTCGCCGAGCTCCTCCAGATCGGCGAGGACGTCGGTCAGCGCGTCCGCCGGCACCCGGACCACGAGGTCGGCGTAGGCACCTTCGTCGTCGCCGGTCGCGGTCTGCTCGGTCCGCTCGTCGACCCGGCCGCCCGCGGACTCCACCAGCTGGCTCACCCGCTGGGCGCCGTCGGCCGGGTCGTCCACGGCCAGGGTCGCGGAGGCGTTCGTGACGACCTGGCGGTCGGCGTCGGCCGCGGCACCTCCCTCACCGACGGCACCGCCTTCGTCGGCCACGGCGCCCGCCCCGCCGCCGCCGTCCGCGCCGCTCGACTCGCCGCCGTCCGACCCGGAGCAGCCGACCACCAGCACCAGTGCCACGAGCGTGGCCGCCCTGCTCAGAAGGGACCTCATGGCGGGACCGTAGGGCCGTCGCCGTGACGTGGACCACGAACGATGCCCGATCGTGACGCAGCCGGGCCGCCGGTGCGCATGGGACTCACAGGCCCTGGTGCGACATGCGATACGGACCGGTTCGTGTCACACGGCCGTGTTTCCCGTCACATCGTCGGTGACGGGCCTACCGTCGTGGCATGCACCGCCGACGCGTCGAACCCTCCTCCGCTCCCCGCTCCGCAGTCCCCGAGCGGGTCCGCTACCTGCACGCCGTGGCCGCCGCCCGGGTGAGCGCCGCGAAGCCCTCCTCCGAGCAGCAGATCGCCGACATCGTGCGCGTCACCGTCGACGACGAGGTGGACACCCGCACCTTCGAGGCGATCGTCACCGACGTCTCGGGCGACCACCTGCGCTGACGGGCTCCGGCGACGGGCACAGCCCAGCACCCAGGGGCAGGATGTCGGGGTGCGCGTCCGCCGCCCCTCGACCACCGTTCCGCGGACCTCGGCGGACGACGACCAGGCCCGCGCCGCCCTCGGCGCACGGTGGCGGGAGATGCCCGTGCACCAGCAGCTGTGGTCCGTCCAGGTCCTGCTCGGGATGGGCCTGCTCATCGAGTCGTCCGTGGTGGAGATCGCGGTGCCGGTGGGCCGTGCGCTCGCAGGCAAGCGCGGGGTCCAGACCGGACCCGCGCTGGGCAGCCTGCTCACCTTCCTCGCGTTCCAGGCGTACACCACGGCCATCGGCCACGAGGCGATGTCGCAAGACGGCCCCGCCGACGAGGAGGCCGTCGAGAGCCGGCTCCAGCGCTGGCTCGACCGGACGATCCTCTCCGGCGCGGAGTACCTCCCGGCGTTCGGTGCCGTCCTCCCGGCCACCGTCGTCCTCCGGAAGCGGTCGCCGCTCTGGGGCCTGGCGCTCTGGCCGCTCGTGCGCCTGATCGCCGTGACCGTCCTGGCAGCCGAGGCGTCACGGCTGAAGAAGCTCCACGGGCCGGACGCGTCGAAGCCGGAGGGCGGCGCTGCCTAGTCCTTGCGGCCGGCGTCGACCAGGCGGATCACGGCGGAGCCGTCCTCGTCGGAGGCCTCCAGGTCCACCTCGACGTCGAAGCCCCAGTCGTGGTTGCCCTCGGGGTCGTCGACGATCTGCCGCACCTTCCAGACACCGGGCTCGGACTTGTCCCAGATGAGCATCGCCGGGCCCCGGGCGTCGCCGCCGGTGTTCAGCTCGGCGTGCTCCTCGAAGTAGCCGCGCACCACGGTCTCCCAGCGCTCGGCGTCCCAGCCCGAGCCCTTGTCCAGCTCGCCCAGGTCGTACCAGCGGCGGCGGGCCCACAGCTCCACCCGGCGGAACAGCGCGTTGCGCACCATCGCGGTGAACGCGCGCTCGTTGCCGGTGAGCGGGCGGGGACGGGCCGGGACGGCGACCTCGGCCGCCGGGCCGTCGTCATCGGGGTTGGTGAGCGCCTCCCACTCGTCGAGCAGGGACGAGTCGACCTGGCGCACCAGCTCGCCCAGCCACTCGACCAGGTCGGTGACCTCCTCGGTGCGGGCGTCCGCGGGCACGCCGGACCGCAGGGCCTTGAAGGCGTCGGACAGGTAGCGCAGCACCGCCCCCTCCGAGCGGGTCAGCCCGTAGGTGTTCACGAACTCCCGGAAGGTGAACGCCCGCTCCCACATCTCGCGGACCACGGACTTCGGCGACAGCTGCGCGTCCGCCGCCCACGGGTTGGTGCGCACGTACACCTCGAACGCGGCGTCGAGCAGCTCCTCCAGTGGCTTGGGGTAGGTCACCTCCTCGAGCAGCTCCATGCGCTCGTCGTACTCGATGCCCTCGGCCTTCATCTGCGCCACGGCCTCGCCCTTGGCCTTGTTCAGCTGCGCGGCGAGGATCTGCCGCGGGTCGTCGAGCGTCGCCTCGATGACGCTGACGACGTCCACCACGTAGGTGTCGGACTCCGGGTCCAGCAGGTCGATGGCGGCGAGCGCGAAGGTCGACAGCGGCTGGTTGAGCGCGAAGTCCGGCGGGAGGTCGAGGGTCAGGTCGTAGCGGCGGCCGTCGGGCTCCGGCTCGGGCAGCCGCTCCAGGACGCCGGCCTGCAGCAGCGAGCGCGCGATGCCGATCGCCTCGCGGATCAGCTTGAGCTGCTTCTTGCGCGGCTCGTGGTTGTCGGTGAGCAGCCGGCGCATGGCCGCGAACGGGTCACCGGGCCGGTCGACGACGTCCAGGATCATCGCCGTCGACACCCGCATGTTGCTGGTCAGCTTCTCGGGCTCGCCCTCGACCAGCCGGGTCATGGTCGCCTCGCTCCACGGCACCATGCCGTCGGGCACCTTCTTGCGCACCAGCTTGCGGCGCTTCTTCGGGTCGTCGGCGACCTTGGCGAACTGCTTGAGGTTCTCCACCTCGTGCTCCGGCGCCTGCACCACGACGGTGCCCGCGGTGTCGTAACCCGCGCGGCCCGCGCGGCCGGCGATCTGGTGGAACTCGCGCACCTGCAGCAGCCGCGTCCGGACGCCGTCGTACTTCGACAGCGCGGAGAAGACGACGGTGCGGATGGGCACGTTGATGCCGACGCCGAGGGTGTCGGTGCCGCAGATGACCTTCAGCAGGCCGGCCTGCGCCAGCTGCTCCACCAGCCGCCGGTACTTGGGCAGCATCCCGGCGTGGTGGACGCCGATTCCGTGCCGGACCAGCCGTGACAGCGTCGTCCCGAAGGCGGAGGTGAACCGGAACCCGCCGATCATGTCGGCGATCGCGGCCTTCTCCTCCTTGGTGGCCACGTTGACGCTCATCAGCGCCTGCGCCCGCTCCAGCGCCGAGGCCTGGGTGAAGTGGACGACGTAGACCGGCGCCTGCTTGGTGTCCAGCAGCTCCTGGATCGTCTCGTGCATCGGCGTCGTCGCGTAGTAGTGGTGCAGCGGGACCGGGCGCTCGGCGTTGGCGACCAGCGCGGTGGGCCGGCCGGTCCGGCGGGTGAGGTCCTCCCGCAGCGAGGTGACGTCGCCCAGCGTCGCGCTCATCAGCAGGAACTGCGCCTGCGTCAGCTCCAGCAGGGGCACCTGCCACGCCCAGCCGCGGTCGGGGTCGCCGTAGAAGTGGAACTCGTCCATGACGACGAGCGCGTCGCCGACGCCGTCCTTCCCGCCGCCCTCGCGGAGTGCGACGTTGGCCAGGATCTCCGCGGTGCACGCGATGATCGGCGCGCCGGCGTTGACCGACGCGTCGCCGGTGAGCATGCCGACGTTGGCCGCGCCGAACACCCCGCACAGGGCGAAGAACTTCTCGCTGACCAGCGCCTTGATCGGAGCGGTGTAGTAGCTGCGCCGCCCGGCGGCCAGGGCCGCGTACTGCGCGCCGGTGGCCACGAGCGACTTGCCCGATCCCGTCGGCGTCGCGAGGACCACGTTCGCGCCGCTGACCAGCTCGATCAGCGCCTCCTCCTGCGCCGGGTAGAGCGTCGTGCCGCTGGCCTCGGCCCAGGCGGCGAAGTCGGCGAACAGCTCGTCCGGGTCGGCGCCCTGGGCGCGGAGCGTGGTCAGGTCGGCGGCGTCGACGAGCAGGGGAGGAGCAACTGTCGTGGTCATCAGGAGGTCCAGCGTGCCTCACGGCGGTTCCCTTCCCGGCCACCCGGCCGGGGGCTTCGCGGCGCCACTCCGATCACGATCCGGTAACGGCGCGTCTGACGGCGATCCATGGTGGACACTGGGAGACTGCAAGGTGAACAAAAGATGAACGAGAGGTAGCACATCATGCGCAGCGCCGAATGCCCGGAGTGCCGTTGGGTTCCCGTCGTGGACGGGTCGGGACGACGCCGGCTGGAGATGCGTTGGCAGCTCCCCGTGTCCGCCCCCGCGGCGACGACGCTGGCGCGCGCGGCCTGACACGCAGGTTCCGCCCGCGACGGCGCGGGTAGGCAGGCGGGGAGGACGCCTGGTCGGCAGTGGCCAGGACCGCCCGTAGCCCGACCTGCACCGGAGGAGCCCCGTGTCATCGCCCCGCCCCGACAGCCAGCCCGCCCAGCAGCAGACCCCGCCGGGAACGCTCGGCGAGATGGACCCCAAGCCCGACCACGGCGAGGAGAGCTACCAGGGCTCCGGCCGGCTCACCGGCAAGAAGGCCGTGATCACCGGCGGCGACAGCGGCATCGGGCGGGCCGTCGCCATCGCCTTCGCCCGCGAGGGTGCCGACGTCCTCATCTCGTACCTGGACGAGCACGAGGACGCCCAGGACACCGCGAAGTACGTCGAGCAGGCCGGCCGGAAGTGCGTGCTCGTGCCGGGAGACCTCGCCGACCGCGCGCACGCGAAGACCGTCATCCCGAAGGCCGTCGAGGAGTTCGGGCGGGTCGACATCCTGGTCAACAACGCCGCGTTCCAGATGTCGCACCCCACGATCGAGGAGATCTCCGACGAGGAGTGGGACCACACGGTCGCGCTGAACCTCTCGGCGATGTTCACCCTCTGCAAGGACGCCATCCCGCACATGCAGCCGGGCGCGTCGATCATCAACTCCTCGTCGGTGAACTCCGACATGCCCAGCCCCGACCTGGCCGCCTACGCCATGACCAAGGCCGGCATCGCCAACTTCACCGCGAGCCTGGCGCAGATGTACGCCGAGAAGGGCATCCGCGCCAACAGCGTCGCGCCCGGTCCGGTGTGGACGCCGCTGATCCCCGCCACCATGCCCGAGGAGAAGGTGGAGAGCTTCGGGCAGCAGGCACCGCTGGGCCGCGCCGGCCAGCCGGCCGAGCTGGCGCCGGTCTACGTGCTGCTCGCCAGTGACGAGGCCTCCTACGTGTCGGGGGCGCGCGTCGCGGTCACCGGCGGCAAGCCGATCCTGTAGCCCGGCGTGGTCTTCATCTGGAGCAGTGGCTGGGGTCCGCGTCGCCGCCGTCCCCGCCGCGGGTACGGCGGCCCCGGCTACGGCCGTGGCTACGGACCGCCGCCGGGTTACGGCTACGGGTCGGGATACGGCCGCGGACGGCGCAACGACACGTGCCTGCGCGACCTGCTCTTCCTCAACACCGGCTGCTGCCTGGCCAACGCGATCGGGTGCGGTGGGGATGCGTTCCTGCTGGCACCGTCGACCGCGCGGGAGGTCGCCCGGGCCGGCACGGGGGAGCGGGGCAGCCGACTGGCCGAGCGCCTGGTGGCCGCCGTCGGCGTCTACCAGCGGGAGATCAGTCCGAAGCGGCCGCCGAGTTGCGTCCACGAGCCGACCTGCTCGGCCTACGCCGTCGAGGCGCTGGAGCGGCACGGCGCCCGACGGGGGAGCTGGCTCACCGTGCGCCGGCTCGTCCGGTGCCGGCCGGGCGCGCGCGGAGGCGCGGACCCCGTCCCCGCCTGAGTCGTCGGTCAGACTGGGCGCATGCCTGCCGTTGACGACGCCTCCGGTGACCTGCCGGTCACCGGCTCCGTCGCTGTCCCCGCGGCCGCGTTGAACTGGCGCTTCTCCCGCTCCTCGGGCCCGGGCGGACAGGGCGTCAACACCGCGGACTCCCGCGTCGAACTGTCGGTGGCTCCCGGCGAGCTGCCGGGTCTCACCGACTCGCAGCGGGCAAGGCTGGCGCAGCGGCTGGGCGACCGGCTCGTCGACGGCGTGCTGACCATCGCGGCCAGCGAGCACCGTCAGCAGCTCCGCAACCGGCAGGCCGCGCGCGAGCGGATGGCCGCCGTCCTCCGTGCCGCGCTCGCGCCGCCGCCTCCGGCCCGCCGCCGCACCAAGCCCACCCGCGGGTCGAAGGAGCGCCGGATCGAGGCGAAGAAGCAGCGCGGTCAACTCAAGAAGCAGCGCCGCACCTGGGACTGAGCCCCCGGCCGCCGACCATCGCCGTCGATGCGACGTGGACAGCGGCCTCGGTGTCCCTGAGCGGCCCACTCAGGGACACCTATGCATCAACTTGCTCGTCGACGTCGTCCGGGGCGGTCCTCGTTCAGCGCGGCCGCGCGCCAGCTCCCTAAGCTCGAGTCGTGACGGGTCCGGCTGGCGGGGGTGGTGGCGATCCGGCTGGCGGTGCGCGCGGTCCGGTGCCGAGCGGCCCGGCGGTCCTGGTCCCGCACGACCCGCAGTGGGCGACGCTCGCGGTTGAGCGTCTGACCGAACTGCGTCGGGCACTGGCTCTGCTGGTGGACGTGGACGCATGCACCTTCGACCACATCGGTTCCACCGCGGTACCCGGCTTGGCCGCCAAGGCGTCGATCGACCTGCAGGTGCGCGCCCCGGTGTTACCTGAACCGGCGGCCCTGGACGCCGCGCTCGCGCCCCTGGGATGGGTTCCAGCCCCAGGCAGCCGGCCGGACTCTCCGGGCGTCTTCCGCGACATCCCGGCTCCGGGCGAGACCGAGCCGGAGTGGGTCTGGGCCAAGCGGCTGTTCATCTCCAGCAACCCGGCGCGGCCGGCAATACTGCACCTGCGTCTGTCGGCATCCCCTTTCGGCAGGCGCACCGTCGCCTTCCGCGACCGGCTTCGCGTCGAGCCGGACCTGCGCGTCGCGTACGAGGAGCTCAAGCGTCAGCTGGCTGCCGCGCACGCCGGTGATTCGGACTACGACGACTACACCCGAGGCAAGAGCGCCTTCATCCGCGCTGCGACGGCGCGCTGACCGATCGTCCCCGCTGGTTCGGACGGGTCCAGTGTGCGCCGAGCTCGGGGGTGCTGCTGCAGATGAGACTGATTGGCGGCGCTCGTCACTTGCGTGTCGTCGCCGCCGTCGTTGTGAGGTGAGGCCGGGGCGCTCGCCAGTTGGATGGCGGAATGCTCCGACGCGGTTGCGAGTGGGCTGCAGCGGCTCTCACACGCGGCAACGCCTGGTCGGCAACGGAGCACCGGTTTGGGTCACCTTCGTCGACGGTGAGGTAAGCATCTCCGATGGCTGAGGGTCACCGACGGCTCGGCCGATCGCCGGCGTCTTCCAGGGGAGTGGTGAAGGGCATCCGGCTGTACCGCGACAACGCGCACAGCCGGAGTGCGGAGACGTTCCCAGGGAACGCCGTCCTAGGACAGCCGCTGTTGCAGGTGCACCGTGACCTGCTCGCCGGCGTCCTTCTTGCCGATGGCCGCGCAGATGGCCGCCCGCAGCGGCAGCCAGTGCGGGCCGGTGCCCGAGGGCATCAGCGTGGCGGTGAACTCGTGACCGTCGGCGGTGCCGGTCACCTTGACCGCCCGCCGGGTGCCCAGCAGCTCGGCGGAGCTGGGCACGACGAGGTAGGTGGGGAACGCGCCGTCCTTCTCGATCGGCGCGGTGAACGAGTGGTCCAGGGCCGTGGGGGTGCTCATGCCTCCAACGACTGCGGATCCGCCGTCAACTCATCGCGGCGCCGCCGGAGAAAGGCCCGCTCGCGCTCGTTGCCCGTGAGGGCGAGGGCCGCGTCGTAGGCGTCGACCGCCTCTTCCCTGCGCCCCAGCCGGCGCAGCAGGTCGGCCCGGACCGCTGGGAGCAGGTGGTGGCGCGGTAGGTCCAGGCGCTCGACGAACTCCAGGCCCGCCGCCGGCCCGGCCACCTCGGCGACGGCGACGGCGCGGTTCAGCGCGACGACCGGACTCGGTGCCAGCGCCATGAGCTGGTCGTACAGCGCGAGCACCTGGCCCCAGTCGGTCGCCGCGGCGGTGGCCGCGTCGCTGTGCACCGCAGCGATCGCCGCCTGCAGCTGGTAGGGCCCCGGGCGGTTGCGGCGCAGGCATCGGCGGACGAGCTCCTGTCCCTCGGTGATCAGCTCGGTGTCCCAGCGCGTCCGGTCCTGGTCCGCGAGCAGCACGAGGTCGCCGCCGGCCGAGGTCCGTGCCGGGCGGCGGGACTCGGTGAGCAGCATCAGCGCCAGCAGCCCGGCCACCTCCGGCTCGTCGGGCATGAGCTCGGCCAGCAGGCGCCCCAGCCGGACGGCCTCCGCGCAGAGCTCCCCGCGCACCAGCTCCTCGCCGGCCGAGGCTGCGTACCCCTCGGTGAAGACCAGGTAGACGACGGACAGCACCGCCGGGAGCCGGTCGGGGAGCTCGGCCTCCGTCGGCACCCGGTAGGGGATGCGGGCGTCGCGGATCTTCGCCTTGGCACGCACCAGCCGCTGGGCCATCGTCGGCTCGGGCACCAGGAACGCGGCGGCGATCTCCGCCGTCGTCAGGCCGCCGAGCAGTCGCAGGGTCAGGGCCACCTGCGCAGGCACCGACAGGGCGGGGTGGCAGCAGGTGAAGACCATGCGCAGCCGGTCGTCGACCACGGGGCCCTCCTCCTGCGGTGGGGACGTGACGTCGTGGAGCAGCGCGGCCTGGACGTGCCGCTCGGTCCGGGTGCCCTCCCGCCGGAGCCGGTCGATGGCCCGGTTCCTCGCCGTGGTGATGATCCAGCCGGGTGGGCTGGGCGGGACGCCGTCGGCCGGCCACCGGGCCAGCGCGGTCACGAAGGCGTCCTGCACCGCCTCCTCGGCGGCGTCGATGTCGCCGAGGAGGCGGGTGAGGACGGCGACGGCGCGCCGGGAGTGCTCGCGGAACGTCCGCTCGACGAGCGCGGTGGCCGGGGCGTCCACGGCTCAGAAGGTCGTGGCCACGGGCCGGAGCTCCACGGGCAGCCCGAGCACGCCGGTCAGCTTGCGCGTCCAAGCGAGCGCCTCGTCGAGGTCGGCGGCCTCGATCACGTCGAAGCCACCGATGAACTCCGCGGCCTCCGCGTAGGGACCGTCGGTGACCAACCCGTCCGGCCGGACCACGGTCGACGCCTCGGGCTGGTGCAGGCCGGCGGCGAAGACCCAGACCCCGGCCGCGCGCATCTCCTCGTTCAGCGTGGCGACGTCGCGCATGACGGGCTCGAGCACCTCCGGTGGGGGCACCTGACCGGCCGGCTGGATGATGTTGAGCAGGTACTGCGGCATCGGATCCTCCTCGGCGCGGCCGGTCCTTCCAGCCGCTCACCCCCTGTACGAACCGATCCTGCCGGGATCGACACCCCGGGCGGAGAGATCTCAGCCGCGGAAGAGGACCTCGCCCAGGATGCGGGCGCCGGCGGGGAAGCGGCCGGGGTCCGGGCCCGCGAAGCTCAGTCGGAGGAACGGCGCCGTCGGCTCGGCCGGGAACCACTCCGTGCCCGGCGCGACGACGACGCCGGCGGCCTCGCACTCACCGACCACCCGGGCGAGGTCGGTGTCGTCGGGCAGCCGCGCCCAGAGGTGCAGGCCCCCGGCCGGCACCTGCTCGACGTGGACCTGCGGTGCGTGCTCGGTGAGGCTGCCCACCAGCAGGTCGCGGCGGGCGCGCAGCTGCTGGCGGAGCCCGCGGAGGTGGCGGGCCCACGCCGGCTGGGTGACGACGTCGAGCGCCGCGGCCTGGAGGAGCCCGCTGACGTACATCGACTCCGCGGCCCGGTCGGCGAGGAGCCGGTCGCGCGCCGCCCCCCGCGCGACGATCCCTGCGACGCGGAGGGCGGGGGAGACGCTCTTGGTGAGCGAGCGCAGGTAGAGCACGTGGCCCGAGTCGTCCGAAGCGGCCACGGGCGAGGGCGTGGTGGTGATGCCGAAGTCGTGGGCCCAGTCGTCCTCCAGCAGGAAGGCGCCGTGCTCGCGCACCACCTCGAGCACCCGCCGCGCGTGGTCGGGCGACCACTGCGCCCCGGTCGGGTTGGCGTAGCTGGGCTGCGCGTAGAACAGCCGCGCGCCCGACTCGGCGAAGGCGCGGGACAGCTCCTCGGGGTCGGGACCGTGGCCGCCGCTGGGCACCGGCACGATCCGCACGCCGGCACGGGTGGCCGCCTGGATCGCACCCCAGTAGGTCGGCGACTCCATGAGCACCGGCTGCCCGCGGCCGATGAGCGCCCGGAACACCGCGCTCAGACCACTCTGGCTGCCCGGCAGCACGACGACGTCCCGGGGCGTCGGTGGGGCGACGTCTGCCGGGGTGGCGGCGCGCAGTTCGCCGGCGAACCACGCCTGCAGCTCCGGCAGACCGGCCGCCGGCGGCCTTGACAGCGCGGCGTCGCTGCGCGCCACGCGGGCGAGCGCGGAGCGGACCAGTCGCTCGGGCAGCAGTTCGCGGTCCGGGAAGCCGGAGTGGAAGGCGATGACGTCGTTCGGGGCGGTGCGCAGCGCGGCGGGAAGGGCAGAAGGCGGTGCGGTGGTGGCGCTCATCGCCGCCGTCTGCCAGCCGTAGTCCGCCGCCCGTGCGGCCCGGACCGCCCGGACGAATGTCCCGACCCCCGGACGGGCCTCGACGAGCCCCTGGGCGGTCAGGGTGCGCAGCGCCTTCTGCACGGTGACCGGGCCGGCCTGGTGACGCGCCGCCAGCTCGCGGGTCGACGGCAGCCGAGCGCCCGGCGGGGCCGTGGCGATCCACTCCCGGAGCTCGCGGGCGATCCGGCTACCGCTATCGTCGAGCATGACGGCACACGATAGCGCTACCGCCCCCCTGCTTCGTCCGCTACCGGTACCGGCAGCCGGGCTCGCCTGGGGACTGCTCGGGGTGCTGGCCTTCTCCTTCACCGTGCCCTTCACCCGCGTCGCCGTGGCCGGGCTCGATCCGCTCTTCATCGGCGCGGGCCGCGCGGTGGTCGCTGCAGGCCTGGCCGCGACGGCGTTGGTGCTCACCCGACAGCGACCTCCGCGCGGAGCCCAGTGGTGGCGCGTCGCCGTGGTCGCCGGCGGTGTGGTCACGGGCTTCCCGCTGCTGACGTCGTTCGCCCTCGAGAGCACGCCGGCCAGCCACGGGGCCGTCGTCATCGCCCTGTTGCCGGCTGTGACCGCGGTGGTCGCCGTGCTGCGGGCCGGCGAGCGACCGCCGACCGCGTTCTGGCTCGCGACCGGCGCGGGCGCGCTGGTCGCTGTCGGCTTCGCCGCTGCTGCGTCCGGCGGTCTCGGCGGCCTGCACCTCGCGGACCTGCTGCTCTTCGGCGCCGTCCTGGCCGCCGCTGCGGGCTACGCCGAGGGCGGGCTGCTGGCGCGCGAGCTCGGCGCCTGGCAGACCATCTCCTGGGCCCTGGTCCTCGGCGCACCGGTGACCGGCGCCCTCACCCTGGTGTCCGTCGCCGGGAGTCCGCCCGCGGGCACCCCGGGGCAGTGGGCGGCGTTCGGCTACCTCGCGGCGGTGAGCATGTTCCTGGGCTTCTTCGCCTGGTACCGCGGCCTGGCGATCGGCCCGATGGCGAGGGTGAGCCAGATGCAGCTCGTGCAGCCCGTGCTGAGCCTCGTCTGGGCCGGCCTGCTGCTCGGCGAGGAGCTCACCGCCGGCACGCTGGTCGGCGGCCTGGCCGTCGTCCTGTGCGCCGGCCTCGCCGTCCGCGTCCGCCAGGCTCCGACCGCGACGCCGAGCCGGTGAGCGCGGCGGCTCCCTCAGTCCCTGGCGGAACGATGTGCGCAGAAGGCCGGATCTCGGCCCGGGAACCGGCCTTCAGCGCACATCCTTCGGCTTCGGCACCCGCCCCATCAGGTAGAACTCCTCGTTCGGCATGGTGCCGGTGAGGTGCACGAGCCGGTTCGACATCGCGAAGAACGCACTGATGGCGCCGACGTCCCAGATGTCGTCCTCGGACAGGCCGTGCGCACGCAGAGACTCGAGGACGACCGGTGTCACGGTCCACGGCTCCCGCGTGAACCGGACGGCCACCTCGAGGACGGCGCGCTGCCGGTCGTCGATCTCGGCCTTGCGCCAGTCGGTGGCGACCTGGTCGGCGAGCCGCGGATTGCGTGCCCGGATGCGGAGGATCGCCCCGTGGGCGACCACGCAGTAGAGACAGCGGTTCTCGGCGCTGGTGGCGACGACGACCAGCTCCCGGTCGGCCGTGCTCAGCCCCGGGGTGTCCTTGTCCATGAGCGCGTCGTGGTACGCGAAGAAGGCCCGCCACTCCGCGGGACGGCGCGCGAGGCTCAGGAAGATGTTCGGCACGAAGCCGGACTTCTCCTCCACCTGCTCGAGCCGCGCTCGCAGGTCGTCGGGCAACGAGTCTCGCGCGGGGACCTCGAACATGCCGCGACCCTAGGGCGTCCGAGGTCAGCTCGGCAGCGGCTGCCGGGCCACCACCCACACCGGGAGCTCGTCGTCGGAGGTGTGCAGCTCGGCGGTCACCTCGAATCCGAAGCCGCGCAGGAAGCGGACGTTCGCCCACGAGAAGACCGCGGCCGCAGCCACTTCTTGCAACGTGTCGCAGCGCACGACCACCGGGGCGAGCACGGCCGCGGCCAGTCCCCGACGGCGGGCAGAGGGCCGGACGCCGAGGTGCGCCAGCCACCAGTGCGGGGCGGACGGTCGGGCTGCGTCGACCAGCGCCGCGGTCTCGGCGACGACCCGAGCCCGGTTGCCGGCGATGTAGGGCAGCTCGCGGGCCAGAGCCTCGGCGACGTCGGCGGGCAGGGGAGCGGCGCCCGCCGGTGGCTGCCAGGCGGCGACCGCGTCGACGTCGTCGGTCACCCAGGTGCTGCCGGTGGCGACCCCGCGGTGACCGGCGTCGAGCTCGTGCAGGCGGGTGAGCCGCTGCATGCGGCCGTCGTCGGGCAGTGCCCACCGGGTCCACCGGGAGTCGGCCAGGGCGATCGTGAGCGTCGCGGCGATCCGGGGGACGTCCCGGGCCTCGGCCAGCCGGACGTCGGGCCCCTCATCCTCCGGGTCGTCGATCCGCCGGATGGTGGGTCCCTGGGTCACCCCGGCATTCGACCACGGCCCGGACGCACGAGCGGGGGCCGCCCCGGATGGGACGGCCCCCGCTCGGGGATCGCGGTGACCTAGACGGCGGCGTCGAAGCCGGCGCGGTCGACCTTGCGGTGGAAGCGGTCGCCGAGCTTGCCGCCCAGGATCGCCCCCAGCAGCGTGACCAGGAGGACGGCGACCAGGGCGATGATGCCGCCGGTGGTCGCGGTGCCCTCGTCGATCGGGATGCGGGGGAGGTCCAGCCGCTGGAGCACGTTGTACTCCGAGCCGAAGACCAGGCCCGCGACGGCGAGCGCGAGCACGACCAGCAGGCCGATGAGCCAGACGGCGATGCCCTGGCGGGCGCCGTCGAAGCGCGCCATGCGACCGGCGACGTAGCCACCGGCCAGGTAGGCGAGGAAGAGCACGACCAGCATCACGATGCCGCCGGCGATGCCGATGGTGTCCGCCTGGTCGGCGGCGTCATCGGCGTTGTCGATGCCCTCCGTCAGCCCGATGGCGAGGCCACCGGCGCTGATCAGGGCGATCAGCAGGACGGCGAGGCCGTTCGCGGACAGCCAGCCGAAGAAGGCGGCTCCCCACTTGATGCCGCCGTAGCGGTTGTGCTGGGCGTCGACGGCGTCGCGAGCCGCGCCGCGGGTCGCCGAGGCGCCCGGGGTCCGGCCGTCGCCGGGGATGGGGTCGTGAGTGGCCATGCGAGGAAATCCTCCGAGGAGTTGGGAACGCCGGGCGGCCGGGGTCGGGGGCCGGTCGGTCGTGCAGCGGCGGCGCGGGCCGGAGCCCGCGCCGCCGAGGTGATCAGCTGCGACGGGTGGTGGTCTCGTCGTCGAACTCGATCTGCTCCTTGCGGACCTGCTCGCTGACGGTCTCCTGCTCGGTCACCGTCTGGGTGTCCAGGCGGACGCGCTCGACCGGCACGGCCTCCTTGGCGACGACGGGGCGCTCGGCGTGGAGGGTGACCTCGTGCTCCTCCTCGGAGATGGCCGGCCCGTCGAGGGCGTTGCCCACGTTGGCGTCGGTGATCGGCTCGCGCTCGACGCGGATCTCCTCGTGCGAGACCGGGACGGTCTGCGTGACGTTCTCGCTGACGACGTACTTGCGCAGCCGGGCGCGACCGGCCTCGACGCGCTCGGTGCCGACGCGGAGCTGCTCCTCGGAGCGGGTCATCGCGTTGTCCGTGGTCGGGCCGGAGGTGTCGTGGCCGACCGTGCCGTGGGCGTTGGTCCGGTCGGTGGTGCCGGTGGTCGTGGTGTTCGTGGTCGTGGTGTCCACGTGCGAGGTGTCGGTGCCCGAGCCGATGCCGTAGTAGCGGTACAGCTCGGCTTCCTCGGTGGGGGAGAGGTGGCCGTCGGTGTCGATCTTCGGGGCGTGCTTGATCTTGTCCGTGTCGTACGGCAGGCGGAGGTCGCTGCCGGACAGGTCGGCCTCGGCGAGCGGGACGAAGGACTCCTTCGTGCCGAACATGCCGGTGCGGACGGTGGCCCACTCGGGACGGCCGGTCTCGTCGTCGAGGTAGACCTCGCCGATCGTGCCGATCTTCCCGTCCGCTCCGTGGGCGGTGCTACCGATGACGGTGCTGAGCTGCTGTTCGGTGATCACGTGCGCTCCTCGCGGGTTCAGGGCTGGGATTGCCGATTGCGGTCTCGCCTCGGGGGTACGTGCTCACCGCCGAGGGCCGTTGTCGGAGATGCCCGACCGTTTACGTTGTAAACGGGCCGCCGCACGTTTAGCCGGTCAGTCCCGGTGATCCCCCCGCCGGGGAGCCCGGCCCTCCCGCAGCACGACCTCCAGGCGCTCGAGCAGGTTCTCCAGCGCCTCCTCGAACTCCGCGGCCGACTCGTCCAGCGAGAGCAGCGACTCCAGCCGCACGACCGTGGGGTACTGGCTGAGGTCGGCGGCCTCCTGCGCCTCCTCGACGCCCTCGGGTTGGTCCTCGGCGTTGACCGCCACGCCCTTCTGCGAGACCTCCAGCAGCAGGTGTCCGAGCAGGAAACTCGAGTACGCGCGGTAGGCCGACACCGCGGCCTCCTGGTTGAACCCGCTGTCGATCAGCGCGACCAGGAAGGACTCCACCCAGCGCAGGCTCCGCAGCGGCGGCCGCACCCACGGGGCGGCCGGCGGGCGGGTGGCGACCAGCGGGAACACCTCGGGGTGGGCCAGGGCGATGCGGCGGACGCCGTGCGCCAGGCGCTGCAGGTAGTCCTGCCAGCCGTGCCCGGGCTCCAGGTGGACGTCGGGATCGCCGTACAGCTCGTCTATGACGGCCTCGACCACGCCGTCGAGCAGGTTCTCGCGGCTGGGGACGTAGCGGTACAGGGCCATGGCCTCGACGCCGAGGTGGGCGCCCAGCCGTCGCATGGTGAGGGCGGCGAGCCCCTGGGCGTCGATGAACTCCACGGCCGCGCCGATGATGCGGCGCCGGTCCAGCGCAGCGCGCCCCGATCCCGGCGGCGCGGCAGGCATCACGGCGGCCGCGCCTCCCCGCCCCTCCGGGCTGTCGGGGTCGGCGTCCGCTCGGGGCTCGTCCACGGCCGTCCTCTCCTGTCGATCCGGGTCCCCCGGAACGATCATGCACCAGCCGCTCACCGCGCCGGTCGGGGCGGTGTGAGTTCCTGTGCACCCAGCGTTGACGCCCACGTGCACACGGGGTAACGACCGGCGCCCAGTCTCGTTCCGTGCCCGCCGCCGTCGTCCCCGAGTCCGCCGGACGCGGTGCCGGCGCGCTGCGGACGACGGCGACGCACTGCCCCTACTGCTCGCTGCAGTGCGGGATGGCGGTGACGGCAGGGGACCGCCCGGCGACGCTCGTGCCGCTGGACTTCCCGACCAACCGCGGCGGGCTGTGCTCGAAGGGCTGGTCATCCACCGAGCTGCTCGACCACCCCGAGCGGCTCACCCGCCCCCTGGTGCGGGCCGTGCCCGGCGACCGGACCAGCCCGCTGGTCGAGGCCTCCTGGGACGACGCACTCGACCGGGTGGTCGAGGCGATCGAGCGCACCCAGCGGACGCACGGCCGCGACGCCGTCGGCTGCTTCGGCGGGGGATCGCTGACCAACGAGCAGGCCTACCAGTTCGGCAAGTTCGCCCGGGTGGCGCTGCGCACCAGTGCCATCGACTACAACGGCCGGTTCTGCATGAGCTCGGCCGCCGGCGCGGCCAACCGGGCCTTCGGACTCGACCGCGGGATGCCGTTCCCGCTCTCCGACATCGCCGGGGCCGACGTCGTCGTGCTGGTCGGCTCCAACCCCGCCGACACCATGCCGCCGGCCATGCGGTGGTTCGACGCCGGGCGCGAGCGGGGCGCCCAGCACATCGTGGTCGACCCCCGGCGTACCGCCACCGCGCGCTCGGCCGCCCTCCATCTGCAGCCGCTGCCCGGAACCGACCTGGCGCTGGCCAACGGGCTGCTGCACCTCGCGATCGCCGAGGGCCTGGTCGACGAGGACTACGTCGCGGCACGCACGACCGGCTTCGCCGAGGTCCGGGACGGCGTCGCCGCGTACTGGCCCGACCGCGTCGAGCGGATCACCGGCGTGCCCGTCGAGCAGCAGCGGCGCACCGTGTTCGCCCTGGCGCGGGCGGCGAAGGCGATCGTCCTCACCGCGCGCGGCGCCGAGCAGCACCGCAGCGGCACCGACACCGCCTCGGCCTGGATCAACCTGGCGCTGGCGCTCGGGCTGCCCGGCCGGCCCGGGAGCGGCTGGGGCACGGTCACCGGCCAGGGGAACGGGCAGGGCGGGCGCGAGCACGGGCAGAAGGCCGACCAGCTGCCGGGCTACCGCTCGCTGGCCGATCCGGCCGCCCGCGCCCACGTGGCCGCGGTCTGGGGCGTCGACCCGGCCGACCTGCCGATGCCCGGGAAGTCCGCCTTCGAGCTGCTCGACGCGCTCGGCACCGACGGCGGCGTGCGCACCCTGCTGGTGCTCGCCTCGAACGTCGCGGTGAGCGCCCCGGACGCCCGCCGGGTCATCAGCCGGCTCCGGGACCTCGACTTCCTCGTCGTCAGCGACTTCTTCCTCTCCCAGACCGCAGAGCTGGCCGACGTCGTCCTGCCCAGTGCCATGTGGGCGGAGGAGGCGGGCACCATGACCAACCTCGAGGGCCGCGTGATCCGCCGCCGGCGGGCGCTGGACCCGCCGGCCGGGGTGCCCGACGACCTGCAACTGCTGGCCACGCTGGCCGGTCGGCTGGGTGCGGGCGACCGGTTCAGCGGCGATCCGGAGACCGTGTTCCAGGAGCTCCGCCGGGCCAGCGCCGGGGGAGCGGCGGACTACTCGGGCATCAGCTACGAGCGCATCGACGCGGAGGACGGCGTCTTCTGGCCGTGCCCGGCGCCGGACCACCCCGGGACGCCGTGGCTGTTCACCGAGCGGTTCGCCACCCCGGACGGCCGGGCCCGCTTCGTCCGCGTGGAGCACGTCGAGGCCCACGAGCCCACCGACGACGAGTACCCCCTCGTGCTCACGACCGGCCGCGTGCTGGCGCAGTACCAGTCCGGCACGCAGACCCGGCGCTCGCGCAGCCTGCAGCTGATCGCCCCCACCCCGCGCGCGGAGCTGCACCCCGACCTCGCCCGGCGGCTGGGCATCGCGCAGGACGACGTCGTCGAGCTGGCCACCCGCCGCGGCCGGGCCCGGTTCCACGCGCAGGTCACCGACTCGATCCGCCCCGACGTCGTCTTCGCGCCGTTCCACTGGGGCGGCGGCTCCAGCGCCAACGCGCTCACCGACCCCGCGCTCGACCCGACGTCGAAGATGCCCGCCTTCAAGGTCTGCGCCGTCGCCGTCGCCCGCGTCGGCGGGCCCGAGGAGCGGATCAGCCCTCCGGAGCAGGCCGACCAGCCCCAGCCCCGCCCGCACCAGCCGCCCGCGTCCGTTCGACCCCGGCCACCGGCCCGGAGCAGAAGGAGCACGTCCGTGAAGAGCACACCCCGTTTCCTGCAAGGCGTCTACCCGGTCACCGGGGAGGGGCTCACCAAGCCCGGCCCGGTCGATCCCGCGCTGCGCTACACGGTGCCCGCGGGGTGCTCGGCCCAGGCGCTGTACCTGCGCGCCGGCAACTCCACCGCCGAGCTGGTCTACGTGCTGCTGCTGCGCGACGGCGAGCCGATGCGCTGGTTCCCGATCGGCGCGAAGGCCGACACCCACGTGCCGCTGCGGGTGGTCGAGGACCTGCCGGGCGGCTCGGTGATCGAGCTGCACGCGGCGGCGCCCGAGGGGATCACCGGCGAGCTCGTGGTCGACCTCGGGCTGGTGGAGGTGTGATGCGGGTCCTCGGTGGGCGGCCGGGCGGCGTGACGTCGCTGCACCTGGACGACGGGACGGAGGAGCGCGACCGCCTGGTGGTGGTCGGCAACGGCATGGCCGGCGCCCGCTTCGTGGAGGAGGTGCTGGAGCGCGGCGGGGACGAGCAGTTCGCCGTCACCGTCTTCGGCGACGAGCCGCACGGCAACTACAACCGGATCATGCTCTCGCCGGTGCTGGCGGGGGAGTCGCACGAGGACGAGATCGTCCTCAACAGCCACGACTGGTACGCCGACAACGGCATCGTGCTGCGCGCCGGCGTCCGGGTCGAGCGGATCGACACCGCCGCCAAGCAGGTGCACGCCGACGACGGCACCGCCACCCCCTACGACCACCTGGTGCTCGCCACCGGCAGCTACTCGTTCGTGCCGCCGATGGCCGGGGTGCGCCGCGAGGACGGCTCGCTGCTGCCCGGGGTCTACGGCTTCCGCACCATCGACGAGACGCGGGCGATGCTCGAGGCCACCGGCCGCTGCACGAAGGCCGTGGTCATGGGCGGTGGGCTGCTCGGGCTGGAGGCGGCCCGCGCGCTGCAAGGGCACGGCCTGCAGGTGGAGCTGGTCCACGCGATGCCGTGGCTGATGAACGCGCAGCTCTCCCGCGAGGCGGGAGCCATCCTCGAGAAGAGCGTCCGGTCCCTCGGCATCTCCGTCCACCTCGACGTCCTCGCGACCGAGGTGCTGGGCAGCGAGCACGTCGAGGGCGTGCTGCTCAAGGACGGCCGGCGGCTGGACTGCGACCTGCTGGTGGTCGCGGCCGGCGTGCGCCCGCACACCGACGTCGCCGTCCGCTCGGGGCTGGAGGTGCAGCGGGCGATCGTCGTCGACGACCAGCTCCGCACCGAGGACCCGGACGTCTACGCGATCGGGGAGTGCGCCCAGCACCGCGGCGAGGTGTACGGCCTGGTGGCGCCGGCCTGGGAGCACGCGAAGGTGCTGGCCGACGTCCTCACGGGCACCGACCCCGACGCCGAGTACACCGGCAGCCGCACCGCCACCAAGCTCAAGGTGGCCGGCGTCGACGTCGCCGTCATGGGGGTGAGCACGCCGGAGCGGGACGACGACGAGTTCCTGGTCATCTCCGAGCCCAAGCGCGGCGTGCACCTGTCGGTGGTCATCCGCGACGACAGGCTGGTCGGCGCGACTCTGCTCGGCGACACGCGCAAGGTCGCGTTCCTGACCCAGGCGTTCGACCGCGGCGCCCCGCTGCCCGAGGAGCGGATCCGGCTGCTGGTCGACCTCTCCGACGGCGTCGAGGAGGTCGGCGTCGCCGAGATGCCCGCCCACTCGCAGGTCTGCAACTGCAACGGCGTCTCCAAGGGCGACATCTGCGGTGCGGTCGCCGACGGCTGCGGCAGCGTCGGCGCGGTCATGGACCGGACCCGCGCCGGCAAGGGCTGCGGCTCGTGCAAGTCGCTGGTGAAGCAGATCGTGGAGTGGGCGGCCGATGGCGACCTCGCCGAGGACCCGGCGGCGTCCTGGTACGTGCCGGGCATCGCGCTGGCCAAGCCCGAGCTGGTCGCCGCCATCCGTGGCCGGGACCTGCGCAGCGTCTCGGCGGTCTTCGCCGCCCTCGCCCCCGGCGGCAAGGAGGACGCCAAGTCGAAGATGGGGCTCACCTCGCTGCTCAAGATGCTGTGGGGCGCGGACTTCGTCCCGCAGAAGGACGGCGAGTTCATCAACGACCGCGTGCACGCCAACATCCAGCGCGACGGGACGTTCTCCGTCGTCCCGCAGATGAAGGGCGGGGTGACCACCCCGGCGCAGCTGCGGAAGATCGCCGACGTCGCCGAGAAGTACGAGGTGCCGATGGTCAAGGTGACCGGTGGCCAGCGGATCGACCTGCTCGGCGTCCGCAAGGAGGACCTGCCGGCCATGTGGTCGGACCTCGGCATGCCCAGCGGCTACGCCTACGGCAAGAGCATGCGCACGGTGAAGACCTGCGTCGGCTCGGACTTCTGCCGGTTCGGGCTGGGAGACTCCACGCAGCTCGGCATCGACCTGGAGACCCGCTTCCAGGGCATCGAGAGCCCGGCGAAGATCAAGATGGCCGTCGTCGGCTGCCCGCGGAACTGCGCCGAGGCCTACGTGAAGGACGTCGGCGTCGTCGCCGTCGGCAACGGGAAGTGGGAGGTCTACGTCGGGGGCGCGGCCGGGGCCTCGGTGCGCAAGGGCGACCTGCTCACCACGGTGGAGTCTCCCGAGGAGGTGCTCACCCTCACGGGCCGCTTCGTGCAGTACTACCGGGAGAACGCCAACTGGCTCGAGCGCACCTACGACTTCGTGCCCCGTGTCGGCCTGGAGACGGTCAAGGCGGTGCTGCTCGAGGACAGCGAGGGCATCTGCGCCGACCTCGACGAGGGCATCCAGCGCTCGATCGACGCCTACAGCGACCCGTGGGGCCAGGACGCCGCCGAGCCGGCCACGCCCGGCCAGTTCCGCACAGCGCTCCCGATGGTCGACCTGCCGAAGGTGCCGGTCCGATGAGCGCCCCGCACCTGGAGGCCGCGCGGCCCACGACGCCCGGGACCGCGGTAGGCACGCCGGCGACCGAGGTCCCGGCCGACACCGTCGCTGCGGGGCCCGGTGTCCAGCACGCCGTCGGCCGGCTGGACGAGATCCCGATGGGGGAGGGGCGGGCCTTCGTGGCCGGCGGGGTGCAGGTCGCGGTGTTCCGGCTGCGCGACGGCTCCCTGCACGCCACCCAGGCGGCCTGCCCGCACGCCGGCGGGCCGTTGGCCGACGGGCAGACCGACGTCGACGTGCTGGTCTGCCCGCTGCACCTCTACGCCTACCGGTGGTCCGACGGTGCTGCGACCAGCGGCGCCGCCCCGATCCGTGTCTTCCCCGTGCGCGACCAGGACGGCACCCTCCTCGTCACCGTCTGACCCCTGCTTTTCCGCGGAGAAGCAGCCCGCTTTTCCGCGGAAAAGCAGATGGGGGCGGGGTCAGGGGTGCATGCGGGCGCCCTTGACCACCTTGTCGACGGCGTTCTTCGGTCCGTGCACCGCGATGCCGACCAGGTCGAGGTCGGCGCCGGCGACCGCGCGGACCGCGGCCCGGTTCTCGGCGTCGCCCCCGGTGGCGAACAGGTCGGCGGTGAAGACGGCGATGGGCAGGTTCCGGCCCAGGACCCGGTCACGACTGCTGCGGAGGACGTCGGCGGATCCGGTCATCACGAGCACGGGCTGCCGGATCATGGGGAGGTACCGCGTGCCGTCTGCGTCCTCGTACGGGCGGCCGATGAGCTCGGGGATCGCCGCGGCCACCGCACTCGACAGGAAGGCGGTGACGTTGAGCTCCTGCCAGGGCAGCAATCCCTCGCGCAGGAGCACGACGATCTTCGTGGGCCACGGAGGGCCGGGCTCGGTGGTCTCGGGTTCGGCGATGATCTGCGCGGTCGTCACGGCGGTCAGCGTGCGGCCGTCGGCGCCCCCGGGTCTTGTACGTTCCTGACGTGACCGGCCCGGCCGAGGTGGTGGCCTGGCGCCCCCAGGTGCCGGGGCTGACCGAGGTGCTGCACGCCCGGTTCACCGACCACGCCTACCCCGCGCACACCCACGACGCCTGGACGCTCCTGCTCGTCGACGACGGCGCCGTCCGGTACGACCTGGACCGCCACGCGCACGGCGCCTCCCCGTCCGCGGTGACGCTGTCGCCGCCGGGAGTGCCGCACGACGGCCGGTCGCAGTTCCCCGGTGGGTTCCGCAAGCGGGTGCTGTACCTGGAGCCGGACCTGCTCGGCGCGGATCGGGTCGGTTCGGCGGTGGACCACCCCGCGCTCGTCGACGACGTGCTGCGCGACCGCGTCTCCCGACTGCACGCCGCCCTCCGTCCGCACCCCGAGGTGCTGGAGGCGGAGAGCCGGCTGGCCTTCGTGGTGGAGCGGCTGGGCCAGCACCTGGACCGGGTGGTCGTGCCGGTGGCCGCCGTGCGCGACCACCGGATCGCCGACGGGCTGCGGGAGCTGCTGGACGCCGGCGTCGTCGAGGGCGTCGACCTGGCCGGCGCCGCCGCGCGGTTCGGGGTCAGCCCGACGCACCTGGTGCGGGCCTTCACGCGACGGCACGGGCTGCCGCCGCACCGGTACCTGACCGGCCGGCGGATCGACCGTGCCCGCCGGCTGCTGCTGGACGGACTGCCCGCGGCGGAGGTGGCGACGGCGGCCGGCTTCTACGACCAGGCGCACCTGACCCGGCACTTCCGCCGGATGCTCGCGACGACGCCCGCCGCCTACGCCCGCTCCACCTGACCCGCTTCTCCGCGGAGAAGCAGCCTGCCTTTCCGCGGTAAAGCAGGCCGCTTCTCCGCGGAAAAGCAGGGGTCAGCGGTCGGCGGGGCGGGCGCGGACGTGCATCCGCTCGCCCTGCGGGCCGAACAGCACCAGCCCCTCGGCGGGCTCCGCGAAGGGGTTGGAGAAGGCGTGCGGCACCCGGGTGTCGAACTCCACCACCTCGCCGGGGCCGAGCACGAAGTCACGCGCGCCGAGCAGCAGCCGGATCCGGCCGGACAGCACGTAGAGCCACTCGTAGCCCTCGTGCGTCTTCTGCTCGGTGTCGTCCACCCGCCAGCGGGGCGGGAACTCCATCTTGTAGGCCTGCGGCCCTCCGGCCTGACGGGACAGCGGAATCAGGGTCGTGCCGTCGTTCTTGATGGGACGCCCCTGCACGCGCGGGTCGGCGGGCGCCGGGGTGTCGACGAGGTCGTCGAGTGCGACGCCGTAGACCCGGGCCAGCGGGAGCAGCAGCTCCAGGGTCGGACGGCGCCCACCGGACTCCAGCCGGGACAGGGTGCTCACCGAGATGCCGGTGGCCGTCGCGATCTCGCCCAGGGTCGACCCGTGCTCGGTGCGCAGGGCCCGGAGCCGTGGGCCCACGTTCTGCAGGACGCCGTCGTCGGTCATGACGCCACTTTGCCAGACTGGCAACCTTCCTTGCCATACCAGCTCACCCGGAAGACAGTGGGCGGCATGGACGAGCGATACGACGTGGTGGTCATCGGAGGCGGTGCGGCAGGCCTGAGCGGAGCGCTCACCCTGTCCCGCGCCCGGCGCAGCGTGCTGGTGGTGGATGCAGGCGTTCCCCGCAACGCACCGGCCGGGCACGTGCACAACTACCTCGGCCGGGAGGGCACGCCGCCGGCCGAGCTGTACGCGATCGGCCGAGGTGAGGTGGAGGCCTACGGCGGCACGATCCGGAGCGGCCGGGTCGTCTCGGTGCGCCGGGAGGACGACGGCTTCCTCCTGGCCCTGGACGGCGGAGAGAACGTGCGGGCGCGGCGGGTGCTGCTGGCGGCAGGCCTCACCGACGACCTCCCCGAGCTGCCGGGCGTGGCCGAGCGCTGGGGGAGCACGGTGCTGCACTGCCCGTACTGCCACGGCTGGGAGGCCCGCGACAGCGCCGTCGGCATCGTGAGCACCGGGCCGCTGGGCGCCTACGCCGCACTGCTGTGGCGGCAGTGGACCGACGACGTCGTCCTCTTCGTGCACACCGGCGCCGAGCCGGGCGAGGAGGACCTGGCGAAGCTGACCGCTCGCGGCGTGCGGATCGTGCGCGGCGAGGTGGCCGGGCTGGAGGGCGGCGCGGACGTCCGGCTGGCCGACGGCGAGCTGATGACCCGGGACGCGGTGGTCGTGACGCCGCGCTTCGTCGCCAATGCCGAGCTGCTCGCCGACCTCGGAACCGTGCCCGTACCCATGGAGCTGCACGGCACGGTCATGGGCACCTACCTGCCCGCCGACCCGACCGGGCGCACCGACGTCCCCGGCGTCTGGGTGGCCGGCAACGCCGGTGACCTCAGTGCGCAGGTGATCGTGGCGGCCGCTCAGGGGCTCAAGGCCGGCGCGATGATCAACGCGGACCTGATCGAGGAGGACACCGCTCGTGCGGTGGCCGGGCGGCGGAGCGTGGCGGCATGACCGGGCACGAGCACGGGCACCGGCACGGATCGCCGCGGCAGCCCGCGATCACCCGGGACTCCTACGACGAGCTCTACCGGTCCGCACCGGCGGTGTGGACCGGGAGGCCCAACGGCCAGCTGGTGCGCGAGGCCTCCCACCTGCTGCCGGGCAGGGCGTTGGACGCCGGAGCAGGCGAAGGGGGCGACGCGCTCTGGCTCGCCTCGCGGGGCTGGCGGGTCACCGCCGTCGACTTCTCCCCGGTCGCCCTGGGGCGTGGTGCGGCCAAGGCGGCCGAGCTGCTCCTGACCGAGCGCATCGAGTGGCGGCACGAGGACCTGGAGACCTGGGCCCCACCCGAGGCCGCCTTCGACCTGGTCACGGCCCACTACCTGCACTCGGCGTGGACCGATCGCGACGCGATGTTCCGGCGGCTGGCCGCCGCGGTGGCGCCCGGCGGGACGCTGCTCGTGGTGGGGCACCGGCACGGCGAGGAGTGGGGCCACGGGCACGCGCACGCCCACGAGGCGGGCGCGCTCTACGCGGCCGACGACGTCGCGGCGGTGCTCGACCCGGCGCAGTGGACCGACGTGGTGACGGAGACGCGGGACCGCGACCCGGGCGCCGCGCACCGGACGGGCAACCCGGTACCGGACACCGTCCTGGTCGCCCGGCGGCGGTAGGGCTCGGTCCGTCAGGGGACGACGACGGTCGCCTCGGCCGGGCCACCGCACTCCTCGGTGCCGCCCACGCGACGCCAGTCGAGGTCGGCCTCGCGCTCGGCCAGCACCTCGCCCTGTGCGTCGAGGACCGTCACCTCCACGGTGCCGGGCGACGACATGTCCAGCCAGACGTCCGCGGACCCGTCCGACACGGGAACGGCGGGCCGGTCCGCGACCCGCACCGACGCGTCCTCGAGGCCCGTCCACTCCGGCCCGAGCTGGACGACGACGGTGTTCGACCAGCCGACCGGCGGGCACACCCGCTCCGGCCCGCAGCCGGTGAGGACGGCCAGGACGAGCGCCGCCCCGACGGTGACGCACGGCCCGCGCATGATCAGGACCGGGGGAGGCCCAGGGCGGCGAGGGCCTCGGTGACGGCGTCCTCGTGCAGCAGGTCCAGCGCCAGGAGCCGGTGCAGCAGCACGCCGCGCCGGGTCAGCCGCAGGTCGGCCGCGCGCAGCCGGGGCAGGATCGCCCCGGGACGGGCGGCGGTGAGCGGCGGGTCGAGCAGGCCGGCGCGCTGCAGGTCGGCGACGTCCTCGCGGGCACCCCACTCGGACCACGGACGCGGCTCGTCGGGCAGCGGCGCCATGGACAGCGGCACCCGCTCGCGGCGGCCGGCGCCGGCCAGGAGGGCGAGCTGGCGCCAGCTCAGCTCCTCGCTGGACCGGAGCGCGCGGTCGGCCAGGCCGGCGTCCAGGTCCGAGGAACAGGAGGCCTCGGCGAGTAGGTAGCCGAGGTGACGCACCCGTCGCTCGTCGGTCGACCGGCGGGCCGCGGCGACCACCGCCTCGGCGAGGTCCTCGGCCGCCGGCCGCCCGCCCGGGCGGGCGTCGAACCAGCCGTCGGAGCGGGCCGGCCGGCCCGCGCGGTGCTGGGTGGCGGCGTACTCCACGGCGAAGGCCAGCGCCGCACCCGCGCGCACCTGCTCGCGGGGGACCTGCAGGGCGGCCGCCTCGGTGGCGACGGTGCGCAGGCTCGCGGCGAAGGAGGCGCTGATCGTCACCTTCGCGGCCGACGGCTCGAAGACGACGGTGGCCGCCGCCCGGCTCATGGATCCGGCGACCGGGGCGCCCAGCTCGATCAGCGTGCGGCCGGGCAGCTCGGCGGTCTCCTCGGGGGCGGTCACCAGGTGATCATCTACGGCCGGAGGGCGGTCGTGCACGCCGGTGGCCGCGACCTCACCACAGCGGGGCACCGCCGGTGAGCGAAACGGAACACGAGAACAGCAGCGGGGCGACGCCGGGGAAACCGGCAGCGACCACCGTTCCGGCATGGCCGCTCCCACCCAGTCCCGCGCGACGCCCCCGCAGTCCGACGTCCCCGCGCGCTCCGGGAGGTGGATCGACGACTGGCGCCCGGAGGACCCGGAGTTCTGGGAGTCGACCGGCAAGGACGTCGCCCGTCGCAACCTCTTCTTCTCCGTCTTCAGCGAGCACATCGGCTTCTCCATCTGGAGCCTCTGGTCGGTGCTCGTGCTGTTCCTCCCGGAGCCGGTGTTCGGCATCGATCCGGCCGGCAAGTTCCTGCTCACCACCCTGCCCACGGCGCTGGGCGCGTTCGTGCGGCTGCCCTACACCTTCGCCGTCGCCCGGTTCGGCGGGCGCAACTGGACGATCGTGAGCGCGGCCCTGCTGCTGGTGCCGACCATCGCCACGGCGATCGTGCTGGAGCCGGGGGTCTCCTTCGGCACGCTGCTGCTGGTCTCCTGCCTGGCCGGCGTCGGCGGGGGCAACTTCGCCAGCTCCATGGCCAACATCAACGCCTTCTACCCCGATCGGCTCAAGGGCTGGGCGCTGGGCCTCAACGCCGGCGGCGGCAACCTCGGCGTCCCCGTCGTCCAGCTCATCGGCCTGCTCGTGCTGGCCACGGCCGGCGCCGACCACCCGCGGATCGTGCTGCTCGTCTACGTCCCGCTGATCGTCGCCGCGGCCGTGGGCGCGGCCCTGGTCATGGACAACCTGACGACGGCGCGCAACCAGCCCCGGGCCATGCGCGAGGCGACCCGCGAGCCGCACACCTGGATCATGTCCTTCCTCTACATCGGCACCTTCGGCTCGTTCATCGGGTTCGGGTTCGCCTTCGGGCAGGTGCTGCAGAACCAGTTCACCGAGTCCTTCGCCACCCCGCTGGCCGCGGCCTCGCTCACCTGGCTGGGCCCGCTGCTCGGCTCGCTCATCCGGCCGGTCGGCGGCGCGCTGGCCGACCGCTACGGCGGGGCCCGCATCACGTGCGCGAACTTCGTGGCGATGGCGCTGGGGGCCGGCGTCGTCTGGACGGCGAGCCAGGCGGAGTCGCTGCCGCTGTTCGTCGTCGGCTTCGTGCTGCTCTTCGTGCTCAGCGGCCTGGGCAACGGCTCGACCTACAAGATGATCCCGGCGATCTTCCGGTCGCAGGCGCTGCAGCGCGTGGCCGACGGCGGCGATCCCGAGGCGGCCGACCGGCACGCGCTCCGCATGTCCGGCGCGCTGATCGGCATCGCCGGCGCCGTCGGGGCGTTCGGCGGTGTCCTGGTCAACCTGGCGTTCCGGCAGTCGTTCATGACCACGGGCACCGGCGACTCCGCCTACCTCGCGTTCATCGCGTTCTACGTCGTCTGCGTCGTCGTCACCTGGGTCGTCTACCTGCGCCCGCAGGCGGCGCACCGGGTGTGATCCCGGATTGTCGGTGGCCGGTGCCACGATGCGGGCATGGCGATCGAGGTCCGGCCGGCGGACGTGTTCGAGGACGTCGCGACGATGGTCGGGCCCAGGCGGCCCGACGCCCAGGCGTGCTGGTGCCTGAGCTACCGGCTCATGTCCTCCAGGGAGAACCAGGCGCTGGTCGGGCCGGCGCGGGGCGAGCGGGTGCGGGAGCTCGTGCGGGAGGAACCCCGGCCCGGGGTGCTGGCCTACGACGGTGACGAGGTGGTCGGCTGGGCGGCGGTCCACCCGCGAGCGGACACGAGCTTCGCGAAGAACCGCCGGATCCCGCACGTCGACGACCTGGACGTGTGGGCGCTGTGGTGCGTACGGGTGCGCCCTGGCCACCGGGGACAGAGCATCGCCCACTGGCTGGTCGCCGGCGCCGTCGAGTTCGCCCGGGACCACGGCGCCCCGGCCGTGGAGGCGTACCCGGTGGACAACGACGGCGCGAAGGTCGACCTGACGATGGCCTACGTCGGCACCCGGAGCCTGTTCGAGCGGGCCGGCTTCACCTGGGCGGCCGACACGCAGTCCGTGCTCAACGGTTTCCCGCGCGTGCTCATGCGGCTGGACCTGCGGTAGCCGGCCCGGTCAGGCGGCGAGCCGGTACCCGCGCTTGACCACGGTGCCGACGAGGGGCGCCCCGAGCGCCGCCCGCAGCCGGGCCACCGCCATCTCCACCGCGTGCTCGTCCCCGCCGCCGGGCAGGCAATCGACCAGCTCGGCCCGGGAGACGACCGTGCCCGGACGCCGGGCCAGGGCGCGCAGCACGCCCATCGGACCGGGCGCCAGCTCCACCAGCCGGCCGTCGACGACGGCGGCGTGACCGCGAACCTGGAGCGTGTGCGCGCCCAGCTCCAGCACCGGATCGCGCTCGGGCAGCCGGGCCACCACCTCGCGGGCCAGCGCACCCAGCCGCGCCCGCTCCGGCTGCCGGGTCGGGATGCCCGCGGCCTCCAGCGGCCCCGCCGTGACCGCCCCGACGGCGACCGCGAGCACCCGGTCGCGCAGCGCGGCCACGAGTTCCTCCCTCCGGCCCATGTCCTCGGCGACGGCGAGCAGGCTGGCCGCGGCCGGGGCGCTGGTGAAGGTCACGGCGTCCACCGCGCCCGCGGCGACGGCGGCGACCAGCCGGCGCACCGGGCCGACGTCCTCGGGCAGCACCCACCGGTAGACCGGCACGGTGAGCACCTCGGCGCCGCTCTCGCGCAGCCCGGCGACGAGGTCGGGCAGCGGGTCGCCGTGCAGCTGGACGGCGATCCGGCGCCCCTGGAGCGGCCCCTCGGCACCGGACAGCAGGTGGGAGAGCACCTCGGCCGAGGATTCGGACTCCGGCGACCACGCGTCGACCAGCCCGCCACCGCGGATGGCGCCGCGCGCCTTGGGTCCGCGGGCCAGCACGCGCGCGCCGCGCAGGTGCTCGACAAGCGGCAGGTCCCACGCGTCGGCGGCCTCCAGCCAGCCGCGGAAGCCGACTCCGGTGGTCGCGACCACGAGGTCGACCGGGAACTCCAGCACCCGCCGCGTCGCGGCGACGAGCTCCGCGTCGTCGGAGAGCGGGACGATGCGGATGGCGGGTGCGTGGACGACCCGGGCGCCGCGCCGGTCCAGCAGCGCGCCGAGCTCCTCCTTGCGGCGGGCGGCGGTCACGGCCACGGTGTAGCCGGCCAGCGGGAGCTCGCCCGGCGCTGCCGGATCCTGGTCGAGCTCGGTCACGTTCCCTCCTCAGGGCCGGTGCGGGCCCATGGTGGGGCCCCGGCGTTACGAGGATGTGTCCGCCACCGACCCCGGGCAGCCCGGAGTGAGGCGTCTCACGACTTCTTCCACCGGGCGAGCAGCACCGACGCGTCGTCCTGCAGGAGGCCGCCCTGGTGGTCCAGGACGTCAGAGGTGAGCCGGCGGACCGTCTCAGCGGGGGGCTGGCCGCCGGCGATCGCCCGGCCGAGGAACTCGGCCAGTCGCGGCTCGCCGAACCAGGCGCCGGCCGTGTCCCGCGCCTCCGTGATGCCATCGGTGTAGAGGGCGAGCCAGTCGCCGGGCTGCAGCACCTCCTCGCCCACGGTGAGTCCGCGGGTCTCCAGCCCGAAGGGCACCCGCCGACCACCGTCCAGCTCCTTGACCAACCGGCCGTCGCGGAGCAGCAACGGCGCGGGATGCCCCGCGTTGACGTAGCGGAGTCGGCCGGAGGCGAGGTCGACCTCGGCGATCACGCCGGTCACGAAATCGCTGCCGGGGAAGGTCTCCGACACGACGTCGTCGAGCGCGCGGGCCTGGTCGAAGACGCTCCGGCCGTCCCTCCTGGCGCTCCGGTAGGCGGCGAGCGCCGCTGCGGCCATCAGCGCGGCGTGGATGCCGTGCCCCACCGCGTCGAAGATGCCGAGGGAGACCGTCCGCTCGGACAGCGCGTAGTCGAAGGCGTCGCCCCCGACGTCGTAGCTGGGCTCGAGCCGGCCGGCGAGTTCGAAGGTGTCCGTCGCCGCGGTGAGCGGCGGGAGCTGCTGCCAGATGAGCTCGGCCGAGGCCGACATGGGACGGGTGCGGCGCGGTCGTTCCAGGTCGTCCCCGTAGGGCTCCATGGAGACGATGAGGTGGCCCAGCAGGGAGGCGAGCAGCCAGCACTGCTCGCGCAGCGCCGGGTCGTGCAGGGCGGCCGGGGACGCGACGCGGACCTCCAGGACGCCCAGCCGGTCGGCGCCGTCCAGCAAGGGCACCCACAGGCACGGCCGGCCGTCCCGGTCGGAGGCGACGACCTGCACGGTGCGGAAGGCGCGGCCGGCCATCGTGCTGTCGACTCCGAGGCGACGTCGGCCGGGAACGGTCGGCCCGCCGGGGGCGCCCAGCCGAACCAGGCAGCGCTGCTCGTGGTCGATCCGGTGCACGGTCACGTCGACGTCCAGCAAGCGGCCGGCCTCCGACACCAGCGCCGGGAGCCGCTCGGGAGGGACGGACCCGGCGGGCTCCAAGACGGTGACGAGCGCGGCCAGCACGCCCGTCGGGGGCACGTGCTGCCGGATGGTGCGGCTGTACGGCACGCGGTGGCGGGTGAAGAGCTCCTGCAGTCGCTCGTTCACCGCGTGCGCCAGGAGGTCGGGCTGGTGGTCGGGCATGGGCGCCAGGCCGTGGAGGTAGGCGTCGACCTCGGTGAGGTCGGCGGTGCCCCCGAGCGCGAAGTAGCGCAGCCACAGCTGCTCGAGGCCGAGATCGGCGTGCGCGTAGCCGGCCCAGAGCGCCGATTGCTGCAGCTCCTCGGTCACGACCGTCGTCGGCCGACGGCGGAGTCGATCACCTTCCGTGCGGTGTCCGCCAGACCGGCACCCTGCTCCTGGCTCCGCCCCACGAGCATCCGGAAGGCGCCGTCCTCGTCCACCCCGTGGCGGCCCATCAGCACGCCCTTGGCCATGCCGACCAGATCCCGGTCGCGCACCGCCTGGCGCATGCCGTCGCTGAGCCGCTTCGCCCGGTCGTGGACCTGCACGTTCGCGACCATCAACGCGGCCTGGGCGGAGAAGAGCGCGAGCAGATGCATGCTGCGGGCGTCGAAGGCGGCCGGGTGGTCGGCGTACACCTTGATCGCCCCCACCGTGGCGTCGCCGGCGACCAGCGGGGCGCTCATGGCGGCCCGCAGGCCCAGCGGCCGTGCTGCGGCGGCCCAGCGGGGCCACCGTGGTTCGTCCTCGAGGTCGTCGATGAGGATCTGCTCGCGGGTCGCCGTCGCGGCCAGGCAGGGGCCCTCGTCGAGCTCGTACTGCAGGCTGTCGGCCTTGCGGACCCGATCGTCCGTCGAGCCGGCGGACGTCCGCCGGCCGCCCTCGATGACAGAGACGCCGGCTCCGCTGGAACCCGGCATCGTCTCGTGGGCCAGCGAGCTCAACAACGCCAGCGACGTCTCGACCGTCTCGGTCGACAGCAGGAGGCCCGACATGCGCGCGAAGACGCCGGCCAGCTCGTCGGTCAGCGGGATGGAGGGACCCGGGGCTCGAGTCGTGTTCACGAGGCGCCTTCCGCCGGCGGAGCGCGCGCGGCCGGTTTCTCGACCGACGTGCACTCCCTGACGGTGCGCAGAACGGCCCCGCCGCAAACGTGCCCGCGGTTCAGTCCAGCCGGGTCGTCCTCAGCAGGGGGACGGCGGCCAGCATCTCTCCGGCGAGCCCGCCGAAGGTCAGCGGGCGGCCGGCGTCCACGTCGGCACCGGCCCGCCGCTGCCGACGACGAGACCCCGGCTGGCCAGCAGGCGCAGGTGCGCGTCGGTCTCGGTCACCGCGAAGATGCGCATCCGGCGCTCGTACTGCTCCCACGGCCGCGACCAGGTGAGGTGGGCCGCCAGCTGCCACGGCGTGGAGCCGGGGTGCGCGGCGATCGCGGCCAGCAGCTCGGCCAGCCGGTGCTCGTGGTGGGCGGTGAGCGAGTCCACCCGGTCGGCCAGCCCCCGGAAGCGCCACTCGTGCGCGGGGAGCACCTCGGTGGGGTCCAGGTCACGGACGGCGGCCAGCGAGTCGAGGTAGTCGCGCAGCGGATCCCCGCCGCGGGCGTTGGTCGAGATGTTGGGGCTGATGCGGGGGAGCACGTGGTCGCCGGAGAAGAACAGGCCGGTGGCCTCCTCCGCGAAGCACAGGTGACCGGGTGTGTGACCGGGCGTGTGGACCGCGCGCAGCCGCCAGCCGGGGAAGTCGGCGTGCTCGCCGTCCTCGAGCATCCGGTCGGGGACGGCCATGCTGGTCCAGGCCCCGAAGTTCTCGGCGGCGCCGACGTCGGACACCGCCTCGTCGCGGTCGGCGCCCAGGCCGACGAGGAACTCCACCTCGGTGTCCACCGCGTGCTGCGCCCCGGAGGTGGTCAGGCTGCGGACGGCGGTGGCGTCGGCGGGGTGCATCGCGATCCAGGCGCCGCTGGCCTCGCGGACCCGGCCGGCCAGACCCAGGTGGTCGAAGTGCAGGTGGGTGACCAGCGCCCCGCGGATGTCGGTGACGTCCCCGCCGATCGCGGTCAGGCCGGCGGTGAGCGCGGCCCAGGCGTCGTCGCTGCCCCAGCCGGTGTCGATCAGGCCCAGGCCGCCGCCGTCGAGGGCGAAGGCGTAGATGCTGTTGTAGCGCAGCGGGTTGTGCGGGATCGGGACGGGGATGGACCACAGGTCGCCCCGCAGCTGCTCGACCGGGGGCAGTGCGCGGGCCTGCCAGGCCTCGTGCTGGGCGGTGCCGGAGATCTCCACGCCCCGGCACTCTGCCAGCCGGGTGCGGCCGGTCGCCTGTCACCATGGGGGCATGTCCGGTCCTGGCGCCGTTCCTCCCACCGCCGTCGTCCCCGTCACCGTCACGGCCGTAGCGCGCCGGCTGCAACTGCTGCTGGCGCTCCTCGCCGCGGTCGTGCTCGCCGTGACCGCGGTCGTCGTGCTGACGCTGCCCTCGACCACCAACACGGTCGTGGACTACGGCGTCGTCGACCAGGTCGCGCTGGCCGGCCTCGGGATCCTCCTCGCGGTGGGCGTGCTGCTCCTGGGCCGGTCCCGCGTGGACGCGGACGCCTCCGGCATCCGGGTGCGCAACCTGCTCGTCCACCACGAGCTGCCGTGGCAGTCGGTGCGCGCGGTCCGCTTCGAGCGGAAGTCGGCCTGGGGCTCGCTCGCGCTGGAGAACGGCGACGAGGTCTCGCTGCTGGGCCTGCAGGCGGTCGACGGGGAGTACGCGGCGCGCGCGGTCGAGGGGCTCCGCGCCCTGCACGCCGCGGCCCGCGCGAACGACCCGGTCCGACCCCCGCTGCTCTACGACAACTGAGGCAGGCCCGGGAATGACCACGGGGGAGTGGACGCTGTAGAGTGGGCGTGCCTCCCCCCGCTACATGAGGCGCGCGAACCATCCAGCGGCCCCGCCCCGGGCCGCTGATCCAAGAGGAGCCCGCTCCCACCTGACGCCGTCCAGGCGCTCAGGTCCCCGGATCGCGAGGACCGGCCCTGGCCGGTCGTCGCGTCCCGCACGCGTCCTGCGACGCGTGCGGCACCGGAGAGTGGGCCCCGTGAGCAGACGCTCGCGGGGCCTTCCTGCTCTCCGGCACGGGACGGGCGGCTCCTCACAGGCAAGAGCAGAGGAGAGGCCATCACCGAGCCCCGCATCAACGACCGTATCCGCGTCCCCGAGGTCCGCCTGGTCGGACCCGAGGGCGAGCAGGTCGGCGTCGTGTCGATCGGCGAAGCGCTGCGTCTGGCCCAGGACTCGGAGCTCGATCTCGTCGAGGTCGCTCCCATGGCCCGGCCGCCGGTCTGCAAGCTCATGGACTACGGCAAGTTCAAGTACGAGGCCGCGCAGAAGGCACGCGATGCCCGCCGGAACCAGACGCTCACCGTCATCAAGGAGATGCGTCTGCGCCTCAAGATCGACCCGCACGACTACGAGACCAAGAAGGGCCATGTCGTCCGCTTCCTCAAGGGCGGCGACAAGGTCAAGATCACCGTGATGTTCCGCGGGCGTGAGCAGTCGCGGCCGGAGATGGGCTACCGGCTGCTCCAGCGGCTGGCCGCCGACGTCAGCGAGCTGGGCGTCGTCGAGTCCAACCCCAAGCAGGACGGCCGGAACATGGTCATGGTGATCGCCCCGCACAAGAACCAGGCCGCCACCGACGCCGCGCGACGCACCGCGAAGCAGGAGAAGGCCTCGGCGTCAGAGTCGGCGAACGAGCAGACCGCGCAGGCCTGATCGATCGACCGCACGACCGAAGACGGCCGGTGCCGTGCGGCAGCTCCGTGCTGCCGCCGACGCCGACATCCAGACGAATAGGACGAGGGACATGCCGAAGCAGAAGACCCACAAGGGCACGGCCAAGCGCGTGCGCGTGACCGGCTCCGGGAAGCTGGTGCGCGAGCACACGAACAACCAGCACAAGTTCGAGGTCAAGTCCTCGGGCCGCAAGCGCCGCGTGAGCGGGATCGGCGTGCTGTCCCCGGCCGACGCGCCGCGGATGAAGAAGCTGCTGGGCCTCTGAGCGCCCCAGTCCCACTGACCTTTAGAAAGACAGGAGCACTCACGTGGCACGCGTGAAGCGGGCGGTCAACGCCCAGAAGAAGCGCCGCACAGTCCTCGAGCAGGCCAGCGGCTACCGCGGGCAGCGCTCGCGGCTGTACCGCAAGGCCAAGGAGCAGATCCTCCACTCGGCCACCTACAACTACCGCGACCGGAAGGTCCGCAAGGGCGACTTCCGCAAGCTGTGGATCACCCGGATCAACGCCGCCGCGCGTCAGAACGACATGACCTACAACCGGTTCATGCAGGGTCTGAAGCTCGCCGGCATCGAGCTGGACCGTCGCGTCCTCGCCGAGCTGGCCGTCAACGAGCCGGCCGCCTTCGCGACGCTGGTCGAGTCCGCCCGGGCCGCGCTCGCCGCGAACCCGCAGGCGACCGGCGCCCAGGCCGCCTGAAGCACGTAGCAGCAACGTCCGACGCCGTCGGTGACCGGCCCTCCGGGGTCGGCGCCGGCGGCGTCGTCGTCCCTGCGGGAGTTGGAGTATGCGCATGAGCGAGCTGCTGACCGAGCGCTCCGCCCGGATCGTCGCGGCGCGCAAGCTGGTCCGCCGCACCGGCCGTGACGCCGCGGGCCTGTTCCTGGCCGAGGGGCGGCAGGCGGTCGTGGAGGCGCTCGCCGACCCCGCCGGCGTCCGCGAGGTCTTCGCCACCGAGAGCGCCGCCGCAGCGCACCGCGAACTGCTGGCCACCAGCGGCGTCCCCGTCCGGCTGGTGACGGAGAAGGCAGCGGCGGGGCTGTCGGAGACGGTCACCCCCCAGGGGCTCGTCGCCGTCTGCGCCCTCCGCGACGTCCCCACCGCCGACGTCCTGGCCGCCCCGCCGGGCCTCGCCGTGGCGTTCGCCGAGCTGGCCGACCCGGGCAACGCCGGAACGGTGCTCCGCACCGCCGACGCGTGCGGCGCGGGTGCGGTGGTGTTCGGCGCCGGCTCGGCCGATCCCTACGGCGGCAAGGCCGTGCGCTCCAGCGCCGGCAGCATCTTCCACCTGGACGTCGTCCGTGGTGCGCCGCTCGAGTCGTTCCTCCCGGCCTGGCAGGCCGCAGGAGGCACGGTGCTGGCCGCCGACGGCGGGGGAGAGGTGGCCCTGGACCGCCTCGCTGCTGATGGCGGGCTGAGCGGGCCGGTCCTGTGGCTGTTCGGCAACGAGGCCCGCGGCGTCCCGAATGAGCTGGCCGCCCTGGCCGACAACCGGGTGCGGATCCCGATGCGCGGCCGGGCCGAGAGCCTCAACCTCGCCGCCGCGGCCGCCATCTGCCTCTACGCGACCCAGCTGGCCCAGTAGAAGGACCCAGCTGCCCCCACAGCACTCGCAAGCTCGAGCCAGGGCCCTGCAGCGGGGCCTCAGATGAGCTGGGCGCGCTTCCAGAGCCGCTCCGACGGGCCGCCGATGAGGCCTTCGCCGCGCAGGAACGACACCAGCCCGGCCGAGGCGTCACGGAGCTTCGCCGCGTAGTGCTCGTTGGCGCGGGCCGCGGCCTTCGCCTTCTCCGGGTCCAGGCCGACGGAGGCGTAGACCTCGGGCTGCACGAGGTTCTCCGCCACGATCGCGGCCACCGCGGCGACGACGGTGCGGTGCTTGCGCAGCTGCCAGGCCGAGAGCTCCGGGGTGCGCCGGGCGACCTCCTCGCGGGCGAAGCGCATGTGCCGGGCCTCCTCGACGACGTGGATCTGGCTGGTCGCCCGGGTCAGCGGCTGGACCCGCTCGTCCTTCATCAGGTCGCGCTGGAAGATGTCGAGGATCTCCTCGGCCACGAGGATCGCGGCGTAGGCGGCCGGCCCGTCGCCCTTGGCCGCGAACGCCTTGCCCAGACGCAGGATCCGCTTCGGCGGCTGGTACGACGGCGCACCGAAGGTCTGCGCCGTGCGGGCGAACATGACCGAGTGCCGGCACTCGTCGGCGATCTCGGTGAGCGCCCACTGCACGTGCGGCTGCGCCGGGTCGTCCCCGTAGATGTCGCGCAGGATGAGCTGCATCAGCAGGCACTCGAACCAGATGCCGACGCCGGAGATCGAGCAGTACTCGTGCACCGTGAGCGTGACCCGCTGCTCCTCGCTGAGGCCCTCCCACAGCTCGGTGCCGTAGAGGCTGGACCACTCCGGCGACAGGCCGTAGAGATGGTCGGGGATCGGTGCGTCCCAGTCGATGTCGACCACCGGGTCGTACGACTTCTTGGCCGCGGAGCCGAGCAGCCGCGCGGACAGCGCCTGCCGGTCGACCGGTGCCTTGCGCGTGGCGGATTCGTGCGCAGCGGTGCCGGAAGGCAGTGTGGCAGTCATGAGCGGTCTCCCTCGAACGTCGAGTGGGGCTTGCCACGAAAGGTAGCTGTTACGGTGAAACACATGCAACCCGCCACGCTCTCCGAGCCGTCGGCGCCCGCGCGGCAGGACGCCGCACCGCCCGACGGCCGGCGTGCGCGCTGGACCGAGCACCGTCGGGCCCGCCGCGAGGACCTGGTCACCGCGGCGGTCGAGGCCGTGCGGCTGGCCGGCCCCGAGTTCGCGGTCGAGGACGTCGCCCGCAGCGCCGGGGTCTCCAAGACGGTCATCTACCGCTACTTCAGCGACAAGGACGAGCTGGTCGACGCCGTCCTCGGCCGCATCTCCGAGGTGATCCTGCTGCCCCGGCTGCTGGGCGAGCTGGCCGCGGATCGGCGGGACGACCGCGAGCAGCTGCACGCGGTCATCGCCGCCTTCGTCTCCCTGATCGAGGACGAGCCGGCCCTCTACCGGTTCGCCTACGCCCATGCCGGGCGCTCCGGCCGGGCCGACCTGGTGGCCGCGACCGAGCGGGAGATCGCCGAGGCGCTCGGCGTGCTCATGGCCGATCGGCTCACCGCCGCCGGTCGGCCGGCCGACGCCGCCATGACCTGGGCCTACGGCGTCGTCGGCATGGTCCAGCTCGCGGCGCACTGGTGGTCGGCGAGTCGCACGCTGCCGGCCACCCGGCTGGTGGACCAGCTGACCGAGCTCGCCCACGGCGGGCTGGCCACGCTGCTCCCGCCGTCCCGCTGACCAACCGCGCACCCGACCAGTCTCCGGAGGAGCCGATGAGCGAGCACGAGGAACCCGAGGGCTACGACGGCGAGGTCACCGTCCTCGTCGAGGGCGAGCCGGCCCGCCGCACCCGCGCGGTGCTCGGGGCCCGGTTCGACCCCCTGGCGGGCTCGGTGGTGTGGACCGGGCGGATCGCCCTGGCCGTCCCCGCCCGGACCCGGCTGCAGGTGACGACGCCGCACGGCAGTGGGCTGGCCGAGGCCAGGGAGTCCGACCCGTGGGGCAACACCCGCGTCACCGGCGTCGACCGGCCGCCCTTCCCGGTCGAGCTGCTCGACGGCGCCGCCGAGGCCTGATCCGGCTCAGCGCAGCACGGCGGCCGTCCCGGTAGCGGCGACGTCGAGCAGGTCCGTGACGTCGTCGGCGTCCGCGGGGCACAGGGCGCTGCCGACGCGCACGCCCAGCACGACCTCCTCACCGGCGACGACGAACGGGCCGCTCATCGCGTCGGCCAGGGCACCGGCGATCCGTGCGGTCTCCCGGCCCGCGGTGGCCGGCGCCAGCCACGGCACGGCGGCGGCGAACCGCGCCCTGCCCAGCCGGCCCACGAGGTCCCCGTGGCGCAGCCGCCCGCGGAGCCGCTGGGCGGCGGCGCGCAGGAGGTGGTCGGCCGCGGCGTCCCCGAGGCGGTCGGCGACGGCGTCGACGCCGTCCAGGTCGACGGTCAGGACGCCCAGGACGTCGCCGCCCGACCGCGCGTTCCACGCCGCGACCTCCAGGAGGCTCTCGGTCCGCAGCCGGCCCGGCAGGCCGGTGACCGCGTCGGTGGCCCGCAGGTCCTCCAGGTGGACGCGGTGGTCGCTCTCCGGCCTGCGCGGCGACGGGATGAAGGGGGCAGGTGCCGGGTCGTGCGCGAGGACCGGCGCGAGCACCGGGGCCGGCAGCACCGCGGCCGGACGCGGCGCGACGCGGGAGAGCAGCGCCCGCGCCGCCTGCACGACCGTCGTGCGCTCGTAGGTGAGCGCGTACTCGAACTGCCGGTCCATGTCGGGGCCGGTCGAGCCGAGGTCGCGCGCCAGCAGCGCCGCGGAGAAGTGCGGTCCGAGGACGACGACGTCCCACTCGTCGCGCACCGGGTCGGTCGGGGACAGGGTGGCGCCCCGGATGCCGGGCAGCGGCTCGGCGTCCAGGCCCTCGCCGACGGCGCAGACGAAGCCCGTGGCCTCGGCGAGCTCGGCGTAGCGCCGCTCGGTGGCGGGGGTGACGTTCCGGGCCTCCTGGAAGGTTGCGGCGACGACGCAGGTCTCGCCGACGCGCACCGCCTCCCGCTCGAGCTGCTTGCTCAGCTCGACCAGCAGCGACTTCGGGGAGAACCGCAGCCGGGTGCCCTCGGGGAGGCAGCCGAAGGGTGACCCGTTGCCGGCCTCGTCGACGTCGACCGGCTCGGGGGAGGGCAGGAACAGCTCGGTGGAGGGACGGTCGAGCGACGGCGCGGACTCGGGGCGGCCGAACAGCCACCCCTGCCCGAGGCTGGCGCCCAGCGATCGGGCAGTGGCCAGATGCTCGGCGTTCTCGATGCCCTCGGCCAGGACGAGGGCGCCGGTGCTCTCGGCGTAGGCGTTCACCGCGTTCATCACCTGGGCGACCTCAGGGCCGGGGCTGCCCTGCACCAGGCGCAGGTCGAGCTTGACCACGTCGGGGCGCAGCAGCGGCATGAACGACAGCGACATGGGATCGGCGCCGACGTCGTCCAGGGCGATGCCCCACCCGAGGGCGCGCACGCGCTCCACGGTGCGCAGCAGCTCCGCGGGCCGGGCCGCCAGGGCCCGCTCGGTGACCTCCAGGACGACGCGCAGCTCGCGGGGGGCGGTGTCGGCGATGGCCAGCAGGTCGGCGAGGGGTGCGCTGTCCAGCACGTCGGGCTCGACGTTGACGAAGACGGTGGTGGGCGCGAGCAGCCCGTGGGCGACCGCGCCCCGGAACGCAGCGGCGCGGCACGCCTCGTCGAGCTCGGCTAGCCGGCCGGCGGCGCGGGCGGCGGCGAACATCGTGTCCGGGCGCTCGAGCGGCCCCTCGGGGCCGCGGGCGAGCGCCTCGTAGGCGACCACGCAGTCGCTGTCCAGGTCGACGATGGGCTGGAAGACGCTGCGCACGCCACCGTCGAGCACCCGGTCGAGGGCGGCGCCGAGGGCGGAGGTGTTGTCCGTGTCCACGCTCTCCCATCGGCCGCCCGCGGCCCGGGGCCAAGCGGAGCGCGCCGACCCCACCCCGAAGGGGGAGGCCGGCGCGGACGGGTGTTTCGGCGGCTCAGCGCTGGGGCGCGAGCCCCCGTGCCGTCGTCTTGCGGGCATACATGTCCATGTCGGCGCTGTGCAGCAGCGCGCCGAACTCCTCGCCGTCGGCCGGGTACACGGCCACCCCGACGCTGGCGCCGACCGTGACCTCTCGGCCGGCCGCCGGCATGGGCGCCGCGACGGTCGCCGACAGCTCGTCGGCCACCCGCCGCGCCTCGGCGGCGGCGCTCTCCGGGGCGAGGCCGGTCAGCGCGACGAGGAACTCGTCCCCGCCCAGCCGGGCCAGCAGGTCACCGCGGCGGAGCCGGGTCCGCAGGGTGCGGGCCACAGCCTGGAGCAGTTCGTCGCCGGCGGCGTGCCCGAGTTCGTCGTTGACCGCCTTGAAGCCGTCGAGGTCGACGAACAGCAGGGCGAGGGTGTCCGGGCCGCTGCGGGCGTCCCACAGCGCGGTCTCCACCCGTTCCTCGAGACGACGGCGGTTGGGCAGCCCGGTGAGCGGGTCGGTGTAGGCCAGCTCCTCGATGCGGTCCAGGAAGGCCCGGTTGCGGTCGCGCTCCTGCAGCAGGGCCCGCTCAGCGACCACTCGCGCGGTGACGTCGTGCTGCACCCCGATGTACTGCACCAGCCCGCCGTCGGCGTCGAAGACCGGCGCCAGGTGGATCTCGTTCCACCACGGCTGCCGGTCGGGCCCGCGCAGGTTCAGCACGGTCTCCCGGCACTCCTCGCCCCGGTCGATCGCCGCCCGGATGCGGGCCACGGCCGCCGGGTCGGTGTCGGGGGACTGCAGGAAGCGGCAGTTGCGGCCCAGGACGTCGTCGCGGGACAGGCCGGCCAGCGACTCGAAGGCGTCGTTGACGTAGATCAGCGGCTGGTCGGGCAGCCGCATGTCGGCGATCGTGACCCCGCTGGTCGTGGCCGCCAGCGCACTGCGCAGCAGCGCGTCGCCGTCAGGGCCGACGTGGACCCCGCTCGTCCGGACGGCCGGTGCGGGGGCCGGGCGGTCCGCCGGAGCCGGAGCGGCGGCGGGGGTGCTGCGCGGGACCACCCGGGTGAGCAGGGCGTGGGCGGCCCGGATGACGGTGCCCCGGTCGTAGGTGAGCGCGTACTCGAAGCTGCGCTCCAGGTCCGGACCGTCGTCCCCGAGGTCGCGGGCCAGCAGCGCGGCGCTGAAGTGCGGGCTCAGCACCACGACGTCCCACTCGCCCCGCACGGGGTCCGACGGGTCCAGCGTGGCGCCGCGCACGCCGGGCAGCGGCTCGGCCGGCAGGTCCTCGCCGAGGGCGCACACGAATCCGGTGCGCTCCACGAGGTCGCGGTAGCGCTGGATCGTCGACGGCGTGAAGTGCCGGGCCTCCTGGAAGGTGGCTGCGACGACGCACGTCTCACCCAGGCGCATGGCCTCGCGCTCCAGCTGCTTGCTCAGCTCGATCAGCAGCGACTTCACCGAGCGGCGCAGTGGCACCTCGCCGGGCAGGCAGGCGAACGGGGAGACGTCGACGGCCGCGGGGCCCGGGGCGGCGGGGAGCGCGAGCTCGCCGGAGGGCAGCCCGAGGGCGGCCCCTGGACCGGGGCGGCCGAAGAGCCAGCCCTGGCCGAGGGTGGCGCCCAGGGCGCGGGCGGTGTCCAGGTGCGCTTGCGTCTCGATGCCCTCCGCGAGGACGAGGGCACCCGTCCGCTCGGCATGCGCGTTGACCGCGTTCATGATCTCCGCGATTGCCGGTCCGGGCCGGTTCTGCACCAGGCTCAGGTCCAGCTTGATGACGTCGGGGGAGAGCAGCGGCAGGAAGGCCAGCGACATGGAGTCCGCGCCGACGTCGTCGACCGCCACGCCCCAGCCCAGGCTGCGGACGCGCTCGACGGTGCGCAGCAGCTCGGCCGGGCGGGCGGCGAGGGCGCGCTCGGTGATCTCCATGACGATGCGCAGGTCGCGCGGTGCGCCCTCGGCGATGGAGAGCAGGTCGTCGAGCGGTGCGCTGTCCAGCACCTCCGGCTCGACGTTGACGAAGACGGTCAGCGGGGCGAGCAGCCCCTGCTCGACCGCACCGCGGAAGGCCGCGGCGCGGCAGTGCTCGTCGAGCTCGGCCAGCCGGCCGGCCGAGCGGGCCGCCGCGAACAGCAGGTCGGGGCGCTCCAGCGGGCCCTGCGGCCCGCGGGCGAGGGCCTCGTAGGCGACCACCCGCCCGGTGTCGAGCTCCACGATGGGCTGGAAGACGCTGCGCACGCCGCCGGGAGCCAGCGCTGCCTCGAGCGCGCTCTCCGAGTTCTCCGGGAAGAGGTCCACGCGCCCCCATCGGCCGCGGGACCGGGCCAGGTGAGCCGGACGGGCCGGTCCCCTCCCATGGGGGCAGACGTCAGGCCGGCAGGGTGATCAGCACGACCGCGGTCGCGGCCGCCAGCAGGCCGGCCACCTGCGCGCCCACCAGCCGCTCCCGCAGCACGACCTGCGCCAGGACGACGGTGCTCACCGGGTAGAGGGACGCGAGGACGCCGGTGATGGCCAGCTGGCCGTCGGCCTGGGTCGCGAGCAGGAACAGCGCGTTGGCCGCCATGTCGCCCATGCCCGATACCGCGACCAGCGGCAGCGCCGAGCGGGTGACCTTCAGCGACTGCCGCCCGGCCAGCGCGAGGAGGACGACCAGGCTCACCGAGGCGATGCGCGCGGTCACCAGTGGGGTGAGGCCGGCGTCGGCCGAGGTCCGGTCGAGGAGCACGAAGAACAGGCCGAACATGCCGCCGGCCAGCAGGGCGGGGGCCAGCGCGGCAGGCCGGGCCGCGCGCAGTGCCGACAGACCGCTCTCCGCCGACACGAGGACGACGGCGCCGAGGGCGAGCGCGATGCCGATCCCGGCCCACGCCCCGATGTCGTCCCCGCCGGCCAGGCCGACCAGCACGGGGACGGCGGCGGCGGTGACGGCCGTGACCGGCGCGATGACGCTCATCACCCCGCGGGCCAGGGTGCGGAAGAAGACGACCAGGCCGGCGGCGCCCGCGAGGCCGGCGGCAGCGCCCCAGCCGAGGTCCGCGGCGCCCACCGGCCCGCCGAGCCAGGGGAGCAGCACGAGCAGCGCCGTGAGGCCGACCACCTGCGACAGCGCCACCACGCCGAAGACCGACGTCCGCCGGCTGGCCAGCCCACCGAGGAAGTCCGACGCCCCGTAGACGACGGCCGAGGTGAGCGCGAGGACGACGGCCACGTCGCCGTTCTAGCACCCGGGTCCGTCGACTCCGGGCGGCGGCGGGAGGAACGGCAGCCCCGGTGCGCGCCGCGGCAGGAACCAGGCGTTCGGCGGCGCGACCGGAGGCAGGGCGGAACCCAGGCGCGGGCGGGACCCCGCGGCGGGCAGAATGACCTCCCGTGTCTGGCGCCAACGATCCCTACGACCCCAAGCAGGTCGCCGCCCTCTCCCCGGAGGCGCTCGACCAGGCGGTCGACGCCGCCCGGAAGGCGTTCGCCGAGGCGGCCGACCTCGAGGGGCTGGCCGCTGTCCGGCCCGCCCACCTGGGGGACCGCGCCCCGGTGCTGCTGGCCCGCCGGGAGCTCGGCGCCCTGCCCCCAGCGGCACGGTCCGACGCCGGCAAGCGGGTGAACGCCGCCCGGGTCGCCGTCACCGACGCCTACGCGGCACGCCTCGCCGAGCTCGAGGCCGAACGTGACGCCCGGGTGCTGGCCGAGGAGCGGGTCGACGTCACGCTGCCCTGGGACCGCACGCCCCGGGGCGCCCGCCACCCGCTCACCACGCTGACCGACCGGATCGCCGACATCTTCGTGGGCATGGGCTACGAGGTCGCCGATGGACCCGAGCTCGAAGCGGAGTGGCTGAACTTCGACGCCCTGAACATCGGCCGCGACCACCCGGCCCGCACGATGATGGACACCTTCTTCGTCGCGCCGGAGGAGTCCGGCCTGGTGCTGCGCACGCACACCAGCCCCGTGCAGGCCCGGACGATGCTGTCGCGCACGCCGCCGATCTACGTCGTCGCCCCCGGGCGGGTGTACCGGACCGACGAGCTGGACGCGACGCACACCCCGGTCTTCCACCAGGTCGAGGGCCTGGCGATCGACCGCGGTCTGACCATGGCCCACCTGCGCGGCACGCTGGACCACCTGGCCCGCTCGCTGTTCGGCGCCGACGCGATCACCCGCTGGCGGCCCTCGTACTTCCCCTTCACCGAGCCGTCGGCCGAGTTCGACGTCTGGTTCCCCGAGCACCGCGACGGCCCGCGCTGGGTCGAGTGGGGCGGTTGCGGGATGGTCAACCCGCGGGTGCTGGTCGCCTGCGGCATCGACCCCGACGAGTACTCGGGCTTCGCCTTCGGGATGGGCATCGAGCGCGCCCTGCAGTTCCGCTCCGGCGTCGGCGACATGCGCGACATCGTCGAGGGCGACGTCCGGTTCACCACGGCATTCGGAGTCGAGCAGTGAGAGTCCCCATCGGCTGGCTGGCCGAGTACGTCGACGTCCCCGCCGGGACCTCGGTCGAGGACCTCGACACCGCCTTCGTGCGGCTGGGCCTCGAGGTCGAGGAGATCCACCGTCCCGAGCCGGTCACCGGCCCGCTCGTCGTCGGCAAGGTCCTCGAGATCGAGGAGCTGACCGGGTTCAAGAAGCCGATCCGCTACTGCCAGGTGGACGTCGGCGAGGCCGGCGCCGGGGACGGGGGGCGGGATGTACGAGGCATCGTCTGCGGCGCCCGGAACTTCGCCGTCGGCGACACCGTGGTCGTCGCGCTGCCCGGTGCGGTGCTGCCCGGTGGCTTCGAGATCGCCAGCCGGAAGACCTACGACCGGCTCTCCGACGGGATGATCTGCTCGGTCCGCGAGCTCGGCCTCGGCGAGGACCACGCCGGCATCCTCGTGCTGGGCGGCGAGGGCGCCGACGTCCCGCCGCCGGGCACGCCCGCCGGCCCGGTCACCGGCCTGGACGACGTCGTCATCGAGCTCGCCGTCACCCCTGACCGCGGCTACTGCCTGGCCATGCGCGGCATCGCCCGCGAGATGGGCACCGGCCTGGGCGCTCCGTGGCGCGATCCGGGCACGGTCACCCCGCCCGCGTGGTCGGGCGCACCGGCCTGGCAGGTGTCCGTCGACGCGCCGGAGCGCTGCGACCGCTTCTCGATGCTGGCCCTCGAGGGCCTCGACCCCACCGCGTCCAGCCCGTGGTGGCTGCGCCGCCGGCTCACCCAGGCGGGCATCCGCAGCATCTCGCTGGCCGTCGACGTCACCAACTACGTGATGCTCGAGCTCGGCCAGCCGATGCACGCCTTCGACCGCGACCGGGTCACCGGTCCGATCAGCGTGCGGCTGGCCCGCGAGGGCGAGCGGCTGGAGACCCTCGACGGCACGACGCGCACCCTCGCCGCCGGCGACGACCTGCTCATCACCGACGACACCGGACCCATCGGCCTGGCGGCGGTCATGGGCGGGGCGTCCACCGAGATCGGCGACGGGACCACCTCCGTGCTGCTGGAGGCGGCGCACTGGGAGCCGACGGGGGTCGCCCGGACCGCGCGGCGGCACCGGCTGCCCAGCGAGGCGGCCAAGCGCTTCGAGCGCGGCGTCGACCCGGAGATGACCGTGGCCGCGCTGGCCCGCGCCGCCGAACTGCTGGGCCAGTACGGCGGGGCGACCGTCGTGGGCGGCGTCGTCGACGTCGACACCCGGGGCGCCCGGCCGCAGATCCCGCTGGACGTCGACCGGCCCGCCCGCACGGCGGGGGTCGCGTACCCGCCCGGCCAGGTGGTCGAGCTGCTGACCGCGGTGGGCTGCGCCGTCGACGGCGACGGGTCCGCCCTGCAGGTCACGCCGCCCTCGTGGCGCCCCGACCTGACCGACCCGGCCGACCTCGTCGAGGAGGTCGTGCGGCTGGCCGGCTACGACGACATCCCCTCGGTCCTGCCGACGGCGCCGCCGGGCCGCGGGCTGACCGACGTGCAGCGCCGCCGCCGGGCGATCGGCCGGGCCCTGGCCGAGACCGGCTTCGTCGAGGCGCCCTCCTACCCGTTCGTCGGCATCCCGGCGCTGGACGCGCTGGGCCTGGCCGAGGACGACGAGCGCCGCGCGGTCGTGCTCGTGCGCAATCCGCTCTCGGAGGAGGAGCCGGCGCTGCGCACCACGCTGCTGCCCGGCCTGCTCGCCACCCTGGCGCGCAACGTCTCCCGCGGGCAGCGCGACCTGGCGCTGTTCGAGCACGGCGCGGTGTTCCCGGGCGGCGAGCGCACCCCCGCGCCGATCCCCGGTGTCGAGGCCCGTCCGGACGACGCGACCCTGGCCGCGGTGCTGGACGCGGTACCGGCGCAGCCGTGGCACGTGGCCGTGGCGCTGGCCGGCAACCGCGAGCCGCGCGGCTGGTGGGGGCAGGGGCGTCCCGCTGTCTGGGCGGACGCCGTCGAGGCCGCCCGGCGCGTCGCCGCGGCGTCCGGGGTCGAGCTGACGGTCCGGGCGGGGGAGCGGGCGCCGTGGCACCCGGGCCGCTGCGCGGAGCTGCTCGTCGGCGACGTCGTGGTCGGCCATGCCGGCGAGCTGCACCCGCGGGTGTGCGCCGCGCTGGAGCTGCCGGCGCGCACGTCGGTGATGGAGCTGGACGTCGACGCGCTGCCCGCCGCCCCGGTCGCCGTCGGTCCGCCGATCTCCGCCTTCCCGCCGGTGCTGCAGGACCTCGCCCTCGTGGTGCGGGACGACGTGCCGTCGGCCGCGGTCGCCGCGGCGCTGCGCGCGGGCGCGGGGGAGCTGCTGGAGTCGCTGCGGCTGTTCGACGTCTACACCGGGGCTCCCGTGCCGGCCGGCTCCCGCTCGCTGGCGTTCGCGCTGACGCTGCGGGCACCGGACCGGACGCTCACCGGCGAGGAGGCGGCCGCCGTGCGGGACGCCGCCGTCTCGGCGGCCGCGGCCGCAACCGGGGCGGAGCTCCGTGGGTGACCTGAGCGGCGTCGCCCTGGTCACCGGGGCGTCGACCGGCATCGGCCGCCACCTGGTCGAAGGGCTGGCCGCCCGCGGCATGGCCGTGGCCGGGCTGGCCCGCGGCGAGGACCGGCTGCGGACGGCGATGGACGAGGTCGCCGCGGCCACCGGCGGGCGCACCCTCGCCGTCGCCGCCGACGTCACCGACCGCGCGTCGGTGGAGGAGGCGGTCGGCGTCGTCCGCGAGGAGCTCGGCCCGATCGCGCTGCTGGTCAACAACGCCGGGCTGATCGACGAGTTCGAGGTGCCGGTCTGGGAGGCCGACCCCGACCAGTGGTGGGACGTCGTCTCCAGCCACGTGAGGGGCGCGCTGCTGACCGTGCGCACCGTCGTCCCGTGGATGGTGCTGCGCAACAGCGGGCGGATCGTCAACCTGGCCAGCGGCATGGGGACGCGGGGCGCGCCCGACTACTCGGCGTACTCGGTGGCCAAGACCGGGCTGATGCGGCTGACCGAGTCGCTGGCCGGCGCGCTCGAGGGCTCGGACGTGCGCGCCTTCGACGTCGCGCCCGGCGTCGTCGACACCCCGATGACCCGCTCCATGCACGTGTGGCAGGGCTTCACGGACTGGACGCCGCCCGAGAAGGTGGTCGAGCTGGTCGCGGCGATCGCCGCCGGTGAACTGGACCAGTGGTCGGGCCGCTTCGTGCGGGCCGGCAAGGACGACCTCGACGTCCTCCGCGCGACGACGCCCGCGGATGCCGCCCGGCAGCTGCGGCTGCAGCCCTACGGCGACACCGACCCGCTGGCCTGAGCCCTCAGAAGACCGTCGCCAGCGCCAGCGGGGCGATGTCGACGGCCACCGGGATGTCCGCGTCCAGCTCGACGAGCTCGCCGTCCAATTGCAGCGGCATCGGGACCAGCGGGGTGAAGGCGTAGTGCGTGGCGCTGGGCTGCGGCCCGAGACCGCGGGTCGCCGCCCGGACCGCCGTGGCCAGGACCCGCAGCTTCCCGGTCTGCCGCTGGGTGATGACCTCGAACCGGCCGTCGTCCGGTGCGCCGCCCTCGCTCAGGCGCGCGTGCTTGGCCATCTCGTCGATGTTGGCGAACACCAGGCTGTCGATCCGGCGCCGGCGGCCGTCCTCGAGCCGGATGGGAAAGGGGCGGAAGCGCGCGAAGCCGCGGACCACCGACGCGATCTCGCGCCACGACCCCTTGCCGCCCTTCTCCAGGTCGACCGCGACGACCGGTGTGAGCCCGACCCCGATGTAGGAGTGCGCGTACCGGACCTCCGCGGTCGGCCGCGTGTCGATGGTGAGCCGGAGCAGGTCCAGTCGCCGGATCTCGCCCGCGACGATGGCGTCGGCCAGCGGCTGCTCGCGGGTGACGCGGCGGTGGTCGTTGGCGTTGCCGGCCGCGCGGACCGCACAGGCGGCGCGGGCGTTGGCGGCGTCCATCATCCCGTTGACCACCTCGTTGTAGCCGCCGTCGCCGCTCACCGAGACGACGAGCGGGCTGCCCGCCGCGGCCGCCTCCCGGGCGAGGTCGCGGGCGTGCCCGGCGTGCTGGGTGGGCGAGAGCGTGACGGGCATGTCGGGCAGGCGCACCGCGAGGTCCCCTCGGAGCTCCTCGGCGGACTCCTGTGCGTTGCCGGTGCTGTTCGGGTTGAAGATGATGACGATCCGGTCGAACGCGGTCACCGCCGATCCCTGCCCAGGCCAGGGCCCGGTAACCGGATCCGACGATCACCGCCGTCGTGCCCTCAGCAGTCGAAGACCGACCAGCAGATCTCGTTGCGCACGCGCTGGTCGTCGAGGACGAGCTCCCGGACGGCGGCGGGGAGCTGCTCGCGCTGCCAGCGGCACTCCACCCGGCCCGCGGCCTCGCCCTCGCCGGCCGGTGCGGCAGCCCGGGCCGCCTTGATCGCGTACGCGGCCGCGCCCAGGTCGTGGGCGGCGACGTGTGCGACGACCGCCGCCTGCCCGGCCGCGTAGGCCGCGTGCCGCGCGGCGCCCCGCAGGTCCCGCGCCGCGCCCATGGCATGACCGCCCGCGGCGCGCGCCACCATCATCGGCACCTCTCCGCGCACCCAGGCGCGGGCGTGCTCGATCGCCGTCCGCGGCCTCGGGTCCTCTGGCCGGACCGCCTCGAAGAGGTGCAGGACGTGCTCCGCGCAGGCCGCCGCCCAGAGGGCGAGCAGGTGGTGGTCGGCGTCGGTGAGCGTGCCGCCCCGGCGGATGGTGGTCAGCCGGGGATCCCGGACCTTCGGCAGGATCATCAGCGGTGTTCCTACCGCACGAGCCTGAGCGGAGTCTGTACCGAAGTCCCCGGCGGATATCCGAGTGAGCGGTCATGCATGACCGTGTATGGTCATGCATCGTGAGCACAGGGCAGACGTGGACGGTCGGGGTCACCGGCGCCACCGGGTACGCCGGGGGAGAGGTGTGCCGGCTGCTGGCCGCACATCCGAACCTCCAGCTGGCCGGGGTGCATGCCAACTCGAGCGCCGGCCGACGCCTGGGCGAGCTGCAGCCCCACCTGCTGCCCTACGCCGACATGACCGTCCTGCCGAGCGACGCCGCGAGCCTCTCCGGTTACGACGTCGTCGTGCTGGCGCTGCCGCACGGTGAGTCGGCGGCCATCGCCGCGCAACTGCCGGAGGACACCGTGGTCATCGACTGCGGCGCCGACCACCGGCTCAACGACCCCGCGGCGTGGGCACGCTGGTACGGCAACGAGCACGCCGGCTCCTGGCCGTACGGACTGCCCGAGCTGCTCGGTCAGCGGGAGAAGCTCGCCGGCGCGCGGCGGATCGCGGTCCCCGGCTGCTACCCGACCTCGGTCACCCTCGCCCTGGCCCCGGCCCTCGTCGCCGGCCTGGTCGAGCCCGAGGTGGTGGTCGTCGCCGCGAGCGGGACCAGCGGCGCGGGCAAGTCCGCCAAGCCGCACCTGCTCGGCTCCGAGGTCATGGGCTCGGTCAGCGCCTACGGCGTCGGCGGAGTGCACCGGCACACGCCGGAGATGATCCAGAACCTGTCGCAGGCGGCCGGTACATCCGTCGGCGTGAGCTTCACGCCGACCCTGGTGCCGATGAGCCGGGGCATCCTCGCCACCTCCTCGGCGAAGCTGGCACCTGGCACCGATGCTGACAGCGCCCGGGCCGCGTACGAGAAGGCCTACGCCGACGAGCCGTTCGTGCACCTGCTGCCCGAGGGCCAGTGGCCGACGACGTCGCAGGTGCTCGGTGCCAACACCGTCGCCCTGCAGATCGCGGTCGACGCCGACGCCGGCCGCCTCGTCGTGGTCGCCGCCGTCGACAACCTCACCAAGGGCACCGGGGGAGCCGCACTCCAGTGCGCCAACCTCGCCCTCGGTCTTCCCGAGACCACCGGTCTCCCTCTGGTCGGAGTAGCACCGTGAGCGTCACCGCCCCGAAGGGTTTCTCCGCCGCCGGCGTCGCCGCCGGTCTCAAGTCCAGCGGCGACCCCGACGTCGCGCTGGTGCTGAACACCGGTCCCGACGACGTCGCCGCAGCCGTCTTCACCACGAACCGCTTCCCGGCCGCCCCGGTGGTCTGGAGCCGTCAGGTCCTCGCCGGGCAGCGCTGCCGGGCAGTCGTCCTCAACTCCGGCGGCGCCAACGCCTGCACCGGCCCCGAGGGCTTCGCCGACACCCACACCACCGCCGAGCACGTCGCCGAGGAGTTGGGCCTGGGCGCGATCGACGTCGCCGTCGCGAGCACCGGACTGATCGGTATGCGGCTGCCCATGGACAAGCTGACCGCCGGCGTCACCGCCGCGGCGCAGGCCCTGAGCGAGGACGGCGGAGCCGACGCCGCCCGGGCCATCATGACCACCGACAGCGTGCCCAAGACGACCGTCCAGCAGGGCGACGGCTGGAGCATCGGGGGCATGGCCAAGGGCGCCGGCATGCTGGCGCCCAGCCTCGCCACGATGCTCGTCGTCCTCACCACAGACGCCGCCGCGGACCCCGACGTCCTTCAGCGGGCGCTGAAGGTGGCGACGGCGGTCAGCTTCGAGCGCGTCGACTCCGACGGCTGCCTGTCGACCAACGACACGGTGCTCGTGATGGCCAACGGCGCCGCCGGCGTCACGCCGTCCGAGGAGCAGATCACCGAGGCGCTCATCGCGGCCTGCACCGACCTCGCGATGCAGCTGCTGGCCGACGCCGAGGGCTCGACCAAGGACATCGCGATCACCGTCCGCAACGCGGCCACCGTCGACGACGCGCTCACCGCCGGCCGGGCGTGCGCCCGCAACAACCTGCTCAAGACGGCGCTGTTCGGCAACGACCCCAACTGGGGCCGGGTGCTCGCCGCCATCGGCACCACCGACGCCGCCTTCGAGGCCGACCAGGTCGACGTGACGATCAACGGCGTCACCGTCTGCCGGGGCGGCTCGATCGGTGACCCGCGCGAGGGCGTCGACCTCTCCGGCCGGGGGATCACCATCGACGTCGACCTCAGGGCCGGCACCGAGCAGGCGACGATCTGGACCAACGACCTGTCGATCGCCTACGTGCACGAGAACTCGGCGTACTCGACGTGAGCACCCCCGAACCGGAGCCCCACGTGACCACGGTGCACGACGACGCCGCCCAGGACCCCACCCCGCCCGACGTCGCGGTCGACCAGGTGGCCCCGCCGCGGCGGATCGGCACCCACCGGGTCATGCGCACCCACGACCCCGAGGGCGACGCCCGCCGGATCGCCGTCCTCACCGGCGCGCTGCCGTGGCTCAAGGAGTTCCACGGCAACGTCGTCGTGATCAAGTACGGCGGTCACGCGATGGTCGACGACGAGTGCCGCCGCGCCTTCGCCGACGACATGGTTTTCCTGCGGACCTGCGGCATCCTGCCGGTCGTCGTGCACGGCGGCGGGCCGCAGATCACCGAGATGCTCGGCCGGCTCGGCATCGAGAGCGAGTTCCGCGGCGGCCTGCGGGTGACCACGGAGCAGACGATCGGCGTCGTCCGCATGGTCCTGACCGGCCAGGTCACCCCGGAGGTGGTCGGGCTGATCAACCAGCACGGCCCGCTGGCCGTGGGCCTGTCCGGTGAGGACGGCGGGCTGCTCACCGCCGAGCGCACGCAGGCGGTCGTGGACGGCGAGTCGGTCGACATCGGCCTCGTCGGCGACGTCGTCGAGGTGGACCCCGCCCCGGTCCGCGCGCTGCTGGAGGCCGGCCACATCCCGGTCATCGCGACCGTCGCGCCCGACAGGGACGGCGTCGTGCACAACGTCAACGCCGACACCGCGGCCGCCGCCGTGGCCGTCGCGCTCGACGCCGTGAAGCTCGTCGTCCTCACCGACGTCGAGGGGCTCTACTCCGACTGGCCCGACCGCGACTCGCTCGTGCAGCAGATAGACGTCACGGAACTGGCCGAGATCCTCCCCGACCTGGACGCCGGGATGGCACCCAAGATGGCCGCCTGCCTGCGGGCCGTCCAGGGCGGGGTGAAGCGGGCGACCGTCGTCGACGGCCGTACCCCGCACGCACTGCTGCTGGAGATGTTCACCACCGAGGGCACCGGGACGATGGTCGTCCCGAGCCTGCCGACCCCGACCCACGCACCGACGACCCAGGAGGAGGGCACAGCACCATGACGCACACGGAGGAGCTGGCCCGCCGCTGGTCGGCGGTGATGATGGGCAACTACCGGACGCCGCCGGTCGCGCTGGACTCCGGCGCCGGGGCGACGGTCACCGACGTCGACGGCCGCGAGTACACCGACCTGCTCGGCGGCATCGCGACGACGATCCTCGGCCACGCCCACCCCAAGGTCGTCGAGGCGATCAGCACCCAGGCCGCGAAGCTCGGGCACGTCTCGAACCTCGCCATGCACGAGCCCGGTGTGGCCCTGGCCGAGCGGCTCCTGGAGCTCGCCGGCCGCCCCGGCCGGGTCTTCTTCTGCAACTCCGGCGCCGAGGCCAACGAGGCCGCGTTCAAGGTCAGCCGGCTCACCGGCCGCCCCCAGGTGATCACCGCCGAGGGCGCGTTCCACGGGCGGACCATGGGCGCCCTGGCGCTCACCGGCCAGCCGTCGAAGGCCGCCGCGTTCGCACCGCTGCCCGGGGGCGTCGAGTACGTGCCCTACGGCGACGCCGGTGCCCTCGCCGCCGCCGTCGGCGAGCGGACGGCGATGGTGCTGCTGGAGCCGATGCTCGGCGAGGGCGGCGTGCTGCCCGCGCCTCCGGGCTACCTGGCCGCCGGCGCCACCGCGGCGAAGGACGCCGGCGCGCTGTTCGCCCTCGACGAGGTGCAGACCGGCATGGGGCGGACCGGGCACTGGTTCGCCTCCCAGGCCGACGGGCTGCAGCCCGACGTCATCACCCTGGCCAAAGCGCTCGGAGGCGGGCTGCCGATCGGCGCGATGCTGGCCTTCGGGGACGCGGCCGACCTGATGACCGCCGGCTCGCACGGCTCGACCTTCGGCGGGAACCCGATCGCCGCGGCCGCCGCGCTCGCAGTGCTCGACACGATCCGCGACGAGGGTCTGCTCGAGCGTGCCAAGGAGATCGAGCACCGGTTCACCGCCGGCATCGAGGGCCTCGGCCATGCCGGGATCAGCGGCGTCCGGGGAAGGGGCGCGCTGCTCGGCGTCGTCCTGACCGGCGACGTCGCCGCCGCCCTCGAGGCGCAGCTGCGCACCGCCGGCTTCCTCACCAACGCCGTCGCCCCCGGGGTGCTGCGGCTCGCTCCGCCCCTGGTGCTCACCGACGCGCAGATCGACGCCTTCGTGGCGGCGCTGCCGGGCGCCCTCGACGCCGCGACCCAGGAGTCCGACTCGTGACCCGCCACTTCCTCCGGGACGACGACCTGGATCCGGCCGAGCAGGCCGAGGTGCTGGCGCTGGCCGCCTCGCTGAAGGCCACCCGGCACACCGCCGAGGCGCCCACCCCGCTGCGGGCGGCCAACGGCGTGCCCCGCGGGGTGGCCGTGCTGTTCGACAAGCCCTCCACCCGCACCCGCGTCTCGTTCTCGGTGGGGGTCGCCGAGCTCGGCGGCTACCCGCTGGTCATCGACGCCGCTACCAGCCAGCTGGGCCGCGGCGAGCCGATCGCCGACACCGCCCGGGTGCTCGACCGGCAGGTCGCTGCCATCGTGTGGCGGACCTTCGGCCAGGAGCGCATCGAGGAGATGGCCGCGGCCAGCCGCGTCCCGGTGGTCAACGCGCTCACCGACGAGTTCCACCCCTGCCAGATCCTGGCCGACCTGCAGACGGTCATCGAGCGCAGGGGCTCGCTCGCCGGCCGGTCGATGAGCTACCTCGGCGACGGCGCGAACAACATGGCGCACTCCTACCTGCTCGGTGGAGCGACCGCCGGCATGCACGTGCGCGTCGGCTCGCCCGAGGAGTTCCAGCCCGATCCCGAGGTGCTGAAGCGCGCGGGTGAGATCGCCGCCGAGACCGGCGGCTCGGTGGCGTGGACCCCCGACGCCGCGGCCGCCGCCGACGGCGCCGACGTGCTGGTCACCGACACCTGGGTCTCCATGGGGCAGGAGGGCGAGTACGACGCCCGCATCGCCCCCTTCCTGCCCTACGCCGTCGACGAGGCGGCCCTGGCCCGCGCCGCCGACGACGCCGTCGTCCTGCACTGCCTGCCCGCCTACCGCGGCAAGGAGATCGCCGCCGAGGTGATCGACGGCCCGCAGAGCGCGGTGTGGGACGAGGCGGAGAACCGCCTGCACGCGCAGAAGGCCGTCCTGATCTGGCTGCTGGAGCGCTCGTGAAGGAGCGACGATGACCTCGCCGAGCCGCAGCGCGCGCCAGGCCCGCATCCGCGAGCTCATCGAGGCCCGGTCGGTGACCTCGCAGACGCACCTGGCCGCGCTGCTGGCCGACGCCGGCATCGAGGTCACCCAGGCCACGCTGTCCCGGGACCTGGACGAGCTGGGCGCGGTCAAGATGCGCGGCTCCGACGGCGCCCCGGCGTCCTACGTGCTGCCGCCGGAGAACGCCCCGCTGCGCCCGGCGCAGACCGCCCCGGCCCGGCTGACCCGGCTGCTGGCCGACCTGCTCACCGGCGCCGAGGGCAGCGCGAACCTGGCCGTCCTGCGCACCCCGCCCGGTGCGGCCCAGTTCCTCGCCTCGGCGCTGGACAAGGTGGGCCTGCCCGACGTCCTGGGCACCATCGCCGGGGACGACACTCTGCTGGTCGTCTCCCGCGATCCCGAGGGCGGGGCGGCGCTGGCCGACCGGCTGCGCGCTCTCGCCGAGCGCACCCCGGCGGTCTACCCCGAACTGCAGGACGACCTGGAAGAGGAAGCCGGCACGTGAGCACCACCCCACCTGGATCCCAGACCCGGCTCTGGGGCGGCCGTTTCGGCGGCGGCCCGTCGCCGGCGATGGCGGCGCTGTCCAAGTCGACCCACTTCGACTGGGCCCTGGCGCCCTTCGACCTGGCCGGCTCGCGCGCCCACGCCCGGGTGCTGCACCGCGCCGGTCTGCTCGCCGACGACGAGCTCGAGCAGATGCTCGGTGCGCTGCGCGAGCTCTCCGACGAGGTCGAGGCCGGCACCTTCACCGCGATCGAGTCCGACGAGGACGTGCACGAGGCGCTCGAGCGGGGCCTCACCGAGAAGCTCGGCGCCCTCGGCGGCAAGCTGCGCGCCGGGCGCAGCCGCAACGACCAGATCGCCACCGACCTGCGGCTCTACCTGCGGCACCACGTCCGCGCGCTGGCCGGCGAGCTGGCGTCCCTCGAGTTCGCGATCGTCGGCCTGGCCGAGCGGTACGCCGACGTCGCCGCGCCCGGCATGACCCACCTGCAGCACGCGCAGCCGGTGCTCTTCGCCCACCAGCTGCTCGCGCACGCGCACTCCTTCGCCCGCGACGTCGACCGGCTCCGCGACTGGGACCGCCGCACCGCGGTGAGCCCGTACGGCTCCGGAGCGCTCGCCGGGTCGTCGCTGCCCCTGGACCCCGACGCGGTCGCCGCCGAGCTCGGCTTCGACCGGGCCACGGACAACTCGATAGACGGCGTGAGCGACCGCGACTTCGCCGCCGAGTTCTGCTTCGTCGCGGCGATGATCGGCGTGCACCTCTCCCGGCTCGGGGAGGAGGTCGTGCTCTGGACGTCGACGGAGTTCGGCTGGGCGCGGCTGGACGACGCCTGGGCGACCGGGTCGTCGATCATGCCGCAGAAGAAGAACCCGGACATCGCCGAGCTGGCCCGGGGCAAGTCGGGCCGCTTCGTCGGCAACCTCACCGGGCTCCTGACCATGCTCAAGGGCCTGCCGCTGGCCTACGACCGCGACCTGCAGGAGGACAAGGAGCCGGTCTTCGACTCCCTGTCCCAGCTGCTGCTCCTGCTGCCCGCGGTCACCGGCATGGTCGCCACGCTCACCCTGCGCCCGGAGGTGCTGGAGGCCGCCGCGCCGCAGGGCTTCGCGCTGGCCACCGACGTCGCCGAGTGGCTGGTCCGGCAGGGCGTGCCGTTCCGTTCGGCGCACGAGATCAGCGGCGAGATGGTCGCCTTCTGCGAGCAGGCCGGACTGGAGCTCGACGAACTGGACGACGACCAGCTCGCCGGCATCGACGAGCGGCTCGCCCCCGACGTCCGGTCGGTCCTCTCGGTGCGCGGCGCGCTGGCCGCCCGCAGCACCCGCGGCGGCACCGCACCGGAGCGGGTGGCCGAGCAGATCACCGGCCTCACGGCGCTCGCCACCGGGCACGCCGAGTGGGCGTCGTCCTCGCCCGTGGCGGCGGCGCTCTGAGCCGTCCGTCCGACGCCGACCGGTCCGGGCCGGGTCCGCTCGTCCGCGAGGGGGACCTGCTCGGGCCGGTCGACGTCGTGGCGCCGGCGCTGCTCGGGTGCTGGGTGGTCACCGACCGGCCGGAGGGGCAGGTGGCGCTGCGGCTGACCGAGGTCGAGGCGTACTCGGGGGAGGGGGAGGACCCGGCCTCGCATGCGCACCGCGGCCCGACCCCCCGCGCGGCGATCATGTTCGGCCCGCCCGGGCGGCTGTACGTGTACTTCAGCTACGGCGTGCACTGGTGCGCCAACGTCGTCGTCGGGCCGGAGGGGCGCGGCTCGGCGGTGCTGCTCCGAGCCGGGGAGGTCGTGGTGGGGGAGGCGCTGGCCCGCTCCCGCCGTCCCGCCGCCCGGTCCACCCGAGACCTTGCGCGCGGCCCCGCCCGGCTCACCCAGGCGCTGGGGATCGGCCCCGACGACAAGGGCGCCGACCTGCTCGACGCGTCGTCGTCCGTGCGGCTGCACCGGGGGACGTCGCCGGACTCTGTGTCGGCCGGTCCGCGGGTCGGCATCAGCCAGGCGCAGGAGCTGCCGTGGCGCTTCTGGCAGACCGATGCGCCGTCGGTGAGTGTGTTCCGGGCGGGTGGGAAGCCTCGCCGGCGGACCGGCGGGCAGGATGGACCCCCGTGACCGATGTGATCGATGAGCTGCACCGCCGTGGGCTGATTGCCCTGAGCACCGATGAGGCCGCACTGCGAGCGCACCTCGCCGAAGGGCCGGTCACCTACTACTGCGGGTTCGACCCGACGGCGCCGAGCCTGCACGTCGGCAACCTGGTGCAATTCATGCTGCTGCGGGCCCTGCAGCGGGCCGGCCACCAGCCGGTCGTGCTGGTCGGTGGCGCCACCGGGCTGATCGGCGACCCGGGGGGCCGGAACTCCGAGCGTCAGCTGAACGACCGCGAGGTCGTCGCCGAGTGGGTGGAGCGCATCCGCCGCAACGTCCGGCCCCTGCTCGAGCGGCCGGCCGAGGAGTCCGGGCTGCGGCCGCCGATCTACGTGAACAACCTCGACTGGACCGAGCAGCTCTCGGCCATCGACTTCCTGCGCGCCATCGGCAAGAACTTCCGGGTGAGCCAGATGCTGGCCAAGGAGGCGGTCTCGGCCCGCCTGAACTCAGAGGCCGGCATCAGCTACACCGAGTTCAGCTACCAGATCCTGCAGGCCAACGACTACCGGGAGCTGTACCGGCGGCACGGCGTGACGCTGCAGACAGGTGGGTCCGACCAGTGGGGCAATCTCACCGCCGGCATCGACCTGGTCCGCCGCACCGAGGGCGCCGGGGTGCACGCCATGGGCACCCCGCTCATCACCACGGCCGACGGCCAGAAGATCGGGAAGACGCAGGGCGCCACCGTGTGGCTCGATCCCGAGCTGATGAGCCCCTACGCCTTCCACCAGTACTGGCTCAACGTCGACGACGTCGACGCCCGCGCCTGGCTGCCGCTGTTCTGCGAGCGGCCGGCCGAGGACGTGGCCGCGCTGATCGCCGAGTCGGAGGAACGGCCGGCCGCCCGGGCGCCACAGCGGGCGCTCGCCGAAGACTTGACCCGGCTGGTGCACGGGGACCAGGAGCTGGCGCAGGCCGAGGCGGCCGGGCGGGCGCTGTTCGGTCGGGACGACCTGGCGTCGCTGGACGCCGGGACGCTGACCGCTGCGCTGACCGAGGCCGGCAGCGTCACGGTCGACGGCGAACTGCCCACGATCGCCCAGCTGCTCCAGCAGACCGGCCTGGTTTCCAGCCTGTCGGAGGCCCGCCGGACGGTGAAGGAGGGCGGCGCCTACCTGAACAACGAGCGCGTCGCCGACGGCGACGCCGTGCCCGGCGAGGACGCGTGGCTGCCCGGCGGATGGCTGGTCCTGCGCCGTGGCAAGCGGGCGGTCGCAGGGGTCCGGCGGGGCGCCTGACCGGGCTCCAGGCCGTGTGAACGGCGGGTGTGCCGCGTGTGACGAGCCGGTGTCGGGCGTCACGCCCCGAGCGGTTTGACACGGCCCGCCGAGCGACGTAACTTTCTTTCTGCGCCGCGCGGCCCTGAGGGGCCGCCGGACCGGGACCCGCCGCTGGCGGGGGCAACGGAAACCGGCGTAGTGTTGGACATCCAGCCAGGGACGACGCCCGGAAGGGTCGAGTGTCTGCGCGTCCGCTCTTTGAGAACTCAACAGCGTGCCGAAAGTCAGTGCCAAGTAATACCCCGTGTCCCGGCTACTTGTGGTCGGGGCAGGGATTCCTTTGGTTGATTGATATCGAGAGTGCTAGCTCTCGGTTCTCAGCTGCGATCAAATCATCTACGGAGAGTTTGATCCTGGCTCAGGACGAACGCTGGCGGCGTGCTTAACACATGCAAGTCGAACGGTGAACCCGCTTCGGTGGGGGATCAGTGGCGAACGGGTGAGTAACACGTGGGCAACCTGCCCTCAGCTCTGGGATAACTCCAAGAAATTGGGGCTAATACTGGATATG
>NZ_FNBT01000003.1 GCF_900102425.1 Blastococcus aurantiacus
GGGTTCACCGTTCGACTTGCATGTGTTAAGCACGCCGCCAGCGTTCGTCCTGAGCCAGGATCAAACTCTCCGTAGATGATTTGATCGCAGCTGAGAACCGAGAGCTAGCACTCTCGATATCAATCAACCAAAGGAATCCCTGCCCCGACCACAAGTAGCCGGGACACGGGGTATTACTTGGCACTGACTTTCGGCACGCTGTTGAGTTCTCAAAGAGCGGACGCGCAGACACTCGACCCTTCAGGGCGTCGTCCCTGGCTGGATGTCCAACACTACGCCGGTTTCCGTTGCCCCCGCCAGCGGCGGGTCCCGGTCCGGCAGACCCTCAGGTCCGCGCGGCGCATGGAGAACCATACACGAGGTCCCGGGGGGCGTCGCAACCCCCCGTCCAGCGGTCCCCGTCACACCCGGACCTAGAGACCGAGCAGCCCCTCGATGCCCACCGTCAGGCCGGGCCGGCGGCCGATCTCGCGCACCGCCAGGAGCACCCCGGGCATGAAGGAGGCCCGGTCGTAGGAGTCGTGCCGGAGCGTCAGGGTCTCCCCCGCGGCGCCCATGAGCACCTCCTGGTGTGCAACCAGACCGGCCAGCCGCACGGCGTGCACGGGCACGCCCTCGACGTCGGCCCCCCGTGCCCCGGGAAGGGCATCGGTGGTCGCGTCCGGCGCCGGGGGCATGTCCGCCTCCCGGCGGGCCGCCGCGATCAGACGGGCGGTGCGCACCGCCGTCCCGGACGGGGCGTCGACCTTGTTCGGGTGGTGCAGCTCGACCACCTCGACCGACGGGAAGAACCGGGCGGCGTCCTGCGCGAAGCGCATGAGCAGCAGAGCACCGATCCCGAAGTTCGGGGCGATGATCACGCCCACGTCGGGCTTGGGCGCCAACCACTCGGCGATGGTCGACAGGCGGTCCTCGTCGAAGCCCGTCGTCCCCACCACGCAGTGGATGTTGTTGTCGATGCAGAACCGGATGTTGTCCATGACGACGTCCGGGCGGGTGAAGTCGACGACCACCTGCGTGCCGGCGTCGGCCAGGCCGAACAGCCAGTCGCCCTCGTCGACCATCGCCACCAGCTCGAGGTCCTCGGCGTCGTTGACGGCCTTGACCACCTCGGTGCCCATCCGGCCGCGGGCTCCGAGGACGCCCACGTTGATCACCGGGGCGTCACCCGGGGCGGTCGGAACGGGCTGCTGGTCCGGTGCGGTGGTCACCCGGTCAGGTTTCCCGCCGGACCGCCGAACCGCAAGACAACCCCGCCGTTCAGCGCGGCGACGAGGTCCGGACGGCGACCAGGCCCCACAGCGCCAGACCGAGCAGCACGCCCGCCGCGTCGGCGACCCAGTCGGCCAGGGACATGCTGCGGTCCAGCGCCGACAGGCCCTGGACCAGCTCGCTGACCGCCGCGTAGCCGAGGAGCAGCGCCGCCAGCGGCCGCGCCCCGATGCCGGCCCATCGGCCGGTCAGGGCCAGCGCCGCGAACAGGGCGAGGTGCACGACCTTGTCCACCCCGGCCGGGGCGGGTGGGACGTCGGAGGCCGGGGCGAACAGCACGGCCAGGGACACCAGGACCGCGACGGCGAACACGCCCCGGGCGAGGGCGCCGTGCACGGCCAGGGCGGGATGCGGCGCCATCAGAGCCGGTCGAGGTCCGACTCGCGGTAGGGGCCGACGACGGCCAGGCACATCGGCCGGCCGAACAGTTCCGCGGCCACCTCGCGCACCTGCTGCTCGTCGACGGCGTCCAGCCGGGTCAGGACCTCCCGGACGGGGAGGTACTCGCCGTAGGAGAGCTCGCTCTTCCCGAGCCGGCTCATCCGGGAGCCGGTGTCCTCCAGGCCCAGCACCATGCCGCCCTTGAGCTGACCGCGGGCGCGCGCGACCTCCTCCGAGGTGAGCCCCGAGGCGGCGACGCCGTCCAGACCCTCGCGGATCAGGCCGAGCACCTCCGGCACCCGCTTCTTGGCGCACCCGGCGTACACGGAGAAGGCGCCTGCTCCCGCGTAGTGGGTGAGCGCCGAGCCGACGCTGTAGACCAGTCCCCGCTTCTCGCGGATCTCCTGGAACAGCCGCGAGCTCATCCCCCCGCCGACCGCGGCGTCGAGGACCGCGGCGGCATAGCGCCGTTCGTCCAGCCGGCCGAGCCCGGGTGTCCCCAGCAGGAGGTGGGTCTGCTCGGTGCGCCGCGTGATCAGGCCGGTCGAGCGGGCCGGCCGGTCCGCGCCGGGTTCCCCGACACGCAGCGGCGCCGGCTCCCCCGCGTCGGACAACCGGTCCCCGAAGGCGGCGGTGACCAGCTCCAGCACCTGCTGGTGGTCCACCCGCCCCGCGGCGGTGACGACCATCGAGGGCATGGCGTACCGCTGCCGGTACCAGCCGTCGACGTCGTCGCGGGACAACCCCTCGATCGATTCGACGGTGCCCAGCACCGAGCGGCCGAGCGGGGTGTCGCCGAAGAGGGTCTCGGAGAACAGGTCGTGGACGGCGTCCGCGGGCTCGTCGTCGCGCATGGCGATCTCCTCGAGCACCACCGTGCGCTCGGACTCGAGATCGGCCGCGGTGTTGGTCGCCTCGGTGACCAGGTCCGCGAGCAACGTGACCGCGAGCGGCAGGTCGCTGGCGAGCACGTTCGCGTAGAAGCACGTGTGCTCCTTGGCGGTGAACGCGTTCATCTCGCCGCCGACGGCATCCATCGCCGTCGCGATCTCCAGCGCACCCCGCGACGTCGTCCCCTTGAACAGCAGGTGCTCGAGGAAGTGCGAGGAGCCGGCCACGGCCGGCGTCTCGTCCCGCGAGCCGACGTCGACCCAGATGCCCAGCGTCGCCGAGAGGACCCCGGGCATCGTCTCGGTGAGGACCCGCAGGCCCCCGGAAAGCGTCGTGCGCTCCACCCGGCCGCCGACCTCGTCGAGGTCGAGCAGCTGGGTCACCCCGACGGGAACCGGGGCGGGTGCACCAGCACCCGCCCCGGTCCCGATCACGTCAGTGGACGTCGTCACTCACCCGCAGGTGCAGCGGCCTCGGCGGCCTCGGCGGCCTCGGCGGGAGCGGCCTGACCGGCGTCGCCCTCGGCGACCGGCACCAGGCTGATCTTGCCGCGGGCGTCGATGTCGGTGATCTCCACCTGCATCTTGTCGCCGACGTTGGCCACGTCCTCGACCTTGTTGATCCGCTTGCCGCCACCCAGCTTGCTGATGTGCACCAGGCCGTCGCGGCCGGGCAGCAGGGAGACGAAGGCGCCGAACGGCGTGGTCTTGACGACCGTGCCGAGGAAGCGCTCGCCGACCTTGGGCAGCGTCGGGTTGGCGATGGCGTTGATCCGGTCCACCGCGGCCTGGGCCGAGGGGCCGTCGGAGGCGCCGACGTAGATCGTGCCGTCGTCCTCGATGGTGATGTCCGCGCCGGTCTCGTCCTGGATCGCGTTGATCATCTGGCCCTTGGGGCCGATGACCGCACCGATCTTGTCGACCGGGATGCGCACCGTGGTCACGCGGGGCGCGTACGGGCTCATCTCGTCGGGGGCGTCGATCGCCTCGTTCATCACGTCGAGGATGTGCAGCCGGGCCGCACGGGCCTGGGTCAGCGCACCGGCGAGGACGTCGGAGGGGATGCCGTCGAGCTTCGTGTCCAGCTGCAGCGCGGTCACGAAGTCGCGGGTGCCGGCGACCTTGAAGTCCATGTCACCGAACGCGTCCTCGGCACCGAGGATGTCGGTCAGCGCGACGTACTCGGTCTTGCCGTCGACCTCGTCGGAGACCAGGCCCATGGCGATGCCGGCGACCGGGGCCTTCAGCGGCACACCGGCGTTGAGCAGGGCCAGCGTCGAGGCGCAGACCGAGCCCATCGAGGTGGAGCCGTTGGAGCCCAGCGCCTCGGAGACCTGGCGGATCGCGTAGGGGAACTCTTCGCGGTCCGGCAGGACCGGCACCAGGGCCCGCTCGGCGAGCGCGCCGTGGCCGATCTCGCGGCGCTTGGGCGAGCCCACGCGGCCGGTCTCACCGGTGGAGTACGGCGGGAAGTTGTAGTTGTGCATGTAGCGCTTGCGCGTCACCGGCGAGAGCGTGTCCAGCTGCTGCTCCATGCGGAGCATGTTCAGCGTGGTGACACCCAGGATCTGGGTCTCGCCGCGCTCGAACAGCGCCGAGCCGTGCACGCGCGGGATGACCTCGACCTCGGCCGACAGCGGCCGGATGTCGGTCAGGCCGCGGCCGTCGATGCGGACCTTGTCGCGGAGGATGCGCTGGCGGACGACCTTCTTGGTCAGCGCCCGGAACGCACCGGAGATCTCCTTCTCGCGGCCCTCGAACTGGCCGGAGAGGGCTGCCTTGACCTCGTCCTTGAGGGCGTCGGTGGCGTCCTCGCGCTCGGCCTTGCCGGCGATCTGCTGCGCCTGGGCCAGCTTGTCGCCGACGTGCGCCTCGACCGCGGCGTAGACGTCGTCCTGGTAGTCCAGGAAGCGGGGGAAGTCGGCGACCGGCTTGGCGGCCTTCTCGGCCATCGCGGACTGCGCGTCGCACAGCGCCTTGATGAACGGCTTGGCGGCCTCGAGGCCCTGCGCCACGATCTCCTCGGTCGGAGCGGGAGCGCCACCGGCGACGAGCTCGATGGTCTTCTCGGTGGCCTCGGCCTCGACCATCATGATCGCGACGTCGCCGTCGGGGAGGACACGGCCGGCCACGACCATGTCGAAGACGGCGTTCTCGAGCTCGGTGTGGGTCGGGAAGCCGACCCACTGGCCGTTGATGAGGGCGACGCGGGTGGCGCCGATCGGGCCGGAGAACGGCAGACCCGAGAGCTGGGTGGACGCCGAGGCGGCGTTGATCGCGACCACGTCGTAGAGGTGCGTCGGGTCCAGCGCCATGACGGTGATGACGACCTGGACCTCGTTGCGCAGGCCCTTGGCGAAGGTCGGGCGCAGCGGGCGGTCGATCAGGCGGCAGGTGAGGATCGCGTCCTCGGACGGGCGGCCCTCGCGACGGAAGAACGAGCCGGGGATGCGCCCAGCGGCGTACATCCGCTCCTCGACGTCGACGGTGAGCGGGAAGAAGTCGAACTGCTCCTTGGGCTGGCGGCCGGCCGTGGTGGCCGAGAGCAGCATGGTGTCGCCCATGGTGACGACGACGGAGCCGGCGGCCTGCTTGGCGAGGCGGCCGGTCTCGAAGGTGATCGAACGGCTGCCGAAGCTGCCGTTGTCGATGACCGCGGTGGCGGTGGTGACGCCGTCCTCGGCGTCGAACTCTGCGGTGATGGTGGGTGCGGACACGTGTCCTTCTCTCTTCTTCGTCGCATCGGCCTCGTGCCGACCTACGACTCCTCTGACGGCCAGTCCTGGACTGGTTGCCGTCCTGCGTCCGGGGCGACCGGTGCTCGATCGAAGCCCTCGGGAGCTGGTTCCCCGCATGGGGGGAGGCCATTCCTCGCGGTGGAGGAGCGTGCCCGGGGGCCACTACCGAGGACCGGTCCTCGAGGGACGCGTCCGGCGGCTGGCCGGTTCTCCCCGGGCGGCGGGTGCCGCACGAGGAAGGGGACCGTCCCGGAGTGATCCGGGAGCGGCCCCCTCGTGGTGCCTAGCGGCGCAGACCGAGCCGCTCGATGAGCGACCGGTAGCGGTTGATGTCGGTCTTGGCGAGGTAGTTCAGCAGCCGACGGCGGCGACCGACCAGCAGGAGCAGACCACGACGGCTGTGGTGGTCGTGCTTGTGCATCCTGAGGTGCTCGGTCAGGTCGCTGATCCGACGGCTGAGCATCGCGACCTGCACCTCGGGCGAACCGGTGTCGTTCTCGACCGTCGCGTAGTCGGTCATGATCTGCTTCTTGAGCGCGCTGTCGAGCGCCATTGTTCGCCTCCGGGGCGGGTCACGTGTGGCCCTCGGTCTGAATCACGAGGGCAGGTCGCACACACGTCGGTCACCCGACGTCACCACCCAGGCTACATGCCGAGGATCTGGCGGGTGTCCGTGACGTCCTTGGCCATGGCCGCCAGCAGACCCTCGATGTCGGCGAAGGCCTCCATCGGCCGCAGGCGCGAGGCGAACTCCACGCCGACGTGCTCGCCGTAGAGATCGCCGTCGTAGTCCAGGACGAAGGCCTCGACGGTGCGCCGGCTGCCCTGGAACGTGGGATTGGTGCCCACGGAGATGGCGGCGGGGAGGCGCTCGCGGCTGGCGCCGCTGCGGGGGTCGCGGGTGACCAGGTGCCCGGCGTAGACGCCGTCGGCGGGGATGGCGGTGTACTGCGGGCTCTCCACGTTCGCCGTCGGGTAGCCGAGGTCCCGGCCCCGCCGGTCCCCGCGCACGACGACGCCGTCGACGCGGTGCGGCCGCCCGAGGGCCCGGGCGGCGGAGACCATGTCGCCCGCAGCCACGCATGCTCGGATGTAGGTCGAGGAGATGGTCACGTCCCCGGAGTCGGAGGTGTCCTCCGCCAGCGGCACGCCCTCGACGGCGAAGCCGAACCGGCGGCCCTCCGCGGTGAGGCTGGTGACGGTTCCGGCGGCCCGGTGCCCGTAGGTGAAGTTCTCCCCCACCACGACCTGCGCGGCGTGCAGGTGCTCGACCAGCACGGTGTGCGTGAACGTCTCCGGGGGAAGCCGCATGAACTCCGCGGTGAACGGCAGCACGCACATGGCGTCCACGCCGAGCCCCGCCACCAGCTCGGCCTTGCGGTCCAGCGAGGTGAGGATCGCCGGGTGCGAGCCCGGCCGCACGACCTCGGCCGGGTGCGGGTCGAAGGTGAGCAGCAGGCAGGGACGGCGCATCGCCTGCGCCCGGGCGACCGCGGCGCCGATCAGCTTCTGGTGCCCGCGGTGGACGCCGTCGTACATGCCGATGGTGACCACGGTGCGGCCGAGATCGGCCGGGGTGGCCTCCAGGCCTCGCCAGCGCTGCACGTGTCCGACGCCCTCCGTCCGGTGGTGGTCAGCCGACGCGGTGCAGCCAGCCGTGGGTGTCGGCCACCCGCCCGTGCTGGATGTCGAGCAGCGCCTCGCGCAGCCGCATGGTCAGCGGGCCGGGGGTGCCGTCGCCCACGGTGAAGTCACCGGTCCGGGCCTTGACCACGCCCACCGGGGTGATCACGGCCGCGGTCCCGCAGGCGAAGGTCTCGGTGACCGTGCCCTCGGCGACGCCCTGGCGCCACTCGTCCAGCGAGTAGCGCCGCTCGGTGACCCGGAGCCCGAGCCCACGGGCGACCTCCATGAGGGAGTCGCGGGTGATGCCGGGCAGCAGGCTCCCGGAGAGCTCGGGGGTGACGAGTTCGGCGTCCTCGCCGGAGCCGAGGACGAAGAACAGGTTCATCCCGCCCAGCTCCTCGATGTACTTCTTCTCCACCGCGTCGAGGTAGACGACCTGGTCGCAGCCGAGCGCGGAGGCCTCCTGCTGCGGCAGCAGGCTGGCGGCGTAGTTGCCGGCGCACTTCACGTCGCCGGTACCGCCGGGGGCGGCGCGGGCGTACTCCTCCGAGACGTAGACCGACACCGGGTGCACGCCCCGCGGGAAGTACGCCCCGGCCGGGCTGGCGATGATCAGGAAGAGGTACTCGTGCGCCGGCCGCACGCCGAGGAACGGCTCGCTGGCGAGCATGTAGGGCCGCAGGTACAGCGTCTGGTCGGGCCCGGTGGGCACCCAGTCGCGGTCGGCGTCGACGAGCGCGTCGACGGCCGTGAGGAAGGACTCCTCGGGCACGACCGGCATCGCGAGGCGGCGGGCGCTGCGGGCGAAGCGCGCGGCGTTGGCCTCCGGGCGGAACATCGCGACGCTGCCGTCGGGCTGCGCGTAGGCCTTGAGCCCCTCGAAGATCGACTGCGCGTAGTGCAGGGCCGCCGTCGCCGGGTCCATGGGCAGCGGCCCGTACGTGGTCAGGCGGGCGTCGTACCAGCCCTGCCCCTCCCGGTAACGGGCCACGAACATGCTGTCGGTGAAGTACCGGCCGAAGCCCGGGTCCTCCAGCAGCTCCGCGCGCTCGACGGGGCTGCGCCGGCGCACGTCCTCCACGACCACCGGCACGCCCTCGGTGAACATCCGCGCGGAGGTACGGCTGTCGCTGAGCGTGTCGGTCATGGCTCCCACCTGCAGATGAACGCGTCCGGGCGGCCGGCGACCACCGGGCCCGCGCCCACACTATCCCCGCCTCCGGCGGCGGCCGGGAGCCGACCGCCGCCGGGCGGCCCGATCAGGCCTGGTTCTCCTGGTTGGCGGTGGGACCCGCGTACTCGAGCACCTCGTAGGTCCAGACGTGGGCCGAGTGCGGGGCCGCGGACGCCAGGGTGTCACCGCCCCCGTCGTGGGCCCGGTCGAAGTCCTGGCTCGACTGCCAGGCCTCGTAGGCCTCGTGGCTGCTCCACCGGGTGTAGACCAGGTACTGGTCGGTGCCCTCGAGCGGGCGCAGCAGCTCGAACCACTCGAAGCCGGGGGTGGACTCCACGGCCCCGGCGCGGCCGCGGAAGCGCTCCTCGAACCGGTCCTGCTTGTCCTTCGGGACGGTGATCGCGTTGATCTTCACGACGCTCATGGCCCTCCCCTTCCCGGCACGCCCGGCGATCAATCGCGCGGCGGGGTCCGCTCACCGGAAAGGCGTCAGCCCTCGCGCGGCGGGAAGCCCACGGCCACGCGCGCGGTCGGGCCCGCGTCCTCGACCAGCGCGACGAGGCGGCCGTCAGGGTCCACCGCCGCGTGCAGTCCCGGCCCGCCGGTAGCCGGGATGCGCTGGCCGTAGCCGACGGCCGTGGCCTCCTGCGCGGTGAGGCCCCGCTCGGGGAAGACCAGCCGGGCGGCGTCGGTCAGGCCCAGCACGCCTGCTCCCCCACCGGCGGCCAGCGCGGCTCCCGCGTCCTCGACGGGGGCGGCCTGCGCGATGGTGAACGGCCCGGAGGCGGTCCGCCGCAGCGCAGTGAGGTGCCCGCCCACGCCGAGGGCGGCCCCGGCGTCGCGTGCGATCGCCCGGATGTAGGTGCCGGCGGTGCACTCGACGGTGACGTCGACGTCGACCAGGTCCGGCTCCGGGCGCGTGACGCGGTGGACGTCGAGCCGGTGCACCACCACCGAGCGCGGCTCCAGCATGACCTCCTCCCCCGCCCGGACGCGGTCGTAGGACCGGCGACCGGCGACCTTGACCGCGCTCACCGACGACGGGACCTGCTGCAGCGGGCCGGTCTGGGCGGCCAGGGCGGCGCGGATCGCGTCGTCGTCCAGCCCCGCGGTCGAGGCGGCGGCGAGCAGCTCGCCCTCCCGGTCGTCGGTGACCGTCGACTGCCCCAGACGGATGGTCGCCTCGTAGGTCTTGTCGTGGCCACCGACGTACCCGAGCAGCCGGGTGGCGGCCCCGACGCCGAGGACCAGCAGGCCGGTGGCCATGGGGTCGAGCGTGCCGGCGTGGCCGACCTTGCGGACCGAGAGCACCCGCCGGGCCCAGGCGACGACGTCGTGCGACGTCATCCCGCCGGGCTTGTCGACCAGCAGCAGACCGGGAGGGACGTCGGCATCGGGACGGCGGGGGCTCACGCCGTAACCGTCTCAGGCGCCTCGAGCCACCGGTCGCCGGCCACCCGCACGAGCACGCCGGCCAGCCGGAGACCGATGAACAGGCACAGGCCGGTCCACACCCCGGCCAGGCCCCAGTCCAGCGGCCCGGACAGCAGCGACAGCGGCAGGAACCCGACGACCGCCGAGCCGATGGTGAGCGTGCGCAGGTAGCCCACGTCCCCGGCGCCCATGAGGACGCCGTCCAGCGCGAACACCACGCCGGCCAGCGGCTGCATGGCGGCCAGGAACCACCAGACCAGCAGCGCCTGGTCGACGACGGCGGGGTCGTCGGTGAACAGCGGCGGGAGGACGCCGCGCAGGGCGAGCAGCAGCACCGCCACCGCCGCACCCGTGCCCAGCCCCCAGAGCGCCACCCGCCGGGCGGTGACCCGGGCCTCGGCGGGCCGGCCGGCACCGAGGGCGTGCCCGACGAGGGTCTGGGCGGCGACGGCGTAGGCGTCGAGCACCAGGGCCAGGAAGAAGAACAGCTGGAGCGCGATCTGGTGCGCACCCAGCTGCGCGGTACCGGCACGGGCGGCGACGCCCGCCGCCACGAGGAAGGACACCTGCAGCACCGCGGCGCGCAGGAGCAGGTCGCGGCCGATGACCAGCTGGGAGAGGACGGCCGCGGGGCGGGGACGCCAGTCGGCGTCCTCCCGCGCGATGGCCCGCAGGAACAGGCCCGCGGTCACCGCCTGGCCGACCACGTTGGCCACCGCGGAGCCCACCAGGCCCCAGCCGGCCGGGTAGACCAGCAGCGGGCAGAGCACCAGGCTGACCAGGCTGCCGGCCAGCACGAACCGGACCGGCCGGCGCAGCTCCTGGACGCCGCGCAGCCAGCCGTTGCCGGCCAGCGAGACCAGCAGCAGAGGGGCGCCGAGCGAGGCGACCCGCAGCCACTCCTCGCCGGCCTCCGCGACCGGTCCGGCACCCCCGGCCAGCAGCCGGGTGAAGGGACCGGCGGTGAGCTGGAAGAACGTCAGGACGACCAGGCCGAGCCCCGCGGCCAGCCAGGTGGCCTGGACCCCTTCCGCGACCGCGCCGGCCCGGTCGCCCGCACCCGCTCGCCGGGCGGCACGGGCCGTCGTGCCGTAGGCGAGGAAGTTCAGCAGCGCAGCCGCCCACGCCAGCAGCCCTCCGCCCACCGCCAGGCCACCCAGCGCCACGGTGCCCAGGTTGCCGACGACCGCGGTGTCGACCAGCAGGTACAGCGGTTCCGCGGCGAGGACGACCAGCGCCGGGAGCGCCAGCGACACGACCGACGGCGGCGCGGACGGAGCGGGGATGACCGGTCGCCCCGGTCAGCGTGCGGTGAGCTGCTCGCGCAGCGCCGCGATGGTCCCCTCGCGGTCGAGGGTCGAGGTGTAGCCCGCGGCCAGCGTGTGACCGCCACCCCCGAGCCCCATGGCGATGCGGGCGAGGTCCGTACCGCCGCGGGAGCGCAGCGAGACCGACCACGTCCCGTCGTCCTGACCCTTGAGGACGCAGGCCACGTCCGCCTCCTCTGCGGATCGGACGACGTCGACGAGCGCCTCGAGCTGTTCACCGGGCAGTCCGTGCTCGGCGGCCTCCGCGGTGCTGGACCAGGTCCACACCAGCCCGGCGCCGACCTCCGGCTCGAGCACCGCCCTGCCCGTCACCACGGACAGCAGGCCGAGCCAGCCGAACGGAGCGGTGTCGAACAGCCGGCGGCTGATCGCCGCGTGGTCGATGCCCGTGGCCAGCAGGCGGGCGGCCAGTTCGTGGGTCTGCGGCCGCGTGCTGCCGAAGCGGAAGGAGCCGGTGTCGGCGGCCAGCCCGGCGTAGAGGCAGGTGGCGAGCTGGCGGTCGAGAGCGACGCCGAGATCATCGAGCAGGTCGGCCACCAGCGTCACGGTGGCCGGCGCGCCGGGGTCGATCAGCTGCAGCGTCCCGAAGCCGGGATTGCTGGCGTGGTGGTCGACCACGACCGACGTCACGGCACCGTCGAGCAGCGCGGCGACCTCACCGAGGCGGCCGGGCGAGGCGGCGTCCAGGCTGACGAAGACGTCCGGCGCCGAGGGCAGCGACGCCGACGGCACGAGCCCCTCGGCACCGGGCAGCCAGCCCAGCGACGCCGGCAGGGTGAACTCGCCCGGGAACGTCGGCAGGACGCGCGCACCACGGCGCCGCAGCCCCTCCGCGAGCGCCAGGGTGCTGCCCAGCGCGTCGGCGTCGGGGTTCACGTGCCCGGACAGGACGACGGTGGCGCGGGCCTCGGCGGCCTCGGCCAGGACCCCTGCCACGGTGCGCGACGTGGCCGCGAGCCCGGGTGCGGGGGTGGGACGGGCACTCATGGGTCAGGCGTCCGGCCCCGGGTCGGCGACCGGAGGGGCGTTCTCCTCCTCGGTGACCGCACCGCCGCCGACCGGGAACGTGGAGCCGTCGTCGGGCTCGTCGGAGACGATGCTCGGGGCGTCGCCGATCTCGCCGTGCTTGCCGCCGTCGGTGGGATCACCGGTGCCGTCGACCTTCTGGCCGCCCAGCATCGACGTGCCCTGGCCCTCGAGGGGCTCGTACGGGTTCGGGTCGTCCTGGGTCACGACGCACTCCTGGTTCGGGCGGGGAGGTCGTCGGCACCGTCATCGGCAGGGCCGGGCGCGGGCGTGCCCTCGGACACCACCTCGTGCTCGTCCTCGTCGTCGAGGTCGTCGTCCTCTGCCGGCTTGCGGTAGGGGTCGGGCTCGCCGGCGTACTGGGCACCCTCGCGGGCGCGGGCCAGCTCGGCGTCGGCGTGCCGCGCCCGCTCGAGGGCCTCCTCGAGCTCGCGCGCGGTGTCCGGGACGATGTCGGCGATGAACTCCAGCGTCGGCACGAACTTGATGCCGGTCTGCTTGCCGACCGTGGAGCGCAGCACGCCCGTGGCACTGGCCAGGGCGGCCGCGGAGTCGGCGATCTGCGTCTCGTCGCCGTAGACGGTGTAGAAGATCGTCGCCTCGCGGAGGTCGCTGGTCACGCGGGCGTCGGTGACGGTCACCATGCCGAGCCGCGGGTCCTTGATCTGCGTCTCGATCGCGGCGGAGACGATCTGGCGGATGCGCACCGCCAGCTTGCGTGCGCGGGCCGGGTCGGCCATCGGACCTCCTGTGGTCAGGGCGTCGGTGGACGCCGGGCGGACATGGTTCGGGGAAACGGATCAGTCGTCGGTGTCCGAGAGGAGCTGACGGTGCGTCGACAGCAGCGTCACCTCCGGCCGCTCGGCCAGCAACCGCTCGCAGGCGTCGAGGACGTCGGCGACCTGGCCGGCGTCCGCCGAGACGGTCGCCAGGCCGATCTGCACCCTGCGGTGCAGGTCCTGGTCGCCGACCTCGGCGGCGGCGACGGAGAAGCGGCGCCGCAGCTCGGCCACGATCGGCCGCACCACGGCGCGCTTGCCCTTGAGCGAGTGGACGTCGCCGAGCAGCAGGTCGGCGGTGAGCGTGCCGGTGAACACCGGACGTCCCCGCTCCTGCTGCTCGACGAGAGTGCGGCCATGGCCGGGGGAATGCCCCCCGGCCATGGCCGGACCGGCTAGGTGCGCGGGATCTCGCGCATCTCGAAGGTCTGGATGACGTCGTCGGTCTTGATGTCGTTGAACGACCCCAGACCGATACCGCACTCGTAGCCCTCGCGGACCTCGGTCGCGTCGTCCTTGAAGCGGCGGAGGGACTCCACCGTCAGGTTGTCGGCGACCACGTTGCCGTCACGGAGCAGACGCGCCTTCGAGTTGCGGACGATCGTCCCGGAGCGGACCAGCGAACCGGCGACGTTGCCGATCTTGGGCACGCGGAAGACCTCGCGGACCTCCGCGGTCCCCAGCTGGACCTCCTCGTACTCGGGCTTGAGCATCCCCTTGAGAGCGGCCTCGATCTCGTCGATGGCCTGGTAGATGACCGTGTAGTACCGGACGTCCACCCCCTCGCGGTTGGCGAGCTCGGTGGCCTGACCCTCGGCCCGGACGTTGAAGCCCAGGACGATGACGTCGTCGGCCAGCGCCAGGTCGATGTCGCTCTTGGTGATCCCACCGACGCCGCGGTGGATGACCCGCAGCGAGATGTCGTCGTCGACCTCGATCTTCATCAGCGCCTCTTCGAGCGCCTCCACGGTGCCCGAGTTGTCGCCCTTGATGATCAGGTTGAGCTGACGGGTCTCCTTGAGCGCGGCGTCGAGGTCCTCGAGGCTGATCCGCTTGCGCATGGAGGCGTTCTGCGCGTTGCGGATGCGGGCCTGGCGGCGGTCGGCGATCTGCCGTGCCACCCGGTCCTCCTCGACGACCAGGAAGGTGTCGCCGGCACGCGGGACGGAGGTCAGGCCGACGACCTGGACCGGCCGCGACGGCAGGGCTTCCTTGAGCTTGTTGCCGTGCTCGTCGAGCAGCGACCGGACGCGACCGTAGGCGTCGCCGGCCACGATCGAGTCGCCCTGGCGCAGCGTTCCGCGCTGGACGAGCACCGTGGCGACGGGGCCCCGGCCCTTGTCCAGCTTGCCCTCGATGACGACACCCTGCGGGTCCTGCTCGGTGTTCGCGCGCAGGTCCAGCGAGGCGTCCGCGGTCAGCAGGATCGCCGTCAGGAGCTCGTCGAGACCCTGCCGCGTGGTCGCGGAGACGTCGACGAACATCGTGTCGCCGCCGTACTCCTCGGCCACGAGGCCGTACTCGGTGAGCTGCTGGCGGATCTTGGCGGGGTTGGCCCCCTCCTTGTCGATCTTGTTCACCGCGACGACGATCGGCACCTCGGCGGCCTGGGCGTGGTTGAGCGCCTCGACCGTCTGCGGCATGACGCCGTCGTCGGCGGCGACCACCAGCACGACGATGTCGGTGACCTTCGCGCCTCGGGCACGCATCGCGGTGAACGACTCGTGACCGGGGGTGTCGATGAAGGTGATCGGCCGCTCGTTGTGCTCGAGCTCGGTGACGATCTGGTAGGCGCCGATGTGCTGGGTGATGCCACCGGCCTCCTTCGAGACCACGTTGCTGTGGCGCAGGGCGTCCAGCAGCTTGGTCTTTCCGTGGTCGACGTGACCCATGACGGTGACGACCGGCGGACGGGACTCCCAGTCGCCCTCTTCGCCCTCCTCGTCACCGAAGGTGAGGTCGAAGGTCTCGAGCAGCTCGCGGTCCTCGTCCTCGGGGCTCACGACCTGGATGACCCAGCCGATCTCGGCACCGAGGAGCTGCAGCGTCTCGTCGTTGACGGACTGCGTCGCGGTGATCATCTCGCCCAGGTGGAACAGGGCGGTGACCAGCGCGGCCGGCTCGGCGTTGATGCGCTCGGCCAGGTCGGTCAGCGAGGCACCGCGGGGCAGCCGGACGGTCTGTCCGTTGCCGCGGGGCAGGCTGACGCCACCCATGCTGGGCGCCGCCATGGAGTCGAACTCCTGACGCCGCTGCTTCTTGCTCTTGCGCCCGCGGACGGGACCGCGACCACCCGGGCGACCGAAGGCACCGGCGGTACCGGCACCCGAACCGCCACGGCCACGGCCACGCGGTCCACCGCCGCCACGGAAGCCACCACCGGCCGGAGCGCCGGCACCAGGGGCACCGCCGCCGCCACCGGGACGGAAGCCGCCGCCGCCACCGGGACCACCGGGACGGCCACCGCCGCCGGGACCACCGGTGCGCCCACCGGGCCCACCGGGGCCGCCGGGACGACCGCCGCCGCCGGGACGGCCGGGCGACATGCCCGGCGCCGGACGCTGCGGCATCATGCCCGGGTTCGGACGCGGACCACCGGCGCCGGGACCCGGACGGGGGCCGCCCGCACCGGGAGCGGGGCGCGGGCCACCGGGACCGGGGCGCGGGCCACCGGGACCGGCCGCGGGACGGGGACCGCCCGGAGCCGGACGGGCGCCGGGAGCGGCCGGGCCCGGACGCGGACCCGCGCCGGGACCGGCACCCGGTCCGGGGCCGGACGAGGCAGCCGGGGGTGCGGCCGGACGGGGGGAGCTGAACGGGTTGTTGCCCGGACGCGGAGCCGGACGGGGTCCGGGCCGCGGACCGGCGCCGGCGGGCGCGCCGCCGCCGGCTGCAGCCGGACGCGGTGCGGCCGGACGGGCCGTCGGGGGCTGCTGGGTCGGAGCGGCGGCGGCCGGTGCCTGCGGAGCAGGCGCGGCCGATCGCGGGCCGGGAGCGGGGGCGGCCGGAGCCGCCGGAGCCGCCGGAGCCTGCTGCACGGGCGCGGGCGCCTGCGGAGCGGGTGCGGCGGGACGCGGACCGGGGGTCGGCGCGGACGGACGGGCCGACGCCGGACCCGGACGGGCCGCCGGGGCGGGAGCGCTGGGGGCTGCGGCGCCGGTGGCGGCACCGAGGGCCTCGCGGAGCCGCCGGGCCACGGGGGCCTCGACGGTCGACGAGGCGGACTTCACGAACTCGCCCTGCTCCTTGAGCGTGGCGAGCACGGTCTTGCTGTCGACACCGAACTCCTTGGCGAGTTCGTGTACGCGGGCTTTGCCTGGCACGGGTCTCCTCTTTGTGAGGCCGGCGGCTTGCCCGCTCGACCTCGTCGTTAGTGGCGCATGGTCATCGTGAGAACTTCACGGCTGAGTCATCCGACGACGTCCTGTCGACATGCGGACCGGCCTGGTGCCGATCCGACGTTGGAACTGCTGATGAGGTCGAGCGCGGCGGTGCCGCACTCACTCGCCCGTCCGGGCCCCCGGCCCGGCGGCCTCCGAGGAGGCGCCGAGGACGTGGTCCCGGAGCGGACCGGCCTCCAGGGGGCTGCCCCCGGGGAGGCGCAGCGCCCGGGTGAAGGCCCGGCGTCGCTCCGCTGCGCCCAGGCACTCCGGAGTGGGGTGCACCGACGCCCCCCTTCCGGGGAGCCGCCGTCGCGGGTCCGGGACCAGGGCCCCGGCTCTCACGACGACACGCAGCAGATCGGTGACCGGAGCGCGTCGTCGGCAGCCCACACAGGTGCGCTCCGGGATCGACGTTTCGGCCACCCTGCACTCTAGCGCGTCGTGGGTCCGCGATGTTCCACGCGTCGGGGCGGAGGACGGTGGGCGCTCGGACGTCCCCCTGCCGAGGGAGCCGGCGCCCCGGAACGGAGGGGTGCCCGCCCCACACCCGGGGAGGGTGCGGCGGCGGCGTCCTCGGCCTGGGCATCGCTGCGGATGTCGATCCGGCAGCCGGTCAGCCGGGCGGCCAGGCGGGCGTTCTGCCCCTCCTTGCCGATGGCCAGCGACAGCTGGTAGTCCGGCACCACCACGCGCACGGCCTTCGCCTGGGCGTCGACGACGCGGGACTCGGTGACACGGGCGGGGCTCAGCGCCTGCGCCACGAAGGTGGCCGGGTCGTCCGACCAGTCGACGATGTCGATCTTCTCGCCGTGCAGCTCGCTCATGACGTTCCGCACCCGCTGGCCCATCGGGCCGATGCAGGCACCCTTGGCGTTGAGCCCCGGCACCTTGGTGCGGACGGCGATCTTCGAGCGGGCGCCGGCCTCGCGGGCGACCGCCACGATTTCGACGCTGCCGTCGGCGACCTCGGGCACCTCCAGGGCGAACAGCTTGCGCACCAGGTGCGGGTGGGTGCGCGAGACGGTGACCTGCGGCCCGCGGAAGGTGCGCGCCACGGACACCACGTAGGCCTTGAGCCGACTGCCGTGGGCGTAGTCCTCGCCGGGGACCTGCTCGGTCGGGGGCAGGACGGCCTCGACCTTGCCGATGTCGACCAGCACGGTGCCCTGCACGTTGCGGCGGTCGTGCGCCTGCACGATGCCGCTGACGATGTCGCCCTCCTTGCCGGCGTACTCGCCGAAGGTCTGCTCGTGCTCGGCGTCGCGCAGGCGCTGCACGATGACCTGCTTGGCGGTGCTGGCCGCGATCCGGCCGAAGTCGGTGGGGGTGTCGTCCCACTCCCGCACGACCTCGCCCTCGGGTCCGAGCTCCTGGGCGAGCACGGCGACCTCGCCGCTCTTGCGGTCCACGTGGACGCGGACGTGCTTGGCCGCGCCGTCGGCGTGCCGGTACGCGGTCACCAGGGCGGTCTCGATCGCCTCGATCACCGTGTCGGCGGGGATGCCCTTCTCCCGCTCGACCGCTTTGAGCGCGGTGACGTCGATGTTCACTGTGCTCCTCCTCGCGCCTGCGGCGCGTTCCCGGGCACGGCGTCCTCGCCGGGCTCCGGGTCGTCCATCACGTCGTCGTCGGTCAGTTCCAGCAGGTCGTCCTCGATCAGGTCGTCCTCGATCAGGTCGTCCTCGGTCAGGTCGTCAAGACCCACGCCTTCGTCGGCGTGCCCGGCGCGTGCGAACTCCACCTGCACCCGCCCGGCGCCCAGTTCGGCCCACGGCACCTGGCGCGGCGTGGGCGCGCGCTTCTTCGCGCCCGGCTTGCCCTGCGCCTCGACCGCGAGCGTCACGCCGGCGTCGTCCACGGCGGTGATGCGGCCGGTGACCTGCTCGGTGGCGCCGGCCGGGCCCACGGCCACGGCGACCAGGCGTCCGGTGTTGCGCCGCCAGTGCCGCTGGTCGGTCAGCGGGCGATCGACCCCGGGACTGGTGACCTCCAGGACGTAGGGCGTCCGGCCCATCCCGTCGTCGTTGGTGTCGAGGACCTCGGAGACCGCGCGGCTCACCTCGGCGATGTCGTCGAGGGTCACCCCCGCGTCGCGATCCACGACCACGCGGACGACGCTGCGCCGTCCGGCCGGGGTCACCACGAGCTCTTCCAGGTCGTAGCCGGCGCCCGCGACGACGGGCTCGATCCAGCCGGCCAGCCGGGCGGTGGCGGGGTCGGTGCGGGGGGTGCCACGAGAGGCGGACACGGCTACCTCCTCCAGGCTCGGGCGGCCGCAGGGTGCGGGGCGCGTCCCCGGGCCCGCCCCCGGCGCTGCCGGGAAGGGATTCCGAGGGGAAGAGGTCAGGTTACCGCCCGGCGGGTGGGCACGGGATCGGGCACCGGCCGGGAGCCCTCCCCGACCGGTGGGGCGCGAGGGGCGGACGGGGCGGCGAAGACCTGCGGAGCCGACGCGGAACGCGCCCGGTCGGTACGTGCCGACCCCGGCGGCCCGCGGCTGCCAGGATGGGACCGATGTCCGCCCTCCCCTCCCCCGGTACCCGGGGCTTCTCCCGGCGCACCCTGCTGGCCGCCTCGACGGCCGCGCTGGCGCTGGTCGCGGCCGGGTGCACCTCGTCCCCGCCGGACGAGCGCGAGCGGGTGACCGGGAAGCAGGCCGACGAGCTGCTGGGCCAGGTCGCCGTGCAGGAGACCCTCGTCGCCGCCTTCACGGCGGCCGGGGCGGCCGATCCGGCACTGGCCGGCCAGGTGGCGGAGCTGGCGGCCCAGGCCGGCGAGCAGCTCGAGCGCCTGCGGGACGCGGCACCGGGGGCGACACCGAGCTCGACCTCCCCCGGAACCCCGCCGTCGCAGGCGGAGGCCCGCTCGTGGCTGCGCGCCCAGGTGGCGGCCGCGGCGACCTCGCACGCGACCGCCTGCGTGAACCAGTCCGGCGCACGGGCGGCCCTGCTGGGCTCGATCTCCGCCGGACTGCGCGGACAAGACGGACGACTGGCATGACGGGAACGGGCAATGGCTGACGAGGGCACCGAGGACCTGGCCGCCGAGAACGAGGCGCTCGGCCTGGCCCTGGCCGCGGGGCACGCGGCGGTGTGGGGCTACGGCGTCGTCGGAGCGGCACTGACGGCCGCCGACCAGGGCACGGCGGCCAGCGCCGAGGCCGCCCACCGCGACGTCCGTGACTCCGTGGTCACGCTGCTCTCGCAGCGCTCGGTGGAGCCGGCCGCAGCCGAGGGCGCCTACGCGCTGCCCTTCCCGGTGCTGTCGCCCACCGACGCCGCCGCCCTGGCCGTCGTCCTGGAGGACGGCGCGGCCGCCGCCTGGGTGCGGGTGCTCGACCAGGCCGCCGAGCGCACCACGCGCGAGCTCGCGGTCGAGGCGCTCACCGGTGCCGAGGTGCGGGCAGTGGGGTGGCGCACCACGGCCGGGCAGAACCCGGTCACCCGGGCCCTGCCGGGGCTCCCCCCGCAGTAAGAGGACCCCGTCCTCCGCGGCCCCGCTGCAGGGGCCCGGCCCGAGCGCGCGAGGGACGGGGGGCAGCGGGGTCCTTCTGCTAACCCAGGGCGCCGAGGAAGGCGTCGGTCACGGCGACCGCCGCGCTGCTGGACTGACCGCCCTCGACGAGGACGGCGAAGGCGATCGGCCCCGCCGCGCCACCGGTCCGGTAGCCGACGAACCAGCCGTGCGAGTCGGGCGGGGTGTTGGTGCCGAACTCCGCCGTCCCGGTCTTGCCGTAGACCTCACCGCGGTCGGCCAGGGCGGTGGCGGTACCGGTCAGGACCACCTGCCGCATCAGCGGCCGGAGGGCGTCGAGGACCTCCTGGCCGGGGCCGGCAGGTGCCGGACCGGACGGCTCCGCGCCGACGATCTCGACCGGAGCCGCCGGGGTGCCGCTGGCGATGCCGGCGGCCACCAGCGCCATCTGGGCCGGGCTCATGAGCACCTGCCCCTGGCCGATCATGTTCGCGGCCTTCGTGGTGCCGGTGCTGTCCCCGGGCACGCTGCCGGAGAAGACGTCGACGGGCAGCTGCCAGTCGGTGCCCACCCCGTACGACGCCGCGGCCTCGGCCAGGGCCGGGTCGGGCAGCTCCAGGCCCTGCTGGATGAAGGTCGTGTTGCACGACTGGGCGAAGGCCTCGGTGAACGGCACGGTGCCCAGGTCGAACTGGTCCTGGTTCTCGAACTCGCGCCCCTCGACGACCGTCGTCCCGGGGCAGGGCACGGTGTCGGTGGGCGTCAGCGCACCGGTCGAGAGCAGCGCGGTGGCGGTGATGGCCTTCATGCTCGAGCCGGGCGGGAAGTTGCCGGCGAGCGCGTTGCCCGCGTCGGCCACCTCGTTGGAGGAGACGGCGAGGAGCTCGCCGGTGCCGGGGCGCACCACCACGAGGTGCGTGGCCCGGGCCTCGCCGGCGACGGCGGAGTCGGCCGCGCTCTGGACGGCCGGGACCAGGGGGGTCTGCACCGGCTCGCCCGGCACCGGCTCGACGGCGGCGATCTCGCGACCCTCGTCCCCGATGCTCTCGTCCAGGGCCGTGACGCGGACGGTGAACCCGGCGGTGCCGGACAGCTGGTCCTGGAAGGCCCGCTGCAGACCCGAGGTGCCGAGCTGGTCACCGGCGGCGTAGCGGGCCTCGCCGTCCTCGGTCGACTCCTCCAGGATCTCGGCGGTCGCCGCGCCCACCCGGCCGAGGAGCGCCTCGGCGAAGCGCGGCGTCGGGGCCAGCAGCCGGGTGTCCGTCGGGAAGACCGTGCCGGGCAGGTCGAACACCCGCGCGCGGATGGCCTCGAAGTCCGGCCGGCGCAGCGTGATGATCGGGACGAACTGCCCGGCCGGAGCGGCCTGGACGTCGGCGGTGATGTCCTCGGCGGAGACGCCCGTCGCGGCCGACAACTCCGCCGCCAGCGCCGGCAGGTCGGTCACCTTCCCGGGGTCGACCCCGACGTTGACGACCTCGGTCGGGGTGAACAGGGGCGCGCCGGACGCGTCGGTGATCGGGGCGCGCTCCGGCAGGCTGCGGTCCAGCTCCAGGTGCTGGCCCTCGCCCAGCTCGGGGTGCACGAGGGTCGGCTCGGCGACGACCTCCCAGCCGTCGTCGCCCTCCTCGAGCTGCAGCGAGGCGTCGTAGGTCCAGTCCGGTGCGGCGGCCAGGTCCCACGTCGCCGTCCAGTCCGCGGTCGCCGTCCCGTCCTCGACGGTGACGTCGCCGAGCTCGGCGGACAGCTCCGCATCGGGCAGGTCGGTCGCGGTCTGCTCCAGCAGTGCGGTGGCAGCGTCCGGGTCGGAGGTCGCGGCCGCGGCGCCGGCCGCGTCGCCCCCGGCCCACTCGTCGAGGAATGCCTGCGCGGCCTCCCGCACCTCGTCCTCACCGCCGCCGGAGCAGGCGGCCAGGACGGGCCCGGCGAGCAGGAACGAGGTCAGCAGGACGGAGCCGGATCGCGCGCGCACCAGGGCAGCCTGTCAGACGGCCCTCCGCAGGGGCCCGCGGCGAGCTTGCGAGTCGTGGGGGGCGGGGGGTCCTTCTTCAGAACAGCACGCTGGAGAACTGGCCGACCTCGCGGAAACCGACCCTGCGGTAGGCCGCGCGGGCGGTGGCGTTGAAGTCGTTCACGTACAGGCTGACCACGGGGGCGACGGTCGACCGGGCGTACTCGACGACGGCGGCGGTCCCGGCCGCACCGATGCCGGCGCCGCGGTGCTGGGGCGCGACCCACACGCCCTGCACCTGGCAGGCCGCCCGGCTCACGGCGCCGATCTCGGCTTTGAAGACGACCTGCCCGTCCTCGATCCAGGCCAGGGACCGGCCGGCGCGCACCAGCTCGGCCAGCCGGGCGCGGTAACCCGCGCCGCCGTCGATGCGCAGCGGGCTGACGCCGATCTCCTCGGTGAACATGGCGACGGCGGCCGGCAGGAGGATGTCGAGCTCGTCGGTCCGCACCGGGCGCACCCGCGTCTCCGGCGCGATCGCCGGAGGGCCGTCGATGGCCAGCAACGGCTGCCGGGCCCGGTGGTCCCGGCACGGCCCCCAGTACGGCGCCAGCAGGTCCCACAGCGGCGCCACGGAGGCTGCGGGGCCGACGATCGTGCTGCACCGGCGCCCGGCCCGGCGGGCGAGCTCGGCGAAGGCAGCCGCGGCGGCGCGCTCCGCGCCCGGGACGGCGAAGGGGATCAGGTTCGCGCCGGCGAGGCAGACCGCCTCCAGGGACCGGCCCGAGCCGAACCCCCACAGGGGCGCCCCCACGGCCACCGGCGCGGTGCCGGTGAGCTCGACCCGGCCGGCCAGCACGCAGGCCGCCACCGGGTCGGTGGCCAGCAGCCGGTGGACGGCGGGCTCGTCACCCTCGTCGAGGACGCGGGCGGTGGGCGATCGGAGCACGGGCAGCGGACGGGTGCGGGCCGGTCAGCTGACGGAGACGACGGGCGGCCCGGAGGGAACGCCGGCGTCGGTCTGCTGCTCCGCGATGCGCATGGCCTCCTCGATGAGCGTCTCGACGATCATCGACTCCGGCACGGTCTTGACGACCACGCCCTTCACGAAGATCTGCCCCTTGCCGTTGCCCGACGCCACCCCGAGGTCGGCCTCGCGGGCCTCGCCGGGGCCGTTGACGACGCAACCCATGACGGCGACGCGCAGCGGCACCTCCATGCCCTCGAGCCCGGCGGTCACCTCGTTCGCCAGCTTGTAGACGTCGACCTGCGCGCGGCCGCACGAGGGGCAGCTGACGATCTCCAGGCCGCGCTGCTTGAGGTTCAGCGACTCCAGGATCTGGTTGCCGACCTTCACCTCCTCGGCCGGCGGGGCCGACAGGGAGACGCGGATCGTGTCACCGATGCCCTGGGACAGCAGGGCACCGAAGGCGACGGCGGACTTGATCGTGCCCTGGAAGGCGGGGCCGGCCTCGGTGACGCCCAGGTGCAGCGGGTAGTCGCACTGCGCGGCGAGCAGCTCGTAGGCGCGGACCATGACGACCGGGTCGTTGTGCTTGACCGAGATCTTGATGTCGCGGAAGTCGTGCTCCTCGAACAGCGAGCACTCCCACAGCGCCGACTCGACCAGCGCCTCGGGCGTCGCCTTGCCGTACTTCGCCAGCAGGCGCTTGTCGAGGGAGCCGGCGTTCACCCCGATGCGGATCGGCGTCCCCGCGTCCTTGGCCGCCCGGGCGATCTCGCCGACCTTGTCGTCGAACTTCTTGATGTTGCCGGGGTTCACGCGGACCGCCGCGCAGCCGGCGTCGATGGCCGCGAACACGTAGCGCGGCTGGAAGTGGATGTCGGCGATGACCGGGATCTGCGACTTCTTCGCGATCGTCGCGAGCGCCTCGGCGTCGTCGGTGTCCGGTACGGCGACCCGCACGATCTGGCAGCCCGAGGCGGTCAGCTCGGCGATCTGCTGGAGGGTGGCGTTGATGTCGGCGGTCTTGGTGGTGCACATCGACTGCACGCTGACCGGGAAGTCGCTGCCGACGCCGACGCCGCCCACGTCGAGCTGGCGGGTCTTGCGCCGCGGAGCGAGGACGGGCGGGGGCGCGGCAGGCATGCCGAGACCGACGGGGATGGCCATGCCGTCCAGTATCCACCGGCCTGCCACCCGACGAGGTGGACGCCGTAGTGATCTCAGACGGCGTAGGAGGCGGCCTCGGCGACCAGCGCGTCGAGCACGACCTGCACCGATCGCCGGGCGGCCCGGTCGGGGCGCATCAGCGCCTCGACGACCCGGCCCGCCCGCAGGTCGGCCAGGGGCACCAGCGCCAGCCGGCCCTCGGCCCGGTCCCGGGTCGTGTGGCGCGGCAGCAGCGCGATGCCGTGCCCGCGCGCGACCAGCTTCTCGGTCAGGGGCAGGTGCGTGGTCCGGCGGACGATGCGCACCGGTGACCGCGCCTGCGCCGCGAGGGCGGTCAGCACCCGGTCGATGGGGAACTCGGGCGGCGGGACGATCCAGTCCTCGTCGATCACGTCCGCCGGGGTGACCCGGTCCCGCCCGGCGAGCGGATGGTCCAGGGGCAGCGCGACGTCGAGCGGCTCGCGGAGCAGCAGGCGGACCTCCAGGCCGTCGCGCCGCGGCGGCACGACGTCGTCGGACCGGTGGGCGACGACGACGTCGTAGTCGGCGGTGAGGCCCGCGAAGTCGTCCTGCAGCACGTCCTCGTCGAAGGTCTCCAGGACGACGTCGGGGTGCTGCGCCATGCGGTCGAGGAGACCGGGGACGAGCAGCTCTCCGGCCGAGTGGAAGGTGGCCAGCCGGACGGTCCCGCCGACCCCACCGCGGTAGCGCTGCCAGTCGGCCTCGGCGGTGGCCAGGGCGGTGGAGACGCTCGCCGCGATGCCGGCCAGCGCCCGGCCGGCGTCGGTCAGCCGCACCCCGCGGCCGGCCCGCTCGACCAGCACGAGGCCGAGCCGCCGCTGCAGCACCTTGAGCTGCTGGGAGACCGCCGACGGCGAGAGCACCGTGGCCCGGGCCACCGCGGTCACCGACCCGTGCTCGGCCAGCTCGCGGAGGACGGCGAGGTGCGCGACGTCCACCCGGTCCCAAAGCCCGTCATCGACCATGAAGCGACGCTACATGGTCGGTGCACCGATTTGCGCTTGTCCTTCACCCTCGCCGGCCCGACGCTCGTCGGCGTGCCTCTCCGCGACCGACTGCTCGCCTGCCTCGTCGCCGTCTGCTGGGGCGTCAACTTCCCCGCGACGGCGCTGGCCCTCGAGCACTTCCCACCGCTGTTCATGGTCGCCCTGCGGTTCTCGCTGGTGGCCCTGCCCGCCCTGCTCTTCGTGCCCCGGCCGCCGGTGCCGGTCCGCTGGCTGATCGGCGTCGGGCTGGGCATCGGGCTGCTGCAGTTCGCCTTCCTCTACCTCGGCATGGCCGCCGGGATGCCCAGCGGGCTGGCCTCGCTCGTCCTCCAGGCCTCGGCGCCGTTCACCGTGCTGCTGGCCGGCGTCTGGCTGCACGAGAAGCTCTCGGCCCGGCAGCTGGCCGGTGTTGCCGTGGCGGTCGCGGGCCTGGCCGTCATAGCCGTCCACCGCTCGCAGACCGCCGCGTGGCTGCCCGTCGTCCTGACCCTGTGCGGGGCACTGGGCTGGGCGATCGGGAACGTCTGCAGCCGGCAGGCCAAGGCCCCCAACGGTCTGCACCTCACGCTGTGGTCCGCGGTCGTGCCGCCGCTGCCGATGCTGGCACTGGCGCTCGTGGTCGAAGGTCCGGACCGGATCGGCCGATCCCTGGCCGACGTCGCCACCGCCGAGGCGCTGCCGGCGGTCCTGGGGCTGCTCTACGTGGTCGTCGTCGCCACGCTCGTCGGGTACGGCGCGTGGAACTCGCTGCTGTCACGGCACCCGTCGAACGTGGTCGCACCGTTCTCGATGCTCGTGCCCGTGGTCGGCGTCCTCGCCTCGTGGGTCGCCTTCGGGGAGGTGCTGGACCCGGTGGAACTGGCCGCCGGGGCCCTCGTGGTCGCCGGCGTGCTGATCGGCTCCCGGCCGGCTCAGCCGGCCAGGGTGATCGGGTTGACGATGTCGGCGATGAACAGCAGCGCCGACAGCACCAGGAAGAGCCCGGCGACGACGTAGGCCACGGGCATCAGCCGGGCGATGTCGAAGGGGCCGGGGTCGGGCCGTCCGCGCAGCCGGGCGACGCTGGCCCGGGCCTTCTCGTACAGGGCGCCGGCGACGTGCCCGCCGTCCAGCGGGTAGATCGGCAGGAGATTGAACAGGAACAGCACCAGGTTCATCCCGGCGAGCAGCTGGAAGAACGTGCTGATCTTCTCGGTGGTGGTGATCTGGTCCAGCGCGAAGACCTCGCCGGAGATCCGGCCGACGCCTACGACGCCGATCGGCCCCTGCGGGTCGCGCTCCTCCCCCAGGAACGCGGCCCGGAAGAGCGCCGGGACGCGCTGCGGGATCTCGGCCAGCCGGTCGACCGCCCGGACGGCGTAGTCACCGATGAAGCCCGGAACCGCGGTGACCGGCTGCTGCACGTAGGTCTGCGCGGCCTGGACCCCCACGTAGCCGACCGTGCGGGTGCCGTCGGCCTCCCCGTCGCCGTCGTCGTCGACACGGACGGTGTTGGCGATCGGGGTGACGGTCAGGTCGAGCTGCCGCGTGGCGCCGTCCTCCTCGCGCTCGACGGTGAGGACGACGGGGGTGTCGATGCTCTCCCGGATCGCGTCCTGGACCTGCCCCCAGCCGGTCGCCTCGTCGTCCTGGCCGGTGTCGGCCACCTCCGATACCGCCCGGCCGTCGATGGCGACGATCGTGTCGCCGGCCTGGATGCCGGCGGCGGCGGCCGGCGAGGGGGGCGCGTCCTCGGGGCAGGTGCGGGCCTCGGCGTCGGCCGGGAGCACGCACTCGGGGAGCGAGCTGATCGTGGTCGTCGCCCCGGGGATGCCGAAGGCCGTCAGCACGATGGTGAAGAACAGGACGGCCAGGACCAGGTTGTGCAGCGGCCCGGCGGCCATGACGACGATCCGCTGCCACCAGGGCTTCTTGTAGAAGACGCGGTCGCCGTCGGTGGGCAGCACGTCGTCCAGGGCCTGACCGCGCACCTCGGCGATGAAGCTGCGCATGCGGGTGGCGCGCTTGCTCTCGCCCTCCTCGGCCGGCGGGATCATGCCGACGATGCGGATGTAGCCGCCGAGCGGGATGCCCTTGATGCCGAACTCGGTCTCCCCGTAGCGGCGGGAGAACACCGTCGGCCCGAAGCCGACGAAGAACTGCGGCACGCGCATGCCGAACTTCCGCGCCCAGTAGAAGTGGCCGAACTCGTGGAAGCCGATGCTGAACAGCAGGCCCACGGCGAAGGCGACGATCCCGAGGATCGTCAGCAGCAACCCGCTCAGCTCAGCCTCCGGCGATGAGTCCCCGGGCGTGCTCCCGGGCCCACTTCTCCGCGGCCAGGACGTCCTCGACGCGCGTGGGGACGCCGAGGTCCGGCGCCTCCTCGAGGGTACGCGCGACGAGCTGGACGATCCCTGGGAACGACAGGCGACCCGCCGTGAAGGCCGCGACCGCCTCCTCGTTGGCGGCGTTGTAGATCGCCGGGGCCACGCCTCCGGCCTCGCCGGCCGCCCGGGCCAGCCGGACCGCGGGGAACGCCACCTCGTCCAGCGGCAGGAACTCCCAGGTGCTGGCCGCGGTCCAGTCCAGGGCCGGCTGCACCTCGGGCAGCCGGTCGGGCCAGGCCAGGCCCAGTGCGATGGGCAGCCGCATGTCCGGCGGGCTGGCCTGGGCGATGGTGGCGCCGTCGGCGAAGGTCACCATCGAGTGCACGATCGACTGCGGGTGCACCACCACGTCGATGTCGGCGTAGGGCACGCCGAAGAGCAGGTGCGCCTCGATCAGCTCGAGGCCCTTGTTGACCAGCGTCGCCGAGTTGATGGTGATGACCGGGCCCATGTCCCACGTCGGGTGTGCCATCGCCTGCTCGACGGTGACCTGCTCGAGCTCGGCGGCCGAGCGTCCCCGGAACGGTCCGCCGCTGGCGGTGAGCACCAGCCGGGCCACCTCGCTCGCCTGCCCGGCGCGCAGGCACTGCGCCAGGGCCGAGTGCTCCGAGTCGACGGGCACCAGCTGGCCGGGGGCCGCGGCGGCGAGGACGAGCTCCCCACCGGCGATGAGGGACTCCTTGTTGGCCAGCGCGACGGTGCGGCCGGCCCGCAGGGCCGACAGGGTCGGCTCCAGTCCGATCGAGCCGGTGATGGCGTTGAGGACGACGTCGGCGGGACGGGCGGCCAGCTCCTGCGCGGCGCGCGGGCCGGCGAGGATCTCGGGGAGCGAGTACTCGCCGCGGGACCACCCGCGCTTGGAGGCGGCGGCGTAGAAGGCCAGTTGCAGGTCCTGCGCGGCGGTGGCCTTGGCGACGGCGACCGTGCGCACGCCGAGTGCCAGCGCCTGCTCGGCGAGCCGGGCGACGTCTCCCCCTCCGGCCGCCAGCCCGGTGATCCGCAGCCGGTCGGGGTTCTGCTGAGCCACCTCGATCGCCTGCCGGCCGACCGACCCCGTCGAACCGAGAACGGTCACCTCGCGCAGCGTCGTCACGGCTGCATCCTCCCCGACTCCCGCGGCACGCGGAGAGGGTGACCTCGCCGGGTGCCCGGCAGGGAGTCCTGACAGAATGCGGGACGAGACCGTGCGAACCAGCACGAGCGCCAGCGAGGAGGACGACGCCGTGAGCGATGCACTGCACCGCAGCCGGATCGCGCAGGACAACCCGGCCACCGAGCGGGTCAACCAGCCCGGGCGCGAGGAGGGCGTGGTCCGCGCCGGTGCGCACCCGGTGGAGCACGAGGAGCCGGCCGACTGGGGCTGGCACGGGGAGACCGGCAAGGCCGGCCGCCGCGCCGCATGGATCACCGTCCTCGTCGTGCTCAGCTACCTGATCGGCAACCACGAGGGCCGCGTCGAGGACCTGTACGTCCTGGGCACCGCCCTCCTGCTGGTCACCATCCTGGTGTGGGACATCGTCCGGCGGAGGAACGCCTGGCGCAGCCGCTAGGAACTCGTGAACAGGAAGGGCCGGCCCCCGCGGGGACCGGCCCTTTCCTGTTCTCCGGCTAGGCGACCGTGACCCCGATGGCCGAGCCGACCAGGTAGGTGATCCCGGCGGCCGCAGCGCCGAAGAGCAGCTGGCGGGCACCGGAGTACCACCAGGGGCGCGGGGTGAAGCGGGAGGAGATCGCCCCGGCGGCCAGCAGCCCGATCCCGCCGGCGACCAGCGCCGGCCACAGCACCGAGACCCCGGCCAGGAACGGCAGCAGCGGGATCAGCGCGCCGATGCCGAAGGTCACGAACGACGACGCGGCCGCGACCATCGGCGAGGGCCGGTCCTCCGGGTCCAGGCCGAGCTCGGCCACGACGTGCAGCCGCAGGGCGGTCTCCGGGTCGCGGGAGAGCTGGACGGCGACCGTGCGGGCCAGCCGGTCGTCGACGCCACGGACCCGGAGCATCTCGACCAGCTCGTCGAGCTCGCCGACGGGGTTGCGCGCGAGCTCCCGGCGCTCCTTCTCGACCTCGAGCTCGAGCTGCTCGTTCTGCGTCTTCACCGAGGTGTACTCGCCGAGCGCCATGGAGATGGCGCCGGCGACCAGGCTGGCCACGCCGGCGAGCACGATCGCCCGCGGCGCGGCGCCACCGCCGCCGACGCCGGCGACCAGGGCGGTGTTGGTGACCAGCCCGTCCATGGCCCCGAAGACGGCGGCCCGCAGCCAGCCGCCGGAGACGTCGGCGTGCGAGTGCTCGTGCGCCTCGGCGTCCGTAGGGGCGCCGGAGGTCACTCGTCGCCCTCGGCGCCCAGCTCGACCGGCGGCTCGACGGCCGGCATCGGGAGGGCGACGCTGGGCACGCTCACGCTGTCCGCCGCCGCGAGCTGACCGCAGGCGCCGTCGATGTCCTGGCCGCGGGTGTCGCGCACCGTCGTCGCCACCCCTGCGGCGCGGAGCCGGGCCACGAACTCGCGCTGCGCGGGCAGCGGGCTGGCGTCCCACTTGCTGCCGGGGGTGGGGTTGAGCGGGATCAGGTTGACGTGGGCGAGCTTGCCGGCCAGCAGCCGGCCGAGGAGATCGGCCCGGAAGGGCTGGTCGTTCACGTCGCGGATGAGGGCGTACTCGATGGAGTAGCGGCGGCCGGTCTTCCGCGCGTAGGCGTCGGCGGCGTCGATGACCTCGCCGACCTTCCAGCGGGTGTTGATCGGCACCAGGGTGTCGCGCAGCTCGTCGTCGGGCGCGTGCAGGCTGACGGCGAGGGTGACGTTGCGCCCCTCCTCGGTGAGCCGCCGGATGGCCGGCACCAGGCCCACGGTGGAGACGGTGACCGACCGCTGGGAGAGGCCCAGGCCGTGCGGCGCGGGGGTGAGCAGCGCGTCCAGCGTCTTGCGCACGCGGGCGTAGTTCGCCAGCGGCTCCCCCATGCCCATGAAGACGACGTTGGACAGCCGGCCCGGACCGCCGTCGAGCTCACCGTTCGCCATGGCCGCGGCCGCGGCGACCGCCTGGCCGATGATCTCGGCGGCGGACAGGTTGCGGGTGAGCCCCTGCTGGCCGGTGGCGCAGAACGGGCAGGCCATGCCGCACCCGGCCTGGCTGGAGATGCAAACCGTGGCCCGGCCCGGATAGCGCATGAGCACGCTCTCCACGAGCGCGCCGTCGTGCAGCCGCCACAGCGTCTTTCGGGTGCGCCCGTCGTCGGCCGTCTGGTGCCGGACGACGGTGAGGAGCCCGGGGAGCAACGCCTCGGTGAGCGCCTGGCGGGTGTCGGCGGGCAGGTCGGTCATCTGCGCCGGGTCGGTCACCCCGCGGTAGAAGTGCCGGGCCAGCTGGTCGGCGCGGAACGCCGGGTGCCCGAGCTCGGCGACCGCCGTCCGGGCCTCCTCGCGGGTGAGATCGGCGAGGTGGCGCGGGGGCATGCCGCGTCGGGGGGCGTCGAAGACCAGGGGCAGGGCAGTCATAACCGCCCCATCGTCCCACTCCGCGGGCCCGGCGACCGGGTCCGGAGACCGAACTCACCCCGCCGGTCGATCCCTGGCAGGGTGACCGGGCATGAGCCGGCTCGCTGACGTCGATCTGACCGCCTCCCTCGGCAAGCAGGAGGCGAAGGACCAGCTCGCCGCTGCGCAGGAGCGGTTGACCCACCTGCGCCTGCTGCTGGGCGGCCAGATCGGCCCCGGCGAGCTGGGGCCGCCGCTGCTGGTGCTGTTCGAGGGCTGGGACGCCTCCGGCAAGGGCGGGGCCATCCAGCGCCTGGTCGAGCCGCTGGACTCGCGGCACGTCCGGGTGGCCCAGTTCGCCGCCCCCACGCACGACGAGAAGCGCCACCACTTCCTGTGGCGGTTCTGGCCGGTGCTGCCCGGCTGGGGAGGCATGGCCGTGCTCGACCGCACCTGGTACGGCCGGGTGCTGGTGGAGCGGGTCGAGGGCTTCGCCCCGGAGGACGCCTGGCGCCGGGCCTACGGCGAGATCGTCGACCTGGAGACGACGCTGGCCGCCGAGGGCACCGTCCTGGTCAAGTTCTGGATGCACGTCTCGCCCGAGGAGCAGCTGCGCCGCTTCGAGTCGCGGCAGGCCGACCCCTACAAGGCGTGGAAGCTCACCGACGAGGACTGGCGCAACCGCGACAAGCGCGCCGAGTACACCGACGCCGTCCAGGAGATGCTCGATCGCACCGACCACTCCGCGGGGCGCTGGCACGTGGTCGCCGCCGAGGACAAGCGGTGGGCCCGGGTCGACGTCGTCCGCACCGTCTGCGAGGCGATCGAACGGGCGCTCGCCGCACGGGGCATCGACGCCGACCCGCCCCTGTCCGCCGGCTAGCCGATCGTCGCGTGCTGCCGGATCCAGGCGTGCATCGCGATGCCGGCCGCCACCCCCACGTTGATCGACCGCGTCGAGCCGAACTGGGCGATGGACACGGTCAGATCCGCTCCGGCCCGCGCCTCCTCGCTCAGCCCGGGACCCTCCTGGCCGAACAGCAGCAGGCAGCGCCGCGGCAGGTCCGCCGTCTCGATCGGCACCGCACCGGGTGAGTTGTCGACGGCGACGACCTGCCGCTGCTCCTCTACGGCGGCGGCCAGCAGCCCGCCGACGTCGGCGTGGTGGCGCAGGTGCTGGTACCGGTCGGTGACCATCGCCCCGCGCCGGTTCCAGCGGCGCCGCCCGACGATGTGCACCTCGGCGGCCAGGAAGGCGTTGGCGGTGCGCACCACCGTGCCGATGTTGAGGTCGTGGCCGAAGTTCTCGATCGCCACCGAGAACTCGTGCCGGCGCCGGTCCAGGTCCGCCACGATCGCCGGCACCGTCCAGTAGCGGTAGCGGTCGACGACGTTGCGCCGGTCGCCGCCGGCCAGCAGCTCGGGGTCGTAGCGCGGGTCCTCGGGCCACGGGCCGTCCCAGGGCCCGACGCCGACGGTCGCTCCCCAGTCGGTGGGGCCGGGCAGCTCGTCCTCGCTCACTCCCCGGATGCTCCCAGCCCATCCGGGAGCCATTCGAGCCACCCGCCGTGGGGCGCCGACCGGGCCAGCGGTCGCCCGTCGAGGGAGACGACGAGTTCCGGTCGTCGCGGGTCCGCCTGCAGGTTCCCGGTTCCGGGGACGAGCCCCGGCGCCTCCTGCGCCAGCCAGCGGACCGGGAGGTCGTCCATCCGTGCCACGAACGCGACGCGTGCCGCCTCCGACAGGTACGGCAGCACGGCAGTGTGCATGACGACGACGGTGCAGTTCTCCGGTACCAGGTCGAGGGCGTCGGGCAGCCGGTCGAGGAGGTCGCCGGTCAGCATCCGCGCGGGTTCCGTGCGCGCGACCTCGCTCGCGTCGTCGATCCGGCGGAGCCGCTCCTCGGCGTGCGGCCCGGGCCAGACGAGGGCGCGCAACCAGGCCCGGTCGTCGGCGTCCGCCGGGTCGAGCGGATTCAGGTCGACCCCGATGCGGGCGATCACGGAGGGCACGTCCAGCGGCACAGGCACTGGACCGGACGTCGAGACGGTCAGGTGCAGGGGGCTGTCCGGTCCTACGGGCGCTCCGTCGTACTCGTAGTGGTACCGGTCGGGGTAGAGGCACAGCCCGGCCGAAGCGCCCACCTCGACCAGCGCCAGCGGGCCGCCCAGCAGCGCGAGCACCGGCAGCAGCGCACCGCACCGGGCCGGCTCGTTGGTCTGCGTCGCGCGGGTGAGCATGGTGTCCCGGAGCCGGTCGGCGTCCTCCGCGACGATGCGGCGCAGCTCGGCGCCGCCGGTGGGTGCGCCGTGCAGGAACTGGAGTGCGGCGAACAGCAGGTTCGGCTGCTGTTTGCCTGAGGGCAGCGTCGCCAGGAAGGAGAGGACGTCGCCGGAGTCCGCCACCTCCCCGGCCAGTCGGGCATACAGCGGTGAGGTGGGCGCGGTCTCGGCGACGAAGGCCCGGTATCGGCGGGCGATGCCCTGGGTGTCCTGGTCTGCCACCAGGGCAGGATCGCAGGGTGACCTCCCCTGCTCGGCCGCGTCCCGGGTCCCACTCTGAGCTCGCGACGGGTGGGGAGGACGTGGTCCTCCATCTGATCGAACCGGCCGCGTGGCGGCAGGCGCTGCGTGAGGGCGCGGTGCGCCCGCCGTCCCTCGACGCGGTGGGCTTCGTGCACCTCTCCACCCCGGAGCAGGTGCACCTGCCGGCGACGGCGCTGTTCCCCGGCCGGCGTGACCTCGTGCTGCTCGTCGTCGACCCGGCCAGGCTGGCCGCCCCGGTGCGCCTGGAGCCCGGCCGCCCCGAGGACCCGCCCGGAATGCTGTTCCCGCACCTGTACGGCCCGCTGCCGACCAGCGCCGTCGTCGCCGTCGTCCCGTACCGGCCGCCGCTGGAGCCGGTGCTCCCCGCACCCGGCGACCGGCACGGCCGGGCGGTGGCGCTGTACAACTCGGTGCCGGTCCGACGGGCCGTCGGCGTGGGCGACGTCCCCGGCGGTGTGGCGGTGCTCGACCCCGACGTCCCGGCGTCGCACGACAACAACCGCCTGGTGCTGAGCACGCCGGTCGACGCGGCAGCCGTGGCCGCGGCCGCGGAGGAGGTCGGCGGCAACGCCGGTTGGCCGCACCGGGCCGCGCTGCTCACCTGGCCCGGCGCCGGCCAGGTCGCCGCTGCGCTGGCCCGCCAGGGCTGGGCGGCCGAGGAGCTGGTGCTCATGGGCCGCTCCCCCGCCGCGCCGCCGGACGCCCCCACCGACAGGGTCGAGGTGGTCGTGCAGACCGGGGTGCACGACCTCTGGGACCGGTCCTGGCGCCGCGATCTGGACGTGCCGCCGAACCGCCTCGACGCCGTGGTGGACCAGCTGATCCGCCGCGAGCGGCTCAACGACCTCGTCGTCGCGGTGACCGACCTCGTGGTGCGGGAGGAGGGCCGGGTCGTCGCCGCCGCGCAGCTGCGGGTGGACGGCGCCACGGCGGCGCTCGAGTCGGTGATGACCGACCCGGCGCACCGCGGGCGGGGACACGGCGACGCACTGGTCGCCCGGGCCCTCGAGCTCGCCGGCGCCGCGGGGTGCGACCTCGTGGTGCTGGAGGCGTCCGCCGACGACTGGCCGAGGCACTGGTACGCCCGCCGCGGCTTCGCCGACCTGGGGCGCACCTGGTCCGTGACCCGGGAGGCCTAGACGGGGGCGAAGAGCGAGAGCAGCAGGTAGGCGACCGCGGCCGAGGGCAGCAGCGAGTCGAGTCGGTCCATGAGCCCGCCGTGCCCGGGGAGCAGGTTCCCCATGTCCTTGATGCCGAGGTCGCGCTTGATGAGCGATTCGCCCAGGTCGCCGATGGTGGCCGACACGGCGATCGCGACGCCGAACAGGGCGCCGCCCCACCACGGCTCGTGGAAGGTGAGCGTGAAGAGCGCGACGCCGACGGCCACGCAGACCAGCACCGAGCCGGCCATGCCCTCCCACGACTTCTTCGGGCTGATCGACGGCGCCATGGCGTGCCTGCCGAAGAGCACGCCCGCCGCGTAGCCGCCGATGTCGCTGGCCGCCACGGTGGCGATGAAGGTCAGCACCCGGGCCACACCGTCGTCGGGCACGACCAGCAGGACGGCGAACCCGGCGAGCAACGGCACGTACAGCGCGACGAAGACGCCGGTGGCCGCGTCGTGGAGGTAGCCGGCGGGGCCGTCCCCGAGCCGCCACAGCAGCACGGCCAGCACCGTGACCAGGAACCCGGTGACCAGGCCGGTCGGCCCGCGGCTCCAGGCGAGCACCAGCATCGCGACCGCGCCCACCAGCAGGGGCACCTGCGGCGCCCGGAAGGACCCCGCCTGCAGCGCGCGCGTCAGCTCGACGACGCCGATGAGGATCGCCACGACGACCAGGCCGACGAAGGCCTCCCGCCGCACGACCAGCGAGCCGATGATCACCGCGACCAGCGCCAGGCCGACGCCGATCGCCGCGCGCAGGTCGCGGCCCGCCCGGCCGTGTCCTCCCACCGGCTTCTCGGTCTCCGGCATCCCGGCCTCCGGCACCTCGGCCCCCGGGAGCTCACCGGTGGGCAGGTCGGCGACCGCGTCCGGACCGGGCGGCACGACCGCGGGCACCTCCACCGTCACGTCGGGCACCTCCACCGGCGACCGGGAGGGCAGGGGCGGCAGCGGCGGCACCGCCCGCGACCGGGCCACCGGTCCGGTGTCACCTACGGACCGCCCGGTCGCTGCGCGCGGACCGGTGGACGGGAACGGCGTCGAGCCCGGGCGCAGGGAGCCCGGGCGGTCGGCGGGAGGAGGCGTCATGAGCTCGGAGCCGTCGTCGGAGGTCAGACCTCGAGCAGCTCGGTCTCCTTGTTCTTCATGGCCTCGTCCACGTGCGCCACGTGCTGCTCGGTGAGGCTGTCGAGCTCCTTCTCCGCGCGGCGGACGTCGTCCTCGCCGGCCTCGCCGTCCTTCGCGATGCGGTCGAGCTCGTCCTTGGCACGGCGGCGGATGTTGCGGATGGCGATCTTGGCGTCCTCGCCCTTGGCCCGGGCCTGCTTGACCAGGTCACGACGACGCTCCTCGGTCAGCTGGGGGAAGACCACGCGCAGGATCTGGCCGTCGTTGGTCGGGTTGACGCCCAGGTCGCTGTCCCGGATGGCCCGCTCGATGGCCGTCAGCTGGCTCATGTCGTAGGGCTTGATGACGGCCATGCGCGCCTCTGGCACGGTGATGGAGGCCATCTGCGGCACCGGCGTGTAGGCCCCGTAGTAGTCGACCATGATCTTGTTGAACATGGAGGGCGCGGCCCGTCCGGTGCGGACCGAACCGAGGTCCTCGCGGGCGACCGACAGAGCCTTGTCCATCCGCTCCTCGGCATCGAGCAGGGTGTCGTCGATCACGGGTTGTCCCTCCTGCGGCGGCCGGACCGCGGCCGCCGTCGTCCTCGTCTGTGCGCTGGTCCGTGCGTGCCGGCGTCAGGCCGGCTGGCTGATCAGCGTGCCGATCCTCTCACCTGCGGTCGCCCGGGCGATGTTGCCGTCGCGCAGCAGGTTGAACACGACGATGGGCATCCGGTTCTCCATGGACAGGCTGATCGCCGTCGCATCCGCGACCTTGAGCTCGTCGGCCAGGACGGTGGCGTAGTCCAGGTCGTGGTACATGACCGCGTCGGGGTTCGTGCGCGGGTCGTCGTCGTAGACGCCGTCGACGCCGTTCTTGGCCATCAGCAGCACCTGGCAGCCGATCTCCATCGCACGCTGGGCGGCGACGGTGTCGGTCGAGAAGTAAGGCATGCCGGCGCCGGCGCCGAAGATGACCAGCCGGCCCTTCTCCAGGTGCCGCACCGCCTTGCGCGGGATGTAGGGCTCGGCGACCTGGCCCATCGTGATGGCCGTCTGGACCCGGGTCTCCAGCCCCACCTGCTCGCAGAACGCCTGCAGGGCCAGCGCGTTCATGACCGTGCCGAGCATGCCCATGTAGTCGGCGTGCCGGCGGTCCATGCCGGCCTGGGCGAGCTCGGCGCCGCGGAAGAAGTTGCCGCCTCCGACGACGACGGCGACCTGCGTGCCGCCGGCCACGACGTCGGCCAGCTGCTGGGCGATGCTGTGCACGATGCCGGAGTCGATGCCGACCTTGCCGCCGCCGAACGCCTCGCCCGAGAGCTTGAGCAGCACGCGCTTGTAGCCGTGGCCGTCGGCGGGCTGGAACGCGGTGGGCGCGGACAGTGGTGCGGTCGTCTCGGTCAACGCGTCATCCCTCGTTCGACATCAGTTGGTTGATCCTGCCGCACATGCGAACGGCTCCGCTCCCGGAGCCGGGAGCGGAGCCGTTCACGTGCGTGCCGTGGTTCAGGCCTGGCCGACCTCGAAGCGCGCGAAGCGCTCGACGGTCAGTCCGGCCTCGTCGACGATCTGCTTCACCGTGCGCTTGGGCTCGGTGATCGACGGCTGCTCGAGCAGGACGAAGTCCTTGTAGTAGGCGTTGACCCGACCCTCGACGATCTTCGTGATCGCCTGCTCGGGCTTGCCCTCCTCCTTGGCCGTCTGCTCGGCGACGCGACGCTCGGTCTCGACCGCCTCGGCCGGCACCTCCTCGCGGGTGAGGAAGCGGGGGCGCGCGGCGGCGATGTGCATCGCCAGGCTGCGGGCCGCCTCCTCGCTCCCACCGCTGTACTGCACCGCGACACCGATGGCCGGGGGCAGGTCGGTGGCCCGCTTGTGCAGGTACGTGGCGACGGTGCCCTCGAAGATCGCGAAGCGGCTCAGCACGAGCTTCTCGCCGATGCGGGCGGACTCGCCCTCGACGAGCGCGGCGACGGTCTGACCGTCGACGTCGGCACCCAGCAGGGCCTCGGCGTCGGCCGCCTTGCTCTGCAGGCCGATCTCGAGCAGGCGCTCGGCCAGCTTGATGAAGTCGGCGTTCTTGGCGACGAAGTCGGTCTCGCAGTCGAGCTCGAGCAGCGCGCCGTCCTTGCTGACGACGATGCCGTTGGTCGTCGAGCGCTCGAGGCGCTTGCCGACGTCCTTGGCGCCCTTGACGCGCAGCAGCTCGACGGCCTTGTCGTAGTCGCCGTCGGCCTCGGTCAGGGCCTTCTTGCAGTCCATCATGCCGGCGCCGGTGGCGTCGCGGAGACGCTTGACGTCGGCTGCGGTGAACTCAGCCATGTTCCTTCTCCTCAGAAGTCTTGGTGCGTGGTGAGGGCGTGCCACGGCACCGCCCCCGGAAGCGGGGGCGGCGCCGGGCGATCAGCCGTTCTGCGCGCCCTGGGTGCCGGTGTCCGGGCTACCGGTGGCGGGGACGCCCTCGACCGGGGCGATCTCCTCGGCGGTGACCGTGGGCGGCTCGGCCGGGGTCTCCGGCAGCGGGGTGGCGGTGGCGTCGTCGGCCGGGGCGGCCGCGGCGTCACCACCGGTCAGCAGCTCGCGCTCCCAGTCGGCCAGCGGCTGGTCGCCACCGATGACGGGCTCGGCGCCGTCCTCGCGGCCGGCGTTGGCCTGCGCGGCCGAGCGGGCCATGAGGCCCTCGGCGACGGCGTCGGCGACCACGCGGGTCAGCACGGCGATGCTGCGGATCGCGTCGTCGTTGCCCGGGATCTTGTAGTCGACCTCGTCGGGGTCGCAGTTGGTGTCCAGGATCGCGACGACGGGGATGTTCAGCTTGCGGGCCTCGCCGACGGCGATGTGCTCCTTCTTGGTGTCCACGATCCAGATGGCGCTGGGCACCTTCTTCATGTCGCGGATACCGCCGAGGGAGCGGTCGAGCTTGGCCTTCTCGCGGCTGAGGACCAGCTGCTCCTTCTTGGACAGGCTGACCAGCACACCGGTCTGCTCCATGTCCTCGATCTCCTTGAGGCGCTCGAGGCGCTTGAAGACCGTCTGGAAGTTGGTGAGCATGCCGCCGAGCCAGCGCTGGTTGACGTAGGGCATGCCCACGCGCGTGGCCTGCTCGGCGACGACCTCCTGCGCCTGACGCTTGGTGCCGACGAACAGGATCGAGCCACCGTGGGCGACCGTCTGCTTGACGAACTCGTAGGCGTTGTCGATGTACCCGAGCGTCTGCTGCAGGTCGATGATGTAGATGCCGTTGCGCTCGGTGAAGATGAAGCGCTTCATCTTCGGGTTCCAGCGGCGGGTCTGGTGCCCGAAGTGGACGCCGCTGTCGAGCAGCTGCTTCATGCTGACGACTGCCATTGCAGCCTCTCTGCTTGCGCGCGCGACCGTGGGCCGCGCGTGTTCCGGTTGTCGCGGGCACCGGGTGGTGTCCGCCCTGGCGTCCTGCGTCACCACTCCCCCGGCCGTTGCGGGCCAGGACCGAGGAGGCGAGCGCCCCGCCGTTGCGGCGGGATGAGGACGCGCGAAGTCGACCCGTCGGACGGGTCGCACCGGACAGCATACGCGACGGCGAACGGCGACTTCCCCACTGCTGAGCGCTCTCCACAGCCGCTCGACGGGCGGTCGGTCGGGGGGCGCCCGGACCCAAGATCGCTGCATGCGCGCTGCCCTTCCCGCCGTCCTCGCAGCCCTCGTGGTGGCCGCGCTCGCACCGGTGCCCGCCGTCGCCTCACCGGAGCCGGCTCGGCCGTCGGCCGCGGCCCGGTGGACGGCGCCGCTGCCCGGCGAGCCGGCCGTGACTCGGCCGTTCGAGGCGCCCGCGCACGCCTACGGTCCGGGCCACCGGGGCGCCGACCTCGGCGGTGCGGCGGGGACGCCGGTGCTGGCGGCGGGTGACGGCGTGGTGGTGTTCGCCGGCATGGTGGCGGGCCGGCCGGTGGTCAGCATCGACCACGCCGACGGCCTGCGGACGACGTACGAGCCGGTGGACCCGGTCGTCGGCGCCGGGCAGCGGGTGGCCCGGGGCTCCCCCATCGGCACGCTGGTGGTGGGGCACGCCGGCTGCCCGGCCGAGGCGTGCCTGCACTGGGGCCTGCGCCGCGGGGACACCTATCTGGACCCGCTGCAGTTGCTGGCGGTGCGGGTCCGCCTGCTCCCCCTGCGCGAGGGATGAGCGCCGACGATGTGCACGCGCGGCGCGAACCGCTGCCAAGACGCGCCGTTGCCGCACGTCGTCGGCGTGCGGCTCACCCGATGCCGCAGAGCGACAGGACCAGGTGGAGTCGGCGGTCCTCCACCGATCGCAGGGGCGGCACGAGCAGCGTGGGGATGCCCGACTCCACCGCTGCGCCGTCCGGGCGGGACCGGTCACCGACCATGAGGGCCTCGCCCGGGCCGACGCCCAGCGCGTCGAGCGTGCGCGTGAACATCAGCGGATCCGGCTTCTGCACGCCCTGCTCGAACGACAGCGTGAAGACGTCGACCAGCCCGCCGAGGCGGGCGGCGTCGAAGGCCGGCCGCAGGTCGACGTGGATGTCGCTGACCACGGCGATGCGGACATCGCCGTCCCGCAGTGACGCGAAGGTGTCGGCGACGTCGCCGACGAAGGGGTTGTTCCTGGGGTCGGACTCGACGGCGTACAGCGCCTCCACCAGCTCGGCGTCGAGCCCGGCATCTGCGAGGACGTCGAGGAAGGTGCGCCGGTGGAGCGCGGCGTCGCAGTCCACCCCGGGTGCGTCCAGCCGGTTCCCGGGACCGTTCGCCCGGGCGATCGCCGAGGCGATCCCCTCGACGGCGGCACGGTCGGCCCGGCGACCGAGGGCCGAGAGTGCCCGTTCGACCCACTCGACGTCGGTCATGTTCACGACGAGGGTCCCCCGCCAGACGAAGAGCACAGCCCGGATCACGGCGCGTCCGACTCGGCAGCCTGTCCCGCCGCCGGCCGGACGGCTGTGGCGATGAGGTGCGGTCCCAGACCGAGCAGTTCCGGGACGCGCTCCACAGCACGTGCGGCTTCCAGGACGACCTCCAGGTCCGCCGCCGTGGCCACCCGCTGGTCGAGATCGCCCAGCGCGAACGCGATCCCTTCGACGGCAACCATGTCGCGCAGCGTCAGGCCTGCGTCCAGCACCTCGGCCCGCAGCTCGTCAGGACGGTGGGTGTACGCGGGAAAGCCGCCTTCGTGCGCCGGTTCCAGACCTCCATCACGCTCTGCCCGGTCGACGACCTCGCGCATCCGGGGATGCGGCTCGTACAACCGTTGAGCGACCAGACCGTGCAGCCGGGGCGCCCAGCGCGAAATCGCCGCGACGAACACCGGTCCTCCCGGCCTCACCACCCGCGCCGCTTCCTGCAGCGCGAGAACGCGCTCGGCGCGCTCGCCGAGGTGGTACAGCGGGCCGAGCAGCAGGACCGCGTCGACCGAGGCGTCGGGCAGGTCCAGCGCCCGGGCATCGCCATGTTTCGTGCGGACGCTCTCCGGCGCATGGACGGCTAGTTCGTCCACGTGCCGCTGCACGAGGTCGCGGTGTTCCACCTCGTACCCGGACTCGGCCAGCCACAGGGCGTACCGCCCCGGTCCGCCGCCGATGTCCGCCACGACAGCCGGGGCGGGAGGCAGCGCCCGCAGCACGATCTCCTGAGTCCGCAGGAGCTCGACCATCCCAAACGGTGAGTCGAGGCGGGCGCTTTCGTGCCCCCGGTCGTAGTAGGCGTGCATCGCCGTCGGCTCACAGGTGGACACCCGCGCATGATCGCGCAGTCGACCGAACCGGGGACAGCGCCTTTGTCCGAGGTGCCCGCCCGATCGGCGTCAGGCGATGTCGGCGAGCTTGGTGCGCAGGTGGAGCACGGCCTTGGTGTGCAGCTGGCAGATGCGGCTCTCGGTCACGCCGAGCACGCGACCGATGTCGGCGAGGGTGAGGCCCTCGAAGTAGTAGAGGGAGACGACGACCTTCTCCCGCTCGGGCAGCTGCTCCACCGCGCGGGCCAGCAGCTGGCGGGCCTCACCGTTCTCCGCCATCGCCTGCGGGTCGAGGGCGCGGGTGTCCTGGAGGGTGTCGCCCAGGCGCGGCGAGCCGCCGTCGTCGTCGGTGAGCATTTCGTCCAGGGCGACGACGTTGACCAGCGACAGCTGGCCGAGGAACTTGCGGATCTCCTCGACGTCCATGTCCATGGCGTCGGCGACCTCGTCGTCGGTCGGCGTCCGGTGCAGCCGGGCCTCGAGCTCGGCGACGGTGCGCTCGAACTGGCGGGCCTTCATGCGTACCGACCTCGGGATCCAGTCGGTGTTGCGGAGCTCGTCGATGATCGCGCCGCGGATGCGGGCCATCGCGTAGCTCTCGAACTTGACCTCACGAGTCGGCTCGTAGCGCGTGATCGCGTCGATCAGGCCGAACGTGCCGTAGGAGACCAGGTCGGCCTGCTCGACGTGGCTCGGCAGGCCGCTGCCCACGCGACCGGCGACGTACTTGACCAGCGGCGCGTAGTGGAGGATCAGCCGGTCGCGCAGGCCCGGGTCGCGGTCGGCCACGTACTGCGCCCACAGCTGGGCGACGAAGGCGTCGGTGTCCTCGGCCGCCTCGTCGATCGCGTGGATCGTTGCCTCAGGCACGGTGGCCCTCCTCGCTCGCGCTGCGGGCTCGCGCCCCGTGGTCCTGCCTCATGGTGGCTGCTGCCCGTTCCATCCGCACCCAGCCCTCCGCTCAGGCCCGGGGGTGAGCTTGGGCGTGCACCGCACGGAGCCGCTCGACGGTGACGTGCGTGTAGATCTGCGTCGTCGCGAGGCTAGCGTGGCCCAGCAGTTCCTGGACGGACCGCAGGTCCGCGCCGCCCTCCAGTACGTGGGTCGCCGCGGAGTGCCGCAAACCGTGCGGACCGATGTCGGGCGCGCCGTCCGTGCCCGCGACGGCTGCGTGCACGATGCGGCGCGCCTCGCGGGCGTCCAACCGCCCTCCGCGGACGCCCAGCAGGAGAGCGGGCCCGGACGAGCTCACCGCGAGGGCCGGACGACCACGGGTCAGCCAGGCGTCGAGCGCCGCCTCGGCGGGCAGGCCGTAGGGGACGGTGCGTTCCTTGCGGCCCTTGCCGAGGACCCGCAGCACCCGACGTCCCCGGTCGAGGTCGTCGACGTCCAGGCCGACCAGCTCGCTGACGCGGATGCCGGTGGCGTAGAGGAGCTCGAGAACGACCGCGTCCCGCAGTCCCACCGGCTCCTCGGCTCCGGCGGCCGACTCGACGACCGCGCGGGCCTGGTCGGGGGCCAGCACGTCGGGCAGGGTGCGGTGTGCCTTCGGGCTGACCAGGCGGAGCCCGACGTCCTCGGTGGTGAGCTCGGACCGGCGGAGCCACCTGGTGAACGACCGCGCGGCGGCGGCGTGCCGGGCGGTCGTGGCCCGGCTGTGGCCCTTCGTGCGCCCCTGCGCCAGCCAGCTGCGCAGCACGGGCAGGTCCAGGTGGTGGGGCTGCTCGCCCCCACGGCGCGCGAGGTGGTGGAGCAGCCCGACGACGTCGGTGACGTACCCGCGGACCGTGTGCTCGGAGAGGTCCCGCTGACTCCGGAGGTGGTCCTCGTAGCCGGCCAGCACCTCGGCCAGGGCCGACGGCAGGGCGGCGCGCGCGTCCGCCGTCCCCGTCGCCATGGCGGAACCGTCCGTCGGGCCGCCCGACCGGTCAAGACGCCACGCCGGGTCGACGTCCGCTGCGTGGCTCCTTCGGCGGAGGCGTCACCCGCCAGCCGGTGCCGGTCCACTGGACGAGGTCGGCCAGCTCGAGCGCCGGCAGCACGCGCAGCACCTCGAGGACATCGCATCCGGCTACCGCCGCCAGCCGCTCCGGGCTCACGCCGATGCGCACCGGGCAGGCGTCGAGGACCCGGGTGGCGAGGTCGGAGAGCCCGTCGCGCACCGACTCCGGCCGGGGCGCCGGGTCGGCCAGGTCCGCGCCGATGCTCCCGACGGCGTCGATGACGTGGGCGGCGGACGCGACCAGCCGGGCACCCAGCTGCTCGTCGCGGAGCAGCTCGTGGCACCCGACGCTCATCGCCGACGTGACGGGGCCGGGCACCACGAGCACCGAGCGTCCGAGGTCCTGCGCCCGCCGGGCGGTGGCCAGGGCACCCGATCGGGCGGCCGCCTCGACCACGACCGTGCCGCGGGTCAGGGCGGCGATCAGCCGGTTCCGCACGAGGAAGCGGTGCCGCAGCGGCGCCGAGCCCGGGGGCCACTCGCTCACCAGAAGACCGGTCTCGGCGATGCGGTGGAAGAGCGCGCCGTGCGCGGCCGGGTAGGGGCGGTCGACACCGCAGGAGAGCACCGCGACCGTCGGTGCCTCGGCGGCCAGCGCCCCGCGGTGGGCGGCGGCGTCGATCCCGAAGGCACCGCCCGAGACGACGGTCCAGCCCCGCTCCCCCAGCTGGTGGCCCAGCTCGGCGGCGACGTGCTCGCCGTACGCCGTCGAGGCGCGGGAGCCGACCACGGCGACCGAGCGGTCGGCGAGCTCGTCGAGCCGGCCCGGCCCGCGGACCCACAACGCCAGGGGCGGCACCGGCGCCTTCGTCCGGTCCGACTGGTTGCGCCGATCCGCCGGCTCGTCGGCCACTGCGAGCGTGAGGGCGTGCAGCTGCAGGAACGGCCACTCGTCGTCCTCGGGGATCACCAGCCGCGCTCCGCACCGCTCCGCCCGCTGGAAGTCGGCCAGCGTCGCGTCCTGCTGCGCCCGTGCGCCGACCAGGGAGCGCAGCGCATCCGGTGCAGCGCCACTGCGCAGCCGCTGCACCGCGACCACCGGGCCCAGGTGGTCGACGTACCGCCAGAGGTCGACCGTGCCCGGCTCGACCGAACGGCTGAGCCACGCCCGCGCCCGCCGCAGCCCCGGGTGCCGCTGGTCGCTTCCTGCGGCGGCGTCCTCGAGGTCCTCGTCGAGCGTGGTCATGCCGCGGCCCGCTGCAGCCGCATGCCGAGGGCCTCTGCAACCTCGTCCGGGCCCGGCACTGTGCGCCCGGCGAGATCGGCCAGCGTCCAGGCGACCCGCTGGACGCGGTCGAACCCGCGGACCGACAGCGCCCCGCGTTCCAGTGCCCGCTCCGCCAGCGCGAGCGACGCCCGTGGCGTGGCGAAGCGATCGCGCAGGAGCCGCCCGGGCACCTGGCTGTTGAGCGCGAGGCCGGTGCCCGCCAGCCGCTCCGCCGCCACGGCCCGCGCCTGCCGCACGCGCCGGGCGACGACCTCGGTGGACTCGGGCTCGCCGAGTCCGTCCAGCCAGGCGGCCCGCGTCACCGGCGGCAGCTCCACGCGCAGGTCGATGCGGTCGAGCAGTGGGCCGGACAGGCGGGACCGATAGCGACGCCGCTCGAGCGGGCTGCAGGTGCAGGCCGGGTCGCCGGCTGCGCTGGCGCAGGGACAGGGGTTGGCGGCCAGCACAAGCTGGGCCCGGCACGGGAACGTGGCCGCACCGGACGCTCGCGAGATCGTGACCTCGCCGCGCTCCAGGGGCTGGCGGAGCGTGTCGAGCACCGCGCGGGGGAACTCGGGCGTCTCGTCCAGGAACAGGACGCCGCGGTGCGCCCGGCACAGCGCACCGGGACGGATCTGCCCCGACCCACCGCCGACCAGCGCCGCCATGGTGGCCGAGTGGTGCGGCGCCTCGAACGGCGGGCGGGTGAGCAGCGGGGCGGCCGACGGGAGTGTCCCGGCGATCGAGTGGATCGCGGTGACCTCCAGCGCCGCCTGCTCGTCGAGCGGTGGCAACAGCCCCGGCAGGCGCTCGGCGAGCATCGTCTTCCCCGCGCCGGGCGGCCCCGCGAGGAACAGGTGGTGCCCCCCGGCGGCGGCGATCTCGACGGCCCGGCGCCCCACCGACTGGCCGACGACGTCGCCCAGGTCGGCCGCCGGGGCGGTTTCGGGCAGGGTCGCACGCTGGTGCGGCGCCAGCAGACGGCGCCCGGCCAGGTGCTCGACGACCTGTCCCAGCGACCCGACCGCCAGCACCTCGATGCCCTCCACCAACGCGGCCTCGTCGGCGTTGGCGGCAGGTACGACGACCTGCCCGTGGCCGGCGCGCGCCGCGGCCAGCACGGCCGGCAGCACTCCGCGGATCGGCCGGACCGAACCGTCGAGCCCGAGCTCTCCGAGCAGCACCAGCCGGTCGATCGCCCGCGCGGGCACCGTGCCGGCGGCCGCCAGGACCGCGGCGGCCAGCGCGAGGTCGAACCCGCTGCCCTGCTTGGGCATCGACGCGGGTGACAGACCGATCGTGATGCGCCGCGCCGGGAACTCCCCGCCGGTGTTCACCACGGCCGCGCGGACCCGGTCGACCGACTGCCGCACCACGGCGTCGGGGAGTCCGACGAGGGCCACCCCGGGGAGCCCCTGCGCGATGTCCAGCTCAACCTCGACCAGGGCACCCCGGACGCCGACCAGCCCGACCGACCAGGTGCGGGCCAGCGTCACGAGAAGGCCGCCCTGAGGTGCGTGACGTCCGGTGGGCCGGCCCGACGCACGAGCACCCCGACGACGTCGAAGCGGATCTCCGGGGCGTGCTCGTCGTGCGCGGCCAGCCACCGCTGGGCCAGCAGCCGGATCCGGCGCTGCTTGGCCGGGGTGACCGATTCGGCGGGATGCCCGTAGCCGAGGCCGCGGCGGGTCTTCACCTCGCAGAAGACGAGCGCGCCGTCGTCGCGGGCGACGATGTCCAGCTCGCCCTCGCGGCACCGCCAGTTGCGGTCGAGGACGCGCAGACCGGCGTCGGTCAGGTAGTCGGCGGCGATGCGTTCGCCGTGGTCACCGAGGCGTGGAGGAGGCACCCGCCCACCGTCGCCGGACGCGACCGGCGTCGGGATGGGGCAGACGAAGCTGTGGACGGCGGGCGACCCTGTGGAGCGGCAGGCGGGAACACGCGGGAGCCCGGGTTACCGTCCCGGCATGTACGTCGAGACGGTCGTCCAGATCAACGACCGGGACACCTACCAGGCCAGCGTCCGGCTGCGCACCGCCGTCGTCTCCAACCGGCCACCCATCGATGCCCTCGTCCGCTTCTCCCCTACCGGCTGGCTGACCATGAAGCCGCTCGCCGGCGGCAAGGTCACCGTCGTCTCGGCCGCCGAGGTCTTCGACGTCACCAACCTGGAGCGCGTGCAGTCCCTCGACGGCTAGCCGTCAGGTCCGTGGCGGCGTGTCCGGGAGCTCGAGGTCGGGCTTGTCCAGCTCCTCGACGTTGACGTCCTTGAACGTCAGCACCCGCACGTTGCGGACGAACCGGGCGGGCCGGTACATGTCCCACACCCAGGCGTCGGAGAGCTTCAGCTCGAAGTAGACCTCGCCGCCGGCCTCGCGGACCTGGAGGTCGACGGAGTTGGCGAGGTAGAACCGCCGCTCGGTCTCCACCACGTAGGTGAACTGGCGGACGATGTCCTTGTACTCGCGATAGAGCTGCAGCTCCATCTCGGTCTCGTACTTCTCGAGATCCTCGGTGCTCATCGGTCCTCGGTGCTCGTCGGTGGCTCGCAGGACACAGGGGGCATGCCCCCATCATCGTGCATGGCGTCGTCGCCGGGCAGCGGGTGGACCCGCCCGGCGTGGACGTCCCGCGCCCGCGCCACGTTGACGAAGCGCATCCGGTGCGCAGGACTGGGCCCGTGCCGCTCCAGGGCAGCGGTGTGCACGTCGGTGATGTAGCCCTTGTGGCCGGCGAAGTCGTACTCCGGCCACCGCTCGTGCAGCTCCACCATCACGCGGTCCCGGGTCACCTTCGCCAGCACCGACGCCGCGGCCACGCAGGCAGCCACGCGATCGCCCTTCCAGACGGCGAGGCCCGGCCGTGCGAGGCCCGGCACCGGGAACCCGTCGGTGAGGACGTAGTCCGGCTCGGGGTCCAGCGTGCACACCGCCCGGCGCAGCGCCTCCAGGTTCGTGACGTGCATGCCACGGGCGTCCAGCTCCTCCACCGGGATCTGCACCACCGACCAGGACACCGCCCGGTCGAGGATCTCGGCGTACACGCGCTCGCGCGCCGCGGCGGTGAGCAGCTTGGAGTCGGCCAGCCCGGGCACCCGGCCGCGCTTGCCGGCGGGCAGCACGCACGCGGCGGCGACCAGCGGCCCGGCGCACGCCCCGCGACCGGCCTCGTCGGCACCGGCGACGGCCGTGAACCCGCGGCGGCGGAGCGAGCGCTCCATGTCCCAGAGCGCGTCGGCGGGCTCCTCGCCGGCGAGCGGCCGCAGCCTGCGGTGAGCCGGCGCGGCAGTGGAGTGAACGGGACGGGCAGCCATCGCGCACCGACACTACGACGCCCGCGAAGGCGGTCGGGAAGCGACACCGGCCGTGCCCCGGACACACGGAGGGCCGGCCCTGGGAAGGACCGGCCCCGCGTGCGGAGGAACACTCGAGGGGCGACTGCCCCCCGGGACGTCAGAGCTCGACGGGCACCTCGGGCTCCTCGGCGCGCACGGCGCCGTGGGCACCGCAGCTGCACACCGGGTTGCGGGAGGACAGCACCAGCGAGACGGCGTGCGCACGGTCGCGGGCACCCAGCTTGCGCAGGATGGCCTTGACGTGGCTCTTGACCGTGTCCTCGCTGATGAACAGGTTGCGGCCGATCTGCCGGTTGGACTGGCCCTGCAGCAGCTCGTCCAGCACGTCCTGCTCGCGCCGGGTCAGGGGCACCTCGGGCGTGAACGGCTTGGCGGCGGGGGTGGCCGACGGCTCGACCCGGCGGATCTGGGGGTCGACCACGGTCCGGCCGGCGCGGGCGGCCAGGATGGCCCAGCCCAGGAGGGTCGGCGACGTGTTCATCATCAGGTAGCCACCGACACCGGCGGCGAGCGCCTCGTTGACGACGGCCGGGTCCTCGGAGGTGGCCAGGGCGACGATGGCGACCCGCGGGAAGCGGCGGCGCAGATCGCGGCAGGCGTTCAGGGTGGCGGCGCGGCCGGACCCCAGCTCGACCACGACGGCGTCCGGACGGGCCGTCTCGGCCAGCGTCATGGCGCGGCGCAGCTCGCCGGGGGTGCCGACGGACTGCATGCCCGCGGTCTCGTTGATCATGCTGACCAGGCCACGACGCAGGACGGGCGCGTCGGCGAGGAGGAGCACGCGGGTGACCCCGCGGGCGGTGCTCGCCATAGGTGCAGACACAACAGACTCCGTTTCACTCCGAATTGCTTGCAACACCTCCATCGGAAGAGTGAAACGGTTGCTTGAACACTTTTCCGACATTTTCTGATGTGCAGCACGAGCCACTGCCGAATGCGCTCCGCGTCACACGTGCAACAACGGGAATGCCCCGGCGTGCGCAGCGGCACCATTCGGGAATGGCGCAGCGACGACATCGGACTGCGCCGTGAGCACGGCGCGGTCCGACAGGAGGGCTGGTGGGATCAGCGACGACGGCGGCGACGACGCCGCCAGGCGACCACCGGGACGGCGCCGACGAGCCCCACGGCCGAGGAGGCGAGCAGGTCGGGGCGCACCCCGGTCGTGCCCGCCTGCACCCCGGCGGCGGAGGCGTCGACGTCCTGGATGTCCGGCGAGCCGACGAAGCCGAAACGGTCCACCGGCCACACCCTGATCGCTGCCTTGCCGATGACGTCGTCCACCCCGATGGTCCCGGAGTAGCGGTCGGAGAGGTGGGCCTTGGAATCGGACGAGGCGGAGCGGTGGTCGCCCATCACCCACAGCCGGCCCTCGGGGACGGTCACCGGCGCGAAGCTCCGCGACTCGATCGGGGTGTCCTCGAAGATGTAGGGCTCGTCGAGGGGCTCGCCGTCGACTGTGACCCGGCCCTCGAGGTCGCAGCACTCCACCGTCTGCCCGCCGACGGCGATGACCCGCTTGACGAAGTCGTCCTCGCTGGGCGGAGCGACGCCCACGGTGCGGCCCAGCCACAGCATGCTGCCGGTGAACCAGTTGGCCGGCTCGGCGACCGTGACCTCCGGGGTCCAGGTGTCCGGGCCCTTGAAGACGACGACGTCGCCGGGCTCGGGCTCGCCGAACCAGTAGGGCACCTTGTTCACCAGCACCCGGTCGCCGGTGCATCCCGGGCAGCCGTGGAGGGTCTGCTCCATCGAGCCGGACGGGATGAAGAAGGCCTGGACGAAAAAGGTCTTGACCACCAGCGCCAGCAGGAACGCCACGACGAGAAGGACCGGCAGCTCGCGCAGCAGAGAGCCCTTCTTGCCCTCGGCGTCGCGGCGGCCCCGACGCCCGGCGCGGCCCGCGGGCGCGCCCGTCGAACCCTCCGCCCCGCTGTCGGCACGGTCGTCGCGCTGCGGGTCGGGCTCCCCCGGGACGTCGGCGGGCCCCCCGGGCCGTTCACTGCTCATCAGGAGCAGCGTACGGCGCGGAGGGCCCGTGGAGACGCAGACGGGCGGATCGACCGCCCGATGTCAGCGCAGGTCAGCGCGTGACGACCTCGCGCTTCTCCTTGATCTTGGCGGCCTTGCCGCGGAGCTCGCGCAGGTAGTACAGCTTGGCGCGGCGGACGTCACCGCGGACCAGGACCTCGATCTTCTCCACGACCGGGGTGTGCACCGGGAAGGTGCGCTCCACGCCGACGCCGAAGCTGACCTTGCGGACCGTGAAGGTCTCGCGGATGCCGCCGCCCTGGCGGCGGATGACGACGCCCTGGAAGACCTGGATGCGGGAGCGGTTGCCCTCGACCACGCGGACGTGCACCTTGACGGTGTCACCCGGGCGGAAGGTCGGGATGTCGTCGCGCAGCGAAGCGGCGTCGAGTGCGTCCAGGGTGTTCATCGCGGCAGTCCTCATGTTCTGGCAGTGGCTCGTATGCGGTGCGGACAGCGGAGCGCCCCGGCTGTCCGTGCCCGGGAGCTGCGGGCTCCCCGGGGGAACTCCCGTCGACCCAGCCGACGGTGCGCAGCAGTGGTCCATCGTGCCACATCTTCAGGTGACGATGCGCGGGACCCCGGTCCAGGGGCCGTCGAGCAGGGCGGGGAGCAGGTCGGCCAGCTCGCGGGGTGCGAACTCCTCGCTGCTCGCGGCGATCTCGTCCGCGCTCCACCAGCGGTGCGGTTCGTCGCCGAGGATCTCCAGTTCGGTGCGGCCGCGGGCGTCGACCTCGTGCACGACGTCCCGGAGGACGAAGTAGGTCTCGCGGTTGTCGATCGGCACCCCGGCGAACGGTCCGACGAACCGCCGCAGCCACACCGGGCCCTCCAGCGCGGCCGGGTCGGCGTCCAGGCCGATCTCCTCCGCCAGCTCGCGCACAGCGGCCGTGCGCAGCGACTCGCCGTCCTCCACGCCTCCGCCGGGGGTGTACCAGAACAGGACGTCCCCCGGCGGGATGTCCGGATCGGTCAGCCGGGCACCGAGCAGCAGCACACGACCGGCGGGGTCGAGGACGACGACGCGTGCCGAGGGCCGCACGACCGCCTTGCCGGGCACGCCGCTCAGCGACCCTCGAGCGCTGCGACCTCGGCGTCGTCCAGGGCGCCCTCGGGCAGCGCGGCCAGCAGGTCGGGACGGCGCTCGGCGGTCCGCCGCAGCGACTCGGCGCGCCGCCAGCGTTCGATCGCCGCGTGGTCGCCCGACAGCAGGACGGGAGGTACCTCGTGCCCTCGCCAGGAGGCGGGTCGGGTGTACGACGGCCCCTCGAGGAGCCCGTCGGCGTGCGAGTCGAACTCCACGGACTCCCGGTTGCCGACGACGCCGGGCAGCAGCCGGGTCACGGCCTCGACCATGACGAGCACGGCCGACTCCCCACCGGCCAGCACGTAGTCACCGATCGAGACCTCCGAGACCGGACCGGCGTCCGCCGCCCAGTCGGCGACCCGCTGGTCGATGCCCTCGTACCGGCCGCAGGCGAAGACCAGCCCGGGCTCCGCGGCCCACTCGGCGGCCATGCGCTGGGTGAACGGCCGCCCGGCGGGCGTGGGCACGACCAGCCGCCTGCCGGGCGGGCGGACCGCCTCCAGCGCCTGCGCCCACGGCTCGGGCTTCATGACCATGCCGGGGCCACCGCCGTACGGGGAGTCGTCGACGGTGCGGTGCACGTCGTCGGTCCACTGCCGCAGGTCGTGCACCCCGATGCTGACCAGGCCGCGCTCGGCGGCCTTGCCCAGCAGCGACTGGCGCAGGGGCGCCAGGTACTCCGGGAAGATCGTGACGACCTGGATGTCGTAGGCGGCGGCGGTCACAGGTCGAGCAGCCCCTCGGGCGGGTCCACGACGAGGAAGCCCCCGGCCACGTCGACGGTCGGCACGATCGCGGCCACGAACGGGACGAGCGCGTCATCGCCCTCGCCACGGCGGATCACGAGCAGGTCCTGCGCCTCGTGCCGGACGGCCGTGACCTCGCCGATCACCGACCCGTCGGGCAGCCGCGCGCTCAGGCCGACCAGCTCGTGGTCGTAGAAGGCGTCGGGGTCCTCGATCTCCGGGAGCTCCGACACAGGCACCAGCAGCATGGTGTTGCGCAGCGTGTCGACCGTCTCGCGGGTCTCGTAGACCTCACCGGAGGGGGCGGCCAGCTGGAGCAGCAGGGTGCCGCTGTGCCAGCGCTTGTCCACCACGGTCAGGGGGCCACGCCCGGCCGGGTCGGTGCGCAGCACCGTCCCGGGGGCGAAGCGGAGATCGGGATCGTCGGTGCGCACCTCGACGGTGGCCAGACCACGAACACCGTGGGGCCGGCCGATGCGGCCGACCACCACGGTGTCGTCGTCGTGCGAGGGGTCCAACGGAGGTGTGCTCAGCGCCCGTCGGTGTCGACGACGTCGACCCGCAGGCCGCGTCCGCCGACGCCGGTCATCACCTGGCGCAGCGCCTTGGCGGTACGACCGCCGCGGCCGATGACCTTGCCGAGGTCGTCCGGGTGGACCCGGATCTCGAGGGTCTTGCCGCGGCGGTTGGTGAGCAGGTCGACCGTCACGTCCTCCGGATGGTCGACGATGCCCTTGACCAGGTGCTCGAGCGCGTCTTCGAGCACGTCTTACTCGGCGGGCGTCTCGGCCGGGGCGGCGTCCGCGGCCGGAGCCTCGGGAGCAGCCTCGGCGGCGGGGGCCTCCGGAGCGGCGGCGTCGGCAGCGGGCGCCTCGGCAGCAGCGGCCTTCTTCGGCGCGGCCTTCTTCTTGGCGGTGGTCGCGTCCGTGGTCGGCTCGTCCATGCCGGAGCGGACGGCGGCCTCGTAGAGGGCCTTCTTGTCCGGCTTGGGCTCGGCGACGCGCATGGGGGGCGGGGCGTCCTCGCCCTTGAACTTCTGCCAGTCACCGGTCACCCGGAAGATGGCGCGGACGGCCTCGGTCGGCTGGGCGCCGACACCGAGCCAGTAGGCGGCGCGCTCGGCGTCGACCTCGATGTAGGAGGGGTCCTCCTTCGGGTGGTACTTGCCGATCGTCTCGATCGAGCGGCCGTCACGCTTGGTCCGGGCGTCGGCGACGACGATGCGGTAGTACGGCGCGCGCATCTTGCCCAGGCGCATGAGCTTGATCTTGGTGGCCACGGTAGGTGGTGTACTCCTCGAACGCTGTGTGGTTGCTCGCCGGACGACGTGTGGGGTTGCGCCGGGGCGGAGCGATGGACACGGTCGGGTTCGGTGAGAGGGCCGCCACCGCCGTGTTCGACCGACCATGATGCCAGATCCCCGGAGGAGCCCTGTGACCAGGAGCAGTCCCGTGCACCACATCGAACTGTGGGTGCCGAACCTCACGCGCGCGCAGGAGTCGTGGGGATGGCTGCTGACCCGGCTGGGCGCGGAGCCGTACCAGACCTGGGAGCACGGCCGGTCCTGGCGCTGGGGAGCCGGCGGCACCTACGTCGTCCTGGAGCAGTCACCGGCGCTGACCGGCGACCGGCACGAGCGCCGCTCCCCCGGTCTCAACCACCTGGCCCTCCGGGCCGGCTCCGCCGCCGAGCTCGACGCCCTCATCGCCGAGGCGCCCGAGCACGGCTGGAGGCTGTTGTTCCCCGACCGCCATCCCTTCGCGGGCGGACCGGCGCACCGGGCCGCCTACCTCGAGGACGCCGACGGCTACGAGGTGGAACTGGTCGCCGACGCGCCCTAGCGCGTCAGCCGCGGACGGCGGCCAGCACGCGGGCACCGGCCTCGGCGACCGGCACCTCCTCGCGCTCTCCGGTCCTGCGGTCGCGGACCTCGATCGTGCCCTCGGCCAGACCACGGCCGACGGTGACGATCGTGGGCATCCCGAGCAGCTCGGCGTCCTTGAACTTGACCCCCGGGGACACCTTGGGCCGGTCGTCGTAGAGCACCGTGACGCCCGCCGCGACGAGCTCACCCGCCAGGGCCTCTGCGGCCTCGAAGACGGCGGCGTCCTTGCCGGTGGCGACGAGGTGCACGTCGGCCGGGGCCACTTCGCGCGGCCACACCAGGCCGAGCTCGTCGTGCGTGGACTCCGCGATCGCAGCCACGGCGCGGGAGACGCCGATGCCGTAGGAGCCCATGGTCACCGTCACGAGCTTGCCGTTCTCGTCGAGCACCTTGAGGTCCAGCGCCTCGGCGTACTTGCGGCCCAGCTGGAAGATGTGGCCCATCTCGACGCCGCGCGCGAGCTCGAGCGGACCGGAGCCGTCGGGCGCGGGGTCGCCGGGCAGCACCTCGGCGGCCTCGATGACGCCGTCCCAGGTGAAGTCACGGCCGGCGACCAGGTCGAAGACGTGCTTGCCGGCCTCGTTCGCGCCGGTGATCCACCGGGTGCCGGCAACCACGCGGGGGTCGACGAGGTAGCGGATCTTCGAGTCGCTCTCCGCGCCCAGCACCTGCGGCCCGATGTAGCCCTTGACCAGCGCCGGGTTGCCGGCGAAGTCGGTGAACGGCTCGACCTCGGCGGGAGCCAGCTGCGCCTCGAGGCGCTTGGCGTCGACCTCGCGGTCGCCGGGCAGGCCGATGACCAGCGGCTCACGGGTGCCGTCGGGGTGCACCAGGGTGACGACGACGTTCTTCAGCGTCGCGGCGGCGGTGTAGCCGGCGTCCGGGAAGAGCTGCCGCGCGACCGCCACCAGCGACTCGATGGTGGGGGTGTCCGGGGTGTCCTCGACGTGCGCGGCGGGCAGCCCGTCGAAGGGGATCGCGTCGGGGACGACGGTGGTGACGGCCTCGACGTTGGCCGCGTAGCCACCGGGCGAGCGGACGAAGGTGTCCTCGCCGATCGCGGTCGGGTGGAGGAACTCCTCGCTCCTGGAGCCCCCCATCGCGCCCGACATGGCGGAGACGATGACGTACTCCAGGCCCAGCCGGTCGAAGATCCGGATGTAGGCGTCGCGGTGCAGGGCGTAGCTCTTGTCCAGGCCGGCGTCGTCGATGTCGAAGGAGTAGCTGTCCTTCATCGTGAACTCGCGGCCGCGGAACAGCCCGGCCCGCGGCCGCGCCTCGTCCCGGTACTTGGTCTGGATCTGGTACAGCGAGACGGGCAGGTCCTTGTAGGAGCCGTAGAGGTCCTTCACCAGGAGCGTGAACATCTCCTCGTGCGTGGGGCCGAGCAGGAAGTCGTTCCCGCGGCGGTCCTTCAGGCGGAAGAGGTTGGGGCCGTACTCCGTCCAGCGGCCGGTGGCCTCGTACGGCTCGCGCGGCAGCAGGGCCGGGAACGCCACCTCCTGCGCGCCCATCGCGTCCATCTCCTCGCGGATGATGCGCTCGACGTTGCGGAAGACCCGGTAGCCCAGCGGCAGCCAGGTGAACCCGCCCGGCGCGGCCCGCCGGATGTACCCACCCCGCGCCAGGAGGCGGTGGCTGGCGACCTCGGCGTCGGCCGGGTCGTCACGCAGGGTCCGCAGGAACAGGGTCGACATCCGGAGCAGCACGGGAGAAGTCTCCCAGGCCCGGCGAACCCTTATCCGACGACCCTGCCGCGCAGGACCGTGCGTTGCGGGGACTGCAACGTGTCGAGGTCCGCCCGGGGGTCGGCCGCGTAGACGACGACGTCGGCCGGCGCGCCCTCTTCGATGCCACGCAGGCCCAGCCACTCGCGCGCCTTCCACGAGCCCGCCGCCAGCGCGTCCTCGGCCGGGATGCCCGCCGAGCACAGCGCCCGGATCTCGTCGGCGATGACGCCGTGGTCGATGCCGCCGCCGGCATCGGTGCCGGCGAACACCGGCACCCCCGCCTCGAACGCGGCGCGGACGACGGCGCCGGAGTTCGCGTACAGCCGCCGCATCGTGCTCGCGTAGGTGGGGAACTTCTCCTCCCCCCGCGCGGCGAACCCGGGGAAGTTCTCCACGTTGACCAGCGTCGGGACGACGGCCGTGCCGCGGGCGGTCATCTGGCCGATGAGCTCCTCGGTCAGGCCGGTGCCGTGCTCGATGCAGTCGATGCCGGCCGCGATGAGCGCCGGCAGCGCGTCGGTGCCGAAGGTGTGCGCGGTGACCCGGGCGCCCTCCTCGTGCGCCGCCGCGATCGCCGCGGCCACGACGTCGGCCGGCCACTCGGGCGCGAGGTCGCCCACCGAGCGGTCGATCCAGTCCCCCACCAGCTTGACCCAGCCGTCGCCGCGGCGGGCCTGCACGCGGGTCTGCTCCACGAGGTCCTCGGGCTCGATCTCGATGCCCAGCCCGGGGATGTACCGGCGGGTGCGGGCGATGTGCCGACCGGCGCGGATGATCGTCGGCAGATCGGGGTCGTCGTCCAGCGCGCGGGTGTCCACCGGCGACCCGCAGTCGCGCAGCGCGAGCACCCCGGCGTCCCGTTCGGTCAGCGCCTGGGCGCGCGCCTCGGAGAGGTCCTCCGCATGTCCGCCGCCCCGCAGGATGCCGACGTGGCAGTGCGCGTCGACCAGGCCCGGAACCAGCCACCCACCGCGGCTGACCGTCTCGGCGCCCGGCACCGGCTCGAAGGTGAACCGCCCCTCGCGCACCCACACGTCGCGGTGCTCGCCCGCGGGCAGCACCACACCGGACAGGTGCAGCGGGGGCAGCGGCCGGCTCACCGGCCGTTGCCGTCCTTGAACTGGTCGAAGTTGAGCTTGGTGAGGTCCGGCAGGCCCTGACCCGGAGGCAGGCTCGGCATCCCCCCGGGCGCGCCACCGAAGGGGTTGCCGGCGCCGGCCGGGAGGCCCGGGGCACCGACGGGACGGCGGGCGGGCCCACCCTTGCCCTTGCCGCCCTTGCCCTTCTTGCCCTTCTTGGACTGCGCCTGCATCTGGCGGCCGCGGGCCTTCTTCGACATCGGCCCCATGCCGGGCATGCCCATGCTGCCGGCCATCTGGCCCATCATCTTCTGGGCCTGGGCGAACCGCTCCAGCAGCTGGTTGACGGCGGTGACGCTGACGCCGGACCCGTTCGCGATGCGCACGCGCCGCGAGGCGTTGATGATCTTGGAGTTGACCCGCTCCTCGGGGGTCATCGACCGGATGATCGCCGCGGTGCGGTCGAGGTCGCGGTCGTCGACCTGCTTGAGCTGCTCCTTCATCTGCCCCGCGCCGGGCAGCATGCCGAGAAGGTTGGCGATCGGCCCCATCTTGCGGATGGCCATCATCTGCTCGAGGAAGTCCTCGAGGGTGAAGCCCTCGCGCGAGGCGAGCTTGCCGGCGATGCGCTCGGCCTGGTCGGCGTCGAAGGTCTTCTCGGCCTGCTCGATCAGGGTGAGCACGTCGCCCATCCCGAGGATGCGCGAGGCCATCCGCTCGGGGTGGAAGACGTCGAAGTCGGTGAGCTTCTCGCCGGTGGAGGCGAACATGATCGGCTGGCCGGTCACGTGCCGGACCGACAGCGCGGCACCACCTCGGGCGTCGCCGTCGAGCTTGGTCAGCACCACGCCGCTGAAGCCGACGCCGTCCTGGAACGCCTGCGCCGTGGTCACGGCGTCCTGACCGATCATCGCGTCGACGACGAACAGGGTCTCGTCGGGCTTCACGGCGTCGCGGATGTCGGCGGCCTGCTGCATCAGCTCGGCGTCGATGCCGAGGCGGCCGGCGGTGTCGACGACGACGACGTCGTGCATGGTGCGCCGCGCGTGGTCGATCGAGTCGCGCGCCACCTGCACCGGGTCGCCGACGCCGTTGCCCGGCTCGGGGGCGTAGACGTCGACCCCCGCCTGGCCGGCGACGATGGACAGCTGGTTGACCGCGTTGGGGCGCTGCAGGTCCGCGGCGACGAGCAGCGGGGCGTGCCCCTGCTCCTTCAGCCAGCGGCCGAGCTTCCCGGCGAGGGTGGTCTTACCGGCACCCTGCAGACCGGCCAGCATGATCACCGTCGGCGACTGCTTCGCCAGCCGGATGCGGCGGGTCTCGCCGCCGAGGATCGCGATGAGCTCCTCGTTGACGATCTTGACGACCTGCTGCGCCGGGTTGAGCGCCTGGGAGACCTCCGCGCCGCGGGCGCGCTGCTTGACCGCGTCGATGAAGGCCCGCACGGCGGGCAGGGCGACGTCAGCCTCGAGCAGCGCGATGCGGATCTCGCGCGCGGTGGCGTCGATGTCGGCGTCGGTCAGCCGACCCTTGCCCCGCAGGCCGGTGAAGACCTTGTCCAGGCGGTCGGAGAGGGTCTCGAACACAGCACGTCCTCAGCTGGAGTCACGGGCACGGGAGACCCGCGCCACCTGACCCCAGGGTATCGACTGCGCTCAGGCGGCGACGCGGGCGCGCACGGTGTCGGCCACCACGGCCGGCTGCGCCACGACGACCCCGGTCAGCAGCGCGCCGCCGCAGTCGACGCAGGCCCACTCCGGGCACGGCCCGCCGTCGTCGGTGTGCCCGTCGGTGCACAGCGGCTGGACGAACTCGCGCTCGTCGCCGCAGTCGGAGCAGTGCCACACCTGGCTGTCCACGATCTGTCCTTCCCCCGATGGGACCGTTCCGTCCCGCTCGACCCCGACGGTCGCACGGGCCACCGACAGTTCCCAGGACGGCGGGGCGGCGTGTCGCCCACCCCGCGGCCGGAGGACCTAGGCCCGCGGCGTCTCCACTGCCGGCCGCATCGCCGTCACGAGGGCCGCGTCCACCCGCTGCCGCTGCTCCGGGTCGACGGCGTCGCCGGAGGGGTTGCACACGTAGAAGCAGTCCACCGCGTCGGCGCCCAGGGTCTCGATGCGCGCCGAGGTGACGTCGAGTCCCTCCCCCGCGATCGCCGCCGTCAGCCGGTACAGCAGCCCGGCGCGGTCCCCGGCGCGCACCTCGACGATGCCGGTGGCCGCACCGCTGACCTCGCTGTTGTGCCAGGAGATCCGCGGCGGCGCGGACCGCACGCCGTCCTCGCGGTAGTCGGCCTCCCGCTGCCGGAGGCGCTCGGCCAGCGGCAGGCTCCCCTCCAGTGCGGCGCGCACGCCATCGGCCAGGATCTCCGGAACCGGGGCCCGCCCGAACCGCGGGCGCACCGCGAACACGCTGGTGGCGTACCCGTCGGTGACGGTGATCTTCGCGGCCCGGACGTCGAGCTGGTTGAGCGCGAGCACGCCGGCACAGGTGCTGAGCAGGCCCGGCCGGTCAGGCGCCCCGATGGTCACCTGCTGGCCGTCGGCGACGTCCTCGATGCCGACGGTCACCAGCCCGGTCCACCCCGGGACGTCGGGGATGGTGGCGGTCACCGTCGGCGTGACCGGGTTCAGCACCGGGCTGGCCTGGTCAGCGGGCCCGCCGACCAGCTTCGCCTGCACCCGGGCCACCAGCGCGGCGACGAGGTGGGCCTTCCACGGCGACCAGGCCGAGGCGCTGGTGGCGGCGCCGTCGGCCTGCGCCAGCGCGTGCAGCAGCTGCAGGACGGCGGCGTCGGCGCCGATCGTGGCCGCCACCCGGTCGATGGTCGCGGGGTCGTCGATGTCGCGGCGGGTCGCGGTCGCCGGGAGCAGGAGGTGGTGGCGCACGAGCGTGCCGACCACCGCGACGTCGGCCTCGGTGAAGCCCATGCGGGCGGCGATGGCGGCCGCGATCGGCTCCCCCACCTCGCTGTGGTCGCCCGGCCAGCCCTTGCCGATGTCGTGCAGCAGCGCGGCCACCAGCAGCAGGTCGGGGCGGTCGACGTCCCGGGTGAGCTCGGCCGCGGCGGCCGCGGCCTCGACGAGGTGGCGGTCGACGGTGAACCGGTGCCACGGGTGGCGCTGCGGCAGCGACCGGACGCGGTCCCACTCCGGGATCAGGCGGGACAGCAGGCCCTCCTGGTCCAGCTGCTCGAGCACCGGGACGGCGGAGCGTCCGCTGGCCAGCAGGCGCAGGAACGACCAGCGCACCTCCGCCGGCCACGGCTCGGGGAGCTGCTGGCTGTGGACCGCCAGGACCTTGAGCGTGTAGGGCGACAGCAGGAGGTCCACCCGGGCGGCGGCGGCAGCGGCTCGCAGGAGCAGGCCCGGATCGGCGCCCGGGCGGGCGTCGCGGGCGAGCACGACCTCGTCGCCGTGGCGCACGACCCCGTCGGCCAGCGGCTCGCGGCGCACCCGCCGGTACCGGCTCCGGGGGCGTCGCACGAGCGCGGCCTCCACCCGCCGCCAGGTCTCGTCGGCCACGAAGGCCAACCGCCGGCCGGCCAGGCTCACCTCGCGCAGCAGGGCGTCCTCGCCCGGCAGGCCGAGCGCGACGGCGACTGGCCGCTGCTCCTGGCGGACCAGGACGTCGGTCGGCCGGCCGCTGCGCCGGCGGAGCTCGTCGCGCACGTCGAGCAGGAAGGAGTAGGCGGCCTCGACCTCGGCCGTGGGCTCGTCGGCCAGTTGCGCAGCGGCCACGGCGCGCAGCACCTGGCCCTCGCGCAGCCCGCCGAAGGCCTCCTTGAGATCGGGCTCCAGCAGGAAGGCCAGCTCCCCGACCTGGCGGGCTCGGGCCCGCCGGAGGTCGCGCAGCGCGGGCAGCAGACGCGAACCGGCCTGCCGCCAGCTGCTCAGCGTCGCGGTGCGCAGCCGGCCGGCCAGCTCGGGGTCGCCGGCCACCAGGCGGGCGTCGAGCAGCCCGAGCCCGGCCTTGACGTCGCTGGAGGCCACCGCGACCGCCTCGTCCACCGAGCGCACCGAGTGGTCCAGCCGGAGACCGGCGTCCCAGACGGGGTACCAGAGCGCGTCGGCGATCGCGGCGATCTCCGGGCGGCCGTCGTGGACGAGCACGAGGTCGAGGTCGCCGTAGGGCGGCAGCTCGCGGCGGCCCAGGCTGCCGACGGCCATCAGCGCCAGGCCCTCGGTGCCCGTGCGGGGCGGGGAGCCGCCGCGGCGCGGCAGCGGTGGCGGGGTGCCCGCGACGGCGTCGTCCAGCAGGCCCGCGAGCCAGGTGTCGACGGCCTGCACGCGCTCGGCGCGGCCCAGCCCCGGCAGCGCCTCGGTGTCCAGCACGCGTCCCCCTCCGGTCGAGCAGCAGCGGAAAGTGCGGCGGCCGGGGTGATGGACGGTCCCACCACCCCGGCCGCCGGGTGTGCTCAGCGCGTCAGAGCGCGTCGTCCCCGCGCTCGCCGGTGCGGACGCGCACGATCTCGTCGATCGTGGTCACCCACACCTTGCCGTCCCCGATCTGGCCGGTCGAGGCGGCCTCGACCACGGCGTCCACCACGCGGGCGGCGTCGACCTCACCGACGACGACCTCGATGCGGACCTTGGGGACGAAGTCCACCTGGTACTCCGCGCCGCGGTAGACCTCGGTGTGGCCGCGCTGGCGGCCGAAGCCCTGGACCTCGCTGACGGTGAGCCCGGCGACGCCGATCAGCTCCAGGGCGTTCTTGACGTCGTCGAGCTTGAAGGGCTTGACGATGGCGGTGACGAGCTTCATGCCAGGGTCCTCTCGGTGTTGCGGGCCTCGGCGCGCGCCTGGCCGGCCAATGGGGCGGTGGAGCCGCTGCTGCCGAGCGAGGCGAAGTCATACCCCGACTCCGCGTGCACGACGTTGTCGATGCCGGTGATCTCCTCATCCTCGCTGATCCGGAAGCCGATCGTCTTCTGGATCACCCAGCCGATGATCACGGTGACGACGAAGGAGAAGGCGAGCACCGCGAGGGCGCCGAGGACCTGCCTCCAGAGCTGGTCCAGGCCGCCGCCGTAGAAGAGGCCGTCGACGCCGGAGGGGGCGTCCGCGGAGCCCAGGAAGCCGATGGCGATGGTGCCCCACAGGCCACCGACGAGGTGGACGCCGACGACGTCGAGCGAGTCGTCGTAGCCCAGCTTGTACTTCAGGCCCACGGCCAGGGCGCAGAGCGCACCCGCGATGACCCCGATGAGGATCGCGCCGATCGGCGAGACCGCGTTGCAGGCCGGGGTGATCGCGACCAGGCCGGCCACCACACCGGAGGCGGCACCGAGCGACGTCGAGTGCCCGTCGCGCAACTTCTCCACCAGGAGCCAGCCCAGGATGGCGGCGGCGGTGGCGACCAGCGTGTTGACCCAGGCCACGGACGCCGTGTTGTTCGCCGCGAGCGCGGATCCGGCGTTGAAGCCGAACCAGCCGAACCACAGCAGCCCGGCGCCGATCATGACGAGGGGCAGGTTGTGCGGGCGCATCGCCTCGCGGCCGAAGCCGCGCCGCTTGCCCAGCACCAGCGCGAGCGCGAGGCCCGCGGCACCGGCGTTGATGTGGACCGCGGTGCCACCGGCGAAGTCGAGGGCCGCGAGGTCGTTGGCGATCCAGCCACCGACGACGTCGTCGCCGTCGAACGCGAACACCCAGTGCGCGACCGGGAAGTAGACGACGGTCGCCCAGATGCCGGCGAAGACCATCCAGGAGCCGAACTTCGCGCGGTCGGCGATGGCACCGGAGATCAGGGCCACGGTGATGATGGCGAAGACGGCCTGGAAGCCGACGAACGCCATGGTGGGCAGGCCGCCCTCCTCGCTCGTCGTGTCCTCCATGAGGCCCTTGAGACCGAAGTACTCGCCCGGATCGCCCAGGATGCCGGCGCCGCCGACGCTGTCGCCGAAGGCGATCGAGTAGCCGTAGAGCACCCAGAGCACGCTGATCAGCGCCAGCGCCCCGAAGCTCATCATCATCATGTTCAGCACGCTCTTCGCGCGGACCATGCCGCCGTAGAAGAGCGCGAGGCCTGGGGTCATCAGCAGCACGAGCGCCGCGCTGGTGAGGATCCAGGCGGTGTCGCCGGTGTTGACCACGGCAACCTCCTGAGGGGGTCGTCGGCCGGACGGCCGGTCGGTGGCGCCGGTCCCTGCGAGGTGAGGGCGACGTGGCGTTCACCGTGCCGCGCGCATGTTTCTGCTGGCAGCGCGCCGGTGTTTCGCCGCGGTGAACTCCGCACCGCGTGTCGGCACCCCAGGTTGCGACCGTGTTGCGCGGCCCCGTGCGGGCGGCTCCGCCACCGTCGCGTGGCTAATTGCAAACGACAGGCAATAAGGTCGGGGCGTGCACGTACCCGACGGATTCCTCGACGCCCCGACGTCCGCCGCCACCGGAGTGCTGGCCGCGGGGACCGTGGCCCTGGCCCTGCGGAAGGCACGCGAGGAGCTGGACGAGCGCACGGCCCCGCTGGCCGGCCTGACCGCGGCCTTCGTGTTCGCGGTGCAGATGATGAACTTCCCGGTCGGCGCCGGGACCAGCGGCCACCTGATGGGTGGCGCACTGACCGCCGTCCTCGTCGGGCCCTGGACGGCGGTGCTCTGCATGACCGTCGTGCTCCTGGTGCAGGCGGTGCTCTTCGCCGACGGCGGGCTGACCGCGCTGGGCACCAACGTGACCCTCATGGGGCTGGTGGCCGTCGGCGTGGGCTACGGCCTGTTCCGCCTCCTGGTGGCCGTGCTGCCGAGGAACCGGACCGGCTTCCTCACCGCGGCCGGGGTGGGTGCCTTCGCCTCCGTGCCCGTTGCCGCACTCACCTTCGTGCTGCTCTTCGCGGCCGGCGGCGTCGCCGACATCCCGGTCGGCACGGTCGCCGCGACGATGGGCGGCATCCACGTGCTCATCGGCCTCGGGGAGGCGGCGATCACCGTCGTGGTGCTCGGGGCCGTGCTCGCCGCCCGGCCCGACCTCGTCCACGGGGCCGCCCACCTGCGGAGCGCCGACGCGCTGCTCCGCCGTCCCGAGGCCGTGCTGCCGCGATGACCGACGCCCCCGTGAACCGCCGCGGCCGGACCACCGGCTTCCTCCTCGTCGGTCTGCTCGTCGCCCTGCTCGTCGCGGGCGTCGGCAGCTACTACGCCAGCAGCTCCCCCGACGGCCTGGAGTGGTCGGCCGAGGAGGAGGGCTTCCTCGACACCGCGGAGGACAGCGCGGCCGCCGACTCGCCGCTGGCCGACTACGCGGTCTCCGGCGTGGACGACGGCCGGCTCTCCGGGGGCCTCGCCGGGGTCATCGGGGTCGTCGTGACGCTGGTCCTCGCCGGCGGCATCACCCTGCTCGTCCGCCGCCGCTCCGGCAGCCCGGCCGACGACACCGCGGACGAGCGCGCCGACGCGGGGACCCCGCCCAGCCCGAGGTCCTGACGTGGGCGCCCGCCACGGCGGCGCGCTGAGCGCCCGGTACGTGGCGGGCACCAGCCCCGTGCACCGGCTGCCCCCGCACGTGAAGCTCGTCGCGGTCCTCGCGTACGCGCTGGTCGTCGTCGCCACCCCGGTGCACGCCGGCTGGGCCCCGTGGGCGTACGCCGGCTACCTGGTGGCGGTGCTCGCCGTCGCCGCGGTCGCGGGTGTGCGGCCGGGCCGGCTGGCCCGCAGCCTCGTCGTCGAGACGCCGTTCGTGGTCTTCGCCCTGTTGCTCCCCTTCGTCACGCGCGGGCCGCGGGTCGAGGTCGCCGGGCTGTCGCTCTCGGAGAGCGGTCTGCAGACCGGCGGCGCCCTGCTGGCCAAGGCGACGCTGTCGGTGCTGGCCGCCACCGTGCTGGCCGCGACGACCGAGCCCCGGGCGCTGCTGCGCGGCCTCGAGCGCCTCCGGCTGCCCGCGGCACTGGTGCAGATCCTCGGGTTCATGATCCGGTACGTCGACGTCGTCGGCGGCGAGCTGCACCGCATGCGGGTGGCCCGCGAGTCCCGCGCCTTCGACGGCCGGCGCCGGGGAGCGCTGCGGGTGGTCGGAGCGGCGGCGGGCGCGCTGTTCATCCGCTCCTACGAACGCGGCGAGCGGGTGCACCTGGCGATGCTGTCCCGCGGCTACACCGGCCGGCTGCCCGGCGGGCCGGCCGTCGCCGTCCCTCCACGGGACTGGGCGACCGGGCTCACCCTGCCCCTCGCCGCGGCCGCGGTCCTCGCGACGGGGATGCTGCTGGGGTGAGCACCACCCCCTCCCTGCTGGTCGAGGACGTCGCCTTCGCCTACCCCGACGGCCACCAGGCGCTGTACGGCGTGGACCTGCGCATCGAGCCGGGCGAGCGGGTCGCCCTGCTGGGCCCCAACGGGGCGGGCAAGACGACGCTGGTGCTGCACCTCAACGGGATCCTGCGGCCCGGGCGCGGGACGATCAGCGTGGCCGGGCTGCCCGTCACGAAGACCAACCTGCGGGAGGTCCGCCGCCGCGTCGGCATCGTCTTCCAGGACCCGGACGACCAGCTGTTCATGCCGACCGTCGGCGAGGACGTCGCGTTCGGTCCCCGCAACCTCGGGCTGCCGGAGCCCGAGGTCGCGGCTCGGGTGGCCGCCGCCCTGGAGCAGGTCGGCATGGAGGGGTACGCCGACCGCCCGCCGCACCACCTCTCGTTCGGGCAGCGGCGGCGGGTCGCCGTCGCGACGGTGCTGTCGATGCACCCCGAGATCCTGGTGCTGGACGAGCCGTCGTCCAACCTGGACCCGGCCGGCCGCCGGGAGCTCGCCGAGGTGCTCGACGCGCTACCGGTGACCCTGCTGATGGTCACCCACGACCTGCCCTACGCGATGCAGCTGTGCGCACGGTCGGTGGTGCTCGACCGCGGCGTCGTCGTCGCCGACGGCGGGACCCGGGGGCTCCTGGCCGATCCCGCGCTGCTGGCGCGGCACCGGCTGGAGCTGCCCTACGGGTTCGGCCCCACCCGGGCCTGACCCGCCGGCGTCAGCCGACGACGGCACTGGTCGGCTTCCGCCCCCGGTCCGCTCCTCGCTCGCTGGCGCTCGCTGCGATGCTCCCGCCGGCGTCAGCCGACGATCGCCTCCGCGAAGGCCTTCGGCTCGAACGGGGCCAGGTCGTCGGCCCCCTCCCCCAGCCCGACCAGCTTCACCGGGATGCCCAGCTCCTGCTGCACCCGGACGACGATGCCGCCCTTGGCGGTGCCGTCGAGCTTGGTGAGCACCACGCCGGTCACCTCGACGGCCTCGGTGAAGACCCGGGCCTGGACGACGCCGTTCTGCCCGGTCGTGGCGTCGAGGACGAGCAGCACCTCGGTGACCGGCGCCTGCTTCTCGACGACCCGCTTCACCTTGCCGAGCTCGTCCATCAGCCCCGACTTGGTGTGCAACCGCCCGGCGGTGTCGACGACGACGGTGTCGACCTCGGCCTCGACGCCGGTGCGCACGGCCTCGAAGGCGACCGACGCCGGGTCGCCGCCCTCCCTGCCGCGGACGGTGAGCACGCCGACGCGCTCGCCCCACGTCTCGAGCTGGTCGGCGGCGGCGGCGCGGAAGGTGTCGGCGGCGCCGAGGATCACGCTCTTCCCGTCGCCGACGAGGGCCCGCGCGATCTTGCCGACCGTCGTCGTCTTGCCGGCCCCGTTGACCCCCACCACGAGGACGACGCCCGGGCGGCCGTCGCGCCGCTCGGTGCCCAGGGTGCGGTCGAGGTCCGGGCCGAGGACGCCGGTGAGCTCGGAGACGAGGAGGTCGCGCAGCTCGGTGCCCGACGCGGTGGCCAGGACCATCGACTGGGTGCGCAGCCGCTCGACGATCCGGGTGGTGGCGCCGATCCCGATGTCGGCGGCCAGGAGGGTCTCCTCGATCTCCTCCCAGTCGTCCTCGGTCAGCTTCTCCCTGGCCAGCACGGTGAGCAGGCCGCGCCCCAGGGAGGACTGCGAGCGCGCCAGCCGGGAGCGCAGCCGCACGAGGCGGCCGGCCGAGGGCGGCGGGGTGTCGAAGACCAGCCCGGGCTCGGGCTCGGCCGGGGGCAGCTCGACGGTCTCCGGCGGCAGGCCGAGACCGGACGCGGTCGACCCGTGCGGCGTCGGCGGGGACTCCGGGGCCTGGGGCGCGGGCGGCCGCGGGCGGGTGAGGGTCGTGCCGGCCACGGCGTCGTCGTCCAGGCGGGTGGTGCGCCGTCCGGCGCTGACGAGCAGACCGATCCCGGCGACGAGCCCGACCACGAGGATCGCGATCGCGATCAGCACGAATTCCATGTCCCCGAGTCTCCCAGCCCGGGCCGGTACCGCAGCGGCGGCTCCCGGGGGGCGCGGCTCACAGGTCCGTAGGTCAGGCTTGGTCCATGGCACCGACCGCGGCGAACCCGCCCGCACTCCTCCTCGGCCCCCTGCTGCGGCACGTCGACCCCGTGTCGGCAACGGTGTGGGTGGAGACCGACCGGCCGTGCGTGGTCGACGTGCTGGGCCGCACGGCGCGCACCTTCTGCGTCGCCGGGCACCACTACGCGCTCGTCGTGGTGGAGGACCTCGAGCCCGGCAGCACCACGCCGTACGAAGTGCGGCTCGACGACGTCCGGGTCTGGCCCCCGGCGGACTCGGAGTTCCCGCCGAGCCGGATCCGCACCGCGGGAGGTCCCGGGCCCTTCCGGCTGGCGTTCGGCTCCTGCCGCTACGCCAGCCCGCGCACCGTGGAGGAGAGCGAGGGCATCCCGCCCGACGCGCTCGACCTCTACGCCCAGCAGATCGCCGCCCAGCCGGAGGACCGCTGGCCCGACGCGCTGGTGCTCCTCGGTGACCAGGTCTACGCCGACGAGCTCACGAAGCAGACGAAGTCGCTGCTGCACCGGAGGCGCGACCGGCACGCCGGGCAGGTGGCGCCCGAGGACGAGGTCGCGGACTTCGAGGAGTACACGCGCCTCTACTACGAGTCCTGGCAGGACCCCCAGGTGCGCTGGCTGCTCTCCACGATCCCGTCCTCGATGATCTTCGACGACCACGAGATGATCGACGACTGGAACACCTCGGCGGCCTGGCGCGCGACCGCGTCCCGGGAACCCTGGTGGACCGGACGGATCACCGGCGGGCTGGTCAGCTACTGGGTCTACCAGCACCTGGGCAACCTCAGCCCGCAGGAGCTGGACGCCAACGAGACCTGGCAGGCGATCCAGGACATGGCCGAGGACGACGAGGTGCGCGACGCCGAGCCGATGCTGCGCGGGATGGCCGAGCTGGCCGATGCCGAGCCGGCGACGATCCGCTGGAGCTTCGTCCGGCACTGGGGCGACGCGCGGCTGCTCATGATCGACAGCCGGGCCGGCCGGGTGCTCGAGGAGCAGCACCGCCGGATGCTCGACGAGGAGGAGTTCGCCTGGGTCGAGGCCGCCATGCGGCGGGCCGTCGACGAGGGTGTCGAGCACCTGATCCTCGGCACCTCGCTGCCCTGGCTGCTGCCGCACGCGATCCACAACCTGGAGCGGTGGAACGAGACGCTCAACGTCCGGCACCACAACCGCTGGCGCGGCCGGATCGCCGAGAAGGTCCGCCAGGGAGCGGACCTGGAGCACTGGGCCGCCTTCGGGCACTCCTTCGAACGCCTGGGCGCGGCGCTGACCTCGGTCGCCCGCGGCGACCACGGCCGGGCCCCGGCCACCGCGCTGGTCCTCTCCGGCGACGTCCACCACGCCTACGCCGCCGAGCTCGTCGAGCCCGGTGACCTCGAGGCGCGGGTGCACCAGCTCACCGTCTCCCCGCTCCACAACCAGGCGCCGCACCCCATCCGCGTCGGCTTCAAGATCGGCTGGAGCCGGACGGCGCGGCGCTGGACCGAGCGCCTGGCGCGCTTCGCCAAGGCCGAGCCCACCGACCTCCGGTGGGACAAGCAGGCCGGTCCGTTCTTCGGCAACCAGATCGGCGAACTGGTGCTGGAGGGCCGGGGAGCGCGCTTCCTGCTGTCGGTGTCGGAGATCGGCGACACCTCCCTGCGGCAGGTGCTCGACACCCCGTTGTCCGACGCCTGAGAGGCTGGGGCGGTGACCGACCCCTTCGGCATCCGCCCCGCCCCCGGGCCCGACCAGCCGCCCATCCCGGTCCGGCTGGTCACCTTCAACACCCACCACGGGGTCGGTGAGGACGACCGGCACGACCTCCCGCGGCTGGCCAAGGTGCTGGCCGCGGCCGACGCCGACGTCATCTGCCTGCAGGAGGTCGACCGCTGGTTCGGCGAGCGCAGCGAGGACGTCGACCAGGCGCTGCTGCTCTCCCGCGCGCTGGACATGCAGCTGGCCTGGGGGCCGGCCATCGACGAGCCGCACCCCGGGGACCGGCCGCGACGCCAGTACGGCAACGCGCTGCTGTCGCGACTGCCCATCCTGATCAGCGACGTGCACCGGCTGCCCGGCACCGGTGAGCCCCGCAGCGCCCTGCGCACGATGCTCGAGCTCGACGGCGGCACGCTGTGGGTGACCGCGACCCACCTCACCACCCGGTCGGCCGCCGAACGGGCGGAGCAGGTGGCCGCCCTCGCCGCGCTGCACACCGAGCAGATGGCGTCCGGCGTCCTCGTGGGCGACTTCAACGCCCGGCCCGACGCCCCGGAGCTGCACCCGCTGCGCGAGCGGTTCACCGACGCCTGGGAGCTGGCCGAGGACCGCGGTGACCAGGCCGGCTGGCGTTTCTGGCAGCGCGACGAGGGGCACACGCACCCGGCGCACTCCCCGCACCGGCGCATCGACCAGGCGTGGGTCTCCGCCGGCGTCACCGTCGCCGAGGCGCGGGTCCTGGATGCCGAGGGCGCGTCGGACCACCTGCCCTTCCTGGTGGACCTGCGCATCCCCTCCGGCGTCTGATGCCCGCGGCCGCGGTCGTCGGCGGGGACGACCCCCTGGGCCGCACCGTCGGTCGCACCTTCTACCGCGCCGTGGACCCGGCCCACCGCGACGCCGCGCTGGCCGGCTCGCGGTCGGCCGGCCGCTATTCGCGACCGGACGTGCCCACGCTCTACCTCAGCGCGTCCCGCGCCGGCGTCGCCGCCGCGATGATTGCCCACACGGATGCCCGGAGCCCGACCCTGGACGTGCTGGGCGTCGAGGTGGAGGCCGACCGGATCGTCGACCTGCGCGCACACGAGGCACTGCGATCCATCGGCATCGACCCCGCGGACGCCGCTGTCGACTGGCAGGAGATCGTCGCGGCCGGCGGCTCGCCCCCGTCATGGCGCGTCCGCGAGGCCGTGGAGCGGCAGGGAGCGCACGGCCTGATCGACCCGTCACGCAAGCAACCGGACCTCTGGCACCTGGTGCTCTTCAGATGGAACCACCCGGGTGCGCCCGGCGTCCGCGTGATCCCGGGCTGAGCGACCCCTCCGGCGTGGAGTGCGGTCGACTACGCCGGCAGGTCGTCCCAGCCGGCCGGCAGCCGCGGCGTGGCCCAGGCGGGGTCCGGACGCCAGCTGTCCCAGTCCTCGCCGAACGGCGGCTCGTTCCCCTCCAGCCGACGGATGACGTCGGCCGCCTCTGCGCGCACGCGCTCCCCGGTCGCGGCGTCGAAGACCCCGCGATCCACGAGCTGGTCGAACTCGTCGGCGTCCTTCCACCACCAGACCCGGTCGGGCGTGGCGACGACGTCGAGCGCCAGGTCCATCGACTCGATCCCGATCGCCGTCCTGCGGAACGGGCGCTGGAGGTTGACGTACCACCCGTACCGCTCGCCGGTCGGCAGCCAGCTGGCCCACACGGCGTGCCAGTCACCGGGCCGGAGGATCCACAGGCACGAGACGTCCCACACTTGCTCCACGTGCACCCAGTCGCCGCGTTCGAGCAGGTCGATGATCCTCGCCGTCCGGTCACCCGGGTCCTCCCGGTGCGGCGGGGTCATGGGCACCTTCCGCACCGTGCCGGCGGGGAGCCAGAACAGCAGGCGGTCGGGGGTGTCCTCGACGACCACGAGCGGACGGGCCGCCCACACGCGGTCCAGCCAGACCTCGTGGTGCACGACGACGTCCCCGGGCGCCCATGTCATGGGCCCGATCGTGGCAGCACCGAGCCCGATCAGGCGGCCGGGAGCTCCCGGAGCCGCTGGCTGATGACGCCGGTGATGCCGTCGCCACGCATGCTCACGCCGTAGAGGGCGTCGGCGATCTCCATCGTCCGCTTCTGGTGGGTGATGACGATCAGCTGGGACGTCGAGCGCAGCTGCTCGACCAGCGTGAGCAGCCGGCCCAGGTTGACGTCGTCCAGCGCCGCCTCGACCTCGTCGAGGACGTAGAACGGCGAGGGCCGGGCCCGGAAGATCGCCACCAGCAGGGCGACCGCGGTCAGCGAGCGCTCGCCGCCCGAGAGCAACGAGAGGCGCTTGACCTTCTTGCCCGGCGGGCGGGCCTCGACCTCGATGCCGGTGGTGAGCATGCTGTCGGGCTCGGTGAGCACCAGCCGGCCCTGCCCGCCCGGGAAGAGCGTGGCGAAGACGGCCTCGAACTCCCGGGCGACGTCGGCGTAGGCGGCGGCGAAGACGTCGTGGATGCGGTCGTCGACCTCGCGGACGACGGTGAGCAGGTCACGCCGGGTGCTCTTGAGGTCCTCGAGCTGGGTGGCGAGGAACGTGTGCCGCTCCTCCAGCGCCGCGAACTCCTCCAGAGCGAGCGGGTTGACCTTGCCCAGGGTGGCCAGGTCGCGCTCGGCGCGGGCGGCCCGCCGCTCCTGGACGGCACGGTCGTAGGCGGTGGGCTCGGGCGCCTCGGTGCCCGCCGACTCCGCTGCCGCCACCTCCGCCGGGGACGGCGGCACGGGCGCGGCCGGCCCGTACTCGGCGACCAGGGTCGGCAGGTCGACGCCGTACTCCTCGGCGGCCCGGCCCTCCAGCGCCTCGATGCGCAGCCGCTGCTCCGCTCGGGCCACCTCGTCCCGGTGCACCTCGTCGGTGAGCCGGTCCAGCTCCGCGGTCGCCGCACGCACCCGCCCGCGGACCTCGAGCAGCTCGGCCTCGCCGGCCGCCCGCTCGGTGGCCAGCGCGTCCCGCTCGGTGGCCGCACGGGCGAGGGACGTGCCGAGGGCGGTCAGGGCCAGCTCGGCGTCGGCACGCACCCGCTCGGCGACGGCTGCTCCCCGCTGGCGGGCGGCCCGTGCCTGGGCCGCGCGCTCGCGGGCGGCCCGCTCCTGCCGGGCCTGGCGCCGCAGGGACTCGGCCCGCCCGTGCAGCGCCCGTGCGCGTTCCTCGGCCGTGCGCACCGCGAGCCGGGCCTCGGTCTCGCCCTGCCGCGCCGTCGCCACCTCGGCGCGCAACCGGTCGCGCTCCTCGGTGGGCGGCTCCTCCTCCACAGGCGCCGCCTCGGCCTCGGCGAGCCGGGTCTCCAGCCCGGCGAGGGCGAGCTGCGCGGCCTCGAGCGAGCCCTCGGCGCGGACGCGGGCGCTCTCGTGCCGCTCCGCCTCGGCGGCGGCCGAGCGCGCGGCGGCACCCAGCTCGGCCAGCTCGGCGGCCACCTTCGAGCGACCGCGGTCGGCGGCCTGCCGGGCGGCCTGGGCCTCGTCGACCTCGGCGGAGCGGGCACGGGCCGCGTCGCGCGCGGCCGCCAGCTCGTCGGCGAGGGACGCGGCGCGGGTGATCGCCGCCTCCAGCTCGCGCTCCGCCTCGTCGACGCGGGCCCGCACCTCCAGGTTCGACGGGGCGTCGCGCTGCCCGCCCAGGGCCCAGTCGGCGCCGAGCAGGTCGCCGTCGGCGGTGACGGCCCGGACCCGCGGGTGAGTGGCGACCAGCTCGACCGCCGAGGGGAGATCGGGGACGAGGGCGACCCGTTCCAGCGCCCGGGCCAGGGCGGGCCGCAGCTCCTCGGGTGCGGTGACCGCGTCCAGGGCCCACCGCGATCCCCCGGGCAGCTCGGGCCAGCCGTCCCGGGGCACCGGCGGCAGCCCGCCGGTGACCAGCAGCCCGGCGCGACCGCCATCGGTGGTCCGGAGCCGCTCCAGAGCGGCGGCGGCGTCGGCCACGCCCGCGACGACGACGGCCTCGGCCATCCCGCCCAGGGCCGCGGCCAGCGCCACCTCGTCGCCCGGGTGCACGGTGAGCCGCTCGGCCACCGGACCGAGGACCCCGGGCAGCCCGGCGCCCAGGACGGCGGCGGCGCCGTCGACCGGGGCGAGACCCAGGGCGAGCGCGTCGCGGCGGGCCTGCCAGGAGGCGCGGTCCCGCTCGGCGGCCCGCTCGGCCGCGGTCAGCTCGGTGACGGCCTTGGCGGCGGCGGCGTGCGCCGCGACGGCGTCCTGGTGTGCGGTGACCAGGGCGACGTCGGAGTCCTCCTGCTCGGCCACCGACGAGCGGCGGTCGGCCAGCAGGTCGGCAGCCCGCTCGGCGCGCTCGGCCGCCTCGGCCGCGGCCAGTGCCAGCCGCTCGATCTCGGCCTGGCCGGCGGTGACGCGGGAACGCGCCGCCGCCACCTCGCCGGAGAGCCGGGCCAGCCCTTCGCGGCGGTCGGCCAGGGCCCGGGCGGCGGCGACCCACGCGCGCTCCGCCTCGGTGAGAGCGGCCTCCAGCCGGCCGCGCTCGGCGACGACGCCGGCCAGGCGGGTCCGCTCCGCCTCGAGCCCGGCCGCGAGCTCGGTCTCGTTCGCCTCGACCCGGTCGGCCTCGGCGTCCAGCTGGTCGGGGTCGCGGCCGGCGGTCGTCTCCGGCGCGGCCGCCGACAGGTGCCGGGACCGCTCGGCGGCCAGCGAGGCCACGCCACGGAACCGCTCGGTGAGGGCCGACAGCCGGTACCAGGTGTCCGAGGCGGCGGCGAGCCGCGGCGCGCTCTCGGCCAGACCCGACTCGAGCTCGGCCTCGCGCCGCGAGACGACGGCCAAGGTCTGCTCGACCGCGGTGCGGCGCTCGCGGGCGGCGGTCTCGTCGGCGACGTCCTTGTCCAGGGCGTCGCGCAGCTGCACCAGGTCGTCGGCGAGCAGCCGGAGCCGGGCGTCGCGCAGGTCGGCCTGGACGCCCGCGGCGCGCCGGGCGACCTCGGCCTGCCGGCCCAGCGGCTTGAGCTGCCGGCGCAGCTCGGCGGTCAGGTCGGCCAGCCGGTCGAGGTTGGCCTGCATCCCGTCGAGCTTGCGGAGCGCCTTCTCCTTGCGCTTGCGGTGCTTGAGGACGCCGGCGGCCTCCTCGATGAAGGCGCGACGGTCCTCCGGGCGGCCGGAGAGGACTGCGTCGAGCTGGCCCTGGCCGACGATGACGTGCATCTCCCGGCCGATGCCGGAGTCGCTGAGCAGCTCCTGCACGTCCAGCAGGCGCACCTTGTCGCCGTTGATCTCGTACTCGCTCTCCCCGGAGCGGTACATGCGGCGGGTGATCGACACCTCGGTGTACGCGATGGGCAGCGCGCCGTCGGTGTTGTCGATGGTCAGCGTCACCTCGGCCCGGCCCAGCGCTGGTCGACCGGCCGTGCCGGCGAAGATGACGTCCTCCATCTTGCCGCCGCGCAGGCTCTTGGCGCCCTGCTCGCCGAGGACCCAGGCGATGGCGTCCACGACGTTGGACTTGCCCGACCCGTTGGGGCCGACGACGGCGGTGATCCCGGGCTCCAACCGGAGCGTCGTCGCGGACGCGAAGGACTTGAAGCCCTTGAGCGTCAGGCTGGAGAGGTGCACGGGACGAGGAGCTTAGTGGCGCCGGCCGCCCCGTAGGGGCCGCTCGGGGCCGGTGGTGCGGGTGGGACGGTTCAGGCGAGCGCCGGCTCGCCCGAGCCGGTGAGCGAGAGCAGCTCGTGCGCGATGGCGGCGTCGCGCTGGGCGCGCAGCTCCTCGAGCTCCTGCTCCAGACGCCGCACCCGGGTGCGCAGGACGGCGTTCTCCTCGACCAGCCGGAGCTGCGCGGGGGCGACGACGTGACCGAACAGGGCCTTGGCCATGGCAGGGACGGCCTTTCAGACAGCGGGAGGATGAGCCGGCGCCCCGGGACCCGGTCGGCGCGGCTGTGGTGGTACAAGCGTGACAGGCGCGCATCCGCAGGTCAACGGCGGCACCGCACCCTCACCGTGTCCGGGGGATGTCGGATTCGTCACGTCGCGGTGACACCTACCGGCTCAGGCCGGGCGTTTCCGGGCCGAGGACGCGCGCGGGCGGGGCTGGCAGGCCGGGCAGCTGTAGCTCGACCGGTTCATGAACGACTCCCGGCGGATCGGCGTCCCGCACCGGGGGCACGGCCGGTCCTGCTGCCCGTACACGGCCAGGAAGCGGGAGAAGTAGCCGCTCTGCCCGTTGACGTCGACGTACAGGGAGTCGAAGGACGTACCGCCCTGCGCCAGGGCCTCCCCGAGCACGTCGCGGATGCCCTCGAGCAGGTCGGCGACCTGCGCGCGGGCGAGCTTCTCCGTGGGCCGCGCCCCGTGCAGCCGCGCCCGCCACAGCGCCTCGTCGGCGTAGATGTTGCCGACGCCGCCGATCAGCGTCTGGTCGAGCAGCGCCCGCTTCACCTCGGTCCGGCGGCGCCGGAGGGCGGCGGAGAAGGCGTCCACGTCGAAGGCCTCGTCCAGCGGGTCGATGGCGATGTGCGCCAGACGCGGCGGCACGGAGTCGCCGTCACCGAGGTCCTCGACCGCCAGGCCGCCGAACGTGCGCTGATCGACGAAGCGCAGCTCGCGACCGCCGTCGGTGAAGGTGAACCGCGCCCGCAGGTGCGTCTCGTCGGGGGACGACGCCTTCTCGACCAGCAGCTGCCCGCTCATGCCCAGGTGCGCGACGAGCGCGCGGCCGGTGGACCTGCCGTCGGGCTCGGCGACGGGCAGCCAGAGGTACTTGCCGCGGCGGTGCGCGGCGACGAAGGTGCGGCCGGTCAGCGCCTGCACGAAGGAGTCGGCGCCCTCGAGGTGGCGCCGGATCGCCCGCGGGTGGTGCACCTCGACGGAGGCGACGGTGCGGCCGGTGACCCACTGGTCCAGACCGCGGCGCACCACCTCGACCTCGGGGAGCTCGGGCACGGCTCAGGCCTCGGCGGACAGGGCGCGCCAGGCGGCCTCGGCGGCCTCCTGCTCGGCGGCCTTCTTGGTGCGTCCCCGGCCCCGGCCGCGCACCGTCCCGGCCAGCACCACGCTGGCGGTGAACGTCTTGGCGTGGTCGGGTCCCTCGTCCTGCGTCTCGTAGCCCGGGGCGCCCAGGCCGAGCGACGCACCGAGCTCCTGGAGGCTGGTCTTCCAGTCCAGGCCGGCCCCGCGGGTCGCCGACTCGGCCAGCAGCGGGTCGAACAGCCGGTGGACGAGCCCGGAGGCGGTGTCCAGACCGCAGCCCAGGTGCACCGCGCCGATCAGGGCCTCGACGGCGTCGGCCAGGATCGAGTCCTTCTCGCGGCCGCCCGTGGTCTCCTCGCCGCGACCGAGGAGCAGGTGCGGCCCCACGCCGTCCTCCCCCAGCCGCCGGGCCACGCGGGCCAGCGACGTCATGTTCACGACCGAGGCACGCAGCTTGGCCAGCTGGCCCTCGGGGAGGTCCGGCTGGCTGCGGTAGAGCTCGTCGGTCACGACCAGGCCGAGCACCGAGTCGCCGAGGAACTCCAGGCGCTCGTTGGTCGGCAGGCCGCCGTTCTCGTACGCGAACGACCGGTGGGTGAGGGCCAGGCCCAGCAGGTCACCGGGAAGCTCGACACCGAGGGCGGATCGCGCCCACTCGGCGGCGCGTGCGGCGTGCTCCGGACCGCCGGGGGGACGGCCGGCGGTGCTCCCCTCGTCGGGGTGCGTCACGGCGGCCGTCCTCCCTCCGGCGGTGCGGTGGTCGGTCAGACCGACAGGACCTGGCGGCCGGCGTGCTGACCGCAGTTCGGGCACGCGATGTGCGGCGGCTTGAGCTCACCGCACGCGCGGTTGGGGCAGGGTGCCAGCGTGGTGGCGGTGGTCTTCCACTGCGAGCGGCGCATGCGGGTGTTGGCGCGGGACATCTTCCGCTTCGGAACAGCCACGATCAGTTCTCCTTGGTGGTGTCGTCACCGGGGGTGCCCGGTGAGGAGGCGAAACGTTCGGCGAGGCCGGCCCAGCGCGGGTCGGTGATCTCGTGGGCGTGGTCGGCGGGCAGGTCGTCGATCCGCTGGCCGCAGTCGACGCACAGCCCCGAGCAGTCCTCGTCGCAGACCGGCGACAGCGGCAGGCTGAGGACGACGGTGTCGCGGACCATGGGCTCCAGGTCGAGGAAGTCGCCCTCGACGAGGCGGACCTCGTCCTCCTCGCTGGTGGCCTCGGTGGTGCTGCCCTCGTAGGCGTACAACTCCTGCACGTCGAGCGTGAGGGTGTCCTCGATCGGCTCCAGGCAGCGGGCGCAGGAGCCGACCAGCAGCGCCTCGATCCCACCGGAGACGAGCACGCCCTCCATCACCGACTCCAGGCGCAACCGCAGGTGCACGTCGGCGCCCGCCGGGACGCCGATGAGCTCGACCTTCCACGCCTCGGGCGCGGGAATCGTGCGGTCGATCTCCTGCATCGTGCCCGCGCGGCGGCCGAGCTCGCGGAGATCGAGCCGCCAGGGGTTGGCGGAGGGACGCCGGCCCGGAGAGGGCGTGGCGTCGCGGCGGGGCGCAGGAGCGGCAGGCATGTCGGTACTCACGGTAGGTAGTGGGGGGACGGCCCGACCCGGGGCGGACCCACCGGTGGTCGAACCAGTGGACCAGCCTACCCGACCAGCCGGAAGGCGCCGCTGCGGGCGAGGGAGATCACCCCGCGGATCGCCACGCGGCGCGGGACTACAGCCGCAGGACCGCCGCGACGGCCAGCCAGAACAGGTCCCGCCGCGCGGACGACGTCTGCCACTGGCGGCTGTCCCACTCGCCTCCGCTGACGTCGTCGCCCGCGTACAGGTACTGGCCGAAGGTCACCGATCGATGACGGGCGACCGCGAAGAAGGCCGCCGTCTCCATCTCCACCGTCAGGCATCCCTCGGCCCGTCGCGCGGCGATCCTGGCGTGCGTCTCCCGGTAGGGGGCATCGGTCGTCCACGTCTTGCCCACGACGTGCGGGACGTCGCGTTCCGCCAGCACTGCGGAGAGGACGGCGGTCACCGCCGGGTCCGCGGCGACCTCCCGGCTCGCCGGCAGATAGTGGTACGAGGTCCCCTCGTCACGGACGGCGGAACTCGGGACGACGACGTGCCCCAGCGCCAGGCCGGGGATCACGGCTCCCGCACCGCCGCAGGCGACGAACGTGCGGCAGCCCGACGCGATCATCTCCTCGAGGACACCGCTGGCGAGCGGGGCTCCGACACCGGGGTGGAAGACCCCGACGTGACCGCCCTCCACCGGCAGCCGGTACAGGCGGTGCACACCGCTCTCCCACGTCGTCTCGGCCACGACCTCGGCGCGGCCGTCCCCGCAGACCTCGTCGATCACGTCGCGGAAGAAGCACACGACCGCGCGCTCGGGCACGTCCCCGGTGGCGGCGATGGCCGCGGGTTCGATCAGTGCAGGCGAGTTCCCGTCGAACTCCGCGAGCGGGAAGTCGGAGGCCGTCACGGCTACTCGCGCAGGGTGGTGCGGGCCTTCTCGACCGAGCGGAGCATCCGCTCGAGGGTGGTGCCGAAGTCGGCCAGCCGGGTGTCGACGTACTCGTCGACCTCGGCGCGCATGCGGGCGGCGTCGGCGTGTGCCCGGGCCCCGAGCTCGTCGGCCCGGTCGACCGCGGTGCGGTAGACCTCGGTCTCGGTGATCAGCCGCTCGTGCTCGCCCTGCGCCTCGGCGATCATCGCCTCGCGGCGGCGCCGACCGTCGGCGAGGAGCACCTCGGCCTCGGCCTCGGCCTCCAGGAGCAGCTGCTCGGCGTCGGCCTGCGCCTGGGCGATCAGCTCGTCGCGCTGCCGGCGGGCGGTGCCGAGCAGTTCGTCTCGCTGGCGGCGGCCGGCCTCGAGCAGCCGCTCGGCCTCCTCGCGGGTCTGGGTGGTCAGCCGCTCGGCCTCGGCCTGGGCCTGCTGGAGGATCTCGGTGCGCTGCTCGACGATGGCGCCGGCCGCCTGCACGTCCTCGGGCAGGGACTCCCGCAGGTCGTCGAGCAGGTCAAGGACGTGGTCGCGCGGGACCATGCACGAGCTCGACATCGGGACGCTGCGGGCGTTCTCGATGACGGTGGTGAGCTCGTCGACGGTCTCGTAGAGGCGGTAGACGACCTCGGTGGTGTGCGTGCGCCCGGGGCGCGTCATGCCTTGTCCCGGGCGGCGCGCTCCCGCAGCCGGTCGTCGACGACCTTGGGGACCAGCCGGGAGACGTCCCCACCGAAGGTGGCGATCTGCTTGACCAGGCTGGACGAGAGGTGACCGACCTGCGGGGCCGTCGGGACGAAGAGCGTCTCGATCGCGGCCAGTTCCCGGTTCATCTGGGCCATCTGCAGCTCGTACTCGAAGTCGCTGACGGCACGCAGGCCCTTGACGATCACCGGGATCTCGTGGGCGCCGCAGTAGTCGACGAGCAGCCCCTGGAAGCTGTCCACCCGCACGTTGGGCAGGTGGGCGACGGCCTCGCGGAGCAGCTCCATGCGCTCCTCGACCGGGAAGAAGCCCGCCTTGCCCGGGTTCACCAGCACGGCCACGACCAGTTCGTCGTAGAGCGTGGCGGCGCGGTTGATGACGTCGACGTGGCCGTTGGTGACCGGGTCGAACGAACCGGGGCACACGGCGCGTCTCACGACAGCCGACCGTACCGGAGCACGGCCTCTCCGTACCGCCGATCGCGCACGCCGATCAGGGGTGTCGGCCATTCCCAGGGATCCTCGCGCCGGCCGCGCTCCACGACGACCACCGCCTCGGGGGCCAGCCAGCCGCCCGTGACGAGCGATCCCAGTACCGCGAGCACCTCCTCGACCGGCGTCGCGTAGGGCGGATCGGCGAGCACGAGGTCGTACGCCTCCGGCGCCGGGCCGGCGACGACGGCGGGCACGGACCCGGCCTTCACCCGGCCGCCGGGGAGCCCGACGGTGGCGAGGTTGGCGCGCAGCACCGGCAGCACGCCGCCGCCGTTCTCCACGAACAGCACCGAGCGCGCGCCGCGGCTGAGCGCCTCGAGGCCCAGCGCACCCGAGCCCGCGTAGAGGTCGAGGACGGCGGCGCCCTCGAGGTCGAGCATCGAGGCGAGGCTGTTGAACAGCGCCCCGCGGGCCTTGTCGCCGGTGGGCCGGACGCCCGTGCGCGGAACGGCCAGCTTCCGCCCTCCGGCCACGCCCGCGATGATCCGGGTCACGCTTTCTCCAGGTAGTCGGCGCGCTCGTCGGTGGCCAGCGCCGCGACCTCGGCGGCGAGCCCGGGGTGGTCGGCCAGGCCGCGGTCGGTGGCGAGCAGGGCGGTGGCCTCGGTGCGGGCGGTGGCGATGAGCTCCTCGTCCTCGAGCAGCGACAGCAGCCGGATGCCCGAGCGCCGGCCGGACTGGGCGGCCCCGAGCACGTCGCCCTCCCGGCGCGTCTCCAGGTCCAGCCGCGCCAGCTCGAAGCCGTCGGAGGTGGCCGCGACCGCGGCCAGCCGCTGCCCCGTGGGCGACGAGGTGGGCGCCTCGGTGACGAGCAGGCACAGGCCCGGGTGCCTGCCCCGGGCCACGCGGCCGCGCAGCTGGTGCAGCTGGCTGACGCCGAACCGGTCGGCGTCCATCACGACCATGACGGTGGCGTTCGGGACGTCGACACCCACCTCGACGACGGTGGTGGCCACCAGCACCTGGGTCTCCCCGGCCGCGAAGGCGCGCATGGTGGCGTCCTTCTCCTCCGGGGTCATCCGGCCGTGCAGGACGTCGAGCCGCAGCCCGGCCAGCGGCCCGGAGCGGAGCAGCTCGGCCACGTCGAGGACGGCGAGCGGCGGACGCCGGTCGCTGCGCGGCCCCTCCTCGTCCTCGGGCGGGGCGCCGTCGGCGTCCTCGGGCTCGTCACCGGCGACGTCGCCGATCCGCGGGCAGACGACGTAGGCCTGCCGCCCGGCACCGACCTCCTCGCGCAACCGCTCCCAGGCGCGGTCCACCCAGCCGGGCTTCTCGACCGCCGGCACGACGGAGCTCGAGACCCCGCCCCGGCCACTGGGCAGCTGCCGCAGGGTGGAGATCTCCAGGTCGCCGTAGACGGTCATGGCGACGGTGCGCGGGATCGGCGTCGCGGTCATCACCAGCACGTGCGGCGGCCGGTTGCCCTTGGCCCGCAGTGCGTCGCGCTGCTCGACGCCGAAGCGGTGCTGCTCGTCGACCACCACCAGCCCGAGGTCGGCGAACTCCACGCCCTCCTGCAGCAGGGCGTGGGTGCCGATGACGATGCCCGCGCTCCCGTCGGCCACCTCGGCGCGCGCCTGCCGCCGGGCCGCCGCCTTGAGCGAGCCGGTGAGCAGGACGACCCGGGTGCCCGCCGGGTCGCCGTCCAGCTCGCCGGCCCGGCCCAGGGTGCCCAGCAGCTCGCGGATGCCCCGGGCGTGCTGGGCGGCGAGCACCTCGGTGGGTGCGAGCAGCGCGGCCTGACCGCCGGCGTCGACCACCTGGGCCATCGCCCGCAGCGCGACCACCGTCTTGCCCGAGCCCACCTCGCCCTGCAGCAGCCGGTGCATCGGCTGGTCGCGGTCGAGCTCGGCGGCGAGCTCCTCCCCCACCTCCCGCTGGCCCTCGGTCAGCGCGAAGGGCAGGGCGGCGTCGACGGCGTCGAGCAGTCCGCCGGACCGTCGCGGCCGCGCGATGCCGGGCTCGAGGGCGGCCGCGCGCCGGCGGGCGGCGAGGGTGAGCTGCAGGACCAGCGCCTCGTCCCACTTGAGCCGGCCCACCGCCCGCTCGACGTCGTCCAGGGTGGTGGGCCGGTGGATGTCCAGCAGGGCCCCGGCCAGCGGGAGCAGGCCGTGCCGCGTGCGGATCTTCTCGGGCAGCGGGTCCTGCACCAGCTCCTCGAGCCCACCGGAGGCGCCCAGCAGGAGCTTCACCGACTTCTGGATCACCCAGCTCGAGACGTCCTTGCTCGCCGGGTAGATCGGCACCAGGGCCCGGGCCCAGTCGTCCTCGTCGTCGGTGCCCTCGAGCAGGTGCATGTCGGGGTGGGCGAACTGCTTCTCCCCGCGCCATTCGCCCACGGTGCCGGCGAACATCCCCCACGCGTTCGGCTTCAGCTGCGCGTGCCGGTGGTTGAAGAAGACCAGCTTCATGCGCCCGCTGCCGTCACCCACGACGACCTCGGTGAGCGACCCCCGCCGGTTGCGCATCGGCCGGGTGGTGACGCTGCGGACCTGCGCCAGCACCGTCACCCGGTCGCCCACCTGGACGTCGGCGAGGTCGGCCTGCTCGCCGCGGCTGGCGTACCGGCGTGGGTAGTGCCGCAGCAGGTCCCCGACGGTGTGCAGGCCGAGCTGGTCGGCCATGCTGCCGGCGGTCTTCGGGCCGAGCACGCGCGTCAGCGGCGTCCCCATGGTCACGGCCACGTCAGCTCCGCCGGCTCACTCGACGCCCACCTGCAGGGGGATGCCGGCCGGTCCACCGCCGTAGCGGACGACCTCGATGGTGGGGTGCCGCGAGGAGAGGTGGCGGCAGACGGCGTCGCCCAGCTCCTCGTCGGCGCCCACGAGGAGCGTGGCCATCTCCCCGCCGGCGGAGAGCAGCCGGTCGAGCAGGTCCCGGGCCACCTCGGCGACGTCCTGCCCGATGAGCAGGACGTCGCCCTCGGCCGAGCCCAGGGCGTCCCCGGGCTGGCAGCGCCCGGCGGAGGTGAGCGCCTCCTGCTCGGCGCGGGTCACCTCCGCCCACCGCGTGGCGGCGGCCGCCTCGGCCATGGCGATGACGTCGTCGCCGAAGCGCCGTCCGGGGTCGCCGACCGCGCAGGCGGCCAGCCCCTGCACCGGCGCGCGCGTCGGCACGACCCCGACCTCGCGGCCCAGCTCGCGGGCCCGGGCGGCGGCCCTCGCCGCGACGGGGATGAGCTCGGCGTCGTTGGGCAGGACGGCCACCTCGTGCGCCGCGGAGGCGAGGATCTCGTCGAGGACGTCGTCCTCGGTCACGCCGTCGGGGCCGCAGGTCACCACGCGGACGCCCGCCTCGGCGAACAGCTCCGCCAGCCCGTCGCTGGACACGACGGCGACCAGCGCACGGGTGCCGGGCTCCGGCTCGGGCGGGAGGACGGGGGCCAGCGGCTCGACCGAGATCCGGTAGGGCCGGCCGGCCTCGATGCCGGCCTCGATGGCCGCGCCGATGTCGGAGACGTGCACGTGCACGTTCCACTCGCGGCCCGTGGGGGTGTCGACGCCGACGACGACGAGGCTGTCCCCGAGGGCGGCGAGGCGGGTGTGCAGCCGGGTGACGGACTCCTCGTCGGCGTCGGCGAGCAGGTACTGCACCTCGCTGCCCGGCCCGGGTGGGGGCTGGTGCGGGACGTGCCGCGGGTCGGGGCGGTGGGCGTGCAGGTGCCCGGCCTCGCGGCGGGAGGCCAGCGGCGGGCGGGCCGGCTCGACGCCGGTGACGGTGGTGACCAGGGCGTCGAGGACGGCGCACAGCCCGGCTCCCCCGGCGTCGACCACGCCGGCCTCGCGCAGCGCCGCCAGCTGGTCCGGCGTGCCCTCGAGCGCGATCCGGGCCCCGTCGGCGGCGGCGGTGACGACGTCGGCCAGCGCGGTGCGCCCCTCGGCGACGCAGGCCATCGCGCTCTCCGCACCGCCGCGGGCCACGGTGAGGAAGGTCCCCTCCTCCGGGTCGGCCACGGCGGTGTAGGCGGTCTCGGCCGCCTTGAGCAGTGCGCCGGCGAGGGCCGGGCCGTCCGCCGGCGGCTGGCCGGCGAGCTGGTCGGCGAGACCGCGAAGCAGCTGGGCGAGGATCGTGCCCGAGTTGCCCCGGGCACCCAGCACCGCGCCACGGGAGAGCACCGACCAGGCCGGCTCGGTGGTGCGGGTCCCCTCCCGGTCGAGGGCGGCCAGGGCGGCCTGCGCGGTGAGCAGCAGGTTGGTGCCGGTGTCCCCGTCGGGCACCGGGAAGACGTTCATCGCGTCGAGGCGGCCGCGGGCTTCGGACAGCGCCTCGACCGCGGTGCGGCACCAGTGGCCGACCGCGGCCTCGTCCAGCGCCTGCAGCACGGGCGGAGGGTACCTGTGGAGGGCGACAGCTCCGCCGCCCACGACCCCCCGGCCGGGGCGGTGGCGGCACGTCGTCCCGGGAGCGGTTAGACTCCTGGACGGTCTTGTTGCGGGTGCTTCCTTGCCCCGCCGTCTGTGAACGATTCTTTCTGGGAGTGATCCACCGTGGCTGCCGTGTGCGATGTCTGTGGCAAGGGCCCCGGTTTCGGTATGTCGGTGTCTCACTCGCACCGCCGCACGCCGCGCCGTTGGAACCCGAACATCCAGTCCGTGCGGGCGCTGATCGCCCCCGGCAACCGCCGGCGCATCAACGCCTGCACCTCGTGCATCCGTGCGGGCAAGGTCGTCCGCGCGTAGAGAAGGACCCCCTTCCCCCCACGCCTCGCAGGCTCGGCGCGGGACCCTGAAGGGGGCCGTTCCATCACGTCACGGGGAACCCCGGAGGTCACCGACCTCCGGGGTTCGTCGTGCTGTGCCTCAGACGGCGCCGATGCCGCGGCTGCGCGCCGCGACGACGACGAGCTCCACGACGGTGTCCAGCAAGAGTGCGGTGCTGTCGACGACCAGGTGGTAGTGCTTCGGCGAGGACGCGTCGGCCCGGTAGAAGTGCCGGACGTAGGCCTCACGGGCCCGGTCGTTGGCGTCCATCTCGCGGCGCAGCTCCTCGGCCGGCTTCGCGTACCGCGCCACCGCGGCCTCCAGGCGCCGCTCGCGCCGTCCGCCGAGGCGCACGTGGAGCACGTCGGGCCGGTCGCCGAGCACCATCGCCGCCGCCCGGCCCAGCACCACCCCGCCGGGACCGCCGGGCGCGGCGATCTCGGTGAGCACCCGCTCGGTCTGGTCGCGGAACGCGCGCGCGTCGGGGACTCCCGACGCCGGCAGCACCCCGCCGACGGCGTCCGGCATCGTGCCGAGGTTGGCGACCATCCGCCAGAGCCCGGTCACCACGGTCTCGTCGTTGGCCTCGGCCTCCTCGACCGGCACCCCGAGCCGGCCGGCGACCTTCACGGGGATGACCCGGTCGTGGAAGGGCAGCCCCAGGCGCTCGGCCACGGCCGGAGCGACCTCCGGACCGCCCGCCCCGTAGGAGGCGGACAGCGTCACGACGCCCATGAGTTCCCCTTTTCGTCGTCGGTCCCGTCGCGCTGCCCCAGGTCCCTGCCCAGGAACACCGCGTCCGGCGCACATGCGTACACCCCGTAGCCCTGTACCGGCCGGTAGCCCAGCCGGTCGTACAGGACCAGCGCCTCGGGCTGCTCCTGGCCGGTGTTGAGCACCACGGAACGGTGCCCCGCGCGAGCGGCGCTGTCCTCCAGCGCGGCCATGATCACCCGGGCCAGTCCGCGGCGCCGGTGGGCCGGCTCCACGTACACCCGTTTGATCTCCACCTCGCCCGAGGGCAGCAGGCGCCAGGCCCCGCAGCCGGCCGCCTCCCCGTCGACCTCGGCGACCAGGAAGACGCCCACCGGTGGCTCGAAGTCGGCGGGGTGCACCACTGCCTCGTCCCGCCCCCCGTACCGCTGCACGTACTCCTGCTGCACCCGCTCGACCAGGTCCTGCGCGACCGGGTCGTCGTAGGGCACGGCCCGCAGCACCACGGACGCGCCGTCGCGCAACCGCTCAGCCGAAGTGGGCATGGCCGGTCCCTCCCGCACCGAGCGCGGCGGCGACGGCCTCGGCCGCCTCGCCGTCCACCAGCACGCCGGGCGCCGTGCCGGCCGCGCGCACCGCCCCGATCGCGGTCCACCCCTGGGGCAGCGGGGTGCCCGCCGGGAACGTCGCCACGAAGGCATGGTCCTCACCGCCGGTGAGCACCCACGCCAGCGGGTCGGTGCCCAGCGCCGCCCCCACCTGCTGCAGCGGGCCGTCGGGCACCAGGCAGGCGGCGACCAGGGCGGCCCGATCCAGCTCCAGGACCACGCCGCTCGCGGTGGCGATGTGCCCGGTGTCGGCCAGCAGGCCGTCGCTCACGTCGCACATGGCGGTCGCACCCGCCTCGGCCGCGGCCGGTCCGGCGGCGTAGGGCGGCGAGGGACGCCGGTGCGCCGCGACGACGGCCAGCGGGCTGCTGAACCCGCGGCGGAGCACCGCCAGGCCGCACGCCGACCAGCCCAGCCGGCCGGCCAGCGCGACGACGTCGCCGGGCCGCGCCCCCGAACGCAGCACCGGCCGGCGCCCGCCCAGGTCGCCCAGCGCCGTCACCGACAGGACGACGGCCTCGCTGCCGGGCGCGGCCGCGACGGTGTCCCCGCCCACGACGGCGGCACCCAGGGGCGCGCACTCGTCGGCCAGCCCGGTCGCGACGCCCTCGAGCCAGCTCGTCGGCGTGTCCGCCGGGCACGCCAGGCCGACCAGCAGCGCGGTCGTGGTGCCCCCCATGGCGGCGACGTCGGCCAGGTTCGCCGCCGCCGCCTTGTGCCCGACGTCCTCGGCGGAGGACCAGTCGCGGCGGAAGTGACGGCCCTCCACCAGGACGTCTGTGGTTGCGACGACCCGGCCATCGGGGGTCGCCACCACCGCGGCGTCGTCGCCGGGCCCCACCTCGGCCAGCCGCGCCGAACCCGCCCGGGCCAGCACACGGGCGATGACGCCGAACTCGCCCACGGTCCGGACGGTGTCCGCCTGGTCGGGGCGCGGGACGAGCGGACGGGGCCGAGTCACGAGGTGCCTCCGGTCACTGGGGTAGGTTGCCGAACTGTCCGCCACCTGGCGGGGACGACGTATCGGCCGAGTTGCCGGAGGAAGGATCTCCCGTGGTCCACGCCTACATCCTCATCCAGACCGAGGTCGGCAAGGCCGCCCAGGTCGCCTCCACCATCAGCGAGATCAGCGGCGTCACCCGTGCCGAGGACGTCACCGGGCCCTACGACGTGATCGTGCGCGCCGAGGCGGAGACCGTCGACGACCTCGGCCGCCTGGTGGTCGCCCGGGTGCAGTCGGTCGACGGCATCACCCGCACGCTGACCTGCCCCGTCGTCAACATCTGACGGTCGTCCTCCCCCGCCCGCCGCACTCCCGCGAGCTCTGACGCCCTGACCGAGCACCCGCCCCCGCCGGCAACGCCCGACGACCCGCTCCGGCGCATCGCGCTGATCGTGACCGCCGTGCTGGTGCCGGTGGTCGTGGCGGTCGTGGTGCTCGTCAACGTCCTGGGCGGCGACACCGCCGACGAGGACGCCGGCACGCCGCGGGAGCCCGCCGAGATCGAGGGCACCACCCCGCCCGAGCGCGCCGATCTGCCACCCCTGCCCGTCGTGGTCCCCCCGGTGACGCCCGAGGCCGACCAGTACTGCCCCGCGGTCATGCGCGTCCTTCCGCTGGAGCTGGCCGGTGAGCCGTCCCGCCCGGTGCAGTCCGACTCGCCGTTCGCGTACGCGTGGGGCGAGCCGCCGGTCGTCCTGGTCTGCGGCGTCGACCGTCCGGCGGGCTGGGTGGTGGGGGCCTCGGCCATCCAGATCAACGGCGTCCAGTGGTACGTCGACACCGCCGACCCCGACACCACGGTGTGGACCACCGTCGACCGGCCGGTGTACGTCGAGGTCAGCCTGCCCGCCAGCGTCGACAGCGCCCCGGTGACAGCGCTGACCACCGGCCTGGCGCAGGCGCTGCCCTTCCAGGAGCCCGTGCCCGGCGGGTGAGCCGGACTGCTGGCCCGTCACCCGGCGGGCAGCCGGTCCAGCTGGTCGCGGGCGACCGCGCCGACCTCCTCCGTCGCGGCGTCCAGCGAGCCCGCCACGGCGCTGACCGCCACGCTGAACGGCCCGCTGGTGCACCAGGCGAAGGCGGCCGGACCCCAGAGCCCGTCCTCCGGATCGGGCTCCTCGACCACCAGGCGCCGGCAGCCGTCGGGCAGGTCCGGAGACCCCTCGCTGAGCAGCCCGCCGTAGTGCTCGGCGTCGTTGCTCGCGAGGTCCTCGGCGTAGGAGTCCGCTCCCCCGGCGGCCTCGAACTGGTCGACGAACACCCCCGTCTGCGGGCCCTCGCCGGTCCCGGCACCCCAGAAGCGCTCCCAGCCGTGCCGGTAGCCGTAGTCCTCGAGGACCGCCCGCTCGCGCGCGGGGTCGTCGGAGTAGCCGGCCACGTCCTCCACGCGCTTGGCGCCGGCCGGTGGCTGGATCGCCTCGTCCGGCACCCGCGGCAGCCCGGAGGGCACCTCCTCCACGACCAGCGGCTCGAGCTCCTCGGGGGTGGCCGGTCCGGACGGCTTCGCCTCGGGTGCGGCCGCGGGTGAGTGCGCGCCCGCGCACCCGCCGGCCGCGGTGAGGACGGGCAGGAGTGCGAGCAGGACGGCGACCCGGGACGCGCGGGACCGCCGTCCGCGGCTCACCGCGGGGCCAGGGCGCCGGACACCAGCCGGTCGACCAGCTCGGCGAAGTCCACCCCGGTGGCCGCCCACATGCGGGCGAACATCGAGATCGGCGTGAACCCCGGCATGGTGTTCACCTCGTTGATGACCAGCAGGTCCTCGCCGTCCTCGCCGGTGCCCAGGAAGAAGTCGACCCGGGCCAGCCCCCGGCAGTCCAGGGCCAGGTACGCCCGGCGGGCGGCCGCCTGGACCGCCGCGGTCTGCTCGGGGGTGAGGTCGGCCGGGATGTCGAACTCGGCCGCGTCGTCGAGGTACTTGGCCGCGAAGTCGTACCAGTCGACCCCGTCGCGCAGCCGGATCTCCGCGGGCAGGCTGGCCTCCGGCAGACCGGTGCCCCGCGCCGCCAGCACGCCGCACTCGATCTCGCGGCCGGGGACGGCGGCCTCGACGATGACCTTCTCGTCGACGGCCGCGGCCTCGGCCACCGCGGCCGGGAACTGCGACCAGTCGGTGACCCGGGTGATGCCGATGCTGGAGCCCGCGCGGGCGGGCTTGACGAACACCGGCAGGCCCAGCCGGTCGCGGGCGGCGTCGTCGAGCACGTCGGGATCGGCGCTGATCGCGCCGTCGGCGTCCCGCAGGACGACGTGGTCGCCCTGGGGCAGGCCGGCAGCGGCGAGGAGCTTCTTGGTGAACTCCTTGTCCATGGACGCGGCGCTCGCGAACACCCCGGAGCCGACGTAGGGCAGGCCGGTCATCTCCAGCAGCCCCTGGATCGTCCCGTCCTCGCCGTAGGCCCCGTGCAGCACCGGGAAGACGACGTCGACCTCGGTCAGGGCCCTGCCGACCGCCTGGCCGGGGTCGAGCACGGCCAGGCCGCGGCCCTCGGGGTCGCCGACGAGGGAGACCGCCGTCCCGCCGGCCACCTCGGGCAGCGCGCCGTCGGTGATGGCCAGCTGCTGGCCGGGATCGGCGAGCACCCACCGGCCGTCCTTGGCGATGCCGACCGGCACCACCTCGTAGCGCTCGGGGTCCAGCGCCGCCATCACGCTCCCCGCCGAGACGCAGGAGATGGCGTGCTCGGCGCTGCGCCCTCCGAACACGACCGCGACGCGCACCTTGCCTGCCTGCCCGTTCATCGCCGTCGACCCTAGCTGCCGGTTCGGCGGCCCCGCGTCGTCCCGCCGTGTCCGCGGCGGTGTGGCAGCCTCGTCGCGTGCAGGATCAGGCAGCTCCCCCGGCGGAGGCGTTCTCGCGGCGACAGCGGCTGGCCGGCGCGGCGGTGCACCTCTACACGGCCAGCGGCTCGGTGCTGGGCCTGCTCATCGTGCTGGCCGCCCTCGAGGGCGAGGTGGAGGCAGCCCTCTGGCTGGGCCTGGCCACGCTCTTCATCGACGGCACCGACGGCATGCTGGCGCGCCGCTTCCGCGTCAAGGAGACGATCCCCTGGTTCGACGGCGCCCTGCTGGACAACATCGTCGACTACCTGACCTACGTCTTCGCCCCGATCGTGCTGCTGTGGACCACCGGCCACCTGCCCGAGGGCGCGGTCGGCTGGGTGCTCGCGTCGATCCCGCTGCTGGCCTCCTGCTACCAGTTCTGCCGGGTGGACGCCAAGACCTCCGACCACTTCTTCCTCGGCTTCCCGAGCTACTGGAACGTCGTCGCCTTCTACGTGATCGTGCTGGACACCAGCGAGCTGGTGACGTCGGTGACCCTCGGCGTCTTCGCGGTGCTCGTCTTCGTCCCGATCCGGTACCTCTACCCGTCGCGGATGCGCGCCCTGCAGGGCCTGACGCTCGTGCTCACCCTGGTCTGGCTGGTCACCTACGCGGTCCTGGTCGTGCAGCTGCCGGATCCCGACCCGTGGGTCATCGCGCTGTCGCTCGCCTACGTCGTCTACTACGCGGGGCTGAGCCTCTGGATGACGGCCCGGGGGGCCGGCGCGCGCCGGGCCGCCCGCTCAGTCCGCGGCAGCCAGGGCGACTGACAGGTCGGCCACCAGGTCGGCGGTGTCCTCGATGCCGCAGGACAGCCGGACGAAGCCCGGCGCCACGGCGTCCCCGCCCCACTGCGCCCGGCGGTCGATCGTGCTGTGCACCCCGCCGAAGCTGGTGGCGGCGGCCCAGAGCCGGCTGGCGCCCAGCAGCCGGGCCACCGCGGCCTCGTCGGCGAGCTCGCAGGACAGCACACCGTTCGGCCGCAGCATCTGCCGCGACGCGAGGGCGAACGAGGGGTCGCCCTCGCGCCAGGGCCAGCGCAGCCCGGTGACCGCGGGCGAGGACGCCAGCACCTCGGCCACCGCCGCGGCGTTGGCCGCCTGGCGGGCCAGCCGCAGGTCCAGGGTGCTCATCGACCGGTGCCCCAGCCATGCCTCGAACGGCCCGGGCGTGCTGCCGGTGCGGTCCCGGAAGCCCTTGAGCCGGGCGTGCAGCTCGTCGTCGGTGACGCTGACGTGCCCGAGCAGCAGGTCGCTGTGGCCGGTCAGCGCCTTGGTGTCGCTGCCGACCGTCATGTCGGCGCCCAGCTGGAGCGGCCGCTGGCCCAGCGGGGTCGCCGTCGTGTTGTCGACGGCGACGAGCGCACCGGCCGCCCGGGCGGCGGCGGCCACCGCGGCGATGTCGCAGACGTCGAGCAGCGGGTTGCTGGGGGTCTCCAGCAGCACCATCCGGACGCCCTCGAGCCCGCCGCCGGCGGCGAAGGCCTCGACCTCCGGCGTGGGCACCTGCGTGACCTCGATGCCGAAGCGGGTCAGCTCCTCGGCACCCAGCAGGCGGGTGGCGTAGTAGCCGTCCGAGGGCAGGACCACCCGGTCGCCGCTGCCGGCACAGGCCAGTACCGCCGCGGTGAGCGCGGCCATCCCGGTGGCGAAGGACAGGCACCGGCCGCCGTCGAGCTCGCCGACGGCGGCCTCGAAGTCGCGGAGGGTGGGCTGCTCCGTACGCGCATAGGCGTCGACGCCCCCGGCGCGGGGCGGCTGGTCACCGAGGTGGAACGGGGCCGCGAACACCGGCGAGGGCCGCAGCGGCGCCCCCGGGACGGCGGGCTGCTCCCCCGCCCGCACCGACCGGGTGCCGTCGCCCCAGGAAGAAGGGCTCACTCGGGCTTCGCCTCGCGCGACATGATCTCCCGCACCATCTGCGCCGCCGACTCCCCCTCGTGGCACACCCGGACGACGGCCTCGGTGATCGGGACGTCGACGCCGTGCGCGCGGGCCAGGTCGAGCACCGACCGGCAGCTCTTCACGCCCTCGGCGGTCTGGCGGGTGCTCTCCTGCACCTCCTGCACGGTCATCCCGCGGCCGAGCTTCTCCCCGAAGGTCCGGTTCCGGGACAGCGGCGAGCTGCAGGTGGCGACCAGGTCCCCGAGGCCGGCCAGCCCCGCGAAGGTCGTCAGCTCCGCGCCCAGTGCGAGACCCAGGCGGGCGGTCTCCGCGAGTCCCCGCGTGATCAGCGAGGCACGGGTGTTGTCGCCGAACCCGAGGCCCTCGGCGATGCCGCAGGCCAGCGCGACGACGTTCTTCAGCGCGCCGCCCAGCTCGCAGCCGACCAGGTCGGTGTTGGTGTAGGGCCGGAAGTACCGGGTGTGGCACGCGGCCTGCAGCGCGGCGGCCCGGTCGGCGTCGGTGCAGGCGATGACGGTGGCCGCCGGCTGCTCCTCGGCGATCTCGCGGGCCAGGTTCGGTCCCGAGAGCGCGGCGACGCGGTCCGCGCCGGCGCCGGTCACCTCGCAGATGACCTCGCTCATCCGCTTGGTCGTCCCGAGCTCGATGCCCTTCATCAGGCTCAGCAGGGTCGCGTCGGCCGGCAGCAGCGGCGCCCACGCGATGAGGTTCTGCCGCAGCGACTGGGACGGCACGGCGAGGACGACGACGTCGGCGCCGTCCAGGGCGTCGGCGGCGTCCCCGGTGGCCCGCACGGCCGCGGGCAGCCGGATCCCGGGCAGGTAGTCGCGGTTCTCCCCGTCGTCGGAGATCGCCTGCACCAGCTCGGGGCGGCGGGCGTGCAGCGCGACGTCGCACCCGGCGTCGGCGAGCACCTTCGCGAACGTCGTCCCCCAAGAGCCTGCGCCCAGGACGGCGGCGCGCTTCACGCGGCATCGCCGGGCAGGTCGCCGGGCAGCTCGCGCCGGGGGCGGGGGTGGAACAGCGCGGGTGCAGGCTCCCCGCGGAGCTCGGCCAGCTGATCGCGCACGCGGCCCATCATGAGGTCGGTCGTCTCCCGGAGAACGTCGGTGGTCAGTGGCCGCCCCGCCCGCAGCTCGGCGCGCAGGCGGGACAGGTCGATCGGCTCGCCGACGAGGTACTCGGTCGGTGTGCGCAGCCGCAGGTGCAGCTTCCTGGCGTGGTAGTCGTGCAGCCGCTGCGGGCCCCACTGGGCGACGGGCAGGACGACGGCGTCGGTGGTCAGGGCCAGCCGCGCCGCCCCGGTGCGGGCCTCCATGGGCCACCAGTTCGGGTCGCGGGTGACCGAGCCCTCGGGGTAGATCACCACGACGTTGCCCGCGGCGAGGTCGTCCTGCGCGGCGGAGAGCGCGCCGACCGCGTCGGACGAGTACCGGGCGACCGGGATCTGGCCGGCCGAGCGCAGGATCGTCCCGGCCAGGCCCTTGAACACCGACTCCTTGGCCAGGAAGTGCGGCATCCGGCCGTGGTCGAAGACCAGCCGCGCGCAGGCCAGCGGGTCGAGGATCGAGACGTGGTTGGCCACGAGGAGGACCGGGCCCTGGGCCGGGAACCGCTCGCCGTGGCGGTACCGGATGGCGAACATCAGCTTCGAGGCGGGGAACACCACCGCGATGCACAGCCAGAACGCCCAGCCGATGCGACCGCGGGTGCGCCACTTGCCGGGGCGCCGGCTGCCCGGCCGCGTCACCGGAGGAGCACCGGCCGACACCGTGCCCACCGAGGACCTCTCCTCCGCCACCGGATCGCCTCCCGTCCCTGTGATCTGCCCCATGATCGACCCTCCCCCGCCCCGACGAGACCACCGGGTCCCGGGCGGCGCGGCCCGCGCCCCGGCGCGCGTGTGTTCACATGGTCGGCGTGCCTGCCTGGTCGGTCGTCGTCCCGGCCAAGCGGCTCGCCGTGGCCAAGACCCGCCTGCGGCCGCTGACCGACCGGACGGACCGGCCCGCCTCCGCCCACGAGGCGCTGGTGCTGGCGCTCCTGGCCGACACCGTCGCCGCCGCCCTGGCCAGTCCACCGGTCACGGAGGTCGTGGTGGTCACCGACGAGCCGGCCGCCGCCGAGCTGGTGCGCCGGCTCGGGGCGCGGACCGTGGGCGACGATCCGGACAGCGGCCTGAACGCCGCCCTGGAGCACGGTGCACGAGCGGTGGCCGGCGACGCGGTGGCGGCCCTCTCCTCGGACCTGCCCGCGCTCCGCCCGGCCGAGCTCGCGGCGGCCCTCTCCGCCGCCGCCGCGGAGCCGCGCTGCTTCGTGGCGGACGGGCACGGCACCGGGACCACGCTGCTCACCGCGGCGGGGACGCCGCTGCGCCCACGGTTCGGTGCGGGGTCGGCGCAGGCCCACCGGGACGACGGCGCGCTCGCCCTCTCCGGCGGATGGCCCGGGCTGCTCCGCGACGTCGACGCGCTCGAGGACCTGCGCGCCGCGGTCGCTCTGGGTGTGGGACCGGCCACGGCCGACCTGCTGGCCACCTCGCCGACTCTCGCCGTTCAGCTGGGTGCGGCACGATGATCGTGTGCCGACCCCCGACTCCGCGCCGCTGCCGGCCGACCGCTTCCTGAACCGCGAACTGTCCTGGCTGGACTTCAACTCCCGGGTGCTCGAGCTGGCGGAGGACGACTCCCTGCCGCTGCTCGAGCGGGTGAAGTTCCTGGCGATCTTCGCCAGCAACCTCGACGAGTTCTACATGGTCCGCATCGCCGGGCTGAAGCGCCGGCAGAGCACCGGGCTCACCGTCCGGTCCCCCGACGGGCTCACGATCCGGGAGCAGCTGGAGCGGGTCACCGCCCGCACGCAGGAGCTGGTGCAGCGGCACTCCGACGTCTTCAACGACGACGTGCTGCCCCGCCTGGAGGAGGCCGGCATCCGGATCGTCCGCTGGGACGAGCTGGAGGAGGGCGCGGCGCTCAAGCTGCGCGAGTACTTCCGCGACCAGGTCTTCCCCGTGCTCACCCCGCTGGCGGTCGACCCGGCGCACCCCTTCCCCTACATCAGCGGGCTGTCGCTGAACCTCGCGGTGTCGGTGCACGACCCCGACACGAACGCACCCCGGTTCGCGCGGCTCAAGGTGCCCAACAACGTGCCGCGCTTCGTGCCGGTCGGCTCGCACGACTCCCCCGCCACGGCGGTCTTCCTGCCGCTCGAGGACCTCATCGCCGCGCACCTCAACCAGCTGTTCCCGGGCCTGGACGTGCTCGACCACCACTTCTTCCGCGTCACCCGGAACGCCGACGTGGAGGTGGAGGAGGACCGCGACGAGGACCTGCTGCAGGCCCTGGAGCGGGAGCTCGCCCGGCGCCGGTTCGGCCCCGCGGTGCGCCTGGAGGTCGCCGAGCCGATGGACCCCCGGATCCTCGAGGTGCTCATCTCGGAGCTGGAGGTCTCCCCCGCCGACGTCGTCCACGTGCCCGGACTGCTGGACCTCGCCTCGCTGATGGCGCTGTACGACCTGGACCGGCCGGAGCTCAAGGACGAGCCGTTCGTCCCGACCACCCACCCGCGGCTGAGCGAGGGCGAGACGCCCAAGAGCGTCTTCGCGACCCTCCGCGAGGGTGACGTGCTGGTCCACCACCCGTACCACTCGTTCGCCACGAGCGTGCAGCGGTTCATCGAGCAGGCCGCCGCCGACCCGCACGTGCTGGCCATCAAGCAGACGCTGTACCGGACCTCGGGCGACTCCCCGATCGTCAACGCGCTGATCGAGGCGGCGGAGGCCGGCAAGCAGGTCGTCGTCCTGGTGGAGATCAAGGCCCGCTTCGACGAGGAGGCCAACATCAGCTGGGCCCGTTCGCTGGAGCGCGCCGGCTGCCACGTCGTCTACGGGCTGGTCGGCCTGAAGACGCACTGCAAGACGGCTCTGGTCGTGCGCCGCGAGCAGGGCGTCATCCGCCGGTACTGCCACATCGGCACGGGCAACTACAACCCGAAGACGGCGCGGATCTACGAGGACCTGGGCATCCTCACCGCCGACCCCCGGGTCGGCGCGGACCTCACCGACCTGTTCAACGTGCTCACCGGGTACTCGCGGCAGACGAACTACCGGACGCTCATGGTGGCGCCGCACGGCGTCCGCAACGGCCTGATCGAGAAGATCCGCCGCGAGGTGCGGCACGCCGGCGAGGGGCGCCCGGCCGGCATCCGGATCAAGGCCAACTCGATCGTCGACGAGAAGATCATCGACGCGCTGTACGAGGCGTCCCGGGCCGGCGTCCGGGTGGAGCTGTTCGTGCGCGGGATCTGCGCGCTGCGCCCGGGCGTGCCGGGGCTGTCGGAGAACATCCGGGTGCGCTCGATCGTCGGCCGGTTCCTCGAGCACTCGCGGGTGATCTCGTTCGTGAACGGCGGCGAGGACGAGTGGTGGCTCGGCAGCGCCGACCTCATGCACCGCAACCTGGACCGCCGCGTCGAGGTGCTGCTGCGTGTGTGCGACGAGCGGTCCCGCGTACAGCTCGAGAAGACGCTCGCCCCGGCCATGGCGCCGGGCGTCCGGTGCTGGGAGCTGCGCAGCGACGGCAGTTGGGAGCAGCACGAGGGGCGGGACTACCAGGCGGAGCTCATGGAGCGCATCCATGAGATCGCGAACTGAGGACCGCGTGATCGCCGCGGCCGGCGGCGTCGTCTGGCGGCCGGGTGGGGGCGGGGGCATCGAGATCGCCGTCGTGCACCGCGAGCGGCACGACGACTGGTCGCTGCCCAAGGGCCACGTGGACGCCGGCGAGCACCCGCTGCAGACCGCCTGCCGCGAGGTGCTCGAGGAGACCGGGCTCGCCGTCGCGGCCGGGCGCCGGGGCCTCACCACCCGCTACGAGGTCGACGGCACACCCAAGCGGGTCGACTACTGGGTCATGCGCTGCACGGGCGGCGGCTTCGTGGCCAACGACGAGGTCGACGAGCTGCGCTGGCTGCCCCCGGTCGACGCCGCGGCCCTGTGCAGCTACGAGCACGACCGCGACGTGATCGCCGATGCCGCCCGCACCGACCTGCCGCGCGAGGTCGCGGTCCTGCTCGTCCGTCACGGCAAGGCCGGCAGCAGCGACCGGTGGGAAGGGCCGGACGAGAAGCGCCCGCTGAGCTCCGCCGGCCGGGAGCAGGCCCGCCGGCTCGCTGCCGTCCTGCCGCTGTTCGACCCGGTGTCGGTGGCCAGCGCGACGCCGCTGCGCTGCCGGCAGACCGTGGCACCGCTCGCCGAGCGCGTCGGGCTGACCGTCGCCGAGCGCCGCGAGTTCGGCGAGCCCGAGTTCGGGGGCGACCCGCAGGAGGCCCTGGACGCCGTGCAGCGCGCGCTCGGCGCACCGGGCGTCGACGTCGTCTGCAGCCAGGGCGGGACGATCCCCGCCGTGCTGCAGGCGCTGGGCGTGCACGGGCACGGGGTGACCGGGCTGCTCCCGCCGGCCGCCAAGGGCAGCGTGTGGGCCCTCGGCGGCCGGGCGGGCGCGCTGGTCGCGGACTACTACCGGGACCTCGACCCCGATCCGGACGCCCGCGCCTGAGGGCCAGAATGGCCATTCTGGCCCTCGGGGGGCACCTCAGACCGCCGGGAGCGCCTTCGGCTTCCAGGCAGGCCGGTTCGCCTCGAACGCCTCGATGTCGTCGAGGTGCCGCTCGGTCAGACCCACGTCGTCGAGCCCCTCGAGCAGCCGCCAGCGGGTGTAGGGGTCGATCTGGAACGGCACGGTCGTGCTGCCGTAGGTGACCTGCTCGGCCTGCAGGTCGACGGTCACCGGCAGCGCGGGGTCGGCCTCGATCGCGTTCCACAGCGCCTCGACGTCGGCCTCGGGCAGGACGACGGTCAGCAGCCCGGCCTTGGTCGAGTTGTTGCGGAAGATGTCGGCGAACCGCGGGCTGATGACCACCCGGAACCCGCCGTCCAGCAGCGCCCAGTTGGCGTGCTCGCGCGAGGAGCCGGTGCCGAAGTCCGGGCCCGCCACGAGGATCGAGGCGTTGGCGTACTCGGGCCGGTTGAGCACGAAGTCGGGCTCGTTGGTGCGCCAGGCGACGAACAGGCCGTCCTCGAAGCCGGTGCGGATGATCCGCTTGAGGTACTCGGCCGGGATGATCTGGTCGGTGTCGACGTTGGTCCGGCGCAGCGGGGCGGCGGTCCCGGTGTGGGTGGTGAAGGCGTCCACGAGTCAGGCTCCGATCAGGTCGGCGGGGGCGGTCAGGCGGCCGGTGAGCGCGGTCGCCGCGGCCACGGCGGGGCTCACCAGGTGGGTGCGCCCGCCCTTGCCCTGGCGGCCCTGGAAGTTGCGGTTGCTGGTGGAGGCGGAGCGCTCCCCCGGCTTGAGCTGGTCGGGGTTCATGCCCAGGCACATCGAGCACCCGGCGCCGCGCCACTCGGCGCCGGCCTCGGTGAACACCCGGTCCAGCCCCTCGGTCTCGGCCTGCGCCTTGACCGCCACCGACCCGGGGACGACGAGCATCCGGGTGTCGGCGTCGATGCGCTTGCCGCGCAGCAGCTCCGCGGCGACCCGCAGGTCCTCGATCCGGCCGTTGGTGCAGGAGCCCAGGAAGACGGTGTCCACCTCGATCTCGCGCAGCGGCGTGCCGGGCGTGAGGCCCATGTACTCCAGCGCCTGCTCGGCGGCGCGGCGGTCGCCCTCGTCGGCGAACTCGGCCGGGTCGGGGACGCGGGCGTCGATGGGCAGGCCCTGGCCGGGGTTGGTGCCCCAGGTGACGAACGGCGTCAGCGCGGTGGCGTCGAGGTGCACCTCGGCGTCGAAGACGGCGTCCTCGTCGGTGCGCAGCGTCGACCAGTGGGCGACGGCGGCGTCCCAGTCCGCACCCCGCGGGGCGTGCGGGCGGCCCTTCAGGAAGTCGAAGGTCGTCTGGTCGGGGGCGATGAGACCGGCCTTGGCCCCGGCCTCGATCGACATGTTGCAGATGGTCATGCGGGCCTCCATCGAGAGCTTCTCGATGGCGCTGCCGCGGTACTCGATGACGTAGCCCTGGCCGCCGCCGGTCCCGATCTGGGCGATGACGGCGAGGATGACGTCCTTGGCGGAGACGCCCGGGGGCAGCTCGCCGTCGACGGTGACCGCCATCTGCTTGGGCTTGTACTGCGGCAGCGTCTGGGTGGCCAGCACGTGCTCGACCTCGCTGGTGCCGATGCCGAAGGCCAGCGCGCCGAAGGCGCCGTGGGTCGAGGTGTGGCTGTCGCCGCAGACGATCGTCATGCCCGGCTGGGTCAGCCCGAGCTGCGGGCCGATGACGTGCACGATGCCCTGGTCGCGGTCACCCATGGGGGCCAGCCGGATGCCGAACTCGGCGGTGTTCCGGCGCAGCGCCTCCACCTGGGCGCGGCTGACCGGGTCGGCGATCGGCGCGAGGATGTCCAGCGTCGGGACGTTGTGGTCCTCGGTGGCCATCGTGAGGTCGGGACGGCGCACCGTGCGGCCGGCGGCGCGCAGTCCGTCGAAGGCCTGCGGGCTGGTGACCTCGTGCACGAGGTGCAGGTCGATGTAGAGGAGGTCGGGCTCCCCCTCGGCGCTGCGCACCACGTGGGCGTCGTAGACCTTCTCGGCCAGGGTCTTGGGCACGGTCCGTCCTCTCGCCGGGGGTCGCCCGGCTCGTCGCGCTTGTTTCTCACTGTGTGAGATGCAAGTATTGCTGTGTGGGACAGCCTAACCCCGTCGCCGTTCTGGACAAAGCGGTCGCGATCCTCCGTGCCGTCGCCGACGAGCCGGCGACCCTCGCCGAGCTCGTGGCCCGCACCGGGTTGCCGCGGGCCACGGCCCACCGGCTGGCGGTCGCGCTCGAGGGGCACCGCCTGGTCCGGCGCACCGACACCGGCACCTGGGCGCCCGGCCCGGCGCTCGCCGAGCTCGGCCGCGGGTCGGCCGACCTGGGCGACATCGCCGGCCGCCACCTGGCCACGCTGCGGGACGCCACCGGCGAGAGCGCCCAGTTCTACGTGCGGGACGGCGCCAGCCGGGTCTGCGTCGCCGCCGCCGAGCGGACCAGCGGCCTGCGCGACACGGTGCCGGTCGGCGCACGGCTGCCCATGACGGCGGGCTCCGCGGCGCACGCACTGCTGGCGTTCACCCCCGCCGACGAGGTCACCCGCCTGCTCCCCTCGGCGAGCTTCACCGCGCGGACGCTGCTCGACGTCCGCCGTCGCGGCTGGGCGCACAGCATCGCCGAGCGCGAGCCGGGCGTCGCCTCACTGTCGGCCCCGGTGCGCGACGGCTCCGGCGCGGTCCTGGGCGCGGTCTCCATCTCCGGACCGGTCGAGCGGCTCGGCCGCCGTCCCGGCCCGGAGGTCGTGGGCGCGGTGCTCGACGCCGCGGCCGCGATCGCCCGCGCGGCCAGGTAGATCAATCGCCGGCCAGACCGACCTGGTGATCAGAACGAGCGCCGTACCGGATTCCGCATCTCTACGTCCGCCGGTGCTGCCAACCGACTCGGAGCGCCTACCGCTCGGGACAACTGGCGGTCCTCTTCCCACGCCTGTGCGGCGGCGAGCCGCTCCACGCATCGACCCGAGCGGCACGCGGTAGGCGCAGAAGCCGTAGGGCGTCTACCGCCTCCCACGTGGTGAGCAGGGTCGTCGAGCTTCCAGGAGTCGCAGCCACCGTCCGCACCCGACCGTGGCCCTCCACCCAGCTCGCGTGGTGACGAGGAAGGCGGGCAAGCCGAGCACCAGCCCATCCCGTTCCCGCCGCCCGACTCCGGTCCTCGTGTGCAGTGGTCACGTTCTGTCCTTCGGAGGTGATGGCCGTGCCGGCCGAAGGTGTCAACGGAGCCACGCGGGGGCGGCGAAGCCACCGAATGGCGCGGCTACGGCGCTCCGCAGCCGTCGGACCGTGCACGGCGCGGCTTCATCGGGCAGCTCCGGTAAGCGACGCCTCGAGAGCGTCGAGCATGCGCCCGACCCCGACCAGCGCCTCGGCACGATCCTCGGGAGGGCAGCCCTCGTTGCGGTAGGTCAGCTGGGTGCCGGCCGCTCCGAGGTCGGTCAAGGTCATGGTTACGACCTCGGGCGGCCCGCTGAATCCGAACTGCACCGTCCACGGTGGCTCCACGCGCCCGTAGGTCGCGCTGAACGGGATCTCCTGGCCGTCCTGCTGCGCCACCATCGTGCCGCTGATACGTCCACCGGGTCGGGCGTCGAGGGTGACCCGGTCGGGTGGGGTGGTGTGGCCGTCGACGACGAACCAGCGGCAGAACGGCGCGGGTTCGGTGAAGTGCGCGAAGACGACGGGCGGTGCGGCGGGGTACACCCGGGTCAGCGTGAACGCGGGGGTACCCGCGTCCGGCTGAACGCCGTCCGGCACCTCGCGTGGAGGCGTCACCTCGAAGTGGGCCACGGTGCTTTCTCGCTCGAGGAGGTACTCATCGTCCTCCGGGTAGTAGATGGCCAGCTCGATGTCCTCGCCGGCGAAGGACTTGATGTGCTGCAGGTCGGTCCACCAGCTGATCGTGATGAGCTCGGTCCTGCCCTCCCCCAGGTCCCGGGTCAGCAGCTGGGCGCCAGCGTTGCCCGGAGTACGTCGATAGCCCGCGAGGCCGGTCCGGTCGACGATGGCCACGTACTCAGCGAGCCGCTCCGTCCGGACCCATCCCCGCCACACCCGGGCGATCACGATGCTGTCTTCGGTCGGTAGGTGAGCAGCATCACCCCGGACCTCAGGGCGCGGTGCGCAGCGAGCTCGAGGTGGCCGACAGCTCCCGCATTGAGCAAGAGGTCGGCCCACTGTCCGGTGCCGCCGGCGAGGACAGGGTGGACGAACAGCCGGATCTCATCCAACAGGCCGTGCTCAAACAGGTTCGCCGCGACGGGCCCGAAGCCGTACATCAGGATGTCGCCGCCGCGTTGCTGCTTGAGGTCGGCGACCTCGCCGGCGACGTCGCGGATGACAGTGGTGTTGGTCCACGTCGCGTTCCGTAGGGTGCCGGACGCCACGTACTTGGGCATCGCGTTGATCCGGTCGGCGTAGTCGCCGCCGCGCTCGGGCCAGCTGGCCGCGAACACGTCGTAGGTCTGGCGCCCCATGAGCAGCGCCTCGGCCGCATGGAGGTCTTCGGTGGTGACCCCGACGGCCTCGTCGTCCATGTACTGGAAGTGCCACTCCGGCAAGCGCTCGCTGACTCCGTCGAGGGTCACGTTGGTGGAGTTGATGATGCGTCGCATCGGTGAGTTCTCCTTCACGGGTCGATGTGCGGGGTGTCGGCCGGCTGTCGGCGGGACAAGCCACCGCTGGTGTCCTCGTCGACCGCACCGGGGCCCTGCATGACGGCGTCGAGACCGAGGAAGACGTCGAAGCCGAGTTCCATGTGCGGAGTCTCTCGACCGGCCGGGACGGCCGGCAGGGGCACGAATACACGGTTCGTCGTGACGGACGTCATCCCACCGAAGGCACGACGGAAGATCACGCGCCAGGCGCGTCAGGCGCAGTCACGGCGCGCTGGTTCAGCCGCGCCGGCCCACAGCGACAACGCTGCGCCCAGGTGCAGGCATCCCCCGACGACGAACCAGGGCTCGACCGCCAGGAGCACCAGCGGAGGTGCCTGCCCGTCCGTCCCGGTCACCGCGTCGACGAGCAGCAGCACGACACCCAGAGCACCCCGCACGAGCAGGACCGTGGCCGCCGCCAGCGCTGTCCGGCGCACCCACGGCCGGGCCCGCAGGCCGACGCCGCGGCGGAACAGGGCGAGGGCGAGCACGCCGGCCACGACGGCGAGGACGGCCACCACCAGGTTGTAGGCGGCGAACCACGGAGTCGCCAGGGCATCATCGGCCGCGCTCGTTTCCTCCCCCAGGCCCCGTCGGCCCCCTCCCGCCCAGTACAGGTGGGGGGCGGCGAAGGCGAGCGCCCACCCGGCGATGCCGAGGAGCCAGGGGCCGGCACGGCCGGCCGGTCTCGTGGTGCCGGCCACGGATCCGTCGTCGCTCACAGCCAGCCGGAGTCGCGGGCGATACGGATCGCGTCGATGCGGTTGCGTGCACCGGTCTTGCTGATGGCGTTGGACATGTAGTTGCGCACGGTCGCCGTCGAGAGCGCCAGGTCGACCCCGATCTGCTCGGTCGACGCGCCCCCTTGGGCGGCCCGCAGGACATCGGTCTCCCGCGCGGTCAGCGGGGTGGACCCCGTCTCGAGGGCGGCCGCGATCAACTCGGTGTCGATCACCCGCTCGCCGGCGGCGACCCGCCGGATACCTCGGGCGAGCGCTCCCGCCGGGGCATCCTTCAGCAGGAAGCCGCGGACGCCGCCCTGGAGCGCGCGCAGTAGGTGACCGGGCTGGGAGAGCCCGGTGAGGACGAGCGTCCGGCATTCAGGCACCCGTGTGTGGAGTTGGGCTGCAGCGGTGATGCCGTCCGTTCCTGGCAGGTCGATGTCGACGACGGCGACGTCGGGGCGCGTCCGCAGTGCCGCCTCCACGATCTCGTCGCCTCGGTCGAGCTCGGCTACGACCTCCATGCCGTCCTCGAGGGCGAGCAGTGCCACCAGGGCACCCCGGATCATGTGCATGTCCTCGGCGATCAGCACTCGGATGCTCACGGAGCCTCCTCGAGAACGTTCACATCGGCTCCTCGGGCAGGTCCACGGCTAGCCGGAAGGTCTCGCCGTCCAGCGCTCCGGCGGTGAGGGTGCCGCCGAGCGGCGCGATGCGGTCCCTCAGCCCGTCCAGCCCGCTGCCCGTGGCACCGGGCCCAGGAGCCGACCCGGTGCCGTCGTTGACGATCTCCAGGCGCCGTTGCCCAGGACACCGCTCGGCGCGGATCACGACGTGCGTGGCCTCGCTGTGCCGCAGGACGTTGGTGACGCCCTCACGCAGCAGCCACCCCAGCGCCTGGTCCTCCGCGGCGGACATCGCGTCGCTGAACGGTGCGGTCTCGATGCGCGCGACGATGCCGGCCGCGTGCAGCAGTTGTCGTGCGGCGGCGAGTTCATCGTCGAACGAGGTCGGGTGCCGGTCGAAGGCGACCGTCCGTACGTCCCGCAGCGCGGCGCGGCCGATGCCGACGAGCCCCTCGAGCTCCGCGATCGCCGCGGGCCGATCGCCGTTCACGAGGCGAAGGGCGAGGTCGCCCTTGAGCGACATCGCGGTGAGACTCTGCCCGAGCAGGTCGTGCAGGTCACGGGAGATCCGGAGACGCTCGCGCTGGGTCGCCGTCTGCGCCAGTTGCGCCCGCGCAGCGGACAGCTCGTCCAGCACTCGTACCAGCCGGATCACCGCGAGCAGCGCCACGGGACCGAGAACCGCGACCACCATGTTGTAGACCGCCGACCATCCCGCCACAGCCGGTGGGAGACCGGCGGTGCGGATCACGTGACCCGAGAGCACGATCTCCGAGCCGAGGACGAGCAGCGCCGCGAGGGCCGCGCCCATGCGCCGCGGCAACAGCATGACCAGCGACGCGGCGAGCGCCCACTGGATCACCAGCCACCCACCCGGCAGCCACCCCAGCGGGACGTACACCAGCGTTGTGAGGGCGGCCAGCGTGATGGGCCAGGCTCTCGGGACCACGCCCGCGGCGAAGGCCAGCGCATGGCGGACGTGGAGCGCGAGCACGAGCGCGCCAGCTCCCACCGCGAGCGCCGCGGTGGCCGCAGGGCCGAGCGGATCGGGCCGGGTGTCGAACAGGACGGAGAGCACGCTCGCTGCCAGCAAGGGCAGGTGCGCAGCGACCATCAGGCGCCGATACGGGAGCCGCAGTTCCGCTGCTCCCCGAACCTGGTCCCGCTCCGTGGCCGCGATCATCGCAAGGCCCCGACCGGACGACGCTGCGATGGCCCGTCGGCGCCGACGTGGCCGGCGACGAGACGGTATTCGCCCGTCGGACCCAGAGCCACGCGCAGCACGACCAGCCCGCCGGGATCCTTCTGACGCAGCAGCGACATCACCACGGCCTGGAGGTCAGCGCGCAGCGCCTCCTCCACCGGGGGCGGCAGTTCGACGCTCGGGGGCACCGCACGGACTTCCCGGCCGGTTGCGGAGAGCAGCCTGGCGGCCGTCTCGAGTTCCGCCCGCAGCGTCGGACGCACGAATCCTCGGGCCAGCCGGCGTGCGTCGGCCAGCGTTCCGCGAGCCGCTGCGACGAGTCCGGCGATCTCCCCGTCCGCGTCCTCCGCACCCGCTCGGACCGCGCCGCACGCGTGCTCGGCGCGGCCCACCAGCTCGGCCAGTGCCGGTTCGACGGTGGACCGGAGGACGTCGTCGATCCGCAGCCGCTCGCGCACCAGCGCCTCGTCCGCAAGCTCCCGGCGAGCCCGACCCAGCTGCCGCGCCGCCCCGACGAGCGCCACCAGCGTCGCCTGCCACAACAGCTCGCGCGGGTACAGCAGCTCGATCAGCGGTGCGCCGGCCACCAGTGCGAGCGGCGCCGTCACCGCAGCGAGCAGGACCACGACCGGGATCGCCCGCCCCGGGCGGACCAGCACGATCACCGAGACCGCCAGCGCCGGGAACACCGGCAGGATCATCTGTCCGCGGTGGAGCAGGACCTCTACCACCAGTACGAGCCCGATCCACGCGACGCACCACCACGCTCCCCGGCGGCGCCCGCCGCCGAGCGCGGCCGTCAACAGCCAGAGGAAGGGTGGCAGGTAGGCGACCGTGACGATGGTCTTCGTCAGGAACGTGCCCGGGTCGGCGGTCACCGCCACGCCGGCGAGTTCCAGCACGGGGAAGACCCCGCACAGCAGCACGGCGAGCGCGGTGAGTGCCCGCCCGCCGTCCCGAGGCACGCTCGCGAAGGGGGCGGGGTCGTGTACCAAGGGCCCTCCTTCCCTCTGCGGCCGCCACTCTGCCGCGCGGCGGCCCCGCGCGGGGACGCGGCGTGCGCCGCCCCGCGCACGCGACGGCGGTGGCGCGAGGCGGGGTGCCGCCGGCCAGGAAGGAGGAAGACGTCGCCAGTGGGCGATCCCGGTCGTCACGGGCCGTGGCCGGGCGCCGCATCGGTGTAGGCCGTGACGTACCGTCCGGTCGCCGGGACGTTGGTGATGACGTCGACCAGGTAGCCGCCGGGCGCGGCGAGGATGAAGTGGCGCTGACCGAAGTCCTCGGTCCTGATGTCCCGCACGCACGGCAGTCCTCCGCGCACGACCAGCCGCTCCCACTGGTCGTCGACGTCGTCGACCTCCAGGTTGACGAGCAGTCCGGCCACGGGGCGGCGGTGCCCGGCGGGGACCGTCTCGTGATCCCAGCGCAGGAACGCCAGCTCGTGGCCGTGGTCGTCCACCAGGCTGACGTACCAGTCCGACGCGAACGTGGTCCGAAAGCCCAGCCACGACCGGGCGAACCCGGCCGCCTCGGCGACGTCCTCGACGGCGATCACGGGATAGCAGCTGGACACGTCCATAGGAACTCCTCGATGAGGCCGAAGGCTGTGTGCGCCGGGGTGAAGGAGAAGGTGCCCTGCGGTCCAGCGGCCCACCGGGTCACGTGTCCACCTCGCCGCGGGCGAGTGCGACGAGTTGGTCGTTCACCTCGCGCCTGGCGGTGACGTAGAGGCCGTGCGGCGCCCCGTCGAGCATCCGGAAGCGAGCTCGGGGCAACAGCTTCGCGGTGGGTCGGCCGGTGAGGTCGATCGGAGCGGACGCGTCGGCATCGCCGTGGAGGACGAGCGCCGGAATGTCCATGGCCTGCAGGTCCGCGGTCAGATCCGTGCCGGTGAACGCCCGCAGACAGGCGATCTGCACCTCCAGCGGGGTGGCCAGGATCTGACGGATGCCGTCGTCCACCAGCGCCGGTGACACCCACGACCCGGTTCCTCCAGTGGCGAAGTACGCCGGTGCCGATTCCTGGAACCAGCGGGGCCGGTCGGCCACCAGTGCATCGACCATCGCCTCGACGAAGGCGGAGCCGACTGCGCCCGCGAGGTGTGGCGTCATAGCGCCGAGGAGGGCGACACGCCGCACCCGATCAGTACCGTGCCGAGTGAGGTAGCGGGTGGTCTCGCACGTACCCATGCTGTGCGCCACCACCGTCACGTCCCGGAGGTCGAGCAGCTCGATCAGCCGGGCGAGGTCGTCGGCGAGGGTGTCGAGGTCGTAACCGCTCCCGGGCACGTCGGACCGACCGTGCCCGCGCCGGTCCATCGCCACGCAGCGGAAGCCGGCCTCGACGAGGGCCCGCACCTGGTACTCCCACATCGCGGAGCTGAGCGACCAGGCGTGGACGAGCAGGACGGGCGGGCCGTCGCCGACAGCTGTGTAGAACAGGCCGGTGCGGTCCGCTGTCTGGATGTAGGGCACGAGGTCCTCCCGGTCACGTGGGTACAGGTACGGGGTCGCTCCCGTCGTAAGCGACGAGCGACCTCGAAGCGACGCAACAGGGCGGCGACCGGCGGGCGGTGCCCGACGTCCGAGACGGCTGGCCACTGAGTGCAGGTCTCTGCTCTGCGTGAAGGTCGTCCGACGCCGTCAGACTGGCCGATGGACTCGCGGCTCGGCAGAGTGCGATGTCCTCGATCAGCGATGACAGACGTCACTGCCCGGTCGATGTGGGTACGGCTCGCCGTCCGGGCGCACGATCCGCATCCTCATGTCCGGCACCGTCGCCGGGGTGCACGACCGGCCCCACCAGGTCGCCCTTCCGGCGTGCCTGCGCCGCGGCTCGGGAGGGCGTAGGGAACTCGCCCTGGACGTCCGCCAGCAGATCGCCGCCATCGGCGGCCGCAGGTGATCCGATGCCAGGGAGCGGTTCGTCCGAATCGACCCCCTGCCGCTATCCGGGTGAGCGTGGTTCGGCCGCACGCCGGTCACGCGCGTCGAGGTCAGCACCGACGGCGGCTGTTCGTCGGACGACGCCGAGTTCACGCCGGCCGACGCGCTCCACCCCTTCGCCGGGCGCCCGGACCTACGGGTGGGCCGCGGGGGCTGGGACGGTGCGAGATGCGCGTCCGGGCATCCGTCGAGCTGGGCGCCCAGCCAGTCGAACCGGGTGGAACCGGCAGTAGGCGCTCAGTGCGCGGGCCCGGCCCCCTCGTCGTCCCCGGTCTCCGGCGACGGCACCACGATCGGCCGGAGGCGGGCCCAGAGGGCGAAGATCAGCGCGAACGCGAGCATGGCCAGGCCGACCCAGAGGTTGGCGTTGACCCCGCCGGCCTTCGACAGCGCCTCCTCGTCGTTGTCGACCAGGCCCACGACGACCAGGACGACGCCGTAGAAGCCGATCAGGGCCGCGATGACGTTGCGGACGTCGAACGCGCCGGCCGCCTTCTTCTCGCCGGTGGTTCCTGCTGTGCTCATCGGATGCGCCCCTGACTCAGCGGAAGATGATGTTGAGGATGATGACCATGGCCAGGGAGATGCCGGCCAGCGGCACCGGTGACCGGTACCAGGGCAGGCGGTGCGCCTCGGGATCGGTGCGCTGCTCCTTCGGCGTCTCGGAGTAGACCAGCCCGACCAGCTGCTCGGCCGGCTTGGGCTGCGTCACCTGCGTGACGACCACGCTGACGACGACGTCGACGACGAACGCGGCACCGGCGGCCACGAAGCTGGCGCCCTGGCCCCCGAGCGGGAGCACGCCGAGGGAGACCTCGCCGAACGCGTCCTCGCTCAGCAGCGCGACGGTGACGGCGGCCAGGGTGCCCGACACCAGGCCGGCCCAACCCGCCGTCGGCGTCATCCGCTTCCAGAACATGCCCAGGATGAACGTGGCGAACAGCGGCGCGTTGAAGAAGCCGAACAGCGTCTGCAGGTAGTCCATCAGGTTCGTGTAGCCCGACGCGATGAGCGCCGTCCCGATGGCGGTGACCGTCGCACCGACCGTCGCCCAGCGACCGACCTTGAGGTAGTACTCGTCGGGCCGGTCCTTCTTCACGTACTGCTGCCACAGGTCGTAGCTGAAGACGGTGTTGAAGGCGGAGATGTTGGCCGCCATGCCGGCCATGAAGGCGGCCAGCAGACCGGCGAGCGCGACGCCGAGCAGGCCGTTGGGCAGCACGTCGCTGATCAGGTACAGGATCGAGTTGTTGTAGTCGAAGTCCTCGTCCCCCGCCGCCTTGGCCTCGACCACCTCCGGCACGAGGACCGTGGCGATGATGCCGGGGATGACCACGATGAACGGCACGAACATCTTCGGGAACGACCCGATGATCGGCGTCGCCCGCGCGGCGGAGATCGAGTGCGTGGCCATGGCCCGCTGCACCTCGACGAAGTTGGTCGTCCAGTAGCCGAAGGACAGCACGAACCCGAGGCCGAAGACGATGCCGACGACCGACCAGAACGGGCTCTCGAAGCCGGTCAGCTCGGTGGCCGGCCACGAGGCCAGCATCTCCTCGTTGCCGGCGTCACGGACGCTGTCGATCAGGCCGCCGATGCCGCCGGCGCGGTGCAGGCCGATCAGGGTCAGCGGCAGCAGCGCGGCGACGATGACGAAGAACTGCAGGACCTCGTTGTAGATGGCCGCCGACAGTCCGCCGAGGGTGATGTAGCTGAGCACGACGACCGCGGCGACGATCAGCGAGATCCACAGGGGCCAGCCCAGCAGCAGCTCGACGATGCGGGCCAGCAGGTAGAGGTTGATGCCGGCGATGAGGATCTGCGCGACGGCGAAGCTGAGCGCGTTGACCAGGTGCGCCCCGGGACCGAACCGGCGGCGCATGTACTCGGGGACGCTGCGGACCTTCGACCCGTAGTAGAAGGGCATCATCACGACGCCCAGGAACAGCATCGCCGGGACGGCGCCGATCCAGAAGTAGTGCATCGTCGCCATGCCGAACTGGGCCCCGTTGGCCGACATGCCGACGATCTCGACCGCGCCGAGGTTCGCCGAGACGAAGGCCAGGCCGGTCACCCAGGCCGGCAGCGACCGCCCGGACAGGAAGAAGTCCAGGCTGTCGGAGACCCGGCGCCGGGCGGCGAACCCGATCCCGAGGACGACGGCGAAGTACGCCGCGACCAACGCGTAGTCCACGAAATTCGCGTCGAGCTGCAGGGCGTCGTCCACGGATGTCCTCTTCTCGGAGTGCGGTCAGACCAGCCGCCGGGCCCCGGATGAGGGCACGGCGACGAAGGAACGGGGTGCGGGGGCGCCCTCGCGGGCGAAGCGTGCGGTGACGGCGGAGGTGACGGCGTCGACGGCGTCCACGTCGACGAGGGCCAGGGCGCTGCCGCCGAACCCCCCGCCCACCATGCGGGCGCCGTGGGCGCCGGCCTCGACGGCCGCCTCGACGCAGGCGTCGAGCAGCGGGACGGAGACCTCGAAGTCGTCGCGCAGCGAGGCGTGGCCCTCGGTCAGCAGGGGGCCGATCGCCCGCGGGTCGTCCCCCGACCGCAGGGTGTCCACGACGCGGAGGACGCGGGCGTCCTCGGTCACGACGTGCCGGGCGCGGCGGTGCAGGACCTCGCCCTCGGGCGTCCCGTCGGCCAGCGCCTCCAGGGCGGCCACGTCGGGGACCTCGCGCAGCAGGTCCACGCCCAGCCGGGATGCAGCCTGCTCGCACTCGCGGCGCCGGTCGCCGTAGCCGCTCTCCGCGTGGTCGTGGGTGACGCCCGAGTCGACGACCAGCAGGGCCAGTCCGGCGGCGTCCAGGTCGAAGGGCACCTGTTCGGTGCTGCGGTCCCGGGTGTCGAGGAACAGCGCCGCGCCGGCCTGGCACAGCACGGACGCGGACTGGTCGAGGATCCCGGTGGGGGCGCCGACGAAGTCGTTCTCCGCCCGCCGGGCCAGGTCGACCAGGTCGCCGGGACCCAGGTCCAGGCCGAGCAGGTCGCGCAGCGCGAGCGCCACGGCGCACTCCAGCGCCGCCGACGAGGAGAGGCCCGCACCGGCCGGGACGTCGCCGTCCACCAGGACGTCCAGCCCGCCCGGCACGTGCCCGGAGAGCTCGTGCACGACCCCGGCGACGTACCCGGCCCAGCCCGACGGCGTGCCCTGCGTCAGGTCGGCCACGGCCACGTCGGCGTCGTCGTCCGGGTGCTGCAGGGAGCGGAGGACCAGGCGGCCGTCGTCGCGCCGGGCCACCGCCGCCCGCGTCGTGTGCGGGAGGGCGATGGGCAGCACGAAGCCGCCGTTGTAGTCGGTGTGCTCGCCGATCACGTTGAGCCGGCCGGGCGCCGCCCAGACCCCCTCCGGGGACCGGCCGAACCGTTCCGCGAAGGCGTCGGCCGCCCGGGTCGCCGCGTCGCTCATGGGAGCACCACGGCCCGCAGCTGCTCGGCGACGTCCTCCGGATTGGTGTCGGTGATGAACGCCCCCATGCCCGACTCCGACCCCGCCAGGTACTTGAGCTTGCCCGGAGCGCGCCGCAGGGAGAACAGCTGCAGGTGCAGCCACCACTCGTCGCGGGCGCGCGTGGGCGCCTGGTTCCAGGAGGCGATGTAGGGCATCGGGGTGTCGAAGCGGTGCGCGAAGCGGCCCAGCACGTCGAGGTAGACGGCCACGAAGGCGTCCCGCTCGTCGTCGGTCAGCGCCGGCAGGTCGGGCACCCGGCGGGTCGGGAACAACTGCACCTCGTAGGGCCAGCGCGCCGCGGCCGGCACGAACGCCGTCCAGTGCTCGTTCTGCGCGACCACCCGGGGACCGGACCGCTCGGCGGCCACGACCTCGCCGAACAGGTCGCCGCCGGTGGCCTCCCGGTGGCGGCGGACCGAGCCGAGCACCTTCTCCACCCGTGCGGGCACGAACGGGTAGGCGTAGATCTGCCCGTGCGGGTGGGAGAGCGTCACCCCGATCTCCTCGCCGTGGTTCTCGAAGACGAAGACCTGCTCGACGCCGTCGATGCCGGACAGCTCCGCGGTCCGCTCGGCCCACACGTCCACGACCAGGCGCGCGCGGGCGGCCCCCAGCTCGGCGAAGTCGCGGTCGTGGTCGCTGGTGAAGACGACGACCTCGCAGCGGCCGAACCCGGGGCGCAGCTCGGCGAGCGGTGCTCCCGGGGCGCTCGGCGGGACGTCCCGCTCGACGCCGGTGGCCAGCGACGGGAAACGGTTCTCGAACGCGACGACCTGGTAGTCGGCGTCCGGGATCTCCGTGGGCCGCCCGGGCCGCGACGGGCACAGGGGGCACTGGTGGGCCGGCGGGAGGAAGGTGCGGCTCTGCCGGTGGGAGGCGATGACGACCCACTCGCCGAGCAGCGCGTCCCAGCGCAGCTGCGAGTGGGTGGAGACCGGCGGCAGGTCGCGGGTGTCGGCGGCCTCGTGGGCCGACGGCGACGGCCCGTCGTCGAAGTAGAGGATCTCCCGGCCATCGGCCAGGCGACGACTGGTCCGGATCACCGTGGAAGCGCCTCCTGCACAGGTCAGGCGGCTCATCACCGTCCGTGAGCGGCCGTCGAAGACGCTAGACCTCCCCGTCGTCCCAGGCCACGCCACCTGGTGCTCCGGTTCACCCGGTCGCGCTAGGTTCCGCGTCACACCACCTCCCGCGACCCTCGACGAGAACGGGCCCATGACGAACCCCGCCGCACCGACGGACACCCAGCTCGGCGACGCCCTGGCCGCGCTCTCCCTCGAGGAGAAGGTCCAGCTGCTCACCGGGCGCGACTTCTGGACCACCTGGCCGCTGGACCGGATCGGCCTGCGCCGCATCCTGGTGTCCGACGGCCCCTCCGGGGTGCGGGGCGAGACGTGGGACGAGCGCGACCCCTCGCTCAACCTGCCCTCGGCCACCGCCCTGGCCTCCTCCTGGGATCCCGCCATCGCCCGGCGGTACGGGGCTGCGGCGGCGGTCGAGGCCCGGCGCAAGGGCGTCGACGTCGTGCTCGGCCCCACCATCAACCTGCACCGCTCCCCGCTCGGCGGCCGGCACTTCGAGTGCTTCAGCGAGGACCCGGTGCTCACCGCGGATCTCGCGGCCGCCTACGTCCAGGGCGTGCAGGTCAACGGCGTCGGGGCGACGCCGAAGCACTACATCGCCAACGACTTCGAGACCGAGCGCTTCACCGTCGACGTCCGCGCCGACGACCGCACCCTCCGTGAGCTGTACCTGCTGGCCTTCGAGAAGGCGGTGGTCCAGGCCCGCGCCTGGCTGGTCATGAGCTCCTACAACTCCATCAACGGCACCACGGCCAGCGAGAACCCGCTGCTGGAGACGCCGCTGAACAGCGAGTGGGGCTTCGACGGCGTCGTCATCAGCGACTGGACCGGCGTCCGCAGCCTGGAGAGCGCCCGGGCCTCGCAGGACCTGGTCATGCCCGGGCCCCAGGGACCGTGGGGCGACGCGCTGGTCGCCGCCGTGCGTGCCGGGGAGATCGACGAGTCCGTCGTCGACCGGAAGGTGCTGCGCATCCTCCTGCTCGCCCAGCGCGTCGGGGCCCTGCCCGGCACGCAGCCTGCCGAGCCCGTCCTCGTGGAGGACGGCGTCGCGCTCGCCCGCGAGGCCGCGGTGGAGGGCACCGTGCTGCTGGAGAACCGCGGCGAGCTGCCGTGGGACGCATCGACGCTGCGCTCGGTCGCCGTCATCGGCAACAACGCCTCGGCCGCCCGGACGCAGGGCGGCGGCAGCGCCACGGTGATCCCGGCGTACACCGTCTCGCCGCTCGAGGGGCTGCGCGCCGCCCTCCCTGGCGTGGACGTGAGCTACTCCGTCGGTGCGGTGGTGCAGGACGGTGTCGCCGAGCTGCCGCTGCGCGAGTTGACCCACCCGGTCAGCGGCGTCCCCGGCCTGCAGGCCCGCTTCCTGGCCGAGGACGGCGCGGAGCTGCTGGTCGAGGACCGCCGCTCCAGCAACCTCGTCTACTTCGGCGGCGACGCCCCGATCGAGGCGGGGGCGGAGTTCGAGCTGACCACCCGGTGGACGCCGTCGGACAGCGGCGTCGTCCGGCTGGGCGTCGGCCTGATCGGCACCGTCCGGCTCTACGTCGACGACGAAGTGCTGGTCGACGAGCGGCTCCGGACGAGCGACGCCGCCCTGGGCGCGGCGTTCACCAACCCGCCGACCGCGACGGCCGAGGTGCAGGTCACCGCCGGGACACCGGTCGACCTCCGGCTTGTCTACGACCTGCGCCGCCGCACGGGCTTCGGGGCCCGCGCCATGTCGCTGCGCCTGGGCACCCGGCCGACCGGGGCCGACGCCGACGCGCTCATCGCCGAGGCCGCCCGGGCCGCCGCCGCGGCCGACGTCGCCCTGGTCGTCGTCGGCACCAACTCGATCGTGGAGTCCGAGGGCTACGACCGGTCGACGCTCGCGCTCCCCGGCCGGCAGGACGACCTCGTCCGCGCCGTCGTGGCGGCCAACCCCCGCACCGTGGTGCTGGTGAACGCCGGCGCACCGGTGCTGCTGCCGTGGCGGGACGACGTCGCCGCCCTCCTGCTCGGCTGGTTCGGCGGGCAGGAGTTCGGCAACGCGGTCGCCGAGGTGCTGCTGGGGGTGGCCGAGCCGGGCGGGCGGCTGCCAACCACCTGGCCGGCCGCCGAGGCCGACGTCCCGGTGCTCTCCTGCACCCCGGTCGACGGGGCGCTGGAGTACGCGGAGGGCATCCACATCGGCTACCGCGCGTGGCTCAAGGAGGACACCGCTCCCGCCTACTGGTTCGGCAGCGGCCGCGGCTACGCGCAGATCGACCTGACCGGGGTCGAGGCCCCGGCGGACGCCCGGGCCGGCGAGGTCGTGACGGTGACCGTCGAGGTGGTCAACCGCAGCGACCGCGACGGCAAGCAGGTCGTGCAGGTCTACGCCGAGCGCCCCGGCTCCGTCGTCGACCGGCCGGTGCGCTGGCTGGTGGGCTCGGCTCCGGTGCGGGTGCCGGCGGGAGCCACGGCGAGCGTGCCGGTGGAGCTGCACACGCGCCTGCTGGCGCACTGGGCCGACGGCTGGCAGTACGAGCCGGGCGCCTACCGGCTGCGCGTGGGCACGAGCGCGGTGGACCTCCCCCTGGAGGCGACGCTCGACCTCGGCGTCTGAGCCCGGAACGTGCGAGAGCCCCCGACCGGTTCCGGTCGGGGGCTCTCTGCGCTGTAGCCCCGAAGGGATTCGAACCCTCGCTACCGCCGTGAGAGGGCGGCGTCCTAGGCCGCTAGACGACGGGGCCGGACATCGGAGATTCTGCCATGCCCGCCCGGACCGCACGCACGGGGGCCGCAGAAGTGCGAGAGCCCCCGACCGATGCCGGTCGGGGGCTCTCGTGTGCGTAGCCCCGAAGGGATTCGAACCCTCGCTACCGCCGTGAGAGGGCGGCGTCCTGGGCCGCTAGACGACGGGGCCGTGCAGTGCTGCGATCGTGCTCCAGCGGAGGTGCTGGCCAATCTTCGGTAGAAGCTGTGCCATCGCCTCGCTGGGGTACCAGGACTCGAACCTAGACTAACGGAACCAGAAACCGTCGGGCTGCCAATTACCCCATACCCCATGGGCCGTTCTCACGGCGCCGAGAACACGATACCCGACGGTCGGCCGGGCCGGTGCACCCCCCTCAGGTCCGCGCGCCCCGGCGGGCGGCCAGGGCGACGAAGGCGGCCAGCCCCACGACGCCGACCAGCGCGAACGCCTGGCCCGGGCCGTCGGACCCCAGTCCCGGGACGGCGTCCTCACCCAGGACGGCCCCGAGCAGCAGGACCACGACCGCGACCACCACGTGCAGCGCGATCGCCGCCTCCACGCCGCCGGTGAGCGCCACGGCGGCCGAGGCGGCCAGCCCCAGCGCGACGCGGCCGAGGAAGCCCGTCAGGTCGTCGGTGCCGTACGCGGCAGCCCACAGCAGCGAGGTGACGACGGCGGCGACGACGGCCCCGGCCCGCGGTCGGCCGATCCAGGCCGCCACCGCCTGGGCGAGGTACCCGCGGAACAGGACCTCCTCCGCGGCGGCCCGCAGCGGCACCGTGAGCAGCCCCACGAGCAGCACCCACGGCAGCTCCGCCACGTGACCGGGCACCTCCCGGTCGGCCAGCAGGACGGCGCCCGCGACCCCCAGCGCCACGTTCGCGCCGGCGGTGGCGAGCGCGACCAGCAGCAACCGGCGCAGCAGGGGCACGCGCAGCCGGCCCGCCACCGAGAGCCCGCGGCCTGGACCCACGCCGTGGGCGATCGGCCAGGCCAGGAGCACCGCCGGCAGCGCGACGGCCAGGAACAGGTCCGTGACCAGGAGGCCGCGCCAGCTCAGCGGTACGGGATCGAGGTCGGCACCGGTGCCGGTGAGGACGTGGGTGATGCGGGTCAGCACCAGGGCGATGCCGAGCAGGAAGGCGATGACCGCCACCCCCGCCAGCGGCCGCCACCACGCCCAGGAGGCGCCGCGCATGGCCAGCAGGAAGGGCGTCGGACCGGCCGGCTCCGGCGCCTCGGGCCCGGCGTCCCCCTCCGGCGTCGCGGCCGGGGCGCGCAGCTCCGCCGACGGCGCCCGCGTGGGCGGCGGTCCGGCGTAGGGCTCGAGGTCCCGTTCGCGCTCCTCCGGCCCCGCGGCGGTCATCCGCCGGCGATCTCGCGCGCCCCGGCGAGCCGGGCGAGGGTGCGCTCGCGCCCGAGCAGCTCCATCGACTCGTACAGCGGCGGGGAGACGGTGCGGCCGCTGACGGCGACGCGGACCGGGCCGAAGGCCTGCCGAGGCTTGAGCCCGAGCCCGTCGACGAGTGCCGACTTCAGCGCCGCCTCGATGCCGGGCGTGCTCCACTCCGCCAGCTCCTGCAGCGACGTCGTCGCGGCGTCGAGCACGGCGGCGGCGCTCTCGCCCGACAGCTGCTTCTCGGCGGCGGCCGGCTCGATCTCGACCTCGTCGACGAAGAGGAAGCGCAGCAGGCCGACGGCCTCGGACAGCACGATCATCCGCTCCTGGGCCATGGGTGCGATGGCGGCCAGGACGCGCTGCTGCTCCTCGGTCGGCGGGTCGGCGACCAGACCGGCGTCGGCGAGGTACGGGACGACCCGGTCGGTGAACTCCTCGACCGGCAAGGCACGCAGGTGCGTGGCGTTGATGGCCTCGGCCTTCTTCAGGTCGAAGCGCGCCGGGTTGGCGCTGACCCGGGTGACGTCGAAGGCCTCGACCATCTCGGCGGTGGAGAAGATGTCGCGGTCCTCGGCGATCGACCAGCCCAGCAGCGCCAGGTAGTTGGCAAAGCCCTCGGGCAGGAAGCCTCGTTCGCGGTAGACGTCGAGGTTGGACTGCGGGTCGCGCTTGGAGAGCTTCTTGCTGCCCTCACCGGTGACGTAGGGCAGGTGACCGAAGCGCGGGGTGCCCTGGGCGACGCCGATCTCGGTCAGGGCGGCGTAGAGCGCCAGCTGGCGAGGCGTGGAGGGCAGCAGGTCCTCGCCGCGCAGCACGTCGGTGATCTGCATCAGCGCGTCGTCGACCGGGTTCACGAACGGGTACAGCGGGGCGCCGTTGCCACGCACGAGGACGTAGTCGGGCACCGAGCCCGCGGCGAAGCGCACCTCGCCGCGCACCAGGTCGGTCCAGACGAGGTCCTCGTCGGGCATCCGCAGCCGCAGCACGGGCGAGCGGCCCTCGTCGCGGAAGGCGGCCTTCTGCGCGTCGGTGAGGAAGCGGTCGTGGTTGTCGTAGCCCAGCTTCGGGTCCTGGCCGGCGGCGCGGCGGCGCGCGTCGACCTCCTCGTTGGTCGAGAACGACTCGTAGGCGTGGCCGGACTCGAGCAGCTTGGCGGCCACGTCGCGGTAGATCTCGAAGCGCTCCGACTGCCGGTAGGGCCCGAACGGGCCCCCGACCTCGGGGCCCTCGTCCCACTCCAGCCCGAGCCAGCGCAGGCAGTCGAGCAGGTGCCGGTAGGACTCCTCGGAGTCGCGGGCGGCGTCGGTGTCCTCGATGCGGAAGACGAAGGTTCCGCCGGTGTGCCGGGCGTGCGCCCAGTTGAACAGCGCCGTCCGCATGAGGCCGACGTGCACCATGCCGGTCGGCGACGGGCAGAACCGCGTGCGCACCGGATGGGGAGCGGTCATCGGGCGCCACCGGCGGTGGACACGGCGTCCGCGTCGGCGACGGAGTTGGCCAGGGTGCCCAGCCCCTCGATGGTGCACTCGACGCGCTGGCCGGCGCGGATCGGCCCGACCCCCGCCGGGGTGCCGGTGAGGACGACGTCGCCGGGCAGCAGCGTCATGACCCGCGAGATGTAGGAGATCAGCGTCGGGATGCCGAAGATGAGCGAGCTCGTGCGACCGTGCTGGCGGCGCTCGCCGTCGACGGTGCAGGTGACCTCGAGGTCGGCGGCGTCCAGGCCGACACCGGGGAGGTCGGTCTCGATCCAGGGGCCCAGCGGGCAGAAGGAGTCGAAGCCCTTGGCGCGGGTCCACTGCCCGTCGCTCCGCTGCATGTCCCGCTCGGTGACGTCGTTGCCGATCGTGTAGCCGAAGACGCTGGAGAGCGCCTGCTCCGGGGAGACGTTGCGGGCGCCCCGGGCGCCGATGACCACGGCCAGCTCGGCCTCGTGGTGCACGTTCGTGCTGCCCGCCGGGATGCGGATGGCGTCGCCCGGGCCGATGACCGACGTCGACGGCTTGAGGAACAGCAGCGGCTCCTTCGGGGCGTCGCCCGTCAGGCCCTTCATCTCCGCGATGTGGTCGGCGTAGTTCTTGCCCACGCACACCACCTTGCTGGGCAGGATCGGCGAGAGCAGCCGGATGTCGGCCTGCTCGTAGCGGGCGCCGGTGAAGGAGATCTGGCCGAACGGGTGCCCCTCGATCTGGGCCACCTGGCCGTCTCCGTCGAGAACGCCGAAGGACATGCCCTGGGGTGAGGCGAAACGAACGATGCGCACGGGCCGAGGTTAGTCGGGCCGCATCCTGACTACCGTCCGACCATGGCCTGCCGCTTCTCCGAACTCGTCGTCAACAGCCGCGACCCCGAGGCACTCGCCGCCTTCTGGGCTGCGGTGCTGGACTACCGCGTCCTCGGCCGGGAGGAGGACGGCTCGGTGGAGATCGGCCCCGCCGAGGGCTTCGGCGGCGCAGCACCCACGCTGGTCTTCGGCCCGGTCGCCGACCCCACGCCGGGACGGCGCCGGCTGCACATCGACGTGAACCCCACCGATCGCGACCAGGACGCCGAGCTGCAGCGGCTCCTGGACCTCGGCGCCGTCCCCGCGGACGTCGGCCAGACCGGCGACGAGGGCTGGCACGTGCTGGCCGACCCCGAGGGCAACGAGTTCTGCCTGCTACGCACAAGGCTCGACCCCCTCTGAGCACGGTCGCGCCGAGTGGGGCCCGGAGGGTCCCGCGCAGGCGCGACGGACGCGCTCCATGCCGCCGGGGGACGGCACGTGGCCGCGGTGTCGGCCGGAGGCCGACAATGTGATGGTGATCCTGATCGTCGTGAAGTTCCCCGTCCGCCCCGAGCGCGCCGACGAGTGGGTGGCGCTGGCCGCCGACTACGCCCGCTCCGTGAACGCCGAGGAGGGCAGCCTCTTCTTCGAGTGGTCGCGCAGCCTCGAGGACCCGGAGACCTTCGTCTGCGTCGAGGGCTTCCGCGACTCCGAGGCCGGCGCGGCCCACGTCGGCACCGACGCGTTCAAGCGCTTCGTCGAGCAGGCCCCCGAGCTGGTCGCCGCGCAGCCGCAGATCATCTACGTCGACGCCCCCGACGTCTCCGGCTGGGGCCCGATGGGCGAGATCCAGCCGCGCTGATCCCGGCCCGGAACCCACCGGGCCGTCCGCACGTCCTGGTGCCATGAGGCGACTCGTCCTTCCCGCTGCCGCGTGCTTGATGACCGTGACGGCGTGCAGCGGCTCCACCGAACCGCCGTCGTGGTTCGCGCAGCGGACGGAGCTCCCGAGCTGCGGCGAGGACGAGGAACACACCGCCGGCTACCCCGACCGGGAAGCGCGCACCTGCTTCCGGGAAGCGTTCGAGGCCGACCGCCCGGCGGAGCTGACGCGCCTGACGTACGGCGACGAGGGCGAGTCGATCCGTACGCACTTCCGGGTGCTCGGCAGCGCTCGATACGAGATCGTCGGCCAGCACTTCGACGGTCCCGCCGATGGATCGGACCCGTCAGGCAGGGGCCGGTACGAGTGTGACCGGTTCGTGTTCGTCGACGAGCCCGGCGCCGGGAGCGACGGCGCCCCCGAGACCAACGCCGCAGGGGAGTGCGAACAGGTCGAGCACGTCAGCGCGTAGCGCACGTCCAGCTGGACGCTCAACCGGCGGCGGGGCGGCGCAGGACGGCGTAGGTGAGGGCGTCGACGAGGGCGTGCCAGGAGGCCTCGACGATGTTGGCGTGGACGCCGACCGTCGTCCACTCCCCCACCCCGTCGGTGGTGTCGATGAGCACGCGGGTGGTGGCGCTCGTGCCGCCGCGCCAGCCGAGGATGCGGACCTTGTAGTCGGCCAGGGCGACGTCGGCCAGCTGCGGGTAGCGGTTGACCAGCGCCTGCCGCAGCGCGTTGTCCAGCGCGTTCACCGGGCCGTTGCCCTCGGCGGTGCTGATGAGCCGCTCCCCGTCGACGTGCACCTTGACCGTGGCCTCGCTGACCACGACGCCGTTGCCCCAGTGCTCGACCGAGGTCTTGTAGCTCTCCAGCTCGAACAGCGGGGCCGGGGCGTCGGGCAGCTGGCCGCGCAGCAGCAGCTCGAAGGAGGCGTCGGCCGCCTCGAACGACCAGCCGTCGGCCTCGAGCACCTTGACCCGGTCGACCACCCGGCCGATGGCGTCGGACTGGCCGGTCAGGTCGACGCCGAGCTCGCGGCCCTTGAGCTCGACCGAGGCGCGGCCGGCCATCTCGGTGACCAGGATGCGCATGTCGTTGCCGACGACGGCGGGGTCGAGGTGGTTGTACAGCTGGGGGCTGACCTTGATCGCGCTGGCGTGCAGGCCCGCCTTGTGCGCGAAGGCCGACGCGCCGACGAAGGGCTGGTGGTCGTCCGGGGCGATGTTGGCCAGCTCGGCGATGGCGTGGCTGACCCGCTGCAGCTCGGGCAGGCACTCGGCCGGCACCACGGGCAGCCCCATCTTGGTGACCAGGTTGCCGATGAGCGCGAAGGTGTCGGCGTTGCCGGCGCGCTCGCCGTAGCCGTTGGCGGTGCCCTGCACGTGCGTGACCCCGGCCTCGACGGCGGCCAGCGAGTTGGCCACGGCGCACCCGGTGTCGTCCTGGCAGTGGATGCCCAGCCGCCCGCTCACCCGAGCGCGGACGTCGGTGACGACCCGGCTCACGCCCGAGGGCAGCATCCCGCCGTTGGTGTCGCAGAGGACGCCGACCTCGGCGCCGGCGCCGAACGCTGCCTGCAGCACGGCCACCCCGTAGTCGCTGTCGGTGGCGTACCCGTCGAAGAAGTGCTCGCAGTCGAGGAACACCCGCCGGCCGTGGCCCACGAAGAAGGCGACGGTGTCGGCCACCATGGCCAGGTTCTCCTCCAGCGTCGTCCGCAGCGCCTCGCGGACGTGCCGGACGTCGGACTTGGCGACGAGGCACACGACCGGCGTCCCTGCGTCGAGCAGCGCGCGCACCTGCGGGTCGTCCTCGACCCGGACCCCGGCCTTGCGGGTGGACCCGAAGGCGACCAGCTGGGCGTGCTGCAGCTTGAGCTCGGTGCGGGCGCGGGAGAAGAACTCGGTGTCCTTGGGCAGCGCACCCGGCCAGCCGCCCTCGATGAACCCCACGCCGATCTCGTCCAGCAGCCGGGCGACGGCGAGCTTGTCCGCCACGGAGTAGCTGACGCCCTCGCGCTGGGCGCCGTCGCGCAGCGTCGTGTCGAAGACGTGGAAGTCGGTCGCGCTGGTGGTCATGGGGTCTCCCGGGTGGAGGTGCTGCCGGCCCGAACACGAAAAAGACCCCCCGGGTACGGGAGGTCTGCGCGCAGTCGGGAGGTGACTGCGCGCTAAACGATGATGATCGTGCGGGTGGCGTACATCGCGACGAGTAAATCACGCGCCGGAGCGCGCACCGCCCTGGCAGGCTCACTGCCCGTGATCCCGACCGACTGGACCCCCGTGCACCGCGCCGACGGCGAGCTGGTCGGCTGGATGGCAGCAGACGGTCGGCCGCGGCTGCTCACCGGGGCGCCGCTGGCCGCACCCGCCGACGACGGGATCCAGCTGCTGCGTTCCCGGGGCCTGGCCGCCCTGGACCGCCGCTGGTGGGCGCGGCTGCCCGGCGAGCCGATGACCGGTGTCATCGACGCCGGGAAGCCGGACGAGGACTGGACCTGGCAGCCGGTGGTGCTGGTGGAGTCCTCCCCCACCGGCTGCACGGTCCGCCCGGAGTGGCCCGCGCCCGGCGAGACCGGCCGCGCCCTGCTCCCGGTCCCCGTCGGCGACCTCCTGATGGAGGAGCCACCGCCGGAGTCACCTGACGACGTGGCCCCGCAAGACGGCGCCGAGTGCTCGGCGCCGGCCTGACCTGCCCGCCCGATCGAGCACTGTGCGCGGATGCGCAGTTCCGTCGTCCAGAAGTGCGCATCCGTGCACGGTGCCGGAGTGCGAGGCGTCAGCCGCTGGCGAGGGCGGCCAGCCGGTCGCCGACCTGGGTGGTCCGGATCTGCTGCTGCGGGTCACGGGTCGACAGGTCGAAGGCGACGGCGGCGTTGACCTTCTTCGCCTGCTCCGTGCGGCCGAGGTGGTCCAGCAGCAGCCCGACCGACAGCACCGTGGCGGTGGGGTCGGCGATGCCCTGGCCGGCGATGTCGGGGGCCGAGCCGTGCACGGGCTCGAACATGCTCGGGTTGGTGCCCGAGGCGTCGAGGTTGCCGCTGGCGGCCAGCCCGATGCCACCGGTCACGGCCGCAGCGATGTCGGTGACGATGTCGCCGAACAGGTTGTCGGTGACGATGACGTCGTACCGGCCCGGGTCGGTGATGAAGAACATCGAGGCGGCGTCCACGTGCTGGTAGGCGACCTGGACGTCGGGGAACTCCGCGGAGACCTCCTCGACGATCCGCGACCAGAGCCCGCCGGCGTGGGTGAGCACGTTGGTCTTGTGGATCAGCGTCAGGTGCTTGCGCGGCCGGGTGACGGCCCGCTCGAAGCCATACCGCACGACCCGCTCGACGCCGAACGCGGTGTTGAGGCTGACCTCGGTGGCGATCTCCTGCGGGGTGTCCTTGCGCAGCACGCCGCCGTTGCCGACGTAGGGACCCTCGGTGCCCTCGCGCACGCAGAGCATGTCGATCGGCCCCTCGGCCGCCAGCGGGCTGCGGACGCCGTCGTAGAGCCGGGCCGGCCGCAGGTTCACGTGGTGGTCGAGCTCGAAGCGCAGCCGCAGCAGCAGCCCGCGCTCCAGGATGCCCGGGGGCACGCTCGGGTCGCCGATGGCGCCGAGCAGGATCGCGTCGTGCCCGCGCAGCTCGTCGAGCACCGTGTCGGGCAGCAGCTCACCTGTCTGCTGCCACCGGGCCGCGCCGAGGTCGTAGGGCGTCGTCTCGAGGTCGGGGGCGACCTCGCGGAGGACCTTGAGCCCTTCCGCCACGACCTCGGGGCCGATGCCGTCTCCGGGGATCACTGCCAGGCGCATGGGGACCGACCCTAGGTCAGAGGGTGTCGAGGTCCGCGGCGCGGGCCTCGCGGGCGCCGATGCGACCGGCGATGTCCTCGAGCAGCTCGGGGCTGACGGGGCTGTCGACGGTCACGGCCATGAGCGCCTCGCCGCCCTCGGTCGTGCGGCTGACCTGCGCGCCGGCGATGTTGATGCCGGCCTCGCCCAGCGCCGCACCGACGGCACCGACGACGCCCGGGCGGTCGGCGTAGGTGAAGAACAGCAGCCGGCCGTTCGCGGCCAGGTCGATCTCGAAGCCGGCCACCTCGGTGAGCCGGGCGACCTGGTTCTTGCCGTACAGCGTGCCCGACACGGTGACCTGGCGGCCGTCGGCCATGGCGCCGCGCACGGTGACGAGGTTGCGGTAGGTGGGGCTCTCCGGGTCGCTGGTCAGCGCCACCTCGAGGCCGCGCTGTTCGGCGAACAGCGGCGCGTTGACGTAGGTGACCTGCTCCTCGACGACGTCGGAGAAGACGCCCTTGAGCACGGCGAGCTGCAGCACCGCGACGTCGAACTCCGCGAGCTTGCCGCGCACGTCGACGGTCACCGACTGCGCCAGGCCACCGGCGACGGCGGTGAACACCCGGCCGAGCTTCTCGGCGAGCGGCAGGCCGGGGCGGACGTCCTGGGCGACGACGCCCCCGGCCTGGACGTTCACGGCGTCGGGGACGAATTCGCCCTGCAGCGCCAGGCGCACGGAGCGGGCCACGGCGGTGCCCGCCTTGTCCTGCGCCTCGGTGGTGGAAGCGCCCAGGTGCGGGGTGACGACGGTGTTCGGGAGCCCGAACAGCGGGCTGTCGGTGGTGGGCTCGGTGGCGTAGACGTCGAGGCCCGCAGCACCCACCTGACCCGACTGCAGCGCCTCGGCCAGTGCGGCCTCGTCGACCAGCCCGCCGCGCGCGGCGTTGACGATGATGACGCCGCGCTTGGTCATCGCCAGCTGCTCGGCCCCGATCAGGCCCAGCGTCTCGGGGGTCTTGGGCAGGTGGATGGAGATGAAGTCCGACTCGCGGAGCAGCTCCTCCAGCGAGACCAGCCGGACGCCGAGCTGGGCGGCGCGGCCGGGCTGGATGTAGGGGTCGTAGGCGATCAGCGTGACGCCGAAGGCAGCCAGCCGCTGCGCGAACAGGACGCCGATCCGGCCGAGACCGACGACGCCGACGGTCTTCTCGGTGACCTCGACACCCATGAACTTCGAGCGCTTCCACTGGCCCTCGCGCAGGGTCGCGTCGGCAGCCGGGATCTGGCGGGCGGCGGCCAGCAGGAGGGCGACGGCGTGCTCGGCGGCGCTGACGATGTTCGACGTCGGCGCGTTGACGACCATCACCCCGCGCTCGGTGGCGGCTTTCACGTCGACGTTGTCCAGGCCGATGCCGGCGCGGGCCACGACCTTGAGGTTCGGTGCGGCAGCGAGGGCCTCGGCGTCGATCTGCGTGGCGCTGCGGATCAGCACGGCGGCCGCGTCGGCGAGCGCGGGGAGGAGCGCGGACCGGTCGGCGCCGTCGACGTGGCGGATCTCGACGTCGGTCCCGAGCACGTCCAGCACGCTCGGGGCCAGCTCTTCGGCGATCAGGACGACGGGCGCGGTCCCCGGCACGGTGGCTGTCACGGAGACGCAGCCTAGGGAGCGGCCGGTACACCGACACGAGCGGGTTGCGGTTCGGCGACGACGTCCTCGGCGTTCACTCCTGGCCCCTAGACTCCGCGCGCCAGTGCTCCGCCGCGCCGGTGGAGCCACCTGACCCGAAGGATGACGCCTCGTGACGAACCCCCCCGGCAGTGGTTCCAACCTGCCTCCCGAGGACCAGCCGGGCTGGGGCGCCCCTCCCCCGCAGCCCGGGTACGGCCAGCAGCCCGGGTACGGCCAGCAGCCCGGCTACGGCCAGGCCCCCGGCTACGGCCAAGCCCCCGGCTACGGCCAGCAGCAGCCCGGCTACGGCCAGGGCTACCCCGCGGCGCCCGGCTACTCCGCCCCGTCCCCCGCCACCCCGCAGATGGACATCGGCACCGCGGTGCGCAGCGTGCTCACGCAGTACGTCGGCTTCTCCGGCCGGGCGCGGCGCTCGGAGTACTGGTGGTTCGCTCTCGCCTCGTTCCTCGCCTCGATCGTCGCCTCGATCCTGGACGTGGCCCTCACCGGCGCCGCAGCCGGGGCAGGACTCTTCAGCCTGGTGCTCACCCTGGGCTTGCTCCTCCCCAGCCTGGCCGTGGGCGTGCGGCGGCTGCACGACACCGGCAGGTCCGGCTGGTGGATGCTGATCAGCTTGACGATCATCGGCATCATCGTGCTGATCGTCTTCTTCGTCCAGGACAGCGAGCCCGGCCCCAACCAGCACGGCTCCTCGCCGAAGTACCAGGCGGCCGGCGGCTACGGCTACTGACACCAGCACGACGAAGGGCCCCGCTGCCGATCGGCAGCGGGGCCCTTCGTCGTGCAGGGTCAGCGCGCGGCGGTCCCGGTGTAGTCGTCGGAGGCCGACACCCAGCTCATGAGGCCGCGCAGCTTGCGCCCGGTCTCCTCGATGGGGTGCGCCTCGGCGGCGGCACGCTTGGCCTTGAAGTCCGGGGCACCGGCGTCCTGGTCGGCGATGAAGGCCGCGGCCCACGAGCCGTCCTGGATGGCGGTGAGGACGTCCTTCATCGACTGCTTGACGCGGGCGTCGATGACCTTCGGGCCCGAGGTGTAGTCGCCGTACTCAGCGGTGTCGGACACCGACCAGCGCTGCTTGGCGATGCCGCCCTCGTACATGAGGTCGACGATGAGCTTCAGCTCGTGCAGGCACTCGAAGTAGGCGACCTCGGGCTGGTAGCCGGCCTCGGTGAGGGTCTCGAACCCGGCGGTGATCAGCGCACTGGCGCCACCGCAGAGCACGGCCTGCTCGCCGAACAGGTCGGTCTCGGTCTCCTCGGCGAAGGTCGTCTTGATGACGCCGGCGCGCGAGCCGCCGATGGCCTTGGCGTAGGACAGGGCGAGCGCCTGGGCGCTGCCGCTGGCGTCCTGCTCGACGGCGATGAGGCAGGGCACGCCCTTGCCGTTCTCGAACTCGCGGCGCACCAGGTGGCCGGGGCCCTTGGGGGCGACCATGGCGACGTCGACGCCGGCCGGGGGCTTGATGTAGCCGAACCGGATGTTGAAGCCGTGGCCGAAGAACAGCGCGTCGCCGTCCTGCAGGTTGGGCTCGACGGACTCGGTGTAGAGCGTCCGCTGCACGTGGTCGGGCGCGAGGATCATGATCAGGTCGGCCTCGGCGGACGCCTCGGCGGGCGTCACGACGCGCAGGCCCTCGGCCTCGGCCTTGGCGCGGCTCTTGCTGCCCTCGGGCAGGCCGACGCGGACGTCGACGCCCGAGTCGCGGAGCGACAGCGCGTGCGCGTGCCCCTGGCTGCCGTACCCCAGGACGGCGACGGTGCGCCCCTGGATGATCGAGAGGTCGGCGTCGTCGTCGTAGAAGATCTCGGCGGCCATGTGCTGTCGGTGCTCCTTCGGTGGATTCTTCGTAGGTCTGTCTGTTAGGCGGTGCGCTCGACCGGGCGCAAGGTACCGGTCCCGGACATGGACCTCGGGCCGCGGCCCAGGGCCACGGTGCCCGACTGCGCCATCTCCTTGATCCCCAGCGGGGCGAGGACGGCGAGCAGCGCCTGCAGCTTGTCGGGGGTGCCGGTGGCCTCGAGGGTCACCGTCTCGGGGTTGACGTCGATGACGCGGGCGCGGAAGAGCTCGGCGGTCTGGAGCACCTGGGTGCGCTCGGCCAGGGGCGCGCGCACCTTGACCAGGAGCAGCTCGCGCTGCACCGCGGCCCCGGTCTCCAGCTCGACGATCTTGATCACCTCGATCAGCTTGTTGAGCTGCTTGGTGATCTGCTCGAGCGGAGAGGCCTCGGCGTCCACGACGATCGTCATGCGCGACAGACCGGGGTTCTCCGTCGGCCCGACGGCGAGCGACTCGATGTTGAACGCGCGGCGGCTGAACAGCGCCGACACCCGGGCCAGGACACCGGACTTGTTCTCGACCAGCACGGACAGCGTGTGACGGGGCATCAGACCTGACCCTCTCCGAAGACGGGCCGCACGTCGCGGGCGGCGAGGATGTCGTCGTTGCTCGACCCGGCGGCGACCATCGGCCATACCTGGGCGTCGGAGCCGACGACGAAGTCGATGACCACGGGTGCATCGGTGATGGCCATGGCCTTCTCGATGACAGCGTCGACGTCGTCCTTGCTCTCGCACCGCAGGCCGACGCACCCGAGGGCCTCGGCGAGGGTCACGAAGTCGGGGATGCGCACCGGCTTGGGCGTCCCGTCGGCGTTCTGGGCGTGCAGCTTGGTGTTGGAGTAGCGGCCCTCGTAGAACAAGGTCTGCCACTGCCGGACCATGCCGAGGTTGCCGTTGTTGATGACGGCGACCTTGATCGGGATGCCCTCGATGGCGCAGGTGGCCAGCTCCTGGTTGGTCATCTGGAAGCAGCCGTCGCCGTCGATCGCCCACACGGTGGTCTCGGGCATGCCCTGCTTGGCGCCCATCGCGGCCGGGACGGCGTAGCCCATCGTGCCGAGGCCGCCGCTGTTGAGCCAGGTGCCGGGCTTCTCGTACTTGATGAACTGCGCGGCCCACATCTGGTGCTGGCCGACGCCGGAGGTGTAGATGGCGTCGGGGCCGGCGATCGCGCCGAGCCGCTCGATGACGTACTGCGGCGAGAGCGCGCCGTCCTCGGGCTCGTCGTAGCCCAGCGGGTAGCGGTCGCGCCAGTCGTCCAGCTGGCTCCACCACTCGGCCAGGTCCGGGGTACGGCCGGCCTCGTGCTCGGCGCGCAGCGCGGTGACCAGCTGGCCGATGGTCTCCTTGGCATCACCCACGATCGGCACGTCGGCCTTGCGGTTCTTGCCGATCTCGGCCGGGTCGATGTCGGCGTGCACGACCAGGGCGTCGGGCGCGAAGGTCGACAGCTGCCCGGTCACCCGGTCGTCGAACCGCGCGCCGAGGGCGACGAGGACGTCGGACTTCTGCAGCGCGGTCACTGCGGCGACCGTGCCGTGCATGCCCGGCATGCCCAGGTGCTGCGGGCTGCTGTCGGGGAACGCACCCCGGGCCATCAGCGTGGTGACCACGGGAGCGCCGGTGAGGGCGGCCAGCTCGGCCAGCTCCTCGGTGGCGCCGGCCTTGAGCACGCCGCCACCCACGTAGAGCACCGGACGGCTGGCGCCGGCGATCAGCGCGGCGGCCTCGCGGACCTGCTTGCCGTGCGGGCGCGTGGTGGGGCGGTAGCCGGGCAGGTCCATCCGCGGCGGCCAGGCGAAGTCCGTCGTCGCCTGGAGCACGTCCTTGGGGACGTCGACCAGCACCGGTCCCGGTCGGCCCGTGGAGGCCAGGTGGAAGGCCTCCGCGATCCGCTGCGGGATGTCCGCGGCGTCGGTGACCAGGAAGTTGTGCTTGGTGATCGGCATCGTGATGCCGCGGATGTCGGCCTCCTGGAAGGCGTCGGTGCCGATCGCGCCGCTGGGCACCTGGCCGGTGATGGCCACCATCGGCACCGAGTCCATGTAGGCGTCGGCCAGCGGCGTGACCAGGTTGGTCGCACCCGGGCCGGAGGTGGCCATGCAGACGCCGACCCGACCGGTGGCCTGGGCGTAGCCGGTGGCCGCGTGGCCCGCGCCCTGCTCGTGGCGCACCAGCACGTGGCGCACCTTCGAGTCGAACAGCGGGTCGTAGAGCGGGAGGATCGCGCCGCCGGGGATGCCGAAGACGACGTCGACGCCGATCGCCTCCAGCGAGCGGACGAGGCTCTGCGCCCCGGTGATGCCCGTGGCCGGCTCGACGGCGGCCTCCTCGATCGAGCGGGCCGTGGTCTCGACGCCCGTGAGGGCGGCGGCGGCCTCGCGCGTGGCGGACTCGCTCTGGCTGGTGGTCATCTCGGCGTCTCTCCTGGGCCGTGCGGTACGAGTGCGTCGGGTCGTCGACTGCTGTCGGGCAACAAAAAACCCCTCGTGCCGCAGGCACGGAGGGGTCAGCGCGTCGGTCGGGAGGACCGGCGCGCTACGGAACTACGAGGACGCTGCGCGAGCAGGCGTCGACGAGCAGACAGGCGTGGGGCACCTGCACACTGTGCGCCTCGAACGGGGCGGTCGTCAACCGGCCCGTCCCACTGTGTGGACGCCGGTGTCCAGTTCTGCACCTGGTGCGTCATCGAGCATGCCCGGGTCGAACCCGGCCAGCACGCCGGACAGCTCCGTGGCGTCGACCGGGCGCCCGAAGAGCCAGCCCTGGAGGTAGCGGCAGCCCATGTCCCGCAGCATCCGCAGCTGGCCGAGGTTCTCGACCCCCTCCGCGACCACGTCCATGCCCAGCCGGCGGCCCAGGTCGATCACCCCGGCGACCAGCGTGGCGCCGCGCTCGTCGGACTCGATGTCGGCGAGGAACTCCCGGTCCAGCTTCAGGATGGTGACCGGCAGGCGGGCCAGGTAGGCCAGCGACGAGTAGCCGCGCCCGAAGTCGTCGACCGACAGGACGCAGCCCATCGCCTCGAGGGTGGCGAGGTCGCTCTGCAGCCGGTCCTCCGCGTCGAGCATCACCGACTCGGTGATCTCGAGGATCAGCTTGTGCGGCGGCAGGCCCGCCTCCGCCAGTGCCGAGGCCACGTCGGGGGCCAGGCAGCCGGCCTGGAGGTGGCGGACGGAGACGTTGACGCTGGTCATCACGTCCCAGCCCGCGGCGAGCACCGCCGCGGCGTCCCGGGTCGCCCGGCGCAGCACCCAGCGCTGCAGCGGGACGATGAGGCCCTCCTCCTCGGCGAGGGAGATGAACTCGTCGGGCGGCACGGTGCCCAGCTGCGGGTGGTCCCACCGGACGAGTGACTCGATGCCGAGGATGCGTCGTTCCTCGGCGCCCACCACCGGCTGGTAGACCATCCGGAACTGCTCCAGTTCCAGGGCCGAGGGCAGGTCGCGGGCCAGGCGGGCGCGCCGGCCCATCGCGCTGTCGATGGCGCGCGCCGCCGTCCGGACGCAGCACTTGCCCTCGGACTTCGCCGCGCGCAGGGCGACGTCGGCCTGCCGGATGGTGTCCGACACCTCGTCGGCCGGGTCCAGCTCGGTGACGCCGATGCTGCCCGACACGTCGAAGACCACCCCGGCGGCCCGGCCTCCCGCCTCGGCGGCGGGACGGACCGTGCGCAGGTCCGCGACGATCCGCTCCGCCAGGGCGACGGCCTCCTCCAGGCCACCGGGCACGAGCACGGCGAACTCGTCGCCGCCGAGCCGGGCGACCAGGTCGCCGTCGCGGACGGCGGCGCGCATCCGGGCCGCGACCTGGACCAGCAGGTCGTCCCCGGCCTCGTGGCCGGCGACGTCGTTCACCAGCTTGAAGCCGTCGAGGTCCAGCAGGAGGAACGAGGCGGGCTCCCCCTGGACCGCCCGCGCGCGGGCGTCGGTCAGGGCCGCCATCAACCGGGCGCGGTTGGGCAGCCCGGTCAGGTAGTCCGTGTACGCGAGCCGCTCGAGCTCCAGCTCGGCGCTGCGCTGCCCGGCGACGTCCCGCAGGTGCAGCACCAGGCCGTCGCCCCGCACCGCGCCGGTCGCGTCGCCGGCCGGCAGACCGGCCGAGGACGCCGTCCGCACCGACTCGAACGCCCGCCAGGAGCCGTTCCGCCCGCGCAGCCGGATCACCGGGTTGCGCCGGTCGGCCGACGTTCCGGGGCGCTCGGCTCCACGGTCCACGGCCCGGTGCAGCTCGTGGCGGTCGTCGGGGTGCACGAGGTCGCGCAGCGCCCGGCCCTCGAGATCGCGCGGCAGCCACGCGGACATCTCCGGCGCCGCCACCGCCGTCCACGTGACCTGCCCCTGCCCGTCGAGCACGATCGTGACGTCGGCGGTGTCGTGCACCAGGGTCCGGAAGTAGGCCTCCGTGCGGAGCACGTGCCGGGTCAGGCGGGCACCGTCGGCGGCCCAGACGAGCGTGCGGACGAAGGTCAGCACCATCAGCACGGCGACGGTCGCCGCCTCCAGCGCGACCAGCGGCCGGCCGGCGGCCAGGCAGCCCAGCAGCAGCAGGAGCACGACGAAGCTCAGGCAGTAGCTGACCACCACGCCGCTGAGGGGCACGGCCGCGCCGTGGTCGTCGACCGGCGCCCGGGGTCCGGGGTCGGCCGCGAGGGCGAGCGTCGCGGTGGCGAGCATGCCCAGGTACGCGGTGGTGGCGACGGCGTCCAGCAGTGGCGAGGGGTGGGCGACGGCCAGCGCGCCGGCGCCCATGGTGGCCGCCAGCGAGGCGAAGCCCAGCAGCAGCCAGGCGGCCGCCGTCCGCCGCGGCGCGGAGACAGCTCCCACGGTGACCAGGCCGAGGGCGCAGAGCACGGCCGCGACCGCCGGGTAGAAGACGGTGAGCAGCGGGTCGACCGGACCGCCGGCCGGATCGGCCGTCAGCGGCACCAGCATCTGCAGCAGCACGCCGAGCGCCACCAGGGCGACGACGGCGTCCAGCGCCACCTGCACGCGGATCCGCCCGACCGTGGAGCCCATGAGGCGCACGCAGAGCAGGACGGCGACCGGACCGGTGGCGGCCAGGATGAGGTCGGAGGGCCCGGCCGTGACGGGGTTGACGCCCACGACGGTCACCGCGCGGACCAGGTGGCCCAGGCCCAGGAGCACCGCGATGACCGCGAAGGCCCGCCACGACGCCGCCGAGGCGTCGAGCCGGGCGCAGTGCCGGCCGACGACCGCGGCGACGCCGAGGGTCGCCACCGCGAGCACGGCCGGGCCGCTCCACCCGTTCCAGCCAGGAACGGCGAGCTGCTGGACGACCAGCGCGAGCGCCGAGCCGGCGAGCGCGAGGAGCACGGGACGCCGTGACCACTGCGCGCCCGGTGGCACGGTCACCGCGGGCTGCTGGAGCCGACCAGGGCGGGCCACGCGGCGCTCGCCCCGTCCGAGAGCAGCACCATCAGCTGCTCCAGCGGCATGGGGCGGGACAGCAGGAAGCCCTGCGCGTAGTGGCAGCCGAAGCCGCTGAGCACGGCCAGCTGCGCGGAGGTCTCGACGCCCTCGGCCACGACCGCCATGCCGAGCGCGCGCCCGATGCCGACGATCGACTCGCACAGCGCACGGGTCTTCGGGTCCCGGTCGATGCGCGAGACGAAGGCGCGGTCCAGCTTGACCATGTCGATGGGCAGCTTGGTGAGGTGGGTGAGCATGGAGGAGTCGCCACCGAAGCCGGCGAGGGCCACGTGCACGCCCATGAGCCGCAGCGTCGAGACGTCGAGCCCGCCGCGCTCCTCGCTGGAGGTCACGGTGCCGTCGTCGATCTCGAGCACCAGCCGCTCGGGGGCGAGCCCCGACGCGCGCAGCGCCGCCTCGACGTCGGCGACCATCGCGCCGGTGGCGACGTACCCGGCGGGTGCGTCCACGCCCACGCGCACGTCGGCAGCGGACTCGGGCATGGCGGCGCCGGCACGGGCCGCCTCCTCGAGGGCGAACCGCTGGAGCTCGCCGATGAGGCCGGACTGCTCCGCGATCGGGAGGAACTCCGCCGGGGGGATCTCCCCCAGGGTCGGGTGGCGCCACCTCAGCAGCGCCTCCACCCCGGCCACCCGCTGGTCGGCGAGGGACACGACGGGCTGGAAGAGGAGGAACAGCTCACCGCGGGCACGCGCCGACCGCAGGTCCTCGCGCAGCTGCTCGTGGCGCGCGGCGGCGTCGCCCAGGGCGGGCCGGTAGCGCTGGGCCATGCCGGGACCGGCAGCGCTCGCGGCGCGCAGGGAGAGGTCGGCCCGGACGAGGACGTCCTCGACGGCCAGCCCGGTCTCGAGGTCCACGAGGCCGACACACGCGGTCAGGTCGACGATGCCGGCGGCGGTCAGGATGGGCTGCTCGACGACCGACAGGATCCGGCCGGCGAGCTGGTCGGCGTCGGCGCCGTGGCCCGCAGCCAGCACGGCGAAGGCCCCGCCGCCCATGCGCGCCACGACGTCCTCACCGCGGACGGTGGACCGCAGCCGGCGGCCGATCTCGGCCACCACCGCGCTGACCACGTCCCGCCCGGCGTGCTGGCGGGCGGCGAGGATGCCGTCGAGCTCGACCATCAGCAGGGTGCCCGGCTCCCCGTCGCACGCGCCGGCGACCAGCCGTTCGTCGAGGAGCTGGAGCATGCCGGCCCGGTTGGGCAGGGCGGTCATCGGGTCGGTGTAGGCGACGCTCTGCAGCGAGCGCTCGCGCGCCTGCCGCTCGGTCATGTCGCGGCACTGCAGGACCACGGCGCCGACGTCCCCGTCGTCGCGGAGGTCGGCGATGCCGGCCTCCAGGGCGCGCCACACGCCGGTGGCGTCCCGCAGGCGCAGACCCAGCAGCGCGGAGGCGCCCGCGCCGGCGGCCAGGGCTTCGGCCAGCGGGGGCTGGTCCTCCGGGTGGACGGCGTCGAGCAGGGGGCGCCCGACCAGCTGTGCCGCGGCCGGGCCGAGGACCCGCTCGAGGGCCGGCGAGGCCCAGGTGACCCGCAAGGCGTCGTCCAGGATCACGACGGCGTCGACGCCGGAGTGCACCAGCGAGCGGAAGTAGGCCTCGCTGCGCCGCAGCCGGGCCGTCAGGTGCTGCTCCTGGCACGCCGACGTCCAGCGCTGCGCGACGGCGAGCAGGACGGCGAGCATGAGCCCGGCCCAGGTGACCATGTCGAGGGTGTGGCCGGTGAGCCGGGCCACGCCGGCGGCGACCACGGCGACGAGGAGGGCGGCCATCGGCAGCAGCTGCCCCACCTCGACGGTGCGCCGGGGACCGCGCGCCGCGGGTGCCGGGGCATCCCGGCCCGGGTCCAGCAGGACGGCCAGGCCGAGCAGCAGGAGGCCACCGACCACGGGGAAGCGGGCGAGGGCGGACAGCGCGGCGGTGTCGGTGAGGACGGCGGAGGTGCCCAGCCCGCGGCCGCTGGTCAGCAGCACGGTGCCCACGAGGAGCACCGCGGCCATCCAGCGGCGGGCGGGCTCGACCACGCAGAGCAGCAGGAGAGCGGCGGTCATCGTCGCCGAGGTGGCCACGACGGCCGCGCCCAGGACGAGCTGCTCGCCCAGGGCCATGTCCGACCACTCGCCGACGGGACCGCCGACGAGCAGGCGCACGGCCACCAGGCTGGCGGTGAGGAACAGGGCGGCCTCGGCGGCCGCGCGGCGGCCGGTGCGCAACCGCGACCGCCCCGCCAGGGCCAGCAGCGCCACCACCGCGATCACGTAGCCGGGCACGGTCGGCAGCCAGCGGACCACCACCCGGTCCAGCGGATCGGTCGGGTCGAGAGCCGCCGCCAGGGCGGCGCCGAGCACCGGGAACAGCGGCGCGGCGGCGAACAACCGCCAGGCCGCGGAGCGCCCCGGCTGCCGTCCGGCCGTCCAGAGAACGGCCGAGGTGATCAGTCCGACGAGGACGACGGCGAGGTCGCCGAGGTCACGGAGGGCAGGCGTAGCGGCGGCGGCGGCGCAGGCGACGAACGCCGGCACGGCCACCGCGAGCAACCACCAGCGACGCGGGTCCACACCGGTTGTCTCGGCACCGACCGGAGCCGGGACGAGCCGTGCTGGGCGGACCTCACCCCTTGGGAGGGGGCGCCGGTCCTGCGGTGTTCAGCCGCAGATCGCCCCCTGGGCGGCCGATCCGACGAGCTTGGCGTACTTGCCCAGCACCCCGGTGGTGTAGCGCGGAGGCAGCGGCTCCCAGCCCTCCTTGCGGCGGGCCAGCTCGTCGTCGTCCACCAGCAGGTCCAGCGTGCGGGTGGTCAGGTCCAACCGGATCGGGTCGCCGTCGCGGACGAAGGCGATGGGTCCGCCGTCGGTCGCCTCCGGGGCCACGTGCCCGATGCACAGGCCGGTGGTGCCTCCGGAGAAGCGGCCGTCGGTGAGCAGCAGGACGTCCTTGCCGAGACCGGCGCCCTTGATCGCGCCGGTGACGGCGAGCATCTCCCGCATGCCGGGGCCGCCGCGCGGACCCTCGTACCGGATGACGACGACGTCACCGGGCTTGAGCGTGCCCTCGGTGACGGCGTCCATGGCGCCCTGCTCGCCGTCGAAGACGCGGGCGGTGCCCTCGAAGACCTCGGTGTCGAAACCGGCGGACTTCACCACCGCGCCCTCGGGCGACAGCGAGCCCCGGAGGATCGACAGGCCTCCGGTCGCGTGGATGGGGTCGTTCATCGCGTGGATGATCGCGCCGTCGGGGTCCGGCGGGGCGATGTCGGCCAGGTTCTCGGCCATGGTCTTCCCCGTCACCGTGAGCACGTCGCCGTGCAGCAGGCCGGCGTCCAGCAGCGCGCGCATGACGACCGGGACGCCGCCGATGCGGTCGACGTCGGTCATGACGAACCGGCCGAACGGCTTGACGTCGGCCAGCAGCGGGGTGCGGTCGCCGATCCGGTTGAAGTCCTCGAGCTCGAGGTCGACCTGCGCCTCGTGCGCGATGGCCATCAGGTGCAGGACGGCGTTGGTCGAGCCACCGAGGGCCATGACGACGGTGATGGCGTTCTCGAAGGCCTTCCTGGTCATGATCTGCCGCGCGGTGATGCCCAGTCGCAGCAGGTTCACGACCGCCTCACCCGAGGCGACGGCGTAGTCGTCGCGGCGGCTGTCGGGCGCCGGCGGGGCGGCGCTGCCCGGGAGCGCCATGCCCAGGGCCTCGGCCACGCTGGCCATCGTGTTCGCGGTGTACATGCCGCCGCACGAACCCTGACCGGGGCAGGCGGCCTTCTCGATCGCGGTGAGCTCGTCGCGGGTGATGAGCCCGCGGGCGCAGGCGCCGACGGCCTCGAAGACGTCGATGATCGTCAGGTCGCGGTCACCGAGCTTGCCGGGCATCGTCGAGCCGGAGTAGAGGAAGACGCTGGCCAGGTCGAGCCGGGCAGCGGCCATGAGCATGCCGGGCAGCGACTTGTCGCAGCCGGCCAGCAGCACCGAGCCGTCGAGGCGCTCGGCGAACATGACGGTCTCGACCGAGTCGGCGATGACCTCGCGGGAGACCAGCGAGGCGCGCATGCCCTCGTGCCCCATGGAGATGCCGTCGGAGACCGAGATGGTGCCGAACTCCATCGGGAAGCCGCCGGCGGCACGCACGCCGTCCTTGGCCCGCTTGGCCAGCCGGTCCAGCGAGAGGTTGCACGGGGTGATCTCGTTCCAGGACGAGGCGACGCCGATCTGGGGCTTGACCATGTCCTCGTCGCCCATGCCGACGGCGCGCAGCATGGCGCGGGCGGGAGCCTTGGCGTCCCCGTCGGTCACCTCGTAGCTGCGCGGCTTCAGAGGGCTGCGCGTCGCGCTCGCGGAGTCGTTGCCCGGGATGAGGTCTTCACCGATCGTCACGGGACAAGATGCTAGGCCCGTCGGCGGGGACGTCCGAGACGGTGGTGATACTAGTAGCAACACCACCACCGACCGAGGATGCCGATGACCGTCTCCGCCCGCCGCGAGCTGGCCGACTTCCTCGGCTCGCGCCGTCGCCAGCTGGCACCCGCCGCGGTGGGGCTCCCCGCCGGCGCCAACCGCCGCACCCCGGGGTTGCGGCGGGAGGAGGTCGCGCTGCTCGCCGGCGTCAGCCACACCTGGTACACGTGGCTGGAGCAGGGCCGCGACATCCACCCGTCCCGGCAGGTGATCGACGCCCTGGCGCGCACGCTCCAGCTGTCGACGGCCGAGCGGGAGTACGTCCTGCGGCTGTCCGGCAACGACCCGGTCCAGGCGGTCGAGACGCCGGACGCGATGCCGGCCCACCTGCAGGGGCTGATGGACGCCCTGGGCTCCTCCCCCGCGTACGCGATCACCTCCAGCTGGTCGATCGTCGGCTGGAACCGGGCCTACGAGCGGCTCTACCCCGGGGTCGCCGAGCTGCCCGCCGGTGACCGCAACCTGCTGTGGGTGGTCTTCACCGATCCCGCCGTCCGGGAGCTGCTCGGCGACTGGCATGCCGACAGCCGGCGCTTCCTCACCCAGTTCCGCGCCGAGGTCGGGCCGCGGCTGGCCGATCCCGCGGTCGTGGACCTGGTGACGCGCCTGCAGTCGGCCAGCCCGGCCTTCCGCGAGGGGTGGGCCAGCCACGACGTCGACCGCTTCACCTCGACCGAGCGCCGGTTCGAGCACCCGGCGGTCGGCGGCCTGGTCCTCGAGCACCACCAGCTCACCCCGGCCGACGCCCCGGGGCTGCAGCTGGTGGTCTACACCGCGGCCGCGGCCGACAGCGCCGCCAAGCTGGCGGAGCTGGCGGCCTGAGCCGTCTGGGAGGATCGGCAGTCGTGGACACCCCGGCCCGCTTCCGCATGAACCGCACCACGCTGCTGGCCGTGTTCGCGTTCGCCCTCTGCCTGACCACCCTGACGGCGGCCTCGCCCTGGTTCTTGCTGGCGCTGGTCGTCCCGGCCGTCCTCACGGCCTGGGTGGTGCGCACCGGCTTCGACATCGACGGCGACGCCGTCACGGTCCGCTCGCTGGTCGGCCGGCGCCGGGTGCCGTGGCCGGAGGTGGCCGGCGTGCGCGTCGGCGAGCGCGCCGACCTCTGGCTGGTCACCACCCGCGGCACCGAGGTGCGGCTGCCCGCGGTGCGGGCCCGCGACCTGCCGGCCATCGGACGGGCGTCCGAGGGCCGCATCCCGGTGCCGGAGCTACCGGCCGATCAGTAGCGGTCGACCACGTTCTCCAGCGGCTCGCCGGCCAGGATCCGGCGGAGCTGGCCGGACACCGCCGCGGCGGCGCGCTCGTTCGTGCCGGGCACGTCGCCGCCCACGTGTGGGGTGACCAGCAGTCCGGGCGCCGACCAGAGGGGGTGCCCCTCGGGCAGGGGCTCCGGCTCGGTCACGTCGACCGCGGCGCGCAGCCGGCCGGCGGTGAGCTCGGCGAGCAGAGCATCGGTGTCGACGACGACGCCGCGCGCGGCGTTCACCAGCAGCGCGCCGTCGCGCATCGAGGCCAGGAAGGCGGCGTCGACCAGGCCCACCGTCTCGTCGGTCACCGGCACGATCACGATGACGACGTCGGCCAGCGGCAGCAGCTCGGGCAGGTCGGCGGTCGAGCGGACGTCGTCCCGGGCGGTGCGGGCGACGTAGGTCAGGTCGACGTCGAAGCCCTCGAGCATCCGCCCGATGCGGCGGCCGATGTCGCCGGCACCGACGACGAGGACGTTGGCACCGACGAGGGTGGCGTGGGTGCGCGGCGTCCAGCGGCCGGCCTCCTGCTCGCGGACGAAGAAGGGCAGTCCGCGCTGGGCGGCGAGCGTGGCGGCCACAGCCCACTCCGCCGTCGATGGGGTGTGCGCGCCGCGAGCGTTGCAGAGGGCGACGCCCTCGGGGAGCCGGCCGGCGAAGCGCTCGGCGCCGGCGCTGAGCAGCTGCACGACGCGCAGGTCGGGCAGGGCGGCGAAGAACTCGTCCCCCGGGTACGGCGCGCCGCCGGACCGCGGCACCCAGACCTTCGACCGGGCGGCGTCGCCGGTGGGCGGGCCGTCGGCCGCCGCCCACCGGTGCGCGCGCACCCGGGGCGAGACCGCCTCGACGGCAGCCGCCAGGGCGCGGGATGGGACCAGGACGTCGAGCACCTCGTCGGGGCCGACCAGCGGTTCGCTCACGAGCGCCGAGACTAGGCGCAACCGGCCGCCCGGCCGACATCGCGCACGTACTGTGGAGGCCATGCGGCGGGCGACGGCGGGTGCGCTGCTCGCGACCGCCGTGCTCCTGGCCGGGTGCGGCTCCGACGGCTACGAGCCCTCCGGCCCCTTCCGGCCGCTGCCCGAGGGGGCGCCGCCGGAGGTCGGGCCTCCCCCGTCGTCCGCGCCGACCCCGGGCCGGCCCGCCGAGCCGGGTGCCGAGGACCAGGACGGCGACCCCAACGTCGTCGCCACCGGGCTGGCCGTGCCCACGGGTCTGGCCCTGCTGCCCGACGGCAGCGCCGTCGTGGGCGAGCGCGACACCGGCCGCATCCTTCAGGTCTTCCCCGACCGCTCCCCCGCCCGCGAGCTGATGGTCGTGCCGGGTGTGGACGCCGCGGGCGACGGCGGCCTGCTGGGGCTCGCGGTCTCCCCCACCTATCCCGAGGACGGGCTGCTCTACGCCTACCTCTCCACCGCGTTCGACAACCGGGTGGTGCGCTTCCCGGTCGGGGGGACGCCGAACGCGGTGCTCACCGGCATCCCGCGGGGCGAGGTGCACAACGGCGGCGGCCTGGTGTTCGGCGCCGACGGGACCCTCCTCGTCGGCACCGGCGACACCGGGAACCCCGCGCTGGCCACCGATCCCGCGTCGCTGGCCGGGAAGGTGCTGCGCATCGACGTGTTCGGCGGCCCCGTGGGCCGGGGCCCGGTCTTCACCAGCGGGCACCGCGACGTGACCGCCGTGTGCGCCGGCGACGAGAACCGGCTGTTCGCGGCCGATGCCGCGCGGGGCGGCGCCGACGAGCTGGACGAGCTCGTGGAGGGCAGCGACTACGCCGGCGGCGCCGGCCCGGTGGTCGAGATCGCCTCCGGCGAGGACGGACTGGGCGGCTGCGCCGTCCTGGGCGACGCCGTCTTCCTCGGTGCCCTGGACGGCGAGCGGGTGCACGTGGTCCCCGTGGGCGACGGCGGGGCGGCGTCCGGCGAGCTCGAGGAGTTCCTGGGTGGCCAGTACGGCCGGCTGCGGACCGTCGTCGCCGACGCCCAGGGCGCGCTCTGGATCACGACGTCCAACCGCGACGGCATAGGCATCCCGGCAGCGGACGACGACAAGGTGCTGCGGATCAACCCGCCGTCCGCCGCCGGCGGCTCCCCGCTCTAGTCGGTCGCCTCCCCGTCCCCACTGGTGCGGGTCCGGTCCCCGATGTCGATCGGTGTCGCAGGACAACCGCTTTCCTGGAGCCGTCCGAAGCGTGCGCCGAGGTCTGGCGGGAAGACGGACTCATCCGTGCCCCGCAGTGCCTCCGCCGTCCACCACCGGAAGCCGAGAATGCTCTCGTTCTCGCGGTCGGTGAGCCGGGCGGGCGAGGGGTCGAAGTAAGCCACCGCGTAGTAGAGCCAGTCCTCGTGGACGTCGAAGGTCCGGCCGGCGTGGGTGTAGGCGACATCCCTCGTCCAGACCCGGACTCCGGCGGGTAGGCGGCCGAGGCCCGTCTCCTCCCACGCCTCGCGGACTGCAGCCTCGTGCCACGACTCGCCGGGCTCCACGCCGCCCCCGACCGGGTACCAGTGCGTCGTGCCGGTAGCCGGGTCGCGCCCGTGCACCAGCAGGAGCTGCCCGTCGCGGTCGACGAGCAGGAGCTTGACGGTCGCGCGCGGCATACCGGCGATTGTGCAGCGCACCATCGCCAGAGCACCGCGGCGTCGGCGGCGGTCAGGCCGTGGGTGTGCCGGTCGACCTATGAGCCGACGAGCCGCTCCTCGAGCATGCGCTTGACGGTGGCGGCGTCGGCCTTGCCACGGGTGGTCTTCATGACCGCACCGACCAGCGCGCCGATGGCCTGCACCTTGCCGCCGCGCACCTTGTCGGCGACGTCGGGGTTGCCCTCGATCGCGGCATCCACGGCGCCGACCAGCTCGTCGCTCTCGCCCATCACGGCCAGCCCGCGGGCCTCGACGACGGCCGCGGGGTCGCCTTCGCCGGCCAGCACGCCGTCCAGCGCCTGGCGCGCCAGCTGGTCGTTGATGGTGCCGGCGGAGATCAGCCCGATCAGCTCGGCGACCTGCTTCGGGGTGACGGCCAACTCGCCGAGCTCCGTGCCGGTGTCGTTGGCGCGGCGGGCGAGGTCGCCCAGCCACCACTTGCGGGCGTCGGCGGGCGAGGCCCCGGCGGCCACGGTCTCGCTGACCAGCTCGACGGCGCCGGCGTTGACCAGCCACGCCATCTCCGTCGGCGAGATGCCCCACTCGTCGGAGAGGCGGGTGCGGCGGGCGGCGGGCAGCTCCGGCAGGGCGGCGAGGAGCGAGGCGACCCACTCCTCGTCGGGCGCGACCGGCACCAGGTCGGGCTCGGGGAAGTACCGGTAGTCGGTCGCCTCCTCCTTGCTGCGGCCGGGCGAGGTCGAGCCGGTGTCCTCGTGGAAGTGCCGGGTCTCCTGCCGGATCGCCACACCCTCGTCGAGCAGGGCGGCCTGGCGGCGCATCTCGAAGCGCACCGCCCGCTCCACCGAGCGCAGCGAGTTCACGTTCTTCGTCTCGGTGCGGGTGCCCCACTCGAGGCTGCCGATCGGCGCCAGGGAGGTGTTGACGTCGCAGCGCAGGTTGCCCTGCTCCATGCGCACCTCGGAGACGCCGAGGGCCACCAGGATCTCGCGCAGCTCGGTGACGTAGGCCTTGGCGACCTCGGGCGCCTTGGCGCCGGCGCCCGGGATGGGGCGGGTGACGATCTCGACCAGCGGGATGCCGGCCCGGTTGTAGTCGATGAGCGAGTGGTCGGCGCCGTGGATGCGGCCGGTGGAGCCACCGACGTGCAGGTTCTTGCCGGTGTCCTCCTCGAGGTGCACCCGCTCGATCTCCACGCGGTAGGTCTCGCCGTCGACCTCGACGTCCAGGTGCCCGGCGGTGCAGAGCGGCTCGTCGTACTGCGTGGTCTGGAATCCCTTGGGGATGTCCGGGTAGAAGTAGTTCTTCCGGGAGAACCGCGCCCAGGTGGCGATGCGGCAACCCAGGGCCAGGCCGATGCGGATGGTCGACTCGATGGCGGCGGCGTTGGCCACCGGCAGCGAGCCGGGCAGCCCCAGGCAGGTCGGGCAGGTCTGGGTGTTGGGCTCGGCGCCGAACGTGGTGGAGCAGCCGCAGAACATCTTGGACGCGGTGCCCAGCTCGACGTGGGTCTCCAGACCCATCACCGGCTCGTAGCGGGTGAGGACCTCGTCGAAGTCGACGAGACGGTCGGTGGTGCTCACGGGGTGGGGCCCTCCTTCGGGGCGGTGCCCCGGGCGGCGTCGCGCTCGGCGCGGCCGGTGAGCACGGCGCCGGCGGCGGTCAGCACGCCCAGGACGAGGAAGACGGCGAAGACGGGACGGCCGGTGACGATCCACCCGACGATGCCGGCAACGATGACGAACGTGGTGAGGCCCCAGGCGGCCTTGAGGGCGCCGGTCATGCCGCGCTCCGCACGGGCAGCTGGTCGAGGAACCGGGAGCCGCGCGCGGCGTCCTGCGCGGCCTCGAGGGCGGCGGCGACCTTGTAGCAGCGGTCGTCGGCCAGGGCCGGCGCCATCACCTGGAAGCCGACGGGCAGCCCGTCGGACAGGCCGCACGGCACCGAGATGGCAGGGACGCCGGCGAGGCTTGCCGGCAGCGTGCACAGGTCGGCGGCGTACATGGCGATCGGGTCGTCGACGCGGGCGCCCACCGGCCAGGCGACGGTCGGGCTGGTCGGGCTGACCAGTACGTCGACGCCATGGCCGTCGTCACCGTCGAACGCAGTGGTGAAGTCGCGCGTGATCAGCGTGCGGACCTTCTGCGCCTGCCCGTAGTAGGCGTCGTAGTAGCCGCTGGAGAGCGCGTACGTGCCGAGGATGATGCGGCGCTTGACCTCGGGGCCGAAGCCCTGCTCGCGGGTGAGCGCCATGACCTCGTCGAGGTCCCGGTTGCCGTCGTCGCCGACGCGCAGGCCGTAGCGGACGCCGTCGAAGCGGGCGAGGTTGGACGACGCCTCGCTCGGGGCGATGAGGTAGTAGGCCGGCAGCGCGAGGTCGAAGGCCGGGCAGGACACCGGGCGCACCTCCGCGCCCAGGCTCTCCAGCAGCGCGACCGTCTCGGTGAAGCGGGCGAGCACGCCGGCCTCGTAGCCGTCGGTGTGCCCGTCGCCGCCCAGCTCGGTGACGACGCCGACCCGCAGGCCGGCCAGGTCGCCCTCGGCACCGCGGCGGGCCGACTCGGCGAGCACGGGCACGGGTGCGGCGATGCTCGTGGAGTCCAGCGGGTCGTGGCCGGCGATCGCCTCGTGCAGCAGCGCGGCGTCCAGGACCGTGCGCGCCATGGGGCCGGCCTGGTCGAGGCTCGAGGAGAAGGCGATGAGGCCGTACCGGGACACCGAGCCGTAGGTGGGCTTGTGCCCGACCAGGCCGGTGACGGCGGCGGGCTGGCGGATCGAGCCACCGGTGTCGGTGCCGATCGCCCACGGGGCCAGCGCGCCGGCGACCGCGGCCGAGGAGCCGCCGGAGGACCCGCCCGGGATGCGGTCGTGGTCCCAGGGGTTGCGGGTGACCTGGTAGGCCGAGTTCTCCGTCGACGAGCCCATGGCGAACTCGTCCATGTTCGTCTTGCCGAGGAGCACGGTGCCGGCGGTCTTCAGCCGGGCGGCCAGCGTCGCGTCGTACGGCGGCCGCCAGCCCTCGAGGATCTTCGAGCCGCTCGTCGTGGGCACGCCCTCGGTCACGACGACGTCCTTGAGCGCCAGCGGGATGCCGGCCAGCGGGCCGAGCGCACCGCCGTCGGCGCGGGCGGCATCCACCTGCTCGGCGGAGCGCAGGGCGGCCTCGGCGTCGACGTGCAGGTAGGCGCCGATCGCGCCGTCCTCGGCCTCGATGCGGTCCAGGTAGGCCTGGGTGACGTCGACGGCGCTCACCTCGCCGGCGGTGAGCAGCCGGCCGAGCTCGGCGGCGTCGGTGGTGGTCAGCTCGCTCATGCTTCCTCCCCCAGGATGCGCGGCACGCGGATCCGGCCGTCCTCGGCGGCCGGCGCACCGGCCAGGACGACGTCGCGCGGCAGGCTGGGCCGGGCGACGTCCTCGCGGAAGACGTTGGTCATCGGCACCGCATGCGTCGTCGGCGGCACGTCGGCGACGTCGGCCTTGCCCACCTGCGCGACGGCGTCCAGCACCGCGCCCAGCTGGCCGGCGAAGAGGTCGAGCTCCTCATCGGTCACGGCCAGCCGCGACAGGTGCGCCAGATGGGCCACCTCGTCACGGGTCAGTCGGTCCTTGCGGGACGGCGTGCTCATGCGGGACGGAACTCCACTTCGAGGGGGGAACGGCCGGCGCGGCCACCGTGGTCTGGGGCCGGGACCGGACCTTCCCACTGTACGTGGGGGGTCTGCGCAGGTCGTCACCGTGAGAGGCTGCCCCCGCTGCGATCAACGGAGATCGATGAAGGACCCCCTGCCCCCCGCTGCTCGCACGCTCGCACGCTCGCACGCTCGCACCGGGACCCTGCAGGGGGCCGGAAGCGATTCTCGGAGGAACCGTGTCCTATCTCCTGCGCCTGGTCATGCCCGACCGTCCCGGCATCCTGGGCGCGGTCGCCACCGCACTCGGCACCGCCGGCATCGACATCGTGTCGTTGGACGTGCTCGAGCGCGGCACCGGTGTCGCTGTCGACGACGTCGTGGTCGACCTGCCCGCCGACCGGCTGCCCGACAGTCTGATCACCGTGGCGCAGAGCGTCCCCGACGTGCGCGTGGAATCCCTGCGGCCCTACGCCGGTCCGCTCGACACCCACCGCGAGCTGGAGCTGCTCGACGCGCTGGCGCACGCCGGCGGCAACCCCCCCGATCCCGCGGTGGCGGTCGACCTGCTGACCGCGGAACTGCCCCGGGTGTTCCACAGCGGGTGGGCGGTGGTGCTCGACTGCGGCGCCGGGGGCTGGTCGGTGCGGTCGGCGTCCGAGGCGGCTCCGTCGTTCGACGGCGTGGAGCTGCCGTGGATACCGCTGGGCGGTCCGCGACTGCTGCCCAGCGACGAGGACTGGCTGCCCGAGCGCTGGCGGGAGATGGCCATCGAGATGATGGCGGCCCCCTACGGCGGTGACGCCTGCGTGGTGGTCATGGGCCGCTCGGGCGGCCCGGCGTTCCGCCGCTCGGAGCTGCTGCGGCTGGTGCACCTGATCGGCATCGCGTCGACCGTCACCCACCTGCCCCCGGCCTGACCCGGCCCTCCACGCCCCGCGGGATCCGGCGTCGGCACTCGTCGGGGCACCGAAACTGTCGGTGGTCGAACATACGATCGATCCATGACCGATGCCGCTCCTTCGATCGAGGCGCCTCCGGCTGCGCCGGCGGTCGGGTGGGCGACGGGCCCGCTCGGAGCGGTCCAGGCGGCGGACCGGGAGATCGGCCGCCAGACGGCGCTGCGTGCCCGGGCGGTGGCCGAGTTCGCCGCGACCAGGCCCGCCTGCGCCGACCGCCCCGCCGGCACTCCCGGCGCGATGAGCGCGGAACGCCGGGCCGCCCGGCCGAGCGTGCTGGCCGACGTCAGCGAGTGGGCGGCGCAGGAGCTGGTGGTGGCGCTGTCGATCACCTCCACCGCGGCCCAGAACCTGCTGGAGCGCTCGCTGACGCTGGTGCACCGGCTGCCCCGCACGCTGGCCGCCCTGGAGTCCGGACTGATCCACGTCGGACACCTGTGGTCACTGCTGGAGCGGGTCGCGCCGATCACCGACGCGACGATCCGCACCAGGGTGGAGGCCGAGGTCATCGACTGGACGGCCGCCCGTCAGGTCACGACCCCGGCCCAGCTGGGTGCGAAGGTGCGTCGGTCGGTGCTGCGCCACGACGCCCGGGCCGCGGCGCAGCGGCTGGCGGCGGCCGTGCGCGAGCGGGGCATCACCGTCCGGGCCGACCGCCGCGAGGGCATGGCGGTGTTCGACTCGCTGCTGACCGTGCCGGAGGCGCACGCCCTGCTGGACGTGCTGGGGCAGTACGCCGACGTGATCGACGGCCCGGAGGACACGCGGACCCGGGGCCAGCGGATGGCCGACTGCCTGCTGGACCTCGTGCTGCGCCCGGGCGAGCAGACCGGCCCGCCGGTGCAGGCGCGGCTCACCGTGGTCGCCGGCGTGCGCACCCTGGCCGGCGGCGACGAGCCGGGTGAGATCGGCGGCGAGCCCGTACCCGCAGAGCTGGTGCGGGCGCTCGCCCGCGCTCTCGGCCTGCTGCCCCACCCGCCCTCGGAGCCGGTCGCATCGGCGGCCGCCGGGCTGGAACCCCGTCCGGACGAGCTCCCGGTCGACTCCTGGACCGACGCAGTTTGTGCCGCCGACGAGCGGTGGTGGGCCGAGGTCGAGGCGCGGGCGCTCCGAGGCGTGTGGGGCGGCGAGGAGGACCCGTCGCTCCAGGAGCTCGAGCGATGGTGGGCCATGCGAGCCGCCGTCCCGGACGACGCACCCCCGCCACCGGAGGACGGAGCGGCGGACGACGACTCGACCACCGACACCACCGTTGCCACCGGGGCGTGGGCGCGAGCCGATCGGGCGGTGGACGAGGCGAGCGCACTGCTGCTCGAGCTCCAGCGTGCGAGCAGTCGCGCCGGCCGAGCGGTGGCGGACGCCGTGCGCGCCGATGCGGACGACGAAGACGCGTGGGAGCAGAGCCCGGCCGGCCGGATGACGGCGGCGACGGGCACCGTCGAGGCCCTGGGCCTGCTGACCGATGGGCAGCGCGCGGCGCTCGCGGACCTCCTCGACGCGACGGCGGGCGGCGGGCTCCTGGATCGGCCCCGCATCGCGGTCGTCGACGAGCTCACCGGCGCGCTGCTCTGCCTCACCGACGCCGACGGACTGCGCCGGCAAGCGGCGTGCGGGCGGCGCCGGTGCCGTCGAGACCCGGGTAGCTGCGACCACGGTCTGAGCGGCCGTCACAGCGTCGGTCCGCCCGGCCTCGGTCCGCCCGGCCCCGGCGACGGCTACCGACCCGGTGCTGCGCTCGACCGGCACCTCCGCGCCCGTGACCGGCGCTGCCGCTTCCCCGGCTGCCGTCGGCCGGTGCCGCTGAGCGGCGAGCTCGACCACGACCGGCCGTGGCCGGAGGGGCCGACCAGCGCCGGCAACCTCGTCGGCTACTGCACCGGGCACCACCGCGGCAAGCACCAGGCACCCGGCTGGCGGCACCAGCTGGCCGAGGACGGCACGCTCACGATCACCACCCCGACCGGCCTGGTGGCGACCACCACGCCGCCCCCGTACTGATCCAGGACCGGTCGTCGGCCAGATCGTTCGCGGTGCTCAGCCGCGCGGGGCCGTCACCTTCTCCGGGGAGATCCGCACCAGCAGGCGCACCTGGTCCCGGCCGCCGAACCATGGGTACGGGGCGCCGATGTAGCGCTGGGACAGCTCGTCGATGTGCTCACGGGCGCCGTCCTCGGTGACCTCGGTGACGCGGCCGCGGACCTCGAAGTAGCGGCTCGGGTCGTCGGGGTCGGCCACGTTGAGGGCCACCCGCGGGTCGCGCTCGACGTTGCGGACCTTCTGGTGCCCCCGGACGGTGTTGATCAGGACGTCGCGTCCGTCGGTGTCCACCCAGGTCTGCGTCATCTGCGGCGAGCCGTCCGGCATGAGGGTCGAGAGGAAGCAGGGACTGGGACGGCGGAGCAGGTCGAGCAGGGCGTCGGGCAGGGACACGCGGGGGTCCTTCCGGGGGGGTGGACCCCGCCCCTACCCGCGACCACCCGTCTCACTCCGCCGGCGGTTCGCTCCCGTCACCGATCGTCGCGACCTCGCGGGCGACGTCCGGGCCGTCCTCGAGCAGCACCCGGAGGCCGTCGTCGTCCAGGATCGGTGCCTTCACCTGCACCGCCTTGTCGTACTTGCTGCCCGGGTCGGCACCCACCACGACGAAGCCGGTCTTCTTCGACACCGAGCCGGTCACCTTGCCACCGCGCTCCTGGATCGCCGCGATTGCCTGGTCGCGGCTGTAGTCGCGCAGCGAGCCCGTGACCACGACGGTGATCCCGGTCAGCGGGCCGGGACCGGCGTCACTGCCCTCCTCGACCATGCGCACGCCGGCCTGGCGCCACTTCTCCACCAGGTCGCGGTGCCAGTCGACCTCGAACCAGTCGCGCACGGACTTCGCGATCGTGGGCCCGACGCCGTCGGCCGCGGCGAGCTCCTCCTCCGAGGCCTCCATGATCCGGTCCAGCGAACGGAAGTCGCGCGCCAGCGCCTGCGCCGCGGTCGGGCCGACGTGCCGGATCGACAGCGCCACCAGCACCCGCCACAGCGGCACGTCCTTGCGGCTCTGCAGGTTGGTGAGCAGCTTCGCCCCGTTGGCGCTGAGCGTGCCGTCCTTCTTGGTGAAGAACGCCGACCGCTGCAGCTGCTCGGCGTCGAGGAAGAAGATGTCGCCCTCGTCGGTCAGCAGCTCGCTCTGCAGCAGCGCGATCGCGGCCTCGTAGCCCAGGTTCTCGATGTCGAAGGCCCCCCGCCCAGCGACGTGGAACACCCGCTCCCGCAGCTGGGCGGGGCACGACCGGGCGTTCGGGCACCGGATGTCGGCGTCGCCCTCCTTCTCCGGCCGCAGCTCGGTCCCGCACTCGGGGCAGTGCGTCGGCATCTCGAACGCGCGCTCGGAGCCGTCCCGTGCGGCGACCACCGGGCCGAGCACCTCGGGGATGACGTCGCCGGCCTTGCGGATGACGACGGTGTCGCCGATCAGCACGCCCTTGCGGACCACCTCGGACGCGTTGTGCAGGGTGGCCAGCTGCACCGTCGAGCCGGCGACCTTCACCGGCTCCATGTAGGCGAACGGCGTCACCCGGCCGGTGCGACCGACGTTGACCCTGATGTCCAGGAGCTGGGTCGTCGCCTCCTCCGGCGGGTACTTGAAGGCGATCGCCCACCGCGGGGCGCGCGACGTCGAGCCGAGCCGGCGCTGCAGGGAGTACTGGTCGACCTTGACCACCACCCCGTCGATCTCGTGCTCGACCGAGTGTCGCTGCTCCTTGGTCCGCTCGATGTAGGCCCAGACCGCCTCGAGGTCGTCGACCACCTCCGACCGGTCGCTCACCGGCAGTCCCAGCCCGCGCAACCGCTCGTAGGCGGCCGACTGGCGGTCCGCGTCGAAGCCGCGGTGGGCTCCGACCCCGTGCACGACCAGCCGCAGCGGCCGGGAGGCGGTGACCTTCGGGTCCTTCTGCCGCAGCGAGCCGGCGGCGGCGTTGCGCGGGTTCGCGAAGGGCGCCTTGCCCGCCTCCACCAGACCGGCGTTCACGTCGGCGAAGCCGGCCACCGGGAAGTAGATCTCGCCACGGACCTCCAGCAACTCCGGGACGTCCGCACCGGTCAGCTGCTGCGGGACGTTGGCCATGGTGCGGACGTTCGCGGTGACGTCCTCCCCCGTCGTCCCGTCGCCCCGGGTCGCGGCCCGGACCAGCCGGCCGTTCTCGTAGACGATCGCCACCGCGACGCCGTCGACCTTCAGCTCGCACAGGTAGCTCGCACCGGCGGCCCCGTCGCGCTCCACGCGCGCCGCCCAGGCCGACAGCTCGTCGCTGCTGAACGCGTTGTCCAGGCTCTGCATCCGCTCCAGGTGCTGGACCGGGGAGAACGTCGCGGTGAACCCGCCGTTGACCTTCTGGCTCGGGGAGTCCGGTGTGACCAGCGCCGGGTGGGCGACCTCGAGTGCCTTGAGCTCGCCCATGAGCTCGTCGTACTGCCCGTCGCTGACCAGCGGCTCGTCGCGCACGTAGTACGCGAAGGCGTAGCGGTCCAGCTCCTCCGAGAGGTCCCGGTGGCGCGTGCGCGCCTCGTCGGGGACCTCGGTGACGTCCTCGCGGTCGACCGCGGCCTCGACGACCGGCTCCTCCAGCGCAACGGGATCGGTGCTCACAGGGGAACGGTATCCGGCGGGTACGACGTCGAACCGGGCCTCACCCGGTCGGGGCTCACTCCGGCTGGAGGTGCTTCGCGGCCTCGCGCAGGTGGGTCATCGCGGTCCGCGCGTAGCCGGGCGTGGCACCGGCCAGACCGCAGGACGGCGTGAGCGTCACGACGTCGGGCAGCTGCTCGGCGGAGAAGCCCAGCTCGCGCCACCAGCCCTGCACCCGCGAGGCGGTCGCCTTCGCGTCCGGCAGGCGCGCGTCGGTGCCCCGGACCACACCCACCAGCAGGTGGACGCCGGCGTCGACGGCCTCCCCCACGGCGTCGAGGTCCTGCACCAGCGACAGGTCGAACGACAGCCCGGCGGCGCCGGCGGACCGGAACAGCGTCAGCGGCATCCGCGGGGCGCAGCAGTGCACGACCACCGGCACCGGGAGCGCCTCGATCACCGCCCGCAGCTCCCGCTCCACGTCCTCGGCGGGGACGGCGGACAGGCGGCCGAACCCGGTGGCCGTGGGCAGCCCGCCCTGCAGGACCGCCGGCACGCTCGGCTCGTCGAGCTGCACGACGAGCTGCGCCCCGGGCACCCGCGCGGCGACCGCGGCGACGTGCCCGGCCAGCCCCTCGGTGAGCGACTGGGCGAGGTCACGACGCGCCCCCGGGTCGACGACGGCGCGCTCACCCCGGGTGCGCTCGAGCGACGCGGCCAGCGTCCAGGGCCCGGCAGCCTGAAGCTTCAGCGGTCCGACGTAGCCCTCGGCCTCGTCGTGCAGCGCGTCCAGGTCGCGGGCGAGGAACTCCTCGGCCCGCTGCTGGTCGATGCCACCGCGCGGCACCAGCCGCCAGCCGGCCGGCGTGATGTCCACGGCGAGGTCGACGAGCAGCGCCGCCGATCGACCGACCATGTCGGCGCCGGCACCGCGACCCGGCAGCTCCGGCAGGTGCGGCATCCGCGGCAGCTCGCCGAGGACCAGCCGCACCGCCTCGGCCGGATCCGTGCCCGGCAGCGAGCCGACCCCGGTGGCGGGCCCCCAGGGCGACGTCATCGGGCGTCCGCCACGGCCGCCTGGCCGACGACCCGGTCGCCGCGCACGGCGTCCGGCTCGTAGAGGACGGCGGACTGCCCCGGGGCGACGCCGCGCTGGGCCTCGGCGAGGGCGATGCGCAGCCCGCCGTCAGCGGCGCTCACCTCGCAGGCGACGGGCGTGCCGTGCGCGCGCAGCTGCACCTCGAAGCGGGCCGGCAGCGCGGGCGCCGCACCGGTCCAGGTCGGGACGCCGGTGCGCACCTCGTCGACGACGGCGAGGTCGGCCGTCCCGATCGTCACGGTGCGGCTGACCGGCTCGATGCCCAGCACGTAGCGGGGCCGCGAGTCGCCGGCGCTCACGCCCAGCCCCTTCCGCTGGCCCACCGTGAAGCCGTAGGTGCCGTCGTGCTCTCCGACAGTGGCGCCCGTGGTCGCGTCCACGACCGGCCCGGGGAGGCTGCCGAGCCGTCGCGCCAGGAAGCCGCGGGTGTCGCCGTCGGGGATGAAGCAGATGTCGTGCGAGTCCGGCTTGGTGGCCACGGCGAACCCGCGCTCGGCCGCGATCTCGCGCACCCTGTCCTTGGTCGTGCCGCCGAGCGGGAACCACGCGGCCGCGAGCTGCTCCGGCGTGAGCACACCCAGCACGTAGGACTGGTCCTTCGCGGAGTCGACCGACCGGCGGAGCTCGCCACCGGCCAGCCGCGCGTGGTGCCCGGTGACGACGGCGTCGAAGCCCAGCGACAGCGCGCGGTCCAGCACCGCCGAGAACTTGATCTTCTCGTTGCAGCGCAGGCACGGGTTCGGGGTGCGCCCGGCCGCGTACTCGGCCACGAAGTCGTCGACGACGTCCTCGGTGAACCGGTCGGCCAGGTCCCAGACGTAGAACGGGATGCCCAGCTCGTCGGCAACCCGGCGCGCGTCGTGGGAGTCCTCGACGCTGCAGCAGCCACGCGAACCGCTGCGCAGCGTCTGGCGGTTCTGGGACAGCGCCAGGTGCACGCCGGTGACGTCGTGCCCGGCGTCCACGGCGAGCGCTGCGGCCACGGCCGAGTCCACCCCACCGCTCATGGCGGCGAGCACCCTCATCGTCGGCCGAGCCCCGCTCGACGCGCGCGCTCGACGACCGGCCCGATCACGTCCAGGACGGCGTCGACGTCGGCGTCGGTCGAGGTGTGCCCGAGGCTGAAGCGCAGCGAGCTGCGGGCGCGCTCGCCGTCGGCACCCACCGCGAGCAGCACGTGGCTGGGGCGGGCGACGCCGGCACTGCACGCCGACCCCGTCGAGCACTCGATCCCGCGGGCGTCGAGCAGCATGAGCAGCGCATCGCCCTCGGCGCCGGGGAAGGACAGGTGCGCGTTGCCCGGCAGCCGGCCGGGCCCGCCGGCCAGCTCGTCGTCGAGCGGGGCGCCGTTGAGCCGGGCGTCGGGGACCTCGGCGGTCACGCCCTGGACCAGGCGGTCGCGCAGGGCTCCCACCTGCTCGGCGCGCTGCTCCCGGCGGCTCACGGTGGTGCCCGTCGCGACGGCGAGGCCGACGATGGCGGCGACGTCGAGGGTGCCCGAGCGCACGTCGCGCTCCTGCCCGCCCCCGTGCAGCAGCGGGGTGCACTCGGCGTCGCGGCGCAGCAGCAGGGCGCCCGCGCCCATCGGCCCGCCGAGCTTGTGCCCGGTCATCGTGAGGGCGTCGACGCCGCTGGCGGCGAAGTCCACCGGCACCTGACCGACGGCCTGCACGGCGTCGGTGTGCAGCGGGACGCCGACGGCGTGCGCCGTGGCGGCCAGGGCGGCGATGTCGCTGACGGTGCCGATCTCGTTGTTGGCCCACATGACGCTGGCCACCGCGACGTCCCGGCCGTCGCCGAGCGCCTCGGCCAGGGCCTCGGGGAGGATCCGCCCGCTCGGCTCGACCGGCAGCCAGGTGACCTCGGCGCCGTCGTGCTTGACCAGCCACTCGACGCTGTCCAGGACCGCGTGGTGCTCGGCCGGGCTCACCACCAGGCGACGGCGCTGGGTGTCGGCTCCGCGCCGGGCCCAGAACAGGCCCTTGACGGCCAGGTTGTCGCTCTCGGTGCCGCCGCCGGTGAACAGCACCTCCGACGGGCGCGCCCCCAGAGCGTCGGCCAGCCGCTCGCGGGACTGCTCGGCCGCACGGCGGGCGGCCCGCCCGCTGGCGTGCAGCGACGAGGCGTTGCCCACCCGGCCCAGCTGCTCGGTCATCGCCGCCAGCACCTCGGGCAGCATCGGGGTCGTCGCCGCGTGGTCCAGGTACGTCATGTCGCCGCCAGGGTAGTCGCGGCCGCCGAGGCCTCCTGGCCCGGCGGGACGGTGCGCCCGGCCACCCGGGCACCGAGGAGCGCGGGGACCGTCAGCACGGCCACCGCGGCGAGCACAGCCGGCAGCAGCGCGCCGCCGCCGTCCGCGGCCCCGGCGACCAGCACGCCGGACAGGCCGACGCACAGGGCCGACGCCGTCACGTCTGAGATCTGGAAGGCCGCGGAGTTCGCGCCCCGCTCGGCCTCCGGCGACTGGTCGAGCAGCAGCACGCCGACGCTCGGCATGCCGAGGCCCATGCCCACGCCCGCGATGAACCAGGTCAGGTAGGCCGGCCACCCGCCGAGCGCCGGGACCGCACTCGTCGCGGTCGCCACCAGGCCCAGCGCGAGCAGGAGGAACCCGGCGCGCAGCACGCGCTGGCGGGGGACGTCGGCCCGCCGGCCCTGCAGCTGCGCGGCGACCACCCAGCCGACCGCTCCAGCGGTCAGCGGGAGGCCGGCGGTGGTCGCGCTCCACCCGTGCTGCTCGGTGAGGATGAAGGGCAGCAGGGCGTCCATGCCGAAGAAGGCACCGGCCAGCAGGCCTCGGCTCGCGATCACGGCCGGGATGCCGGGGCGGGCGCGCACGGTGCCGCGCGGCAGCAGCCGACGGAGCCCGGCGGCCAGCGCCAGGACGCCCCCCAGGGCGAGGAGGACCGCGGCCGCGTCGAGCCGCTGGGCGGCGTACTGCAGGGCGGCGATGCCGGCGCCCGCGAGCAGGGCCCATGGAGCGTTGCTGCGCCGGGCTTCCGCCGCGGGCTCCCGCTCCACGGGCTCGTCGCGCCCGGCGCCGAGGAGGAGGGCCAGGCCGGCGGCGACGAGGGGCAGCAGGCACAGGAAGACGCCGCGCCACCCGAGGTGGGTGGTGACCAGGCCGGCGGCGAGCGGACCGATCAGTGCGGGCAGCACCCAGCCGGCCGCGAAGGCGCCGAAGAGGCGGGGCCGAAGCTCCGAGGAGTACGCCTGCCCGGCGATGACGTAGAGCAGCACGATGACGACGCCGGCGCCCAGGCCTTGCACCGCCCGGCCGAGGACCAGCACGGCCATGTGCTGGGCGACGCCGGCGATCAGCAGGCCGGTGGCGAACACGAGCACCCCGGCGAGCACGCCCGGCCGGGGCGAGCGCCGGTCGCCCACCTCTCCCCCGACGACCATGCCGACGACGGAGGTGATGAGGAAGGCGCTGAAGGGCCACGCGTACCAGGCGACGCCGTCGAGCTCGGCGACAGCACTGGGCATCGCCGTCCCCACGGCCATCGCCTCGAAGGCCACGAGCGTGACGAGGGTCAGCAGGCCGATCGTGGTCCGCCGGTGGCCGGCGTCCCAGATGCTCGGTGCGACGGCCCTCTCCACGAACGGCCCAACCACGCGCCGCCGTCCGTACTTCCCGTTACCGGGAAAGCATCGAGCGCCGGCCCCCGTGTGGGGACCGGCGCTCGAGGCGGACGTGCGGCTTACTTGCGGGCGTTGATCTGCTCGGTGGCAGCGGGGACGACCGTGTTGAGGTCACCGATGACACCGAAGTCGGCGAGCTCGAAGATCGGGGCCTCGGGGTCCTTGTTGATGGCCACGATGGTCTTCGAGGTCTGCATGCCGGCGCGGTGCTGGATGGCACCGGAGATGCCGACGGCGACGTAGAGGTTCGGCGAGACGGTCTTGCCGGTCTGCCCGACCTGGAAGGTGTGCGGGTAGAAGCCGGAGTCGACCGCGGCGCGCGAGGCGCCGACGGCGGCACCGAGCGAGTCGGCCAGGCCCTCGATGATCGAGAAGTTCTCGGCGCTGGCGACACCGCGACCACCGGAGACCACGATCGAGGCCTCGGTGAGCTCGGGGCGGCTGCTCTTCTGCTCGACGACCCGGTCGGTCACCTTGGCGCCCTTGGCGGCGTCGGAGACCGAGACGGACACGGCCTGCTCGGCGCCCGCACCGGCGGCCGGCTCGGGGGTGACCGAGTTGCCGCGCAGCGTGTAGATGGGCGTGCCGGCGGTGACCTTCGAGTGCACGATGACCGAACCGGCGAACGCGACCTGGGTCGCGGTGCCGTCGGCGGCGATCTCCGTGACGTCGGTCAGGAAGCCGCTGCCGATCTTGATCGCCAGACGGGCGGCGATCTCCTTGCCCTCGGGCGAGGAGGGGATGACGACCGCGGTGGGCGACTTCTCCTGCACCAGCTGGGCGAGCACCTCTGCCTTGGGGGCGACGAGGAACTCGTCGACCTCCGGGGCCTCGGCGACGTAGACGGTGGCCGCGCCGTACTCGGCCAGCGCGTCCTTGATGCCCGCGGCGGTGCCGGGGGCGGCGATGACGACGGCCGACGGCTCACCGAGCGCGCGAGCCGCGGTGAGCGCCTCGAGGGTCGTCTTGCGGACACCTCCGCCGGCCGGGTTGAGCTCGGCCAGGACCAGGACCTCTGCCATGAGTAGCTTCTCCTCTTCCTTCGATCCGGGCCGGGCTCAGACGATCTTCTGGCCGGCGAGGAAGTCCACGAACTTCTGGGCGCCATCGCCCTCGTCGGTGACCTTCACGCCCTCGCCCTTGGGCGGGCGGCCGGCGAAGTCGACGACCTGGGTGGTGGCGTTGGCCAGCCCGACGGTCGAGGCGTCGAGACCGAGGTCGGCCAGCGTCTTGGTCTCGACCGGCTTCTTCTTGGCGGCCATGATCCCCTTGAACGAGGGGTAGCGCGGCTCGTTGATCGTGTCCCAGGTGGAGACGATCGCGGGCAGCGGCGCCTCGACGGCCCAGTAGCCGCCGTCGGTCTGCCGCTCGATCTTGGCGACGCCGCCGTCGACGGTGAGCTTGCGGGCGCCCGACAGCTGCGGGAGGCCCAGGCGCTCGGCGAGCAGCGCCGGCATGACGCTCATCTGGCTGTCGGTCGCCTCGGCGCCGCAGATGACCAGGTCGAACTCCAGCTGACCCAGGGCAGCGGCCAGGACGGCGCTGATCTGGACGGCGTCGGAGCCCTTGATGGCCTCGTCGGAGACGTGCACGGCCTTGTCGGCGCCCATGGAGAGCGCCTTGCGGATGGCGTCGGTGGCGCTGTCGGGGCCGACGGTCAGCACGGTGACCTCGCCGCCCTGTGCCTCCTTGACCACGAGCGCCTCTTCGATGGCGTACTCGTCGATCTCGTTGACGACGTTGTCGGCGGCGGCGCGGGCGACGGTGTTGTCCGCCGGGTCCATCTTGCGCTCGCTACCGGAATCCGGGACCTGCTTGACCAGAACGACGATGTTCACGCCAGACCTACCTCCGCGACGGGGTCATGGGGCGCGGGCAGATAGCCCGCCAGCTCCGACCTTGGAGGTTACTGCCACGTAAAGGCGGTGCGAACCGAGGGCCCGGTGAGCCACGTCACCCTGCGGGGAGCCACTCCCCGCTCGCGGCGAATCGCCGCAGCGTGGCGGCGTGCGGCGCGAGATCGAGGCCCTGCGCCGTGACCCACTCGTCCGAGTAGTAGGTGTGGGCGTAGCGCTCGCCGCCGTCGCACAGCAGGGTCACGACGCTGCCGGTGCGGCCCGCGGCCAGCATCTCGGACACGAGCGTGAACGCACCCCACAGGTTGGTGCCGGTGGACCCGCCCGCCCGGCGCCCGGTGGCCTCGGCGAGGTGACGCATGGCGGCCAGCGAGGCGGCGTCGGGCACCTGGAGCATCCGGTCGACGATGGTGGGGACGAACGAGGGCTCCACCCGCGGGCGCCCGATCCCCTCGATCCGGGAGGGCAGCCCGGTCGTCGTCCCGAGGTCACCGGTGGCGTAGCCGGGGAAGAAGGCGGAGTTCTCCGGGTCGACGACGGCCAGCCGGGTGGGGTGCCGGCGGTAGCGCAGGTACCGGCCGATGGTCGCGCTCGTCCCGCCCGTACCGGCGCCCACGACCACCCACTCCGGGACCGGGTGCCGCTCGGCGGCGAGCTGGTCGAAGATCGACTCCGCGATGTTGTTGTTGCCCCGCCAGTCGGTGGCCCGCTCGGCGAAGCTGAACTGGTCGAGGTAGTGGCCACCGCACTCCGCGGCCAGGCGGCGGGCCTCCTCGTACATCTCCGGCGGCCTCTCCACGAAGTGGCAGCGGCCGCCGTGGAACTCGATGAGCGCGACCTTCTCCGGGCTCGTCGAGCGGGGCATGACGGCCACGAACGGCAGGCCCAGCATGCGGGCGAAGTAGGCCTCGCTCACCGCCGTCGACCCGCTGGAGGCCTCGACGACGGTGCTGCCCTCGGTGATCTGCCCCGAGCACAGCCCGTAGAGGAACAGCGACCGGGCCAGGCGGTGCTTGAGGCTGCCGGTCGGGTGGGTCGACTCGTCCTTGAGGTAGAGGTCGATCCCCCACTCCGGCGGTAGCGGGTAGACCAGCAGGTGGGTGTCGGCGCTGCGCCGGGCGTCGGCCTCGACCAGGGCCACCGCCCGGTCCACCCAGGCACGGCCGGCGGGGTCGGACCGGTCGACGGCGGCGGGATCCGGGGATGTGGTCACCCCCGCATGATCACGCATCGCCCGCCGTCAGGACGTGGGGCAGGCGCATCCGCGCGCGAGGTCGCCTGCTCCGGTCGCCCGGCAGAACCGCAGCGAGATGGTGTCGTGGGCGCTGAGCGGGTGCGGGCACCTGCCGCAGACGTCGGCGGGTGCGTCCCGGACGGGCAGTACGGGGGACGGTGCGGGAGACATGGGTTACCTGATCGGGCCGGACGACCGGCCCACGGTGTGCTCCTGGTCCCGGCAGCGGGTGCAGACGGCCGGTGCGCGAGGGAGGACCAGGACGCTCCCGACGCTACTCCCCGGCCGGCGGCGTCACCGGCTCCGCGGGCACGACGAGCACGGGCCGCTCGGCCGGGACGACCGAGACAGCCGTCCCCGGGGTGAGGTGCTGGCTGTCGGCGCTGGCGAGATCGACGCGCATCTCGAGGCCGCCGGGGAGCGCGACCAGCAGGCGGGTGCTCGCACCGGAGAAGGTGCGGGTCACCACGCGCCCCGGGCCACCCGCGGAGACCACGAGGCCCTCGGGCCTGATCAGCGCCTCGACCGGGCCGGTCGGCGCGGCACCGGCGAGCGGGCGGCGGGTGCCGAGCACCTCGACCACGCCGTCCGACAGCGTCGCCGGCAGCCGGTTCATCGTGCCCACGAACTCGGCCACGAAGGCCGTCGCCGGGCGCTCGTAGAGCTCGTCGGGGCTGGCCACCTGCTCCAGCCGGCCGGCGCGCATGACACCGACCCGGTCGGCCACGGACAGCGCCTCGGCCTGGTCGTGGGTGACGAAGACGGTGGTGGTGCCCAGCTCCAGCTGGATGCGGCGGATCTCCTCGCGCAGCTGCACGCGGACCTGGGCGTCGAGGGCCGACAGCGGCTCGTCGAGCAGCAGCACCTTCGGGGCCACCGCCAGCGCGCGGGCCAGCGCCACCCGCTGCTGCTGACCGCCGGAGAGCTGGTGGGGGTAGCGGTCGCCCCGGTCGGCCAGGCCGACCAGCTCGAGCAGCTCGGCGGCGCGGCCGCGCTGCTCCGAGCGGTCCCGGCGGCGCACGCGCAGGCCGAAGGCCACGTTCTCCGCGACGGTCAGGTTCGGGAAGAGGCTGTAGGCCTGGAAGACCATGCCCATGTCCCGCTTGCTGGCCGGGACACCGGTGACGTCGCGGCCGTCGACCAGCACCCGCCCGGCGTCGGGCTGTTCGAAGCCGGCGATGGCCCGCAGCGCCGTCGTCTTGCCGCAGCCCGAGGGGCCGAGCAGGGCGAGGAACTCGCCACCGGTGATGTCCAGGTCCAGCCCGTCCAGGGCGAGCACCGATCCGTAGCGGCGGGTCAGCGCCTCCAGGCGGATCGGCGCACCGGGACGGTCGCCCTGGTCCGCGGCGGGGGTCCGCAGCGAGGCGGCGGTCATGAGTTCTCCTTCGTGCCGCGCCGGCGGTCCAGCGCGGAGATGAGCAGCAGCAGCATCCAGGTGACGACGAGGGAGAGCACCGAGACGGCCACCGACAGCTGCGGCTCGGACCCGGACACCCGCAGGATCCAGGTGGGGAAGGTCTCGAAGCCGAGGATGTTGGCGAACGTGAACTCGCCCAGGACGAGCGCGAAGGTGAGGAAGGCGGCGTTGAGCACCGAGGTGCGCAGCACCGGCAGCACCACCCAGAGCAGCACCCGGGGCCAGGAGGCCCCCAGGTTGCGGGCGGCCTCGGTCAGCGTGCGCAGGTCCGCCCCGCGGACGCCGGAGTCCAGCGCGCGGTAGACGAACGGCAAGGCCAGGACGACGTAGACGAACACCAGGATCCAGGGCAGTTCCGGCTCCTGGATCGCGAAGAACACCTCCGCCAGCGGGGTGTCCAGGAAGTAGTCCGGCGCCCAGGCGAGCACACTGCGCACGCCGACGACCAGGGCGATCGGCGGCACCACCAGCGGCATGAGGGTGAGCAGCTCCACCGTCGTCCGCAGGCGGGGCAGCCGCAGGTTCACCAGCACGACGGTCGGCAGCATGAGCGCCAGGGCGATGAGCACCGTCAGCGCGGCCAGGACCAGCGAGCGGGTGAACGACTCGGCGAACCCCTCGGCACCGGGGATGCCGGTGTAGTGCTCGGCCGTGAACTCGCCGGTCCCCCTGTTGCGCACGGTGAACCACACCGACGCGGCGATCGGGACGAGGAAGTACAGCCCCAGCAGGCCGAGGACGCCGAACCGCCAGGCACCTCCGCGGCGCCCTCCGGGCCGCACCGGGGTCTCCGGCGCCACTCCCCCGGCGCCGGCGACGCTCTCGGCCAGCGCCGTCATGCCAGCCACCGCTGGGTGCGCCGCTGGACCCAGGCGTAGAAGGCCATCACCAGGCCCACGACGACGACCATGCCGAGCGCCAGCGCCTTGCCCAGGTTCTCCGCGCCGACGACGACGTTGCTCGACAGCGCATCGGCGATCTGCAGGGTGACCAGCGGGACGCTGCTGCCGACCAGCGCCTTCGCGGTGGCGTAGGCGGCGAACGCCGAGGCGAACAGCAGCATCGTGGCTCCGAGCACCGGGGGCAGGAGCACCGGTCCGCCGACGTACCGCCAGTACTGCCAGCCGGTGGCACCGAGGTTGTCGGCCGCCTCCCGCCACTGCGGTCTCAGGGCCTCCAGCGCCGGGATGATCGTGAGCACCATCAGCGGGACCAGGAAGTAGAGGTAGACCAGCGCCAGACCGGTCATGGAGTAGAGCGAGAAGCCGCCCAGCCCGATGCCCAAGGTGTCCTGGAGGAGCGCGGTGACCACGCCCTGCGTGCCGATCGTCGCGATGAAGGCGAAGGCCAGCGGGATGCCGCCGAAGTTGGCCAGCACCCCGGAAGCGGTGAGGACGAGCCGGCGCAGCAACCGGCCGCGGCGGGCGCGCAGGATCGCCACGGCCAGCGCCAGGCCGAGGACGGCACTGAGCACCGCGGTGATCAGCGAGAGCTGCAGGCTGCCCAGGTAGGCACGGCGGTAGACGCCCTCGGTGATGGCGGTGATGGAGTCGGTGGACCAGGTCTCCTCGTAGGTGACCGGGTCCGTGGCGCGGAACGCCTCGACCGCGAGCACCGCGATGGGGAGCAGCAGGAACACCGCGACGTAGAGGAAGAACGGCACCGTGCCCAGCGCCGTCAGCACGCGTCCGCGCCGGTCCCCGCGACGGGGGGCCGGCGCGGACGCGTCCGCTGATGCGGTACTCAGCCCGACATCTCCTCGTTCCAGCGGGTCGTGACGACCTCCTTGGCGGCGGCTTCCTGCTCCTCGGTCGGGAACTCGGCCTCGCCCTCCACCTCGGGGAGCGCGCTGAGCGCCGCCTCGTCGGCGGTGCCCGCCTCCTCCATCGCGGGGAGCCGCACCGGGCGCGCGCCACCCTCCAGCCAGAGGTTCTGACCCTCGTCGCTGTAGAGGAACTCCTGCCAGAGCCGGGCGGCGGCGGGGTGCGGCGCGAACTTGCTGATGGCCTGGCTGTAGTAGCCGCCCATGAGGCCGTCACTGGGGACGTTCACCTCCCAGGTCGAGCCGGCGGCCTGCATCTTCTCGGTCTGGGCTGCGTTCACGTAGTCCCAGTCCAGGGAGATGGGCGTCTCACCGGCCAGGACCGTGGCCGGCGTCGACTCGACCGGGTTGAAGTTGCCGCTCTCCTTGAGGTCGACGAAGAAGTCGATCCCCGGCCCGATGTCGTCCAGGCTGCCGCCGTTGCTCAGCGCGGCGGCCCACACTCCGGCGAAGGCGGCCTGCGCCTGCGTCGGGTTGCCGTTGAGGGCGACCTGGCCGGCGTAGCGGGGGTCGGCCAGGTCGGCGAGCGTCGTCGGGCACTCCACGACGATGGTGGCGTTGCAGCCGATCGACAGGTAGCCGCCGTAGTCGTTGAACCAGTGGCCGTCGGGGTCCTTCTGGCCCTCGGGGATCTCGTCCCAGGTCTCCACCTTGTACGGGGCGGTCAGGTCCTGGGCCTTCGCCTGGCGGGCGAAGGAGAGCCCGAGGTCGAGGACGTCGGGCGCCCGGTCCTGCCCGCGCTGGCTGGTGACGGCGTTGAGCTCGTCCTGGCTGGAGCCGTCGGGGCTGGCGCTGTTGACCTCGATGTCGTACTTGTCGCTGAACGTCTCGATGATCTCGCCGTAGTTGGCCCAGTCCGGCGGGAGTGCGATGACGTTGAGCTCGCCCTCGGCCTTGGCGGCCTCGATGAGGGCGTCCATCCCGCCGCCGTCCTCGACGGACGTGGCCTCCGCCCAGTCCGAGCCGCTGCCGCCGCCGGAGCCGCCGTCGTCGGAGCCGCAGGCGGTCAGGGTGAGTCCCGCCGTCACGACCGCGACCGCGGTCCGCAGGGTGGTTCGTCGCACGTGTCCTCCTGGTGTGGGGCCGTCCCGCGCCCGGATCCCCCTGGACCCGGCCGGACGGCCTCGCGCATTCTGACCTACCTCGGTGGCCTGTGCGCGGTACTGGAACGTGACGATCCGGCGTCCGGTCGGCGTCGGATCGGTGCGCTCAGCGGCCGGTGAACTCCGCCTTGCCCGGTCCGCTCTCCAGGAACGAGCGCATGCCGGTCTTCTGGTCCTCGGTGTCGAAGAGCTCCGCGAACAGGCGGGTCTCGAGGGTCAGCGCCTCGTCCAGCGGCAGCTCCAGGCCCTCGTCGATCGCCCGCTTGGCCGCGGCCAGCGCCAGCGGCGGCCCGGCGGCGAACTTGCGCGCCATGGCCAGGGCGGTCTCGTACACCTCGGCGTCGGGGACGACGGCGTCGGCCAGGCCGATCTCGAGTGCCTCCTCGGCGCCCACGTGCCGGCCGGTGAACACGAGGTCCTTGGCCTTGGCCGGGCCGACGAGCCGAGCCAGGCGCTGCGTGCCGCCGGCCCCGGGGATGACGCCGAGCTGGATCTCGGGCTGGCCGATCTTCGCCCGGCTGCCGAGCACCCGGAAGTCGGCGCACAGCGCGAGCTCGTAGCCGCCGCCCAGCGCGTAGCCGGTGATCGCGGCGATGACCGGCTTCGGGATGCGGGCGACCGTCCGGAAAGAGTCCTGCAGCTCGCGGCCCCACTCACGCATGCCGGCGCCGTCCAGCTGCGACATGGCCTTGATGTCGGCGCCGGCGGCGAACACCCGCTCGCCGCCGTAGACGACGACGGCGCGCACGTCGGACCGCTCCCCCGCCTCCGTCGCCGCGGCGCGCACCTCGAGGTGCAGCTGCTCGTCGATGGCGTTCATCTTCGGGCGGTCGAGGCGGATGGTGCCCACCCCGTCCTCCACCTGCAGGGTCACGAACTCCGGGGTCTGCGCCATGGACGGCACCTTAACGAGCGCGGCGGGCGGTGAAGCGGCCGTCGGTCCGCGTGAGATCCAGCGGCAGCCCGAAGGTGTCCGACAGCTTCTCCGCGGTGAGGACGTCGTCGGCGGCGCCCGCGGCGACGACCTCACCACCCCGGAGCAGCAGGGCGTGGGTGTAGCCCGGCGGGATCTCCTCGACGTGGTGGGTGACCAGGACCTGCGCCGGCGCGTAGTGGTAGCGGGCCAGGTCCGACAGCCGGGCGACGAGGTCCTCGCGACCGCCCAGGTCCAGGCCGGCACCAGGCTCGTCCAGCAGTAGCAGCTCGGGGTCGGGCATGAGCGCGCGGGCGATCTGGGCCCGCTTGCGTTCCCCCTCGCTCAGCGTCCCGAACGGCCGGTGCGCGAACTGGGCGACGCCCCACTGCTCCATGAGCATCCCGGCGCGGGTCAGGTCGTGGACGTCGTAGCGCTCCCGCCACCGGCCGACCACGGCGTACCCCGCCGAGACGACCACGTCGCCGGTCTTCTCCGCCGGCCCGATCCGCTGGGACAGCGCCGCGCTGGTCAGCCCGATGCGGGGGCGGAGCTCGAAGACGTCGACAGCCCCGAGGGTCTCCCCCAGCAGCCGCACCTCCCCGCGGCTGGGGTGCAGCAGCGCCCCGGCCAGCTGCATCAGCGTCGTCTTCCCCGCGCCGTTGGGCCCCAGCACCACCCAGCGGTGGTCGGCCTCCACACGCCAGTCGACGCCGCGCAGCAGGTGGTTCTCCCCGCGCACGACGTCGACCCCGGTCATCCGTACGACGGCCCCGTCCGAGGGGGCTGAGCTCGACACGGACCCATCCAACCCCACCTCGCGCGCGCTCCCTGCACGACGTCCACCCCGGGACTTGGCACGATCGCCCCGTGACCGCATCCCCGGCCGTCGAGGTCCTGCCCGGCTCGCCCACCCCGCTCGGCGCGCACTGGGACGGCACGGGCACGAACTTCGCCCTGTGGTCGGCGGGCGCGCACGCGGTCGACCTGTGCCTGTTCGACCCGGACGGCGCCGAGCACCGGCACCCGCTGACGGAGAGCACCCACCAGGTCTGGCACGGCCGGGTCACCGGCATCGGCCCCGGCCAGCGCTACGGCTACCGGGTCCACGGCTCCTACGACCCGCCCACCGGTCACCGGTACAACCCGGCCAAGCTGCTGCTCGACCCCTACGCCCGCGCGGTGGACGGCGGCCTGCAGCTGCACCCCTCCCTGTTCGGGCACCCTGCCGACGCCGTCGACGGCTCGGTGCCCGACGAGCGGGACTCCGCGCCGCACGTGCCCCGGGGCGTCGTCGTCCACGACACCTTCCCGTGGGACGGCGACCGGGCCCCGCGCACCTCGTGGTCGGACACCGTCATCTACGAGGTGCACGTCAAGGGCGCCACGATGCGGCACCCCGACGTCCCGGCGCAGTTGCGCGGCACCTACGCGGGCCTGGCCCACCCGGCCTTCATCGAGCACCTGCGGTCGCTGGGGGTGACCGCGGTCGAGCTGCTGCCGGTGCACCACTTCGTCAGCGAGCCGCACCTGCTGCGCCGCGGGCTGACCAACTACTGGGGCTACAACACCCTGGGCTTCTTCGCCCCGCACGCCGCCTACAGCGCATCGGGAAGCGGCGGCGGACAGGTCACCGAGTTCAAGACGATGGTCAAGGCGCTGCACGCCGCCGGCATCGAGGTCATCCTCGACGTGGTCTACAACCACACCGCCGAGGGAGACCAGACCGGCCCCACGCTGTCGTTCAAGGGCATCGACAACGGCGGGTACTACCGCCTCGACCCGCAGAACCCCGCCCGCTACACCGACTACACCGGCTGCGGGAACACCCTGGACGTGCGGCGGCCCACCGTGCTGGCGCTGCTCATGGACTCGCTGCGCTACTGGGTCACCGAGATGCACGTGGACGGCTTCCGCTTCGACCTGGCCTCGGCGCTGGCCCGCTCGATGCACGACGTCGACCGGTTGTCCGCCTTCTTCGACGTCGTCCACCAGGACCCGGTCGTGAGCCGGGTCAAGCTGATCGCGGAGCCGTGGGACGTCGGGCCCGGCGGCTACCAGGTGGGCAACTTCCCGCCGCCGTGGACGGAGTGGAACGGCAAGTACCGCGACACGGTGCGCGACGTGTGGTCCGGCGCGCACGTCGGCGTCCGCGACCTGGCCTACCGGCTCACCGGCTCCTCGGACCTCTACCGCTCCGACGGCCGCCGCCCCTTCGCCAGCATCAACTTCGTCACCGCGCACGACGGGTTCACCATGGCCGACCTCGTCGCCTACGAGCACAAGCGCAACGAGGCCAACGGCGAGGACAACCGGGACGGCGAGAACCACAACCGGAACTGGAACTCCGGCGTGGAGGGGCCCACCGACGACCCGGAGATCACCGCCCTCCGCGCCCGCCAGGTGCGCAACCTGCTGGCCACCCTGCTGCTGTCCACCGGGGTGCCGATGCTCACCGCCGGCGACGAGCTCGGCCGCACCCAGCGCGGCAACAACAACGCCTACTGCCAGGACAACGAGCTGTCCTGGCTGGACTGGACGCAGGTCGACGAGGACCTGCGCGCGTTCGTCGCCCACGTCCTGGCGCTGCGCCGCTCGGCGCCCGTGCTGCGGCAGGAGGCGTTCTTCGAGGGCCACGAGCTGCCCGGCACCGGGGGTACCCGCGACCTGGCGTGGTTCGCCCCCGGCGGTGGGCAGCTCACCACCGCCGACTGGTTCGACACCGGCCTGCAGACGGTCGGCATGTACCTGGACGGGCGCGGCATCCGGCACCGCGACGCCCTCGGCCGGCCGGTGGTCGACGACTGCTACCTCGTCTGGCTGCACGCCGGCCCCGAGCCGGTGACCGTGCAGCTACCCGACGCGCCCTGGGCCGACGGCTACGAGCTCGTCGTCTCCACGGAGTACGCCACCGGCGCGCCCCCGGGGACGGCGATCGTCGCCCCGGGCCCGGTGGAGCTGCCCGGCCGCTGCGTGTGGGTGCTCAAGGTGCTTCGCCGCCCCTGACCAGCCTCCCTGGGACACCGTTGGACCGCAGCGGCCCAGGACCGGGGTGTTCGTGGGCCACCCGGGTTCACCGGTCCGTCGGGTCAGGCGCCGGACAGGCGGACGGGGTTGCCCAGGTCCGGCCGGAAGCTCCAGAGGTGCAGGTCCTCGTCGGACTCCTCCACGACCTCGAGGACGTCGCCGAGCGCGTAGTGCCCGTGGCCCTCGCCGGGGACCTCCACGACCGCCGACCACAGCCCGGACCCGTCAGTTGATTCGTCCAGGTACAGCACGAGGAGCGCGTCCACGACTCCGCGCCCCTCGTTGCCGCGCAGCCGAACGAGCGAGCCCGGCCGCGGGAGGCCCGGCGGAACGGGCCCGACGGGCGACGCGACCACCCAGTGCACCGTCGTCCCGTGCGCGCCGTACTTCATCGCCTCACCGGGGTACCAGGTCACCCACGTCGGCCCGGTGATGTCGCGGCGGGACCCGTCGACGTCCCCGACCCACATGCGTCCCGACAGCAAGACCAGCAGCACCTTCTGCGCCAGCCGGCGGGCGGTCACAGGCAGGTACCCGGCGGAACTCAGCGCGAGTTCGTGGGCGGGGTCCTCCGCGAGGTGCATGGGCCGATCCTGCAGCACCGGTGAACGCCAGAGGCCCAGAACCGAGTGGGTTCTGGGCCTCTGGGGTTCAACGCTGGGCGCGGCGCTACTCCGGCTGCTCGAAGGTGATGACGGTCCAGCCGAGCAGGAGGCGGTCGCCGTCGGAGAGCGGGTGGGCGATGCCCGGCTCCAGCTGCGTCCACTCCGTGGCCTCGGGGCCGGCGACGTGGGTGCCGTTGAGCGAGCCGAGGTCGACCAGCGACACCTCGTCGCCCGAGCGCGTCAGGGCGGCGTGGGCGGAGGAGAGCACGTTCTGGGTATCCGCGATCGGCACCGGCCGGGCGGTGCCGGTGGTGACCATCTCGTGGTTGTCGGGACGGCGGCCGAGCACCAGGTCGCCGTCCACGGGGACGACCAGCCCGTCGTCGAACCGCAGCACCGGCGGGGCGTCAGCGGAAGCGGAAGCGGAGGCGGCGTCGGAGTCCGGCCGCCAGAACGCGGTCTGCTCCCCCGACTCGGCCGGAGCGCTGACCCGGCTGGACCCGGCACTCGCGCCGGACCCGAAGCCCGAGTCCGAGGACGCGGTGAACGACGACGGCGCGGCCTGCGCCGGGGCCGCCGAGAACGACGCGGCCGGAGCAGCCGTGTGCAGCGTCGCACCGGCACCGGGCACCGTGCCCTCGACCAGGTCGAAGGAGACCCCCGGCGCGGCCTGCGGCCCGGCGGAGCCCGGGCCGACGTAGAGCGTGCGGCCCAGCGAGAACGACCCGAGGGTGGCGCCGGAGACCGAGGAGCCCGAGACCGGCACCCCGTCCACGGTGGGCTGCCCCTTGCCGGACCACAGGGCGACGCCGGTACCGGCAGCGGCGTCGGTCACCACGACGGCGAAGGACGCGCTGCCGGAGGCGAGCGAGCCCGCCTGTGCGGCGATGGCCGTCAGCACGTGCTCCGCGCCGGGGCCGGAGACCCCGAGGCAGGCGTGCAGGGCCGAGACGAGTGCAGGGGAACCGGGAGCGTCCACCCACAGCAGGCCACCGTCGCGGCGGGCGACGACGGCGTCTCCGGGCAGGACTTCACAGCGGTCGGGCATGGCGGCAAGCCTAGTGATGCACAACCGGGTTCGGCGCCCGGCCGCCCCCGCCACGCCGTGATCGCCCCACGTCACACCCCACAGGTGGGGCGAGCGTGACGAGAGCGTCGCGACGGGTGACCGGCGGCCCCGTCCCGGGTCCCGCCCTGAGCTCGCGAACGGTGGGGAGGACGGGGTCCTTCCTCAGGCCGTCGTGACCACACCGAGCTCGGCGGGGTCGGCCAGGTGCTCGGAGAACGGCAGGACGCGCACGGTGTAGCCGAAGGCGCCCGTGCGCTCGAGCGGGACGGTGGCCGTGAACCAGTGCCGCGAGCCCTCGGTCTGGTCGTGCTCCATCGGCACCGTGGTCACCTCGTGCAGACCGTCGGCGTCGTCCACCCGGCCGTAGGCCGCCTGCACCTGCACGTCGCCCGGCTCCAGCCCCGGCAGCTCCACCTCCGCGCGCAGCGCGAGGGTCGAGCCGATCTCCGGGGTGTCACCGGCGCCGGTGGCCTCCACGTGGGCCACGCGGACGGTCGACCAGTTGTGCAGCAGGTGCGCCCGCCACGTGGACTCCGAGCGCGCCGGGGCGTAGCCGTCGGCCGACATGACGCGGGCCGACTGCGCCGCCGGCACGTAGAGCGCCTGCACGTAGTCGCGCACCATGCGCGTGGCCATCACCTTGGGACCGGTCTCGCGCAGCGTGTGCCGCACCATCTCCACCCACCGGGCCGGCACGCCCTCGGCGTCGCGCTCGTAGAACCGGGGCAGCACCTGGGTGGACAGCAGGTCGTAGATCGCCCGTGCCTCCACCTCGTCGCGTCGGTCGGCGTCGGCGACGCCGTCGGCCGTGGGGATCGCCCAGCCGTTCTGGCCGTCGAACCACTCGTCCCACCAGCCGTCTCGGATCGAGAGGTTCAGCCCACCGTTGAGGGCCGACTTCATCCCCGACGTGCCGCACGCCTCCAGCGGCCGCAGCGGGTTGTTCAGCCAGACGTCGCAGCCCCAGTAGAGGTACCGGGCCATGCCGATGTCGTACCCCGGCAGGAACGCGATGCGGTGCCGGATCTCCGGGTCGTCGGCGAAGGCCACCATCTGCTGGATGAGCTTCTTGCCGCCGTCGTCGGCGGGGTGGCTCTTGCCCGCGATGACCAGCTGCAGCGGCCGCTCCGGGTCCAGGAGCATCGCCTTGAGCTTGGCCGGGTCGCGCAGCATCAGCGTCAGGCGCTTGTAGCTGGGCACGCGGCGGGCGAAGCCGATGGTGAGGACGTCGGGGTCGAAGGCGGTGTCGGTCCAGCCGACCTCGGCCTCGGTCGCGCCGCGGGAGAGCGCGGTCTCGCGGATGCGACGGCGCACCTCCTCGACCAGCCGACCGCGCAGCGTGCGCCGGATCGCCCACAGATCGCCGGCCGCGATGGTGTCGACGCCGTCGAAGTGCACGGGACCCTCGACCTGGAGCGGGTCCCCCTGGCTGGACGTCTGGGTGCCCATGTCGACCAGCTCGCGCGCGGTCCAGGTCGGGGCGTGCACGCCGTTGGTGATCGACCCGATCGGGACGTCGCCCTCGTCGAAGCCTGGCCACAGGTTGTTGAACATGCCCCGGCTCACGTGGCCGTGCAGCTCGCTCACGCCGTTGGCGCGCTGGCCCAGCCGCAGGCCCATGTGGGCCATGTTGTACTTCGCCGGGTCCTCCTCGGCGCCCAGCGCGAGCAGGTCGTGCAGCGGGACGCCGAAGCCGGCGAAGTACCGCTCGATGAGCGCCTTCGGAAAGCGGTCGATCCCGGCCGGCACGGGCGTGTGCGTGGTGAACACCGTGGCCGCGCGGACCGCCTGCAGCGCCTCGGCGAACGCCAGGCCGTGCGACTCCATCAGCTCGCGGATGCGCTCGAGCCCCAGGAAGCCGGCGTGGCCCTCGTTGGCGTGGAACACCTCGGGAGCCGGGACGCCGGTGCGCGCGCAGTAGGCGCGCAGCGCCCGCACCCCGCCGATGCCGAGCAGCATCTCCTGGCGCAGGCGGTGGTCCTCGTCGCCGCCGTACAGGCGGTCGGTGACGCCCCGCTCGGCCGGCGCGTTCTCCTCGATGTCGCTGTCGAGCAGCAGGAGGGTGACGCGGCCGACCTGCGCCCGCCAGACGTGCGCGTAGAGGGTGCGACCCTCGGGCAGCGGCACGTTGATGACGACGGCGGTGCCGTCGGGCCCGCGCAGCAGCTTCACCGGCAGGCCGTGCGGGTCCAGCGAGGGGTAGTGCTCGAGCTGCCAGCCGTCGGCGGACAGTCCCTGCTCGAAGTAGCCGGCGCGGTAGAGCAGCCCGACCCCGATCAGCGGCACCCCGAGGTCCGAGGCGGCCTTCAGGTGGTCACCGGCGAGGATGCCCAGGCCGCCGGAGTACTGGGGCAGCACCTCGGTGATGCCGAACTCGGCGGAGAAGTAGGCGATGCTCGCCGGGGCCTCGGCGCCCAGCGACTGGTACCAGCGCGGCGTGGAGAGGTACTCCTCCAGGTCGTCGACGGCGTCCTGCAGGCGGCGCACGAACCGACGGTCCTTGGCCAGTGCGGCCAGCCGCTCGGCCGACACCTCGCCCAGGGCCTTGACGGGGTCGCCGCCGCAGCGCTGCCAGAGGCCGGGGTCCAGGGTCTCGAAGAGGTCCCTGGTCTCGGGGTGCCACGACCAGCGGAGGTTCATCACCAGCTGGGAGAGCGGGAGCAGCGGCTCCGGGAGGGCGGCACGGACTGTGAAACGACGGAGGGCTCGCACGGCCCGAGACTAGCCAGCCAGGGCGTCAGCGCCAGGGGTGCGCGGGAGTTCTCTGGCCACCTCCGCCCCACCCGTCCCACGCACGTGCCCACCCGGACGGGTGCCCGCCGAGGTGCCCGCACCCCGGGACCTCGATAGCGTTGCGGCAATGAATGGCCGCGCTGACCTCCGCCTCGGCATCACCGATGTCGCCCCCGTCGTCTCCTGCGGGACCTTCTCGGCCCGTGCGGTCGTCGGCGAGCACCTGCCGATCACCGCCACCGTCTTCCGCGAGGGCCACGACGCCGTCGCCGCGAACGTCGTCTGGACCGCGCCCGGCGCCGACGACGCCGGCGCGCCGTTCGTGCGGATGGCGAAGCTCCCGCCGGAGCCCGACCGCTGGATCGCCACGGTGGTCCCCGACCGCGAGGGGCCCTGGACCTTCCGCGTCGAGGCGTGGAGCGACCCGCTGTCCACGTGGCGGCACGCCGTCGAGGTGAAGATCGAGGCCGGCCAGGGTCCCGACGAGCTGGCCAACGACCTCGAGGAGGGCGCGCGTCTGCTCGACCGGGTCGCGGCGGAGGCCGGCGCCGACTGGCGGGACCGGGTCACCGCCGCGGCCGCCGCGCTGCGCGACGAGTCCCAGGAGCTGACCGTCCGGGTCGCCCCGGCCCTCGCCTCGGGGCTGCAGCAGTACCTCCACGAGCACCCGGTCCGCGAACTGGTCACCCGCACCGAGCCGTTCGAGGTGTTCGTCGACCGGCCGCGGGCCCTCTACGGCTCCTGGTACGAGTTCTTCCCGCGCTCCGAGGGCCCCGTCGTCGGCGGCGTCCCCACGCACGGCACCTTCACCACCGCCGGCGACCGGCTGCCGGCGATCGCCGACATGGGCTTCGACGTGGTCTACCTGCCGCCGATCCACCCGATCGGCTCGGTCAACCGCAAGGGGCCGAACACCGCCCAGTTCCCGGGCGGCAACCCGCACGAGATCGGGCCGGACGACGTCGGGTCGCCGTGGGCCATCGGCAGCGCCGAGGGCGGCCACGACGCGGTGCACCCGCAGCTGGGCACCCTCGACGACTTCAAGGCTTTCGTGGCGCGCACGCGGGAGCTGGGCATGGAGGTCGCCCTCGACCTCGCCCTGCAGGCCGCACCCGACCACCCGTGGGTGCAGGAGCACCCGGAGTGGTTCACCACGAAGCCCGACGGCACCATCGCCTACGCCGAGAACCCGCCGAAGAAGTACCAGGACATCTACCCGGTCAACTTCGACAACGACCCCGAGGGCATCTACGCGGAGGTCCTGCGGGTCGTCCGGCACTGGATGGACGCCGGGGTCCGCATCTTCCGGGTCGACAACCCGCACACCAAGCCGCTGAACTTCTGGCACTGGCTGATCTGGGAGGTCAAGCGGACCGACCCTGACGTGCTCTTCCTGGCCGAGGCGTTCACCCGGCCGGCGATGATGCACCAGCTGGCGCGGATCGGGTTCACGCAGTCCTACACGTACTTCACCTGGCGCACCGAGCGCGACGAGATCGAGGAGTACGGGCGCGAGCTCGCCGCGACCGCGCACTACATGCGGCCCAACTTCTTCGTGAACACCCCGGACATCCTCCACGAGTCCCTGCAGTTCGGTGGCCCGCCGATGTTCAAGATCCGGGCCGTGCTCGCCGCGATGATGAGCCCCACCTGGGGCGTCTACTCCGGCTTCGAGCTGTTCGAGCACGTCGCGGTGAAGCCGGGCAGCGAGGAGTACCTGGACAGCGAGAAGTACTCGCTCCGCCCGCGCGACTGGGCCGGCGCCGAAGCGGCCGGTCGCAGCCTCGCCCCCTACCTGCGGCGCCTCAACGAGATCCGGCGCGCGCACCCCGCGCTGCAGCAGCTGCGCACGCTGCACTTCCACCCCGTCGACAACCCGAACCTGCTCTGCTTCTCCAAGACCGACCCGGACTCGGCCGACGCCGTCCTCGTCGTGGTCAACCTGTCCAGCCGCGACACCCACATCGGGACGACGGCGCTGGACATGCAGGCCCTCGGCCTGGACTGGCACGAGCGCTTCTCGGTCACCGACGAGCTCACCGGCGCCTCCTACGACTGGGGGCAGTTCAACTACCTCGAGCTCGATCCCTTCCGCGAGCCCGCGCACGTCTTCGGGGTCACCTTCCCGCGCCCCGTGCAGTTCCCGCCCCCGGTCTCCTGAAGAAGGACCCCGTGCCCCCCGCCGCTCGCACGCTCGCGACGAGCTCCTGCACGGGGCCGCCACCGCCACTCCTATCCGCTACTCCCCGAGGGCTCCCGCAGCGATGACCGTTCCCGTTCCCGAGTCCGCCCCCGCGCACTCCGCCCTCCCCCCGCCGGGCACCGACCCCGAGTGGTACAAGCGCGCTGTCTTCTACGAGGTGCTCGTCCGCGGCTTCGCCGACAGCAACTCCGACGGCGTGGGCGACATCCGCGGCATGATCGACAAGCTGGACTACCTGCAGTGGCTCGGCGTCGACTGCCTGTGGCTGCCGCCGTTCTTCGCCTCACCGCTGCGGGACGGCGGGTACGACGTCAGCGATTACACCGCCGTCCTGCCGGAGTTCGGCGACATCGAGGACTTCAAGGAGTTCCTCGACGCCGCCCACTCCCGCGGCATGCGCGTGATCATCGACTTCGTCATGAACCACACCTCGGACCAGCACCCGTGGTTCCAGGCCAGCCGCAGCGACCCCGAGGGTCCCTACGGCGACTTCTACGTCTGGGCCGACGACGACTCCGGGTACGCCGACGCGCGGATCATCTTCGTCGACACCGAGAGCTCGAACTGGACCTTCGACCCGGTCCGCCGCCAGTACTTCTGGCACCGCTTCTTCTCCCACCAGCCCGATCTCAACTTCGAGAACCCGAAGGTGCGCGAGGCGATCATCGACGCCCTGCGCTTCTGGCTGGACCTGGGCATCGACGGCTTCCGGCTCGACGCCGTGCCCTACCTCTTCGAGGAGGAGGGCACCAACTGCGAGAACCTGCCGCGCACCCACGAGTTCCTCAAGGAGGTGCGCAAGGTCGTCGACGCCAACTACCCGGACACCGTGCTGCTCTGCGAGGCCAACCAGTGGCCGGCCGACGTCGTCGAGTACTTCGGCGAGGACGGCGACGAGTGCCAGATGGCCTTCCACTTCCCGGTGATGCCGCGCCTGTTCATGGCCGTGCGGCGGGAGCAGCGGTTCCCGATCTCGGAGATCATGGCGCAGACGCCGGACATCCCCGACAACTGCCAGTGGGGCGTCTTCCTCCGCAACCACGACGAGCTGACCCTCGAGATGGTCACCGACGAGGAACGCGACTACATGTGGGGCGAGTACGCCAAGGACCCCCGCATGAAGGCCAACATCGGCATCCGCCGCCGTCTGGCGCCGCTGCTGGACAACGACGTCAACACCCTCGAGCTGTTCAACGCGCTGCTGCTCTCCCTGCCGGGGTCGCCGGTCCTCTACTACGGGGACGAGATCGGCATGGGCGACAACATCTGGCTCGGTGACCGCGACGGCGTCCGCACCCCGATGCAGTGGACGCCGGACCGCAACGGCGGGTTCTCCACCGCCGACCCGCAGCGCATGTACCTGCCGCTCAACGCCGACCCGGTCTACGGCTACCAGGTCACCAACGTCGAGTCCCAGTTGCGCAACACGAACTCGCTCCTCCAGTGGGTCCGCCGGATGATCCAGGTCCGCGGCCAGCACCCGACCTTCGGCCTGGGCACGTTCGAGGAGATCGGTTCGCGCAACCCGACGGTGCTGTCGTTCGTGCGCCGCTTCGGCGACGACATCGTGCTGTGCGTCAACAACCTGTCCCGGTTCCCGCAGCCGGTGGAGCTGGACCTGCGGCAGTTCGAGGGCTACACGCCCGTCGAGCTGACCGGCCGGGTCGAGTTCCCGCAGATCGGCGTCCTCCCCTACATGCTCACCCTCGCCGGGCACGGCTTCTACTGGTTCGAGCTGTCGAGGTCCGCCGAGCCGGCTCCCGACGAGCACGAGGACTGGGAGAGCACCGGCAGCAGCTCGGTCGCCGACTCCCTGCTCGCCTCCGGGGTGGTCAGCGCCGCGGAGGAGACGCCCGGCGACAACCTCCCGGCACCCGACGACTCCTCCGGAGGATCCCGATGAGCGCACTGGCCGGTCTGCTCCGCGAGTGGATGCCCACGCAGCGGTGGTTCGGGAGCAAGGGCCGCGAATGGGCCGACGTCACCGAGGACGGCTTCTTCCTCGACCGCAGCGAGCCCGTCCTGTCCGTGCACCGGGTGCGGGTGACCTACACCGACGGCGGCGGGGACACCTACCTCGTGCCGATCTCCTGGCGCGAGCACCAGCTGGACGAGTTGGACTCGGCGTTCATCGGCACGGTCACCGGCGACGGCGGGCAGGAGTCGCACGCCTACGACGCCATGCGCGACCGCGACGCGACCACCCCTTGGCTGATCCACCTGGTGAACGCCTCGACCGTCGGCCCCATGCACTTCCACCCCGCGGGCGTCGCGTACATCCCCGAGGGCATGCCCGGCGACATCGTCTCGACCGAGCAGAGCAACACCTCGCTGGTCTACGGCTCGGAGGCGATCTTCAAGCTCTTCCGCCGGCTGGAGCCCGGGCTCAACCCGGACGTGGAGATCCACGACGCGCTGCGCCGCGCGGAGAACCCGCACATCGCGCCGCTGCTGGGCCACATCGAGATCGACTGGCTCAGTGATGACGGGGACCCGTCGAACGAGCCGGCCACGGTCGCGATGCTGCAGACCTTCGTCCCCAACGCCAGCGACGGCTGGCGCCTGGCGACGGCGAGCGTCCGGGACCTGTACGCCGAGGGCGACCTGCACGCCGACGAGGTGGGCGGCGACTTCGCCGCCGACAGCGAGCGGCTCGGTGCGGCCACGGCGTCGGTGCACAAGGACATGGCCGCCGTGCTGCCCACGGAGCCGGCCGACCGCGACTGGTACGCCACCATGGCCCGGCAGATGGGCGAGCGCCTCGACGCCGCCATCGAGGTGGTGCCGCAGCTCGCCGAGCACGCCGAGGGCCTGCGCCGGATCTACGCCACGGTCGCCGAGAGCACCGAGCCCACGGTGCGCCAGCGGGTGCACGGCGACCTGCACCTCGGTCAGGTCCTGCGGACGGCGACCGGGTGGATCGTGCTCGACTTCGAGGGCGAGCCGGCCCGCCCGCTGGCCTCGCGCCGCGAACTGGACAGCCCCATGCGCGACGTCGCGGGGATGCTGCGCAGCTTCGACTACGCGGCGCGACACATGCTCGTCGAGCAGCCCGAGGACACCCAGCGGGCCTACCGCGCGCAGGAGTGGGCCGAGCGCAACCGGGCCGCGTTCTGCACCGGTTACTCCGAGGCCAGCGGCCTGGACCCGTGCGGCGGCTCACCACTCCTTCGGGCGTTCGAGGCCGACAAGGCGGTTTACGAGTGCGTCTACGAGGCACGCAACCGACCGCACTGGCTGATGATCCCGCTCGACTCGCTGTCCCGGCTCACCAGCCGCGACTGAGAAAGGACCCCTCTGCCCCCCAGCGCTCGCGAGCTCGCACCGGGACCCTGCAGAGGGGCCACAACTGCTTCAGCACACGGCACCGGAGGAACACGACGATGAGCAGCGATGACCGGAAGGACCCGGTGGCCGACAAGGACGACCTGCAGCGCGCCGTCGAGGAGCGGGTGGCCGCCGCCGAAGCGGCCGCCGGCACGGAGCCGGTGATCAACGCCCCGGCGAAGAAGGCGACCCGCGCGGGCACCACGAAGGCGGCGGCGAAGAAGGCCGCGCCCGCGAAGAAGGCCGCCGCCAAGAAGGCGGCTCCGGCGAAGAAGGCCGCTCCCAAGCGTGCCCCCGCCGCGAAGCGGGCCACGGGCAACGTCGCGCCGGAGGGCGTGGAGACCACCGACGAGCAGCCGAGCACCGCCTCCAGTGCACCCGAAGGCGGACCCACGACCGTGCCGCCGGTCGTGGCCCCGGCGCCGATCGCCGAGCCGGGCGACCCGTCCGGCGCTCCGGCGGCGCCGCCCGAGCCGCCGGACCCCGACCCGGCGGAGCCGATGACCCCGCAGGCCCCCGCGGACGGTGCGCAGACCGGGGTGGCTGCACCTGCGGAGCCGGCGACGCCGCCCGCTCCCGCCGCCGAGGGCGCACCGGCCGGCGGTCCGGCGACCGCGGGCGGGCAGTCCAGCCTGGTCGAGGTGGGCGAGGGCGACCTGCGCGCGATCGTCGACGGCTGGTCCCCCGACCCGCACCGCGTCCTCGGCGCGCACGAGGCCGGCGGCGGCTGGGTGGTGCGCACCCTGCGCCCCGACGCCGTCTCGGTCGCCGTGCTGGACGAGGACGGCAGCCGCCACGACGCCCGCCAGGTGCACCCGGGGGGCATCTACGAGGCGCCGCTCCCCCAGCAGCCCGGCGACTACCGCATCGAGGTGGAGTACCCCGACGGCCAGGGCGGCACGACCCGGTACACCGTCGACGACCCCTACCGGTGGCTGCCGACCCTCGGCCCGCTCGACGAGCACCTCATCCGCGAGGGCCGGCACGAGCGCCTGTGGGAGGTCCTCGGCGCGCACGTCCGGCACTACGACACCCCCCGCGGCACCGTCGACGGCGTCTCCTTCGCCGTCTGGGCGCCCGGCGCGCAGGGCGTCAAGGTCACCGGCGACTTCGACTACTGGGAGGCGCGGGCCTACCCGATGCGCTCCCTGGGCTCCTCGGGCGTCTGGGAGATCTTCGTGCCCGGCGTCCCCGTGGGCAGCCGCTACCGCTACCACGTGCTGGGTGCCGACGGCGTGTGGCGGGAGAAGTCCGACCCGCTGGCCTTCGCCACCGAGGTGCCGCCGCTCAACGCCTCGGTCGTCACCGAGTCCACCCACGAGTGGGCCGATGATGCCTGGCTGGCCGACCGCGCGTCCGGCAACTGGCACGAGCGCCCGGTCAGCGCCTACGAGGTGCACCTGGGTTCGTGGCGGCAGGGGCTCTCCTACCGCGAGATGGCCGACGAGCTGGTCGACTACGTCGCCGCCGCCGGCTTCACCCACATCGAGTGCATGCCGGTGGCCGAGCACCCCTTCGGCGGCTCGTGGGGCTACCAGGTCACCTCGTACTACGCGCCGACGTCGCGCTTCGGCAGCCCCGACGACTTCCGCTACCTCGTCGACCGGGCCCACCAGGCCGGCATCGGCGTCATCGTCGACTGGGTGCCCGCCCACTTCCCCAAGGACGAGTGGGCCCTGGCCCGGTTCGACGGCACGCCGCTGTACGAGCACGGCGACCCCCGCCGCGGCGAGCAGCTGGACTGGGGCACGCTCGTCTTCGACTTCGGCCGCTCCGAGGTCCGCAACTTCCTGGTCGCCAACGCGCTGTTCTGGTGCAAGGAGTTCCACATCGACGGCATCCGGGTCGACGCGGTCGCCTCGATGCTCTACCTGGACTACTCGCGCACCGAGTGGCTGCCCAACAAGTACGGCGGCCGGGAGAACCTCGAGGCCGTGGCGTTCCTGCAGGAATTCAACGCCACGGTCTACCGGGAGGTCCCCGGGGTCATGACGATCGCCGAGGAGTCGACCGCGTGGCCGGGCGTCACCCGGCCCACCCACCTGGGCGGCCTGGGCTTCGGCTTCAAGTGGAACATGGGCTGGATGCACGACTCGCTCGGCTACGTCGAGCGGGAGCCGGTGTACCGCAGCTTCCACCACGGTCAGCTGACGTTCTCGATGCACTACGCCTACTCCGAGAACTACGTGCTGCCGATCAGCCACGACGAGGTCGTCTACGGCAAGGGCTCGCTGCTCCGGAAGATGCCCGGCGATCGCTGGCAGCAGCTGGCGAACCTGCGCGCCTACCTGGCCTACATGTGGGCGCACCCCGGCAAGCAGCTGCTGTTCATGGGCTCGGAGTTCGCCCAGGACTCCGAGTGGGCCGAGAGCCGCTCGCTGGACTGGTGGCACCTCGACGACCCCGCGCACCGCGGGGTGCTCCAGCTGGTCACCGACCTCAACGGCCGCTACCGCGAGCTGGACGCCCTCTACGCCCACGACGTCGACCCGTCGGGCTTCCAGTGGATCGACGCCAACGACGCCGCCGGCAACACGCTGTCCTTCCTGCGCTACGGCAAGTCCACCGCTCCTGAAGGGGTCGAGGGCGAGGACGCCGACGACGCCAGTGACGCGAGCCGCTCCGCGCTGGCCTGCGTCGTCAACTTCGCCGGCGCCCCGCACCACGAGTACCGGATAGGGCTGCCCCGCCCCGGGTTCTGGCGCGAGGTGCTCAACACCGACGCCGAGGGCTACGGCGGCTCGGGCGTGGGCAACCTCGGCGGCGTCGAGGCCGTCGCGGAGCCCTGGCACGGCCAGCCGTACTCGGCGACGATCGCGGCTCCCCCGCTCGGGACCGTCTGGTTGCTGCACGAGGCCTGACCGGCGGAAGTACGGGTAACGGCTGCCTCGTGGGGGAGATCAGCATGCGAGGGCGGCGGTGGGCGACGCTCACCGCCGCCGCGCTCTGCCTGCTCGTGCTCACCGGCTGCTCGGTCGTGGTCACCGGCCTGGCCAGCCCGGCGCGGCCACCGGCCACGGACGTCGCCACCGGGGACGTCGAGGTCGTCGGCGCGACCGACGACCAGGTGGACGTCCTGGCGCGCAACGCGCTCGCCGACCTCGAGACGTTCTGGGCCGGGCAGTTCCCCGACGTCTTCGGGACGGAGTTCCAGCCGCTGCAGGGCGGCTACTTCAGCGTCGATCCGGGGAACGCCGACCCCGCCGCCTACCCCCGCGGCATCGGGTGCGGCGCCGCTGCCTCCGACGTCGAGAGCAACGCCTTCTACTGCACGGCGCCCGACGCCCCCAACTCCGACTCGATCAGCTACGACCGCTCGTTCCTGACCGACCTCGGTGAGGAGTTCGGCCGGTTCATCCCGGCACTGGTGATGGCGCACGAGTTCGGCCACGCGGTGCAGGCCCGGGTGGGCGCGCCGTCGGCCTCGATCGCCGTCGAGACGCAGGCCGACTGCTTCGCCGGCACCTGGACCCGGTGGGTGGCCGAGGGCGAGGCGGAGCACTCGATCCTGCGGACCCCGGAGCTGGACGAGCTGCTGCGCGGCTACCTGCAGCTCCGCGACCCGGTGGGCACCAGCCCGCGCGAGCAGCAGGCGCACGGCTCGTACTTCGACCGGGTCGCCGCCTTCCAGGAGGGTTTCGACGACGGCGCCGAGGCCTGCCGGGACAACTTCGGTCCCGACCGGCGCTTCACGCAGCAGCCCTTCACCACGGACCGGGAGGTCGCCAGCGGCGGGAACGCGGCACCGGACGAGCTGCTCCAGATCATCGGCGACTCACTGCCCACCGCCTGGGGGCAGGCCTTCGACGACGTGTTCGAAGAGCGGTTCGACCCGCCCTCCATCGAGGCGTTCGACGGGGACGCGCCCGGCTGCGCGCCGGACGGCGACCTCGACCTCGTCTACTGCGCCGACGAGAACCTGGTGGGCTTCGACCAGCGCGACCTGGCGGCGCCGGCGTACGAGGACCTGGGCGACTTCGCCGTCGCCACCGCGGTCGCGCTGCCGTACGGGCTGGCCGTGCGCGACCAGCTGGGCCTGTCGACCGACGACGAGGACGCCGTTCGGTCGGCGGTCTGCCTCAGCGGCTGGTACGCCGCACAGTTCTACGCCGGCCAGGTCGGGGGCGAGATCAGCATCTCCCCGGGTGACGTGGACGAGGGCGTGCAGTTCCTGCTCGCCTTCGGCAACGAGCCGTCGGTGGTCCCCGACGCCGACCTCACCGGCTTCCAGCTCGTCGACCTGTTCCGCAACGGTTTCGTCGAGGGGCTCGACGCCTGCGGCCTGGACGTCTAGCGCAGGGCGCTCAGTACAGGGCCATCGTCAGCGCCCGGCGGGCGGGGCCGACGCGGGGGTCCTGGTCGCCCACGACCGTGAAGAGCTCCACGAGGTGCTTGCGGGCCTGGTCGCGCTCCTCCCCGGCCGTCCGGCGGATGACGGCGAGCAGCCGCTCGAAGGCGCCCTCGACGTCGCCGGTGCCGAGGAGGAAGTCCGCGGCGCGGGTCTGCGCGGTCACGTCGTCGGGCGCCGCGTCGGCACGGGCCAGCGCGTCGGGCCCGGCCTCCTCGGCCCGGCGGAACACCTGCACCTGCCGCAGCGCGATCCCGGCGTCGGGGTGGTCGGGCTCCTCGGCCAGGATCGCCTGGTAGGCGGCCTCGGCGGCCGCGAGGTCACCGCGCTCGAGCGCGGCCTCGGCGGCGTCCAGCCGCGGGTCCTCCAGCTCCGGTGCGGCCTCGCCGTCGCCCGGCACCGCTCCGCCGGTGGTGGCGCGGACCAGCTCGGCGACGAACTGCCGGGCCTGCTCCTCCGGGATGGCGCCGTTGAACTCGGCGATCAGCTGGCCCTGCCACACGGCCTTGACCGCCGGGATGCCCTGCACCCGCAGGCCCTGCGCGAGGGCCGGGTTGGCGTCGACGTCGACCTTGGCCAGCACCCAGGAGCCGCCGCCCTCCGCAGCCAGCTGCTCCAGGACCGGCGACAGCTGCTTGCAGGGGCCGCACCACTCGGCCCACAGGTCGAGCACGACCGGCACCTGGAAGGAGCGGTCGAGCACCTCGGCCTGGAACGTCGCCTCGGTGACGTCGACGACGGCGCTGCCCGGCGCCCCGGCCGGAGCCGCGGCGCTCGGCGGCGGAGCAGCCTGGGCGCGCGCGGCGGCCTCGGAGCGCGCCTTGACCGCGGCCAGGTCGACGGCGCCGGCCATGGTGGCGGCCATCTGGGCCTGCGCGCGAGGGTCGGGGCGTCCGGGGCGGGTCGGCTGCATGACCTCGATCATCCCACCGAGCCGTCGGGCGCGTCGGCCGCGGGTGGATCAGCGGTCGCGGTGCCCGGTGAAGCTCACCACCTGCTGGAACGTCGGCCGGTTCTGCCAGTCGATGTCGCGGACGCCGATCACGCCCGTGGCCGTGGCCCGGATGTCGTCGATGTGCTTGTCGTAGGCCAGCTCCGCCACCGATGCGACGCCCTGCTCGGCCAGCACGCGGTCGACGGCCGCCCGCAGGGACGCCCGCAGCTCCCCGGTGCACCGCGCGTCGTCGCCGCCGCCGCAGTACGAACGCGACCAGTGGTCGTCGGAGCCGGCCAGATCGCGGGCGACGTAGCCGTACCAGGCGACGTTGTTCCAGGCCGAGCCCAGACCCTGCCGGGGGTGGTCGTCCAGGCGCTGCGGCAGCTCCGTGACGAGGTCGCCGAGCGTGCCGCGCAGCACGTCGTGCGCCACCGATCCCGCGGTGCCGTCCTCGCCGGTGGCCTCCCACCAGGCGTCGAACAGCGCGATGGCGGCCATCGTAGGCGCCGTCGCGGTCGGCGTCGATCCGGTGTGCGCCGCGGGTCTGCCAGTCGCGCAGCAGCGCGGTCGCCACGGCCAGCTGCGGATCGTCGCCGATCGCGTCGAGCAGCGCGGGCAGGGTGTAGTCGGCACGGACGTCGACGGTCGCCGCGTCCTGCACGAGCGCCACCAGGTCCGTCGTCCGCACGCCGCCGTCCGCGACGAGGGCGTCGAGCCGGTCGGACAGCGCCAGGCTCCGCTGTACCGGGCCCCAGCCCCACACGTCGTCGGCGGCCGCCCAGCCCGGTGCGGGCTTGTTGTTCCACGAGACGAGGTAGCCCGAGGGCGGGTTCACCTGCTGCGGGTGGTCCTCCGGCGCGAGCCAGCCCTGCCAGCCGAACTGCTCGTCGGCCCAGCGCGGCAGGTGCGGGTCGGTGCCCTCGGCGCGCTCCGGCAGCAGCCCGGAGGAGTAGAAGGCGATGTCGCGGTCGTCGGCGTAGAACCAGTTGAACGTGTAGTCGATGGCGGACGCTGCCTCCTGGAAGCTGGCCGCGTCGTGCACGGAGTCCGGGTCGCCGAACCGCTCGAAGCCCACCACCGAGTCGAGCTCCCGGTGGTAGGTGCTGCGCTGCAGGACGATGCCGACCGGCTCGCCGTCCACCGTCGTCCGGAGATGGACGATGCCCTGCTCGGTGCGCAGGACGAGGAAGCGCAGCAGCTGCGGCGCACCGGCCCCGCCCAGCGTGGGGAGCGCCAGCTGCTCGTGGACCCGGCTGTCCATCGCGACGCACCGGTCGCCGTCGAGGTAGCCGGTGGACTCCACGGTGGCGGGTCCGCCACCGGGCTCGCAGAGCCGCACCACGACCGTGTCCACGTTGTCGCTGTTCGCGCTGGTGGCCGACCAGGCGTGGTCGACGCCGCGGCCGAGCTGCACCACGAAGTTGGTGCCGGCGAAGGAGACACCCCGCGCCTGGATGCCCGGCGCGACGACGGCCTGCTCCGTGAGCAGCTGGGGTGCGTAGTAGCTGGTCTGGGGGCCGAAGACGGCACGCGGGTGCCCGTCCTCGGTGTGCTCGCCCGAGACCAGGGCGGCATTGCTCAGGCCGTCGGCCATCGAGCCGAGGTCCAGCGTGCCGAACGGCCCGGTGACCTCCTGCGGCGGAGCGGCCGGCAGGCCGGCGAGCGGGTCCGGGAGCGCTCCCCCGACCGCGGAGCCCGAGCCGGGCGCCGTCGGGCCGTCGAGGTCGGGCAGGGCGACACCGGGCAGGGACGGGTCCACCGGGGTGCCGCCACCGTTCGGGGTCGGCACGGACGACGTCGTCGGCGCCTGCGGGTCGTCGGCCGAGCGCAGGTCGTCGAAGACGCGGCGCCCCTCCTCCGGGCCGAAGCGCTGCTCGAGCTGCTGGAGCCACCGCGCGTTGGCGTACTCGGCGCCGCCGCCCTTGCCGAAGATGCCACCGACGAGCGAGGCGATGTAGACGACGTCCGCGCGGTCCCACGGCTCCGGCACCTTCTGCAGCGCGACGTACTCGACCGGGCAGTCGGCGCCCACCACCAGACCGGGGCACAGCGCCTGCTGCCCGGCGTTGATGCCTTCGACGTAGGCGTCGGTGGCGCGCAGCAGCGCCTGGCCCTCGTCGCCGAAGCGTGCGGCGACGTCCTCGACCTGCGCCTGCGCCTCCTCCTCGGTGTAGAAGGCGGTGCGGAGCTGCTCCTGGTCCATGGCGATGTTCGCGGCACTCGGGCCGAGGAACTCCGAGGCACGGGCCGCCCCGACGTGGCGGAGGACGTCCATGAGGAACATGCGGTCCTGCACGCCCACGTAGCCCGACGCCCAGGCGGCCAGCTCCCGGGTCTCGGCCTCGATGTAGGGGACGCCGAACGAGTCCCTTCGGATCACCACGCCGTCCCGGGGGCGGTCGATGCGGACCGCGTCGGCATCGGAGAGCGTGAGCGGGGCGTCCTTGTAGTACTCGCCCAGCGACTCCTCGGTGAGCGAGCCGAGGTCGGCGGCGTTGAGCGCGTCGTACATCTCCAGCTGGTCGGAGAAGTTGACCGGCGCGTTCCGGCCGTCGACTGCCTGGCGTCCCAGCGGGTCGCCGAGCACCGAGCCGACCGCTCCGGGGAGCGTCATCCCACCGGACTGGCCCGGCGGCAGGATGTTCCGCACCCCGCCGTACTCCTCGGCCGTCTCCTCCGTGGCCTGGGCGGCGGTGGGGAGGACGAGGCCGGTCAAGGCGACCGCTCCTGCCACGAGCACGGTTCCGAGCCGCACGACGAACCTCCGGGTCCGGGAGTGTTGTCGTGGGCAACGACCCGGTCGCCGGTGGGTTACGTCACAGTGCGGCGCCGGTCAGCGCTCGGCCCAGACGCCCAGCTGGTTGCCGCTGGGGTCGGCGAAGTGGAAGCGGCGACCGCCCGGGAACGCGTACGGGCCCTCGGTCACCCGGCCCCCGGCCGCCTCGACGGCGCCGAGGGTCCGGTCCAGGTCGGCGGAGAAGAGCAGGACCAGGGGCCCACCGGGGCTGGGCGGCTGCTCGTCGAGCCGGAGGCCGCCGACCTCGGGCCCTCCCTCCGCGCCCCGGATGCCGGAGTACGCCGGCCCGTAGTCGGTGAACCCCCAGCCGAAGGCGTCGGCGTAGAAGCGCTTCGCCGCGGCGAGGTCGGTGACGGTGAGCTCGACGTAGTCGATGGTGTGGTGCCTGGCACCTGTCATGGCGTCGGTCATGGCGCGCATGGTGCCGGGAGGGTCTGTCAGGAATCGGCGCCCGACACGTCGCCCGCGCCCAGCCGGACGCGGCGGAGCACCTCGAAGAGGGTGCCGAGGTCGTCGTCCGCCAGGTCGCCGAGGCCGAAGTCCAGCTCCGTGAGGGCACGCGTCCCGAGTTCGACCACCGCCCGCCCGGCCCCGGTGATGCCGGCGAGCACGCCGCGCCCGTCGGCCGGGTTCGGACGACGGTCGACGTAGCCGGCCACGACGAGCCGGTCGATCGCGTTGGTGACGCTGGTCGGGTGCACCATCAGCCGGCTCCCGATCACCTTGAGCGGCAACTCCCCGGTGCGGCTGAAGGTGAGCAGCACCAGCACCTCGTACCGAGCGAAGGTCAGCTCGTGCGGCCGGAGCACCTCGTCGAAGCGGGCCAGCAGGATCTGCTGCACCCGGAACACCGACGTCGCCGCCCGCATCGCCGCCGCCGGCCCGAAGCGCTCCTCCCAGGTCTGCCCGGCGCGCTCGATCGGATCGAAGGGCAACCCCAGCGGCCGGACCATGCCCGGGACGCTACCCGTGGCGGCCCGGCGGGCTGTCGCCGATCCGGCTGTGACCGGGGACACCCGACCCCTGTTATCCCAGTGCTGGCGCGACATGTCGACCCGTCGACCTGTCGATCCGGCGGCCGCCGGGTTGAAGCCCGGCACGGCGGTTCGTACGGTGGAGGAGCCGGCCGGGTGGTCGCCGCCCGACGAGGGTGGCCCCGGCCCCGGTACCGCCGCAGCCCGGAGTGGAGCCCCACGAGGCCCCCCGGAGCGCGAGCCGCCCAGCACACCCGACGAACCAGCTCAGGTGTGCTGCGCCGTGCCCGCGACCAGGCTGCGACGGGCGAACGGAAGGAGAGCCACCGCATGGTGACCACTCGCCCGAACAGCACCTCCGCCCACGTCGTCCGCCGCACCGGCGCCGGCCTGCTCGCCGGGGCCGCAGCCTCGCTGGGCCTCTTCCTCACACCCGCCACCGCGGTCGCCGCCGAGCCCGCGGCCGCACCCGTCGCCGCGCAGGCCCCGGCGCCCGCGCCGGCCCAGGTCGCCGTCGACACCGCCCGCGCACAGGTCGGGAAGGCCTACCAGTACGGCGGCAACGGCCCCGACAGCTTCGACTGCTCGGGACTCACCTCCTACGCCTACCGGGCCGCGGGCATCGAGCTGCCGCGCCGGAGCGCCGACCAGGCCACCGTCGGCGTCCCCGTCGCGAGCGCCGACCTGCAGCCCGGCGACCTGGTCTTCTACTACGAGCCGATCAGCCACGTCGGCATCTACGTCGGCGACGGCGTGATCGCGCACGCGGCGACGGAGTCCACCGGCGTGGAGTACCACAGCGTGATCATGGAGGGGTACAACACCGCGCGCCGGATCGTGTGATGAAGGACCCGGTCCTCCTCACCGCTCGCACGCTCGCGGCGAGCCTCGGGACCGGGCCGTAGGCGGCGCCCGGCTCAGCGCAGGGCCGGGCGCAGCGGCGGCACCTCGCGGACGCCGAACACGTCCCGCAGCGCGACCCGGGCGCCCAGGTCACCGCACATGCCGTGCACCGCCGGCCCGGGCGGGGTCGCCGAGGACGCCAGGTACACGCCCTCCACCGGCGTCCGGTAGGTGTTCCAGCGCGGGACGGGCCGGGCCAGCATCTGCCGCAACGTGGCCTGCCCGTTGGAGATGTCGCCCCCGAGGTAGCTCGGGTTCCACTGCTCCATCTGGACGGCGTTCTTGGTCGCCCGCGCGACGACCGTGTCCTTGAAGCCCGGTGCGAAGCGCTCGATCTGGTCCTCGATGGGCCCGGTCATGTCGACGTCGGCACCGTGCGGCACGTGCACGTAGGCCCAGAAGATGTGGCCGCCCTCCGGTGCCCGCGTGGGGTCGGGCACCGTGGGCTGGACGGCCAGCACGTAGGGCTTGTCGGTCAGCCGGCCCTGGTTGGGAGCGCGCTCACCTGCGAGCGTCTCCTCGAGGGTGCCCGCGACGTGGATGGTGCCGGCCCGGCGGACGTCGGGGTTGGTCCACGGCACCGGCTCGGACAGGATCCAGTCGATCTTGAAGACGCCGGCACCGTGCTTGTACCGCCGGACCCAGCGCCGGTAGCCCTCGTTGAGCCGGTCCCCCGCCATCGTCACGAAGTCCTCGGGCGTGGTGTCCAGCAGGACCGCGGGCACCCCCTCGAACTCGCGCAGGTCGGTGACCCGGTGCCCGGTCACGACCTCGCCGCCCTGCTCCTCCAGCGCCGTCACCATCGCGTCGGCCAGCTTCTGCGAGCCGCCCTCGATCACCGGCCATCCGGCGTGGTGGGACAGCATCGCCAGGAGCATCCCCAGCGCGGAGGTCAGCGGCTGGCTCAGGTCCAGCATCCCGTGCGCCGCGGCGCCGGCGACGAGCGCCCGCCCCTCCTCGGTGTCGAAGTACCGGTTGGCCAGCCAGCGCACGTTCGGCAGCCCGGTCAGGGCGAACTTGGTGACCTCGGCGACGCTCTTCGTGGGCAGCGAGCGCAGCCGGCTGGAGAGGAAGAAGTCGACGACGTCGGTGCCGTGGTCGACCAGCGGGCCGAACAGGCGGCGGTAGGCCTCGGCGTCGGGCCCGAGCCCTGCGGCCGTCTCTTCCAGCGAGCGGAACGACAGGGCCGCTCCCCCGCCGTCCAGCGGGTGGGCGAAGTTGACCTCCGGGTGCACGAAGCGGACGCCTCGGCTCTCCACGTCGAACTCGCGGAAGAACGGCGCCGCGACGGCCATCGGCTGCACCGTCGAGCAGACGTCGTGGTGGAAGCCCGGGCGGATCAGCTCCTCGGTGCGCATCCCGCCGCCGGGCCGGTCACCGGCGTCCACCACCTGCACCCGCAGGCCCGCCGCGGACAGCCGCAGCGCGGCGGCCAGCCCGTTGGGCCCCGCTCCGACGACGACGGCATCCGGTCGTCCAGCACGCCCGCTCACCCGGTGATCCTCACGACGGCGCGACCGATCCGCAAGTTCCGGGGCGCGTGGGTCGGGCCGTGCCCGTGAGGCTCGGTGACCGGCGTCGCGCGCGTGCCCGTGGCGGTCGGCGCACGGCCGGATCTAGCCTTCGCCGGTGCAGTCCTCCCTCGATCCCCCACCGACGGCCGAGCCGGAGGTGCTCCGGCTGACCCCCGCCGGGCGCCGGAGCCGTCTCGCGGCCGTGGTGCTCGTCCTGGCGCTGCTGCTCGCCGGCACCGTCTGGGGCGACGACGACGCGTTCCCGTTCGGTCCCTTCCGCATGTACTCCACGCGCAACGACCCGAACACCCCGGTGATCTCCACCCGGGCGGTCGGGGTGACCGCGGCGGGCGAGGAGGTGCGGCTCTCCGGCGGCCAGGTGGGTCTGCGGCGAGCCGAGTTCGAGGGTCAGATCGACCGGCTGCGCGAGCACCCCGAGCTGCTGGGGCTGCTCGCCGACTCGTTCGAGGACGCCAACCCGGACGCCCCGGAACTCGTGAAGGTCCAGATGGTGCACCGGAAGTTCGAGCTGGCCGACGGCAAGCCGACGGGCGACTACACCGACACCGTCGTCGTCGAATACGACCTGGACGAGGGGGACTCGTGACCACGATGTCGACGAACACGACCCCGACCACGGCCGCCCGTCCGCTGACGAGCCGCTGGTGGTTCACCCCCGTACCGCTGGCGAGGATCGCGGTGGTCCGCGTGATCGCCTATCTGTTCATCCCGGTCGACGTCTTCCTCACCACCGCCTGGGTCAAGGCGCACGCCGACGTCCCGACCGAGTGGTACGCCCCGCTGCTGATCGGGCGGGTGCTGCACCTGCCCACGCCCACCCACACCCTGGTCCTCGTCGTCCAGTGGGCGCTGGTGCTGGCCGCGGTGGCGGCCGCCACCGGCCGGGCGCCGCGGCTGCTCGGCACCGCCGTCTTCCTCCTGTACCTGGAGTGGATGGTCATCGCGATGAGCTACGGCAAGGTCGATCACGACCGGATCGCCTTCCTCGTCCTGCTCGCGGTGCTGCCCACGATCGGCTGCGCGCGGTTCCGCGACCGGCGGAGCTCGGAGGCCGCGGGCTGGGCGATGGCGGCCGTGCTCGTGACCGTCATGCTCACCTACTTCCTCGCCGCCTGGGCGAAGATCCGCTTCGGCGGCTGGGACTGGCCGACCGGTTCCACGCTGACCCGGGCCGTGCTGCGCCGCGGCACGTGGGCGTCGGACTGGACGCTCGAGGTGCCCTGGCTGCTGACCGCCGCGCAGTGGGTGATGGTGATCCTGGAGCTCGCGGCGCCGCTCATGCTCTTCGTGCGCAGCGACCGCGCGCGCATCGGGCTGGTGCTCTTCCTGCTCGGCTTCCACCTCATGGTGTTCGCCGGCGTGACGATCATCTTCCTGCCGCACGTCGTCGCGATCCTGTCGATCCTGCCGTGGGAGCGGCTCACCGCCCGCTTCGCACGGCAGGCGCCTCAGAGCCTCGCGACCAGCTCGTCGGCCGCGGCGTAGGGGTCGGTCTCCCCCGCCACGACCCGCTCGGCCAGCGCGCCGAGGGCCGCTGACCCGCGCAGGTCGCCGATCCGGGCACGCAGCGCGGCGAGGGCGATCGCCTCGATCTCCCGCGCCGCACGCTCGGCCCGCCGGCGGTGCCCCTCCCCGGAGGACTCCAGCCAGCTCCGGTGGTCGGCCACCTTCGCCAGGACGTCGTCGATGCCGTTGTCGGTGTCGCGGGAGGCCACCGTCCGGCAGATCGGCGGCCGCCAGCCACCGGGCTCGGAGTACCGGCCGCCGAGGGACTGCATGTAGCGCAGGTCGCGCACCGCCTGCTGGGCGCCGTCGCGGTCGGCCTTGTTCACGACGAAGACGTCGGCGACCTCGAGGATCCCGGCCTTGGCCGCCTGGATGCCGTCGCCCATCCCGGGCGCGACGAGCACCAGGGTCGTGTCGGCGAGCGAGGCGATCTCCAGCTCGGACTGGCCGACCCCGACGGTCTCGATCAGCACGACGTCGCACCCGGCGGCATCGAGCACGCGCAGGGCCTGCGGGGTCGCCCACGACAGTCCGCCCAGGTGTCCCCGCGACGCCATGGAGCGGATGAAGACGCCGTCGTCACCGGCGTGGTCCTGCATGCGCACCCGGTCGCCCAGCAGGGCGCCGCCGGAGAACGGCGAGGACGGGTCGACGGCGAGCACGCCGACGCGCTTGCCGGCCTGCCGGAGCGCACGCACCAGCGCCGTCGTCGTCGTCGACTTGCCGACCCCCGGCGAGCCGGTGAGCCCCAGCACCTGGGCCCGGCCGGTGTGCGGGGCCAGCGCGGACGCGACCTCGCGCAGCGCGGGGCTGGCGTCCTCGACCAGCGAGATCAACCGGGCCACCGAGCGCGCCTCGCCCTCACGGGCCCGCTCGACCAGTGCGGGGACGTCGACAGCACGCCGCCCCCGCCGCCCGGAGGCGGCGGGGGCGGACGTCTGGACCGCGGTCCCCGCAGGGACCTCCGTCACGCGTTGCTGGGCGCGTGCAGGATCAGGGCGTCGCCCTGGCCACCGCCGCCGCACAGCGCGGCGGCACCGACCTTGAGGCCCCGGCGGCGGATCTCCAGCGCGACGTCGAGGACGACGCGGGCACCGCTCATGCCGATCGGGTGCCCGAGGGCGATGGCGCCACCGTTGGGGTTGACCTTCTCGGGGTCGATGCCCAGCTCGCGGGTGGAGACGATGCCAACGGCGGCGAAGGCCTCGTTCAGCTCGACGACGTCGAGGTCCTTCGGGTCGATGCCCTCGCGGGCGCAGGCCTTCTTGATGGCCCCCGACGGCTGGCTCTGCAGCGTGGCGTCCGGCCCGGCGACGACGCCGTGGGCGCCGATCTCGGCGATCGGGGTGATGCCGAGCTCCTTGGCCTTGGCCGCGCTCATGACCACCACGGCGCAGGCGCCGTCGGAGATCTGCGAGGCGGTGCCGGCGGTGATCGTGCCGTCCTTGGCGAAGGCGGGCTTGAGCTTGCTCAGGCTGTCGACCGTGGTGTCGGCGCGGATGCCCTCGTCGTCGGTGAACTCGATCGGGTCGCCCTTGCGCTGCGGGATGAGCACCGGGGTGATCGACTCGGCGAAGACGCCGTCCTTGTGCGAGCGCGCGGCCTTCTGGTGGCTGGCCGCGGCGAACTCGTCCTGCTCCTCGCGGGTCAGGTTGTAGCGGGAGTTGGCCTGCTCGGTGAGCGCGCCCATCGCCACCTGGTCGAAGGTGTCGGACAAGCCATCGTGCGACATCGAGTCGATGAGCTTGGTGTCGCCGAACTTCGTGCCGGTGCGCGAGTTGGCGAGGAGGTGCGGCGCCTGGGTCATCGACTCCTGGCCGCCGGCGACGACGATGTCGTACTCGCCGGCGCGGATGAGCTGGTCGGCCATCGCGATGGCCGACATGCCGGAGAGGCAGACCTTGTTGATGGTCAGCGCGGGCACCGACATCGGGATGCCGGCCTTGACCGCGGCGGGGCGGGCCGGGTTCTGCCCGGCGCCGGCCTGGATGACCTGGCCCATGATCACGTAGTCGACCTGGTCTCCGGAGATACCGGCGCGCTCCAGCGCGGCCTTGATGGCGAAGCCACCGAGGTCGGCGGCGGAGAAGTCCTTGAGCGAGCCGAGCAGCCGGCCCATCGGGGTGCGGGCGCCGCTGACGATGACCGAGCGGGACATGAGGCCTCCAGTGCCGGGCCGCCGATGCGGGCGACCGGTTAAGACAGAGCCGCGCTGAGCGCGCGGCGTCGGGCTGTATACCAGGATAGGACCACGCCCCGGTGGACGTGGTGTGGCCCACTCCCGGTCACCCGACCGGGCAGCCGGACGGCCCCGGAGTGTCGCCACCGGCGGCAGCGCGGCAGGATGCCGACGTGACCACCAACGACGCTGCGGCCACGGGTATGCCCGAGGGTCTGTTCACCACCATCGACCACGTGGGCATCGCCGTACCCGACCTGGACGAGGCGATCGCCTTCTACGCCCAGGCCTTCGGCGTGCGGTCGGTGCACGAGGAGACCAACGAGGAGCAGGGCGTCCGCGAGGCGATGCTCGCCGTCGGGGACGGCGACACCCGCATCCAGCTGCTCGCGCCGCTGACCCCGGAGTCGACCATCGCCAAGTTCATCGGCCGCTCGGGCCCGGGCCTGCAGCAGCTGGCATTCCGGGTCGACGACGTCGAGGCCGTCAGCGCCACCCTCCGCGAGCGCGGCCTGCGGCTGCTCTACGACGTGCCCAAGCGCGGCACCTCGGACAGCCGGGTCAACTTCATCCACCCCAAGGACGCCGGCGGGGTGCTCGTCGAGCTGGTGCAGCCCGCCGCGTCGGCGCACTGACCGCGCGCCCATCCCCGACCACCCTTTCCGGCGGGCCCGTTACCGATCGGTAGCCTCTCCCGTCACCGCAGTGCCCAGTACCGCCCTCGGAGCCGGCCGTCGACGGCCTTCCACGAACAGGAGTTCGCGTGAACGAGATCAGGGACGCCATCCTCGCCGACCAGCTGGACGCGCTGGGGGGCCTGGCCGTGCCGGAGTCCTACCGCGCCGTTGTCGTGCGCAAGGACGAGCAGAACATGTTCGAGGGGGTGCCGACGAAGGAGAAGGACCCCCGCAAGTCCCTCCACATCGACGAGGTGCCCACCCCTGAGCTCGGCCCGGGCGAGGCGATCGTCGCCGTCATGGCGTCGTCGGTGAACTACAACACCGTGTGGACGTCGATCTTCGAGCCGGTCTCGACCTTCGGCTTCCTCGAGCGCTACGGCCGCCTCTCGGAGCTGACCAAGCGGCACGACCTGCCCTACCACGTGGTGGGCTCCGACCTGGCCGGCGTCGTCCTGCGCGTGGGCCCGGGCGTCAACAAGTGGAAGGCCGGCGACGAGGTCGTCGCGCACTGCCTCTCGGTGGAGCTCGAGGACCCGGCCGGTCACGACGACACGATGATGGACCCGCAGCAGCGGATCTGGGGCTTCGAGACCAACTTCGGCGGTCTCGCCGAGCTGGCTCTGGTCAAGAGCAACCAGCTCATGCCCAAGCCGGCCCACCTCTCCTGGGAGGAGGCGGCCAGCCCTGGGCTGGTCAACTCCACCGCCTACCGCCAGCTGGTCAGCCGGAACGGCGCCCACATGAAGCAGGGCGACACGGTGCTCATCTGGGGCGCCTCGGGCGGCCTGGGCTCCTACGCCACCCAGATGGCGCTCAACGGCGGCGCGATCCCGGTGTGCGTCGTCAGCAGCCCGGAGAAGGCGGAGATCGTCCGCAAGATGGGCGCCGAGCTGATCATCGACCGCTCCGCCGAGGGCTACAAGTTCTGGAAGGACGAGCACAACCAGGACCCCAAGGAGTGGCAGCGCTTCGGCAAGAAGATCCGTGAGCTGACCGGTGGCGAGGACGTCGACATCGTCTTCGAGCACCCCGGCCGCGAGACCTTCGGCGCCAGCGTCTACGTCGCCAAGAAGGGCGGGACGATCGTCACCTGCGCCTCCACCAGCGGCTACATGCACCAGTACGACAACCGCTACCTGTGGATGAACCTCAAGAACATCCTCAGCTCCCACTTCGCCAACTACAAGGAGGCGTGGGAGGCCAACCGGCTCATCGACAAGGGCCTCATCCACCCGACCCTGTCGAAGGTGTACCCGATGGAGCAGGTCGGCCAGGCCGCCCTCGACGTCCACAAGAACGCCCACCAGGGCAAGGTCGGCGTCCTCACCCTCGCCCCCGAGGAGGGGCTGGGCGTGAAGAACGCCGAGAAGCGCGAGAAGCACCTCGAGGCGATCAACCGCTTCCGCGGCGTGTAGCCAGCGTCTGACGCACTGCACCGGGCCCGGCTCCCCTTCCCGGGGGCCGGGCCCTCGTGCGTCCACCCCCTGCCCGGCGTGGCTCCCGTGGCGTCGGTGACGATTGGGATCGCACGAGCGCGACACGGTGACGAGCCGATACCCCTTCTGCGAGGATGACGACATGAGCGACCCCCGCCACGAACTGCCGATGCACGAGGCGCAGCACTCGTTCGACGTGGTGCTGCGGGGGTACGACCGCAGCCAGGTCGCCGACACCATCGAGCGGCTCGAGGCGGACTTCCGCATCGCACTGGCCGACCGCGACGCCGCCGTCGCCCGTACCGCTGACCTCGCCGGTCAGCTGTCGGCGATGCACGGCGAGATCGAGTCGCTGCGCCGCAAGGCGGCCACCGCCTCGGCCCCCACCTTCGAGAACATCAGCGAGCGCATCCAGCACATGCTGCAGCTGGCCGAGGAGGAGGCCGGCGAGATCCGCCGCGCGGCCGAGCTCGACGCCCAGGCCGTGCGCGAGCAGACCGACGCCGAGGAGCGCGCGCTGCTCGAGCGCCACGCGGCCGGTCAGGCCGAGGTGGAGCGGATGATCGCCGAGGCGCGTCAGGGCGCCGAGCAGATCATGCAGAAGGCCCAGCTGCGCGCCGACGAGCTCGTCGGCAAGGCCCAGGAGCGGGTCGCCCGCCTCGACGCCGAGTCGCAGGCCCGGCGGGCGAAGGTCGAGGAGGACTTCGACATCGCCCAGCGGGCCCGCCGTGCCGAGGCCGCGCGCGCCGAGGAGGAGCGCGAGCGCGTCTCCACCCAGGCCGCCCGCCAGCGCGTCGCCGCCGCCGAGCAGCACGCGGCCCAGCTGGTCGCCGACGCCGAGGCCAAGGCCGAGGCCATCCGCGGCGTGCGCGACGAGCTCACCAGCCGGCTGGTCCAGGCCCGGCGGCTGCTGGACAACCTGCCCGACCTCGGCGACCGCCCGGAGCAGCCGGCCACCCGTGCCGTGGAGCGCACCGAGCCGGCCGGTCCGGAGACGCGTGCCACCGAGCCCGAGCGGGCCGAGGCGGGCCGGGCGCCCGAGCAGCGCCCGCAGCCCACGCCGCGCGTGACCCAGCCCGCCGCGGCCGCACCCCAGGCCGCCGCCGAGCCGGCCCCGCCCGCGACGACGACGGCGCCTGCCGGTTCGGGCACCCCGGCGTCGCGCGGCGACGGCGAGGCCGCCCGTCAGCCCGCCCGGGCCGAGGGACCGGTCACCCGGCAGCTGCCGCTGCCGCCCCGCCCGAACCAGACCCCCGCCGGCGCCACCGCCGCTCCGGCCGGCGGTCCGTCGACCCAGGCGATCGACCAGCCCGTCGCGCAGGGTCGTTCCTGAAAGAGGACCCCCCTGCCCCCCGACACCCGCAGGCTCGCGCCGGGACCCTGCAGGGGGGCCGCAGGACGCTCGCTCCCGTAGTGGTCGCCCTGCTCTGCTGCCTGCTCTCGATCGTCGGCGGAGCAACCTCCGCGCACGCCGACGAGGAGCCCGGCCGGCTCCGCATCGCCCACCTCTCCTCCGACTCACCGGCCATCGACGTCGCACTGACGCCGGCACCGTCGGGTGGTCCCACCGTCGACGCGGGCACGGACGTCGCGCGGGCACTCGGCTACGGCGACGTGGGCGGGTACCGCGACCTGGCCCCGGGCAGCTACGCGGTCAGCGTGCGGGCGGCGGGCGCTCCGCCGACCACACCGCCGGCCCTCTCGCTCCGCCTCGAGGTCCCTTCCGGCAGCGTCCGCACGCTCGCGCTCTCCGGCGCATTCGCCGACCTCGCCCTTCTCCCTCTCGCCGACGACCTGACCGCCCCGGCCGACGGGACGGCCCGCGTGCGGGTGCTCGCCGCGGCCGCCGGGGCACCGACGGTGGACGTCTCCGTCGAGGGCGGACCCGCCGTCGCCGTGGGTCTGCCCTTCGCCGCCGCGTCGGCCGCCAGACCTGTCCCTGCCGGACCGGCCCGACTCCGCCTGGACGCGGGCGGCCGCACGACCACCGTGCCGGTGGATCTCGTCGCCGGGACGGTGGTGAGCCTGCTCGTGCTCGACGCCCCTGACGGCGGGCTGACCGCGCGGGCGGTCGTCGACGCTGCCGTCCCTGCCGTGGTGCCCGTCGGTGGCGTCGCGGCGGGTGGTCGGGTCGCGGAACGGTTCGCTACCCCCGGGTTGCTGGACGACCTCCGGCCACTCCGGGCGCGGTTCCCCCTGCTGGCTGCGGCCCTCTCGGCCGCCGGCGGTGCACGCACCGGTGATCTGGCGCCGGTGCGCGTCCGGGCACCCGCCGCCGGCATCGACGCCACCCTGGCCGGCTCGGGCCTCGACGCCGTCGGCGGCCTCGCGGTGCCGGCGGATCCCTCGGTGGCCGGGTGGTACGTCGGCGGGCCGCGGCCCGGGGACCCGGGACCGGCCGTGCTCGCCGGGCACGTCGACTGGGCCGGCCGCCCCGCGGTGTTCCAGGGGTTGCACCGGCTCGTACCCGGCGACGAGGTGGTCGTCGACCGTGCCGACGGCAGCGCCGTCCGGTTCGCCGTCGAGCGGGTGGTGCAGGTCGGCAAGGGCGTCTTCCCGACCCGGGACGTCTACGGACCCGTGCCCGGCGCCGAGCTCCGGCTGATCACCTGCGGTGGGGCCTTCGACCGGGCCACGGGCAGCTACGCCGACAACGTCGTGGTGTTCGCCCGGCGCATCGGTTAACGGCGCCGGTCGCGGGCCCGCCAGCAGGTCGTGTGCCAGTGCCGTCGCCAGTCGGCGGCCGAGTCGGTGTCCCACGGCTCGAGGTCGGAGTCCCGGGCGTACGCCGGCCAGGTGACCAGGTGCGGCGTCCCGGGGCGGATCTCCTGATCGCATCCGGGGCAGCGGTAGGTCTTGCCCGTGCCCGCCCCGGTGACCGTGCGGACCACCCAGTCGCCGTCGCCGGCCTCCTCGACCTGCTCAGCGCGACGGCCCGGCTCCCGATCGGCTGATCGGGGGCCGGGCCGTGGGCGCCGGCGGGGCACCTGTCAGCGGCGGCTGTAGTCGTGGAACCCGCGACCGGTCTTGCGGCCGAGGTACCCGGCGGTGACCACGTGCTCCAGGAGCGGCGCCGGGGCGAGCGCCGGGTCGCGGAACTCGGCGTGCAGCTCCTGCTCGATGGCCAGCGAGACGTCGTTGCCGACGACGTCCAGCAGCTCGAACGGGCCCATCGGGTAGCCCAGGCCCGCCTTCACGGCCGTGTCGATGTCGCCCGCCGGCGCGTAGTGCGCCGCCAGCATCGACACGGCGTCGTTGAGGTAGGGGAAGAGCAGCGCGTTGACGATGAAGCCGGCCCGGTCGCTGCAGGAGACCGCGGTCTTCTTGATCTTCGCCGTGACGGCGTGCACCGTGGCGGCCACGTCGGGAGCGGTGGAGACGGTGGAGACCACCTCGACGAGCTTCATGACCGTCGCGGGGTTGAAGAAGTGCATGCCCACCACGTCGGCCGGCCGGCCGCTGGCCTGCGCGCACTTGATGACCGGCAGGCTCGAGGTCGTGGTGGCGAGCACCGCACCCGGCTTGGCGATCCGGCCGAGGTCGGCGAAGAGCGCCTCCTTGACCGGCAGCGACTCGATCACGGCCTCGACGACCAGGTCGACGTCGCTCAGCGCCTCGACGGAGCTGGCGCCGGTGACCCGGCCGAGGACCTCGTCGCGGACGGACTGCTCGAGCCGGCCGCGCTCCACCTGCTTGTCCAGCGACTTCGCCAGGGCCTTCTCGACGCCGGCGACCTTCTCGTCCGAGCGGGCGATGAAGGTGACGTCGTAGCCGGCCTTGGCGACGACCTCGATGATCCCGGTGGCCATCGTGCCCGACCCGACCACGCCGACGCTCTGCACCGGGCGGGCGCCCTCGGCGGCACCACCGGGGGTCGGGGTGGCGGCGTCGGCGACGACCTCGGCCGAACCGGCCTCGGCGTACGTGTAGAAGCCGCGGCCGCTCTTGCGGCCCAGCAGACCGGCGGTCCGCATCTGCTTGAGGACGGGGCTGGGCGCGTGCAGCCGCTTGCCCGAGACCGCGTGCAGCGAGTCGAGGACGTCGTAGGCGGTGTCGACACCGATGAGGTCCAGCACCTGCAGCGGGCCCATGGGGAGGCCGCAGCCGAACCGCATGGCGGCGTCGATGTCCTCACGGCTGGCGTAGCCGTTCTCGAACATCGAGACCGCGTGGTTGAGGTAGCCGAAGAGCAGGGCGTCGGTGATGAAGCCGGGCTCGTCGCCCACCGTCACCGCGACCTTGCCCACGCGCTCGACCAGGGCCACCGCGTCCTCGACCACCGACGGGTCGGTGACGGCCGTGCGGGCGACCTGGACCAGCGTCGCCGTCGGCACGGCGTTGGCGAAGTGCAGACCGAGGACCTTGCTCGGCCGGCCGGTGCCCACAGCGAGCTCGGTGACCGAGAGGCTGGAGGTGTTCGTCGCCAGGATGGCGTCCGGTCCGACGATCTTGTCGAGCTGGGCGAAGATCTCCGCCTTGAGCGCCAGGCGCTCGGGGACGGCCTCGATCACCAGCTCCGCGCCGGAGAGGTCCTCGAGCGACGTGCTGTAGCGGATGCGGCCCAGCGCGGCGTCGTCCGCCTCACCGGCGGCGACCGAGCGCTCGATGGCGGCGCGACCGCGGGCGGCCGCCTCGTCGTCGACCTCGACGGCCGTGACCGACAGGCCCGCCCGGGCGAATACCTCCGCGATGGCGGCACCAGCGGTGCCCAGCCCCACGATGCCGACCTCGTTCAATTCCCTGGCCACGCTGCCATCCCTCCACCGTCGGTGATCGCGGGCAGTCTCTCATTACGGTGACCCACGCCTCCCCGGCCCCTCTGCAGGGGCCCGCCGCGAGCTCGCGAGTGGCGGGGGCAGAGGGGTCCTTCCGCTAGAAGAGGCGCTGGGACGGGTCGTCGGTGCCCTTGAGGACGGCGTAGTCGACGGTGACGCAGTCGATGCCCCGGTCGGCGGCCAGCACCCGCGCCTGCGGCTTGATCTCCTGCGCGGCGAACACGCCCTTCACCGGAGCCAGCAGCGGGTCGCGGTTGAGCAGCTCGAGATACCGGGTGAGCTGCTCGACGCCGTCGATCTCACCGCGCCGCTTGATCTCCACGGCGACGGTCGTACCGGTCGCGTCGCGGCAGAGCAGGTCGACGGGGCCGATCGCGGTGGGGTACTCGCGGCGCACCAACGACCACCCCGCGCCGAAGGTCTCGACGTGCAGGGCCAGCAGGCGCTGCAGCTCGGCCTCGACGCCGTCCTTCTGCAGGCCCGGGTCCACGCCGAGTTCGTGGGAGTGGTCGTGCTCGACGGCCTCGATGGTGATGACCAGCTGCTCGCCGGCCTTGTTCGTGACCGTCCAGGTGCCCGAGCCGTCCACGAGCTCGTCCTTCAGCGTGCAGGGCGGCGTCATCCAGTTCAGCGGCTTGTAGGCGCGGTCGTCGGCGTGGATGGACACCGAGCCGTCGGCCTTGACCAGCAGCAGCCGGGTCGCCATCGGCAGGTGGGCGGTGAGCCGCCCGATGTAATCGACGGAGCAACGGGCGATGACCAGGCGCACGAGCGTCGACGCTACCGGGACCGGGAACGCGCTCACCCACCCCGTCGTCTGGAGGTCATGACGATCGCGCGTGCGTGCCGGGTGGCGACGACGCTGCTCCTCGTCCTGGGCGTGGCCGCCTGCGCGCAGCGCACGGGCACCGCTGCACCGCCACCGGACGCCGACGCGGACCCGTCGCCGAGGGCCGAGCTGCCCTCCGACGCCGCGGCGCTGGTACTCCGTGTCGAGCAGACGGGCGGCTTCACGACGCCGGAGGGCCAGGCTGGCCTCCTACCGCTCATCAGCGCCTACGCCGACGGCCGGGTGCTCCTCCAGGGGCCGGTGGCGGCCATCTATCCCGGGTTCGCCTGGCCCAACCTCCAGGTGCTCGACGTCGGCCCCGACGGTGTGCGAGCACTCGTGGAGCGGGCGCTCGCCGCCGGCGTCGCCGACCCCGACGACCTGGGCACCCCGCCGCTGGCCGACGTGCCCACCACCCGCTTCACGGTGGCGACCGTGGACGCCACGTACGTACGCGAGGCGTACGGCCTGACCGAGACGATCCGCATGCGCGACGGCGGGCTCACCGGGGAGCAGCTGGCCGCCCGTCGGGAACTCCAGCAGCTGGTCGAGGAGCTCGTCGGCCTCGCCTCGGCGGAGCGTCCGGAGGACGTGCCCGGGTCGTGGACCCCGGACGCGGTCGCAGTGATCGCCCGCCCGTGGACCGACCGCGAGGACGGTCTCACCCAGCAGCCGCTGCCGTGGCCGGGCCCGACTCTCTCCGGCGACCAGCTGGGGTGGATCCCCGGCAACACCTGCGTCGTCGCCACCGGCGACCAGGTGCCCGCCCTGATGACGGCGGCCGCGCGGGCGAACGTCCAGACACCGTGGACCACCCCGGACGGCAACCGGTGGTCGGTGACCTTCCGGCCACTGCTGCCGGACGAGTCGAGCTGCGCCGACCTGCTGCGCTGAGACGCCGACGGGCCCGGCCCCTCGAGGAGGGACCGGGCCCGTCGAGGCCACCGGATCAGACGGCGGCGGGCTGGCGCAGGTCGGCGTCGACGCCGTCCTGCTGCTCGACCGTCGCGAGCGGCTCGACCGACGACGTCGAGTTGTAGCGCTCCAGGTCCAGGATGCCCTCGCGCTTGGCGACGATGGTCGGCACCAGCGCCTGGCCGGCCACGTTCACCGCGGTGCGGCCCATGTCCAGGATCGGGTCGATGGCCAGCAGCAGGCCGACGCCGGCCAGCGGCAGGCCGAGGGTGGACAGCGTGAGGGTCAGCATGACCACCGCACCCGTGACGCCGGCGGTGGCCGCGGAACCGATGACCGACACGAGCGCGATGAGCAGGTAGTCGGTGACGCCGAGGTCCACGCCGAAGAACTGCGCCACGAAGATGGCGGCCAGTGCCGGGTAGATCGCGGCGCAGCCGTCCATCTTGGTCGTCGCGCCCAGCGGCACGGCGAACGAGGCGTAGTGGCGCGGCACGCCCAGGTTCTGCTCGGTGACCCGCTCGGTCACCGGCAGGGTGCCGATCGAGGACCGGGAGACGAACGCCAGCTGGATGGCCGGCCAGGCGCCCGCGAAGTACCGCAGCGGTGAGAGGCCGTGGGCCTTGAGCAGCACCGGGTAGACGACGAACAGCACCAGGGCCAGCCCCGCGTAGACGGCGCCGGCGAAGACACCGAGCGAGCCGAGGGAATCCCAGCCGTAGCTGGCGACGGCGTTGCCGATCAGGCCGACGGTGCCGATCGGGGCCAGCAGGATGACCCACCACAGCACCTTCTGGACGATCGCCAGCGCGGAGCGGGTGAGGTTCAGGAAGGGCTCGGCGGCGGGGCCGACCTTGAGGATCGCGACGCCGATCGCGACGGAGATGACGATCAGCTGCAGCACGTTGAACGACAGGCCGATCGAGCCGCCTTCGCCCGCAGAGGCCTGCAGGCCGAGGATGTTGCCGGGGACCAGGCCGGTGAGGAAGTCCCACCACCCGCCGGTCGTGCCGACGTCCTGGGCGCTTGAGGCGTCCACCGAGCTGTTGCGGCCGGGCTGGGTGAGCAGGCCCAGGCCGATGCCGATCCCGACGGCGATCAGCGCGGTGATGGCGAACCACAGCAGCGTCTGGGCGGCCAGCCGGGCGGCGTTGGAGACCTGCTTGAGGTTGGCGATCGAGACGATGACCGCGGTGACGATCAGCGGCGGGACGAGCGCCTTGAGCAGCGCCACGAAGCTGCTGCCGATGGTCTGGAGGGTGCTGGTCAGCCAGTTGGGCGAGCCGTCGGAGACGGGGCCGATCTCGCGGGCGACCAGCCCGAGGGCGACGCCCACGACGAGGGCGAGGAGGACCTGGGCCGCGAAGGGCACGCGGCGGAGACGAGCGAGCACGGGAGGACTACCGATCTACGGGAGGAGGGGGGACGACGGGAGCGGTGAGCGTCGACAGCTCGCGGTCGTCGTCCGGCCGTAGTCGAGCGCGCGCCTGCGCGTCAGGCCCCACAGGTTCTGCACGGGAGGATCAAGGCCCGATCAGCCAGGGGCCATCCCGCCTGTGAGTCGATTCACCTGGGAGGCTGGTGCGATGACCGACGCCGAGCCGGTGACCCCGACCGCACCGCGCCCGGCCGGGAGGGTGCTGTTCACGCAGGGCTGGCGGGACGTCGCCTTCCTGCACTGGGCCGTCGATCGCGCCCGGGTGGCCCCGCTCCTCCCGCCGGGCACCCGGCCCGACGAGCACGACGGCGCCACCTACGTGGGCCTCGTCCCCTTCCGGATGCGCCGGATCGGGCTGCTCGGCACCCCCGCGCTGCCGTGGGTCGGCTCGTTCCTGGAGACCAACGTGCGCCTGTACTCGGTGGACGAGCAGGGGCGCCGCGGGGTCGTCTTCGCCTCGCTGGACGCCGAGCGGCTGCTCCCCGTGCTCGCCGCCCGCTGGGTCGCCGGGCTGCCGTACCTCTTCGCGCGGATGCGCTGCACGCGTGTCGGCGACGTCGTCACCTACACGTCCAGCCGGCGGTGGCCGGAACCGCGGGGCACCCGCGGCGACGTCGTCCTGCGGGTCGGCGACCGCCTGGCCGACCCGCCGCCGCTGGCCCGCTTCCTCACCGGCCGCTGGGGTCTGCACCAGACCGATCGGCGGGGCCGCACCGCCTACTGGCCGAACGAGCACCCGGAGTGGCCGCTGCACGCCGCCTCGGTCCTCGAGCTCGACGAGGGCCTGACCACCGCCGCCGGGCTGGCCGTGGACGGACACCCGGACAGCGTGCTGTTCTCCCCGGGCGTCGACGTCCGCTTCGGACCGCGCGTGCTGGCCCCCGTGCAGGGTCCCGCGTGAGCGTGCGAGCGGCGGGGGGCACGGGGGTCCGTTTTCAGTCGGTCCAGACCGGCGGGCGCTTCTCCAGGAACGCGGACATCCCCTCGCGGGCACCGTCGAGCTGGCTGGCCGCGGCCATGACCTCGATCGCCGTGGCGTAGGCGTCCCCCTGCGGACGGTCCAGCTGGGCGTACATCGTCTGCTTGCCCCAGGCCTTGCTGGCGCGGGAGCCGCGGGTCGCGCGCGAGAGAAGATCGTGGACGGCGGCGTCGAGCTCGGCATCGGGGACCACCCGGTTCACCAGGCCCCAGTCCAGGGCGGTCCGGGCGTCTATGACGTCACCGGTCAGGGCCAGCTCCATCGCCCGCTTCCGGCCGACGTTGCGGGCGATCGCGACCATCGGGGTGTGGCAGAACCAGCCGCCCTTGCCGCCGGGGGCGGCGAAGCCGGCCGACTCGGCCGCGACCGCCAGGTCGCAGGACGCGACGAGCTGGCAGCCGGCGGCCGTGGCGAGCGCGTGCACGCGGGCGACGACCACCTGCGGCACGTCCTGGATCGCCGACATCAGGTCGGTGCACAGCCGGAGCAGGCTGCGGACCTCGGTCAGCGGCTTCCCGGCGACGTCGGCGAAGTCGTGCCCGGCGCTGAACACCGGCCCCTCGGCGGCGAGGACGATGCCGGTGGCGTCGGTGCCTCCGGCCTCCGTGACCGCCGCGAGCAGCTGGGTCAGGTGCTCGCGGGAGAGGGCGTTCCGGCGCGCCGCCCGCACCATCGTGATGCGGACGACGTCGCCGTCGCGCTCTACCCGGGGTGCGCCGTCAGCCATCCTCCGACGCTAGACCGATCAGGCCGGTGCCGGCACCTTCTCGGTGGGGTGGGTGGGGAGTTCATTCGCCTCGCGGATGACGTCGACGACCGAGCCCATGATCTCGGTCAGCCCGAAGTCCTTGGGCGTGAAGACGCGCGCGACGCCCTGCTCGCGCAGCCGCCGGGCGTCGCTGTCGGGGATGATCCCGCCCACCACGACCGGGACGTCGTCCAGGCCGGCCTCCTTGAGGCCGCGCAGCACCGCCGGCACCACCTGCAGGTGCGAACCGGAGAGCACCGACAGGCCGACGACGTGCACGTCCTCCTCGACCGCGGCGGACACGATCTGCGCCGGGGTGAGCCGGATCCCCTGGTAGATGACCTCGAAGCCGGCGTCCCGGGCGCGGACGGCGATCTGCTCGGCACCGTTGGAGTGCCCGTCCAGGCCCGGCTTGCCGACCAGGAAGCGCAGCCGGCCGCCGAGCTCGTCGCCGGTCTCCTGCACGCGCCGGCGGATGTCGATCAGGGTGTCGTCGGCCTCACCACCGGCGCTGGCGGAGGCCACGCCCGTCGGCGCCCGGTACTCGCCGAACACCTCGCGCAACACGCCGGCCCACTCCCCCGTCGTGACGCCGGCGCGGGCGCAGTCGAGGGTGGCGGCCATCAGGTTGACGTCGGTGGCGGCTGCCGCGCGCAGGGCGTCGAGCGCCTTGTCGGCCGCGGCCTGGTCGCGCTCGGCCCGCCACTTCCGGACGGCCTCCTGAGCGGAGGCCTCCACGGCCTGGTCCACGACCATGATCGCGGCGTCCAGGTCGGCGGTGAGCGGGTTGGGCTCGGTGGTCTCGAACTTGTTGACGCCGACGACGACGTCCTCACCGCTCTCGATCCGCCGCCGACGCTCGGCCAGCGAACCGACCATGGCGCTCTTCATGTAGCCGGACTCGACCGCCGCGACGGCGCCGCCCAGCTCCTCGACGCGGGCCATCTCGGCCTTGGCGCCCTCGACCAGTTCGGCGACCTTCTTCTCCACGACGACCGAGCCGGTGAAGAGGTCCTCGTACTCGAGCAGGTCGGTCTCGTAGGCCAGCACCTGCTGCAGCCGCAGCGACCACTGCTGGTCCCACGGCCGGGGAAGGCCCAGCGCCTCGTTCCAGGCCGGCAGCTGCACCGCGCGGGCGCGGGCGTCCCGGGAGAGGGTGACGGCGAGCATCTCCAGGACGATGCGCTGGACGTTGTTCTCCGGCTGGGCCTCGGTGAGGCCGAGGGAGTTGACCTGCACGCCGTAGCGGAAGCGGCGCTGCTTGGCGTCCTCCACGCCGTAGCGCTCCCTCGTCAGCTCGTCCCAGAGCTGCGTGAAGGCGCGCATCTTGCACATCTCCTCGACGAAGCGGACACCCGCGTTCACGAAGAAGGAGATGCGGGCGACGACCTCGCCGAACTTCTCCTGCGGCACCTGTCCCGAGTCACGCACCGAGTCGAGGACCGCGATGGCGGTGCTGATCGCGTAGGCGATCTCCTGCTCCGGCGTCGCCCCGGCCTCCTGCAGGTGGTAGCTGCAGATGTTGATCGGGTTCCACTTCGGCATGGTCGTCACCGTGTAGGCGACCATGTCGGTGATCAGCCGCATCGAGGGAGCCGGCGGGAAGACGTAGGTCCCCCGCGACAGGTACTCCTTGATGATGTCGTTCTGCGTCGTGCCCGCCAGCTTGCTGACGTCGTGCCCGTGCTCCTCGGCGACGGCCTGGTAGAGCGCGAGCAGCCACATCGCGGTGGCGTTGATCGTCATCGACGTGTTCATCTCGTCGAGCGGGATGCCGTCGAAGAGCGCGCGCATGTCACCGATGTGCGTGACCGGGACGCCTACCTTGCCGACCTCACCGACGGCGAGCTCGTCGTCGGGGTCGTACCCGGTCTGCGTCGGCAGGTCGAAGGCCACCGAGAGGCCGGTCTGGCCCTTGGCCAGGTTGCGCCGGTACAGCGCGTTGGACTCGGCCGGCGAGGAGTGGCCGGCGTAGGTGCGCATGACCCAGGGACGGTCACGCTCCTCCGGTGATGACGGGAACGGCATACCGGCGGAGTGTAGGGCGGTCGGGGGGCGCAGGCAGCCCCGCCCGGGCAACGATGACCGGTGGCACACTCGAACGGCGTAAGGACCCCGTCCTCCTCACCCCTCGCTCGCTCGGGGCGAGCCTCGGGACGGAGCCAGAAAGGGATCGTCGTGACCGAAGGCGGCGGGGCCATGGGGCCGATGCTCGTGATCATCGTCGTCCTGGCCGGCCTGGCGCTGGTGATGCGCTGGGCCTTCGGGTCGGGCTACGGCCGGTCGCCCCGCGCCCCGGAACCCGCCGACGCCGGGCTGCTGGTCCGCGTCGCCACCGTCTCGGCGCCGGAGACCGCCCGCGCGCTGCGGGCCGTCCTGTCCGACGCCGGCATCCGGTCCACGCAGCGCACCCCCGCCCAGCACCGCACCGACGTGCTCGTCTTCCCCGACGACGCGGATCGTGCCCGCGCCCTGGCGGCGTCCTTCCCCGGCTAGGCCGGGTCTCAGCCCGGGCGCTGCGTCCGCTTCACCTGCGCACCCAGGGAGCGCAGCTGCTCGACGAAGTGGGGATAGCCGCGGTCGACGTGGTGGGCGTCCTGCACCTCGGTGACGCCGTCGGACACCAGCCCGGCCAGCACCAGACCCGCACCCGCGCGGATGTCGGTGGCCACGACAGGCGCGCTGGACAGCCGCTCGCGCCCGCGGACGACGGCGTGGTGGCCGTCGATGCGGATGTCGGCGCCGAGGCGCACCAGCTCGTTCACGAACATGAACCGGCCGTCGTAGACGTTCTCCGTGATCAGCGCCGTGCCCGTCGAGACCGCGGCCAGCGCGACGGCCATGGGCTGGAGGTCGGTCGGGAAGCCGGGGAACGGCAGGGTGACGACGTCGATGCAGCGCGGCCGGTCGGCCATCGCCACCCGGAGTCCTTCCGGGAGCACCTCGACGGTCGCTCCGGCGTCGACGAGCTTGTCCAGCGCCACCCTGAGGTGCGCGGCGACCGCACCCTCGATGACGACGTCGCCGCGCGTCATCACGGCGCCGATCGCCCACGTGCCGGCCACGATGCGGTCGGGCACGGTCGTGTACTCCACGGGCGACAGCGAGTCGACGCCCTCGACGGTGATGGTCGAGGTGCCGGCGCCGTCGATCCGGGCGCCCATGGCGACGAGCATCGAGCAGAGGTCGAGGATCTCCGGCTCGCGGGCGGCGTTGTCGATGACCGTGGTTCCCCGCGCGAGCACCGCCGCGGTGACGAGGTTCTCCGTGGCGCCGACCGACGGGAAGTCCAGCCAGATCGAAGTGCCGGTCAGCCGCGGCGCGGTGGCCACGAGGAAGCCGTGCTCGCTGACGATGGTCGCGCCGAGCCGCTCCAGGCCCGCGATGTGCATGTCCAGCCCGCGCGACCCGATCGCGTCGCCGCCGGGCAGGGCGACCCGGGCGCTGCCGCACCGGGCGACCAGCGGGCCGAGCACGTTGATCGAGGCGCGCATCTTGCGGACCAGGTCGTAGTCGGTCTCCGTCGACGGCTGCTCGGGCACGTCGACGACGACGCGTCCGCCGCCCCCGCTGCCCGGGGTCGGGGTGTAGGTGACCCCGCAGCCCAGCCGGCGCAGCACCTCGCTCATGATCGACACGTCGAGGATGTCGGGTACCTCGTCGATGGTGGTGCGCCCCGGCGCCAGCAGTGCGGCCGCCATGAGCTTGAGCGCGCTGTTCTTCGCCCCGGTGACCCGTACCCGTCCGGACAGGGACGCTCCACCGGACACCTCGAAGCACTCCACCCGACCACCCTACGGCGGCGGCCGGGGACTCTCCGTACGACGCCTTAGGCTGCGGGCATGACCGTCCGGCTCACCCGCATCTACACCAAGACCGGCGACGCCGGCCAGACGCACCTGGGCGACATGAGCCGGGTGTCGAAGACCGACCCCCGGCTGGTCGCCTACGCCGACGTCGACGAGACCAACAGCGTGCTCGGGACGGCGCTGGCCCTCGGCTCGCCCGAGCCGGCTCTGGCCGACCTGCTGCGCGGCATCCAGAACGACCTGTTCGACGTCGGGGCCGACCTCTGCACCCCGATCACGCCGGACCCGAAGTACCCGCCGCTGCGCGTCACGGCCGCCTACACCGAGCGCCTCGAGGCCGCCTGCGACGAGTACAACGGGACGCTGCCCAAGCTCGACAGCTTCATCCTGCCCGGCGGCACCCCGCTGGCCGCCCTGCTGCACCAGGCCCGGGTCGTGGCCCGGCGGGCGGAGCGCAGCGTGTGGGCGCTGCTCGAGGCCGACGAGGCGGCGGGGCGGACCGGCGTCACCAACGCCGAGACCGCCCGCTACCTGAACCGGCTCTCGGACCTGCTGTTCATCCTGTCCCGCGTCGCCAACCCCGGCGGCGACATCCTGTGGCAGCCGGGCGGCGCGAGCCGCCACGACGCCGACTAGGTCACTGCCCGGGCGGGGCCGACTCCACCCAGGAGAGGAAGCCGGTCACCGTCGAGCGGTCCATCGCCAGGTCCCGGTGCCCGGCGGCGGTCGAGCAGGACAGCACGACGACGTCCTCGGGCAGGGCGAGGTCGTCCCGGCCTGCCCGGCGCTGCGACTCCACGGCGAAGTTCGACCGGCAGAGCCGGTGCTGCGGACGCACCGACAGCGACAGCGCCCGGTACCAGAGCAGCGCGTCCCCGCCGTACCAGGCGACGCCCACGGACCAGCGCGGGGAGTCGGAGGTGCGCAGCCACATGGTGACCGCTCCCAGCCCCGAGAGCAGGAAGCGCCGGCGGAGCAGGAACACCACCACGAGGACGACGACCAGCAGCCCGAGCAGGACCAGCAGGATCGTGGTCACGGGAGAGCCGGGGGCCGCGCGTGAGGGGCCGAGGGCCTCAGACGGTCTCGCCGGCCGCGCGCAGGCGGGACTGCGCCCGGCGGGCGGCGTCCAGCGCGCCGGGCTCGTCACCGGCTGCCTCGGCGCGGCTGAGGGCCTCGCGGGCGCGCTCGACGTCGATCTCGGTGGAGATCTCCGCCGTCTCGGCGAGGATGGAGACGCCCCGCTCGCTCACCGACAGGAATCCGCCGTGGGCGGCGACCGTCAGGTCCTCGCCGGTCTCGGTCCGGATCGTGACGACGCCACCGGGGGCCAGCTGGCCCAGCAGCGGTGCGTGGCCGGGCAGCACGCCCAGTTCGCCCTCGGTCGTGCGGGCGATGACCATCGTGGCCTCGCCGGACCAGATCTTGCGCTCGACGGCCACCAACTCGACCTGCAGGGTCGCCACGACACTCCTCGGGATCTCCGGACGGGCCTTCACTCTAGCCGCGAGGTGAGGAGCTGGAACGGCCACCCTTCAGGGGCCCGCGCCGAGCGTGCGAGGCGTGGGGGAAGGGTGGTCCTTCTGTCAGGCAGCGCGGCGGTACAGCAGCGTGAAGCGGCCCACGCGGACCCAGGGGTGGCGCACGGTGGACGCGGGCGCCCACTCCTCGATCCGGTAGCGGGCCAGCTCGACCGGCTCCTCGGGCGCGTAGGGCGCCCAGGCCCAGCCGGGCTCCCCCGCTCGCTCCTGCGCTGCGCTGAACAGATCCACGTCGAACCCCTGCGCCGGCGCCCGCCACTCGGGCGCTCCACCGCTGATGGTCGGCACCGGGGGCCCTGAACTGGAGTACCCGTGCCGAAGAAATACCCGGTCGGGTGACGGGATCGACGACGGCCGGGCCTCCCCGGAGGGAGACCCGGCCGTCGGGGCCGTGCTGTGGTTACGCCTTCTTCAGCTTGTCCGCGTTGCGCTCGAGGTCCTCGAGGCCACCGCACATGAAGAACGCCTGCTCCGGGACGTTGTCGTACTCGCCCTCGGTGATCGCCTTGAACGCCTGCAGCGTCTCCGACAGCGGCACGAACGAGCCGGGCTGACCGGTGAAGGCCTCGGCGACGAACATGTTCTGCGAGAGGAACCGCTCGACGCGACGGGCGCGGTTGACGGTGACCTTGTCCTCTTCGCCGAGCTCGTCGATGCCGAGGATGGCGATGATGTCCTGCAGCTCCTGGTAGCGCTGCAGCACCTGCTTGACCCGCTGCGCGGTGTCGTAGTGCTCCTGCCCCACGTACTGCGGGTCGAGGATCCGGCTGGTGGAGTCCAGCGGGTCCACGGCCGGGTAGATGCCCTTCTCCGAGATCGGCCGCGAGAGCACGGTCGTCGCGTCGAGGTGGGCGAACGTGGTGTGGGGCGCGGGGTCGGTGATGTCGTCGGCGGGGACGTAGATCGCCTGCAGCGAGGTGATCGACCGGCCACGGGTCGAGGTGATGCGCTCCTGGAGCTCGCCCATCTCGTCGGCGAGGGTCGGCTGGTAACCCACGGCCGAGGGCATGCGGCCCAGCAGCGTGGAGACCTCGGAACCCGCCTGGGTGAACCGGAAGATGTTGTCGATGAAGAGCAGCACGTCCTGGTTCTGCTCGTCGCGGAAGTACTCCGCCATCGTCAGAGCGGACAGCGCGACCCGCAGGCGGGTGCCCGGCGGCTCGTCCATCTGGCCGAAGACCAGCGCGGTCGAGTTGATGACGCCGGACTCGGTCATCTCCGTGATGAGGTCGTTGCCCTCACGGGTGCGCTCGCCGACACCGGCGAACACCGACACACCACCGAACTCCTGGGCGACGCGGCGGATCATCTCCTGGATCAGCACGGTCTTGCCGACGCCGGCACCACCGAACAGACCGATCTTCCCGCCGGCCACGTAGGGCGTGAGCAGGTCGATGACCTTGATGCCGGTCTCCAGCATCTCGGTGCGGCCCTCGAGCTGGTCGAACCGGGGCGCGTGGCGGTGGATCGTCCACCGGGGGGCGTCCAGGCCGTAGCCGGGCTCGTCGAGGCACTCGCCCAGGGCGTTCCAGACGTGGCCGGTGGTGACGTCGCCGACGGGCACGCTGATCGCGCTGCCGGTGTCGGTGACCTCCGACCCGCGGACGAGGCCGTCGGTCGGGGCCATCGAGATGGTCCGGACGACGTTCTCGCCCAGGTGCTGGGCGACCTCGAGGGTCAGGGTCTTGCTCAGGTCGGCGAGCGTGACGTCGACCTTCAGGGCGTTGAACAGGTCGGGCATCGCGTCGCGCGGGAACTCGACGTCGACGACCGGCCCGGTGACCCGCACGACGCGGCCGGTGCTGGCCTGCGTCTGCGAGCTGGTCGGACGGTCCTCGGTGACGGTCATCTGTACTGCTCTCCTGCCCTCGGGCTCGTGCTTCGTGGGGGAACGGTGGTGAGCGGGTCAGTCGCCCGCGTTGGCCGAGACCAGCGCGTCGGCGCCGCCGACGATCTCGCTGATCTCCTGGGTGATCTCCGCCTGGCGGGCCTGGTTCGCCTGCCGGGACAGGTTCTTCGCCAGCTCCTCGGCGTTGTCCGAGGCGGACTTCATCGCCCGACGCCGCGACGCCGACTCCGAGGCCGCTGCCTCGAGCATCGCCGCGTAGATCCGGGTGGTGATGTACTTCGGCAGCAGGGCGTCCAGCAGGCCCTCGGCCGACGGCTCGAACTCGTAGGAGGTCGGGACGCCCGAGTCGTCGGCAGTCCCGCGCTCGCGGTCCTCCCGCTCGTAGTCGAACTCCTCGACCTCCTCCACCTCCAGCGGCGCCATCCGCTTCGCGACGGGCACCTGGGCGAGCAGCGAGCGGAACTCGGTGTAGACGATGTGCAGCTCGTCCACGCCGAGGATGCCGTCGTCGCCGGCGCCACCCTGCTCGTCGTCGTCCTCACCGGCGGTGAAGACGTCGATGAGCGCGGCGCCGACCTCCTGCGCGTCCTCGTAGCCGGGCTGCTCGGAGAAGCCGGTGAACGTCGCCGCCATCTCGCGGTCGCGGAAGGAGTAGTAGGTCTCTCCCTTGCGGCCCACGACGTAGAGCACCGGCTGCTTGCCCTCCTGGCGGAGCAGCGAGAGCAGCTCCTCCGTGCGGCGCAGCACGTTGACGTTGTACGAGCCGGCGAACCCGCGGTCGGAGGTGATGACCAGGACGGCCGCGCGCTGGGGGTTCTCCCGCTCGGTGAGCAGCGGGTGGTTCAGCGATGCCGACGACGCCAGGGCGGAGAGCACCCGCGTGATCTCCCGGGCGTAGGGCTTGGACGCCTCCACCCGGGCCTGGGCGCGCACGATGCGGGCACCGGCGATCAGCTCCTGAGCCGAGAAGATCTTCTTCGTCGACTGCGTGGAGCGGATGCGGCGCCGCAGGGCGCGCAGAGAGGCGGCCATGGGTCAGCTGCTCCGCTTGACCTGGACGCGCTCCTGACCCCGCTCCGAGGCGTCCATGGCCTCGGCCTCGGGCTCGTTCACCTGGAGGGACTCGCCCTCACCGGTGGTGAACTGCCCGTAGAAGGTCTCCACCGCACGCTCGAGGCTCGAGACGGTGTCGTCCTCGAGCTTCTTGGTGCTGCGGATGGCGTCGAAGATCCCGTTGTCACCGCGACCGACGAAGTCGAGGAACTCGGACTCGAAGCGCCGCACGTCGGACACGGCCACGCGGTCGAGCTTGCCGGTCGTGCCCAGCCACAGCGAGACGACCTGCTTCTCCACCGGGTAGGGGGAGTACTGGCCCTGCTTGAGCAGCTCGACCAGGCGCATGCCGCGGTCCAGGGTGGCCCGGCTCGTGGCGTCCAGGTCGGACGAGAAGGAGGCGAAGGCCTCCAGCTCGCGGAACTGCGCGAGGTCCAGGCGGAGGCGGCCGGCGACGGACTTCATCGCCTTCACCTGCGCCGAGCCGCCGACGCGGGACACCGAGATGCCGACGTTGATGGCGGGACGCACACCGGAGTTGAACAGACCCGTCTCGAGGAAGATCTGGCCGTCGGTGATCGAGATGACGTTGGTCGGGATGTAGGCCGACACGTCGTTGCCCTTGGTCTCCACCAGCGGCAGCCCGGTCATCGAGCCGGCACCCAGCTCGTCGGAGAGCTTCGCGCAGCGCTCCAGCAGACGGGAGTGCAAGTAGAAGACGTCGCCGGGGTAGGCCTCGCGGCCCGGCGGGCGACGCAGCAGCAGCGAGACGGCGCGGTAGGCCTCGGCCTGCTTCGACAGGTCGTCGAACACGATGAGGACGTGCTTGCCCTCGTACATCCAGTGCTGGCCGATGGCCGAGCCGGTGTAGGGGGCGATGTACTTGAAGCCCGCGGCCTCGGACGCCGGAGCCGCGACGATCGTCGTGTACTCCATCGCGCCGGCCTCTTCGAGGGCGGTGCGGAGGGCCGCGATCGTCGAGCCCTTCTGGCCCACGGCCACGTAGATGCAGCGCACCTGCTGGGCCGGGTCTCCGGTGGCCCAGGCTTCCTTCTGGTTGATGATCGTGTCGGTCGCCACCGCGGTCTTGCCGGTCTGGCGGTCACCGATGATCAGCTGGCGCTGGCCGCGGCCGACGGGGGTCATGGCGTCGATGGCCTTGATCCCGGTCTGCATCGGCTCGTGCACCGACTGGCGCTGCACCACGGTGGGGGCCTGCAGCTCGAGGGCGCGGCGACCGGTGGTGGCGATGGGGCCGCCACCGTCGATGGGGTTGCCCAGCGGGTCGACGACGCGACCGAGGTAGCCGTCGCCGACGGGGACCGAGAGGACTTCGCCGGTGCGGCGGACCTGCTGGCCCTCCTCGATGCCGGAGAAGTCGCCCAGGACGACGACGCCGACCTCGCGCACGTCGAGGTTCAGGGCCAGTCCGCGGACGCCGCTCTCGAACTCGAGCAGCTCGTTGGTCATGACCGAGGGCAGGCCCTCGACGCGGGCGATGCCGTCGCCGGCCTCGGTGACCGTCCCGACCTCCTCGCGGGAGACGTCGGGCCGGTACTCGGTGACGTAGTTCTGGATGGCACTGCGGATCTCGTCTGCGGAGATCGTCAGCTCGGCCATGGCTCTGGTCCTCTTCCCTGCGGGGGTCGTGTCGTTGTGGGGTGCGGAGGGGGCGGTCAACCGGCCAGCCGCCGTCGGGCGGCTTCCAGCCGGTGGGCGATGCTGCCGTCGATGACCTCGTCGCCGACCTGGATGATCAGGCCGCCGAGCACGTCGGGGTCGACCGTGACCTGGAGCCCGACCTGACGGCCGTACAGGCGGCCGAGCACGTCGACCAGCTGCTGCTCCTGAGCCGGCGTCAGCGGGACGGCGGTGGTCACCCGGGCGACCGACTGCCCGCGGCGGCGGCTGGCCACCTCGGAGAGCCGCTCGATGGCGATCTCGGCGGTACCGACGTGCGCACCGGTGAGGATGTTGCGCAGCAGCAGCTCCGTCACCGGGTTCACCCGACCGGGCAGCAGCCGGTCCAGGAGCGCCTTGCGGCCCTCCACGGAGGCCTTGCGGTCACTGAGGACGCGGTTGAGCTCCCGATCGCCGGCGACGATCCGCCCGAACCGGAAGAGCTCGTCCTCGACGCCGTCGAGCTCGCCGTTCGCGTCAGCGGCGTCCAGCGCGGCCTCGGTGGCCACGGTGATCGTCGCCTCGACCAGGTCGATCGGCCGCGACCAGCGCTGCCGGGCGATGGTCTCGACGAGGTCCAGCGCGGTGGACGACAGCTGGGAGGCGAAGAGGCGGCGCACCAGGGCGGCGCGCTCCTCCGGCTTCCCGGCCGGGTCGGCCATCGCGCGTCGCAGGCCGAGCTGGCTGTCCAGCACCCGCGACACCGCGAACAGCTCGTCCGCGAGGGAGAGCATTTCCGGCCCCGTGGCGGCCCGCGCGGGCTGGCCGGTGAGCCGGTCCCGCGCCTTTTCCAGCAGGCCGGAAGTGGGGCGCGTCAGCTGCTCGAGGCGCTGGTGCACCTCGACCGTGGCTGCGCGGGTGGAGGCCTCCATCAGCGGTTGCTCTCCGCCACGGTGGCGCCACGCCCGTCACCGGAGGTGGCCATGCCGTCGAGCTCCGCGAGGAAGCGGTCGACGATGCCGCTCCGGCGGGCGTCGTCGGCGAGCGACTCGCCCACCACACGCCCGGCCAGGTCCACGGCCAGCGTGCCGATCTGGCCACGGAGCTCGTGGACGATCTGCTGCCGCTGAGCCGCCAGCTGCTCCTCGCCACGGGCGACGATGCGGGCCGACTCCTCCTGCGCCTGGGCGCGCAGCTCCTCGAGGATCTGCTGCCCCTCGGCGCGGGCGGCGTCGCGGATCTGCGCGGCCTCGCCGCGGGCCTCCGCCAGCTGCGCGCGGTACTGCTCGAGAGAAGCCTTCGCCTCGGCCTGCATGGCCTCGGCGCGCTCGATACCGCCCTCGATCGCCTCACGACGGGCGACGAAGACCTGCTCGAAGCGCGGCACCACGTACTTGATCATCACGAAGCAGAGGATCGCGAACGTGATGGTGCCGACGACGATCTCGCCCACGGGTGGGAGGAGCGGGTTCGAGCTCTCCGCAGCGAGGATGTTCATGCTCTGCACGTCCCTAAGTCAGCTGGACAGGACCGGCGGGCTCAGCCGTAGATGAAGGGCGCGACCAGGCCGATGAGCGCCAGCGCCTCGGAGAGGGCGGCACCGAGGAAGGCGTAGGTGCGGGTGAGGCCGGCCGACTCGGGCTGACGGGCGGTCGCCTGGATGTAGGCGGCCCACACGATGCCGACACCGATACCGGGGCCGATGGCGGCGAGGCCGTAGCCGACAGCGCCGATGTTGCCCTCGAGCTCTGCGAGAACCTCGATCATTGGGGGGTCTTCCTCCTGTGTCGGTCACCCGGGGTCGTCCCGGGTGGCTGGCGGGGTGGAGCGGTCAGTGGGCGGGTTCGACGGCGCCGTTGAGGTAGGTGGCCGTCAGAACGGTGAACACGTAGGCCTGGAGCACGATCACCAGGAGCTCGAAGAACGTCATGGCCAGGGCCATGAGGAACGAGAACGGGGCGAAGATGATGGAGAAGTTGCCCACGTTGAGCAGGTAGACCGTGCCGAGTGCGAACACCGCCAGCAGCATGTGGCCGGCGAACATGTTGGCGAAGAGTCGGACGGCGAGGGTGAACGGCCGGATCACGAAGACCTGCAGCAGTTCGATCGGCGTCACGAGGATGAGCGCCCCGACCGGCACCCCCGGGGGGATGGCGGCGTCCTTGAAGTAGCGGCCGGCGCCCTGCTCGCGGATGCCCACCCAGTTGTAGAGCACCCAGACGATGACGGCGAGGACCAGCGGGAACGCGAACTTCGACATCGGCGAGATCTGCGCGAACGGGATGATGCTCATCGCGTTGTTCGCCAGGATGAAGAAGAAGAGCGAGGCGAGGAACGGTGCGAACGGCAGGCCCTTGGGGCCGATGACGTCGCGGGCCATCCCGTCGCGGATCAGGGAGTAGCCGCTCTCGCCGATGAACTGCAACTTGCCCGGCACGATGGAGGGCTTCCGCACCGCGGCCACCATCAGGGCGATCATCACGGCGGTCGCGATCCACAGGATCAGCGTGATGCGGGTGATCTCGAAGGCGATCCCGAGGAGATCGAACTCGGCGATCGGCTCCGGGTAGAACTCCTCGACGGTCGGGGCCTGGAAGCCGTCGTCCCCGCCGGATCCTTCGGCCGCGAGCACGCTGGCGAGCGCTGAGGCGCTGGAGGTCACCGTCGTCCCTTCTGCGTCTTGCGGTACTCCGGTGGCCGGCTCCGCTGCCCGCCCCGGGTCGTGCTGGTGGGCCGACCCCCCGCAGGCGGTTCGACGGCCCCGTACTTGACGACCACCAGGTAGATGGCCACACCCAGACCGAGCAGCACGCCCACCAGGGTGAAGACGCGGGTCTCCAGCCAGCGGTCGAGCAACCAGCCGACCCCGCCCCACACGAGCATCCCCGAGAGCATGGTCCCGGTGATGCCCCAGCCCATGTCCGCCCCGGAGGGATGACGTTCGGCATCTGCGGTGCGCGGTCGAGTTTCCCTAGGTTCAGGGCTGTTCTCGGCCATCACTCGGGACACTATCTCAGCCGTTGGACGCCGGGCGGGCCGGGTCTGGGGCACCGGCGTCAGGACCACCCGCACGGGTGGCCGCGGGAGCAGCGGGCGGCGACACGTAGAAGACCTGCCGGGTCCAGACCCAGCGCATCTGGACACCGCTCCACAGCAGGGCGCCGGCGATGACGGTCCAGGCGAGGACGAGCCGGTCGAGCCAGCCGTCCTCCGGCAGCGAGCCCAGCAGCGCGAAGAGCACCAGCAGCTTGACCAGGAAGGTCCCGAGCGCGGCCGGGAGGGCCAGCGAGTCCTCGATGCCGCCGGCCCAGGCGATGACCAGGCCGGACACGACGAAGAAGGCGACGACGGTGGCGGCGCCGACGAGAACGGCCACCGCGCTCCCCCAGCCGCCGAGGATCCCGGCGACGGGCGCGGCGACGGCGGTGACCGCGGCGGAGACCAGGGCCCCCACGCGGAGGAAGGCGAGGTCCCAGGGCGCGCTGGACGCGGGCGTTCTCGGTGCGGCGGTCATCTCAGGGCCTTCCGGGACTCGGCGGTGCGGGCGGCGGCACGGACGGCGCGCGCCTCGCTGCCACGGCTGCGCACCGCGCGCGCGGTGGGGTGGTCGGCGCGGCTGCGTTCCCGCTGCGCCGCGAGCTCGGCCGCCCGCGCCTCGCGGGCGGCGCGGCGGGCCCGCGGGCTGAGGACGACGACCGTGCCCACGACGAGGAGGACGGCGATGGCCACCAGCAGTTCCGCCGTCCCGCCGGTGATCGACAGGGCGACCGCACCGAAGGAGAGCAGCGCCGCCCAGAAGTACATGACCAGCACCGCGCGCCGGTGCGAGTGGCCGATGGAGAGCAGCCGGTGGTGCAGGTGCATCTTGTCCGGCGCGAACGGCGAGCGACCCTGGCGGGTGCGCCGGACCACCGCCATGACGAGGTCGATGAAGGGGATGAAGAGCACCGCCACCGGCACCAGCAGCGGCAGGGTGAGCGGCAGCAGGGTGGCGGCCGAGTCGAAGGACTGCGGGTCCACTCCCCCGGTCGCCGTGACCGCCGCGGCCGAGAGCATCAGGCCGACCAGCATCGAGCCCGAGTCGCCCATGAAGATGCGCGCCGGGCTGAAGTTGTGCGGGAGGAAGCCCAGGCAGGCACCGGCCAGCACGGCCGTGATCAGCGCCGGCGCGCTCGCCACGTCGTCGTAGCCGACCAGGCCCAGGTGGTAGCTGTACGCGAAGAAGGCCAGGGCCGCGATCGCCGAGACGCCGGCCGCCAGCCCGTCCAGTCCGTCGATGAAGTTCAGGGCGTTGACCACCAGGACGGTGAGCAGGATGGTCAGCGGCAGGCCGACGTCGGGGCCCAGCGAGATGGTGCCGATGTCGGCCACCGGCAGGAACAGGATGGACAGCTGCACGCCCAGCAGCCCCATCAGGCCGGCGGCCGCGATCTGCCCGGTGAGCTTCGTCAGGGCGTCCAGGCCCCACTTGTCGTCCAGCACGCCCAGGGCGCAGATGAGCCCGCCGCCGATGAGGACCGCGTAGGTCTGGGTGTCCTCGAAGGTGCGCTGCAGCGCCGGCAGCCGGCTGGCGACGAACACCGCCGTGACCACACCGAGGTACATGGCCACGCCTCCCCCGCGGGGCGTGGGGATGGAGTGCACGTCCCGCTCCCGGGGAGCGGCCATCATGCGGAAGCGGACGGCGAGCATCCGCACCACCGGGGTGGTCAGGAAGGTGACCAGCGCGGCGGTGAGCAGGACGACGGCGTACTCGCGCATCGGCTCAGCCGGCGCGGTTCGGCTCGGGACGGGTCCCGGGAGCAGGCGTGCTCATCCAGCCGCCTCCCGGACGTCGTCGGGCCGCGACACCTGTGGGCGCCGCGGCGGTCGTCCCACGGTAGCGCTCGGACCTGGCAGCGCTCCGCGTCGCGCCGCCGCGTGCCGTCCCCGGCGTCAGTCGGTCAGTTCCGGGACGGCGTCGCGCAGCCGGTCGACCGGGACGGCGCCGACCCGCAGGACGCGCGGCACGGGGCTGGTGCAGTCGACGATCGTGCTGGCCGCGGAGTCGGTGCGCGGCCCGCCGTCGAGCACCACGGCGGCGTGCTCGCCCAGCTGGGCGGCCGCCTCCTGCGCGGTCGTGGCGGCCGGCCGGCCCGAGCGGTTGGCGCTGGACACCGCCAGCGGGCCGGTGCGCCGCAGCAGGTCCCGGGTCAGGTCGTCGTCGGGGAGCCGGACGGCGACCGTCCCCTCGGCGTCCCCGAGGTCCCAGGCCAGTGACGGCGCGTGCTCGAGCACCAGGGTCAGGCCGCCGGGCCAGAAGGCCTGCGCCAGCGCGGTCGCGGCGGGCGGCGTCTGCAGCACCAGGCCGGCCAGCGTCGAGGCCTCACCGATCAGCACGGGGACCGGCATGCCACGGCCACGGTTCTTGGCGGCGAGCAGCGCGGTGACCGCGTCGGGGTTGAACGCGTCCGCGCCCACCCCGTAGACGGTGTCGGTGGGCAGCAGGACCAGCCCGCCGGCGGCGATCGCGGCGGCCGCGGCGTCCAGGCCGGCGGTGCGTGCCTCGGGGTCGGTGCAGTCGTAGGTCTCGGCCACGGGGACGAAGTCTGTCACCGGCGCGGAGTGCGCGTGGCGGCCGGGCTCACTCGTCGCCACCGCCGTCGTCGTCGCCGCCGCCGTCGTCGCCGCCGTCCTCGTCACCACCACGGCCGCCGTTGCCGCCGTTTCCGTTGCCGTTGCCGTTGCCCTGGTTGCCCTCGTTCCCGTTGCCACCGCCTTCGTTCCCGTTGCCGCCACTGACGTTGCCGTTGCCGTTGCCTTCGTTCCCGTTGCCGCCGTCGTCGACCGGGGCGGGAGGCGGGGCCGGCTGGGGCACCGGTACGGCGTAGCTCAGCCGGACCAGCGCGTCGGGCGGCAGGGTGCCGGTCGGGTCGACGGCGGTCACCAGGCCGGCGGCCACCTCGCCGGTCTCCACGGCGACCAGTTCGACCCGGAGCCCGCGGCCCACCAGCACGCCCTCGACCTCCTGCACCGGCCGGCCGAGCAGGTCCTCGGCGACGACGTCCACGCCGGCGGGCGTGGTCGCGGTCGCCTCCTGCTCCGTCGTCCGGCCGGTCGGTGGCGTCGGGTCGTCCCCGCGCGTGAGCGCGAGGACACCCGCGCCCGCGGCGAGGAGCAGCACGGCCAGCAGCGCGACGAGCGGCCACCTCCGCCGACGGGGACGGGCGGCTGCCCCGCCCGGCACGGCCGGCAGGACGGCGGTCGGTGCCGGCGCAGGCGACGGCGCTGCGGGGAGGACGGCGGTCGGTGGCAGGGCGACCGCGGCCGGCGCCCCGGCGCGGACGCCGTCGACCGCGTCGCGCAGGGCGCCACCGTCCGGGTAGCGGGCGGCGGGGTCCTTCGCCATCGCCCGCTCCACCAGTGCGCGGACGGCGGGCGGGACGTCGGCCGGCAGCGGGTCGGGCTGGTCGCGGATCTGCATGACCGCGATCTGGACGGCGCTCTCCCCCTCGAACGCCCGCCGTCCGGCCAGGCACTCGTAGCCGACGGTGCCGAGGGCGTAGACGTCGCTGGCCGGGCTCGCGGGCTGCCCGGACGCCTGCTCGGGGGAGAGGTAGTGCGCGGTGCCGAGCACCTGGCCCGTCGCCGTGATCGCGACGCTGGCCGCCGAGCGGGCGATGCCGAAGTCGGTGAGCTTCACCCGGCCGTCGTGCCGCACCAGCAGGTTGGCCGGCTTGATGTCGCGGTGCACGACGCCTGCCTCGTGGGCGGCACCGAGGCCGTCCGCCGCCTGCCGGAGGACGTCCAGGGTGCGCGGCAGGTCCAGCCGCCCTTCGCGGCGGAGCACGTCGGCCAGCGACTCGCCCTCCACCAGTTCCATCACCAGGTAGGCCACCGGTGGGGTGCCCGGCGCGCCCTGCGCCTCGCCGTAGTCGAACACCGCGGCGATGTGCGGGTGGACGAGGGTGGCGGCGTGCTGGGCCTCCGCGCGGAAGCGGGCCCGGAAGCCGGGATCGGCGGCGAACTGGTCGCGGAGCACCTTGACCGCCACGGGGCGGTCGAGCAGCGTGTCGCGGCCGCGCCAGACCTGGCCCATGCCGCCGCCGGCGATGAGGGCCCCCAGTCGGTAGCGGCCGGCGAGGAGGGTGCCCTGCGGTTCCGTCACGGGTCCTCCTGTCAGCCGCGGCGGGCGGTCGTGAACCGGGGGCGGCCGGCGAGGTCGGGATGGTCCTCCACGGCGGTGAAGCCGCCGTGCGAGCGGACCACGGCCGGCAGCGCCGTCCCCTGCTGGTCGGCGTGCTCGATGCCCAGCCAGCCTCCCTGACGCAGCAGACGGGCGGCGACCCCGAGCATGCCGCGCACCACGTCGAGGCCGTCGGGACCGCCCCAGAGCGCCAGCGGCGGATCGTGGTCGGCCACCTCGCGCGGGACCCGGGCGCCGTCGGGCACGTAGGGCGGGTTCGAGACGACCAGGTCGACCCGCCCGTCCAGCTCGGTGAGGAGCGCGGGGTCGGTCATGTCGCCGGCGACGACGCCCATGGGGGTGTCCCGGGCACCGGCCCGCGCCAGCGCGTTGTGGCGGGTCCAGGCGAGCGCTCCGGGATCCCGCTCGACGGCGGTGACCCGCGCACCGGGGTGCTCGTGCGCGATGGACAGCGCGATGGCGCCGGACCCGCTGCCCAGGTCCACCACGATCGGCCCGTCGAGCCCGGCCAGCCGGGTCAGGGCCCACTCCACGAGCAGCTCGGTCTCCGGGCGCGGGACGAACACCCCGGGACCCACCGCCAGTTCGAGCAGCCGGAACGGGGCCCGGCCGGTGAGGTGCTGCAGGGGCACCCGGTCGGCCCGCTGCTCGAGCAACCCGGCGAACCGGGCGGCGTCCTCCGCGGCGACGGCGTCGAGCGTCAGGAGCCCCGTGCGGGCGCAGCCGACGACATGGGCCAGCAGCAGCTCGGCGTCCACCCGGGGTGACTCGACGCCGGCCTCGGCGAGGCGCCGTGCCGCGTCGGCCAGGAGCGTGCGCGGGTTCAGGAGCCGGCCGCCAGCAGTTCAGCGGTGTGCGCGCTGCTCAGCGCGTCGATCACCGCGTCCAGGTCGCCGTCGAGTACCTGGTCGAGGTCGTGCGACTTGTAGCCGACCCGGTGGTCGGAGATCCGGTTCTCCGGGAAGTTGTACGTGCGCACCCGCTCGCTGCGGTCCACGGTGCGGACCTGGCTGCGCCGCTGGTCGCTCGCGGTGGCGGCGGCCTCCTCGCGGGCCGCGGCCAGCAGCCGGGAGCGCAGCACCCGCAGTGCCGACTCGCGGTTCTGCAGCTGGCTCTTCTCGTTCTGCGAGCTCACCACGATGCCGCTGGGCAGGTGGGTGATCCGCACGGCCGAGTCGGTGGTGTTGACGCTCTGCCCACCGGGGCCCGACGAGCGGAAGACGTCGATGCGCAGGTCGTTCGCGTCGACGGTGACGTCGACCTCCTCGGCCTCCGGCAGCACCAGCACGCCGGCGGCCGAGGTGTGGATGCGGCCCTGGCTCTCGGTGGCCGGCACCCGCTGGACCCGGTGCACGCCGCCCTCGAACTTCAGCCGCGACCAGATCCCCTCGTCGGTGCGCGACTTGATGGCCACCGCGACGTCCTTGTAACCACCCAGCTCGGCGTCCTGGGCGTCGAGCACCTCGGTGGCCCAGCCACGGCGCTCGGCATAGCGCAGGTACATGCGCAGCAGGTCCCCGGCGAACAGCGCCGACTCCGCGCCGCCCTCCCCCGCCTTGATCTCGAGGATGACGTCCTTGTCGTCGTCGGGGTCCTTGGGCAGCAGCTCCTCGTTCAGCCGGCCGGTCAGCTCCTCGATCCGGCGCTCGAGAGCGGTCGCCTCGGCGGCGAAGGAGGCGTCCTCGGCAGCGAGCTCCCGGGCGGTGCCCAGGTCGCCGCGGGCCTCCTCGAGGGCGCGGGCGGTCTCCACGAGCGGAGCCAGCCGGGCGTAGCGGCGGCTCAGCCGGCGGGCGCGGGCCTGGTCGCCGTGCACCGCCGGGTCGGCGAGCTCCTGCTCCAGCGACGCGTGCTCGGCGAGCAGGCTCGCCAGCCGGTCGGGTGCGGGGCTGCTCACGGGGTCACTCCTCGGTGCGGACGGGGGCGGACACGACGACGGCGCCCGCCCCACCGCGAGGTGGGACGGGCGCCGTCGGAGGTGCTACTTGTCGGCCGGGGCCTCGGTGGCGTTGCGCTTGCCGAACCGCTTCTCGAAGCGGGCGACGCGGCCACCGGTGTCGAGGATGCGCTGCTTGCCGGTGTAGAAGGGGTGGCAGGCGGAGCAGGTCTCGACGGTGAGCGTGCCGGTCGGCGAGGTGCTGCGGGTGGTGAAGGTGTTGCCGCAGCCGCAGGTCACCGTGGTGACGTTGTAGGCCGGGTGGATGTCGGGCTTCATGGCTGCTGCCTCTTCTACGAAGTCTGGGTCGTTCAGTGCTGTGAACGCCGGGGACCGGACGGCTATTTCCGGCGAGCCGGCGGGGCTCGGTCGTCCAGTCTCCCAGATCGGCCGGTAGGTGCTGGAACGGCCCCCGTCCAGGGTCCCGCCCTGAGCGTGCGAAGGGTGGGGTGGACGGGGGTCCTTCCTCAGTCCTTGTCGGGGCCCAGCGTCGTCTTCTGGATCTGCATGAGGAACTCGACGTTGTTGCGGGTCTTCTTCAGCTTGTCGAGCAGCAGTTCCAGAGCCTGCTGGGGCTCCAGCGCGCCGAGGACCCGGCGCAGCTTGATGACGATGGCCAGCTCGTCGGGCGACATGAGGATCTCCTCCTTGCGCGTGCCCGACGCGTTGACGTCGACGGCCGGGAAGACCCGCTTGTCCGCCAGCCGGCGGTCGAGCTTGATCTCCGCGTTACCCGTGCCCTTGAACTCCTCGAAGATGACCGTGTCCATCGTGGAGCCGGTCTCGACCAGCGCCGAGGCGATGATCGTGAGCGAGCCGCCGTTCTCGATGTTGCGGGCAGCACCCAGGAATCGCTTGGGCGGGTAGAGCGCCGTGGAGTCGACACCGCCGGAGAGGATGCGCCCGCTGGCGGGGGCCGCCAGGTTGTAGGCGCGGCCCAGGCGGGTGATCGAGTCCAGCAGGACGACGACGTCGTGGCCCATCTCGACGAGGCGCTTGGCCCGCTCGATGGAGAGCTCGGCGACCGTTGTGTGGTCCGACGGCGGCCGGTCGAAGGTCGAGGCGATGACCTCGCCCTTCACCGAGCGCTGCATGTCGGTGACCTCTTCGGGCCGCTCGTCGACCAGTACGACCATCAGGTGGCACTCGGGGTTGTTCGTCGTGATGGCGTTGGCCAGCGCCTGCAGCACCATCGTCTTGCCGGCCTTCGGCGGCGACACGATGAGTGCGCGCTGCCCCTTGCCGATCGGCATGACCAGGTCGATGACCCGGGTGGTGAGCAGGTGCGGCTCGGTCTCCAGCCGCAGGCGCTCCTGCGGGTAGAGCGGGGTCAGCTTGGTGAACTCGGGGCGGTTCTTCGCCTGCTCCGGGTCCAGCCCGTTGACCGTGTCCAGCCGGACGAGCGCGTTGTACTTGTCCTTGCGCTCGCCCTCGCGGGGCTGGCGGACGGCGCCGGTGATCGCGTCACCGCGGCGCAGGCCGTAGCGGCGCACCTGCGACAGCGACACGTAGACGTCGTTCGGGCCGGTCAGGTAGCCCGAGGTGCGCACGAACGCGTAGTTGTCGAGCACGTCGAGGATGCCCGCGACGGGCAGCAGGACGTCGTCCTCGCTGATCGTCGGCTCGCCCTGGTCGAAGCGCTCACGACCACCCACGGCCGTGCCGCGCTTGTTCCGGTCGCGGTAGCGGCGTCCCCGGCGGCCGCGGCCGCCCTCGAAGTCGTCGTCGTCCTCGTCGGTGGCGTTGGGGCCCCGGCCGGTGTCGTTGCGGTTGTCGGTGCGGTTGCCCGGCCGTCCGTCGCGGTCGGTGCGGTCGCCGCGGTCGGGCCCGCGGTTGCCGTCCCGGGCGCCGTCACGGGCGCCATCACGGTTGCCGTCGCGTGCGCCGTCGCGGTTGCCGCGCTCGGGACGGTCGCCCCGCTCGGCCCGGTCGCCACCGTCGCGGTTGCCGCGCTCGGGACGGTCCCCGCGCTCGGCCCGGTCGCCGCCCTCGCGGGCACTCCCGTCGCGGCCGTTCTCGCGGTTGCCGTCCCGCTCGCCGCGGTTGCGGTTGCGGTTGCGCTGGGGACGGTCGCCGTCGCGCGGCTCGGCGTCGGACTGCTCGCCGTCCCGCGGTCCGCTCTCGGCCGGCGCGGTGTCGGCCGGCGGGGTGTCGGCCCGCTCGGTGTCGGCCGGCGCGGTGTCGACGTCGGCGCGGGCCTCGGCGCCCTCGACGTCGGCCGCCGGTGCGGCCGTCACCTCGGCGGTCGGGGAACCGGCCGGGCGGCTGGCGCCCCGACGGGCCCGGGTCGGGCGCGCGTCGGCGTCGCCGGTGGTGAGGGGGCCGCCGTTGGCGCCCCCGCTGATCGGCGCCTCGAGGGGCGTGGCCGTGGCGGCCACGCCACGTGCACGGTCGGCGCCGTCGGCTCCGGTGTCCTGGCTCTCGGCGCGCGGCGCCGGGGCCGGGGCCGGGGCCGGGGAGCCGTTCTCGCCCACCTGGCGGGCGGAGATGGCGGCGACGAGGTCGCCCTTGCGCATCCGTCCGGTGCCGGGGATGCCCAGCTCGGTGGCCAGGCGCTGCAGCTCGGGCAGCAGCATGCCGGACAGGCCGGTGCCGCGGCGCCGGGCTCGGCCCGCCGTCTCAGGAGCGGCGGGTGCCTCGCTCGTGCCGGCGGCGTCCTGCGCGCCCGTCACGTCGAGGTCGGTGCTTTCGCTCACGTACAGGTCCTTCCCTGCGGTGACCTGCGCGTTCCAGCGCAGGGGGTGCACCGCTCCTTGTGGACCCGGGCATGAGGCGGGGGCCTAGATGAGGAGCGGGTGGAGAATGTGGAGCGGATCAGCGGCGGCATCGCCGGCTTCGGCCCCACGCGAGGCTCGCCCGAGTGGGCGGCTACGCCGTGAGCCTAGACGCGGCTCACGGAGGAGACAACACCGGTTGTTTCCAGCGTGTTCCTCGTTATCGAGACGATACCTGCCGCGCCGGGCGGTCCACCCTGGCCCCGGTGGGGTCGACGTCGAGCGGCAGCACCGTCCAGCCCTCGGGAACCAGGCTCGAGATTGCCTGCACCTCGCCGTCACCGGCACGCTCACCGACGACCGCGGTGCGACGTGCCAGGACCAGGACCGACGGACCGGCCCCGGAGATGACCGCGGCGTGCCCTGCCGCGCGCAGGCGGTCGACGAGCGCCAGGGACGCCGGCATCGCCGCGGTGCGCTGGCGCTGGTGGAGCCGGTCCTCGGTGGCCTCGAGCAGCAGCGTCGCCGAGGTCAGCGCGTGCACGAGCAGCGCGGACCGTCCGGCGTTGAACGCGGCGTCGGCGTGCGGCACGACGTCGGGGAGCAGCCCTCGGGCGACCTCGGTCGAGAGCGTCGCGCCGGGCACCAGCACCACGGGGCGGACGTCCTCGTGCACCGGCAGGGAGTCCGCACCGGCGCCGCGCTCCCCCATCCAGGACAGCGTCAGCCCGCCCAGCAGGCAGGCGGCGACGTTGTCGGGGTGCCCCTCCAGCTCGGTGGTCAGCCGCAGGACGGCGTTCCCGTCGACGGCGTCGACGTCGGGGCAGAGCGCCCACGCACCCAGTACCCCGGCCACCACCGCGGCGGCCGAGGAGCCCATGCCCCTGCCCTGCGGGATGGCGTTGCGCGCCGACAGGCGCAGCCCGGCCGGCGACCAGCCCAGCTCGGCGCAGGCCGCCCGGAAGGCGCGGACCACGAGGTGCGACTCGTCGGTGGGCAGCTCCCCGGCGCCGACGCCGTCGATCTCGACGGTGAGGCCCTCGCGTACGACAGCGAAGTCGAGGACGTCGTGGTGCGCCAGCGCGAGCCCGGCGCAGTCGAACGCCGGCCCGAGGTTGGCGCTGGTGGCGGGAACGCGCACCGTGACCCGGTCGGTCACAGGCCGAGCTGGGTGGCGGCGGCGGCCGCGTCGACCGGGATGGTGATCGGGGCCGGCGCACCGGAGATCGCCCACTCCGGGTCCTTCAGGCCGTTGCCCGTGACGGTGCAGACGACCCGCTGACCCGGCTCCAGCTCCCCGGCCGCCGCCACCTGCAGCAGGCCGGCCACCGAGGCTGCGGACGCGGGCTCGACGAAGACCGCCTCACTGCGGGCGAGCAGCCGGTAGGCGGAGAGGATGGCGCGGTCGGTGACGGCGTCGATCCGCCCGCCCGACTCGTCGCGGGCGGCCAGCGCCTTCGTCCAGGACGCGGGGTTGCCGATCCGGATGGCGGTGGCGATCGTGCTCGGGTTCTCGACCACCGCGCCGTTCACGATGGGGGCGGCGCCGGCGGCCTGGAAGCCCCACATGGCCGGGGTCCGCGTCGCGGGCCCGGGGGCCTCGGACGTGTCGCAGTACTCCCGGTAGCCCTGCCAGTAGGCGGTGATGTTGCCGGCGTTCCCGACCGGGAGGCAGTGGATGTCGGGGGCGTCGCCGAGCACGTCGACGATCTCGAACGACGCCGTCTTCTGGCCCTCGATGCGGAACTGGTTGACGCTGTTGACCAGGCTCACCGGGTAGTCGATGGCCAGCTTGCTGGCCAGTGCCAGGCAGTCGTCGAAGTTGCCCTCGACCTGCAGCAGCTGCGCGCCGTGCACGAGCGCCTGGGCCAGCTTGCCCATCGCGATCTTGCCCTGGGGCACGAGGACGGCGCAGGTGATGCCGGCGCGGGCGGCGTAGGCGGCGGCACTGGCACTGGTGTTGCCGGTCGAGGCGCAGATGACCGCCTTGGCGCCCTCCTCGACGGCCTTGGTGATGGCCATCGTCATCCCGCGGTCCTTGAAGGAGCCCGTCGGGTTGGCGCCCTCGACCTTGAGGTAGACCTCGCAGCCCGTGCGGTTGCTCAGCTCGCGGGCGTGCACCAGCGGCGTCGCGCCCTCGTGAAGCGTGATGACCGGGGTCGAGTCGCTGACCGGCAGCCGCGACCGGTAGGCCTCGATCAGCCCCGGCCACCCCGGGGACACCTTGGTCGGCGAGACGCTCATGACAGACCCTCCACGCGCAGGACGCTGGTGACGCCTCGGACCGCGGGCATGTCCCGCAGTGCGGCGATGGTGGCGGACAGCGCCGCGTCGGGCGCGCTGTGGGTGACGATGACCAGCGTGGCGGCGTCGCCCCGGCCGGTCTGGCGGACGGTGGAGATGCTGACGTCCTGCCGCGCGAACTCCTGCGCGACGGCCGCCAGGACACCCGGCTTGTCCGCCACGTCCAGACTGACGTGGTACCGGGTCGGGGTCTCCGCCATCGGGCGGACGGCGAGGTCGGCGTAGCCGGTCGGGCCCTGGCCGGAGGCGCCGGCGACGCGGTTGCGCGCCACCGCCACGAGGTCGCCGAGGACGGCGCTGGCGGTGGGCTCGCCGCCGGCGCCCTGGCCGTAGAACATCAGCTGGCCGGCGGCCTCCGCCTCGACGAAGACGGCGTTGAAGGCGCCGCCGACCGAGGCCAGCGGGTGGGTGGTCGGGATCATCGCGGGGTGGACCCGCACGGCCACGGAGTCCCCGTCAGCCGCGTCGTCGCCCGCCCGCCCGACGCGCTCGCAGATGGCGAGCAGCTTGACGGTGCAGCCGATCTCCGCGGCGCGCGCCACGTCGGTGGCCGAGACGGCGGAGATGCCCTCGCGGTGCACGTCGGCCGAGGACACCGGCGTGTGGAAGGCCAGCGAGGCCAGGATCGCCGCCTTGGCCGCGGCGTCGAAGCCGTCGACGTCGGCGGTCGGGTCGGCCTCGGCGTACCCGAGCTCGGTGGCCTCGGCCAGCGCCTCGGCGAAGCCGGCGCCGGTCTCGGCCATGCGCGAGAGGATGTAGTTCGTCGTCCCGTTGACGATGCCGACGACCCGCCGGAGCTGGTCACCCGCCAGCGACTCGCGCAGCGGCCGCAGCAGCGGGATCGCGCCGGCGACGGCGGCCTCGTAGTAGAGGTCGACGCCGGCCTTCGCGGCGGCCGCGTGCAGCCCGGGGCCGTCCTCGGCGAGGAGTGCCTTGTTGGCGCTGACCACCGACTTCCCCGCCTCGAACGCCGCGTACATCAGGCTGCGCGCCGGCTCGATTCCGCCGATGACCTCGACGACCAGGTCGACGTCGTCCCGGCGCACCAGTGCGGCGGAATCGGTGGTGAGCAGGTGCTGGGGGACGTCGGGGTGGTGGGCAGGACGGCGCACGGCGATGCCGGCGACCTCGATCGGCCGGCCGATGCGGGCGGCGAGGTCGTCGGCCTGGTCCTCGATCAGCCGCAGGACGGCGCTGCCTACCGTGCCGCAGCCCAGCAGCGCGACCCGCAGCGGCGCGCTCACGAACGGGCTCCCGCGGCGTGCTCGGGGGCCGGCTGGGACGGCGCGACGGGAGGCGCGGGCACGTCGGCGAGGACGGCGTCGAGGGCGAACACGTCCGACAGTGTCTGACGCCGGACGATCTCGGTGGCGACGGCGTCCCGCACGGCGACCACCGGAGGCTTGAGCAGGTAGTTGTAGTTGCTCGCCATCGACCAGCAGTAGGCGCCGGTCGCGGCCACCGCGAGCAGGTCGCCGGGCGCCACGTCGGACGGCAGCCAGAGGTCGCGCACCAGGATGTCGCCGCTCTCGCAGTGCTTGCCCACGACGCGGCACAGCGCCGGCGGGGCGTCGGAGACGCGGTTGGCCAGCACGCAGGTGTAGCTGGCGTCGTAGAGCGCGGTGCGGATGTTGTCGCTCATCCCGCCGTCGACCGAGACGTAGTTGCGCACCGCCGGCGTCCCGGGGGTGCCGCCGGACCCCAGCCGCACGGGCTTGATGGTGCCGATCTCGTACAGCGTGACCGTGCCGGGACCGGCGATCGCCCGGCCCGGCTCGACCGCCAGGCGGGGCACGGGCAGGCCGAGCGCCGCGCACTCCGCGGCGACGACCGACCGGAGCCGGGTGGCGACGTCGTCGGCGCTGACCGGGTCGTCCTCGGCGAGGTAGGCGATGCCGAACCCGCCGCCGAGGTTCAGCTCGCCCAGCAGCTCGCCGGTCGCCTGGTGGATCTGGCCCATGAGCCCGACGACCCGGTGCGCCGCTGCCTCGAAGCCGGCGGTGTCGAAGATCTGCGAGCCGATGTGGCTGTGCAGCCCGGCCAGCCGCAGCGCGGGCTCGCGGATGACCCGTACCGCCGCGGTCAGCGCGTCGCCGGTGGCCAGCGAGAACCCGAACTTCTGGTCCTCGTGCGCGGTGGCGATGAACTCGTGGGTGTGCGCCTCGATGCCGACGGTGGCGCGGATGAGCACCGGCACCGGCTCACCGCCGGCGGCCACGCGGTCGGCCGCGAGCGGGGCCAGCCGGTCGATCTCGTCGAAGGAGTCGAGCACGACGTGCCCGATCCCCGAGTCGACGGCCAGCCGCAGCTCGACCAAGGACTTGTTGTTGCCGTGCAGGGCGATCCGCTCGGCCGGGAAGCCGGCAGCCAGGGCCAGGGCCAGCTCGTTGCCGCTGCAGGCGTCCAGGTGCAGGCCGTCCTCGGCGATCCACCGGGCCACCTGCCCGCAGAGGAACGCCTTGGAGGCGTAGTGCACGTCGGCGCCCTCGAACGCGGTGGCGAAGTCCGCGGCCCGGCTGCGGAAGTCGGCCTCGTCCAGCACGAACAGCGGCGTCCCGTGCTCGCGGGCGAGGTCGGTGACCGCGCGCCCGGCGATGTGCAGCTCGCCGTCGACCCGGGTGGCCGACCGCGGCCAGACCTGCGGGTCCAGGGCGCCCAGCTCGGCCGGGGGCGCACCGGCCGGACTCGGCTGCTGGATGTTGCCGTGGAGGGGACCTGCGGGGTGCGCTCTCACATCCGCTCCGGTGCGCTCACGCCGAGGACGGCCAGGCCGTTGCGCAGGACGGTCGCGGTCGCCGCGCACACCCACAGCCGGGCGGTCGTCAGGGAGGTGACCTCCTCGTCGCCACGGGGCAGCACGCGGCACGAGTCGTAGAAGCGGTGGTAGGTGCCGGCGAGTTCCTCCAGGTACCGGGCGACGCGGTGGGGCGCGCGCAGCTCGGCGGCGGCGGTGAGGACCCGCGGGAACTCGCCGATCGCGCGCAGCAGGTCGTTCTCCCGCTCGTGGACCAGCGCGGCGACGTCCACGTCGTCGGCCTCGCCGAGGGTGAGCCCCAGGTCGGCGGCGTTGCGCAGCAGGGAGGAGATCCGGGCGTGCGCGTACTGGACGTAGAAGACCGGGTTGTCGTTGGTCCGGCGGCTCCACAGGTCCAGGTCGAGGTCGATCGTCTGGTCCACCGAGGCGCGGGCCAGGGCGTAGCGCGCGGCGTCGGCACCCACGGCCTCGACCAGGTCCTCCAGCAGGACGACGGTGCCGGCGCGCTTGCTCATCCGCACCGGCTCGCCGTCGCGGACCAGGTTGACCAGCTGGCCGAGCAGGATCTCGAGGTTGACCTCGGGGTCGTCGCCGACGGCGGCCGACAGCGCCTTGTACCGGCCGACGTAGCCGGCGTGGTCGGCGCCCAGCATGATCACGACCTTGTCGAAACCGCGGTCGCGCTTGTCCTGGTAGTACGCGCAGTCGGCCGCGAAGTAGGTGGGCGCGCCGTCGCTCTTGATCAGCGGACGGTCCTTGTCGTCGCCGAAGTCGGTCGTCCTGAGCCAGACCGCCCCGTCGGCCTCGTAGACGTGGCCGTTCTCCCGCAGCCGGGCGATCGCCTTGTCCAGCGCCCCGGTCTCGTGCAGCGTGCGCTCGCTGAAGTAGACGTCGAAGACCACGCCGAAGTCCGCCAGCGTCCGTTTGATCTCGGCGAACATCAGGTCGACGCCGCGCACCCGGAAGCGCTCCTGCTGCTCGTCCTCGGGCCGCTCGAGCAGCCCCGGCTCCGCGGCGAGCACCTGCTGGGCGATCTCGGCGATGTAGTCGCCCGCGTAACCGTCCTCCGGCACCGGGCGGCCGTGGGCGGCGGCCATCAGGCTCAGGGCGAACCGGTCGATCTGCGCACCGGCGTCGTTGAAGTAGTACTCCCGGGTGACGGTGGCGCCGCTGGCCTCCAGCAGCCGGCCCAGGGCATCACCCACCGCCGCCCACCGGGTGCCGCCGATGTGCACCGGCCCGGTGGGGTTGGCCGAGACGAACTCGAGGTTCAGCTTTTGCCCGGCGAGGGTGTCGGTGCGCCCGTACGACGGGCCCGCGGTGACCGCCCGGACCGCGATGGTGCCCAGCGCGCCCGTGGCGAGGGTGATGTTCATGAACCCGGGGCCGGCGACGTCGACCGACGCGATGCCCTCGTGGGCCCGCAGCTCCGCGGCGAGCAGCTCGGCCACCTCGCGTGGCGGGCGCCCGGCGGGCTTGGCCAGCCGGAGGGCCACGTTGGTGGCGTAGTCGCCGTGCTCGGGGTTCCTGGGCCGCTCGATGACGACCTCGCGCGGGACCTCGACGGGCAGCGCGCCGCGATCGACGACCGCCCGCACGGCGGTACCGACGACGTCCTGCAGCTGCTCCGGTGTCACCGCACGAGCGTACTGACCGTCCCCTGCCGCCTCGGCGCCCCCGCCCGGCGCTTGCAGGGAACCCCCAGCTTCGCAACCTAGACTCGCCCGCGCACCGTGCAGCCCGTATCGAGGAGTGGCCTTGGCCAAGGACCGTAAGCCCGACGACGCCCGCCCCAGCGGCGGCGCCACCCGGTCCGGAGGCGGCAACCCCAACCGCGCCCGCACGGGCGGCAAGAGCGGGCGCACGCGCCCGCCGACGCAGGTCGTGGCCAATGCCCACAAGCGCCCGTGGGGCCTCATCGCCGGCGCGGTCGCCGTCGTGGTGTTCGCCGCCGCCGTCATCGGCTACGCCGTGGTGCAGGTGAACGAGGCCAATGCGAACAAGCTGGAGTCGATCGAGGAGATCAGCGGCGTCGAGGCCGCCGAGTACTCCCCCGGTCAGGACCACGTCACCACCGAGGTCGACTACACGGAGGCGCCGCCGGTCGGCGGCCCGCACGACGGCAACTGGGCCGACTGCACCGGCACCGTCTACGACATCGACATCCGGCACGAGAACGCGGTGCACGGCCTCGAGCACGGCGCCGTGTGGATCACCTACAACCCGGACGAGGTCTCCGGCGCCGACGTCGACACGCTCGCCGAGCTGGTCGACGGCGAGTCCGGCCGCATGCTCTCCCCCTACGCCGGCCTCGACTCCCCGATCAGCGTCCAGTCGTGGAACCACCAGCTCAAGGTGGACAGCGTGGACGACGAGCGGATCGAGCAGTTCGCCGACTTCATGACCTACAACCGCTCCCCGTACGGCGACGACACCGAGAAGAACGAGGCGCTGGCCTTCCCGGAGCCCGGCGCCACCTGCGAGAACCCGGCGTTCGCCGCGGAGCCGCTCGTCGAGGGCGACCCGAGCACCCCTGTCGGCCCCAGCGACATGCCGTCGACGGAGGAGCAGGGCTGACCCGCGCATGACCACGACCGAGCTCCCGCACGCACCCGAGGGGGTGGCCGACCTGACCGCTGATCCCGGCCGCACCGGCCGCCCGCTGCGGGTGGTGCTGCTGGCGGTCATCGCCGTCGGCCTGGTGCTGCTCGGCGGGGGTCTCGCCGTGGCACTCGGCATCGGCCGTACCGACCCCCCGGATGCGGACTCGGTGGCGGCCGGATTCGCCCGGGACATGAGCCGCCACCACCTGCAGGGCGTCGAGATGGCCAACATGGTGGCCGAGCGCAGCGAGGACCCGGAGATCCGGCAGATCGCGTTCGACATCTCGGCCACCCAGACCAACCAGGCCGGGCGCATGCAGGGCTGGCTGGCGCTGTGGGGCGTGCCGCAGAGCGGCGGCGAGACCATGGCCTGGATGGCCGAGGGCGGGGAGCACGGCCACGACATGGCCGTGGACGGCGGCCTGATGCCCGGGATGGCGACCGAGGAGGAGCTCGCGAACCTGCGCGACCTCCGCGGGACGGCGTTCGACGTGGAGTTCCTGCGGCTGATGATCCGCCACCACCAGGGCGGGTTCGACATGGCCGAGTACGCCGTCGAGCACGCCGGTGTGCCGGCCGTGCGGGACCTGGCGCAGGCGATCGCCCGGGCCCAGTCGGCCGAGACGCGGACGATGGCGACTCTGCTCACGGCCCGCGGCGGGACGCCGCTCCCGGCGCCCTGAGGCCCTCCGCCCGTCCTCCCGCCCGGGGCTGATACGTTCATCCCCGAACGAGACGAGCCCCCGTAGCTCAGGGGATAGAGCACTGCCCTCCGGAGGCAGGGGCGCAGGTTCGAATCCTGCCGGGGGCACTCTTCTCCATCCGCCGGTACCGCATCGGCGCGGCGCTCACGCCAGCACGGCGACCGCCTCCACCTCCACGAGCAGGTCGGGCTCGCCCAGGGAGGCGACGCCCAGCAGCGTGATCGGCTTGCGCGGGTCGACGCCGAGGCGCTCCGCCACGCGTGCCACGCCCTCGCCCAGGCCCGCCAGCTTCTCCGGTGACCAGTCGACGACGTAGACGGTCAACCTGGCGACGTCGTCGAAGGTGCCGCCCACCGCGGCGAGCGCGGTCGCGACGTTGGAGTAGGCCTGCTCCACCTGCGCAGCCAGGTCCCCGGGACCGACGGGGTTGCCCTCACCGTCCCGGGCCACCTGTCCGGAGAGGTAGACGGTGCGGCTACCGGTGGCGACGGCGACCTGGACGTAGTGCTCGGGCTGGGGCAGCCCCTCGGGGTTCAGCAGCTGGACGGGCACGGGGGCCTCCTCGGACGGGCGCTCCGCCGGGTCCGGCGGTGGAGCCACCCCACCACCGGCCACCGACAGTTCCGGCCCGGGGCAGTGATGGACGTCTCAGCCGGCTGCACTAGGTTCCGCGGTCATGCAGAGCACCGGCATCACGACAGCCACCGTCGGCGACATCGAACTGGCCTACGAGACCTTCGGCGACCCCGGCGGCACGCCGCTGCTGCTGGTCAGCGGCCTGGGTTCGCAGATGATCAGCTATGCCGACGAGCTCTGCGCCGGCTTCGCCGAGCGCGGCATGTTCGTCATCCGGTTCGACAACCGCGACGTGGGTCTGTCCACCCACCTGCACTCCGCCGGCATTCCCCGCCTCGGCGACGTCCGCCGCGGGGACCGGTCGACCGTCCACTACGAGCTGGCCGACATGGCGGCCGACACCGCCGGGCTGATCGAGGCCCTGGGCCTGGACTCGGTGCACCTGGTCGGGGTGTCCATGGGCGGGATGATCGCCCAGCGCGTCGCCATCACCTACCCCGAGCGGGTGCGCAGCCTCACCTCGATCATGTCCACCACCGGCGACCGGTCGGTGGGCGGTGCGTCCCCGGAGGCCCAGGCTGTGCTCTACGCACCGCCGGCCACCGACCGGGAGGGCGCGATCGCACGGCAGCTGGAGACCTCACGGGTCATCGGCTCCCCCGGCTTCCCGTTCGACGAGGAGGCGGTCCGTGCGCGGGCCGGCCTGGCCTACGACCGGGGGCACGATCCGGCCGGGGTGGCCCGCCAGATGGCCGCCATCGTCACCAGCCCCGACCGGACCGCGGACCTCGGGAAGGTGGCCGTCCCCACCCTCGTGATCCACGGCTCGGACGACGCCCTGGTGAACGTGTCGGGCGGCCGCGCCACCGCCGCGGCGGTCCCGGGCTCCGAGCTGGTCGTGATCGACGGCATGGGTCACGACCTGCCCCGCGCGCTGTGGCCCGAGCTGACCGAGCGGATCACGGCTCACATCAAGCGCGCCGAAGGCTGACCGGACTCCCCGCGGACGGCGGAGACCACCAGCCCGAGGACGAAGCCCGGCGCGCGCCCGGCGGCGCGCGCCGGGAAGTCGAACACACCGATCATCAGCTGCACCGGGTAGTCCGGTGCCTGATGCAGCTCCCGCACGACCTCGCCGTCCGCCGAGAACACCAGCCGACCCGGCGTCCAGTCCACGGCGTAGTCGTGGGCTCGGGTGACGTCGAGCGGGAGCCGTACCGCGGCGAAGTCCTCGGTCAGCAGCGGGTCGCGGAAGGCCTTGACGCCCATGCCGACCGCCGCCGAGCCCGGCCGCACGGCGTCCCCGAAGATCTCCGCCACGCAGATCTCGCCCGAGCGCCCGGCCGGTCCTCGACGCCGGACATCCAGAAGGCGACCATCGACGCGTCGTCGAGGACCGCCCGCATGCGCACCTGGCCGCGCCCGTACTCCGGCGTCCACCCCCGGAACTCCGGCTGCTCCTCGCGGACGACCAGCCCGTCGGCGAACGGCTGCTGCCCGACCGCGCTGCCCACCGGGCCGGAGAAGCTCCCGGTCTGCACGCAGGAGACCCGCAGCGGCTCCCCGTGCGTGTCCGGGCACCACAGCGGCTGCTCCGGCGGGATGGTCAGGTGCAGCTCCCCCGCATGGACCGACCACGTCGCCGCGGACTCCGCGCGCGTGCTCCAGTGCGGCAGGTAGTACGGGAACCAGACGTCCCGGTCCAGGTCCGGGCCGGGGAACAGCTCGTCGAGCGCAGCACGCACGGGCGGACGCTAGCGCGAGGGCGGCTCAGCTGGTGAGCATCCCGCCCTCGACCGGGATGGTGGTGCCGGTGACGTACCCGCCGGCATCGCTGACGAGGAAGATCAGTGCCGCCGCGAGCTCCTCGGGGTGCCCCTTGCGGCCCACCAGGATGCGGGGCATCTGCGAGTCGAGGTACTCCTCGGGATAGGCGTCGGTCATCTCCGAGGCGAAGAACCCGGGAGCGAGGGCGTTCACGCGGATGCCCTTGCGCCCGGTCCACTGCTGGGCGAGGTCACGGGTCAGGCCGATGAGGCCCGCCTTGCTCGCGGCGTAGGCGGCCTGCGGCAGCCCGGCCGTGGTCAGGCCGAGCATGCTGGAGATGTTGACGATGGAGCTGCCCGGCTTCATGACCCGTCCGCAGGCCTGCGCCATCCAGTAGCAGCCGTTGAGGTTGACGTCGATCACCTGGCGGAACTGCTCGGGGGTCTCGCGGGTCGCCGGGTAGGCGGTCCCGACCCCGGCGTTGTTGACCAGGATGTCGACCTTCCCGAACTCGGCCACGGCGGCCTCGACGAGCGCCGTGCAGTCCTCCGGGAGGGCGACGTCGGTGCGGACGGCGAGCGCCCGTCGGCCCACGGCCTCCACCGCCGCCTGCGTCTCGGCCAGCCGGTCGGTCCGCCGGGCCCCGAGGACGACGTCGGCGCCGGCCTCGGCCAGCGCCCGCGCGAAGACCGCCCCCAGGCCGGAGGAGGCCCCCGTGACGACGGCGACGCGGCCGTCGAGGCGGAACAGGTCCAGGATCGGGCGCTCGGTCACCGCCCGAACCTAGCCCAGCGGTCAGCCCTCGACGACCTGTCCGCCGGAGACGTGCAGCCGCCTCGTGGTGTGCACGGCGTCGAGCATCCGGCGGTCGTGCGTGACGAGCAGCAGCGTGCCCTCGTAACCGGCCAGCGCCTGCTCCAGCTGCTCGATCGCCGGGAGGTCGAGGTGGTTGGTCGGCTCGTCGAGCACCAGCACGTTCACGCCGCGCGCCTGCAGCAGCGCCAGCGCGGCCCGGGTCCGCTCCCCCGGTGACAGCGTCTCGGCCGGGCGCAGGACGTGCTCGGCGGTCAGCCCGAACTTGGCCAGCAGCGTGCGCACCTCCGACGTCGGCCAGTCGGGCACCTCGGCGCCGAACGCGTCGAGCAGCTGCTGCGCCCCGAAGAACAGCCCGCGGGCCTGGTCGATCTCCCCGATGCGCACCGCCGGCCCCAGCGACGCCGTCCCCGCGTCCAGCGGGACCCGGCCGAGCAGCGCCGCGAGCAGCGTGGACTTCCCCGACCCGTTGGCGCCGGTGATCGCCACCCGGTCGCCCCAGTCGACCTGCAGGTCCAGCGGGCCCAGCACGAAGTCCCCGCGTCGGACGACGGCGCCGCGCAGGGTGGCCACCACCGCTCCGGCCCGGGGCGCGGCGGCGATCTCCATCCGCAGCTCCCACTCCTTGCGGGGCTCCTCCACGACGTCGAGCCGCTCGATCATCCGCAGCGTCTGCTTGGCCTTGGCGGCCTGCTTCTCCGACGACGCCCGGTTGTGCGCCTTGATGTGCTTGTCGCCGTCCTTGGACTTCTTGATCGAGTCGCGGACGCCCTTGGCCATCCAGTTCTTCTGCATCCGGGCACGCGCCTCGAGGCCGGCCCTGGTGTCGGCGAACTCCTCGAACTCCTCGCGCGCGTGCCGCCGGGCGACCTCTCGCTCGGCCAGGTACGCCTCGTACCCGCCGTCGACGACGCGGACGAGCTGCTGGGCGAGGTCGAGCTCCACGACCCGGGTGACCGTCCGGGAGAGGAACTCGCGGTCGTGGCTGACCACGACGATGCCGGCGCGCGAGCCGGCCACGAAGCGCTCCAGCTGGTCGAGGCCGCCGAGGTCGAGGTCGTTGGTGGGCTCGTCGAGCAGCAGCAGGTCGTAGCGGGAGAGCAGCAGCGAGGCCAGCCCGACGCGGGCGGCCTGGCCACCGGAGAGCCCCGTCATCGCGGCGTCGAGGGCGACTCCGGGCGCCACGTCGGCGACGACCTCCGCCGCCCGCTCCTCGAGGTCGGCCCCACCGAGGGCGAGCCACCGCTCCAGGGCTTCGCCGTAGGCGTCGTCGGCGCCGTCCTCACCGGCGGTCAGCCGCTCGGTGGCGTCGTCGAGGGCCGCCTGTGCGGCCGCGACGCCGGTCCGGCGGGCGAGGGCGCCGAGCACGGTCTCCCCCGGGTGCCGCTCGTGCTCCTGCGGCAGGTAGCCCAGCGTCGCGGACGGCGGGCTGACCACGATGCTGCCGGCCTCGGCGGGGATCTCCCCCGCGAGCGTGCGCAGCAGCGTCGACTTGCCCGCTCCGTTCACCCCGACCAGGCCGACGACGTCGCCCGGGGCGACGACGAGGTCGAGGTCGGCGAACAGCACGCGGGCGCCGTGACCGGCGGCCAGGCCGCGCGCGACGAGGGTGGCACTCACGGGGTCCAGGGTGCCATCGCCCCCGGCGGGCCCGATCACTCCTGGTCGAACGAGTCCTCGTCGTAGCCGCTCTCGTCCGGGGCGTCGTCGGCCCGGCGGCGCCGCACCAGCCAGGGCTGGAGGTGGTCGTAGCCGCGGACCGAGACCCGGCGCAGCGGACGCACCCGGTACTCCTGCAGCTCGCGGATGCGGTGCGCCAGCTCCCGGTCGACCAGGAAGGTGCCGGGACGGGCGATCGAGGTGAGCCGGCTGGCCAGGTTCACCACCGGTGAGTAGATGTCGCCGAGCCGGGTGAGCACCGCGCCGAAAGCGGCCCCCACCCGCAGGAGGGGGCGCTCGGGCGAGGTCCAGGCGTCCGGCAGTGCCAGGCCGATGGCGGCGGCGTCGGCGGGGACGTCCGCGGTGAACAGCACGCCGTCCCCGACGGTCTTGACCACCCGGCCGTGGTGCCGGGCGATGACCTCGGCGGCGATGCTCTCGAAGTCCTCCACCATCGCGCCGAGCTCCCGGCCGCCCATCCCCCGGCTGCGCGAGGTGTACCCGACGAGGTCGGCGAAGCCGACGGTGAGCTCGCGGCGGTCGCCCTGCTCCACGGCGGTCACCAGCCGGCCGGCGTTGGCCGCCAGGTGCCGGCGCCACACGTAGTCCTGCACCTGGCGCAGCCGGGGCAGGAGCGCCCGCGCGGCCTCCACGGCGTCCTCCGGCGAGACCGCCCGCGGGCCCGGACCCGCGGCCCGGGCCAGGGAATCGGCCAGCATGTCGGTCTGCCAGTCGGCCAGCCGGGACAGCGACTGCCCCATCGCGCGGGCGATCGAGGCCTCCGTCGCGGGGTCGACGAAGCCGGAGTCGATCAGGGTGGAGAGCACGCCCAACGCCTCGACGTCGGCGTCGGTGAAGGCCGGGTCGTCGTCGGCGGCGTCGGGGAAGCCCAGCGCGCGCCAGAGCCGCTGGGTCCGTTCGGGCGGGATGCCGGAGAGCTCCGCCACCTGCAGCCGGGTGTACCGGCGCGGCCCGTCGAGCAGCAGCCGCTCCAGCGCGTCCCGGGCGGCGGAGCCCGGATCGGTCCCGGGGTCGTCCATGCGCGGGCGGCTCAGCCGGTGGTGTGGACGATGAGCACGTCGCACGTGGAGCGGCGGGTCGCGTCGGCCGGCACGGAGCCGAGCAGCCGTCCCTTGATCCCGTTCAGGCCGCGGTTGCCGACCACGAGCAGGTCGGCGTCCTCGCGGCGCACCACGTCGAGCAGCGCCTCCACGGGCGAGCCCTGGACGGCGACGGTGCGCACCTTCGCCGCTCCCGCCGCGCCGGCGCGCTCGGCGGCGGTGCGCACGGTGTCCTCGGCCGGGTGCGAGCCCACGACCTGGTAGGCCTCGTCGCGCAGCACGTCCTGCGCGCGGGAGAGCTCGCGGTCGTCGGCCTCGGTGGGCAGGTAGGCGCAGGCGATGACCAGGGTGGCCCCGGTGGCGCCGGCGATGGACCCGGCCCGGGCGACGGCCCGCAGGGACGACTCCGACCCGTCGGTGCCGACGACGACCGTGCGGTAGGCGTTCGCGCTCTGGCTCACGGGGCGAACTCTAGGGGAACGTTTGCCCGGGGACACCCGGAGATCCGGGCGACCGGGCCGCCCGGCGGGCCTCCGACCAGCACCGACGCGCGGGTCGTCCGTGCCGGGCTGCCCGTCGCCGGTGACGCGCCGACTCCGGAGAGGACTCCCGTCCGAAGGGGCCGGTGCGCTTGGATGACCGGGTAACGGGCCAGACGACGAGGAGAACGCCATTTCCAGCGCAACGACCGCGGCGCCCGCCCCCGTGCGGGTCGAGGTCCGCGGCCTGACCAAGTCCTTCGGGGCCGTCCGGGCGGTGAGCGACCTGAGCTTCACCGTCGAACCCGGGCAGGTCACCGGCTTCCTGGGCCCGAACGGCGCCGGCAAGACCACCAGCCTGCGCATGGTGCTCGGACTCATCCGACCCGACTCCGGCACGGCCACCTTCGACGGCGTGCCCTACACGGCCCTGCCCGATCCCTCGCGGACGGTCGGCGCGGTGCTGGAGACCGCCTTCCACCCGGCACGATCCGGACGCAACCACCTGCGGGTGTACTGCCGCGCGGCCGGACTGCCGCTCGAGCGCGCCGACGAGGTGCTCCGCCAGGTGGGACTGTCCGACGCCGGCGGCCGTCGGGCGGGCAGCTACTCCCTGGGCATGCGGCAGCGGCTGGCCCTCGCGGCGGCGCTGCTCGGCGACCCCGGCGTGCTCGTGCTCGACGAGCCGGCCAACGGGCTGGACCCCGAGGGCATCCAGTGGCTGCGCGGCTTCCTCCGGCACCTGGCGCACGACCAGGGCCGCACCGTGCTCGTGTCCAGCCACCTGCTGTCGGAGGTCGAGCAGACCGTCGACCGCGTCGTCATCGTGGGCGCCGGCCGGCTGGTCCGGGAGGGCTCGATGGCCGACCTGCGCGCCGGCGCCGCGAGCGGCGGCACGGTGCTCGTCCGCAGCCCGGAGGCACCCCGGTTGGCCGACGCGCTGCGCGCCGACGGCGCCCAGGTGGCGGCGGACGGCGACGGTGCCCTCACGGTCAGCGGCCGCACAGCGGCCGAGATCGGCTCCCGGGCCTTCGCCGCGGGTGTGGAGCTGCACGAGCTGCGGCCGCACACCAGCGGGCTCGAGGAGATCTACTTCCAGCTCACCGCCGGCCAGGAGCAGTTCGCCGCTCCGACGCCCGGCGCTCCGGTCGCCCAGGGAGCAACCCGATGATCCGCCTCGTCCGCGCCGAGTGGACCAAGCTCTTCACGACCAAGGTGTGGCTCGGCCTGCTCCTGGGGTCGGTCGTGATGGTGGCCGCGTTCGCGGTCTTCTTCACCGCCTTCGCCGGCGAGGACGAGTCCGGGCTGCCGGCGGTCGGGACGCCGCTCTACGAGGACCTGATCCTCTCCACCGCGGCCAACGCCAACATCCTGTTCCTCATCCTCGGCATCATCGGGATGACGCAGGAGTACCGGCACCGGACGGCGACGCCGACCTTCCTGACCTCGCCGCGCCGCGGCCAGGTGGTCATCGCCAAGCTCATCGCCTACGCGCTGGCCGCCGCGGCGTTCGCGCTGGTCGTCGTGATCGTGAACTACGTCGTCGTGGTCATCCACGCCGGCGCCCGCGGGGCGGCCCCCTCGCTCGACGGCGACAACCTCGCCACCCTCGCCGCCTCCCTGGTGGCGCTGGTGATCTACGCGGTGATCGGCGTGGGACTGGGCGCACTGCTGCGCAACCAGGTCGGCGCGATCGTCGGCGGGCTGGTCTACCTGTTCGTCATCGAGCCGATCATCCGGTCGGTGCCGGCGACCGCCGGCGCCTACAAGTGGATGCCCGGCGGCGGTCTGGAGGCCCTCACCGCGACCTTCGAGGGCCCCGACCTCCTGGAGGCCTGGCAGGGCGGTCTGGTCCTGCTCGGCTACGGCCTGCTCGCCGCGCTCCTCGGCACCCTGCTGGCGGTCCGGCGCGACGTCGTCTGAGCGGGGCGACACGCCCGGGGGCGGCTGGGTGCCGCTCCCGGGCGGGCGCCGCCCCGGCCCCGGCAGGAGCCCTGCCACGCCCCGTCGCCACGCCCGGTCGCCCCACCCGGACGGGCGTAGACTCCACCTTCGACCAACGCAGCCCCGAAGACGCAGCCCAGAGACGAAGAAGGCACTCGACCCCGTGTCAAGCGAGAACGCATCCCGGACCTCCGCCCACTCCCCGGTGACGGGCTTCGGCACCAACGAGTGGCTGGTCGAGGAGATGTACCAGCAGTACCAGTCGGACCCCTCCACGGTGGACCAGGCCTGGCACGAGTTCTTCGCCGACTACCGGCCCGGCAGCCCGGTCGACGGCGGCGTCCGCGAGAACGCGCCGGCGCCCGCCGCGGCCGCGCCCGCACCGGCCGCGAAGCCCGCGCCGCAGGCACCCGCCCCGAAGGCCCCCGCCCAGGAGCCCCCCGCACCGCGGATCGAGCCGAAGACCGAGGCGACCGTCGTCGCCCGGGCCGCGGACCGCGCCGACCAGCAGAAGCCCGCCGCCCCGGCGCCGAAGCCGGCCACCCCCGCACCCGCCACGGGCTCGACGCAGTCGCCGCTGCGCGGTGCGGCCGCCGCCGTCGTCAAGAACATGAACGCCTCGCTCACCGTGCCGACGGCGACGAGCGTCCGCGCGGTGCCCGCGAAGCTGCTGGCCGACAACCGCATCGTCATCAACAACCACCTCAAGCGGGCCCGCGGCGGGAAGATCTCCTTCACCCACCTGATCGGCTACGCCCTCGTCCGTGCGCTGGACGCGTTCCCGAACATGAACAGCGCGTTCGCCGAGGTCGACGGCAAGCCGGTGCACGTGCAGCCGGAGCACGTGAACTTCGGTCTGGCCATCGACCTGCCCAAGCCCGACGGCTCGCGGTCGCTCGTGGTCGCCTCGATCAAGGCCGCCGAGCAGATGGACTTCGCCCAGTTCTGGGCCGCCTACGAGGACATCATCCGCCGGGCGCGGAACAACAAGCTGACGATGGAGGACTTCTCCGGCACCACGATCAGCCTGACCAACCCGGGCACGATCGGCACCAACCACTCGGTGCCGCGGCTCACCGCGGGTCAGGGCGCGATCATCGGCGTCGGGGCCATGGAGTACCCGGCCGAGTTCCAGGGGATGAGCCCCGAGGCGCTCACCGAGATGGGCATCTCCAAGATCATCACGCTCACCTCGACCTACGACCACCGCGTCATCCAGGGCGCGGAGTCCGGCGACTTCCTGCGCACGCTGCACGGCCTGCTGCTGGGTGAGGACGGCTTCTACGACGAGGTCTTCCGCTCGCTGCGCATCCCGTACGAGCCGGTGCGCTGGATGCCCGACGTCCGGGTCAGCACCGAGGGCCAGATCGACAAGGAAGCCCGCGTCATCGAGGTCATCGAGGCCTACCGGCGCAACGGCCACCTCATGGCCGACACCGACCCGCTCGAGTTCAAGGTCCGCACCCACCCCGACCTCGACATCCGCGAGCACGGGCTGACCCTCTGGGACCTCGACCGCAAGTTCCCGGTCGGCGGCTTCGCCGGCGAGCGGATGATGGCGCTGCGCGACATCCTCGGCGTGCTGCGCAACTCGTACTGCCGCACCGTCGGCGTCGAGTACATGCACATCACCGACCCCGAGGAGCGCGAGTGGCTCCAGAAGCGGGTCGAGGTCGCGCACGAGCAGCCCGACCGCGAGAAGCAGAAGCACGTACTGGGCCGGCTCAACGCCGCCGAGGCGTTCGAGACCTTCCTGCAGACGAAGTACGTCGGCCAGAAGCGGTTCTCCCTCGAGGGCGGCGAGTCGCTGATCCCGGTCCTCGACGAGGTCCTGATCGCCGGCACCGACCACGGCCTCGACGAGGTCGCCATCGGCATGCCGCACCGCGGCCGGCTGAACGTGCTGGCCAACGTGCTCGGCAAGAGCTACGCGAAGATCTTCGGCGAGTTCGAGGGCAACATCGACCCGGGCACCGTCCAGGGCTCCGGCGACGTGAAGTACCACCTCGGTGCCGAGGGCACCTTCAAGAACCCGTTCAAGGACGGCGCGGAGATCTCGGTCTCCCTGGCCAGCAACCCGAGCCACCTCGAGACGGTCAACCCGGTGCTCGAGGGGGTCGTGCGCGCCAAGCAGGACATGATCGACAAGGGCGACCACGGCTTCACCGTGCTGCCGGTCCTGCTGCACGGTGACTCGGCCTTCGCCGGCCAGGGCGTGGTCCAGGAGACGCTGAACCTCTCCCAGCTGCGCGGCTACCGAACCGGCGGCACCGTGCACGTCGTCGTCAACAACCAGGTCGGCTTCACCACGAGCCCGGCCGCCGCGCGGTCGAGCCTCTACTCGACCGACGTGGCCCGGATGGTCAACGCGCCGATCTTCCACGTGAACGGCGACGACCCCGAGGCCTGCGTCCGCGTGGCCCGGCTGGCGGTCGAGTACCGGCAGGCGTTCCGCAAGGACGTCGTCATCGACCTGGTCTGCTACCGCCGTCGCGGCCACAACGAGGGCGACGACCCGTCGATGACCCAGCCGCTGATGTACGACATCATCGACCGCAAGCGCTCGGTGCGGAAGCTCTACACCGAGGCGCTGGTCGGCCGCGGGGACATCACCCTCGAGGACGCCGAGGAGGCCCTCAAGGACTACCGCGGGCAGCTCGAGCGGGCCTTCGCCGAGACCCACGACGCCAAGGACTCCTCCGGCCCCGAGCCGGTCATGGACCCGCGGACCGCGCAGGAGTCGCAGGTCGCGACGGCGATCACGCCCGAGGTGCTCAAGACCATCGGCGACGCGCACGTGTCCTTCCCGCCGGACTTCACCCCGCACCCGAAGCTCAAGAAGATGCTCGAGCGGCGGGCGGCGATGGTGACCGAGGGCGGCGTCGACTGGGCCATGGGCGAGCTGCTGGCCTTCGGGTCGCTGCTCATGCAGGGCGTCCCCGTCCGGCTGGCCGGCCAGGACTCCCGCCGCGGCACCTTCGTGCAGCGCCACTCTGTCCTCATCGACCGCGAGACCGGCGCGGAGTACACGCCGCTGGCCAACCTCACCGACGACCAGGCGAAGTTCTTCGTCTACGACTCCCTGCTCAGCGAGTACGCCGCGCTGGGCTTCGAGTACGGCTACTCGGTGGCCAACCCCAAGGCCCTGGTGCTGTGGGAGGCGCAGTTCGGTGACTTCGTCGACGGCGCGCAGATGGTCATCGACGAGTTCATCAGCTCCGGCGAGGCCAAGTGGGGCCAGCGCTCCGGCGTCGTCATGCTGCTGCCGCACGGCCTCGAGGGCCAGGGCCCCGACCACTCCAGCGGCCGCATCGAGCGGTTCCTCCAGCTGTCGGCGGAGAACAACATGACCGTCGCCAACTGCACCACCCCGGGCAACTACTTCCACCTGCTCCGCCGCCAGGCGCTCGCGGACGTGCACCGGCCGCTGGTCGTGTTCACCCCGAAGTCGCTGCTGCGGGCCAAGGTGGCGGTCAGCCCGGTCTCGGACTTCACCGACGAGGTGTTCCGCCCCGTCCTGCCCGACCCGGGCGTCAACGGGAAGCCGCTGGACGGCTCGGCCGTGCGCCGCGTGCTGCTGTGCAGCGGCAAGGTGGCCTACGACCTGATGGCCCAGCGCGAGTCGGAGGGCACCTCCGACGTCGCCGTCGTGCGGGTCGAGCAGCTCTACCCGCTGCCCGCCCAGCAGATCGTCGAGACGCTCGAGCAGTACCCGGACGCCACCGACGTGGTGTGGGTGCAGGAGGAGGCGGCGAACATGGGCGCCTGGCAGTTCATGGCCGTCAACCTCCCCGAGCACCTGCCCTCTGGCCGGACGCTGCGGCGGGTCAGCCGGCGGGCGTCGGCCAGCCCGGCCGTCGGCTCGGCCAAGGTCCACGACGTCGAGCAGCGCCAGCTCGTCGCCGAGGCCTTCGCGGACTGACCGGATCGCGGGACGGCACCGTGTACTTCACCGACCGGGGGCTGGAGGAGCTGGCGGCACGGCGGGGCGAGGAGCAGGTGACCCTCGCCTGGCTGGCCGACCAGCTCCAGGCCTTCGTGGACCAGAACCCCGACTTCGAGGTGCCGGTCGAGCGGTTGGCCACCTGGCTGGCCCGTGGCGGCACCGACGACGTCGAGGACGACTGAACCGGAGCGCCTCCGCCGCGGACCGCTGACCAGGGCGCACGCTGGGTGCATGCTCGGTCACTCGCATGCGCTCTCCGGTCTGGCGGCGGGGGCGGCGACCCTGCCATGGGCCCCGCTCCACGGCACCGTCGCGCAGATGTCGTGGATCGCGGCCGCCGGCGGCTTCGCCATGCTGCCCGACCTCGACCACCGCGGATCGACGGTCTCGGACATGTGGGGGCCGGTGACCGACGTCCCGTCCGGGCTCGTCGGCAAGCTCACCGGTGGCCACCGCTGGGGCACCCACGACGCCGTCCTCGCGCCGCTGGCGCTCGGTGGGCTGGCCATCCTGGCGGCGGACACCTACTGGTCGAGCCTGCTGCTCATGGCGCTGGCCATCGGGCTGGCGCTGCACGCGCTGCACTTCGTCATCCCGGGCACCACCGAGACGACCATCGTCGGGAACATCGCGCTGTCGTGGGCGGGTGCCTGGTGGCTGCTGGACCACAGTCCGCAACCGACCTGGCTGCCCTGGGCGGTGGCGCTCGGGGTGCTCACCCACATCGCCGGTGACGCCCTCACCACGGCCGGGATCCCGCTGCCCGTGCTCTGGCTGCTCCGGCGGACCCGGCTCGCCTTCTCCCCCATGCGCACCGGCACGGTGATCGAGAAGGCGGTCCTGGTGCCGCTGTTCATGGTCGCGACCGTCGGCTTCATCTGGGTCAACACCGACATCCGGGACGCCTTCGACCCGATCGTCGACCGGTTCGTCAGTGCCGGCTGACTCCGGACGTCCAGGAGCAACGCGATGGACCTGCTGATCGGGACGGGCGGCGGCGGCTCGGTCTGAACGCCGCGGACCGACGGCGGCTAGCGTCGGACCGGTGACCGCCGGGGCGCGACCGCGACTCGTGCTGCTCAACGGTCCCCCGGGGATCGGCAAGACGACCCTGGCCCGGCGGTACGTGCGCGATCCTCCGCTGGCGCTGGCACTCGACATCGACACGCTGCGCCGGGGCCTGGGCCAGTGGGAGACGAATCTGGAGTCCGCGGGACAGCTGGCCCGCAGGATGGCTCTCGCCATGATCGGGACGCACCTCGCGGCCGGGCACGACGTGATCGTCCCGCAGTACGTGGCTCGGGCCGACTTCCTCGACGCCCTCGCCGCGGCGGCAGAGGCAGCGGGCGGGCGCTTCCTCGAGGTGTACCTGACCGACGATCGGGCCGCCGCCCTGGAGCGCTTCGAGGCTCGGGCACGTGACGAGGCGGCCGTGGAGCACCACGCCGAGACAGTCCGCGACATCGGCGGACCCGCGGGCCTGGCCGCGATGGTGGACCGCATCGAGGCCGTGCGCGCCCAGCGGCCGCGGGCGATCTCGGTGCCCACCCGGGCCGGCGAGATCGAGGACTCCTACCGGGCCCTGGTCGCGGCCCTCGAGTCGGCGTCCTGAGCCGGACGGCACCCGGCCGGCGTCGGCGTCCCCTCAGACGGTGACGTGCTGCTCCCGGGCGCAGGCGGCGACCGCGTCGGCGACGGCCGCGGCCACCCGGCGGTCCAGCGGGCTGGGCACGATGTAGTCCGGCCGCAGGTCGTCCCCGACGACGCCCGCGATCGCCTCGGCGGCGGCCAGCTTCATCTCCTCGGTGATGCTCGTGGCACCGGCGTCGATGGCGCCCCGGAACACCCCCGGGAAGGCGAGCACGTTGTTGATCTGGTTGGGCAGGTCGCTGCGCCCGGTGGCGACGACGGCGGCGTGGCGGGCCGCCATCTGCGGGTCCACCTCGGGGATCGGGTTGGCCAGCGAGAAGACGATGGAGTCCTCGGCCATGGCGGCGATGGCCGACTCCGGCACGGTTCCGCCCGACAGCCCGAGGTAGACGTCGGCTCCGGCGAGCGCGTCGGCCATCGTCCCGGCGTGACCGGCGCGGTTGGTGTTGTCGACCAGCCACTGCTTGCTCGCCGTCAGGTCGCCGCGGCCGGCGTGCAGGAGACCCCGCGAGTCCGCCACCGCCAGCTCCCCCACGCCCGCCTCGAGCAGGATCTTCGTGCAGGCCACCCCGGCCGCCCCGGCACCGGAGACGACCACGCGGAGGTCACCGAGCGTCCGGCCGGTCACCCGCGCCGCGTTGCGCAGCGCGGCGAGCACGACGATCGCCGTCCCGTGCTGGTCGTCGTGCATGACCGGGATGGACAGCCGCTCGCGCAGCCGGTCCTCGATCTCGAAGCAGCGCGGGGCGCTGATGTCCTCCAGGTTGATGCCGCCGAACGACGGCGCGATCGCCGCGACGGTGTCCACGATCTCGTCGACGTCGGTCGTCGCCAGCACGATGGGCACCGCGTCGAGACCGGCGAAGTCGGAGAACAGGCAGGCCTTGCCCTCCATGACCGGCAGGGCTGCGGCCGGCCCGATGTCGCCCAGGCCGAGCACGGCGGTGCCGTCGGAGACGACGGCGACCACCCGCGGGGCCCAGGTGAACCGGCGCGCCAGCGCCGGCTGGGCCGCGATGGCGCTGCTGACCCGCGCGACGCCCGGCGTGTAGGTCAGGGAGAGGTCTGCGATCGACTCGATCGTCCGGGTCGGGACCACCCTGAGCTTGCCGCCCTCGTGCACCGCGAACGCCGGGTCGTCGGCGAAGCGGTCGGTCTGGTCGTCGTTCCCCGCACGCCGAAAGCCGCTCATGGATGCAGGAGCGTAACCGGGGTGGCGGGGGCTGCTGCCGCTACCGTGCCCCCGTGGAGATCCGCGAACTGGCCGTGCCCGACAGCTACGCCTTCGACCTGGTACCGCACGGCGACACGCGTGGCCGTTTCACCGAGTGGTACCGAGCAGACCTGCTGTCCCAGGCAGTGGGACACAGCCTTCCCCTCGCCCAGGCCAACCACAGCGTCTCGGCCCGCGGTGTGCTGCGCGGCATCCACTTCGCCCTGGTCCCGCCCGGTCAGGCCAAGTACGTCTACTGCCCCGCCGGGCGGGTGCTCGACGTCGTCATCGACGTGCGGGTCGGGTCGCCCACCTTCGGCGTGCACGACTCCGTCGTCCTCGACAGCGAGCAGCCGCGGGCCGTGTACCTCGCCGAGGGTCTGGGCCACGGCTTCGTGTCGCTGGCCGACGGCAGCTCCCTGACCTACCTCGTCTCCAGCGGCTACGACCCGGCGCGCGAGTTCGGTGTCCACCCGCTCGACCCGGCGCTGGACCTGCCCTGGCCGGCCGACCTGGAGTTCGAGCTGTCAGCGAAGGACCAGGCGGCCCCCACGCTCGCCGAGGCGCAGGCGCAGGGCCTGCTGCCGACCTACGCCGAGAGCACCGCCCGGTACTCCGAGCTGCGCGGCCGCTGACTCACCCGGCGAGGACGTCGGGCGCGGGCGGCAGCAACCCCGGCCGCGGCCACAGCCGGGCCACCACGCGCCCCACGACGACGGCCGGACCGAACGCCCGGCTGTCGTCGGTGACGAACGGGTTGTCGCCCTGCACCCAGTGACCGCCCTCCACGGCGCGGCGCACCCGCTTCACGACGAGCAGCTCCGGCCGGGCGGAGAAGCGCGCGAGCACGACGTCGCCCGCTCCGACGGCACCGGCGTCGCGGACCCGGCGCACCAGCAACCGGTCGCCGGACGCCACGGTCGGCGACATCGAGGGGCCGGTCACCCGGGCCAGCGCCCAGGCGCTGCCCAGCGGAGGAACTCCCTGGTCACCCGCACTGTCCCCGTTGCTCACCGCGGGTAGGGTCGCAGACGAACGTCATTCCACGACAACCGGAGGCATCTCCATGCGTCTCACCCGCCTGTTCTCCGCCGTGGAGGCCACCGCGCACTGCGACCTCCCCTGCGGCGTGTACGACCCCGCCCAGGCCCGCATCGAGGCCGAGTCCGTCAAGGCCATCCAGGAGAAGTACCAGGCCAGCGACGACGAGGTCTTCAAGATGCGCTGCGTGCTCATCAAGGAGCAGCGCGCCGACCTGGTCAAGCACCACCTGTGGGTGCTGTGGACCGACTACTTCAAGCCCCCGCACTTCGAGAAGTACCCGGAGCTGCACGAGCTGATCAACAAGGCCACCAAGCAGGCCGGCGCCGCCGGCGGCAAGGGCAGCATGGACCCCGCCGAGGGCCAGAAGCTGCTCGACTACATCGCCGAGATCGACAAGATCTTCTGGGAGACCAAGGCCGCCTGAGGCCGGCCTCCGTCATCCGGTTGCGTACGAGGTAAACTCGTAGGCGACGAGGCAGCTGCCGGGCCCGACCCCTCTGGGGTGGCCCGGCAGTCGTCTGTCGCGCTCCCTCGCCGCAGTCGCGCGTGCGCCTAGGGTCTGCCCATGCGCGGCTCGGAGGATCACGTGATCGACGTCGGCGCGCTGCTCCAAAAGGTGGAGGACGCAGCCCCCATCGAGGCCGTCGAGGTCATCGCCGCGGAGCTCGGCGCGATGGTCGGCGCCCGGCTGGTCACTTTTCTGATCGCCGACTTCAGCGGCCGCTCGGTCGTCCGGCTCACCTCCTCCGAGCCCGTCTCCGGCGCCCGCCGGCACGGTGCCGACCAGGCCGAGACGCTGCCCCTCGCCGACACGCCCTACGAGCAAGTACTGCGCACCCAGCGCCCCGACGTCGAAAGCGCCGATGGGGGCGCCCGGGTCATCGTCCCGGTCACCGACCGCGGCGACGCCATCGGTCTCCTGGAGCTGACGCTCCCCCGGCGTCCCAGCGCCGCGGAGGTCGACGAGATCGGCAGCGCAGCGCACGCCCTGGCCTACGTGGTCATCGCCGCGCGGCGGCACACCGACGTCTTCGAGTGGGGGCAGCGCTCGCTGCCCTTCTCCCTCGCCGCGGAGATCCAGCGCCGCCTGCTGCCGGCCTCCTACAACTGCGAGGCAGGCCAGTTCACCCTCGCCGGCTGGCTCGAGCCCGCCGGCTCGGTCGGCGGGGACACCTTCGACTACTCCCTCGACCGCAACCGCCTGCAGATCTCGATCACGGATGCCGTGGGTCACCAGGTGGAGGCCGCGCTGCTGGCCACGCTCCTGGTCGGTAGTCTCCGCAACAGCCGCCGCCGGGGACTGGACCTTGCGGAGCAGGCCGCGGAGGCCAACGACGCGCTGGCCGAGAACTCCGAGCCCGGCCAGTTCGTCACCGGGCAGCTGCTCACCGTCGACCTCACCACCGGGCTCGCCCAGGTCATCAACGCCGGTCACACCCTGCCGCTGCGCCTGCGCGACGGGCGGGTGGAGGAGGTGGGACTGCGCGTCGAGCCGCCGTTCGGCGTCCTCCCGGGCAAGACGTTCGAGGTGCAGTCGTTCCCGCTCGAGCCCGGGGACCGGATCGTGTTCCTGACCGACGGCATGCTCGAGCGCAACGCCGCGACTCTCGACGTCGCCGCGGCGCTCGCCGACAGCGCCGCCCTGCACCCGCGCGAGGTGGTCCACGAGCTGGGCGCCGCGGTCCTCCGCGCCACGGACAACGACCTGAAGGACGATGCCACGATGGTCTGCCTTGACTGGTACGGCGGCCCGCAGCGGGAACGCAGCACCCAGTACGGCGCCGACCCGGAGCGCGCCTCGGGCGTGGGCACCTCCGCGCGCCCGGACTGACCCGGCACCCGGCCGGTACGGTTCAGCCACGATGCGCATCGATCGGGCCGGGTGGCCTTTCCTCACCGGACCCCTGCTCCCCGCCGCCGTCCTGGCCGGCGCCGGCCGGGCCACCGGGCGTCACGGCCTCGGCCGGGCGGCCTGGCCCTTCCTGGCGCTCTCGGCCTACATGGCGCTCTTCTTCCGCGACCCGGACCGGCGCTGCGACCGGACCCCGGCGGGGCCGGACGAGGTGCTCTCCCCCGCTGACGGCGTCGTGATGGTCGCCGGGGAGCCGCAGGAGGGCGTCGCGCCCGACGGCGACTGGCAGCAGGTGAGCGTGTTCCTGTCCGTCGTCGACGTGCACGTCAACCGGTCGCCCTACCGCGGCGAGGTCGTCGAGAGCTCCTACCGCAAGGGCAGCTTCCTGGCCGCCTACCGCCGCGAGTCCGCCCACCGCAACGAGCGCAGCGAGCTGTGGCTCAGGGACTCCGAGGGCCCCGCCACCCGCACCGTCGTCTTCCGGCAGATCGTCGGCGTGCTGGCCCGCCGCATCGTGACCCGCACCGCCGTCGGCCGGCACCTCGAGACCGGCGAACGGATGGGTCTGATGAAGTTCGGCTCGCGGATGGACGTCTTCGTGCCGCCCGCGTGCGAGCTCACCGTGACGAAGGGACAGCGCGTGCGGGGCGGCGAGACCGTCATCGCCCGCTGGCCCGCGACCCGCTGAGGTCCGCGGTGCCGACCCGGCGCACGGCCACCGTCGAGTTCGTCCGCGGGTCCGTCCGCGGCTCCCGACGACGCGCCCTGGCGACCCTGCCCAGCCTCTTCACCCTCGCCAACATGGGATGCGGCTTCGGCGCGATCCTGGTGTCCATCCGCGGCGAGCACGAGCTGGCGGCGGTCCTCATCGGGCTGTCGGTGCTCTTCGACATCGTCGACGGCGCGGTGGCCCGCAAGGTCGGCGCCGTCACCCCCTTCGGGCTCCAGTTCGACTCGCTAGCCGACCTCGTGTCCTTCGGGCTCGCCCCCTCGCTCATCGCCTTCACGCTGTTCTCCGAGGGCCGGGAGAAGTGGGACGTGCTGGCCTGGGTCGTCTGCTTCCTCTGGGTCGCGTGCGCCGCCATCCGGCTCGCCCGCTTCAACGTCACCATCGACCCGACCGCCGACAAGCGGTACTTCACCGGCCTGCCCAGCCCCGGCGCGGCCGCCGTGGTGCTGGCCTCGGTGTTCGCCTTCGACGACCAGATGCAGGGCCGGGACCGGCTGTGGGTGCTGCTGGTCATGGCGGTTCCGGCGCTGCTGATGGTGAGCAACGTCCGCTACCGCTCGTTCCGCTCGCTGGTCAGCCCGCGCAGCGGCAAGCCCTACGGCCCGGTGGCGGTGGCCGCGGTGCTCGTCGTCGCCCTCGCGGTGGCGCCGGTCGTCACCGCGATCGTGCTGGCCTACGGCTACCTGTTCGCACCGGTCCTCGTGCCGGTACTGACCCCGCTGGCCCGGTTCGTGCCGGCCTCGGTGAAGGAGGCGCTCTCGTGACCGAGCTCGCGAGGCCACGCGAGGACAGTGCAGCGGCGCGCACGGGAACGACGAGCGCCGGCGAGGAGGGCACGTGAGCGTGCGGCCGATCCGCCCCGACGACATCCCGGCCGTCGTGGGGCTGGTGCGCGAGCTGGCCGACTACGAGCGGGCCCTGTCCGAGGTGCACCTCACCGAGGAGCAGCTGCGCGCGTCCCTGTTCGGCGACTCCCCCGCCCTGTTCGGCCACGTCGCCCGGGACGACGACGGGACGGTCGTCGGCGTCGCCCTGTGGTTCCTGAACTTCTCCACCTGGCGGGGTACCCACGGCATCTACCTCGAGGACCTCTACGTCCAGCCGGGGCACCGGGGACGCGGTCTGGGGCGGGAGCTGCTGCGCACGCTGGCCGCAGTCTGCGTGGAGCGGGGCTACTCGCGCCTGGAGTGGTCGGTGCTCGACTGGAACACCCCGTCGATCGACTTCTACCGGGCCGCCGGCGCCGTCCCCATGGACGAGTGGACCGTCTTCCGGCTCACCGACGAGGCGCTGACCGGCTTCGCCGGGCACTAGCGTGGCGCCCGTGACCACCGAGCGCCTTCCCGCGGAGTGCTGGCTGACCGACATGGACGGCGTCCTCGTCCACGAGGAGAAGGCGCTGCCGGGGGCAGCCGAGTTCCTCGAACGGCTGGTCGACCGCGGCCGCCGCTTCCTCGTCCTCACCAACAACTCGATCTTCACCCCCCGCGACCTCGCCGCCCGCCTGGCGCGCACCGGGCTGCACGTGCCGGAGGAGTCCCTCTGGACCTCCGCGCTGGCCACCGCGGATTTCCTGCACACCCAGCTGCCGGGTGGCTCCGCCTACGTGATCGGCGAGGCGGGCCTGACCACCGCGCTGCACGAGGTCGGGTACGTCATGACCGACACCGACCCGGACTACGTCGTGCTCGGCGAGACGCGCACCTACTCCTTCGAGGCGATCACCCGAGCCATCCGTCTCGTGGGCCGCGGTGCCCGCTTCATCGCCACCAACCCGGACGTGACCGGCCCCTCGCCGGAGGGCCCGCTGCCGGCCACCGGATCGGTCGCGGCGATGATCACCCGCGCGACCGGCGCCGAGCCCTACTTCGTGGGCAAGCCCAACCCGATGATGTTCCGCAGCGCGATGAACCGGATCGAGGCGCACTCGGAGTCCACGATCATGATCGGCGACCGCATGGACACCGACGTCGTCGCCGGCATCGAGGCCGGGCTGGACACGATCCTCGTGCTCTCGGGCTCCACCGCGGCGTCCGACGTCGCCCGTTTCCCCTTCCGCCCCGGCCGGATCCTCGACTCGATCGCCGACGTCATCGACCTCGTCTGACGGCCCGGCGTCACCGATCGAGGTAGGCCAGCCGGGCCTCGGGCGTCATGAGCAGGTAGACGGCGGCTGCGGCCAGGGCCAGGGCGGGCACCCCGATCTCCGGACGGCCGGCCTGGAAGGCGACGAGCCCCGAGGCGGCGAACAGGATCTGCAGCGCGATCACCGGCCCCCTGGCCCAGCCCGCGAGACGGCGCAGCCCCGCCGCCGCCGCGCCCAGCAGCGCCGCCACCAGACCCACCAGGACAACCTCCGCCAGCGCCCGCGGCACGCTCTCCGGATCGCCGGTGAGGGTCAGCCACAGCAGCAGGACGGCGAGGACGACGAAGACCGCTGCCTCCCCGGCGACGACGACGGCGGCCTGCCGGACCGACCGCGGCGCCTCGGGACGCGGCTGCTGCGGCCGGGCCTCCGGTGCCGGGGTGACCGCGCCGAAGAGGCGATCGGCCAGCCGGCGAGGCTGCGGCGTCTGCTCGGGCACGACGGCGAGATTACGCGGCGCCCTGCCCGAGGCTGCGTCGTCGCCGGCTGCACCTCCCACGACCCGCGCGGGCGCGCCGTTAGCCTGGAGTTCATGCGTGCGCTCGTGGTGGTCAACCCGGCGGCGACCAGCACCACGGCCAAGATGCGCGACGTGCTCGTCGGCGCGCTGGCCAGCGAGCTCAAGGTCGACGTCGCCGAGACCGAGCACCGCGGCCACGGCCGGGAGCTCGGCGCCCGTGCCGCTGCTGACGGCCTGGACCTCGTGGTCACCCTCGGCGGGGACGGCACCGTCAACGAGGTGGTCAACGGGCTGCTCGAGCGCGGCCCCGGCCCGCACCTCCCCACGCTGGCCGTGGTGCCGGGCGGCTCGACCAACGTCTTCTCCCGTGCGCTGGGGCGCTCCCGCGATCCGGTCGAGGCCACCGCCGAGATCCTGGGGTCCATCCGGGCGGGGCGGACCAGGACGGTGTCGCTGGGCACGGCCAGCGCCACGGGCACCAGCACCGCGCCGCTGACCGAACGCGACCCGGCCGCCGCCGCCCGCAACGCCGCCGCCGACGCGGCCGCCTCGGAGCCGGAGTGGACCCCGCCCCGCTGGTTCGTGTTCGCCGCCGGGCTCGGCTTCGACGCCGAGGTCATCGCGCGGGTCGAGGCGCAGCGGGCCCGCGGGCGGCGGTCCACCGGGGCCCTGTACGTGCGGGAGGCCACCAGCGCCTTCCTCACCGGCCGCGAGCGGCGCCGTCCGGCGATGACGCTGCACGTCCCCGGGGAGCCCGACGTCCGGGACCTGTTCCTCTGCCTGGTGTCGAACGTCAGCCCGTGGACCTACCTGGGGGCCCGGCCGGTCAACCCGTCGCCCGAGGCGTCCTTCGACGCCGCCCTCGACGTCTTCGCCCTGGGCCGCACCCACCCGGTCGGCATGCTGCGGACGCTGCGCCAGGCGCTGTCGGCGTCGCCCCGGTTCCGGGGCCGCGGTCTGCACCGCCGGCACGACCTGGAGGAGCTGTCGCTCAGCGCCGTCCGCCCGCAGGGCTGGCAGGTGGACGGCGACCACCTGGGCACCGCGACGGGCCTGCGGCTGCGCTCGGTCCCGCACGCCCTGCGCGTCGTCTCCTGAGCTCCCTCAGCCAGGTATCGGCGGCTCGCGCAAGGGGGCTCGCCCTGCCGAGTGGCGGGCCTATCACGGGCGTGGTGAGCTTGCTCACGCGGGGGTCGGCGCCGGGCTGGTTTCGCTTGACAGGCGACGGTCTCGTGAAAGCATCGCATCCAGAACGCAACCTGCCGGTAACAAGGCAGGCAGTCGCTGCCGTCAAGGCGCTGGTACCTCCGGTGTCGGTCCGGCCGCGTCGGTCCGGCCCCTGGCCGGACCGGGTTCAGCGACTGATGTAGCACCCATTGACGACACCGAGGAGAACACAGCCATGGACTGGCGCCACCGCGCGCTCTGCCGGGACGAAGACCCCGAGCTGTTCTTCCCGATCGGGACGGCCGGCCCTGCAGTCGTCCAGATCGAGCAGGCCAAGGCCGTGTGCCAGCGCTGCCCCGTCGTGCAGTCGTGCCTGGACTGGGCCCTGAGCTCCGGCCAGGACTCCGGTGTGTGGGGCGGCCTGTCCGAGGACGAGCGACGGGCCCTCAAGCGCCGTCAGGCCCGTACCCGGGTCCGCACCGCCTGACCTGGAGCACCACGGGCCGCTGGACGGCTCGGCGATCGCCACGAGGCCGGTCCGGGATCCTCCCGGACCGGCCTCGGCGTTCGTCCACCTGCTTCCGCTAACGGCGCGGCAGACCCGCGCCGGGGAGCGTGAGCACGACCTCGGTCCCCCGTTCCCCCGGCGGCACCCCCATCGCCAGGCTGCCGCCCAGCTCGCTCACCACGAGCGTCCGCACGATCTGCAGGCCCAGCCCCTGGCCGGCCGCCGGATCGAACTCCTCGGGCAGTCCACGTCCGTCGTCGCGCACCCGCACCACGAGGTCGTCACCGGTCCGCTCGGCGACCAGCTCGATGACCCCGGGCTCGCCCTCGGGGAAGGCGTGCTCCGCCGCGTTGTGCAGCAGCTCCGTCACGGCGAGGACGAGTGGCGTCGCGGTGGCCGCGGGCAGCTCCCCGAACGAGCCGGTGCGCCGCGTGCGCGCGGCCGGCCCGATAGAGGTGAGGTCGCCCAGCATGGGCATCACCTGGTCGAGCACCTGGTCGACGTCGACGACGTCCTCCCGGCTGCCCGCCAGCGTCTCGTGCACCACGGCGATCGAGGCGACGCGGCGCACCGACTCCTCCAGCGCCGCCCGCGCGGCCGGCTCGGTCATGCGCCGTGCCTGCAGCCGCAGCAGCGCGGCGACGGTCTGCAGGTTGTTCTTCACCCGGTGGTGGATCTCGCGGATCGTCGCGTCCTTGCTCAGCAACGCCCGGTCGCGGCGGCGGACGTCGGTCACGTCGCGGACCAGCACCAGCGCTCCCGCCTCGGCGCCGGGCGGCTGGAGCGGCAGGGCGCGCACGAGCATCGTCGCGGCGGCCGCCTCGACGTCCATGGGGTCGGGGAAGCGCCCGGCCACGGCGGCGGTGATGCCGGCGGCCACCTCCTCCCCGGCGACCCGCTCCCGGGCCGCTGCCCGGGTCACCTCGGCCAGGTCCCGGCCGACGACGTCACCGGCGACGCCGATGCGGCGGTAGGCCGACAGCGCGTTCGGGCTGGCGTAGACGGCCCTGCCCCGTCCGTCCAGCCGCAGCAGCCCGTCGCCCACCCGCGGGCTCATCTCGGCGTCCTGGAGCTTCTCCGGCGGGAAGGTCCCCGCCGACACCATGAGGCAGAGATCCGCGGCGATGTCCAGGTAGGTCAGCTCCAGGGTGGAGGGAGCGCGGGTCACGGCCAGGTTGGTGTCGCGGGCCAGCACCGCGACCACGACGCCGTCGTGACGGACCGGGATCACCTCGAGCCGGCGGGGTGCGGGTCCGGACCAGTCCGGCGCCCCCTCGGTCACCGGCCGGCCCTCTCGGTAGGCGATCCGGAAGGGATGGGCGTCCTCCCCCGCGACCTCGACGCCGACCATGTCCTCGGGGCGGCTGGTCGGTGCGGTGAGCGGCCGCACCTGGGCGACGCACCACCACGACCCTTCGGCCAGCGGCACCCACAGGGTCAGGTCGGCGAAGGAGAGGTCGGCCAGCAGCTGCCAGTCGGCGACCAGGCGGCGGCAGTGGTCGATCTGCGCGGGGCTGGAGGCCGATCCACGGGTCAGGCGCTCGGAGAGGCTGTTCATGGTGCGACCGAGCCTATGGCCCCGTCCCGAGGATCGGCCCGAGCCTGCGAGGGTGGAGGGTGACGGGGTCCTTCTAGGCTCGTCGCGTGGTCGACGTCCCTGCCCTGCCCGCTGTCCGCATCGAGCACGCCACGGCCGAGGACCACGCCGCCATCGCCGAGCTGACCGTGTCGGTCTACGTGGGCGGCGGGCTGGCCGGCCCCGACTACGGCGTCGAGCTGGCCGACGTGGCGCGCAGGGCAGAGCTGGCCGAGCTGCTCGTCGTCCGCGACGAGGCCGACCGGCTGATCGGCAGCGTGGCACTGGTCCTCGACGGCGACTTCGGGGAGGTCACCGAGTCCGAGGACGAGGCCGCGGTGCGCATGCTGGTCGTCGACCCGTCGGCGCAGGGGCGGGGCATCGGGGCGCTCCTGATGACCGAGTGCCTGCGGCGTGCGCGGGCGGCCGGCAAGCGGCGCATGGTGCTGTCCACGAGCACGGCGATGACCGCGGCGCACCGGCTGTACGAGCGGCTCGGCTTCACCCGGCTCCCCGAGCGCGACTGGTCACCCGTCCCCGGCGTCGACCTGCTGGTCTACGCCCTGGACCTCTGACCGGGCTTCACCGGCGCAGCCAGGGGAAGCCGAGGCCGTACCCCTGCCCGAACCCGTCGCGGTCGCTGCGGACGACGGTCGAGCAGTTCGAGTCGAGGACGGTGACCGCGCGGCGGGTGCCGGTCCGGTCCTCGACGACGGCGGTGTGGGTGGGGTCGGGGCTCTCCTGGCAGTCGACCATGCCGCCGTAGATCGCGTGCAGCCCGATCCGGACGCGCTCGGCTTCCTGGGCGGTGAGCTCCCGGATCCCTGGCTCCTCGGCCCCCCACGGCCAGGTGCAGACGATCCCGCGCACCGCCGTCAGCGGCAGGACCATCGGACTGCGCACGCCCAGGACGTAGCCGGTGGTCAGCGAGGCCGACGCGCCGTCGACGGACACGCTGTCGGGGTCGCCCGGGTCCTCCGGGCAGACGAGCGGTTCGTCGCTCGGGGAGTTCTCGAACGCGTCGGCGTACTGGCGCCCGAATGCCGTCATCAGCACGCCGTACACGCCGAGCTCGTCGGGCCCGCCGACCCCCGTGCCGTTCGAGAGCTTCCCGGTGCACGGGGGATCGGTGCGCCCGACGATCGTCGCGACGCGGCCGTCGGCGTAGCCGATCTGGACCTCGTAGCTGCGGCCCCCCGACAACTCACTGCACGGCCACCCCGCTCGAAGCTCCTCGCCGTCCCGCTCCTCGAGGTGGGCGAGCAGGTCCAGGTGCGTGGTCAGCGCCTCGGACGGCACCTCGGCCGGTTCGGTGTACCTCTCGGGTCCTGGACAGAACCTCGCCCACACCGGCGTCCCCTCGACGCTGTTCCGCGTCGCCTCCGAGGTGTCGATGCACTCCTCGGGCGCCGCTCCGGGTGAGCCCTCGGCGGCTGCGCAGGCCGTCGTCGACATGCCCGCCAGGCACGCCAGCAGGGCGACGGCGCGCCGCACCCGCCCGTGCCCGTGCGCGATCCGCACCTGCTCGACCGTCACGTTCCGCTCCCGTCAGCCGTCTCCACCCGGTAGGACGCATCGAGCACGGGCCGGCGCTGCACGCCGACGAAAGATCAGCCGGTGGCGACGGTCGCGATGAGGTCGCCCTCCTGGAGGACCTCGCCCTCGACGACGTGCATCGCCTGCACGGTCCCGGAGAGCTCGGTGAGGACGGGGATCTCCATCTTCATCGACTCGAGGATGACCAGCGTGTCACCGGCCGCGACCTGGGCCCCGGGGCTCACCAGGACCTTCCACACGCTGGAGACCATCTCGGCGTGGATCTCCTCGACCGCCACCGGACCTCCTCGCACGTGGGCGGCCCACCGTTGCGGTGGGCCCGACGACATCCTGGCACGGCCGACCGGCTCAGGCCCCCGGCACGACCTGGCCGGCGGCGAGCCGCTGCAGGACGCCGCAGACCTCCTGGCCGTCGTGCGGCACGCCGACCTCCGGGAGCCCCGACAGCGCCTCGCTCGCGGCGCGCGCAGCCGACGCCGTGTCCGGGGCTCCGGCGCTGACCGTGGCCAGCAGCGCGTCGTACCAGCCGTCCAGCCGGTCGCCGGGCTCGTACCCGCCGACGGCGACCAGGTCGACGTCCGGCTGTGGCTTCGGGTCGGGACGCCCGGTCCCGGGCAGCCGCCCGGTGATCCGCCCCGCCTCACCCGGCGGCAGGGTGGCGCGCAGCTGCACGGCCACCGCAGGCCGCCAGGGCGCCGAGGAAGGCGCCGGGACGTCGCCGCGGGGAGGCGCTGCGCTCCGCAGGGCCAGCTCGACGGCGTCGACGCCGTGAGCCCGCTCGAGAACGGCGATGTCCAGCGAGAACCCGGCGGCCACCTCGGCCAGCTCGCCGTCGGGTGCGATGCCGACCGTGACCAGACCCCGCCAGCCGACCTCGGCGAGGCGGTGAGCGGCCGCGGGCAGTGGCGCGTCCGCGTCCGGGGTCCACGAGACCCGCGCGATGCCGGCAGCGCGGTCGCGCAGGACGGGGGTGGGGAACTGCAGGCCCTCTCCGGTCACCCAGGCCAGCAGCCCGCGCTCGCTGGCCGGCTCCACGCCGTCGCCGCCGAGCCGCTCCAGCACGTCCGGGTCGGGGCCGACCCACAGCAGGCCGGCATCGCGGACCGCTGCGGCCAGCTTCGCGTTGCCGGCCAGGGCCGGGGGCACCGGCAGCACGGCGGAGACGCCGCTGCGGCGCGCGGCCTCGACGATGCGGTCGACGGCGAGGTAGGACTCGGCGGCCGGGGCCGGGCCGAGCAGGACGGCCTCGTCGGCCATGCGCACGTGCCGCGCCGAGCGCTCGGCCTCGGAGTGCACGGCCACCGACTTCACGTCCAGCCGCGCGCACGAGGCGATGACGCCGCACGCAGCGGGCCCGCGCCCCGCCACGAGCACGCTCTCGATCCCCACCTGTGCCACGGCTCCTCCTGCGTTCCCCCGCCCGGCGCATGCCCGCCGCTGCCCCGTGAGAGGCTGGCAGCTGTCAGCTTGGCGGGTCAGGCGTCGCCGCGCACGATACGTGCGCCGTCGTCCGGGTCCGCGAACCACCGGGTCACGGCGGCCCACCGGCAGAGAGAGGAGGGCAGCGATGTCCAAGCGTGGACGCAAGCGTCGCGCTCGCAAGAAGAGCGGCGCCAACCACGGCAAGCGCCCCAACGCCTGAGCCTCGGCTCCAGTGCGCACGAAGGCCCCGTCCCCGCTGCTGCGGGAACGGGGCCTTCGCCGTCCGGGCTAGTCGCCCGAGCGCTCGACCGTGATCCGCTCGACAGTGACCTGCGTGCCGTCCTCCTCGAAGGAGACGCTGGTCAGCTGCATCTTGATCCGCTCGCGCAGGGAGGGCGGCGGCACGTCCCCGCCGCACCGGCGCCGGACCAGGGCCTTGAACTCCTGCTCGATGCCGAACTCGCGCAGGCACGAGGAGCAGTCCTCGAGGTGCTCGGCGATCACGCCCCGGCGGGCGTCGCTCGTCTCGTGGTCGAGGAACTCGAACACGTGGGTCAGGACGTCGTCGCAGGAGTTGATCTCGATCGGCTCGTCAACCTGAGGGGCGTCGTCGGCCATCAGGAGCTCGCCTCCTCACCGGCTCCGGCGCGGACGAAACCGCGCTCGCGGGCGTAGTCGGCCAGCAGCTTCTGGAGTCCGCGGCGTCCGCGGTGCAGCCGGGACATCACCGTGCCGATGGGGGTCCCCATGATCTCGGCGATCTCCTTGTAGGCGAAGCCCTCGACGTCGGCCAGGTAGACGGCCAGCCGGAAGTCCTCGGGCAGCTGCTGCAGGGCCTCCTTGATGTCGGAGTCCGGCAGGTGGTCCAGCGCCTCGATCTCGGCGGAGCGCAGGCCGCTGGAGCTGTGCTCCTCCGCGGCGTAGAGCTGCCAGTCCTGGATCTCCTCGGTGGGGTACTGCTGCGGCTGCCGCTGCTTCTTGCGGTAGCTGTTGATGTAGGTGTTGGTCAGGATCCGGTACAGCCACGCCTTGAGGTTCGTGCCCTCGGCGAACTGGTGGAAGGCCGAGTAGGCCTTCACGAACGTCTCCTGGACCAGGTCCTCGGCATCGGCCGGGTTGCGGGTCATCCGCAGCGCCGCCGGGTACAGCTGGTCGAGGAAGGGCAGGGCGTCCCGCTCGAACCGGGCGTCCCGCTCGGCACGGGTCTCGGCGACCTCCGTGCGGCTGCCGCCCTCGCGCGCCTCGGGAACCTCGACCGGGGCTCCAGCGGGCGTCTGAACGGGGTCGTCGATCGTGGGCTCTTCGGGCACCGACCGTCCTCTCTGCGTGCCCCTGACGCGGGGCACCACATCGATCGATCCTAGTCGCGCGGCATCCGGACGGCCGGGCGGCCGCCGGGGCGCGACCCGCGGGCGGGTGCTGGAGACGGTGCTGCTCACGGCCCGTCCAACGGCGGCGCCGTCCTGCCGCATTCCCTTCGTGGTCCCGGTGTGGAGGTCGCTACAGTCGCGCGCCGTGGCGGCGACCCCGGCGGTGCGGACCCTGGAGCAGGCGAAGGTGGCCCACACGCTGCACCCCTACGACGCCGGGCACCCGGCCGAGGCCGGCTACGGCGAGGCGGCCGTGGCGGCCCTGGGCGTCGACGCCCGGCAGCTGTTCAAGACGCTGGTCACCGTGGTCGACGGCGCCCTCACCGTGGCCGTCGTCCCCGTGGCGACGACGCTGGACCTCAAGGCCCTCGCCGCGGCGGTCGGGGGACGCAAGGCCGCGATGGCCGACCCTGCCGACGCCGAGCGCGCGACCGGCTACGTGCGCGGCGGGATCAGCCCGCTCGGACAGCGGAAGTCATTGCCGACGGTCGTCGACTCCACGGCCTCGGACTTCCCGACCGTGCTGGTGAGCGCCGGGCGACGCGGCCTCCAGGTGGAGCTGTCGCCTGCCGACCTCGTCCGGCTGACCCGCGCCCGCACCGCCCCGATCGGCCGCTGAGCAGCCCGATCAGGGTCGGCCGTACGGGGTGAGCAGCTGATCGACCGGGGCGTGGTCGTCGGTCAGGACCTCGGCGTCGCCCACGAAGGCGTCCAGGTCGGGGCCCTCGGCCACCCGCCAGGCGAGGTCCTTGCCGGTCATGGCGGCGGCGATCGCGTCGGTGTCCAGCGGCTGCCGCGAGGCGACCGCGATGACGTTGCCGCCGTCCTCTCCGGTGAGCACCGGCACCCGGGCGAGCAGGACCACGTGGTCGAACACGTCGCGCAGCGTGGCGAGCTCCGCCCGCACGAACTCCAGGGGCGGGTTGTCGATGAGGTTCACCGCGTAGACGCCGTCGTCGGCCAGCGCCCGGTCCACCAGCCGGAGAGCCTCGCGGGTGGTCAGCTGCCACGGCACCGAGAGGCCGCCGAAGGCATCGCCGACCACGAGGTCCCGCTCCCCCGCCGGTTCCTCCGCCAGCCCCACGCGACCGTCGGCCACGTCGACGCGCAGGACGCCGGAGGTTTCGAGTCCCAGCTGTTCGCGGTCGATGTCCACCACCCCGGGATCGACCTCGACCACCCGGCTCACCGTCCCCGGGCGCACCTCGGCCAGGTAGCGGGGCAGCGTCAGGCCACCGCCGCCGACGTGGAGGGCGGAGATCGGCTCGTCGGCGGGGAAGGCGGCGTCCGCGACCGAGGCGATCGCCCGCACGTACTCGAACTCGAGGTGCGTGGGGTCGTCCAGGTCGACGTAGGAGTGCCGGAGGGTGTCCAGCATCAGCACCCGCCCGGACTCCCGCTCGGGGTCGGCCGCGACCCGGGCGCAGTGGTAGGCGGTCTCCTCCTCGCACGGCGTGGGGGCGACGGCGGCGAGCAGCGACCCGGCCACCGCGAGCAGCAGCAGCGCGACCGGCACCCGCCGGCGGCCACCGGACCCGCGCTGCAGCACCACCCCGAGGGCGAGCCCGGCGAGAACCGTGACCGCTCCGGTGCCGACCAGGATCACGCTGCTGGGCAGGACCGCGATCAGCAGGAACCCGGTGACGAAGGTTGCCGCGATCGCGCCGAGCGTGCCGATGCCCGAGAGCTTTCCCACGACGGCGCCGGTCTCGGCCAGGTTCGACAGCTGCAGCTTCACCACCATCGGAGGGACGGCGGAGAGCAGCGCCGCGGGCACCACGACGGCGACCGCGGCCAGCAGCAGCACCGCACCCGCGTCCGCACCGCTCACCAGGTCACCCGTGAAGCGCACGAGCGGAAGGATGGCGATGACCAGCGCGCCCCCGGCGACCATCAGCGGGGCGATGAGCCTCCGCGGGTCGACGCGGTCGGCCACGGCGCCGCCCGTCCACGCCCCGAGCGCGATGGCGGCCAGGGCGAACCCGATGACGGCCGTGCTGGTCTGCAGGGTGACGCCGACGTAGGGCGCGATCAGCCGCAGCCCGACGATCTCCATCACCAGGACCGCGCCCGAGCTCAGGAAGGTGACGACGGCGGCCACCCAGCCGGGCAGCGGGGCGCCTGCGGTACCCGGGGTGCCCGCGTCGGCGGCCGGTTCGGACGTGGTTGCTCCGGCCACGTCAGAAGAGGGCCGGCTGGTCGGCCGGTTCCGCCACCGTCTCGGCCCGCTCGGTCAGCTGCCGGCCGTTGTTGCCCACGTTGTTCACCGCGGTGCTCACCGGACGCAGTTCGAGGGCCTCCACGACCTCCGGCGGGGTGGGCTCGGTCAGCTGCTCGACGTCCTCCCGGCCGGGGTCCAGCCAGTCGGCCCAGCGCTCGCGCGGGAGGACCAGCGGCATCCGGTCGTGGATCTCCTGCAGCGGGCCGACGGCCGGGGACGTGACGACGGTGCACGTGTAGAGGCGGTCCTCGCCGCGGCCCCAGACCTCCCACAGCCCGGCCAGCGCCAGCACGGACCCGTCCTGCGGCGTGATGAAGTACGGCTGCTTGGTCGGGCTGTCCAGGCGCTTGGCCCACTCGTACCAGCCGTCGGCCGGCACCAGGCAGCGCCGGGTGCGCGCCGCCGTCCGGAACGCCGGCTTGTCGGTCAGCGACTCGACCCGGGCGTTGATCATCCGGTTGCCGATGGACACGTCCTTGGCCCACGAGGGCACGAGCCCCCAGCGCACCGCGCGGAGCTCGCGGTGGCCGCCGCCGGTCAGCGCGCCCTCGGCGTCGCGTTCCTTCTTCCAGCGGACGACGTGCACGTCCTTGGTCGGGGCGACGTTGTAGTCGGCCGCCACCGGCTGCTGACCTCCGGCCGGCACGGCCTCGAACTCCAGCGCCAGATCCTCCGGCTTGCGGCTGGCGGCGTAGCGACCGCACATGGGGGCCTCCTGGCACGTGTTCGGCTGACCGTTCGCACTCTAGGTCCGCCTGATGACACCGGGCCGCCCGTGACAGCCGACCACCGGTGGGGTAGGCCTAGCCGGACAGCCGACGAGAGACGAGGATCACCGCGTGACCGCTACGCAGAACGCCCCCACCACCGCAAGCGACAGCGCCGAGCGGCGCTACGCGACCGTCAACCCCTTCACCGGCGAGACGGAGAAGGAATACCCCTTCACCGAGACGTCCGAGATCGACGGCATCATCGGCCGGGCCCACGCCGCCTACCAGGAGTGGCGCGACCGCTCGGTCGAGGAGCGCGCGGCCGTCGTCCAGAAGGCCGCCGAGCTGCTGGACGAGCGGATCATGGACTACGCCGCCCTCATCACCAAGGAGATGGGCAAGCGCCGCGACGAGGCCGTCGGCGAGCTCTTCCTCTGCTCGATGATCCTGAAGTACTACGCCGGCAACGGTCCGAAGTTCCTCGAGCCGACCTCGATCGAGCCCATGATGGGCGGCGGCGAGGCGGTCGTCGAGACGCGGCCGGTCGGCGTCCTGTTCGCCATCGAGCCGTGGAACTTCCCCTTCTACCAGGTGGTCCGCGTGGTCGGCCCGAACCTGGTGCTGGGCAACACGGTCATCCTCAAGCACTCGGAGATCAACCCGCAGTGCGCCGAGGCCATCGAGCAGCTCTTCATCGACGCCGGCGCCCCGGCGGGCGTCTTCACCAACACCTTCCTCCGCATCGCCGACGTCGAGCAGGTCATCGCCGACCCCCGCATCCAGGGCGTCACCGTCACCGGCAGCGAGCGGGCCGGCTCCTCGGTCGCCGCACTCGCCGGCAAGTACCTGAAGAAGTCGGTGCTGGAGCTGGGTGGCAGCGACCCGTTCATCGTGCTCGACGCCGAGGACTTGGAGGCCACCGTCAAGGCGGCCACCGCGGGCCGCATGCAGAACACCGGCCAGGCCTGCACCGCGTCCAAGCGGCTGATCGTGACCGAGGACGTCTACGAGCCCTTCGTCCAGGGCCTCAAGCAGGCGTTCGGCACCTTCGCCCCCGGCGACCCGTCCGACCCGGCGACGTCGCTGGCCCCGCTGTCCAGCGAGCGGGCGGCCGCGGACCTGCAGGCGCAGATCCAGGACGCCATCGACAAGGGCGCCACGGTCGTCGCCGGCGGCAAGCGCCCCGAGCACGCCGGAGCGTTCGTCGAGGCGACCATCCTCACCGACGTCACCCCCGACATGCGGGCCTTCCGCGAGGAGCTGTTCGGCCCCGCCGCCGTCGTCTACAAGGTGAAGGACGCCGCCGAGGCGGTCGCCCTGGCCAACGACAGCGACTTCGGGCTCGGCGCGACGGTCATGAGCAGTGACCTCGACCGTGCGCGCGAGGTCGCCGACCAGCTCGAGGCCGGCATGGTGTGGATCAACCAGCCCACCGGTTCCTCCCCCGAGCTGCCCTTCGGTGGCATCAAGCGGTCGGGCTACGGCCGCGAGCTGTCCGAGCTGGCCATGTTCGAGTTCGCCAACCGGCGGCTGCTCCGCACCGTCCCGGTGAAGAAGGCCGAGAAGCCGCAGGCCGGCTGAGCAGGTGCGCGGTGGTGCGGTGCGGGCGGGCAGACTGATCTCGTGAGAGACGTCTGGTCCGCGCCGCACCACCCTGCTCCGGTCGACGCCGTCGCGCCCCTGCCGGGGTCCAAGTCGCTGACCGCCCGGGCTCTGGTGCTGGCCGCCCTGTCCGACGGCCCGAGCCGGCTGGTGCGCCCCCTGCGGGCCCGCGACACCGACCTCATGGCCGGTGCGCTGCGCGCCCTCGGGGTCGGCATCGAGGACGTCGAGGGCGGCGACTGGCTGGTCGCACCCGGAGCGCTCCGCGGGCCGGTCACGGTCGACGCCGGGCTGGCCGGCACGGTGCTGCGCTTCCTGCCTCCGTTGGCCGCCCTCGCCGACGGCCCGGTGACCGTGGACGGCGACCCGCGGCTGCACGACCGCCCTAACGCCGGCCTGATCGACGGCCTGCGCGGCCTGGGCGTCCGGGTCGACGACGGTGGGCGCGGCCGGGCGCCGTTCACCGTGCACGGCACCGGCGCGGTCCGCGGCGGAGCCGTCGAGGTGGACGCCAGCGAGTCCTCGCAGATCGTCTCCGGGCTGCTGCTGGCCGCCGCCCGGTTCGACGAGGGCATCGACCTGACCGTCGCCGGCGGGCTCCCGTCGCTGCCGCACGTCGACATGACCGTCACGACCCTGCGCGAGCACGGCGTGCAGGTGACCGCGACCGACCGCGGCTGGCAGGTGGCGCCCGGTCCCATCGCCGCGCTCGACCGTGTCCTGGAGCCCGACCTCTCCAACGCCGCCCCCTTCCTGGCCGCCGCACTGGTGACCGGCGGGCGCGTGACCGTGCCGGACTGGCCCGAGCTCACCACCCAGCCCGGGGCGCAGCTGCAACGGCTCCTCGGCCTGATGGGCGCGGACGTCGAGCGCACCCCGGAAGGGCTGCAGGTCACCGGCACGGGCTCGATCTCGCCGCTCGTCGAGGACCTCGGCGAGGTCAGCGAGCTGGCGCCGGTGCTGGCCGCTCTCGCCGCCCTGGCGGACGGCCCGTCGCGGTTCACCGGGATCGCACACATGCGCGGGCACGAGACCGACCGACTCCAGGCGCTCGACGAGGTGCTCACCGCGGTCGGTGCCCGCGTGCGGCAGCTCCCCGACGGGCTGGAGGTCGAGCCCGGTCCCCGCCGGCCGGCGCTGCTGGACTCCTACGCCGACCACCGCATGGTCATGGCCGCCGCCGTCCTCGGGTTGGCGATCGACGGCGTGGAGGTGGCCGACCCCGGGGCGGTCACCAAGACCCTGCCCGACTTCCGCGAGCGGTGGGCCCGCCTGCTCGGCGATCCGGTCGGAGCGACCCGCTGAGCGCCCATCAGCGCGACGCCCGGCGGATGGACGAGGACGACGTCCGCGTCCGTCCCGGCCGACGGGGGTCCCGCCCACGCACCCGCATCCGCCCCGCACACGAGGACGCCGTCCCCGGACTGGTCATCGCCGTCGACCGCGGCCGGATGACCGTGCGGGTGGAGGGCGCCGAAGGCCCCGTCGACGTCACCACGATGCGGGCACGGGAGCTCGGCAAGCACGGCGTCGTCGTCGGTGACCGCGTCCGGGTGGTCGGCGACACCAGCGGCCGCACCGACAGCCTGGCGCGCATCGTGACCATCCAGGAGCGGACGACGTCGCTGCGCCGCACGGCCGATGACACCGACCCCACGGAGCGGGTCGTCGTCGCCAACGCCGACCTGCTCGTGATCGTCACCTCGGTGACCGACCCCGACCCCGCGCTCGGCTTCCTCGACCGGTGCCTGGTGGCCGCCTACGCCGGTGGGCTGGAGCCGCTGCTGTGCCTCACCAAGACCGACCTCGCCTCCGCGCAGCCGTTGCTCGACCGGTACGCCGGCCTGCGCCTGGACGCGGTGCCGATGTCGCGCGAGCAGCCGCTCGACGAGCTGCTGGGCCACATCCGCGACCGGACGAGCGTCTTCGTCGGCCAGTCGGGCGTCGGCAAGTCGACGCTGGTCAACCGACTCGTCCCGGACGCGCTACGAGCCGTCGGCGACGTCAGCAAGATCGGCAAGGGCCGGCACACGTCGTCGTCGGCGGTGCTGTTCGACCTGCCGGGTGGCGGGACGGTCATCGATACCCCTGGCATCCGGTCCTTCGGGCTGGCGCACGTCACTGCCGGCGACGTCCTCTCCTCCTTCGACGAGATGGCGGACGTCGCCGCCGACTGCCCGCCCGGCTGCGGGCACACCGCCGAGGACCCGGACTGCGCGCTGGACGCGTGGGCCGACGCCGGTCCTCCCGAGCGGCGGGACCAGCTGGCCGCGCTCCGTGTGCTGCTGGGTGCGGTCGGCCAGGTCGGCCCCGGCTACTGACCGCTGCTGAGGTGAAGTTCCGCGCTCCTGGGGTGCTGCAGGACCTCACCAGCGCGGAGGTTCGCCCGTGGAGCGATCGGGTGGTTGTCCACAGCGGAGGTGCATGCGGGTTGCTGGCCTGCGTAGTCTCCGGCGACCGGTGATCAACACGCGGAGGGACGACGTGACTCGACGGTGGGCGCTGCGCCTGTCGGTCTGCCTCGTGGCCGGAGCCGCCGCGCTGACCGGGTGCTCGGAGAAGCAGGAGGCCAACGAGAGCCTGCCGACGACGAGCAGCGCGGAGCCCAGCGAGGACGCCCTGCCGCCGCTCGGTCCTCAGGACCTGCCGATGCCGGACGAGGCCCGCACCCAGGACGCCGCCGGCGCCGAGGCCTTCGTTCGCTATTACTTCGCGCTGCTCAACAAGTCACTGACGGACATGGACCCTCAACACCTGCGCCAATTCGCCGAGGACGGTTGCGACGTCTGCGAACGCGTTGCTCGCGAGACGGAGAGCGACGCCGCCCAGGGTTATACGTACCGCGGGGGCGAGCTCACCGTTGCGGGCGAGGTTTCCGTGACCATGACAGGGCCAGCCGAGGCGCAGTCAGCCTTCATCGCGGACCAAGCTCCCATGACAGTTCTGGATCGCACGGGTGTTCCGGTACCGGGCCTTGATTTCGATGGTGAAGAAGCCCTGTCATCGGGGACGATCACCGTCTGGGACCCGTCGCTGCGCTCTTGGCAGCTGACGGAGCTGACTCTCGGGTGAGGATGACCCGGCTGACTCTTTTTTTCGCGCTCGTCGCCTCATTACTAGGCGCACCTGCATCTTCATTGGCGGCACCGGTATCGAGCAACGAGTGTCGACGCGGGGAATGTCCCAGCGTCCAACCAGGCGTGGGCTCCTTCACAGCCGCATATCTGGAGCAGACGCCGAGCGGCGGATGGGTCGCTTCGAATGCCGCGCCTGCGGAACACCCGTTCACCTATCAGCTGTCGCATCCCTGCGTCGTCGATGACCGCGAGACCGGAGCGTGCCGAGGCAGCGACTTCTTCCAGTGCCCTGCCCCGCCTGGCCGCGTCGTCGAGGACCTGATTCCCGAACAGCGCCGGCTCGTGCTCTCAGGCGAGGGCGGCGCGACCAGGACGATCGACGGGTTCCCTCCCGGTGACGTCCCGGTTGGATCGCCTGTCGGACCGTGGATCGGCGGCACGCGAGCCTGCATCGACATCACGGCGTTGAACCCGGCGCCCTCACCCGCGGAGGTCTTCCGCTACTTCCAGACGCTGCCGCTCCCCCAGTTGCCCACCAAGCAGCAGCCGCCGGGCAACGGACTCGTCGGGCTCCCCGTCATCTTCTTCACCGACGGCCCCACCACGCAGACCTTCACCCTCGACATCCGCGGTTTCACCGTCGACATCACCGCCACCGCGTCGTCCTTCACCTGGCACACCGGCGACGGCACCGACCTCATCACCACCGATCCGGGCGCCCCCTACCCCGACCACACGATCAGCCACGACTACGCCAGCGGGACCTACACGGCTTCGCTGACCACGACCTGGACGGCCACCTTCAGCATCGACGGGGGCCTGACCGTCCCCGTCCCCGGCAGCACCACCACCGAGGGCCCACCGGTCACCTTCGACGTCCTCCAGGCCCGGCCCGTGCTGACCAACCCGTTCGACTGAGTGCGGCGCCCCGCCGGTCACCGACGCCGTCGGGCCCGCTCGGCCCGCCGCGCGCCACGCTTCTCGAGCCAGTCGGCCAGACCGCCCCGCTCCTCCCGGCGACGCCGCACGAACAGGGCGTCGTCCATCGGCTCGTTCACCGCCTCGATGCGCAGGTCGTGCCCCTTGCCGGGACTCAGCCCGCCGATCTCCTCGGTGAGCACGCAGACGCCCGTCTGCACGTCCAGCCGCACGCGGAACGCATCGGGGTAGACCTCGAGCAGGTGCTCCGGGTGGTCCTCGAACTCGACCAGGTCCACCGCCCGGGTCCGCAGCAGCGGGCAGCACCCGCAGCGCGGCTCGTAGGTGTCCTCCGGGACGACCACGGCCTCCCACGCCGCCCGCCCCGCGTGCTCGACGGCCTCCACTGACTCCACGCGCAGCGCCGGCGTCCGCTCACCGGTCTGGCGGTCGACGCCGTCGGCTAGCTCGGCCGGGTCGAGCATCGCCACCCAGTGGTAGCTGTCGTGCATGGGGTCGTCGTAGGTGACGAACGGGTCGTCGGGGCGCTCGGCGACGAACCCGTCCGGCCGGAGGGCCGGCGGATCCGTCTGCGACGCCCAGGCCGCCGTCCGGGTCGTTCCGCCGCCGGGACCGAGGATTCCGATCGTCGGTGCAGGCGTCCGTTCAGCGCGCAGGAGCCCGCCGTCGACGGACTCGACACGGAGCGCGTCGGGACGACGGAGCCAGGCGCGGACCGCCCCGGTCGTCCACCGGTCGCCCGGCCAGGTCACCGTGAACCGCAGCGTCGACCACCGCCAGGGCGACGAGCGCGCGAGGGCGGCGAACGAGTCGGCGGACGGAGCGGGCACGCGAGCAGTGTGCGGACGTCAGGCGCTGGTCGTCGAGGCGATTCGGCGACCTGTCGACTCGTCGACGAGCCGACTCACACCTCGACGTAGCCGCCGCTGCGCCAGTAGACGCCCGCCTCACGGGTGAGCAGGCCCTCATCGACGAGGTAGCGGCGCAGCGCCGCTACGTCGGGGTGCCAGACGGCCAGCAGCACGTTGACCTCCCGCTCCGGGTAGCGGACGCCGGGCTCGAAGACGCGGACCAGATGATCGAGCACCACGAGCCGCTTGCTCCGGTGCGCCGGGATCGACGTCAGTCGGCCGTCGCGGACGAACGCCGACAGGACGGCGTCCTGCGCGGGGTCCTCCGACAGCGGCTCCGGCGGTGGAGCCGCCTCGGCCGCGGCCCGCGCCGCGGCCCCGAACAGCTCCGCGCGCAGCGCCAGCGCGTGCCGGTCGCGGGACACCAGGCCGGCGCGGCCGAGCCGGCGTGCGGCGAGGGCGACCTCCTTGAGCGACAGTCCGGAGGCCTCGGAGACCTCCTCGATCGTGCCTGCGCCCAGCGCGAGCGCGGCGACGACCTTGAGCCGTGCAGGGTCGGCCAGCAGCCCGGCGATCGTCGCTGCGTCCACGTTCCGACGGTATCGAGGCATCCACGACGCCGTCGTGGGTACCGGCCCGGCATGGTCAGCCCCATCGACATCCAGAAGGCCCTGTCGGGCATGGACTACCCGGCCGGCAAGGACGACATCGTGTCGCACGCGGAGCAGCAGAACGCCGGGGACGACGTGCTGGAGGCGCTCCGCGGGATCGAGGACCGGACCTACGAGGGACCGAGCGGGGTCAGTTCAGCGGTCTTCGACTGAGCCCCGACTAGGTTCGGTGCCCATGACATCGGGTCGGGGCTTCTCAGAGGACATGCGGCTGGCACACGTGCTGGCCGACCAGGCCGACTCGATCAGCATGGACCGGTTCAAGGCCCAGGATCTGACGGTCGAGACCAAGCCGGACCTGACGCCGGTGACCGACGCCGACCGGGCGATCGAGGAGCAGCTCCGCATCTCGCTGAGCCGGGCCCGCACCCGCGACGCGGTCATGGGCGAGGAGTTCGGCACGACCGGGCACGGTTCGCGCAAGTGGGTGCTGGACCCCATCGACGGCACGAAGAACTTCGTCCGCGGCGTGCCGGTCTGGGCGACGCTCATCTCCCTCATGGACGGCGACGAGGCCGTCGTCGGCCTCGTGTCGGCCCCCGCGCTGAACCGGCGATGGTGGGCGGCCAAGGACGTCGGCGCCTGGACCGGCCGCCGGCTGGAGAACGCCGTCCGCTGCACCGTCTCCGGGGTGCGGGAGCTCGGCGACGCGAGCCTGTCCTACTCGAGCCTGTCCGGCTGGGAGGAGCGGAAGGCCCTCGACGGCTTCCTCGACCTCACCCGCTCGGTGTGGCGCACCCGCGCGTACGGCGACTTCTGGAGCTACGTGCTGCTGGCCGAGGGCGCGGTCGACATCGCCTGCGAGCCGGAGGTGTCGCTCTGGGACCTGGCCGCCTTGGACGTCATCGTGCGCGAGGCCGGCGGCCGGTTCACCGACCTGAGCGGCACCCCTGGGCCGGCAGGGGGCAGCGCGCTGGCCACCAACGGTGCCCTGCACGACGCCGCCCTGCGGCACCTGCGCCCCGCGACCCCCTAGGCCGCGGGGCCGGCCGGGTCAGTGACCGGGACCGGTGCCCGTGCCACCCTTGCCGCCGCCCTGGAACCGACGGCGGGCGTCCTCGATCTTCGCCTTGGTCTTCGGGTCGCTGGCCAGCTGCTGGGCCTTCTCGGTGGCCTGGCGGATGGCCTGCTTGCCCTTGGGGCTGTTCGCCAGCTGGACGACCTTGTTGAACAGCGACGCCATGTCGGCACGCCTCCCTCTTCCGTCCGCGCGGGACCGATCGGCCCCGTCTCCTGCCTCAACGGTCGCAGGATCGGCTCCGTTCCGCCGGGTCAGCGCCCCCCGGCCCAGCGCCGGGCGGCGTCGGCCAGCCGCGGATCCGGTCGCGGCTCCACCAGCGGTCCCGGACGGCGCTGCGGTTCGACGTCGGCGCCCACGCCGCGGGCGGCGAGCACGGCCGCGCCGATCGCCGACGCGCTGCGCAGGCGCAGGTACCGGACGGGCCGGTCGAGGACGTCGGCCAGCACCTGCTGCACCTCCGGCGCCCGCGCGGCCCCGCCGGTCACCACGACGGGCGCGCCGTCCTCGCCGCCCAGGGACCTCGCCGCCGCGGCGACGGCGAAGGCCACCCCCTCGACCGCCGCGCGCACCAGGTGGCCGCGGGTCGTGGCCGCGGACAGCCCGGTCCAGCCGCCCCGGTCGTCGGGGCCGGCGACCCCGCCGCGCTCACCGGTGAGGAAGGGCCGGAACAGCACTCCCCCGGCACCCGGAGCGGCGTCGCGCACCGCCGTCACCAGCTCCGGCCAGCCCAGCCCGAGCACCTCGCGCACCCAGGTCCATGCCGACCCCCCGTTCTGCAGGGCCGCCATCGCGTACCAGCCGCCGGACACGTCGGCGTAGCCGTGCGTGCTGGGCTCGTCGGCCGGAGCAGGGGTCCAGCCCGGCCGCACGATCTGCGCACCGGTGCCGAGGTTGACCTGCAGACCGCCCGCGGTCCCGGCGGCGAGCAGGGCCAGCGGCGTGTCCGCGCCGCCGACCACCACCGGCACCTCGGCGCCACCGATCGACGTCGTCCCCGTCACCTCCGCGCTCCCCCGCACGACCGGCAGCAGCTCCGCCGGCACCCCCGCCGCACCGGTGGCCGCCGGGGACCAGCCGTCGGCGACGACGTCCCACAGCAGCGTCGCCGAGGCGTCGCTGCGGTCGGTGACCGCCACGTCGGCCCCCGGCACCAGCGCGACCCGCAACGCGTCCTTGGGCAGGAGCACCGCGGCCGCCCGCGCGACCGCCGCCGGCTCGTGGGCGGCGAGCCAGGCCAGCAGCGGTCCGGTCATGCCGGCCACCAGCGGGTTCGCCAGCGCGGCGCGGTCGGCGGGGGCCAGCCGCCGCCAGCGCGCCAGCTCGCCGATGGCACGGCCGTCGGGCCAGAGCAGCGCGGGCCGCACCGGCCGGCCCCCGTCGTCGACCAGCACCGCGCCGTGCATCTGCCCCGACAACCCCAGCGCCCGGACGGTCCGTCCGCCCAGCCCCGCGACCAGCTCGGCGACGGCGGCGTCGAAGGCCGTCCGCCACACGCGGACGTCGATCTCGGCCCGGCCCGGCGCCGGTCGGTCGTAGGCGTAGTCCCGTTCCGCCTCGACCACCACGTCCCCGGCGTCGTCGAGGGCCACCACCTTCAGCCCGCTGGTGCCGAGGTCGGCGCCGAGGAACACCGCACCGGTCACGAGCCGCCGTCGTCCCCCAGGAAGCCGACCAGCGCAGCGACGAACTCCGGGGTGCGCACGGCGCCCAGGTGGTCGCCGGGCACCGTGACCAGCCGAGCTCCGGAGATCGCGTCGGCGAGCACCTGGGGCCGGACGGCGAGCGGATCGGCGTCACCGGCGACGACGAGCGTCGGCGCCGCGATGTCCGCCAGCGGCAGCGGCTCCGTGTTGATCGCGCGGACGTGGGCGGCCAGCGCCAGCCGGTCGGCGCCCGTGCTGTCGGCGAAGGCCCGGAAGGCGGCCGCCGTCGGGTCGGGGATCGAGGCCGGGTCGTCGGTCTCGAGCGCGGAGACGAGGGCGGTGCTGCGGACGGCCCGGGTGTCCAGGCCGCCCCGCTCCACCACGCCGGCCCCGATGCCGCCGACCACCAGCCGGCGCACCCGCTGGTCGGTGCCGGCCAGCACCAGCGAGACGATCCCGCCCATCGAGTACCCGGCGAGATCGAACCGGTCCAGGTCCAGGGCGTCGGCGACCTCCGCCAGGTCGGTGGCCATCGCGCGCTCCCCGTAGCGCTCGGGCTCGTGCGGCTTGTCGGAGGCGCCGTGCCCGCGGGCGTCGACGGCCACCACCTCGCGGCCGTCGGCCAGCAGCGCCGCGACGACGCCGCTGGCCTGCCAGTTGCGGATGCTGTCGGCCGCGAACCCGTGCTGCAGGACCACCACCGGCCTCTCCCCCGGCGCGCCCCAGCGGTGCACCGCCACCTCGACGCCGTCCCGGCCGCGCACGCGGCTGGACACCGGCGCCGTCACGCGGCGCGCTCCGGGCTGTCGCCGTAGGCGTAACCGCTGTCGGGGTACCGGGTGCCCGATGCCGCGCCGGGGGGCGCGATCGCCTCGAGGCGGGTCAGGTCGTCGGCGGACAGCTGCACCGCCACGGCGCCGGCGTTCTCCTCCAGGTAGCTGCGCCGCTTCGTGCCGGGGATGGGCACGACGTCCTCGCCCTGCGCCATCACCCAGGCCAGGGCCAGCTGGCCGGCCGAGACACCCTTCTCGGTGGCCATCGCGCGGACGGCGTCGACCAGGCGCAGGTTCGCCTGGAAGGCCTCGCCCTGGAACCGGGGCTGGTTCTTGCGGAAGTCGTCGTCGCCGAAGTCGTCAGGAGTGGTGATCGCGCCGGTGAGGAAACCGCGTCCCAGGGGGCTGAACGGGACGATGCCGATGCCGTGCTCGCGCGCGACGCCGAGGACCTCCTCCTCCAGGTCGCGGGTCCACAGCGACCACTCGCTCTGCAGCGCCGCGATCGGGTGGACCGCGACCGCACGGCGGATGGATGCGGCACTGGCCTCCGACAGCCCGAGGTGGCGGACCTTGCCCTCCTGCACCAGCTCGGCCATGGCGCCGACGGTGTCCTCGATCGGGACCTTCGCGTCGACCCGGTGCTGGTAGTAGAGGTCGATGACGTCGACGCCGAGCCGCCGCAGGCTGGCCTCGGCGCAGGCCCGCACGTTCTCCGGGCGGCCGTCGATGCGCATCCGGCCGCGCTCGTCGCGGGAGATGGAGAACTTGGTGGCCAGCTGCACCTCGTCGCGGCGGCCGGCGATCGCCTCGCCGACGAGCTCCTCGTTGTGCCCGTCGCCGTACACGTCCGAGGTGTCGAGGAAGGTGACCCCGAGGTCGAGGGCCCGGTGGATCGTCGCGAGGGACTCGGAGCGGTCGGCCGCGCCGTAGCTCTGGCTCATGCCCATGCAGCCGAGGCCGAGCGCGGAGACGGAGAGGCCGCCGAGGGAGCGGGTGGGTGCTGGAAGCGTCATGCCCCGCATCCTGGTCCCACGTGACCGGAATGGGCACCTCTGGTGGGATGGTGACCGATGGGTGCCGGTGGCCGGGACCCCCGAGGAGGCCCGCAGTGCAGTACGCCGAGTCCGTCATCGACCTGGTCGGCAACACCCCGCTGGTGCGGCTGTCCTCGGTCACCCGCGACCTGGGTCCCGACGCCCCGCTGGTGCTGGCGAAGGTCGAGTACCTCAACCCCGGCGGCTCGGTGAAGGACCGGATCGCGGTCCGCATGGTCGACGCCGCGGAGGCCAGCGGCGAGCTGAAGCCCGGCGGCACCATCGTGGAGCCGACCAGCGGCAACACCGGCATCGGCCTGGCTCTCGTGGCCCAGCAGCGCGGCTACAAGTGCATCTTCGTGTGCCCGGACAAGGTCGGGCAGGAGAAGGTCAACGTGCTGCGGGCCTACGGCGCCGAGGTCGTCGTCTGCCCCACCGCGGTCGACCCGGCCGACCCGCGGTCCTACTACTCGGTGTCCGACCGGCTCAGCCGCGAGACCCCCGGCGCGTGGAAGCCCGACCAGTACTCCAACCCGAACAACCCGCGCTCCCACTACGAGACGACCGGTCCGGAGATCTGGGCGCAGACCGAGGGCCGGATCACCCACTTCGTCACCGGGGCCGGCACCGGCGGCACCATCAGCGGCGTCGGCCGCTACCTCAAGGAATCCTCCGGCGGACGGGTGCAGGTCATCGGCGCCGACCCCGAGGGCTCGGTCTACTCCGGCGGCACCGGCCGCCCGTACCTGGTCGAGGGCGTCGGCGAGGACTTCTGGCCCAGCACCTACGACCAGGACGTCGCCGACGAGATCATCGCGGTGTCCGACGGCGACTCCTTCGCGATGACCCGCCGGCTGGCCCGCGAGGAGGGGCTGCTCGTCGGCGGCTCGTGCGGCATGGCCGTCGTCGCCGCGCTGCGGGTCGCCGAGCGGCTGACGAAGGACGACGTCCTCGTGGTGCTGCTGCCCGACGGTGGCCGTGGCTACCTGAACAAGATCTTCAACGACGCCTGGATGGCCGACTACGGCTTCCTCGAGGCGGCTGGTGGCGAGACCATCGGCGAGCTGCTCGAGGCCAAGGGCGGCAGCACCCCGACCCTGGTGCACACCCACCCGAACGAGACCGTCCGCGACGCCATCGACATCCTCCGCGAGTACGGCGTCAGCCAGCTGCCCGTCGTCCGGGCCGAGCCGCCGGTCACCGCAGGCGAGGTGGTCGGCTCCATCGACGAGAAGACGTTGCTCGACGCGCTGTTCGCCGGCAAGGCGTCGCTGGCCGACCGCGTCGAGAAGCACATGTCGCCGCCGCTGCCCATCGTCGGGTCGGGCGAGGCGGTCAGCGCGGCTGTCGCACAGCTCGGCGGCGCGGACGCGCTGCTGGTGCACGTCGACGGCAAGCCGGCCGGCGTCGTCACCCGCCAGGACGTGCTGGGACACCTCGCGGGGCTCGCGCCTACGGTCGGGCCATGACCGGCTTCAACACCCGCGCGATCCACGCGGGCCAGGACCCCGACCCGGCGACCGGCGCGGTCATCCCGCCGCTGCACCTGACCACGACCTACAAGCAGGACGGCGTCGGCGGGCTGCGCGGCGGCTACGAGTACAGCCGCAGCGGCAACCCGACCCGCGACACCCTCCACGCCGCACTGGCCGCCCTCGAGGAGGGGACGACCGCGCTGGCCTTCGCCTCCGGCCTCGCCGCCGAGGACACCCTGCTGCGCACGGTGTGCCGGGCCGGCGACCACGTCGTCCTCGGTGGGGACGCCTACGGCGGCACCTTCCGGCTCATCTCCCGCGTGCTGTCCGAGTGGGGTCTCGAGCACACCCCGGTCGACCTGGACGACCCCGACGCCCTGCGCGCCGCGATCCGTCCCACCACCCGTGTCGTCTGGTGCGAGACGCCCAGCAACCCACTGCTCAACATCACCGACATCGAGCGGACGGCGGCCGTCGCCCACGAGGCCGGCGCGGTGCTCGTCGTCGACAACACCTTCGCCTCGCCCTACCTGCAGCGACCGCTGACCCTGGGCGCCGACGTCGTCGTGCACTCGACGACGAAGTACCTGGGCGGGCACTCCGACGTCGTCGGCGGTGCGCTGGTCACCTCGGACGCCGCGCTGGGCGAGCAGCTGGCCTACAACCACAACGCGATGGGTGCGGTCGCGGGTCCCTTCGACGCGTGGATGGTGCTGCGCAGCCTCAAGACCCTCGGCGTCCGGATGGACCGGCACTGCGCCAACGCCGCCCGGGTCGCGGACTTCCTGGCCGCCCGCTCCGACGTGTCGGCGGTGCTCTACCCCGGCCTGCCCGGGCACCCCGGCCACGCGACCGCGGCGAAGCAGATGTCCGGCTTCGGCGGGATGGTCTCCTTCCGGCTCCGGGACGGCGAGGAGGCGGCACTGCAGGTGTGCGAGCGCACCGAGCTGTTCACGCTGGCCGAGTCGCTGGGCGGTGTCGAGTCGCTCATCGAGCACCCCGGCCGCATGACCCACGCCAGTGCCGCCGGCTCGCCGCTCGAGGTGCCCGCCGACCTCGTCCGGCTGTCGGTGGGCATCGAGGACGTCGACGACCTGCTCGCCGACCTCGAGCGCGCCCTCGGCTGACGCCGTGCGCGACGACGAACGCGCACTGACGGCCGAGGAGTCGTGCCTGGCCGCAGGGCTCGAGGCGCTGCTGTACCGCCACGACCCCATCGGCATCGCTTTCGGTGACAACCCCGACGAGTACTCGCCGGAAGCCCGAGCGCTTCTGCCTCGCCTGGTGGAGACACGGACCGTCGACGACGTCCAGGACGTCGTGCACGCCGTCTTCGTCCAGTGGTTGGACGAGGGGACCGCCGGGCCGAGGACCCGGTACCGGCTGATCGCCGAGGAGATCTCGGCGCTGCTCCGACACTGACGTCGACCACTGCCCCGCACGCGCCGGAGACCACGCGCCGGAAACGGAGTGCCGTCCGGCCCACGCAAGCGCCATGCTGCCTGCGTGACGACGGAGTACGCGGTCCGCCCGGTGCGGGCGCACGAGTGGCGCCAGGTCAGGCAGCTGCGCCTGGCGGCCCTCTCCGACGAGGCGGCTCCCATCGCTTTCCTGCAGACCTACGACGAGGCCGCCGCCCGGCCAGACGGGTTCTGGCAGGAGCGGGTCGAGGCCTCCGCGATCGACGCCGGCACCGACGCGACCGCCCGCCAGCTCATCGCCGTCCACGAGGACGGCACCTGGGTGGGCGGCATCGTGGCGCTGGTCGACGCCGCAGGGACCCCCGCCGCCAGCAACGTCGTAGCCGTCCACTTGCTGCCGGAGCACCGAGGCCGGGGCGTCGTGCAGCAGATGCTGGAGGAGGCAGCCGACTGGCTGCGCGAGCGCGGGCTCCACGAGGCGCGGCTGCACGTGCACGCCGACAACGCCCGGGCCCAGCGCGCCTACGCGAAGGCGGGCTTCACCCCGACCGGAGCCAGGTTCACGAGCACCATCGGGCCCGAGATCGAGATGGCCCGCCCGCTCTGAGCTCATCCGCAGCGGGCGAGGAAGGCTGAGAGCTCGGCGGCCGAACGGAAGTGGTGCGCTTCCAGGCCGACCTGCGCAGCCGCCGCCACGTGCTCGGCCGAGTCGTCGACGAACAGGCACTGCTCGGGCGCGAGGCCGAGCGCCGCGCAGGCCAGGGTGAACACCGCGCGCTCGGGCTTGGCGACCCCGAGCTCCGCGCTGCTGAAGACCACGTCGAACTCCTCGTCCAGGGAGAGCGCGCGCAGGTCCGACCGGAGCCGGTCGGTGGCGTTGCTCAGCAGCGCCACGGTGCGCACCCGCCGCTGCGCACGGACAAGCTGGAGGACGTCGGCGTCCGCCTCTCCCACCGGCGCCGACCACTCCCGGACCGCGTCCGCGCCGCCGGCACCGTGCCGCCGGGTCAGCTCCTCGGCCACACCGGCGCGCCAGTCGGCATCGGTGACCCGGCCGGTGACCGCCGGGAGCAACCGTTCCGGGGCGAACGCGACGGCGGTCAGCGATCCGGGGGGCAGCCCGTGCCGCCGTTCGATGACGCCGGTCCGCTGCCCGGCCCAGCTCCGGAGGACGCCGTCCAGGTCGATGAGGAGCGCCTCGTGCACCGGCTCAGTCTGTCGGGGCCCCGCTCAGCGCGGCGCGGTCAAGATCCTGGGCCCGTCCTCGGTCACGGCGACGGTGTGCTCGACGTGGGCGGCACGGCTGCCGTCGGCGCTGCGCAGCGTCCACCCGTCGGCGTCCACGGTGTAGTCGTCGCTGCCCCCGGCCAGGAACCAGGGCTCGATGGCGATGACCAGCCCGGCCCGGAGTTTCACGCCCCGGCCGGGGCGGCCCTCGTTCGGCACCGACGGCGGCTCGTGCATCTGCCGGCCGACGCCGTGCCCGCCCTGGTCGGTGTTGATCCCGCACCCGCCGGCCCGGCCGACCGCACCGATGGCGGCGGAGACGTCGCCGATCCGGTTGCCGACGACGGCCGCCGCGATGCCCGCCGCCAGTGCCCGCTCGGTGGTGTCGACCAGCGCGAGGTCCTCGGGCCGCGGGGTGCCGATCGGGAAGGTGATCGCGGCGTCGCCCACCCAGCCGTCGAGCACCGCGCCGGCGTCCACGCTGAGCAGGTCGCCGTCGTCGAGGACCTCGGGCGTCGGGATGCCGTGCAGGGCGACGTCGTTGACCGACAGGCAGACCACGCCGGGAAACGGCGGGGTGGTCGACAGCGGCGCGTACCCGAGGAACGGCGAGGTCGCGCCGGCGTCGGAGAGGACGTCGCGGGCGACGGCGTCCAGCTGGGTCAGCCGGACGCCGGGTGCGGCGAGCGCACGGACCGCGGCGTGCATGTCGGCGACGACCGCTCCGGCCGCCCGCATGGCGTCCAGCTCGCCGGGGGTGCGCAGCTCGATCACGGGGTTCTCCTCGGTGCTTCCGGTATTGCTATCCCGGTATTACTATCACGACCATGGTCCGACCGTCGTTGACACCCGAGGAGCGCGAGCGCGGCCGCCGACTCGGCGCGCTGCTCCGGCAGGCACGGGGCGACCGCACCCCGGCCGAGGTCGCGGCGAGCTCCGGCGTCAGCCTCGAGGTGCTGCGCAAGATCGAGTCCGGCCGCGTGCCGACGCCGACCTTCTTCACCGTGGCCGCGCTGGCCCACGCGCTCGGCTTGCCGCTCGACGGCCTGGTCGAGCAGCTCGGCGACTCCGCCGACCGCGCCGCGCTGACCGCCTGAGTCAGGACGGATCGGCCGTCAGCACGGTCGCGAAGTGCTCGACGACCGGGAACGGGTCGTAGAAGGAGTGCAGCAGCGCCTTCCACTCCTGGTAGGCCGGCGATCCGCGGAAGCCCTCGGTGTGGTCCTCCAGCCGGTCCCACTCGACGAGGAGCAGGTACCGGTCCTCGCGCTCGAGACAGCGGGACAGCGACAGCCGCCGGAACCCGGGCATCCCGGCGATGAGGGTCCGGGCCTGCCTGAACGCCGCCTCGAAGGCGGTGCTCCGAGCGGGTTCGACCGCCAGCAGCGCGTGCTCCAGGATCATGGCCTCGACCCTACGGAGAGCGCGGGCATGATCAACGCGCCGGCGACGTTGGCGGCGGTCATGGACGACGCGCTGCGCGAGCAACTGACCGGCATCTACCGCGACACCCGGACGATTGCCGTCGTCGGCGCCTCGGCCGACGAGTCGAAGGCGGCCCACCGCATCCCGGCCTACCTGCAGCAGCAGGGCTACCGGATCCGGCCGGTGAACCCCCGCGGCGGGGAGCTGTTCGGCGAGCCCGTGGCCACGTCCCTGGCCCAGGTGGACGGTCCGGTGGACGTCGTCGACGTCTTCCGGCCGGCCGCGGAGGCGGCGGACATCGCCCGCCAGGCGGTCGCGATCGGGGCGAAGGTGCTCTGGCTGCAGCTCGGCATCGCCGACGAGGAGGCGCGCCGCATCGCCGGGGACGCCGGGCTCACCGTCGTCATGGACACCTGCATGGGCGCGGCCCACCGCGAGCTCGGGCTCGGCCCCGTTCCCGCCTCCGCCTGACGCACGGACGGGCACGGCGCTGCAGCGCAGCGCCGTGCCCGGGTGGTCAGCTCTCCGATCCGGCGAGCAGGTCGGCGTAGTCGTCGTGCTTGCCGATCCAGCCGCGCACGAACGAGCACTGCGGGACGACGGACCCGCCCTGGGCGCGGACGTCGTCCAGCGCGGCGCGGACGAGGGTGCTGCCGAGGCCGGACTGCCCGGCGTCCGGGTCCACCTCCGTGTGCGTGAACACGAAGGTGGACCCGTCCCGCTGGTAGTCGGCGTGCCCGAGCAGCCGGTCGCCGTCGCGGATCTCGTAGCGGCTGGCGTCTGGGGCGTTCGTGACCGTGGGTTCCATGGTCAGCCCCTACCCGCACCCGGCCGCTTCGATCATTCCGCCAGCGCGAGCGCCCGCGCGGGGCAGGACTGGACGGCGTCCTGCACCCCGTCGAGCTCGTCGGCGGCGGGCTCCTCACGGTGCACCTGGAGGACGCCGTCGTCGTCGATCTCGAAGACCTCCGGGGCGAGCGACTCGCACACGCCCGAGCCGACGCAGCGCTCCCGGTCGACCTGCACCCGGCTCATCGCTGCCCCGTGAGACGCGCCGGCAGCCGCTTGAGGCCGTTGACGAACGAGGAGCGCAGCCGGGCGGGCTCGCCGGTGATCTCCAGGTCGGGGCAGATCTCGAACAGCCGGCGGAAGGTCACCGCGAGCTCCCGCCGGGCCAGGTGCGCGCCCAGGCAGAAGTGCGGGCCGTGGCCGCCGAAGCCGACGTGGTTGTTCGGGCTGCGGCCGAGGTCCAGCGCGTGCGGGTTCTCGAACGCCTCCGGGTCGCGGTTGGCCGCGTTGTAGAACAGCAGGAACTTGTCGCCCTCCTTGAAGGAGTGGCCGTTGACCTCGCCGTCCTGGGTGGCCGTGCGGCGCATCCAGGTCACGGGGCTGACGTAGCGGACGATCTCCTCGACGGCGGACTTGTCCATCGACGGGTCGGCCATCCAGGCCGCGCGCTGCTCCGGGTTCTCCGACAGGGCGAGCAGGCCCTGCGCGATGGCCGTGCGGGTGGTCTCGTTGCCGGCGACCAGGAGCAGGATGAAGAACGAGGCGATCTCCTGGTGGGTGAGCTTCTCCCCCTCGACCTCGCTGTTCACCAGCGCCGTCGTCAGGTCGTCGGTGGGGTTCTCGATCCGCTCGGCGGCCAGCCGCCCCATGAGCTCGGCCATCGCCATGCCCGCCTCGAGCAGCGCGGTCAGCGGGTCGGCCTCGTCGGTGAGCTCCGGGTCACCGCCGGAGAGGATCGTGTTCGAGGCGTTCAGCACCAGGAGCCGGTCCTGCTCGGGCACGCCCATCATGTCGCAGATGATCCGCAGCGGGATGGGGGCCGCGATGTCCGCGACGACGTCCAGGGACCCGTCCCCCGCCTCGGCCTTGGCCCGCGCCTCGGCCAGCACGTCGTCCACGATGCCGACCACGGAGTCGATGACCTGCTCGAGCATCCGCGGCGTGAACGTCTTGGCGACGATCCGCCGGATCCGGGCGTGCCGGGGGTCGTCCATGCTGATCATGGAGCCGTAGAACTCGCTGAGGTCGGCCGGGATGTCCTGGATCGAGACCGCGCCCTGGCCCGAGCAGAAGACGGCCGGCTGCGAGCTGATCGCGTCGAGGTCGGCGAGCCGGGTGACGGCCCAGTAGCCCGGCCCGGGCTCCATGCCCTCCATCGTCGGCTCGTCGAAGAAGGCGAAGGGACGCTCGGCGCGCAGCTTGTCGAAGACCGCGTGCCGCACCGCCGGCGGCTCCGCCCAGAAGTCGCGGTCGGAGAGGTCGATCGCCTCGATGTCGAATTGCGCGGGGTCGACGGGGGTGTTCACGGACACGGGGCGCGCCTCACTGTCGAAGACAAAAACGGTCAGCGCTGACGGTAGAGAGCCGACGGGTGACGCACAACACTCGGGGGCCTGTCCCGACGGGACTCTCCGGTCCGTTCGACCCGGCCGCGGGGCTAGTGCGCCAACGACAGCTCGGCGGTGAGCAGCGCGACGAGCGCCTCGAGCTGCACGTCGGTGGACGAGAAGACCTCGTCCGACCCGTCCAGCGCCCGCGCGGCCAGGCCTGCCTTGCTGTCGATGAGCTCGGCGATGCGGGCGTCGATGGTCTGCGCGGCGATGATCCGCCAGGCGGTGACCGGCATGGTCTGCCCGATGCGGTGGCTGCGGTCGATGGCCTGGGTCTGCTCGGCGTCGGTCCAGGAGAGCTCGGCCAGCACGATGTTGGAGGCCACCTGCAGGTTGATCCCCACGCCGGCCGCGGTCAGCGAGCAGACGGCGACCGCGACGTCCGGGTCGTTGACGAAGGCGTCGATGTTGCGCTGGCGCACCGACGGCGTCTGGTCACCGCGGATCGAGGCGTAGCGGATGCCCTTCTCGGCGAAGGACTCCTCGGCCACGTCCATGACGTCGACGTGCTTGGCGAAGAAGACCACCTTGCCGGCGCTGCGGGCGAGCTGTGCCGCGTAGTCGGCGGCCAGCCCGGCCTTGGCCTGGCCGATGCGCCGCATCATGCCGAAGACGTTCTCGCCGGTGTCCGAGCCGCTGGCGTCCTTGAGCTCCCAGCCCGCGACCTTGCGCACGAGGTCGACGTCGATGCCCTCGTACTCCGTGGCTGTCTCCCGGGCGGCGAGCGCGCTGCGGTAGCGCTTGACCAGCCGGCGGGCGAGCTCCCGCTCGGCCGCGCGGATGGACCGGCCGGCCTTGTCGTCGAGCTCGACGGGCAGGTCGGCGATGCGGCGCGCGGGGATGTCGGCGGCGACGTCGACCTTGCGCCGGCGGACGATGCCGAGGTCGATGACGCACTTCCGGGCTGCGGGGTAGAAGCCCGGGTCCGCGGGCGTCAGGCCGGTCGCCTCGAGGGCGTCCATCAGCTCGCCCAGCGGCTTGCTGTCGTCGATCCAGCCCAGGAACTGCCAGATGGCCCGGAAGTCGTCGATGTCGTTGATCAGCGGGGTGCCGGTGAGGGCCATCAGCAGCGGGCGCGCGGTGCGCAGCCGGATGCGCTCGGACAGCTGCAGCACGTTCTGGGACCGCTGCGAAGTCTTGTTCTTGATGAAGTGCGCCTCGTCGACGACCATGCCGCGGAACCCGAACTCGCCGAGCCAGCCCACGTGGCGGTCCAGCACCTCGTAGTTGACGACGACGATGTCGGCGAAGCCGTCGACCGTCTCGCCGTTGCCCTGGACGACGGTGGCCTTGCGGTGCGGGGTCCAGCGGCCGGCCTCGCGCGCCCAGTTCGTCTTGACCACGTTCGGCACCACGACCAGCAGCGGGTAGGCGTCCGAGGCCTCCGCCGCGAGCAGCGCCTGCGCGGTCTTGCCCAGTCCCGGCTCGTCGGCGAGCAGGAAGGTGCGGTGACCCTGGGCGGCCGCGGCGACGAGCTGGCCCTGGTGCGGCATGAGCTCCGAACCCGCGGGGGTGAAGCGGTCCGTGGGGAACGGCAGGGCCATGCACGCCGGGGCGCCGCCGCCGGCGCGCTCGAAGGAGTTGAACAGCGGCTGCAGCAGCTCCCAGCCGGCCAGCCGGTGCGGACGTGAGGTGACCTGGCGCGCGGCCTCGAAGTCCGGGGCCAGGAAGGGGTTGGCCAGCTGCCGGGACACGACCGACTGCGGGACGACGCGGCGCTCGACGGCCGCGGGCGCCTCCTCGGGCTCGGCCGGCGCGGCCTCCACCGGGGGCGGCTCGATGCCGGCCGCACGCAGCATCTCGGTGCGCAGCGCGCGGGCCGAGTCGGAGACGACGGCGTCCTCACCGAGGAGGGCCAGCAGCCCGGAGTCGCGGACCGCCGTCCTGGCCAGGATGGTGGCGATGCCGTCCAGGCGCTTGAGCTGCTCGGCCTTGTGGCTCTGACTGCTCTCCTCGTCGGCCCGCGCCCGGGCGCGCTCCTCCCGCGCGACCAGGGCGATGGCCTGGAACTTCGTGCGCACCGAACCGGTCACCGAGCCGCGCTGGACGGCGGCCTCGACCTCGCGCACGGCACGCGCGAGCACGGAGATCACGTCCTCCGGGCCGCGGGTACGGCGCTGGGACCGCGGTGCGGTACGGCGAGCCCCCGTCTGGGGCTGGCCTCGTCGAGCCACTGCTCCTCCTCGAGCTGCCGGGCACGCTCGCCGCGGCGCAGCGCCCGGAGCGGGCGCTGCCGCCGGAGCGGTGCCGACGTCGGCGGATGAGAAACGGCCCTCACAGTGCGACTGTGAGGGCCGTTCCAACGTGGTAGCGGGGACAGGATTCGAACCTGCGACCTCTGGGTTATGAGCCCAGCGAGCTACCGAGCTGCTCCACCCCGCGTCGGTAGTTGTCACTGTACACCGGCGCGGATGCACCGGCCGCCGGGGGTTGCAGCAGGCACCGGAGTGAGTGGTGGGACTGGCCCGTTCCGTGGGGCGCCGGCCGCACGCGCGCCTTCCGGGCCGAGCCGTTCCACGGACCTACAGTCCGCCGGGTGAGCGGGAATCCGGTGGTGAGCCTCTTCGCAGGCGACCCGCAGCCGGTGGAGATCCACCACCGCGGCATCTGGTTCTCCGGCGAGCTGCTGGGCTGGACCACCCAGGAGGGACGGGTGCTGGCCCGCGTCCGCTGCGTCGTCGACGGCCTGCGCCACTCCACGTGGAAGGACCTCGCCGAGCTGCGCCTGCCCGACCCGGCCCGGCCGCCCCGCTGCGAGACCTTCCCCGCCACCCCGGCCCGCCCGCTGTCCGTGGCCGGGGACGTCCGCGACGACGAGGACGCCACCCGCCCGCACGCCCTGCTGGCCGGGTCGCGCTCCCGCCCTGCGAAGCCGGCGCACGCCCGCACACCGCCGGCGGTGCACGAACGGCCGGCGCCCGTGTTCCGGCCCGCGCAGGCCCTCCGCACCGGACCGGTCGCGAACCCGAACAGGCGGCGCCGCAGCGACGAGCTCAGCCCCGTCTGAGCAGGCCCCTACGAGGTCAGGAAGCCGAGCACGTGCGCGTTGACCGCGGCCGGCTGCTCGAGGTGCAGGAAGTGCCCGGAGTCCTCGACGACGACGGCCTCGGAGCCCGGGGAGAGGACGTCGCGCACCGTCCCGGTGACGTCGGCGCCCATGCAGCCGTCCTGGGCGCCGTGCAGGTAGAGGGTCGGCTGCGGCGGGACCCCGCTGACCGCCTGCTGCTGGGCCGCCAGCTCCGGGGCCTGCCGGGACGGGTCGAACAGCGCGCGGTAGTAGCCCAGCGCCGCGGCAAGGTTCTCCGGTGTCCCGAGTGCGGCGCGGACGAACGCGAGGTCCTCGGTCGCGTCGTAGCCGGGTGACCAGTCCGCCCACAGCCGGGCGACGAAGGCCTGGTCGTCGGCCGCGACCAGCACGTCGGCCAGGGGGTTCTGGAAGAAGTACATGTAGAACGACCGCTTGATCTGGTCGTAGGTGAAGAAGGAGCCGGCCAGCGCGGGGCCGACCGGGACGGCCATGGCCACGACCTTCCGCCAGCGCTCCGGGGCGCCGACCGCCGCACCGTAGGTCGCCTGCGCGCCCCAGTCGTGCCCGATGACGACGGCGCGCCCGTCGCCGCCGAGGGCCTCGTGCAGGGCGTTGGCGTCCCGGGCCAGCGCACCGGTCTGGTACCTGCCGTCGGCCGGGACGCCGGTGGGCGCGTACCCGCGCGAGAACGGGGCGACCGCCCGGAACCCGGCGGCGGCCAGCTCCGGCAGCAGGTGCCGGTAGGTGTGCGCGGTGTCGGGGAAGCCGTGCAGGCACAGTGCGAGCGGCCCGTCCTCGGGGCCTGCCGCCAGGCAGCCGAACTCGAGGCCGTCGGCCCGGACCTGCATCTCGCTGATTCCCGAGGTCATCGCCCGAACCTAGGTCACCGACCAGCCGTCCGTCCCCGTGCGAGCACCTACGACGAGGAGAGCACCCGCCGGGGGTGGCGGCCGTCGACGTAGCCGAGGAACGGCGGGTGGATGTTGTAGCCCAGCAGCTCCTGGAGCCGTTCCGGCAGCTCGCGGACGATCTCCTGCGGCACGGCGAGGACGTGGTTCTCCTGCGGCCGCAGCCAGGACGCGGCGTACTCGAGGATGACGCCGAGCCGCGGCCGGTCGGTCGTGTTCGCCCCGCCCCCGTGGACCAGGTTGCCGACGTAGATGAGCACCGAGCCCGCCGGCATGACGGCGGACGTCGTCTCCTCCTCCGTCGCGGCCCGGCCCGCCTCCCACCGGTGGCTGCCCGGCACGAACCGCGTCGCGCCGTTCGCCACGGTGAAGTCGTCGAGGGGCCACATCGTGTTGACGACGATGTCCCGGCCGGTCCGCGGCAGCGGGTAGACGTCGTCGTCGCGGTGGAGCACCTGCGCGACCTCGCCCGGCCCGATCTGGATCCCGACCGGCGCGCTGAACTGGTAGTGCCCGAGCACGTGGTCGAGGACGCCGAGCACCAGCGGGTGGGTACCGGGCCCGTCGAAGTACCGCGTCTTCGCGAACAGGGCGTAGACGCGCCGGGTGGAGAAGCCCTCGAACGAGTTGCGCCCCGTGGCGGTCTCCGCCAGCACCCGCTGGAGGTCGGCCCGGGCCGCCGCCACCCACTCCGGGTCCATGAGCCCTTCGATGATGACGTAGCCGTCGCGGTCGACGGCCTCCACGGCCTGCTCGACGGTGGCCTCGCGTGTCAGCGCCATGGCGGCTCCCGGTGCTCCGGTGCGGGTGGGTAGTCCGGGCGGGCCCGGACCGGGACGAAGCAGACCACGAACCGACGGGCAGGTCGATACCGGCGGCGACCGCGGGCGGATGGTCCCGCGTGGCCCGGGTCACGCGGCCGACAACTCGCTGTGCCACGCTCGGGGTGCCCAACGAACCATCTGAGAGGGACACCGATGCGGACCGAGCCAACGGAGCTGTTCGACCTACGCATGAGCGAGGAGGCCCGGCCGCTGTACGACCGCGTCGTCCGCTTCCTCGAGGACATCGTCGCGCCGATGCAGGAGGAGTTCTTCCGGCTGGGCGAGGGCCGCGCCGACCGGTGGTCCTACGCGCCGGGTCAGCTCGAGGTCCTCGAGGGGGCCAAGGACAAGGCCAAGGCGGAGGGTCTGTGGAACTTCTTCCTGCCCAATTCCGAGGTCGGCGGCCTGAGCAACCTCGACTACGCCTACATCGCCGTCGAGCTCGGCAAGTACCCGCTGGGCTCGGAGTCGCTCAACTGCTCGGCTCCGGACACCGGAAACATGGAGGTGCTCGAGCGCGTCGGCACCCCCGAGCAGAAGGCCCGGTGGCTAGAGCCCCTGCTCAACGGGGAGATCCGCTCCGCCTTCGCCATGACCGAGCCCGACGTCGGCAGCTCCGACGCCAAGAACGTCCGGCTCCAGGCGCTGCGGGACGGCGACGACTACGTCCTCAACGGGGAGAAGTACTACATCTCCGGGGCCGGCGACCCGCGCTGCAAGATCATGATCGTCATGTGCCAGACCAACCCGGAAGCGCCTGTGCACCAGCAGCAGTCGCAGATCCTGGTGCCGATGGACACCCCCGGCGTCCAGGTGCTGGAGCCGATGGAGGTCTTCGGCCGCGACGACGCCCCGCACGGCCACATGCGCATCCGCTTCACCGACGTGCGGGTGCCCGCCTCGAACATGCTCCTGGGCGAAGGCCGTGGCTTCGAGATCAGCCAGGTGCGCTTGGGCCCCGGCCGCATCCACCACTGCATGCGCGCCATCGGCCAGGGTGAGAAGGCGCTGGAGCTGATGGTCCGCCGCGGGAAGTTCCGCGAGGCGTTCGGCAAGCCGATCCTGAACCTCGGCAAGAACATGGAGACCGTCTCGCGGGCCCGCATCGAGCTCGACGCCTGCAAGCTCATGGTGCTCAAGGCCGCCAAGGCGATGGACGTGCTCGGCAACGCCCAGGCCCGCGTCTACGTCTCCGCGGTCAAGGCGATGGTGCCGGAGAAGGTGTGCCAGATCATCGACCAGGCCATCCAGATCCACGGCGCCACCGGCGTCTCGCAGTGGACGCCCCTGGCCGGCATGTACGCCAGCCAGCGCACGCTCCGCCTGGCCGACGGCCCCGACGAGGTGCACCACTTCGTCGTCGCCCGTCACGAGGCCGGCCAGTATTCGGAGCCGGCCCCCGGTCGCTCCGAGTCCAACGGCACCGGCGTCTTCGCCGGTCCGTGAGGCGCTAGGTAGCAGAAAGGGCCCGGTCACCGTGGTGACCGGGCCCTTTCGCGTGAGTAGCGGGGGCAGGATTCGAACCTGCGACCTCTGGGTTATGAGCCCAGCGAGCTACCGAGCTGCTCCACCCCGCGGTGGTAGGACAACCGTACCCCAGGTGGACGGGAGGGGACGACGCGGGGTGCACGCCGTCCCCTCCCCCACCGGTCAGCCGCCGGGTGTCGCCGCGCCGTCCGCGGCCGCCTTCGCGTCCTGGTAGGCCCGCACCGCGGCGTCGAGATCGGCCAGCGCCTGGCCCTGAGCTGCGAAGTCGCGGCTCTGCTGAGCGTCGGCGAAGGCGTCGAGCGCGGCGTCGACGTCGGCCAGTGCCGCGTCCACGTCCGGGCTCTCCCCGGGGTCCCCGCCGTCCGGCGCGGGATCCGGCTCCGGGGTGGGCGTGGGCGTCGGGGCGGCGTCCCCCTCGTCCTCAGGTGGAGCACCCTCGCCGTCGCTGTCCCTGGCGACCTCGCCGGCGCCCTCTCCGAAGACCTGGTCGAGTGCTTCCGCCAGGGTGTTGGCGTACCCAATCTGGCCACCGAAGTTGACCAGCACCCGCTGCAGCAGGGGGAAGCCCCCTTCCGACGTGCTCTCCACGTAGAGCGGCTGCACGTAGAGCAGGCCCGCGTCCCCGATCGGTAGCGTCAGCAGGTTGCCGAGCACCGCGTCGGAGTTCTCGCTGTCGAAAAGCGTCAGGTCCCGGCGGATGTCCTGGTTGGCACCGAAGGAGTTCTGCACCTGCGTCGGCCCCAGGAAGGGTGTGTTGCCGGGCAGTTGGAGCACCTGGATGTCCCCGTACGTGCCCGGATCGCTGGACGCGGACAGGAACGCCGACAGGTTCGGCCGCTCGAAGGCGTTGAGCGCGCTGGTCAGCTGGAAGCCTGCCCCCTCCTGCCCCGGCCGCTGGGCGAGGATGTAGTACGGCGGCTGGTCCTCCTGGACCTCCTGGGTCGGGTCGTCCGGGATCTGCCATCGGTCGCTGCCCTCGTAGAACGAGATCGGGTCGTCGACGTGATAGCGGGTCAGGACGTCCCGCTGCACCTTGAACAGGTCCTCGGGGTACCGCAGGTGACTCTCCAGCTCCTCGGACACCTCGCTCTTCGGCTCGACGACCCCCGGGAAGGCCTTCATGTAGGTCCGGAGGACCGGGTCCTTCTCGTCCCACTGGTAGAGGGTGACCGTGCCGTCGTAGGCGTCGACGGTCGCCTTCACCGAGTTGCGGATGTAGTTGAAGGTCTCGTCCGGCAGCGCCGTGGTCCCCGTGCCGGTGAGCGAGTCCGCGGCAGCCTCGCCCAGCTCCATCTGCTCGGCGTAGGGATAGGAATCCGACGTCGTGTAGCCGTCGAGGATCCAGGTGGCGCGGCCGTCGATCACGGCGGGGTACGGGTCGCCGTCGACCTCGAGGAAGGGCGCCGCCTTCTCCACCCGCTCGCGGGGGTCGCGCACGTAGAGGACCTTCGACTCCTCGTTCACCGCGCTGGAGAGCAGGAAGTTCCGCTCCCGGAAGTAGACCGCGAAGGTCAGCTGCCGGAAGAAGCTACCGACCGACACCCCGCCCTCGCCGTCGTAGGTGTTGTTGATCTGCCGGTCCCCGCTCTGGGGCAGATCGGACTCCCGCGGCTCGGCGCCTTCCGGCGCGCCGACGACGGAGTAGTCGTCGATCAGTTCGCCGTAGTAGATCCGGCTCTGCTCCACGGGGATGTTGCCCTCGACGGGCAGGTCACGCGTGGTGAAGTTCGGCTGGCCGCCCTCGGAGCCACCCACGACCTCGTTGGCGGGCGCGGCGACGAAGCCGTGCCCGTGGGTGTAGACGGTGTGCCGGTTTATCCAGGTGCTCTGGTTCTCGGACAGACCCGAGCTGTTGAGCTCGCGGACCGCGACGACGTAGTCCTGAGTCTCCCCGTCGATCGTGTACCGGTCGACGTCGAGCTTCTCCGGGAACCCGTACCAGTTCCGGATCTGCTGGCGTGCGGTGAACGTCTCGGCGAGCACGTTCGGGTCGAGCAGCCGGGCGTTCGGGATGGTCTCGGTGTCGTTGCGCAGGTCCGCCTCGGCCACCTCCGGGTCGACCGCCTCGTCCTCGCCGTCCGTCGTCGTGTCCTGGGCGTAGTCGACGTACTCGATGTCGTCCAGGCCGTAGGCCATGCGGGTCATCTCGATGGCCCGCTCGATGTAGGGCGCCTCGCGCTCGTTGGCGCTGGGCTTGACCACGAACTGCTGCACGATCGCCGGGTAGGCGACGCCGATCACCAGGCTGGTGGCCAGCAGCAGCACGAGCGCCGCGGCGGGCAGCAGGAGGTTGCGGACGACGATGTTGGCGAAGAACGCCACCGCACAGACCGCGGCGACGAAGACCAGGATCGTCTTGGGCACCAGCAGCGCGTTGACGTCGGTGTAGCTGGCGCCGGTGAACACGTCACCGCGGTCGGAGTAGACCAGCCCGTAGCGGTCCAGCCAGTACGCGACCGCCTTGAGCGCCACGAAGACGCCCAGCAGCACCGAGACCTGCACCCGCGCGGCGGCAGTCAGCTTCTGCCCGGGCGTCTGCAGGCGCAGGCCCCCGAACACGTAGTGGGTCACCAGCGAGCCGATCAGCGCCAGGATCGCGATGGCGAAACCGAAGCCGAGCAGCAGCCGGTAGAAGGGGTACTCGAAGACGAAGAAGGACAGGTCGAGCTCGAACTGCGGGTCGGTCTGGCCGAAGTTGGTGCTGTTGCGGAAGGTCAGCCACGTCTCCCAGCTGCCCTGCGCGGCGAAGCCGGCGAACAGCCCGAGGACGACGGCGACGGCGGTCAGCACCAGGCCGGCGCGCGGCTCCAGCGACTGCCGGTAGCGCTCGAGGTTCTGCTGCTCCAGCGACATCGGCCGGAACGTGGGGCGGAACCGGTAGGCCAGGTAGATCGCCAGGGCGGTCAGGCCGCCGGTCGCGACACCGGCCACGGCGAACAGCAGGGCGCGGCTCTGCAGCTCGGTCCAGAAGACCTCGGTGTAGTCGGTCTCGGCGAACCACAGGTAGTCGACGTAGACGTTGGTCAGCGAGCCGATCACGGTGAACAGCACGAGCAGCACGGCGATGGCGCCGAGGACCAGCTTCGCGCGGCGCGACAGCGTCGGCACCGGCACGGGGGGCCGCATGGCCACGAGCGGTCTCCTTAACGTTTCGGGTCGTAGGTGCGGATCCGGCGGGGCGACCACGGCCGCACCACCGACGAGGAGGAGCACCCGACCCTGGGCGCGGTCCCCCGCTCATCCCAGCACAACGCACCAGCGGCGGCGGGGTTCCCGGGTGTCCCGGATACTGACGAGGCCCTTGTCAGCAGCCGGCGGGAGTGCGCCCGGCCCGGAGATCGGCCAGCGCCTCGAGGGCGTCGTCGAGGGTCGCGACCTTCGCCAGCGGGAAGCCGGGGTCCTCGGCGGCCAGTGCCTCCTCGCAGTTGCCTTCGGGCACGAGGAACAGGTCGGCGCCGATCTCTCGGGCGGCGACCATCTTCAGCGGGATGCCGCCGATCGGGCCGACCTCGGCGTCGACGTCGATGGTCCCCGTGCCGGCCACCAGCGCGCCACCGGTCAGGTCCTCGTCCCCCACCAGGTCGAGGATGCCCAGCGTCAGCATCAGGCCGGCCGACGGGCCGCCGACGTCCTCGACCTGGATGTCGATGTCGAACGGCGCGGAGGGCTGTTGCAGGACGCTGACGCCCAGGACCGAGCCCTCACCCTCCTCCGCCGCGCGCGTGGTGACCGTCGTGGTGCCCGGCTCCCCGAGCCGGGTGTAGGCGACCGCCACCTCCGTGCCGGGCGGGATCGACCCGAGCACCGACTCCAGGGCCGCGAAGTCGGGTGTCGGACGCCCGTCCACCGACTCCAGAGCGTCCCCGTCCTGGAGCAGGCCCTCGGACGGCGAGTCCTCCGTGAGGCCCCGCACCACGACCTTCTCCGGGTAGCCCAGGTGACCCAGCGCCACTGTCTCGGCGGCCTGCTCCGAGGTGAGGAAGGCGCGCCGGTTGGCCTGGCGGGTCTCCTCCACGGTGCGGTCGGGCGGGTACACCGACTCCTCGGGGACGACGGCCACCTCGTCGTCGAACCAGCCGCGCACCGCCTGCACCAGGCTCAGCCCGTCGCGCCCCACGCCGACGGTGGTCAGGTTGAGGTTCCCCTCGACCTCGTTCCGCTCGCGGCCCTCGACGGCGATGATCGGCTCGCCGTCGATGTCGCCCAGCGTGTTGTAGGTGGGCCCGGGCACCTGGGCCACGTACGGCACGGGGAGGGTCGTGCCGAGCACGCCGAACAGCACCAGGAAAACGCCACCGGCGGTCAGGACGGCGATGCGACGGGTCACGACCGGCGAGAGTAGGCGACGAAGCTGCTGCCCCGACCGGTCGGACGCTCCCGGCGGGACCCCCGCAGTAGGCCGTCAGCTGCCGGCGAACGCGCCCACCAGCGGGAACGGGGGCGTCTACCGTGGACCCATGAGTGACGTCCCGTTCGGTTTCGGCCTCCCCGGCGACCGCGATCCCGACCGCCGCGAGGGCGGCGGGGGCGACCCGGCGGGCGGTGACCCGTTCGGCCTGGGGGCGCTGTTCGGCGGCATGGCCGGCGGCGGCTCCCCCGAGGACGTCCTGGGCAAGATGCCGCTGTTCGCCGAACTGCAGCGGCTGATGAACTGGTCCGGCGGCCCGGTCAACTGGGACCTCGCCAAGCAGGGCGCCATCAGCCAGCTCGCCGCCGGTCACCAGCCCTCCTCCGACGGCGAGCGCACCGCCGTGGCCGAGGCCCTGCGCCTGGCCGACCTGTGGCTGGACCAGGTGACCGAGATGCCCTCGGGCATCGACCGCACGGCGGCCTGGTCGCGGGTCGAGTGGGTGGAGCAGACCCTGCCGGCCTGGGGTGCGCTGATCGACCCGCTCGCGGAGAAGGTCGTCGCCGCGATGACCAGTGCGCTCCCGCAGGAGGCGGCGATGAGCTTCGGGCCGATCGCCGGGATCATGGGCCGCATGGGCGGCGTCATGTTCGGCGCCCAGGTCGGGTCGGCACTGGGCAAGCTCGCCGACGAGGTCCTCACCAGCACCGACGTCGGCCTGCCGCTCGCCCCGGCCGGCACCGGCGTCCTCGTGCCGCAGAACGTCGCCGCCTTCGCCGCCGGGCTCGACCGCCCCGCCGACGAGGTGCGCCTGTTCCTCGCGCTGCGCGAGGCCGCCGCCCAGCGGCTGTTCGCGCACGTGCCCTGGCTGCGCCAGCAGCTGCAGGACGCCGTCCACGCCTACGCCCGCGGCATCACGATCGACCGCGAGGCCATCGAGCGCGGCATCTCCGAGGCCATGTCCGCCGGCGGCATGGAAGGCCTGGACCCCAGCGACCCGGAGAGCATCCAGCGGCTTCTGGGCAGCGGGGTGCTGGAGCCGGAGGAGACCCCCGAGCAGGCGATGGCGCTGCGCCGCCTCGAGACGCTGCTCGCCCTGGTCGAGGGCTGGATCGACACCGTCGTCGCCGCGGCCGCGAAGGACCGGCTGCCCGGTCACTCCGCGCTCGCCGAGACGATGCGTCGCCGCCGTGCCTCCGGCGGCCCGGCCGAGCAGACCTTCGCCACCCTCGTCGGCCTGCAGCTGCGGCCGCGCCGGCTGCGCGACGCCGCCACCGTGTGGGCGGCGATGACGCAGCAGCACGGCGGAGCGGACCGCGACCGGCTGTGGAACCACCCGGACCTGCTGCCCACGTCGGACGACCTGGACGAGCCGATGGACTTCGTCGCCCGTCAGGGTCAGGGACTGGACGCCGAGCTCGAGGCCCTCACCGAGGGCGACACCGAGCCGGAGAAGCCCGAAGAGGACTAGTCGACGAGGTCGGCGTCCGGCTCCGCCGCGGCGCCGGCTGCTCCGGCGGTGTTGGCCAGCTCGACCCCCTCGAGGAAGCCGCGCGCCCGCTCGGCGCGCGGGTAGCGCGCGACGAGCGCCCAGAAGCGCTCGTCGTGGCCGGGTTCGAGCAGGTGGACCAGCTCGTGGACGAGCACGTAGTCGACGACGTACTCCGGCATCGAGCGCAGGCGGCTGGACAGCCGGATGCTGCGGTCGGCCGGGGTGCAGGAGCCCCAGCGACGCTGCTGGTTGTCCACCCACCGCACGGACGCCGGCTCGGCCAGCCCGTCCAGGTGCGCGGCGGACAGCGCGCGGGCCCGGACCATCAACTCGTCGTCGCCCCCCATGGACCGGCGGCGCCGCTCCTCGCGGGTCTGGAGCTTGGCCACCATCTGCTCCACCCAGCGGCGTTCCTCGGCCGGGCTGAACGCCGCCGGGATGAGCACCACGGTGCGGCCGCTCTCCCGGTAGGCGGTCACGGTGCGCCGGCGCCGGGTGCTGCGGCGGACCTCGACCAGCGACTCGGCATCCCCGGACCCGGGCTGCGCGGCGTCGTCCCCGCCCGCCCGGCGCCGGGCCATGGGCACGGCGCGACCCGCACCCGGAGGTACCGGCGGGACGCCGGAGGACTCGGGGTGTGCGGAGGCGTCGGGGGGCGGTCCGTGCACGGGGGAACCGTAAGCCACTCCCCCGCTCGCGCGCCCGCCCGGAGACACCCTCTCGGGTACAGGTCGCACGACCGGTGGACATGGGCGCGCCCCGGCCGGTGACGCCACGCCCCGACCGGTACGGTCCACAACCCCCGCGGGCGCATCCGTGCAGGTCGGAGCCGGGGGCAGGCGTCACGCCGGCGCGTCGTCCCCGGCTCCGCCCCCCGTCCGCGCACAGGGACACGCCGATGGGTCCCCACGTGCTCCACAACGTTGTCCACAGGCTGTGGGAACCATGCGCGCAGCGGACGGCCGCCGCTGGTATCGGGACGCGCCGACACGGGTAGCGTTCCCGCGCAACGACGCCCGGCGCGCGTGCCGAGGCGCCCCGAGACGAGGAGATCCCGTGGCTGAGAGCTACAACGGCTACTGCGTGAAGTGCAAGGAGAAGCGCGACTTCGACGGCGAGGTCAAGGTCAGCGAGTCCGGCCGTCGCATGGCGCAGGGCACCTGCCCCGTGTGCGGCACCAAGATGAACCGGATCCTCGGCAAGGCCTGAGGAAGGACCCTCCTGCTCCCCACCGCTCGCACGCTCGCGGCGGGCCCCTGCAGGAGGGCCGCTCCATCACTTCACCACGGCGGCGCCCCCTTGCGGGGCGCCGCCGTCGGCGTTCCCGGCCGGCCTGTGGACGGAGGCCCCGCCGCAGCCGTCGGCGCTGTCACGCTCCTCCGGTGAGCGATACGGCCCGTCCCCTGCTCCCGGCCACGGTCCCGTTGCTGCGGGGCGATGCCGACACCCTGCAGATCGGCGGCGTGGACACCGGTGACGGGCTCCTGGTGAGTCCCCACCCGCGCGGGCTGGCTGCCCTGCTGCGGAGCCTGGACGGGCGCCGGGTGCAGCGGGCGGTGCTCGCCGACGCCGCCCGCGAGGGCCTGGACGCCGACGCGGTGACCGCCGTCCTCGACGGGCTGCGCGCCACCTCCCTCCTGGTCGACGTCGACGCCGCCGATCTGCTGGCCACCGACGCCGGGCCGGCCGCCGCCGCCCGCCACGCCGCGGAGAGCCCGCCGACCGACGGGTGGCACGCCCGGCGGACCGCCGTCGTCGTGGTGGACGGCGGCACGCGCGTCGGCACGCCGCTGGCCGCCGTGCTCGCGGCCAGCGGCGTCGGCCGGGTGAGCGTCCGGGACAGCGGCCTCGTGGCCGCGGGCGACGCCGTCGTCGGCGGGGCCACCGCGGCGGACGAGGGACGTCCCCGGTCGGCCGCCGCGGCCGACGCCGTCCGGCGGGCCAGCCCGCTGACCGACCTGCGTCCGGTGACCGACGGCGCCACGCCCGACCTGGTCGTGCTCGCCCGCCCCTGGGCCGCCTCCGACCCCACCGTGGCCGGCTGGTCGCGGGCCGGCGTGCCGCACCTGGTCGCCACCGTGCGAGGCGCCACCGGCGTGGTCGGACCGCTGGTGGTCCCCGGCGTCACCAGCTGCCTGCGCTGCGCCGACCTGCACCGGCGCGACGCGGACCCGCGCTGGCCACAGCTGGCCGCGCAGCTGACCGCCGCCGAGCCACCGCCCAGCGGCGCGACCGTCACCTGCCTGCTCACCGCGGTGACCGCGGCGGTGCAGGTGCTGGCCTACCTCGACGGCAGTGCCGCCCCGATCGCGCTGGATGCGACCCTGGAGCTGTCCCCGCCCGACCTGCTTCCCCGGGTGCGCCGCTGGACGCCGCACCCCGAGTGCGGCTGCGCCCAGCGGGAGGGCCGTGCGACAGGGGACAATGGCCCGTGAGCGCGCTCGCGGGTTCGCCCGAGACGCCTCCGCGCCGCCGCGGAGGCCGGGCACCGCGCCGACGAGGAGGACTAGTGAGCGAGCTTGCGAGCTCACCGACGGCCAGAGCAGTGCCACGAACGCGGCTGACGAGCGCCGGCGAGGAGGACGCGTGAGTGACGACCGACCGGTGATGCCGCGGGGCTCGGTGGGCCGGACCGCACGGCTGGCGTCCCTCCCCCTGGGGGCCGCGGGCCGGGCCACCCTCGGGTTGGGCAAGCGATTGTCCGGCCAGTCCGCGGACGCGGTCTCGGCGGAGCTGCAGCAGCGCACCGCCGAGCAGCTCTTCGCCGTGCTCGGCCAGCTCAAGGGCGGGGCCATGAAGCTGGGCCAGACGCTCTCGGTCTTCGAGGCGGCGGTGCCGGAGGAGATGGCCGCCCCCTACCGCGAGGCACTGGTGAAGCTCCAGGAGGAGGCGCCGCCGATGCCGGTGCGCACCGTCCACGCGGTGCTCGCCCAGCAGCTCGGCGGCACCTGGCGCCAGCGCTTCCAGGAGTTCGACGACCAGCCGGCCGCCGCGGCCAGCATCGGTCAGGTGCACCGGGCCACCTGGCGGGACGGCCGGGACGTCGCCGTGAAGATCCAGTACCCGGGCGCGGCCACCGCGCTGATGTCCGACCTCAACCAGCTCAGCCGCTTCGCGCGGCTGTTCGCCGTCCTCTTCCCGGGGATGGACGTCAAGCCGCTCATCGCCGAACTCAAGGCCCGGGTGGTCGAGGAGCTGGACTACAGCCTGGAAGCCGACTCGCAGCGCGGGTTCTCCGCCGCGTTCGCCGACGACCCGCAGATCGTCGTCCCCCGGGTGGTCGCCAGCGCGCCCAAGGTCATCGTCTCGGAGTGGCTCGAGGGCACGCCGCTGTCGCGGATCATCGCCACCGGCACCCGGGAGCAGCGCGACCGCGCGGGCCTGCTCATGGCGGTGCTGCACTTCTCCGCTCCCCAACGAGCCGGGCTGCTGCACGCCGATCCGCACCCCGGCAACTTCCGCCTGCTTGCCGACGGGCGGCTCGGGGTCATCGACTTCGGGGCGACGGCGCGGCTGCCCGACGGCCACCCGGAGCCGATCGGCCGGCTGCTGCGCTGGGCCCTGGAGGGCAAGGCGGAGGAGGTGCTGGCCGATCTGCGCGCCGAGGGCTTCGTGCTGCCGACGGCGCAGATCGACGCGCAGGGCGTGCACGACTTCCTGCGGCCCATGCTCGACCCGATCGCGGAGCCGCGGTTCCACTTCACCCGCGCCTGGATGCAGGAGCAGGCGGCCCGGATCGCCGATCCGCGCCTGGAGGCCAGCCGGCTCGGGCGGCAGCTCAACCTGCCGCCGGCCTACCTGCTCATCCACCGGGTGACGATCGGGTCCATCGGGGTGCTGTGCCAGCTCGACGCCGAAGGCGCATTCCGCGGCGTGCTCGAGGAGTGGCTCCCGGGCTTCAGCGGTTGATGCCGGAATCCCCCTGTCGCGCCGAGTGGGGCCCGGAGGGTCCCGCGCAGGCGTGACGGACGCGCTCGGCGCAACAGGGGGACGGCCATTGGCCGCGGTGCGGTACGGAGGACCGCGATGTGCTCAGTAGACCGACGCGCTGAGGCGGGCGGCGCGACGCACCGCTCGCTCCGCGCGGCGGGCCGCCTTGCGCGCCCGGTACAGCCGGTGGGCGCGGGAGGCGGCCATCGCCTCCTCCTGCATCTCGCGCATCCGGCTGTGGGCCAGTGCGTGCTCGTACCCGTGCATGATCGGTTCCTCGGTTCTCGTTGCTGGGATGGACGCCCCCGCCGCACGGACGGGGGCGGACTGCTCTGCGGTGCTCATGCGGCGGTCACCTTCCGGGGACGGCCACGGGGACGCTTGCGGGCGATGACCACCCCGCGGTCGAAGATCTCGCCGCCCCAGACGCCCCACGGCTCACCGCGGTCCAGGGCGCCGGCGAGGCAGGCATCCCGGAGCGGGCAATCCGTGCACAGCGCCTTGGCCTGCTCGAGGACGGTCGGGCTCTCGGCGAACCAGAGCTCGGGGTCCTCCTCGCGGCAGGGGACGGGGCGCCGCACCGGCGCCGGGGACAGCGGTGGCGTCGGCCACCGGCGGGGTGGGTGGGGTCCGTACGGCGGCGTCGCGCCACCGGTCCCGGACAGGCCGGTCCGGTGGTGGGTCGTCGCGCGCTCGATCGTGTGCGGCACTGCCGCTCCTCCTCGTGCTCGTCGTCTGACGGCCGGCGGTGGCCCGCCGACCGAAGTCGGGGCCGGGTGCCGCGGAGAAACGAAGAGGCCGCGGATCCCGGTTCGGGTTCCGCGGCCTCGAGGAGGACCGACGAGCGGTTAGCTCTGCGGTCTCCCCGGGGGGTGGATCCCGAGGGTGGTGCCGTTGTTGTCGATGTCGGTCTTGTCAGCGCTGGTGCTCAGCGGGGAGGCGACGGCGAGTGCCTGCAGGAAGGACTCGCGGACGACGCCGGGCTCATCGATCGGGCGCAGACGGGCTGCCATGGGCAGACCGGTCTCCCGGATCGGAGCCGCGACGGGCGCCATGAGGACCGAGGCGCCGTCGACGACGGAGGAGCAGGCGTACGGGGACATACCGAGGCGGCCCGGGCCGGAGAACCCGGCGGGGGCGTCGGTCCACGTCGTGCTGTTCACGTCCACCCCTCCTTCCGGGTCGCGAGCTCGGCCGGACGGCCGTGCTCGGGCTGGGTGCAGCTCGTGTGGTTCAGGACACTAGGGCGGCGGCTCGGACGAGGTCAAACGAATTAACGAGATCTCCCTGAACTGCGTGAACGCGCCGGTCAGGACCCCGCGCCGGGCGTGCGAGGCGGGGGGTGGAGGTGGTTCCTGCTCAGCCCGTGACGGCGGCGAGCACGTCTTCGCCGTAGAGCTCCAGCTTGCGCGAGCCGATGCCCGGCAGCGCCGAGAGCTCGCGCAGGTTCGCCGGCCGCGTCTCGGCGATGGCCTGCAGTGTCGCGTCGGTGAAGACGACGTAGGCCGGCACGGACTGCGCCTGCGCGGCCTGGCTGCGCCAGGCACGCAGCCGTTCGAACAGCTCGCCGGCCTCACCCTCGAGCACGACCTTGGGCCGTTTGGTGGCCTTGCGGGCCAGCGGCGCGGTCGGACCGGAGTCCGGTGCCAGGCCGGTGAGGAACCGGCTGCGCGGCCGCGCCCGCTTGGCGCCGGGGTTGCGGGCCAGCGACCACGACAGGGTCAGCTGCTCGCGGGCGCGGGTGACCGCGACGTACAGCAGCCGCCGCTCCTCCTCGACCGCCTCGGGTCGGGCCAGCGACTGGGCGATGGGCAGCACGCCGTCCACCAGTCCGACGACGAAGACGACGTCCCACTCCAGCCCCTTGGCCGCGTGCATCGAGGCGAGCGTGACGCCCTGGACCGTCGGTGCGTGCTGCGCGTCGGCCCGCTGGGCCAGGTGGGTCACGAAGCCGGGCAGGTCCAGCGACGGGTTCTCCGCGACGAGGTCGACGGCGAGGTCGACCAGCGCGGCGAGTGACTGCCAGCGGTCGCGGGCCGCTCCCCCGGCGGGCGGGCGGTGCTCGACCCAGCCGGTGGAGGCCAGGACGTCGCGGACCGTGGGCACGAGCATGCCGGGCTCGCTGCCACCGGCGGCGGCCCCACGCAGGAGCAGCACCGCCTCCCGTACCTCGGGACGCTCGAAGAAGCGCTCGCCGCCCCGGAGGACGTACGGCACGCCGACGTCGGCCAGCGCCGACTCGTACACCTGCGACTGGGCGTTGATGCGGAACAGCACGGCGATCTCGCTGGCCGGCGTGCCCTCGTCGATCAGCGCTTTGCAGCGGGCCGCGACGGCGGCGGCCTCGGCCGGCTCGTCGGCGTGCTCGACGAACTTCGGCTCGGCCGCGTCGGCCCGCTGACCCAGCAGCCGCAGGCCCGGCAGGCCCTTGCGCCGCGCGGCCATGCCGATCAGCCGGTTGGCCAGGCCGACCACCTGGGGCGTGGAGCGGTAGTCGCGCTCGAGCTTGACCACCTCGCTGTCGGGATAGCGGTCGGCGAAGCCCAGCAGGTAGTCGGGGTCGGCGCCGGTGAACGAGTAGATGGTCTGGTTGGGGTCGCCGACGACGCAGACCTCGGCCCGGCCGCCGAGCCACGCGTCGAGCAGCCGTTGCTGCAGCGGGTTGACGTCCTGGTACTCGTCGACCACGAAGTGCCGGTACTGGTCGCGGACCGTCCGGGCGACGTCGGGGTGCCCCTCGAGCGCGTAGGCGGTGACCAGCAGCAGGTCCTCGAAGTCCAGCGCGCCGTCGCGCTCCTTGGCCTGCTCGTAGCTGGCGTAGACGGCGGCGACGGCGGCGGCCTCGAACGGGGGCTCGCGGCCGGCGGTCTTCGCCCGGGCCGGGTAGTCCTCCGGGGTCGCCAGGGTGGTCTTGGCCCACTCGATCTCGCTGGCGAGGTCCCTCAGGCTCGTCCGGTCGGTGGTGAGCCGGTTGCGCGCGGCCGCCGTCGCCACCACGCGCAGCTTGTTCTCGATCAGCGGCGGCATGGGGCCGCCCAGCACCCGGGGCGCGAAGTAGCGCAGCTGCCGCATGGCGGCGGCGTGGAAGGTGCGGGCCTGCACGCCCCCGACGTCGAGGGCCTGGAGACGGGTGCGCAGCTCGCCGGCGGCCCGGGCGGTGAACGTCACCGCCAGGACCTGCTCGGGCACGTAGACCCCCGTGTGCACGCCGTAGGCGATCCGGTGGGTGATCGTGCGGGTCTTGCCGGTGCCCGCGCCGGCCAGGATGCAGACCGGGCCGGTCACGGCCTGCGCGGCAGCGCGCTGCTCCTCGTCGAGTCCGGCGAGGACGTCCTCCGCACGGGACCCCGTTCGGGTGGCCGCACTCATCGGGTCCTCGTCCGTGTCACGTGCCGATCCTCCCAGCCGCCACCGACGTCGTGGGGAAGCATCCCCAGGACGGCCGCGTTGATCCGGGCACACCGCGCGGTACGCCCTCTCGGGGGGTGGACCCGCCAGGAACTAGCAGGGAGACTCCACCTCGATGACCACCACCCCCGGCACCGACGTGACGATGTACACCACCACGTGGTGCGGCTACTGCGTGCGGCTGAAGAAGCTCATGCAGATGGAGGGCATCGGCTTCGCCGAGGTCGACATCGAGACCGACCCGGCCGCCGCCGACCTCGTGGCCAACGCCAACGGCGGGAACCGCACCGTGCCCACGTTGATCTTCACCGACGGCACCGCGCTGACCAACCCCAGCATCGATCAGGTCAAGGCGCAGCTCGCCGCGGCCGCGGGGGCGTGACGCACCCGTGATCCCCGGTCCCCGCCCCTCGGACGGGCAGTCGCGCCCTTCCCCGGGGACGGGTGACCCGGTCGTCCCGGCCACCGACGCCGTTCCGGCACCCGTGGCCCTGACCCGCACCCCCGGTGGCTGGGTGGTCCGCTCCGCGGCCGGCGGCGACCCCGTCGGCGACGTCGTCGAGGGCATGTCGCTGGCCGACCTCATCGCGGAGGAGTTCGGCGCGCTGCCCGAGCCCGACCGCTCGGCCCGCCGCTCCGCCCGCGGGACCGTCCTCCCGCCCGGGGCGGCGCCGGAGCTGGACGAGAGCGCCCTGCGGATCGCCGCGCTCGAGCGCACGGTGACCCAGCTCGAGCACGCACTGGCCGCGCGGGTGACCACCGAGCGGGCCATCGGGGTGCTGGCCGAGCGCCATGCGCTGAGCGCCCGCGCCGCCTTCGAGGAGCTGCGCCGGAACGCGCGCTCGCAGGGTCGGCCCGTCGCCGAGCTGGCCCGAGCCGTGCTGGACGGCCTGGCGGCGGACGCCCCGCCGGCAGCAGCGGTCGCGGCGGACGGCCGGTCCTGACCTCACCCGTCCCGCTCTGCCCTGCTGCGCTGGCCGACCGGCTCGCCGCGCTGTTGGCCGATCTGCCCCCGGAACCGGGCGCCACCGCCCTGCGCGTGGCCGTCGACGGTCCCGAGCTCGCCGCACCCGAGGTCCTCGCCGGGGCGGTCGCCGAGCTGCTGCCGGCCCGCGGGCGGAGCGCCGTCGTCGTCCCTGCCGACGGCTTCTACCGCCCGGCCTCGCTGCGGCTGGAGCACGGCCGCACCGACCCCGACGCCCGCTACACCGACTGGCTCGACGCCGGCGCCCTCACCCGTGAGGTGCTGGCACCGTTGGGCCCGGGCGGATCCGGGCGCTACCTGCCGCAGCTGTGGGACCTGGCCCGCGACCGCGCCGTGCGCGCCGATCGGCAGCCCGGGCCGGCCGGCGGCGTCCTGCTCGTGCCGGGAGCGCTGTTGCAGGGCATCGGGCTGCCCTTCGACGTCGTGGTCCACCTGCGGGTCGGACCGGCCGCGCGCCGTCGGCGCACGCCGACCGACCAGGCGTGGGCGCTGCCGGCCTTCGACCGCTACGACGACGAGGTCGACCCGGTCGCCCTCGCCGACGCCGTCGTGCTGGCCGACCACCCCGACCGACCGGCCCTCGTGCTGGGCGGCCGCTGGAGCTGATTCAGTCGTCGAACTCGCCGGCGAGCCAGCGGTCGATGATGTTCCGCGCGATGGAGACCGCCGGGGGCAGGGCGGAGAGCCCGTCCCCCTCCAGCAGCTGCTCGCGGGAGAACCAGTGCGCCTCCTCGATCTCGTCCGGGTCCAGGACGAGTTCGCCGGCGTCCTCCGCGCGGGCCACGAAGCCGAGCATCAGCGACTGCGGGAAGGGCCACGGCTGGCTGCCCACGTAGCGCACGTCGGTGACCCGCAGCCCTACCTCTTCGGCGACCTCGCGGACGACGGCGGCCTCGGCGGACTCCCCCGGCTCGACGAACCCGGCGAGGATCGAGTACCGGCCGGGCGGCCAGATCGCCTGCCGGCCCAGCACGAGGCGGCCGGCGCCGTCGTGGACGAGCATGATCACGGCCGGGTCCGTCCGCGGGAAGATGTCCATCCCCGTCGACGTGTCGCGCTGCACCCAGCCGGCTCGCTCGATGGTGGTCGGTGCGCCGGTCAGCGGGCTGAAGCGGTTGCGCTCGTGCCACTCGATGATGCCGATGGCCTGCACGAGCAGCCCGGCGTCCCGGTCGCCCAGGACGGTGCCCAGGTCGCGGAGACCGGACCAGGAGTCGACCGGCTGCCCGCTCACGGCGAGCGCCCGCTCGCCGCGGACGGCGGCGTAGGGGACGCCGTCGGCCTCGCCGAGGAAGATCGCGCCGGTGGGCAGCTCGGGCCGCTCGTCCCACAGCAGCTGCGGACCGTCGGGTGCCTCCCGGACCGGCACGGTCCGCTGGATGTCGACGGTGAGCACCCGGACGGGGCGCCCGCCGGTGGGGTCGGGCAGTGCGCGGGCCAGGTGCGCCCGGTCGTGGGCGACCCGGGAGAGCACCGGCACGGACCCGGACGACGGCGTCGCGCCGTCCGGCCACGGCGTCGCCGGCCCCTTCATGCGGTCCGGGTCTCCGGTGGAGGGGGCGGTCACGCGTCGCCGTCCCGTCGGACGGTGAGCGGGCCCAGCGCGGCCAGCTGGGCCTCGGCCACCTCGGCGTCGCCGACGACGACGGCGGTGAGGGCCCCTGGGGCGAGGTGGCGGCGGGAGACCTCCTGCACCTGGTCGACGGTGACGGCCGCCAGCGCCTGCTGGTGCTCGGCCAGCCAGCCGACCGGGAGACCCGCGCCGACCAGCGCGGACAGCGTGCTGGCCAGGCCGGCGTGGGTCGCCGTCGACAGCGCCATGCTGCCCAGGACGTAGCGGCGGGCGGCGTCCAGCTCGGCCTCGGTGACCGGGGTCAGCGCCATGCGGCCGAGCTCGTACACCGTCTCCATCAGCGCCGGGCCGGTCACCTCGGTGGCGACGTCGGCCTCGACCAGGAAGGACGCCGCACCCGCCTGGTGCTCCACGGAGCTGCGCGGGCTGTAGCTGTAGCCGCGCCGCTCCCGGATGTTCTCGACCAGCCGCGAGGAGAAGTAGCCGCCGAACACCATCGCGGCCAGCCGGACCGCGGCCAGGTCGGGGTCGGTACGCGTGGGCGCGGGTCCGCCCAGCCGGATGTTGGACTGCACGGCGCCGGGCCGGTCGACGAGCTCGAGCACCGGGGCGTGCAGCGAGGTGGCCGGGGCCGACTCCTCGGCGGTGCCGCTCCCGGTCCAGCCGGTCAGGGCCTCGGCGACGGCGTCGGTCGCGGCCGCCGGGTCGAGATCGCCGACGAGCACCAGCGTGCTGCCGGCGGGCAGCACCCGGTCGACGTGCAGCCGGCGCAGGTCCTCGTCGGTGATGGCCGCGACCAGCGCGGGGTCGGGCAGCGAGATGGCGTACGGGTGGCCGGCGTAGCGGCGGGCGCTGAGCGCCGCGCGGGCCAGGACCGAGGGCTGCGACAGGGCGATGCTGATCCGCTCCGCCAGCCGGTCGCGCTCGCCCTCGACGCCGTCGGCCGGGTAGGTGGCCGAGGTGAGCAGCTCCGCGAGCACCCCGAGGACGGGACGCAGGCCGCCGGGCAGCAGCGTCGTGCCGAACAGCAGCCGGTCGCTGTCGGACGAGACCGACATCTCCGCGCCGTGGCCCTGCAGCAACTGCGCGATGCCGGTCTGGTCGTGCGACGCGGTGCCGAGGAGCACCGCGCCGGACAGGACGGACGCCGCCGCGGTGTGCCCCTCGGCGGAGCCGACGCTCGACGCGGCGAACGGCACGCGGAGCCGCAGCTCGATGAGCGGCACGCCGGGGCGCGGCACGACGACCACGCGCAGGCCGTTGGCGAGGGTGGTCTCCGCGGCGGCCGGGACCGGCTGCGGCCGGGGCTCGCCCAGCGGCGGGATCAGGGAGAGGTCCAGCGCGGCGCTCACGCCCGGCCTCCTGCCGGGCGCAGCTCCAGCATCGCGACCGTGCCGGGATCCAGCCCCCGGGCCGCGGCCTGCACCTGCTCGGGGGTGACGGCGGCGAGCCGGGCGGCGAGCTCACCGGCCAGCTCGGCCCGCCCGTGGACCAGCTCGGCGGCGGCGAACGCCAGCGTGCGGCCCAGGACGGAGTCGGCCTGCCGCAGCAGCTGCGCCTCGGTGCGCGCCTGCACGCGGCGCAGCTCGTCGGCCGGGACGCCGTCGCTGCCGATCCGCGCGATCTCCTCGTGCACGGCGGCGGTGACCCGCTCGACCGGGACGCCGGCCGGGTGGTGCACCTGGGTGGTGAGCAACGTGGCGTCACGGACGTCGAACGGGTCGCCGAACAGTCCGACGTAGCTGCTCTGCGCGATGGCGGTGCGGTCGTCGTGGATCAGCCGGCGCTCCAGGCGCGAGGCGTCGCCCTCGCTGAGCAGCTCGGCCAACAGCACCGTGCCGAGGTACTCGTCGAAGTTCGCGACCGGGTCGGGCACCCGCCAGCCGAGAGCCACGGCCGGGGCGGTGGCCAGCCGGTCCTCGACGACCACCGAGCGCACCGACGTCGGCATCGGCTCCCCGGTCCGCGGGGTGGGCGGCACCTCGCGGGCGGCGACGGGCCCGAACCAGCGCTGGACGAGCCGTTCGGTCTCGGCGACGTCGAGGTCACCGCCGATGCAGAGGACGGCGTTGCCCGGGGCGTAGTAGGTGGAGAAGAAGTCGGTGGCGTCGTCGACGGTCGAGGACTCCAGGTCGACGAAGGAGCCGTAGCCGTCGTGCGTGTTGGCGAAGCTCTCGAACGCGACCTGCGGCAGCTGCAGCCAGGGGAAGGCGCCGTAGGGCCGGTTGAGCACGTTGACCCGGATCTCCTCCTTCACCACGTCGATCTGGTTGCGGAGGTTCTCCTCGGTGATGGCCGGGGCGGCCATGCGGTCGGCCTCGAGGAAGAGGGCCCGCTCGAGCGCCTCGGCCGGCAGCGCCTCGAAGTAGTTCGTGTAGTCCTGGTGGGTCGAGCCGTTGAACGTGCCGCCGGCGGCCTGCACCAGGCGGGCGTGCTCCATCTTCGGCACGTGCGCCGACCCCTGGAACATGAGGTGCTCGAAGAGATGGGCGAAACCCGTGCGCCCCTCGGGCTCGTTGCGCATCCCGACGTCGTAGAAGACGCTCACCGCGACCACGGGCACGCTGCGGTCGGGGGCCAGGACGACGCGCAGCCCGTTGTCCAGCGTGAACCGCTCGACCGGGTGCCTCAGGGTCAGTGCGGTTCCGGCTGCTGTCACGCTGCCGACCCTACGACGGTGCGGCCGTGCGGACCGGTTGCGGGGCCCGGAGGGCTCCCGACCGGGACACGAGGATGCGCTCAGCCCGACCGGGGAGCGGCTGGTGGGCGCGGTGCGATCCGGAGGATCGCGGTCTCAGAGGACGTCGACGGCCTGGATGAGCTGGTCGATGACGCCGTAGAGCTCGGCGTGGGTGTTGGGGATGGAGATGTAGAGCAGCGCCGGGGCGGGCCGGCCGACGTCGATGAGCAGCAGCGCGGCCCGCTCGCCCGAGGCGTCGTAGCCCTCGACGTCCCAGGAGAGCTGGAACTCGAGCAGGTGCGCGGCGCTGCCGTCGACGGTGAGCGCCTCGTCGCGCATGATCCGGCGCTCGTTGGGGTCCGGGTAGTAGTTGAGCCGCACGCTGTCGGCCAGCGCGCTCACCGTGGTGGGCAGGCTGCCGGGGCCGGCCCACCCGTAGCTCTCGGCCACCGGGCCGGAGGTGACCTGCGCGATGAACCGGGTGCCGTCGGGCGTGAGCTCCTGGGTGGTGAAGTACTGGCCGGCGACGGTGGTCGTCTCCACCATGCCGAGGGCGTCGAACTCCGACCAGCCGGTGCCCAGGTAGGGGTAGGCGATCCCCGCCGACTCGTCGACGATCCGCACGGTCCCCGGCGGGAACGCCGGCCCGGAGGGCGGCTGACCCGCCGAGGACGGCTCGCGCGCGGCGACGTCGTCGTCCCCTCCCCCCGTGCCGACGACCAGTGCCAGCACGACGGCGATGACGACACCCAGCACCCCGGCGACGATCCAGGCCGCGCGGCGGGGCCGGACCGGGTCCCGGTCGGGCTCGATCGTCCACGGGGCCCGCTCCGGTGCGGCCGGCCGCTGGGGCGCCAGGACCGGGGACTGCTGGACGGCGACCCCCGGACCGGTCGGCGTGGCGACGTCGGACCACGCGGACCCGCTCCACCAGCGCACCATCCCCGGCGTGCCGTCGGGGTCGGCGTACCAGCCCGGCGGCGGGGTGGGCTGCCCGGACGAGGTCACGCTCCAACCCTAGGCCGCCCGCGTAGCGTGCCGGGAGCTCATCCAGGGAAGGACGCATCGTGGACGTCGTGCCGGCAGCCGCTGCCGTGGTCGACCGGCTGCGCGCGGCCGGGTGCGTCTTCGCCGAGGACGAGGCGGCCCTGCTGCTGGCGGCCGCCGCGGACGCCGACGACCTCGCGGCGCTGGTCGGGCGCCGCGTCGCCGGTGAACCCCTGGAGCAGCTGCTGGGCTGGGCGGCGTTCGACGGCCTGCGCATCGCGCTGGCCCCGGGGGTGTTCGTCCCGCGCGTGCGGTCGGAGTTCCTCGCCGAGCGGGCCGCGGCGGCCGCCCGGCCGGGGTCGCTGGTCCTGGACCTGTGCTGCGGCTCCGGCGCTCTGGGTGCGGCCGTGGCCGCCCGGATGCCGGGGATCGAGCTGCACGCCGCCGACCTGGACCCCGCCGCGGTGGCCTGCGCGCGGGGCAACCTGCCCGGCGCGACCGTGCACGAGGGCGACCTGTTCGACGCCCTGCCGACGACGCTGCGCGGGCGGATCGACGTCCTGGTGTCGAACGTCCCCTACGTCCCGACGTCCGCGCTCGCGCTGATGCCTCCCGAGGCGCGCGACCACGAGCCCCGGCTGGCGCTCGACGGCGGGCACGACGGCCTGGTCGTGGCCCGCCGCGTCCTGGCCGCCGCACCGGCCTGGCTGGCACCGGGCGGCACCGTCCTCTTCGAGACGAGCGAGGCCCAGGTGCCCGCGGCGCTGGCGGCGGTGTCCGCCGCCGGGCTGGCCGCGACAGCGGACACCGACGACGAGCGCGGGGCGACGGTCGTCAGCGGCCGGCGCTAGCCGCGTCGCAGCGTCGCGAGCTCCCGCCAGAGGTGGGCGGCGGCCTCGGCGCCCCGCTCGAGCATGCGCAGGAGCACCCGCTCGTTGGGCGAGTGGATGCGGTCGGTCGGCAGGCCGATGCCCAGGAACACCAGTGGCGCGCCCAGCCCCTCCGCGAGGTCGGCCTCGGGGCCGCTGCCGCCCTCGCGGGTCAGCAGCACGTCCTCGGGGGCGGTGTCGAACGCCTGCCCGATGGCGCGCAGGAGAGCCTCCATCGCCGGGGAGTCCAGGTCGCTCGCGCAGGGTGCGACGCCGCCGGGCGGGGTGTGCACCTCCGCGACGATGCCCTCGGGGAGGTTCTCGTCGACCCAGGCCTGCACCATGGCGCCGATCTGCTCCGGCCGCTGGTCGGAGACCAGCCGGAAGGTGATCTTGGCGTGCGCCTCGGCCGGGATGATCGTCTTGTGCCCGGGGCCGGTGTAGCCGCCCCACATGCCGTTCACCTCGGCGGTGGGCCGGGCGCCGGTGCGCTCCAGGGTGCTGTAGCCGGCCTCGCCGTACGTGGTGCGGGAGGCCGCCGGGCCCGCCAGCCAGGCCTGCTCGTCGAAGGGCACCCGGCCCATGAGGTCCCGCTCGCGGTCGGACAGCGGGCGCACCGCGTCGTAGAAGCCCGGGAGGGTGACCCGCCCCTGGTCGTCGTGCAACGTCGCGATCAGCTCGGCCAGGGCGTGCAGCGGGTTGGGCACCGCGCCGCCGAACGAGCCGGAGTGCAGGTCGACGGCCGGTCCGCGCAGGGTGATCTCGGCGTCGGCCAGTCCGCGCATCGCGGTGACCGCGCTGGGCACGTCGGGTGCGGCCATGCCGGTGTCGCTGACCACGACGACGTCGCAGTCGAGCCGGTCGCGGCGCTCCCGCAGCAGCGCGGCGAAGTGCGGCGACCCGGACTCCTCCTCCCCCTCGACCAGCACCTTGACGGTGACGGCGGGGGTGCCGCGACCGGTGGCCGCGAGGTGGGCGCGCAGCCCGAGCAGGTGGACGATCAGGACGCCCTTGTCGTCGCTGGCGCCGCGGCCGTGCAGCTCGGGGCCGTCCGGACCGTCCACGCGCGTGGGCTCGAACGGCGGGTGCACCCACAGCTCCGGCGGGTCCACCGGCTGGACGTCGTGGTGCCCGTAGACCAGCGCCACCGGTGCGTCCGGGTCGGCGCTGGGCCACTCGGCGTAGACGGCGGGGGCACCGGGGGTCGGCCAGATCTCCACGGTCGGGAAGCCGGTGCGGCGCAACGCCTCGGCCAGCCACTCGGCGCTGGCCGCGACATCGGCGGCGTGCGCGGGGTCGGCCGAGATCGACGGGATGCGCAGCCACGCGTCGAGGTCGGCATGCAGGTCGTCGATGTGGGCGGAGACGAACTCGCGTTCCGGACTCGTTGTCACGGCTGCCGACGGTAGTGCCGCGCGCACCGGGGCGAGCTCCCGGCTAGCGTCCGGGGCATGGCCGGAGAACTGCTGCGCACCGACGTCGGCGACCTCACCTTCGACGTGCGCGTCGACGGACCGGAGGACGGGCGGCCGGTGCTGCTGCTGCACGGCTTCCCGCAGACCTCCGCGTGCTGGGCGGCGGTGACCCCGCTGCTCACCCAGGCGGGCCTGCGCACCTACGCCCCCGACCAGCTGGGCTACTCCCCCGGCGCACGCCCTGGCGACGTGGACTCCTACGCGGTGCAGAACCTGGCGCAGGTGACCGCGGACCTGATGACCGCGCTGGAGATCCCGGTCGCCGACGTCGTCGGGCACGACTGGGGCGCCAACGTCGCGTGGGCGGTGGCCGGCTGGCACTCCGACCGCGTGCGCTCGCTGACCGCGGTGTCAGTGCCGCACCCGGCGGCCTACACCGCTGCCTTCCGCGTCGACCCGGAGCAGAAGGAGCGCTCGGCCTACATCCGGCTGTTCTGGCAGCAGGGCAAGGCCGAGGAGGTGCTGCTGGCCGACGACGCGCGGCGGCTGCGCCGGATGTACGACGTCGAGAACAGCGGCATCTCCCCCGAGACGGTGGACGAGTACGTGGCGGTGCTGTCGGCGCCGGGCGCGCTGACCGCCGCGCTCAACTGGTACCGGGCGATGAGCTCCGACGCCCGCGTGGACAAGGTCGAGGTGCCCACGACCTACGTGTGGAGCGACGCCGACGTCGCGATCGGCCGGACCGCCGCCGAGGCGTGCGAGCAGTTCGTCACCGGCGACTACCGGTTCGTCGCGCTGCCGGGCGTCACGCACTGGATCCCGGAGCAGGCACCCGAGCAGCTGGCCGCCGCGATCTGGGACCGCGTGGCCTCCAGCTGACCGGTCAGCGCACTCCGGGTCAGAGCAACTTGTAGTAGCGGACCAGCGGCAGGGGCGTGAAACCGGCCTGCTCGTAGGCGGCCCGCGCAGGGGCGTGCCCGGGGTCGCCGCCGGTGCCGATGACAGCCAGCTCCGAGCCGTGCTCGCGCATCCGCTCGACGGCGAAGGCGATCAGGTCGGCGGCGATGCCACGCCGCTGGTGCACGGGGTCGACGGCGATCATCTCGATCTCGCTGCTGTTCGGCTCGTCCTCCTGCCTGCCGTGCACGATCGCGACGAACCCGACCGCCCTGCCCTCGTGTTCGGCGACCCAGGTCGGCATCGCCTCGTCCCGGCAGACCCGCTCCACGGCCGCCGCCTGCATGGCGCTCCACTGGGGATAGAGGTGAAGGAAGATCGCCTCGCCCAGCACCTGCCGGAACGAGTCGAACACCGGCGCCCACGCCCGCAGCGAGAGGTCGACGACGGGCGCGATGTCGGATTCGGCGAACGGGCGGATCGAGGTCGGCACGGGCTCACTGTCCCGGGCCGGTCAACAGCTTTCCCGATCAATCGCCGGCGCCGGCGGTGACCGCAGACCATGGCGACCGGACCTGCCCCCTACGCCGGGATTTCCTGGAAGGCCCGGACCTCGATCCGGGAACCGAGCGCCTTGGACGCCTTGGCGGCCCAGGAGACGGCAGCGTCGCGGTCCGGTACTTCGATCACCCACAGGCCACCGAGGTACTCCGGCGCCTGCGTGTACGGCTCGTCGGCGAGGGCGAGGTCGTCACCTGTGTGGTCGACGGTGACCGCGGTCGACGGCGGGTGCAGTCCACCCGCGAAGACCAGGGCGCCCGACCCCTGCAGCTCCTCGATGAAGGCGAGAGCCAGCGCCATCGTGGCTTTCAGCTCGGCCGGATCCATCGTCGCCATCGTGGGCTCCTCGGCCGAGTCGTGCGGCATGGACAGCAGGTACTGCGTCACGGTGAGCCTCCGGGGCGTCGTGGCGGCCCGTCCGGCCGCACACGAGTGGATGACCTTGGACGCCGCCGGATCTCATCGGTCGTTGCTTCGGGTGGGACGCCCTGCCCCGGAATGCCGAGCCAGCCCCCCCGAGCCGGTCAATCGCCGGCGCCGGTGACCAGGTCGAGCAGACCCGCCTCGTCGAGCAGGTCGACCGGGCGGACGGTGAGCCCGTCGGCGACGTGGTGGAAGCCGGCGCTGACCTGCTCCACGGGGACGCCCGTGAGCCGCGACCAGCCGAGCCGGTAGGCGGCCAGCTGCACGCCGGCCGCGGCGAGCTCGCCACCCCTCGGCGGCGGGCCGGTCTTCCAGTCGATGACCTCGTAGCCGCCGTCCTCGCGCACGAAGACCGCGTCGATGCGCCCGCGCAGCGTCAGCGGGCCCAGCGGCGTCTCGAAGGGCACCTCGACCTCGAGCGGCTGGCGGTCGGCCCACTCGCTCTCGAGGAACGCAGCCTGCAGCTTCTCCAGCTGGGCGTCGGGGGCGGCGAACTCGTCGCCGGACCCGGGCAGCTCGTCGAGGTCGACCAGCCGCGCGGCGCCGAACCGCTCCTCGAGCCAGGTGTGGAAGGCGGTGCCCCGACGCGCCTGCGGTGCGGGCGCAGCAGGCATCGGGCGGCGCAGCCGGCGGGCCAGCTCGGCGGGGTCACGGCGCAGGGTGACCAGGGCCGACACCGACAGGTGGGAGGGCAGGGGCACGTCGACCGTCGGGCCGGAGTGCCGGGCGCGCTCGCGCAGCAGCAGGTCGGCGTCACGGACCCAGGAGGCGATCAGCGGGTCGTCCTCGCCCAGGGACAGCTCCGGGTCCAGCGGGTGCGGGGCGGCGGACTCGACCAGGTCGGCGGCGGCGCTGAGCGAGCGGCGCCGGCGGGCCGAGAGCGGGTCGGCCGGCCACGTCCCGATCGGCCACTCGTCGAGTACCGGGTTGGTGGCGTCGTCGTCGGGGGCGGGAGCCCAGTGCACGACCTCGCCGGCACCGTCCTCGCACGCCTGCCGGGCGGTGTGCAGCAGCACCGAGGGCCCGCACGGCTTGACGCCGTCGCGCCACCAGCTGCCCGAGCACAGCAGCAGGTGCCGCGCCCGCGTGACGGCGACGTAGCCCAGCCGGATCTCCTCGTCCCGCCCGAAGTCCTTCCAGTCCTGCACGTACTGCTCCAGGGCGTCGCGCACCGCGGCCTGGTCGCCGGAGCCGGGCACCGGGAGCTTCAGCGCCGGCAGTTCGGCGCGGTCGGTGAGCCGCAGCTCGGCCGGCACGGCGCCCGGGTCCTTGATCCACGAGTCGCTGGCGTTGCTCCGTGCGGGGAACTGGTCGACGGTCATCCCGGGGACGGCGACGACGTCCCACTCCAGGCCCTTGGCCGAGTGCCCGGTGAGCAGCTGCACCGCCTCCGGGTTGACCGCCACCTCCCCCGGCTCCAAGCCGCGCTCGCGCTCCTCGGCGTCGCGCAGGTATCCGAGGAACGCCGGCAGCGAGGGCAGCTCGGCCAGCTCGGTGAACTCGGCGGCGACGCCGTGCAGCGCGTCGAGGTGGGCGCGGGCGCCGGCGGGGCTGGCATCGGGTGCGCTGGCCAGCTCGGTCTCCAGCCCCAGCGTGCGGGAGACCTCGTCGACCAGGTCGGGCAGCGACTCACCCAGCCGGTTGCGCAGGTGTGCCAGCTCCGCACCCAGACGGCGCAGGCGGCGGTGACCGTCGGGTGAGTAGGCGGCGGGATCGCCGAGGTCGTCCAGCGCCTCGACGATGCTCCCGCGCTCGACCGTGGCCTCGGTCACCGGCGTGCTGCCCTCCTCGGTGGGCCGCGGCGGCCGGCGGGAGTGGACCAGCGCCCGGGCACGGGCCTCGAGGGCGGCGAGGTCGCGCGGTCCGATCCGCCAGCGGGCGCCGGTGAGCAGCCGGCCGAGCGCGTCGCCCGCCGTCGGGTCGACCAGCACGGTGAGGGTGGCGACGACGTCGGAGACCTCGGGCACCTCGAGCAGCCCGCCCAGCCCGACGACCTCGACGGGCAGCCCTCGCTCGCGCAACGCGGCGGCGATCCCCGGCAGCTGCTTGCGGGTGCGGGCCAGCACCGCGACCGTCGGCGGCCGGCCGTCGGGCCGCCGGCCGACCACCGGGTCCTCCCCCCGCCAGCAGGCCGCCAGCCGGTCGGCGAGCGCTGCGGTCTCGTCGGCGATCGTGTCGTAGAGGCCGACGGTCACCGCACCGCGGCCGGCCGTGGGCGCCGGCGCGAGGTCGGGCAGCGGGTGCTCGGGCGGCGGCAGCATCGCGGAGACGGCGTTGGCCACGGCCAGCACGCTCTCGTCGTTGCGCCAGCTGGTCGCCAGGGTGAGCCGCTGGGCGCCCTTCGGGCCGCGGCCGGGGAAGGTGCGGTCGAAGCGCTCGATCGTGCCGGCCGAGGCACCCCGCCAGCCGTAGATCGACTGCCGGGGGTCGCCGACGGCGAGCACGGCGTGGCCGGTGCCGCCGCCGAACAGCGCCTCCAGCATGCGGAGCTGCCCGACGCTGGTGTCCTGGTACTCGTCGAGCAGCACGACCTTCCAGCGGGCCCGCTCGCGGCGGCCCACCTCGGGCGCGGCGACGGCGATGCGCGCGGCGTGCGCCACCTGGTCGGCGTAGTCGATGGAACCCATCGACCGCTTGCGCGCCTCGAACGCCTCGACCAGCGGGAGCAGCGCCACCCGGGCCTTCTGCCGGGCCAGCATCTCCGTCACCGCCGCGTAGGGGCCGCGCTTCTTGGGCGCGTCCGCGTAGCCGGCGATCTGCGCCTGGAGCTTCGCCGTCCAGGCGCGCAGGGCCGCCGGGCTGACGTCGTGCTCGCCCATCTCGGCGGCCAGGGCCAGCACGTCCTCGACGGTGGTCAGCGGGGTGAGCGGGACGTCGCTCATGTCGCCTGTCCACGCCGAGACGACGGTGGCCGCCTGCCCCCAGCACATCGCGGGGCCGAGCACCCCGGCGCCGGGCTCCACCCCGATGCGCAGACCGTGCTCGGCGACCAGCGCGGCCGCGTAGCCGTGGTAGGTCGAGACGGTCGGCTGGGCGACGGAGAGCCGCTCGCGCAGCTCGGGCTCGGTGTCGGGGTGGCGGGCCAGCGCCCCGAGCCGCAGGTGGACCCGCTCGTTGAGCTCGCTGGCGGCCTTGCGGGTGAAGGTCAGCCCGAGGATCTCCTCGGGCGCCACGATCTGGTTGGCCACGAGCCAGGAGACCCGGGCGGCCATGGTCTCGGTCTTCCCGGAGCCGGCTCCGGCCACCACCACGAGCGGCCGGTCGGCGGGGGCCTCGACCACGCGGGCCTGCTCCGGCGACGGCGCGTAGGACAGACCGCACCGGGCAGCGACCTCGGCCGGGCTGAGCAGTCGCCGGCGCGCGGCCGGGGCCTCCGCGGCCTCGGTGAGCAGGTCATCGAAGGAGAGCTGCTGAGAAACCCCGTTCTCCCCTCCGCTCGCAGGCTCGCGAGGGAACCCGGAACGGGGCCGTGCAGACGGAAAAGAGCTCACCCCGTCACCTGCCGGCCGCGCTCGTGCATGGGACAGCTACGCCGGGCCGGACAGCGGGAGCAGTGGCTGCCGGTGCGCACCTCGAAGGTGGCCGCGCCCATGCCCTCGCCGACGTCGGTGATCAGCTCCCCCGCCCAGGTGGTGGCCACCGGGACGTCGGCAGGCAGCGGCTGCTGGTGCTGCTCCTTGGCCTTGGCCCCGCTGCCGACCTGCAGCAGCGCCGCCCCACCGGGCACCGCACCGTGGTCGCCGAAGCCCCCGGCGGCCACCGCCACCTGGTAGGCGGCGAGCTGGCCGTGCTCCTCGGTGTTCTTCGGGACCGTCTTGCCGGTCTTGAGGTCGACCACGACCAGCCGGCCGTCGGCGTCGCGCTCGAGCCGGTCGACCTGGCCGCGCAGCCGGGCACGCCCGACCACGACGTCGAAGTTCTCCTCGACGCCGACCAGGTCGCGGTCGTTGGCCGCGTGCCAGCGCAGGAAGCGGTCCAGCATGTCCTGCGCCGCCTGGCGCTGGCGCTGGTCTGCCCAACCGGGGCCCAGGTCGAGCTGGTCGAGCTCGCCGTCGAGGGCCGCGGGCGCCTCGGCCGGCGGCAGCCCCTCGGCGACCTGCTGGGCGACGGCGTGCACCGCCGTGCCCACGGTCCGGGTGGAGTCGGGCGAGGCCTCGGCCCCCACGGCGCCCAGCACCCAGCGCAGCGGGCAGCGCTGGAAGGTCTCGATGTGCGAGGGACGCACGCGCACCTCGTCGTCCTCGGGCACGAGCGGGGCGTCGTCGGACAGCGGTGCCAGCCCCCACCAGGACCGCGGCGAGGCGCCGGGGACGCCGTCGTCGGCGAGCCGCCGCAGCACCGAGGCGGCGGCCGACCGGCGGGACGCGGGGGTGCCGGGATCGGTGACCGCCCGGCGGAGCTCTGCGACCAGCGCCGGCAGCGTCAGGGAGCGGGGCAGCTCGGTGAGCGCGCGCCCGTCCTCCGGCGGCGGCTGCACGAGGTCGAGGAACCGCGAGGCGGTGGCCCCGGCGTCGGCGCCGTCGAGGGCGCCCTGCACCGCGGTGACGATCAGCCGCCGGCGGGCGCGGGTGACGGCGACGTAGAAGAGCCGGCGTTCCTCGGCCAGTGCCAGGGTGCGGCGGTCGACGACCGCGCCGTCGATGCCGGCGGCCCGCTCGACGAGCACCTCCGCGCCCAGCAGCGAGGACCGCTCGCTCAGGTTCGGCCACACGCCCTCCTGCACGCCGGCGACGCAGACGAGGTCCCACTCCAGGCCCTTGGAGGCGTGCGCGGTGAGCAGCCGCACGGTCTCCCCTGCGGCGGCGCGGGCGGCGCCGGTGTCGCTGGGCAGCTCCTGGGCGGAGAGGTGTGCCACGAACGCGCGGACGTCGGCCGAGGGCAGCCGGTCGACGAAGCCGGCGGCGGCGTCGAAGAGCGAGACGACGGCGTCCAGGTCGCGGTCGGCGACCGCACCGGTCGGCCCGCCGGCGGCGCTGGCCCGGGCCCACTTCGCGGCCAGGCCGCTGGTCTGCCACATCGCCCACAGCACGTCCTCGGCGGTGCCGTCCTGCGCCAGTGCCAGCCGGCCGGCGCCCAGCACCGCAGCCACGCGCAGGGCGGGCCGGGCGACGTGCTCGGGCAGCGCCTCCAGCAGCGCGTCGTCCTCCAGTGCCATGGCCAGCGGGGCACCGCGCTCGGCGGCGTCCACACCCTGCCGGGCGAGGGCGACGCGCACGGCGCGGCGCAGCCGACGCAGGTCCAGCACGGTGGCGCCGCCCAGGGGCGAGGCCAGCAGCGCCTCGGCGGCCGTCTCGTCCAGACCGGTGGCGATGCCCTCGGCCGGATCGGTGCCCGGGCGCGGCAGCAGCGCGGTGAGCGCACCCAGGAACGGGGCCACGGCGGGCTGACCGGCCAGCGCCACGTCGTCGGAGGACACGGCGACCGGGACGCCTGCCGATGCCAGCGCGCGACGCAGCGGGCCCAGTGCCGCGGCGGCGCGGACGACCACGGCCATCTGCGACCACGGCACCCCGTCGAGCAGGTGGGCGCGGCGCAGCCGGTCGGCGAGGTAGGCGGCCTCGATCGCGGCGGACCCGAAGACGTGCACCTCGGCCGCACCGGGATCGGCCGACTCCCCCGCCGTCAGCCGGCGGTGCTCCCACGGGCCGGGCAGCCCGTCGGCCACCTGCCGGCTGATCCGCAGCAACTCGGCACCCGACCGACGGGAGATCCCCAGCGAGACGCGAGCCGCAGGGCGGCCGTCGGTGTGCCGGAACCGGTCGGGGAACTCGGCCATGCCGCGCGGCTCGGCACCGCGGAACGCGTAGATGGACTGGTCGGGGTCACCGACGGCGACCACGTTGCCACCACGCCCGGCCAGCAGGGCGAGCAGCTCCACCTGCGCGGGGTCGGTGTCCTGGTACTCGTCGACGAACAGCCAGCGGGCGCGCTCGCGCTCCTGCCGCAGCAGCTCGGCGTCGCCGTCGAGCTCGGCGATCGCCTGCCGGACCAGCTCCGCGGGGTCGTACCCGGACGCGTCGCCCCGGCCGAGGGTGGAGAAGGCGGTGACCGCCTCGTACTGCTCCTGGAAGGCGGCGGCGTGCACCCAGTGCTCCCGGCCGGTCTCCCGGCCCCACGCGGCCAGCTGCTCCGGGGCGACGCCGCGCTCGGTGGCCCGCAGGAGCAGCTCGCGCAGCTCGGTGCGGAAGCCGGCCGTGCCCAGCGCAGGCGCCAGGTCCGCGGGCCAGCGGACCGCGCCCTCCTCCTCGACGTCGCCGCGCAGCAGCTCGGCGACGACGGCGTCCTGCTCGGCCGACGTGAGCAGCCGCGGCGGCGCCTCACCCCGCAGCAGCGCGGCGCGGCGGAGGACGCCGTAGGCGTAGGAGTGCAGGGTGCGCGCCAGCGGCTCGCGGATGGTCTGCGCGACGCGGCTGGTGATGCGCGTGCGCAACTCGGCGGCGGCCTTGCGGCTGAAGGTCAGGACGAGGATCTGCTCGGGGTCCAGCCCCGCCTCGATCCGGGTGGCGACCGCCTCGACGATCGTCGTGGTCTTGCCGGTGCCGGGACCGGCGAGGACCAGCAGCGGTCCGGCCGGGTGGTCGACGACGGCCTGCTGGGTGGGGTCGAGCCGCGGAGCCGCCACCGGCGGTCGCTCCGCCTGCACCAGCCGGTAGACCGGTGCCCCTCCCCCCTGTGCCACGCCTCGATGGAAGCACGCCGTACCGACAACTCCGGGACGGCAGGGACGAGTGGGAGCAGTGCCTCAGATCAGCGTGAGGGCCGCCTCCACGTGACCGGCCTCCAGCATCAGGTCCGTCGCGGTCGTCAGCCAGCCGGCGACCTGCAGCAACGGCCACTCGCCCTCGGTGTCGAGCGACGCCGTCGCCGCGACGAGCCCGGCCTGGGCCACGGCCCGGCACGCGATGTTGTTCATGGACTGCTAGTCGGCACGTGCGCCGCCGCGCTGTAGGCGATGGCGGGAAATGGTCCGGACGGGTCAGCCGGACACACCCCCGTCACGCGGGAGTTCGGCGCTCGACATCCCGGAGCTCGAGGACCAGCGTGCCGGGATCCGCGGGCCGAGGCGCCGGGACGAAGCCCAGCCGTTCGTAGAGCCGGCGGGCCGGGTTGCCCTCCTCGACGCTGAGGCCCAGTGCCGGCAGCGAGCGGCGTCGCGCCTCGGCCACCGCGGCGCCGACCAGCCCGGCTCCCAGACCCGCGCCCCGGTACCCGGGCAGGACGCAGACGCTGAGCTCCGGGACGTCGGCGCGCACGAATCCGTAGCCCGGGGCCTCGGCCGGGAAGCGGGTCACCCAGACCACGCCCGTCGGCTCGCCGTCCGCCGTGGAGACGACGCCGAACTCCGGGGGCGACCGGTAGTAGGCGGCCAGGTGCGGATCGGCGTCCAGCTGCGCGACCGTGAACCGGGGCCCGCTCCAGTTCAGGTTCAACCAGGTCGCCATGCGGAGCAGCAACCCGTCCCGCTCGTCCAGCGCTCGCGTCGTCCCCGCTCGGTCCACCCTGCGGACCCTGCCACGGACCCGGCCACGCGCGACCGGCGACGGGTCAGCCCTCGACCAGCCCCCAGGACGCCGAGGCGATCCGGTCGGCGTCCTCGCGCTCGAGCGTGCCGACGTCGACGAGCCGGTCCAGCACGTGCGCCTGCCGGGCCCTGGCGAGGTCCGGGTGGGCCAGCGGGTCGTAGGCGCTGGGTGCCTGCACGAGCCCCACGAGCACCGTGGCCTGGGCCCAGTCCAGCTCCCCGGGTGCCGCGTCGAAGTAGCCCCGAGCCGCGGCGTCCACGCCGTAGAAGCCGTGGCCGAAGTAGGCAGCGTCGAGGTACATCCGCAGGAGCTCCTCGTTGCTCCAGGCCCGGTCGAGCTTGACCGCCAGCACCACTGCGCGGGCCTTGGCCAGCGGATCGGTGGCGCCGTCCTCGTAGACGACGCGGGCCAGCTGCTGGTGCACCGTGGATCCGCCGCGGTCGCTGCCGCTGACCAGTCCGAGCGGCGCCCGCAGCGCCCCGCGCCAGTCGATGCCGATGTGGTCGGCGAAGTGGCTGTCCTCGGTGGCCAGCAGCGCCGCGGCGATCCGCGGCGGGATCTCCCCCGCGAGCGCCGTCCCGGCGTAGGCGGCCAGCCGGGCGTCCACGCGCGCCCGGGCGTCGTCGACACCCGGGGTGGCGGCCCAGGCGGCGCCCAGGGCGAGCAGGGCGACCACGGCCAGGGCGACCAGCGCCCGGCGCACGCGACGGAGGAGCGCGGCCGGTCGGGTGGAGGGGGCGGAGCGTTGCTGGGTCAGGTTCGGCACCCCCTCATCCGATCGTCCGGGACCCCTCTCCCGCGTCGTCCCGGTGGTCGATCTTGCTCGATCCGGCGTCATCCCTGGGGACGACGTCCGTGTCGCGGTCGGGCCAGCCGACCGCCGCGAGGTCGACCCGGCCGTTGCGCACCGGCACCCCCTCGCCGGCCAGCAGCTCCAGCTGCCGGACGCGGACCGCCTCGGCGGCCGTGCCGTCGGCGCGCAGCACCCGGTGCCAGGGCACCGCCCCGCCGCCGGCGCTCAGCGCCCGGGCCACCCGCCGCGGGCCCACGCCGATCAGCCGGCCGATCGCGCCGTAGCTGCTGACCCGCCCCGGCGGGATCTGCTCCACCACGTCGAAGACGGCCTCGTCGACGTCGAGCGCGGGGTCGCTCACGTACCCATGGTGGACCGTCGGCTCGGTCCTCCGTACTAGTCGTCCTTGCGACCGAACCGGGCCAGTAGGCGGGTCTGGGCGTCGGCCGACGTCGGCACGGCCAGCGGCGGGTCGAAGAACCCGGGGACGCCGTCGTCGGGCAGCTGTTCGGCCAGGACCAGCGCGGCGTCGACGAGCTCGCGGTCCAGCCGGGGGTCGCCGCCGGTCGCCCGGGCGAGGTCCCACGAGTGCACGGTCAGGTCCGCCGTCATCTCGAGGACGTACTGCGTGGCCGGGGTGGGGCCCCGCTGCAGGTGCACCGTGCGGGTGAGGGCGTCGTCCTCGGCGAAGGCCGCCAGGGACCCGTCCGCGGCGGTCTCCCAGCCGGTGAACGGGTCGGCGCCGAGCAGCGTCGCGATGTCGTCAGCGACGTGGATGTCGGTGTACGGCTCGCCGGCCAGCAGCGGCGGCGCCCAGAGGTGCTCGCCGACCAGGTGCGCCACCAGGTCCGCGACCGTCCAGCCGGGCAGCGCCTCGTCCTCCCACTGGTCGGGGTCGACGGCGTCGACGCGATCGGTGAACAGCGCCTGCGCGCGCTGGAACAGTGCGAGCAGCTCGACGGGCGAGTACCGGTCCATGCCGCCAGTAGACATGCCTTCAGTGAACATGCGCCCAACCCGACATGCCCGTCGCGTGGCCGGGCCGCCCGGCCCCGGGTACGACGACGGCCCGGTCACCCCGCGAGGGTGACCGGGCCGTGCGGCGGCCCCGTCGTAGGGACCCGTGCCGAGCGTGCGAGGTACGGGGGCGACGGGGTCCTTCGTCAGTACGTGGGCAGTGTCTTGTCGATGCGGGTGGCCCAGGAGGTCACGCCGCCCTGCACGTGGACGGCGTCCTTGAAGCCGGCCGCCTTGACCGCGGCGAGCGCCTCGGCGGAACGGACACCGGTCTTGCAGTGCAGCACGATCGGCTTGTCCTGCGGCAACTGCGCCAGGGCGCGGCCGGAGAGGATCTCGTCCTTGGGGATCAGCTTCGCGCCCGGGATGGAGACGATCTCGTACTCGTTCGGCTCCCGGACGTCGATCAGCTCGAACTCCTTGCCGGCGTCCATCATGTCCTTGAGCTCGTCGACGGTGATCGTCGAGCCGGCCGCCGCCTCCTGCGCCTCGACCGAGACGACGCCGCAGAAGTTGTCGTAGTCGATGAGCCCGGTGATGGGCTCGCCCTCGGGATCCTTGCGCACCCTGATCTCGCGGAAGGTCATCTCCAGGGCGTCGTAGACCATCAGGCGGCCCAGCAGCGTGTCGCCGATGCCGGTGATGAGCTTGACCGCCTCGGTGGCCTGGATCGCGCCGACCGTCGCGCACAGGACGCCGAGGACGCCGCCCTCGGCGCAGCTGGGCACCATGCCGGGCGGCGGCGGGACCGGGTAGAGGTCGCGGTAGTTCGGCCCGTGCTCGTTCCAGAAGACCGACACCTGACCGTCGAAGCGGTAGATCGAGCCCCAGACGTAGGGCTTGTTCAGCAGCACGCAGGCATCGTTGACCAGGTAACGCGTGGCGAAGTTGTCCGTGCCGTCGACGATGAGGTCGTACTGGCTGAAGATCTCCATCACGTTGTCGTTGTCGAGCCGCGTCTCGTGCAGCCGGACGTCGATCAGCGGGTTGATCTCCTTGATGGAGTCGCGCGCGCTCTGGGCCTTGGACCGGCCGACGTCGGACTGCCCGTGGATGATCTGGCGCTGCAGGTTGGACTCGTCGACGGTGTCGAACTCGACGATGCCCAGGGTGCCCACACCGGCCGCGGCCAGGTACATGAGCACCGGGGAGCCCAGGCCGCCGGCGCCGACGGCGAGCACCTTGGCGTTCTTCAGCCGCTTCTGACCGTCCATGCCCACGTCGGGGATGATCAGGTGGCGGCTGTAGCGGCGGACCTCGTCGATGGACAGGTCGGCGGCGGGCTCCACCAGGGGTGGCAGGGACACGATCGCTCCTCGTTCGGTCGAGAGCGGCCCGCGACGGGGCCGTCGAACACGTGCGACAACAGCGTGCCAGCCGCGCCGATTCCCCCCGGCACGCCCCCGCTGGCGGCCCCCGCGCAGACCTGCCATCGACCGCGGGGTTCTCCGGCACTCGACGCGGGACGTGAGCCGGAAAACCCTGCGCTCGGGGAGCCTGTGGACGACGCAGTCGTGGACCGCGCCGTCGCGGCAGGCTCACCGGGTGCGACCGCCCACCCGTCCCCCCGCGCTGTGCGGCCGGGTCTTCCGCGCCCGCGACGCCCTCGCCGCGGGCCTGCTGACGAGGAACCAGCTGGAGTCACGGGCCTGGCGACGGCTCTTCCGCGGGGTCTACGCCGACGCGGCGCTCCCCGACACCCACGGAACCGCGGTCGCCGGCGCGGCTCTGGTGGTCCCGGACGGCGCCGTCTTCGGCGGGCGGACGGCGGCCTACATCCTGGGCGCGGAAGCGCTGGTGGAAGCCGCAGCACCGGTCGAGGTCATCGTCCCGGAGGCCGAGCGGTTCGGCCCGGTCACCGGTCTGCGGGTCCGTCGGACGTCGCTGCCGATCACCGAGGTGCGCAGCGTCGGCCGGTACACGTGCACGACCCCGGTGCGGACGGCGGTGGACATCGCCCGGTACGAGAACGTGCCGGACTCCGTCGTCGCCCTCGACGTCCTCCTGTCGCGCGGCCTCGTGCGCGCTCGGGACCTCGCGGAGGCAGTCGCCCTCCTACCGCCCGGTCGCGGGAGCGTCCGGGCCCGGCGGGCCGTGGGCCTCGCTGACGAGCGCGCCGAGTCCCCGCCGGAGTCGGTGCTGCGCGTGCTGCTCCGGTCCGTCGGCCTCGCACCGGTACCGCAGTACGTCGTCCGGGACGCCGAGGGGCGGTTCGTCGCGCGGGTGGACCTGGCCTTCCCGGAACTGAAGGTGGCCGTCGAGTACGACGGGGCCTGGCACGGGCAGCCCGGGGAGCTCGGGCGCGACCGGCGACGCCACAACGCGTTGGTGGCCGCGGGTTGGACAGTCGTCCACGTCACCGCCGCAGACATGCACGCGCCCGACCGTGTGGCCGCTTCCGTGACCGCTCTGCTGCGCGAGCGCGGGGTCATCCGCCCTTCAGCCTCGCGCTGAGGCCGGATTTCCCCGCGGTCGGTCAAGGATCGGCAGGCCTAGGGGTAGGGCCAGGCGTTCTTGGTGCAGCCCTTCAGGCCGAGCGTCTGCTGCTGCATCACGGGGGCGAGCTGACCGGCGCCCGGGCAGTCCTCGTGACCGTTGCCGAGCGCGTGCCCGACCTCGTGGTTCACCACGTACCGGCGGTAGGTGGCGACGTCGCCCTGGTAGTCCGGGACCGCGGTGGCCCAGCGGGCCAGGTTGATCACGGCGCGCTCGCCGTAGCGGCAGGAGGTGTAGCCGCCGGTGCCCACGCCCGGGCAGTACGTCTCCATGCTGCCGGGGCTCACCAGCGACACCCGGAACTCGTACTCGCCCGCTTCGGCCGCTTCCGCCCCGACCCGCTGGAAGGACATCCGCCCCCCGCTGCCCCACGAGCGCGGGTCGCCCAGCGTCTCCTCGACGGCCTCGGCGAACCCGGCGCCGTCGACCTCGATGCCGTCCTCCACCTCGACGACGAAGCGACGCAGCGGCCCGGTCCCGTAGACCGGCGAGCTGCCGTCGACGACCGAGACGGACCCGGCGCCGCGCTCCACGTAGGTGGCGGCGTCGGCGGACGGTGCCGGCACCCCGGTGGGCTCGGCGTCGCCCTGGGCGGGGGCGTCGGACGGCCGGCCGTCGTCGGGCAGCGGGAGAACCGACGGCGTCACGGCCGTGGTCCGGCTGCTGGAGGCGGCCGGATCGCTCTCCGCGGGCTGGTTGACGGCGACGTCGACGAGGGCCACGAGGGTGGCCAGCGTCAGGAGCGGGATGGCGTAGGCGCGCCAGCCGTACCGGCGGACGAAGCCGCGCACGGGGCCGTCGGCCGGGCGCACCCGCCGGCGCACCCGGTCGGGGTCCGGGGCAGCGACCAGCGGGCCGCTGCGAGGGCGGGTCCGCGGGCGTCCCGGTCGGCTCGGGAGGTCGACCCGGCCGTCGGTGCGGCGTCCCGACACTCCCGACCTCCCCTGGTCCTCCCGATCGACGTCCCGACCCAGGGTCTCACGCTCCGTGGCGTGTCGGCTGCAGCCGGAGACCGCGCACTTCCCTACGTGGCGGGCAGCGCCTCGAGCATGCCGAGCACCGCGCGCGCCGTCGGCTCCGGCGCCTCGAGCATCGCCACGTGGCCGACCCCCTCGAAAACCCGTAGCCGGGCGTCCGGGATGGCCGCCGCCAGCTTCGGGGCCAGGGCCGGGTCGACCAGCTTGTCCCGGTCACCCCAGATGACGAGCGTCGGCTGCTGCAGGGCACCGGCCATGCGCCAGGCGTTGGCGCGGCCGACGCGCAGGTAGGAGGTGATCAGCGCCCGCATGCTGCCGGCCAGCGCCCGGTCGGCCCACGGCTGCTCGGCGCGGATCCGCATCTCCTCGACCGCCTGGTCGACCCGCTCCCTGGGCACCTGGTCGGGCCGGCCGAAGCACATCCGGATCATGGAGCGCACGTTCTGCTCGGGGGTGACGCCGGCCAGGCGGCGCTCGGCCAGCGTCGTGGCGCCCGGCAGCAGCAGGAGCAGCAGCGCGCGGCTGAAGGCCGGGGGCACCCGGTAGACCGGCATGGCCGGCGAGATCAGCGTCAGCGAGCGGACGAGGTCTGGCCGCCGAGCGGCGACGACGAGGCTCACCAGGCCGCCGAGCGAGTTGCCCAGCAGGTGCACCGGACGGTCCCGCGCCTCGCCGGGCTGCCGGCGGATGTGTTCCAGGACGTCGATCACCGCGCGCACGTGCCCGCGGATCGAGTACCGCCCGCGCGGTGGTGGTTGGGAGTGCCCGAAGCCCGGCAGGTCGACGGCCCATCCCTCGACACGGACGGCCAGCAACGCCGCGAGATCGGTCCAGTTCGTCGACGCGCCGCCCAGCCCGTGCACGTACAGGGCCCGCTCGCGGGGCGCACCGGCCGGGTCGCCGTCGACCGGGCCGGTCCACGGCGTGCACCGGACGAACACCTCGCCGCCGCCGACCTCCAGTTCCTGCCCCGGCCACGGGGGCCGGAGGAAACCTGCGTCCGGGAGGGCGGTGGTCGAGTCGGGGGCGTCCACGACGGACGACGACCCGCGGGCGTCGGACCTGGGCATGTCGGGCATCGCCGCGACGGTAATCCAGCGGTGGACGGTGTGATGCCGGGCACGAACCCGTCGGTAACATCCCCGTGCCATGCAGCCGCCACCTCCCGCCCCCGCAGCGAACCGCCGCACGTCCCGCCTACCGCGCGGCGCCCGGCGCCTGCAGCTGCTGCGCGCGGCCCAGGACGTGTTCGTGGCCCAGGGGTTCCACGCGGCCGCCATGGACGACATCGCCGACCGCGCCGGAGTGAGCAAGCCGGTGCTCTACCAGCACTTCCCCGGCAAGCGGGAGCTCTACCTGGCACTGCTGGAGGAGCAGGTCTCGGAACTGGCCGCCCGCGTCGCCGAGGCCATGGCCGCCACCGACAACAACCGGTCCCGGGTCGACGCCGCCGTCGGCGCGTACTTCGACTTCATCGACGCCGACGGCGAGGCCTTCCGCCTGGTCTTCGAGTCCGACCTGCGCAACGACGTCGACGTGCGGACCATCGTCGACCGCGGCACCGGCGCCTGCGTCGAGGCCATCGCCCAGGTGATCGCCGCGGACACCGGCGCCGACGCCGAGCGGGCCCTGCTGCTGGCCTCCGGGCTCACCGGGCTGGCCGAGTCCAGCGCCCGGTGGTGGCTGCCGCGCAAGGGAACCGTGTCGCGCGACGAGGCCGTCGCGCTGATGTCGGCGCTGGCGTGGCGGGGCATCTCCGGGTTCCCGCGCGTCGACGGCGGCCTGCCCCTCGCGTGAGGCGTTCGCTGTCGGCGCACCCGCTCCGGCGGTCGCCCGGCACCGCGCTGGACTAGCGTTGGGGGCAGTCGCGCGAACCGAGGAGGCATCGCCCACGTGGAAGTCAAGATCGGCGTCCAGCACTCCCCCCGGGAGCTGGTCATCGACAGCCCCAAGACCCCTGACGAGATCGCTGCGGAGGTGTCGGCAGCCATGTCCGGCACCACCAAGGACGGCCTGCTGACCCTCGTCGACGAGCGGGGTCGGCGCATCGTCGTCCCGGTCGACCGCATCGCCTACGTCGAGATCGCGCAGGCCGACCAGCGGCGGGTCGGCTTCATCGCCGGTGGCACCGCCTAGCCAGAAGCGTCATCGGGAGGGGCGTTCCGCGCGATGCGCGGAGCGCCCCTTTCTCATGGGTTGAGGCCGAGGGTGGTCATGCGCTGGGTGTGCGCGCTGGTGATGCGGTCGATCAACCGGCCGACGCCGGCCAGGTCGCCGGTCCCGGTGATGATCAGCTCGGCCAGCCCGTCGTGCTCGGCGATGACCGCCTGCGAGCGGGTGATGGCCTCCCCGACCAGCCGCCGTCCCCACAGCGCCAGCCGGCCGGCCAGCCGGCGGTCGGCCTCGATGGCCGCGCGGACCTCGCGGACGGCGAAGTCGGCGTGCCCGGTGTCGTCGAGCACCTCCAGCACGAGGTCCCGGTCGGGCTCCGGGAGGAACGCCGCGATCTCGCGGTAGAAGTCGGCGGCCAGGCCGTCGCCGACGTAGGCCTTCACCAGGCCCTCGAGCCAGGTGCTCGGCCGGGTGCTCTCGTGGAAGGTGTCCAGCGCGGAGGTGAAGGGGGCCATCGCCGCGGCGGGGTCGGCCCCCAGCTCCGTGAGCCGCTCGGTGAGCCGCACGTGGTGGGCGATCTCGGCCGCCGCCATCCGGGCCAGGGCTGCCCGCCCGGTGAGCGTGGGGGCCAGCCGGGCGTCCTCGGCGAGCCGGTCGAAGGCGGTCAGCTCGGCGTAGGCCAGCACCCCCAGCAGATCGACGACGGCTCCGGGCTCGGGCTGGCTCACACGGTCTCCTCGGCTCGGGCGGGTGCAGCGACACTCCCCCCATGAGTGGGGCAGACCACATCATGCGTGCGGCGGGCCGAGGCTAACCGGCGCCCCGCGCTACCATGGGCGTCGGTGGGCTCCACGGCTCACCGTGTATTCGTGCGCTGACGACCGTCGGACGACGCCCCCTCCGGGCCGTCTCCCGGGCAGGTCCCGCAGGGACGCCCGGTCATGCTGGCCGCGTCGGCGCTGGAAACCGATCCCGCGACAACCGACCCGGGACAGGTCCGACGCCGCGGATCCCCGCCGCCGGAACCGGTCCCCCCAGCAGACCAGAGGCGAGACCGCTGACCTCCACCGAGAACGACACCCCCACCACCGACCTGCCGGCCGTCGAGCTGGAGCACGCCGAGTCCGGCGCTCCCGACCCCGAGCAGCTCGAGCAGACCGTCGAGTCCCTGGGCGGCGCCCCCGTCGCCCCGGACAGCCCGCTGTTCAGCGACTTCGACGTGCATCCCGACATCGTGGCCGCGCTGGCCGAGGCCGGGATCACCCGGACCTTCGCCATCCAGGAGCTCACGCTCCCGCTCGCGCTGGCCGGCAACGACCTCATCGGCCAGGCGCGCACCGGCACCGGCAAGACCCTCGGCTTCGGCGTGCCCATGCTGCAGCGGGTCACCCCGCCGGCCGAGGGCGGCGACGGTGTCCCGCAGGCGCTGGTCGTCGTCCCCACCCGCGAGCTGTGCGTGCAGGTGGCCCGCGACCTCGGCGCCGCCGGCGTCAAGCGCGGCATCCGCGTGCAGGCCATCTACGGCGGTCGCGCCTTCGAGCCGCAGATCGAGGCCCTGCGCAACGGGGTCGAGGTCGTCGTGGGCACGCCGGGCCGGCTCCTCGACCTGGCGCAGCGCGGCGACCTGATCCTGGGCAAGGTGAAGGCGCTCGTCCTGGACGAGGCCGACGAGATGCTCGACCTGGGCTTCCTGCCCGACATCGAGCGGGTGCTGGCGATGGTCCCGGAGAAGCGGCAGACGATGCTCTTCTCGGCCACGATGCCCGGCCCGATCGTGACGTTGTCGCGCACGTTCATGACCCAGCCGACCCACATCCGCGCCCACGGCAACGACGAGGGCTCGACGGTCCCGCAGACCACCCAGTTCATCTACCGGGCGCACAACCTCGACAAGCCCGAGCTGCTCTCCCGCGTGCTGCAGGCCCGCGACCGCGGCCTGGTGATGGTCTTCTGCCGCACCAAGCGCACCGCGCAGAAGGTCGCCGACGAGCTGGTCGACCGCGGGTTCGCCGCGGCCGCGGTGCACGGTGACCTCGGCCAGGGCGCCCGCGAGCAGGCGCTGCGCGCCTTCCGCAGCGGCAAGGTCGACGTCCTGGTCGCCACCGACGTCGCCGCCCGCGGCATCGACGTCACCGGCGTCAGCCACGTCGTGAACTACCAGTGCCCCGAGGACGAGAAGACCTACGTGCACCGCATCGGCCGCACCGGCCGCGCCGGGAGCACCGGCGTCGCGGTCACCCTCGTCGACTGGGACGACATCCCGCGGTGGCAGCTGATCAACAAGGCGCTGGACCTGGGCTTCGACGACCCGCCGGAGACCTACTCCACCTCGCCGTGGGTCTACACCGACCTCGACGTCCCCGAGGGCGCGAAGGGGCGGCTGCCCCGCTCGCAGCGCACCCGCGAGGGCCTGGAGGCCGAGACCCTCGAGGACCTCGGCGAGACCGGCAAGCGCAACCGCCCGACCGACGGCGGCGACCGCGGCCCCCGCGGCCGCGGCGACGGCGACCGTCCCGCCCGGGGCGACCGTCCGGCCGGCGACGACGGTCCCGCCGGCGGCGGCAAGAGCCGGCCGCGTCGGCGCACCCGCAGCGGTGCCGGTTCGGGCGCCGAGGGCGAGTCCGCGGCTCCGGCCGGGTCCGGCCCGGCCGCCCCGCAGGCACAGGACGGCGAGGGCGGCGCGCCCCGGCCGCGCCGCCGTCGCCGTCGTGGTGGCGCGGGCCGCGGTGGCGCGGAGTCGACCGCCGGCGGTGGCGCGGAGCCGGCCGCCGGCGCCTGATGGCACGGTCGCCGTCCCGCCCGCCCCTGCGGGTGTGGGTGTGGATCGCGGCCACCCTGGCGCTCGTCGTCGTCGCCGGTCTGCTGTGGCGGAACTCCGACGCGGCGGCCACCGAGAGCACCACGTCCGCACCGGCCGACGTCCCCACGGGGGCGCCGGCCGGTGCCGTCGAGGAGGCCTGGTCGGCCGACGGTGACGCGCTGCCCGCCGACGTCGTCGAGGAGGGCCGCGTCGTCGTCGGCTCGGACCACGGCGTGCGCGCCCTGGACGTCGTCACCGGCGAGGTGGCGTGGCAGTACACCCGCAGCAACGCCCGGCTGTGCGGCCTGACGGTCGCCGACGGCGTCGCGGTCGCGGTCTTCCGCACCGCCGGGCGCTGCGACGAGGCGGTCGCCCTCGAGGCGGGCACCGGCGTGCGTGCCTGGACCCGGAACATGAGCCTGCGGGGGGACGCCGTCATCGGCTCCACCACGTCGATCGTGCTGGCCAGCGGCCCCACCGGCGTCGTGACCTTCGACCCGCGGGGCAACAACCTCCGGTGGCGAGCCGCTCCCGACGAGGGCTGCACCTGGGCCGGTGCCGTGGCCGGGAGCGCCGGGGTGGCGGTGCTGGAGCGCTGCCCGGACGACGACGTGCGGGTGCGCCTGTACGACGGTTTCGAGGGCACCGAGCTCTGGACGGTCGACGTGCCCGGGGACGCCGACCCGTCACTGCTGGGCGCCGACGAGCTGGTCGGCGTGCGCGTCGGTGCCGAGGTGCGGCTGTTCGCGCCCGAGGACGGCGCACTGCGCACCACCCTGCCCGTCGAGCCGGCGGAGGCGGCCGCGCAGACGACGGCCGCCGGGCTCGCGCTGGTGCGCACCGGGAACGTCCTCTCGGCGATCGACCCGGCGTCGGGGAGCACCCGCTGGTCGGTCCCGGCCGACGGGCTGCCGGCCGCGGCCCCGGTCGAGACCGGGGAGGTGGTCGTGCCGACCACCGAGGGCTTCGTGCGGATCGACGCGCTGAGCGGGCTCGAGCTGGGTCGGCTGCCGGCCTCCGACGTCCCCTCCGACGGGGTGGTGGCCGTCGTCGGTCCGGTCGTCGTCCTGCGTCTGGACGACGGGGTGCGCGGCTACCGCTGACAGAAGGACCCCGTCCTCCCCACCCCTCGCACGCTCGGGGCGGTGCCCGGGACGGGGCCGTCGGGCCGGACGGCGGTCCCGGCGGAGTTCAGGGCACACTCGGGTACATGGTCCTGCCCGGTGCCTCCGACTCCCCTGCCCCGCCGGCCGTCGCGCCGAACGATCTACGCCAGCTGGCCGATCACAACGCGTCCTCGCGCACGTTCGAGGGCGGCGCCGGCCCGCTCGCCGCGCTGGACACCGGCCCCGGCCCGGAGGGCACGGTTCTCATGGTCGCCGGCTACACCGGGAGCAAGGAGGACTTCGCCCCGCTGCTGGCGCCGCTGTCGGCCTCCGGCTACCGGGTGGTCGCCATCGACCAGCGCGGCCAGTTCGAGTCCCCCGGCCCCGACGACCCCAGCCGCTACTCGGTGGCCGAGCTGGCCGAGGACGTCGTCGCCGTCGCCCGGGTGCTCCGTGAGGAGTCCGGCGCTCCCCTGCACCTGCTGGGCCACAGCTTCGGCGGCCTGGTCACCCGCGCCGCCGTCCTGACCGAACCGGAGCTGTTCCGCTCCTTCACGCTTCTCGGTTCCGGGCCCGCCGCGCTCACCGGCGGCCGCGCCGAGCTGCTGGACCACCTGGCCCCGCTGCTGGACGAGGGCGGCGTGGAGCTGGTGCACCGGACGATGGAGCAGCTGGCGATGACCGACCCGAAGGCACAGGCGGTGCCGGCGCCGACGCGGGAGTTCTACGCGCGCCGCTTCCTGCGCAACTCCGGCCCGGGGCTGCGTGGCATGGCCGACGCGATGACGTCCGAGCCCGACCGGGTCGAGGAACTCAAGGCGATCGGCGTGCCGGTGCTCGTGGCCCACGGCGAGGCCGACGACGCGTGGATGCCGCACGTGCAGGAGGACATGGCGAAGCGGCTCGGCGCACGGCACGAGGTCATCGAGGACTCGATCCACTCCCCCGCCGTCGAGAACCCGCCGAAGACGGTCGCCGTCCTCTGCGACTTCTGGGGGTCGGTCGCGGCATGAGCCGCCTGGCGCCGCTCCCCTCCCCGGACGACTGGACCGCCGAGGAGGACCGGCTGGGGTTCTTCGGCCCCGGCAGCGTGACCTGGCGGGTCCACGGTGACCCCGCGTATCACCTCGGCGCCATGCGGTCGCTGATGATCCAGGCCCTGCACCCGGTCGCCATGGACGGCGTGGCGCGCAACTCCGCCGGCTTCAAGGACGACTGGTGGATGCGGATCACCAGGACCGGCCAGTACATGGAGACCGCCGTCTACGGGACGCGGACCGAGGCCCGCCGGATGGCCGCCCGCGTGCGGGGCTACCACCGGAAGCTGTCGGGGGTCGAGGAGACGACCGGCCGGGCGTACCGCGTCGACGACCCCGACCTGCTGCTCTGGGTGCACAACTGTGCGGTCGACTCGATCCTGTCGACGACGCGCCGGGCCGGCCTGGCGCTCACGGACGAGGAAGCCGACCGCTACGTGGCGGAGCAGGTGGCGTTCGCGCACCTCGTGGGTGTGCCGCTGGAGACCGTGCCGAGGTCGGTGGCCGAGATGGACGCCTACTTCGAGGCGATCCGCCCGTCGCTGGCGGCCACCCCGGCGGCCGTGAAGGGCGTGCGCGACCTGTTCCTCCCGCCGATGCCCGGGTGGCTGCAGCTGCTGACTCCGGCCCGGCCGGTCTGGGGTTCGCTCGCGGGGCTGTGCTTCGCACTGCTTCCCGCGTGGGCCCGGCGGATGTACTCCCTGCCGGGGCTGGCGCTCACCGACGCCGCGGCGACCGCCGGGCTGCGGGCCTTCCGGGCCGGCTTCCTGGCGCTGCCGCAGCGGGCGTACCGCTCACCGATCGTGCGGGCCGGCTACGACCGGGTCGGCGGCGCGGAGCGGCTCAGCGCCTGACGTAGGACCCCGGTGCCCCCCCACGCCTCGCACGCTCGGCGCGGGTGCCTGCACCGGGGCCGTTCCATCAAGTAGCCAGGTCGTCCTCGGCGAGGAAGCTCCACGGCTCGCGGGCCGGCGTCGCGGCCTGGCCGGTGGGGCAGGCCGGCCGGAAGTCGCACCAGCCGCACTGCCTGCCGGGCACTGCCGGGAAGGCGACGTCGGGGTCCTGCCCGTCGTCCACGGCCTGCAGCGCCGCCCCGATGTCGATCGCGACGTCCTCGGCCCGGCGGGCGTGGTTGGCCAGCGACCGCTCGGTGTGCTCGAAGGAGGCCACCGTCCCGGTGGGCACGTGGTGCAGCTCCACCCGCGTGCAGGGACGGCGCAGCGTGCGGCGGACGGCGAGCACGTAGAGCGCCAGCGCCTGGGAGCCGCGGGCCTCGTCGTCGGTGCTGGGGTTGCGGCCGGTCTTGTAGTCGACGACCACCAGCTCCTCGCCGCGCTCGTCGATGCGGTCGACCCGGCCGGACAGCGTCATGCGCTCGGTGGTGGTGCTGACCGTGCGCTCCCGGGCGCGCGGCTCCACCTCGGGATCGAGGTCGGCGACGAAGTCGGTGAGCCAGCCGGCCGCACGGGCCCGCCAGCGGTCGGACTGCTCGTCGTCGCGGAAGCCGGCCGGGGTCCAGGCGGCGTACAGCAGCTGCCGCGCCGACGCGGGCGTCCGGCGCTCGACGGGCAGGTCGTACCACTGCGTGAGCACCTGGTGCAGCGCCGTCCCCACCGTGTGGTGGGCGAACCGCGGACCCCGCTGGGGGCTGGGCCGGTCGACGTTGGCGTACCGGTAGCGCCGCGGGCAGTCGGAGAAGTCGGCCAGCGACTTGGGCGAGGCCCTCAGCAGCCGCCGTGGCATGCCGGGCAGGACCGACTGCCCGGCGTCCGAGGGGTTGCGCATGGCGTCACGGTAACGAGGGAGGACGACGGTCCGCGGTCAGTCGCGGAAGGGCGCGGCACCGGTTCCGGCAGCGACCAGCGCCTCGAACTGCTCCGGGTCGGTGGTGCAGGCGCCGATGGGCGTCGTCTTGTTCGTGCCGTGGTAGTCGCTCGACCCCGTGGTGAGCAGCCCGAGGTCGGCGGCCAGCCCCTGCATGTGGGCCCGTTCGTCGTCGCTGTGGTCGGGGTGGTCGACCTCGAGGCCCAGCAGACCCGCCTCGGCCATCGCCGCGACCGCGGCGTCGTCGAGCACCCGGCCCCGCTTCGTGGCCAGGCCGTGCGCGAAGACGGGCACTCCCCCGGCGGCGCGGACCAGCGCGATGCCCTGCCGGACGTCGGTGTCGGCCTTGGTGACGTAGTAGGGGCTGCGGTGGTGCAGCAGCGTGGCGAACGCGGCGTCGACCGACTCGACCACCCCGGCGCGGACGAGGGCACGGGCGACGTGCGGCCGGCCCACGACACCACCGGCCGAGGCCTCGACGATCTCCGCCCACAGCACGGGATAGCCGTCGGCGGCCAGCGCGTCGACGATCCGCTCGCCCCGGCTGAGCCGCTCCGCCCGCAGCCGCGCCCGCTCGGCCGACAGCGCCGGGGAGTCCGGGTCGAACAGGTAGGCCAGCAGGTGGACGCTGATCGGCGGCTGGTCGTCCGGGAACCAGCGGCACGACAGCTCCATGCCCGGGACGACGGTCAGCCCGGCGGGGCGCGCGTCCCGCGCGGCCGCCCAGCCGTCGGTGGTGTCGTGGTCGGTGAGCGCGACGACGTCCAGCCCGGCGGCCCGCGCGGTCCGCATCAGCTCGGCGGGGGTCTCGGTGCCGTCGGACACCGAGGAGTGGGTGTGCAGGTCGATGCGCATCAGCGCCCAGCCTGCCGCACCCGGCGGCGGCCCGCCGGGCTCATGGCGCCGGCGGCAGCGGCGGGATGGGCGCGGTGTCCCGCTGCACCGGCGGGGGCGGAGGTGGTGGGTCGGGGTTGCCCTCGTCGTCCCCGCTGGCCGCGCCGCCCCAGTCCGCGCTGAACAGCAGGCCGCTGACCTCCTTGTAGACCTTCTTCGCATCCGGCATGAAGGTGATGTGCCGCAGCGCCTGGTCCTGCCCGGCGGACTCGAACCGGAAGCTGCCGTAGCCCAGGATCTGGCCGAAGAACGTCTCCTCCCAGGTCAGGTCGGTGATCCGGCGCAGGGGCAGCAGCGTGACGGTGCGGACGATGACGCCCGAGGTCAGCAGCACCCGCCGCCGCGTGACGATGAAGTGCCGCATCCACCACTCGCCGACGCGCAGCGCGTAGTAGACGAGGGCCCCCAGAACCACGACCAGGCCGACCACGCTGGTGACGGCGTTGTCGGGGTCGAGCAGGAACAGGAAGCCTCCGACGGCGAACACCGGCAGGAACTTCAGGGTGGGCTCGATCAGCACCGCCCAGTGCCGCCGGGTGGCCAGGACGACGTCCTCGCCGGGGAGGAGGTACTTGTCGGCGTCCTTGCCGGCGCGGGTCGGGAGGACCGGGGACGCGGTCATGCGGTGCTCAGGCGAGCGAGCCGACGAACTCGGACAGGGACGTCGCGGCGTCCCCGAGTGCCGTGCCGGCGGTGCGGACCATGTCCGCGGAGTCTTCGGGGTTCTGGATGACGTACCAGATCGCGAAGGCGACCACGAGCCAGGTGATGACCTTCTTCAGGTTCACCGTCACCTCCGAGGGTGCTCGAACGGGCAGGCCGGAGGGAGCACCGGCATGCGTGGGAAGACCCGCCCGGACGTGCGGCGGACGCGTTCGTCCCATGGGTAACACAGACCCCAGGGGTCACCCCCGCGACGCGCCGATCATGAACCGAGGCGAGCCGGTCCGTCACGGACCGGTCAGCTGCCGGGCAGCAGGTGCTCGCTCGGTGGGCCCAGCGGCAGGTCGGGGTAGATGCGTTCGCGCAGGTCCAGCAGCCGTGGCTCCTCGGCGAGCAGCCAGGCGGCGTTCATCGGCCAGGTCACCAGCCACAGCCAGACGCCGTATGCCTCCCCCACGAAGGCGGCGCGGTCGTCGGTGGTCGGGACCGCCCACAGCGGAGCGCGCTGGCCGGCCGCCTCGACGGCCACCGAGGAGGGGCCGGAGATGACGTCGCCCGGGTCGAGCCCGGGCAGACCGGCGTAGCCGCAGCCCACGCCGGTGCCGGGCTCCTCGGCGACGAGGACCAGTTCGGCCGAGCCGCCCAGGGGTGCGGGCCCGGCGGTGTCGACGACGATCGCGCGGGCGCCGGGCTCCCCACCCCACGCGAGTCCGGTCACCGCCCAGCCGGCGGGCATGGGGTCGGGCACCCAGGCCGGCACGCGGGCGTCGGCGGTGACGGCGGCGATGGCGTCGTGGGCGACCAGCACGGTGTGGTGCAGCGGCGTGACGGCGCCGTGCCGGTGGCACCAGGCCTGCGCCGCCGACCCGGGTCGCACCTGCAACGGCTCGCCGCATCGGGGGCAGACCGGCGAGACGCTCATCGGGCAATACCGTCCTGTGGCTTCACGGAATCGTCAAGCGCTGGGGTGGACGTGGGCCGGGAACGGCCCTGACGTGCGGCCCGTAGCGTGCCGGTCATGGCTGGCGAGCTCCCGGTGGTGCCGTGCGTGGGGGCGGTCCTGCTGGACGAGGCGGGCCGACTGCTGCTGATCCGGCGCGGCCACGCGCCGTCGGCCGGGCTGTGGTCGGTGCCCGGCGGGCGCGTGGAGCCGGGCGAGACGCTCGAGGACGCCGTCGTCCGGGAGGTGCGGGAGGAGACCGGCCTGCTCGTGCGGCCCGGCGCCGTGGCGGGGCGGCTGTCCATCCCCGGGGACGGCGTGGTCTACGACGTGACCGACTTCGTGTGCACCCTGGTCGGGCCGCCGGCCGAGCCGGTGGCGGGTGACGACGCCGCCGACGCGCTCTTCGCCGACGCCGTCACGCGGGCGGGGCTGGCCTGCACGCCGCGCCTGCTGGAGACGCTGCGGCAGTGGGGCGCGCTGCCGGCCTGAGGTCCTCCCCCGGCCGGCAGCGCCCTCGCCGGGCTCAGCCGCGGGGCTTGGGCTCCGGGCGGCCGGGCTGCTCGCCGCCACGGGCCTCGCCGTAGGAGCGCTTGGGCACCATGACCTTGCGGCGGAAGATGCAGACGATCGTGCCGTCCTGCTTGTAGCCGATGGTCTCGACGTAGACGACGCCACGGTCGTCCTTGGACTTCGACTCGGTCTTGTCGAGGACCGTGGTCTCGCCGTAGATGGTGTCGCCGTGGAACGTCGGCGCGACGTGGCGCAGCGACTCGACCTCGAGGTTGGCGATGGCCTTGCCGGAGACGTCGGCGACGCTCATGCCCAGCAGCAGCGAGTAGATGTAGTTGCCGACGACGACGTTCTTGCCGAAGTCGGTGGTGTTCTCCGCGTAGTTCACGTCCATGTGCAGCGGGTGGTGGTTCATCGTGATCAGGCAGAAGAGGTGGTCGTCGTACTCGGTGACGGTCTTCCCGGGCCAGTGCTTGTAGACCGCGCCGACCTCGAACTCTTCGTAGTACCGACCGAACTGCATCTGCTGGCTCCCGACGTCGACTCGCGTGCGGGCGCAGCGGATCGTGGCGGCGCAGGCCGACCGGGCACCCGGCCATCGGCTGCCCACCACGACCCGGTGGCCCGTCTGACGGGTCGTGATCCTACGGACGGCCCCTCGGCGCGCACGCCGAGTGCCCCGGACGGGCGACCGCGGTGGCCGGGGCCGACGTCGGCACCCCGGCCGCCGCAGCCGGGCCCTCAGAGCAGCGCGCCGATGCGTGCAGCCATGTCGGCCTCGTGCTGCTGGTAGGAGCCGGCGACGCCGGTGAGCAGGCCACCCATGCCGTTGAGGGCGTCGCTCACCCCCTGCGCGGAGCGACGCCACTGCTCGTACAGCTCGGTGAACTGCAGCGCGGCCTGGCTGTCCGTCCAGCCGTCGAGCACCGACGTGTTGATGTTGCCCGACAGGGTGGCGTGGCGCGCCGTGCTCTCCGCGGCCTCGGCGCGGCACTGCCCCGCCATGGACTGGAGCGTGGCGATGTCGACCTTCACGGGACCTCCTCCTCGACCCGGGACCGTCCCGGTGGGGGCGAACGGTAGGTCGGCGGGCACGGGGCGAGCGCCCGCTCGTCCACAGGGCGCACCGTCGTCCACAGGCGCGGCCGGAGGGGCGCCCCGGCCGTCCCCGGCCGGGGACGATGCGCCGGTGACTCCACCTCCGGCACCCGACGACCGGCCTGCACGCTCGTCCCGGGTCTGGACGCTCCGCGGTGACGAGGGCGTCGTCGACGTCGAGGTCACCGCGGGCGACGACCACCGTGTGGCCGACGTCCTGCCCCTCCTGCGCAGGACCCTCGGCGTGCCGGTCCCCGGGCTCTGGTCGGGGCCCGCGCGCCTGGCTGCCGACGCGCCGCTCAGCTCCGCCCCGCTGCGTCACGGCGCGCTCCTGGGCCTGGGGCCGCCGAAGGGGCCCTCGGCGACCGCCCGCGGGCCGCTCGAGCTGCAGGTGACGGGCGGGCCGGACGCGGGTCGCGCCCTCGCCCTGGACCGGGGGCCGCACGTCGTGGGGCGCGGGGACGGGTGCAGCGTGCAGATCCCGGACCCGGACATCTCCCGGAGACACCTCGAGATCCGTGTCGGCGAGGGGGCCGTGGAGGTCCGCGACCTCGGGTCGACCAACGGCAGCCTCCTCGACGACGCTCCGCTCGACGGCGTCTTCCGGCCGTGGCCGCCGGGGAGCCGGCTCCGGCTCGGCGCCACCTCCCTCGCGGTGAGCGGCACCGCGGACCCGCCGGCGGTGCTGGAGGCACAGGTCGGTGGGCGCACGGTGATCCGTCCCCTGCACCGGCTCAGGGTTCTCCACGAGGAGCGCGAGGTGTCCCTCCCCCGTCCCCCCGCGGAGGTCCCGCGGCGCCGCCTGGCCTGGGTCGCAGTGCTGCTGCCCGCGGTCGGGGGCGTCCTGCTGGCGTGGCTGCTGCGCACGCCGACGTTCCTGTTCTTCGCCCTCCTGAGCCCGCTGGTGGCGCTGGGCACGTGGGCATCCGACCGCTGGTCGGGGCGACGAAGCACCCGTCGGGAGCGGGCGGCCTACCGCGAGGACCTGGCCGCTGCCCGGGGACGCCTCGACGACGCCGTCCGCGAGGACGTCCTGGTGGCCGAGGGCGAGCACCCCGATCCGGCGACGGTCGCCGCAGCGGTACGCCGCCGCTCCGCCCAGGTGTGGAGCCGCGGGTCCACCGGCACGGACCCGCTCGTGATCCGCCTCGGCACCGGCCCGGGGGCGGTACGGGTCACCCGCCGCGAGGAGGGCGGCCGGCCGGAGCGGGAAGTGGCCGAACACGTGCCCGTGTGCGTCGACCTGACCGCCGCCGGAGGTCTGGCCATGGTCGGGCCGCGCGCCCAGGCGCTCGGAGCGATGCGCGCCGTCCTCGCCCAGCTCACCGCACTGCATCCCCCGGACGCCCTGGGACTGGTCCTGCTCACCAGCCGCGACCGTGTCGCCGACTGGACGTGGGCCCGGTGGCTCCCCCATCTGCCCGCCGGTGCCGCGCACGCGGAGGCCGAGCCGTCCACGTCGTCCCCCGGGGCGGAGAGGTCCCTGCGGACGATCCTCGCCGGGGTGGACCCCGACCGGACCGCATCCGCGCCCCGGGCGGTGGTCGTGGTGGACCGGCAGGTCGACGGGCGGACGGCCGCCCTGCTCCGCGTCGCCCGCGATGTGGGTGTCCTGGTGCTCACGACCGCGGAGCGGCCAGGCGAGCTACCGGTCGCCGTCGACGCCTCGCTCACCCTCGCCGGGGAGACTGCGAGCACCGGACTCCTCGCCCAGGACCGCGCCCCCGACCGGACCGCCGTGCTCGTCGACCGCATCTCCGCCGAGGTGGCGAGCGAACTGGCGCGCGACCTGGCGGACCTCGTACCGGCGAGCTCGGGTGCCGCGCTGCCGAGGGAGGTCCGCCTGCTGGAGCTGCCGGACTGTGCGATCCCGGACCCCGCGGACGCCGCGGCCGGCCGCTGGTCCGACGCCCGGAACGCGCTGCGCACGACCCTGGGCCGCTCGGCGGACGGACCGGTGGTCGTCGACCTGTGCCGGGACGGTCCGCACGCCCTGGTCGCCGGCACGACCGGATCGGGCAAGTCCGAGCTGCTGCAGTCGCTGATCGCCGGCCTGGCGCTGAACCACCCGCCGGACCGCTGCTCGTTCCTGCTCGTCGACTACAAGGGCGGCGCCGCTTTCGCCGACGCGGCCGGCCTGCCGCACACGGTCGGGATGCTCACCGATCTGGACGGCTCGACCACCGCACGGGCGCTGCGGTCGCTGTCCGCGGAGCTGTCCAGTCGCGAGGCGCTCCTCGCCGCGCACGGCGTCTCCGATCTCGCGGCGCTGCCCGCGACGGTCGCGCTGGCCCGGCTGGTCATCGTCGTCGACGAGTTCGCCACGCTGGCCGAGGAGCTCCCGGGCTTCGTGCCCGGGCTGGTCGGGATCGCCCAGCGCGGTCGCTCACTGGGCATCCACCTCGTCCTCGCCACGCAGCGTCCCGGTGGTGTGGTCTCCCCCGAGATCCGTGCCAACTGCACCCTGCGCATCTGCCTCCGCACGACCGACGAGGCCGACTCCCGCGATGTCGTGGGGACACCTGCCGCGGCACACCTGCCCGTGCACGCCCCCGGGCGCGCGCTCCTGCGCCGCGGCAGCGGGGAGCCGCGCACCTTCCAGGCGGCCCGCGTCGCGGTCCCCGTCCCCAGCGCCCCGGAAGGGCCCGAGGTCCGACTCTGGGTGTGGCCGGGCGGCAACCGACCCGGACGGCGGGCCGCCACGGGAGCCACCGACCTCTCCCGGCTGGTCGACGCCCTGTCCCGCTCGGCGGAGGCACGCGGTACCGCCGCGCCCCACCGCCCCTGGCAGCCGCCTCTGCCCGACATCGTCCGGCAGGCCGACCTCGACGCCACCGCGCCCGGACCGGCAGCGGAGCAGGCAGGTGCCCGCCTCCGGATCGGCCTCGTGGACCGGCCCGACCGGCAGGCCCAGGAACCGCTGGAGCTGGATCTCACCGCCGGTGGGGGCGTCCTGGCCGTGGGCGGTCCACGGAGCGGGCGCACGACGCTGCTGCGCTCGGTGCTGCGCTCGGCGACCGCCCGGCTCGGGCCCGGGGAGCTGCACGTCCACGTGCTCGAGACCGCGGGCGGTGCGCTCTGCGCCGAGGCCGCGGCGCTGCCGCACGCGGGCACCACGATCAGCGGCGCCGACGCGTTCCGCACCGTGCGCCTGCTCGACCGCCTGAACCGGGAGGTGGACGCCCGCCGCACCGCACCGCCGGGGAGCTCGGCACCCCTCGTACTGGTGCTGGTCGACGGCGTCGAGGCCGCCGGCGCACTGCTCGACGAGGCCGAGCCGGGGCGGGGGTCGGACGGGCTGCTGCGGCTGGTCCGCGACGGCGCAGCCGTTGGGGTCACGTGCGTGCTGACCGCCGATCGGGCGCTGCCGGGCGGACGCCTGGCGGCCGCGGCGCGGATGCGCCTGCTGCTGCCGCTCCCCGACCGGGCCGACTACGCCGTCGCGGGCGTGACTGCCCGAGCCGTTCCCACCCACCGACCGCCCGGCCGCGCCCTGCTCGGCGAGGACGCGCTCGAGTGCCAGCTGGCACTGCCCCCGTCGACTGCACCACGGACCGTCGACCGGCCCGGCACGGCAGCGTCGGCGGCGCCCCTGTGCATCGCCGACCTCCCGGCCGATCCGGTCCTGCCGCCGGACGTCTCCGTGCCGGACGAGCCCTCCGGCAGGGGATGCTGGTTGGCGGTCGGACCGGGCGGCGACGACGGTGCCCTGCTGGGCGTCGACCTCCACCGCACCGGTGGCCTCCTGGTCATCGGCCCGCCGCGCAGCGGGCGGACGACGGCGCTGGAGTCGTTCGCCCGCCGCCTGGCCGCCTCGGGCGGCGAAGTCGCCCGGTTGTCACCACCGCACGCCGCACCGGAGGGCGACGCGTCGCAGCGGTGGCTGGACGCGACCGATCCGGAAGCGGTGCTCGCCTGGGCGGAAGGTCTGCGGGGCCGGCGCGGCATCCTGCTGGCCGACGACCTGGGGCCCTCCGCGGAGTACTCCGGCATCGCCGCCCTGCCGCGGACCGGGATAGTGCTGCTGGCGGCCGGGAGCTCCGGGCAGCTGACCGGCCATTACCAGGGACCGGTGGCGGCCCTCCGCCGAGCGCGGACCGGCCTGCTGCTCCGCCCCGGGCCCGCCGATGCCGAGACCGTCGGGATCCGGCTGCCCCGGCTGCCCGTGGCCGCGCGGCCAGGCAGCGGCTGGCTGGTCACCGACGGCGCCGCCCAGCGTGTGCAGGTCGCGCGGACGCCGCCCGATCCCGCGCCGGGGCGGTGACAGGCCTCAGAGCAGCTCGAGCGCGGGGCCCAGTTCCTGCGTCGCGTACCAGGCGAGCTCGTGACCCTCGGCCTGGTCGACGACGAACTGGGCGTCCTCGCTGCCGAGGTCGGCCTCCAGGACCACGTTGACCGCGGCCCGCACGTCCTCCTCCGCCTCGCTGCCGTCGATGTGGGCGCTGGCGACGTCCCGCATCCGGACGTCGGCGCGGACGCGCACCGCGCCTCGCTCCACGTGCGGGTCGTCCATCACGTCGACCTGGTCGTCCGGCACGTCGGCCGCCAGGACGACCCGCCGTCGGACGGCCATGGGATCCACGTCGAGCAACCGGAGGCTGGCGCGCGCCGCCGTCAGCAGCGCGGCGTACTCCAGCTCCTCGAGGTCGGCCGAGGGATCGCTGCGTCCGTAGAACTCGCGCAGCTGCGGAGTGACGGCGAACGCCGTGTGCGGCCCGGTCAGCAGGCCCTCGTCCAGCAGCGTCCGCAGCACGGACGTGGTGGCCGGCAGGTACACGCGCACGCCGGTTGCCTCCTGTCGTAGATGGAACGACGACGGTATCCCGCACGGCGCCGTCGCCCCTCACGGACCGGTCAGCCCGCCGCCTCCAGCAGCTCGGCCACCTGCTGGTCGACCATGTCGGCGAGCACGTCGACGTCTCCCACGCTGTCCCGGTCGGCGTTGAAGCCGAAGAACACCGTGCCGTTGTAGCTGGTCATGCCGATGGACAATCCCTGCCCCTGCGCCAGCGGCACGACGGGGAACACCTCCTGCATCCGCCCGCCCGCCGCGTACAGCGGCACCTGCGGCCCCGGCACGTTGGTGATCACCAGGTTGAACATCCGCCGCGACAGCCCCCGCGCCGCCCGCGCTCCCAGCGCGTGCAGGGTGGACGGCGCGAACCCGGTCAGGGCGATGAGGCTGTCCGCGGTCACGGAGCGGCCGGGACCGCCGATGCCCCGCATCGCGTAGCCGAGCCGTGCCAGCCGGACCCGGGGGTTGGGCTCCCCCACCGGCAGGTCGACGAGGTGCGAGGTGACGCGACTGCCCGACCCCGCCTCGTCGTCCTGCAGCGAGACCGGCACGAGCGCGCGCACCGTCGTCCCGGCCACCACCGGCTCACCCCGGGACAGCAGCCACTCCCGCAACGCCCCGGTCAGCACCGCGAGCAGGACGTCGTTGACGGTGCCGCCGTGCACCGACCGGATCCGCTTGAGGTCGTCGAGCTGCGCCCGTGCCACAGCCACCCGCCGCTGCCGGCCGACCGGTCCGTTGAGAGGGGTGCGCGGGGCCGGGAGGACCGTCGACCGCACCGCGCGGAGCAGCCCACCCGCGACGCCCCCGATGCGCACCGCGGCCGAGCGGAGGTCGGTCGCGGCGGCGTGCCGCACGGCCACGAGCGAGGAGGGCCGCCGGAGGTACTCGTCCAGCGCCTGCAGGACCAGCTCCGCGCCACTCGGCGTCCGGGCGGGCTGCCACTCCACGCGCTCGGGTGGCGCCGCCTCCGGGTCGAGGTCGAGGAGCACCTGCCCGATGTCGATCGCGCTGAGCCCGTCGACCAGTGCCGGGTGCGTCTTGGTCATGACCGCCACCCGCCCACCGCTCAGGCCCTCGATGAGGTAGGCCTCCCACAGCGGCCGGTTGCGGTCCAGCGGCCGGGACGCGAGCCGCGACACCAGGTCGAGCAGCTGCGCCTCGGTGCCCGGCCGCGGCAGCCGGGAACGCCGCAGGTGCAGGGCGAGGTCGAAGTCACGGTCGTCGACCCACACCGGATCGGCGAGGTGGCCGGGGACCTCGGCGACCCGCTGCCGGTAGCGGGGCACCAGCGCGAGCCGGGCCTCCACCAGGGCCGCCAGCGCGTCCAGGCCGCCGGGCGGTGCGTCCAGGATCAGCAGCCCGCCCACGTGCATGGGCGTCGCCGGCTCCTCCAGGTACAGGAACGAGGCGTCCAACGGGCTCAGCCGCTCGACCATCGGGCTCCTCACGGGTCGGGGGCGGGAGCTCACGCTACGTCGGACCACCTGGTCACCGACACCGCACCGGTCAGCCGGCCCGGCGGATCCTCCGCAGGCCGCGCCGCTGCGGCGCCGGCTCCGGAACCTGCGAGAGGACGGAGGCCATGCTCCGCAGCCCGGCACGCAGTGCTGATCCCGGGGCCACCTCGGCCAGCGTGCGCCCGGCAGCCAGGGCCGCGTCGGTCGCCCGGCGGTCGGCAGGGAGGAAGAAGGCGATGTCCCGGCCGGAGAACCGCTCCATCGCCGCGGCGATCTCCCGCCTCGGGTCGCCGGCGACCGGACCCCGGCGGACCTGGTTGACCACCAGCACCGGCGACACGTCGGGCAGCACCTCCCGCAGGTCGTCGAGCGCCCGCACGCTGCGCTGCAGCGCCACGGGATCCGCACCGCTGACGCACACCACGGTGTCGGCCGCCTCCAGCACGGCCAGCGTCGCCCCGTTGCGGCGAGGTGCCGCCGTGTCGAAGGAGAGCTCCTCGTCGTCCTCGAGGTTGAAGGCGCAGTCCACGACCGTCAGCTCCGCCAGCCGTCGGGCCTCCTCGAGCACCGTGGTCACGGCCCCGGGGCGCAGCTCGGGCCACCGGTCCGCCCGCGCCAGTCCGGTGAGCACGCGCAGCTGTGGACGCACCGCCCAGGCCAGCCGGACCAGGGACGCCGCGTCCAGGGTGCCTGTTCCGGCCTGCCGGGCCGCCCCGGCCAAGCCCGGGGAGTCGTCGAGCAACCCCAGCACCTGGGCGATGACGCCGCCGTAGACGTCGGCGTCGACCAGCAGAGTGGAGACGCCCAGTCGGGCGGCCTCGTCGGCGACACCCACCGCCACCGTGGTCCGCCCGGGGGCACCCGTCGGCCCCCAGACGGCGACGAGCCGGCCACGGCCGACGGGACGTTCCGCCTCGGGCGCCGGAAGACCGAGGGCCGGCAGCGCGGCCTGCGTGTCGGCGATGTCCCGGGGCGCTGCGGGCGCACCGGCCACCGCCTCCCGGAGTGCCTGGGCGATGACCTCCGCGTCGGAGTCGGCGGGGAGCACGTGGAGCACGCCCAGCTGGCGGAGCCGTTCCGCGGCCCGCTCGTCACCCGGCTCCACCAGCCCGACGACCGCGACGCCGGCCGCGGTCAGCCGGGCCACCGCGTCGCCGTCCAGCCGACGCAGCTCTGCCGAGAGCAGCGCGGCCTGGCCCGTCCCCGTCGCGGCGGCGGCCAGCAGGTCCGAGACGTCCACGCACCGCCGCACCACGGTGACGCCGTGGTCGGACCGGTCGAGCGCCCCGACCAGCGCGGACTCCCACGCGGCGCCGGTGACCGCCGTGAAGACCTGGACCGCCATCAGTCGGTCGGCCCCGCCGACGGAGCCGTGCGGGACGAGCCGGTCGACGCGCGCCCCGACGATCCTGCGGCCGGCGCGCTCCCGGCCTCCTCGGAGCCGGACTCCACCGAGTCGTGCACCACGACGACCAGCGGACGGCCACCGATGGCGGCGAGCACCGCAGCCGCCTCGTCCCTCGGCACCGACACGACGACCTGGACGGTCGTCGTCGGCGTCGAGAGGACGCCGTCGGTCCGGCCGGAGAGCGCCTGCACCGGGGCTCGTTCGACCACCGCGGTGACGGTGCCCCCGGTCGTCCTCGTGGCGCCCACGGCCGGATCGGCCACCGCGTAGACGTCGACCAGACCGCCACGTCGGAGCCCCGGCGGCACGAACCCCGCCTGGACCGGCAGGGCCACCTGGACCAGGTCCGCCGGTTCATCCAGCGCGGATCCCGGGATGAGCTCGCCGGTTCGGACGGCGCGCGCGAGCGTGCGGCCCTCGGGTCGCGTCGCGGTGGACAGGTAGGCCTCCGCCGTGTCGTCCAGGCGCACGTCGACGGCGACGAGGTCGTCCGCGTCGAGCTCCGTGCCGGCGGCCAGGTCTCCCGAGGCGGCCCAGACCGGCACCGTGGCATCCGCCGCACCGACCACCCGCGCGCCGAGCAGGACCGAACCGAGGACGAGCAGGACGCCGAGCAGGAGCCGGAGGTCCAGCCACCGCGGAGGACGGACCCGGCGCGGCGCCGGGCCCGGCGGGAGCGCGGCCGCGGGCGGCGGAGCAGGACGGACGGCGGTCACAGCGTGCTCACCTCTTCTGCGCGTCGATCCTCGCGACGCGGCGCGTCGCCCGTTGTCGACGCGTCATGACGGCATTCGGGTGCAGATGATGCGTCATGGATGCATTGGCCCGCTCGCGCCATCCACACGTTCGGGTGTGGACAGCCCCTCGGGGTCACCGGTGCGACTGACAGACTGGCGGCACCGGATGGAGAGGAACCCATGCCCACGCCCCGCTTCCTGACGCTGGACGACGTCGCCGAGATCCTCAACGTCTCGTGGTCGCAGGCCTACGCGCTGGTTCGCCGCAAGGAGCTCATCGCGATCCAGATCGGTGGCCGCGGTCAGTGGCGGGTCGAGGTCGACGAGCTCGAGCGCTTCATCCAGCAGAAGTACGCCGAGGCCCGCGGCACCACGGTCCCGGCCGAGAGCGCGGACGCGGACTAGCCGCTCCCCACTCCGCCGCGCGCCGGACGACGCTCAGCCGAGTCCCGGCTGGGCCGTCCGGACCACCGCCACGGCGTCGACGAGCACCGTCCGGACGCCCTGGACCGCGCCCGCACGGCGGTGCAGGTCGGCCGGGTGCTCCGCCAGTTCGAGGTAGTCCGCCCCCACCCGGTCGATCGTCCCGTGCAGGGCGGTGCCTTCGTCGAGGACGACCTGGACGGTCGCCCGGTCACGGGCGAGGCCGCGCAGGGCGCGGCGCAGGTCAAGCCGGCCCGCCACCGTTCCCGTGTCCTCCACCACGGCGGTGCGCCGCCCCAGCCCTGTGACCGCCCGGACCGCCGCCGTCGCGACGAGGAGCTCCCGCCCGGCGTCGTCGAGGAGCAGCCAGTCGCTGCCCACCTCGCTCAGCGACCCTGACACCTGACCGGCGCCCCTGCAGAGCAGGACGACCGGCGAGCCCACCGCCCCGCCGAGCCGGTCGACGAAGCGCAGGCTCCCGAGTTCGTGCCTCGCCCGGGACGACGTCTCCGCCCGCTCGGCCGCCTCCTGCTCGGCGTCGAACCGGGCCTCCAGGTCGGCGAACAGCTGCTGCCAGCGCACCTCTACCACCTCCATCGTCAGCGTAGATGCATGCTTTGACTTGCGTTTGCGTGCATTTGATTGCTTCCATGTTCACTGACCAAGCGAAGGGAGTGGCCACATGTCCGTGCGCCGACTGCTGAGCACGACCGCGGCCATGGGCGCGACGGCGTGGGCGCTGGCGCTGCTGACGCCGTCGATCGCCGACATGACGGGTGCCCTGATGAGCGCTCAGCGCACGGCGGACTCCGCCGGGGCCGAGGCGCTGGTGCTCGCCGGTGCCGGCCTCCTCGCCTGGGGCGTCTGGGCCTGGGGGGCGCTCGGCCTCCTGCTCACCGCCGCGTCCGCCCTCCCCGGAGTACTCGGGCACGCCGCGGACGCGCTCACCGGGGTGGTCCTCCCCTACGGGGCCCGACGCGGCGCCGCCCTGGCGCTCGGCATCGGACTGGGCGTCGCCGGCCCGCTCGCGGGCACCGCCCTCGTTGTCGTCTCCGCACCCCCCGCCGCGGCCGGCGCGACGACGGCGCCGGTTCCGGACTGGCCCGGGGCCGTGGCGCTGCCCGACTGGCCGTCGGACACCGCCCCCGCGCCCGCAACGATGCAGCCTCCGGGCCCCGCGCCGTCGGACGTCCCCGCGCTACCCGACTGGCCGGCCCCGCCGGCGGTGGGCGAGCACGTCGTCGTGCGTGGCGACTGCCTCTGGGACATCGCCGCCGCACGCCTGTCCCGCCAGCTCGGCCGGACCGCCTCGACGCCCGAGGTCGCCCGGGCCACCTCCGCCTGGTGGGCCGCCAACGCCGCGGTCATCGGGCCCGACCCCGACGTCCTCCTCCCCGGCCAGGTGCTCCGACCACCGCCCGCGTGACTCCCACCGCCCTCCCCGACCGACGTCGACCCACGGAGATCCCATGACCGCGCCCGTCCACCCGACCGCCACCCCCGCGGCGCCCCCCGCCGCCACCTCCGAGCCCGCAGCCACCCGGCCCCGCACGGGCGCGCCCGCCCTCCGACTGGTCCGCGTCGCCACGCCGCAGCCCCCGCTGCAGGACGAGCGGCCCCCGTTGCGGCTGGTGCTCCCCGGCGTCGCCGTACCGAGGCCGCCGCACCGGCCAGGCCCCCGCCCCCGCCTCGTCGGCCCCGCGCGCCGGGAGGAGGAGTTCGGTCCTGCGTGGACGACGCGGGCCGACCTCCCCGACGCCGGGGTCGCCGGCCGGCGTGTGGTCACGCTGGCGCTCGAGGTCCTCGCCGGACGACGTCCGGTCGGCCAGCTGCAGGCCCTCACGTCACCGGGGGTCTTCGCCGCCGTGGCGGGCGGGCGCCGGCCCCGGTGGTGCGCGGAGGGGACCGCGCCGCTGCTCGTGGGCCCTCTGCACGTGTGCGAGCCCGTGGACGGCGTGGCCGAGGTCAGCGCTGTCGCTCGCCGCGGCGGGCGGGCGCACGCGGTGGCCGCCCGCCTCGAGGGCATCGACGGCCGGTGGCGCTGCACTGCCCTGCAGATCGGCTGAGGTCGGCCCGGAACGACGAACGCCCCGCCGACCGGGTGGTCGGCGGGGCGTCGTCGCTCAGCTGATCAGCTGCCGGCAGCGCCGTGGCACTGCTTGTACTTCTTGCCCGAGCCGCAGGGGCAGGGCGCGTTGCGCGGGGTCTCCTTGGTGCCGCTCACCGTCGCCGTCTTGGCGGCCTTGGCCCGGCCGGCGTCCTTCGGTGAGGCGTCGAGGCTCGGAGCGGAGTAGGTCAGGTTCTCCGGCGGGCGCACCTCGTCCAGCCCCTTGACCGACAGCTCCGGCCCGGTGCCGGACGGGGACGGCATCTGCACGGCGGGAGCCGCCGTCGCGACGGCCGGCTGCGCCTTGCGTGCCGTGCCCGACCGCCGGGCCGTCGGCGCGGCGGCAGGAGCAGTGCCGGCGTGCGTGTGCCCGGCGTGGGCGGCCTCCGCAGCGGCGGCCTTGGCCTTGGCCTCCGCGGCCTGGCGGGCCAGCACCCGCGCCGTCCCTTCCTGCGCGGCGGCGAGGGCCTTGGCCTCGGCCTCGTCCTGCTTGGCCTTGGCCTCGGCGTCCTGCTCGGCCTTGGTCTTGACCTCGAGGTTGAACAGGAAGCCGACCGACTCCTCCTTGATGCCGTCGAGCATCGCGGTGAACATGTCGTAGCCCTCGCGCTGGTACTCCACGACCGGGTCGCGGTTGGCCATCGCGCGCAGGTGGATGCCGGCCCGCAGATAGTCCATCTCGTAGAGGTGCTCGCGCCACTTGCGGTCCATGACCGAGAGCAGCACGCGCCGCTCCAGCTCGCGCATGACCTCGGCGCCCAGGCCGGCCTCGCGCGCCTCGTAGGCGCGGTGCACGTCCTCGAGCAGCTCGGTCTTGAGCGCCTCCGCCGAGATCTCGGCCTGCTCGCCACCGCCCAGCCGCTCGACGACGTCCTCGATCGTGACGCCCACCGGGTACAGCGCCTTGAGGCCGGTCCACAGCTGCTCGAGGTCCCAGTCCTCGGCGTAACCGGTCTCGGTCGCGCCGTCGACGTAGGCGGCGACGACGTCGTCCACCATCGCCCGCAGCTGCTCGTGCAGGTCGGCGCCCTCGAGCACCTTGCGCCGCTCCTCGTAGATGACGGTGCGCTGCCGGTTGAGCACCTCGTCGTACTTGAGGACGTCCTTGCGGACCTCGAAGTTCTGCTGCTCGACCTGGGTCTGCGCGGACTTGATCGCCCGGCTGACCATCTTCGACTCGATCGGCTGGTCGTCGGGCACCCGGAGGGTGTTCATCATCGACTCGAGCATCGGGCCGTTGAAGCGGCGCATCAGGTCGTCGCCCAGGGAGAGGTAGAACCGCGACTCCCCCGGGTCGCCCTGACGGCCGGAGCGGCCGCGGAGCTGGTTGTCGATGCGACGGCTCTCGTGCCGCTCGGTGCCCAGCACGTAGAGACCGCCGGCCTCCACGACCTGCTCGTGCTCGGCCTTCACCTGCGCCTGGGCGGACTCGAGCGCGGCGTCCCAGGCCGCCTCGTACTCCTCCGGCGTCTCGGCCGGGGACAGCCCGCGGGCGCGCAGCGCCTCGTCGGCGATGAACTCGGCGTTTCCACCGAGCTGGATGTCGGTGCCTCGGCCGGCCATGTTGGTGGCGACGGTGACCGCACCCGGACGCCCGGCCATCGCGATGATGGCGGCCTCACGGGCGTGGTTCTTCGCGTTCAGGACCTCGTGCGGGATGCCCCGCTTGAGCAGGAACTTCGCCAGCACCTCGGACTTCTCGACGCTCGCGGTGCCGACGAGGACGGGCTGGCCGTTCTCGTGCCGGTCGGCGATGTCGTCGACGACGGCGTCGAACTTCGCCGTCTCGGTCTTGTAGATGACGTCGGCGCGGTCCTCGCGGACCATCGGCCGGTTCGTCGGGATCGGGACGACGCCCAGCTTGTAGGTCTGGTTCAGCTCGGCGGCCTCGGTCTGGGCCGTACCGGTCATCCCGGAGAGCTTCTCGTAGAGCCGGAAGTAGTTCTGGAGGGTGATCGTGGCGAGCGTCTGGTTCTCGTCCTTGATCTTCACCTTCTCCTTGGCCTCGATGGCCTGGTGCATGCCCTCGTTGTAGCGGCGCCCGGAGAGCACGCGACCGGTGAACTCGTCGACGATGAGGACCTCGCCGTTGGTGACGATGTACTGCTGGTCCTTCTTGAACAGCTCCTTGGCCTTGAGCGCGTTGTTCAGGTAGCCGATCAGCGGGGTGTTGACCGCCTCGTAGAGGTTGTCGATGCCGAGCTGGTCCTCGACGAACTCCACGCCCTCCTCGGTGACGGCGACCGTGCGCTTGGCCTCCTCCACCTCGTAGTGGACGTCGCGCTTCATCATCGGCACGATGCGGGCGAACTCCCCGTACCACTTGGCGCTGGTCTCGGCCGGGCCGCTGATGATCAGCGGGGTGCGGGCCTCGTCGATGAGGATCGAGTCGACCTCGTCGACGATGGCGAAGTGGTGGCCGCGCTGAACCAGGTCGGCCTTGCTCCACGCCATGTTGTCGCGCAGGTAGTCGAAGCCGAACTCGTTGTTCGTGCCGTAGGTGATGTCGTGCGCGTACTTCTCGCGGCGGGTCGCCGGCGCCTGGCCCGACACGATCGTGCCGACCGTCAGGCCCAGGAACCGGTGCACCCGGCCCATCCAGTCGGCGTCGCGGGAGGCGAGGTAGTCGTTGGTGGTGACCACGTGCACGCCCTTGCCGGTCAGGGCGTTGAGGTAGGCCGGCAGCACGCCGGTGAGGGTCTTCCCCTCACCGGTCTTCATCTCGGCGATGTTGCCGAGGTGCAGCGCCGCACCGCCCATGAGCTGCACGCGGAAGTGCCGCTGGCCCAGCGTGCGGGTGGCCGCCTCGCGGACCACGGCGAACGCCTCGGGCAGCAGCGCGTCGAGAGACTCTCCGTCGGCGTGCCGCTCCTTGAACTCATCGGTCTTCGCGCGCAGCTCGGCGTCGCTCAGGTCGACGTAGTCGTCGGCCAGGTACTCGACCGCGTCCGCGATCTTGGAGAGTCGTCGGACCTGCTTGCCCTCGCCGGCGCGGAGGATCTTCTGGAACACCACGACCCCAGCGTAGGCGGCCCACCTGGGAACGCGGCCCGTCCGCGGTCCGAACCGCCCGCTCCATGTGGACGGCGGAGCCTCTAGCCTCCCGCGGGTGTCCAGGAATCCCGCAGACCTCGCCCCTGCCACGCTCGAGTTCCTCACCGAACGGCACCTGGCGACGCTGACCACGCTGCGCGCCGACGGCAGCCCGCACGTCGTCCCGGTCGGGGTCACCTTCGACGCCGCCACCTCCACCGCGCGGGTCATCACCTCGGGCACCTCGGCGAAGGCGCGGCACGTCCGCGACGGACGGGCCCGGGTCGCCGTCTGCCAGGTCGACGGCGCCCGCTGGCTGACCCTGGAGGGCACGGCGGTCGTGAAGGACGACGCGGCGTCGGTGGCCGACGCCGTCGAGCGCTACGCGCAGCGGTACCGCCAGCCGCGCGTGAACCCGGCCCGCGTGGTCATCGAGATATCGGTCGACCGGGTACTGGGCAACGCCTGACACTGCCCCGGTGGACCTCTCCCTCGTCGACCTGCCCACCGAGGTCGTGCGCACCGAACGGCTCGTGCTGCGCCCCTACCGGCCCGACGACGTCGACGCCGTGCACCGCGCCTGCCAGGACCCAGATATCCAGCGCTGGCTGCGGGTGCCCTCGCCCTACACGGAGGCCGACGCCGCCCAGTTCGTCACGGAGACCACCGTGCAGGCGCGCGCCGGGGGCCAGGGGCTGCTCACCGCGGTGGAGGCCGACGGGGAGTTCGTCGGGTCCGCAGGCCTGCACTTCACGCCCGGCGCTCTCGGGCCCGGCGTCGGCTACTGGATCGCCCCCTGGGGGCGGGGCCGCGGCTACGCGGCCGAGGCGGCGCACGCGCTGGCCGAGTGGGGTCTGGGGCTGGGCGCTCCCCGGGTGCACCTGCTGGCCGACGTCGGCAACGCCGCCTCGCAGGCCGCCGCGGTCCGGGCCGGGTTCGTGCGCGAGGGCGTCCTGCGCTCCGCCCTGGACTACCGGGACGGCAGCCGCGGGGACGCCGTGGTCTTCTCGCGGCTTCCGGAGGACTGACCCGGTGGACCTCTCGCTGGTCGACCTCCCCAGCGTGGTCGTGCGCACCGACCGGCTCGTGCTGCGCCCGTACCGCCCCGAGGACGTCGACCCGGTGCACCGCGCCTGCCAGGACCCCGACATCCAGCGGTGGCGGCGATCGATGCCGTCGCCCTACACCGAGGCCGACGCGATCCGGTTCGTCACCGGGACCACCGTGCAGGCACGCGCCGAGGGCGAGGGGCTGCTCGCCGCGATGGAGGCCGACGGTGAGTTCGTGGGGCGGCCGGCCTGCACGTCACGCCCGGCGTCCTCGGTCCGGGCGTCGGCTACTGGACGGCGCCCTGGGCGCGCGGGCGGGGCTACGCCGCCGAGGCGGCACGCGCCCTCGCCGAGTGGGGTCTGGCGCTGGGGGCTCCCCGCGTGAACCTGATGACCGACGTCGGCAACACCGCCTCGCAGGCGGTGGCGGTGCGGGCGGGGTTCGTCCGCGAGGCCGTGGTGCGCTCGTGCCTGGAGTACCGGGACGGCAGCCGCGGGGATGCGGTGCTGTTCTCGCGGCTGCCGGAGGACTGACCATCGAGACGATCATCGTCCGCGTGCACGGTGCTGCGGCAGGTCGTGCCGCGTCCCACGCACGCGGACGATGATCAACTGCCCGGGTGGGCGTCAGACGGTGGCGGCGGCCTGGGGTTCGGCCATGTGCGCGGGCGCGGCGCCGTCCTGGGACACCGGCGCCAGCCGGATGAGCCCGTAGTCGTAGGCGTGCCGGCGGTAGACGACCGTGGGCTGGCCGGTGTCGGCGCACTGGAACAGGTAGAAGTCGTGGCCGACCAGCTCCATCTCGTGGAGGGCCTGGTCGACGTGCATCGGCGTGGCCGGGTGGTGCTTCTCGCGGACGATCTGGCCGGGCAGGTGCTCGTCCAGATCGGTCACCAGCGGCCCCTCGGCCCCGTCCGGTTGCGGCGCCGGTGCGGCGGCGACGTCGTCGGTGCCGAGGACGACGTTGTCGGCCATCCGCACGCTCGCCGGCGTGCGGCGACCGTGGTGGACGCGACGGCGGTCGGCGGCGCGGCGCAGGTTGTTCTCCAGCTTGGCCGTGGCGAGGTCGAGCGCGGCGTAGAAGTCCGGGCCGGACGCCTCGGCGCGTACCACCGGTCCCTTGCCGCGGAGCGTGATCTCCACGCGCTGGCAGTGGGCGGACTGGCGTGGGTTCTTCTCGTGCTGGAGCTCCACGTCGATCCGGAGGATCTTCAGCTTCCCGTCGAACCGATCGGTGGACCCGACCTTGTCCTCGACGTGCTGTCGGTAGTGCTCGGGAACTTCGACATTGCGACCACGTACGACGATCTCCATGAGACCTCCCGGTGAACTTCCGGCGTTGGGTCACTTCGACGCTAGTCCCTCCGCCACCGTCCCGACAGTCGATCAGCGCCGTCGCCGGGGGGGCCGCCCGACGGGTGCGGAGAGCCTGCGGACCGCCCCCGCGAGGGCGTCCGGGGAGTGGCCGCGACGACGGCGCCGAGCACCGGCGGACCGCCCGGGTGCGCCAGTGCGGCCAGCACCGACGCCGCCTCCGTCAGCGTCGCGCCGCTGGTCACGACGTCGTCGACGAGGACCAGCAGCGCCTCGCCGGCGTCGGCGCCCGCGGCCGGCGCGAACGTGCCGGCGAGGTTCGCCCGCCGCTGCCCCGCGGACAGCTCGGCGGAGTCGCGCACCCGGCCGTGCCGGCGCAGGAGCCGGCGCTGCGACGCGGGAAGCCCCGCCGCGCGCAGCTCGCCCACCGCGTGCGCAGCCAGCTCCCGCACGTGGTCCCGTCCCCGGGTCCGGAGCGCGGCCGCCGAGCTGGGCACCGGGACCAGCAGCACCTCCGCCGGCGGCCCGGGGACGGCGGAGACGACGGCGGCCACGGCCAGGGCAAGCGCCGTCCCCAGGGGACGGGCGAGCTCCGCGCGGCCGCGCTCCTTGAACGCGAGCACGGCAGGCCGCACCGGCCCGTCGTAGGTGCCGGCGGCCACCGTGGGTGGGAAGCCCTCCGGGAAGCGGCGCGGGGTGGCCAGGTGCGGGCGGGCGAGCAGCGCGGCGCAGCGGCGGCAGAGCAGGTGCCCGGGCAGCCCGCAGCCGGCGCAGGTGCGCGGCAGCACCAGGTCGGCCAGCGCGGACCACGCGGAACCGCCCACCCCCACAGCCTGGCCCAGCGGGCCGTGTGTCAGGAGACCGAGCCGCCCCGCTGTGGACGGCGGATCACAGCGGGTAGAACGGCGCGGATCCGGCCAGCGGCTCCCTGCCCGGGACGAGGGTCACCCACGTCCCGCGGGCCCACCGCCAGAGCCGGCCGCCGGCGACGACCAACGGCTCCCGCCCCGGGGCGGCTCCCAGCGACGTGGGCTGGTCCGGCAGGCCCGAGGTGACCTGCTGGGAGAGCCCCCAGCCGTCGACACCGAGCGAGTACGGCGCCTCCTCCCCCGGATCGCCGGCCAGCACCCACAGCTCGCCGTTGGACCGCCAGGCGACGTCGACGACCGGCGAGAGGGTGGGTGCGACCTGCGGGAGGTCGCGGACGGCCACCCCGCCGCCCTCCTCGTTGCGCACCACGGTGCCCACGTGCAGGCGCGGGACGCCCTGCACGTCGGTGACCACGACGGCGACGCGCACGCCGTCCGGCGACAGCTCGATCACCTGCGCCCGCCCCAGCCCCGCCAGCGTGGGGGCGCTGACCGCCTGCGGCCGGCTGCCCGCGGGCACGCGGACGATCTCCGTGTCGTCGCGCACCACCCAGACCTCCGGACGGGTGGCCGCCACCGTGGGAGCGCTCAGCGTCCGTCCGGTCAGCACTGGGGCCAGCTCGCCGCCGTAGGGCCCGGCCAGCAGCGTCGACTGCCCGGCCTCGGGACGCACGCCGGCGAGGAAGGTCAGCTCGCCGGTGCGGGCGTCGGCCGACACCGCGGCCGACGAGAGGCCGTAGCCGCCGTTCCCGGCCGGTCCCGGGACCGGCGCCCCGTCCTCGACGGTGCGGAGCGACCCCGCGTCCAGGTAGTGCCCCACGGTCTCCAGCGGCGTCGCGTCAGGATCGAAGGCGGGCCAGTCGTCGGTGGTCTGCTCCTCGGGCACGCCCTCCAGCGGCAGGGGCTCGCCGTCGAGGGTGACCACCACGGAGCGGATGGTGAGGTCGTCGAGCCGCGTCAGGCTCCACACCAACTGCGCGCTGAGCTCGCGCAACGGAGTGGTGGCGTCGACGTCCAAGCCGGTGAGGTCCACCGTCGCGACCTGGTCGTCCACGGTGACCGTGCGCGCCAGTCCTGCGCCGGCCAGCGGGTTCTCCACGCCGGCGGCGAGCGCCGCGGACGGTCCCTGGACCAGGCGCTCCACGAGGGCGGTGGGCTGCGCCTCCCCGCCGATGAGGTAGCGCGGATCGGGGACGAGCTGCCGGAGCGTGGGGTCGAGGAAGTAGCCGTCGACGGGGTCGTAGAGCCGCTCGAAGTCGGTCTCGAGGATGACCAGGCCGTCCGGGGGGTCGCTGATCCGCCACTCGCCGTCGACCTCGGCCAGCGGGAACTCGTAGCTGAACGGCTCGGTGCCGGCCACGGTGAAGATGCCGCGCTGGTCGACCGTGCCGACCAGGTCGGCGGTGACGACGACCGAGCCGGCCTCGCTGGCCGCCGTCGCGAAGCCGGGGCTGATGATCGTGATGCCGCCGGCGTCGGACCACGTGCTCGCCGCCTCGGGGGTCAGGTAGTCCTTGGCCACGGGGCGCTCGGGCACGCTGCTGGCCGCCGCGTCGATGAACCCCCGGACGACGTCCTCGGGCGTCGCTCCCCGGGCGGGCGGCAACGGCTCGCTGATGAACTCGGGCGCCGGGCGCTCGGGCGCCTGGGTGATCTGCACCGTCGGGGAGCTGGTGGGCACGATCGAGCAGGCGGTCGCGCCCAGCAGCAGCGCGGCGGCCAGCGCCGGAGCGCCGCTCCGGCGGCTCACGCCGGGCCTCCCGGACGACGGACGACGGCCGGCCGCAGCGGCAGTGGGGAGCCGGTGAGCTCCCCGCCCGCGGCGAGGGGCACGGTCAACCGGAACTGGGCGCCGGATCCAGGCTGCCCCCAGACCTGCAGCCACCCCCCGTGCAGCCGTGCGTCCTCGAGGCTGATCGACAGGCCGAGCCCGCTGCCACCGACGCTGCGGACCCGCGAGGGGTCGGCGCGCCAGAAGCGGTCGAAGACGTGCTGCGCGTCGGCGGAGGTGAGCCCGACCCCGTGGTCGCGCACCGTGAGGGCCGCGGCCGTGCGGTTCGCGGCGAGGGTGATCTCCACCGGCCGCCCGGCGCCGTGCTCGATGGCGTTGCCGACGAGGTTGCGCAGGATGCGCTCCACCCGGCGCGCGTCGACCTCGGCGATGACGTCCTCGTCGGGCCGGTCCACGGTGAGCTCGCACCCGTGCCGCTCGGCGAGGGACCACATCCCGGCCGCCACCCTCGCCGCCAGCGCCCCGAGGTCCGTCGGTTCCGCGTCCAGCACCGCGACCCCGGCGTCGTAGCGGCTGATCTCCAGCAGATCGGTGAGCAGGCTCTCGAACCGGTCGAGCTCGGCCCGCAGCAGCTCGGCCGAGCGCGCGACGTGCGGCGGGAAGTCGCCCCGCGCCTCGTGCAGCACCTCGGCGGCCATCTGGACGGTGGTCAACGGCGTGCGCAGCTCGTGCGAGACGTCGGAGGTGAAGCGCTGTTGCAGCTGGGAGAGCCCCTCCAGCTGGGTGATCTGCCGCTGGAGGCTGTCGGCCATGGCGTTGAAGCTGGTGGCCAGCCGGGCGAGGTCGTCCTCGCCGCGCACCACCATGCGCTCCTCGAGCTGCCCCTCGGCCAGCCGCTGGGCGGTGCCGGCGGCCCGGCGGACGGGGTCGACCACCAGGCGGGTCACCAGAACGGCGATGCCGACGACGAACATCGTCAGCGCGAACCCGCTGATCACCACCGTGCTGCGGATCAGCGAGAGGCTCTCGGCCTCCTGGCTCAGCGGGAAGACGTAGTAGAGCTCGATCTGCGCGCTGCCCGCGGTGCCGCCCTGCACCGGGGCGCCGACGACCAGGGAGGCCCGGGGCTCGCCCGCGGCGTCGGGGATCTCGGCATAGCGGTAGGACTGGTTGCCGGCGTCGACGTCGGCCCGCAGGTCCTCGGGCAGCGCGGGGTAGATGGACGCCCGGCTGGCGCCGGGGACCTCCCGGTCCCCCGTCCGGTAGGTCATGACGACGTCGAAGTCACCGGCCGCGCCGCCGCGCTGCTGGAGGGCGCTGACCGTCCGGTCCAGCGTGGCCCGCACGCTCGCCGCGTCCCCCGTCGCGATCCCGCCGGTGATCTCTTCCTGCGCGTAGAGCACGCCGGCCTGGGCCTGGTCGACCGCCGCCTGCCGCTTGACCGACAGCAGCTGGTCGCGGATCTGGCTGAACAGCACCAGGCTCACGATGATCACGACGATGCCGGCAACGACCATCGTGATGGCGCCGATGCGCACCTGCAGAGACGACCGCCAGGCGTGCACCGCGCGGCTGGCGGTGCGGCGGGAGACTCTCCGGACGCGGCGCCGGGCGGCGCCGGCCCGCCGGCCCAGCCCCCGGCGGATCCGCTCCAGCTCCGCCGCGCCGGGACGCCCGGGCCCGGGCGCACCGGGCATGCCGGTGTCCACCGGGGGCGTTCGGGTGGCGGTCACGCAGCCATTGTCGGCGACCCGGCGCCCTACGCGGGGATGCCGGTCCCCGGACCGGTCAGGGCGGGCCGGCCTTGTAGCCGACGCCGCGGACGGTGAGGACGACCTCGGGCTTCTCCGGGTCCTTCTCGATCTTGGCGCGGAGACGCTGCACGTGGACGTTGACCAGCCGGGTATCGGCGGCGTGACGGTAGCCCCACACCTGCTCGAGCAGCAGCTCGCGGGTGAAGACCTGCCGCGGCTTGCGGGCCAGCGCCACGAGCAGGTCGAACTCCAGCGGCGTCAGCGCGACGGGCACGCCGTCCCGGGTGACCTGGTGGGCGGGCACGTCGATCTGCACGTCCCCGATGGCGAGGCTCTCGGCCTGCCCGGTCTCGCCGCGGCGCAGCTGGGCGCGCACGCGGGCGACCAGCTCGACGGGCTTGAACGGCTTGGTGACGTAGTCGTCGGCGCCGGCCTCCAGCCCCTGGACGACGTCGATGGTGTCGCCCTTGGCGGTGAGCATCACGATCGGCACGGTCGACTGCGTCCGGATGTCCTGGCAGATCTGCAGGCCGTTGCGGCCCGGCAGCATCAGGTCCAGGAGGACGAGGTCCGGCCGGGTCTGCTGGAAGACGCCGAGGGCGCGGTTGCCGTCGGAGACGAACGCCGGTTCGTACCCCTCCCGGCGCAGCACGATCCCGAGCATCTCGGCGAGGGCGGCGTCGTCGTCGACGACGAGGACACGGCCGCGGCTGGGCCCGTTCTGCGGAGCGGTGGGTGGCACGGCGACCATTCTGCGCTGTGAGGCAAGGGAAGCGGCCCACCCATCAGGGTGAGCCGCCTCCCAGGCGTGACATGGCCCCGTGCAGGGGCTTTGCGTCAGTAGCGGTAGTGGTCGCTCTTGTAGGGACCCTCGACCGGCACGCCGATGTAGTCGGCCTGCACCTTGGACAGCTCGGTGAGCTTCACGCCGAGGGCGTCCAGGTGGAGCCGGGCCACGTGCTCGTCGAGCTTCTTCGGGAGCACGGTGACGCCGGGGGTCTTGCCCTCGTAGGCGGCCCGGTTGTTCCACAGCTCGATCTGGGCCAGCGTCTGGTTGGAGAACGAGGCGCTCATGACGAAGCTCGGGTGCCCGGTGGCGTTGCCCAGGTTCAGCAGCCGGCCCTCGGAGAGCACGATGATCGTGTGGCCGTCCTCGAACCGCCACTCGTCGACCTGCGGCTTGATCGTCGTCCGGACGACGCCCGGGGTCTTCGCCAGGCCGGCCATGTCGATCTCGTTGTCGAAGTGACCGATGTTGCCGATGATCGCCTGGTGCTTGGTCGAGGCCAGCTGCTCGGCCGAGATGATGTCCTTGTTGCCGGTCGTGGTGATGATGATGTCGGCCTTGCCGATCACCTCGTCCAGCGTCGTGACCTCGTAGCCGTGCATGGCGGCCTGGAGGGCGCAGATCGGGTCGATCTCGGTGATGATCACGCGCGCGCCCTGGCCGCGGAGGGACTCCGCGCAGCCCTTGCCCACGTCGCCGTAGCCGCAGACGACGGCAACCTTGCCGCCGATCATGACGTCGGTGGCGCGGTTGAGGCCGTCGATGAGCGAGTGGCGGCAGCCGTAGAGGTTGTCGAACTTGCTCTTGGTGACCGAGTCGTTGACGTTGATCGCCGGGAAGAGCAGGCGGCCGTCGCGCGCGAGCTCGTAGAGCCGCATGACGCCGGTGGTGGTCTCCTCGGTGACGCCCTTGATGCCTTGGCCGATGCGGGTCCAGTACTGACCGTCCTCGGCCAGCGTGCCGCGGAGGGTCTCGAGGATGACCGCGTACTCCTCGGAGTCGGCGTCGGTCGTGTCGGGGACGACGCCGTCGGCCTCGAAGCGAGTGCCCAGGTGGACCAGCAGGGTGGCGTCGCCGCCGTCGTCGAGCAGCATGTTCGGGCCGACGACGGTGCCGCTCTCGTCGCGGAACTCGAAGAGGCGCTGGGTGCACCACCAGTACTCGGGGAGGCTCTCGCCCTTCCAGGCGAAGACCGGGACGCCGGTGGGCTCCTCGGGGGTGCCCTCGCCGACGACGATGGCCGCGGCGGCGTGGTCCTGCGTGGAGAAGATGTTGCAGCTGACCCAGCGGACGTCGGCGCCCAGGGCGGTCAGCGTCTCGATGAGGACGGCGGTCTGCACGGTCATGTGCAGCGAGCCGGCGATGCGCGCGCCGGCCAGCGGCTGGGCGTCGCCGTACTCGGCGCGCAGCGCCACCAGGCCGGGCATCTCGTGCTCGGCGAGCTGGATCTCCTTGCGGCCGAAGCCGGCGAGGGAGAGGTCGGCGACCTTGAAGTCGGCCTCGCCGGTGGGGGTGGACAGCGTGCGGGTGCCAGTGCTGGCGGTCATGTGAGCTCCAGATGTGCCCGGCGCGGCGGCCGGGCGGTGCAGTCGGATGCAGGGTCGCTTCGATCCCCGTGACCGGGGAGAGCGAGCATGCCGAGGCTTCGGCGGGGCTCGTGCCGGGACCCAGGGTACCGGCTGCACGCAACCGGGTTCCGCGCCGACGCGGTCGGGAGCCTGTTCCTCGCCCGGATTCAGGAGTCGCAGCCGACGCCGTCCCCGTCGCCGTCGAACTTCTGGTCCCAGCCGGGATCGCCGGGGCGGATCGGTGCGGCGCCCGCAGCGCGCACCGCGGCGCAGTTCTGGAACGACACGGGCACTGACGGGGCCGGAGCCGGTGACGGAGCCGGTGCCGGAGCGGGCGCAGGCGCCGGGGCGGCCTGGGGCCGGGTGGCCACCACTCCCCCGGGCAAGGGCTCGGCCGGGCAGACGCTCAGCACCGTGGCCATCGTGTTCTTCTCGGCCGGGGTCACCCACGCGCCGTAGCGGATCTTCACCGCAACCTGGCGGGCGACGTAGGCGCACCGGAACGAGGTCGTGGGCGGCAGCCAGGTGGCGGCGTCCCCGTCGCCCTTCTGCATGTTGAGCGGGCCGTCGACGGCCAGCAGGTTCAGCGGGTCGTTGGCGAAGGCCGCGCGCCGGTCGGCGTCCCACTGCTGGGCGCCCTTCTGCCAGGCGTCCGACAGCGCGACCACGTGGTCGATCTGGACGTCGTCGCTGGTGTCCTGACCGCGCCGGAACTCGATGGTGCGGCCCGAGTACGGATCGGCCAGGGTGCCGGTGAGGACGACGCAGTCGCGGGTGCCCGGCTTGAACGTCTCGCCGGTGAGGTCGCGGGCGAGCACGTCGTTGCGGGTGTCGCAGCCGTTGCGGTCGGTGTCCACCCAGCCCGACCCGAAGAGGTCGCGGTCGTACCCGGTGCGCGGCGCCCGCCCCTTGACCTCCAGCGCGGCCAGGGCGGCCAGCGCCGACGTGGGCGCGGCACCACCGATCACGGCCTCGGCCGACCCGTCGTTCAGCGCGGTGCCGGCGAGGCCGTCCGGCGGGACGGTCGCCTCGGAGGTCTCCTGCTCCGCGACGGCGGAGTCGGCGGCCGTCTCCGTCTCCGGCGGGACGGCGACCCCGTCGGCCTGCGTCGTCGCGGCGCAGCCGCTCAGGAGGAGGGTGGCCAGCAGCGGGGCGAGCGCCACGCGGGCGGCGCGCCCGGTGCGGCCCGGCGGACGAGCGGACACGACATTCCCCCAGGCGCAGACGACAGCGCCCGGACCGTAGGCAGGTCCCCCGCTCCCCCGGTGCTGCGACACGCGCCCCGGCGGTCCGGGAGCGATCCCCTCAGGAGAGGTTCGTGGTCACCCGGTAGAGGACGGCGGGACCGCGGGCGCTGACGGGGGTGCCCGCGGGCAGGAAGGCCGAGGCACCCTGGGGCAGGGTCAGCTCGTCGTCGGCCGTGGAGAGCACGGCAGTGCCCTCCGTGCACAGCACCAGCTGGGGCCCGCGGGTGGTCAGCGTGCCGACCTGGTCGCCGAGCTGGCAGAGGGTGAGGTCGAACTCCTCGACCGGCACCGGGTAGCGCAGCCCTCCGGGGCCGAGGACCGGGCGGAGCACGGGCACGCGCCCGTCGGTGAAGTCGAGCACCTCGATGAGGGCCGCGAGGTCCACGTGCTTGCCGGTCAGCCCGCCCCGGAGCACGTTGTCGGAGCTGGCCATGACCTCGACGCCGGCACCGCACAGGTAGGCGTGCAGGTTCCCCGCCGGCAGGAACACGGCCTCCCCGGGCGCCAGCCGCAGGTGGTTGCACATCAGCGAGATGACGACGCCCGGGTCACCGGGGTAGGTCTCGGCCAGCGCGGCCGCCCAGCGGTAGGTGTTGATGAACTCCGGGTCGTGCGCCGAGACGAACCCGGCCGCTGCCCGGGCCACCTCGGAGACCAGCACGTCGCGCTGGTCCGGCGGCAGCGCCAGCAGCTGCGGGATGACCGAGCGCAGCCCGCCGCGGGCGAGCGCGGCGATCGTGGGCTTGAGCTCGGGCACCTGGAGCTTGGCCAGGCAGTGCAGCGACTCCTCGACCGGGCGGAAGCCGCAGAGCGCCTCGACCGTGGTCAGCGCCACGAGCATCTCGGGCTTGTGGAAGGGGTCGCGGAAGGTGCGCGTCGGGTCGTCGCGCGGCACCCCGGCCGCCTCCTCGGCGGCGAAGCCGACCTCGGCCTGCTCGGTGGTGGGGTGCGCCTGCAGCGACACCGGCTTCTCCGCGGCGAGCACCTTCATGAGGAAGGGCAACCGGACGCCGAACCGCTCGAGGACCTCGGGGCCGAGCAGGAGCTCGGGCTCGGTGACGATCGCCTTGTCCAGCGGCATCCCGTCGGAGCGCACGCTCGGCTCGTCGGGATGGGCGCCCATCCACAGCTCGGCGTGCGGGCGCTCAGCCGGCGACGGCGCGCCGATCAGCTCCGGGATGACGGTGTGCGAACCCCACGGGTAGTGACGCACCGCATTCTGAAGCTGCCACATCGGCCCAGGCTAACGCGCGGGTCCGGCGCCGGAACCCCCCGTCGCCACCCGCAGATCCTCCTGCGGCACCAGTTCCCCCCGTCGGGGTGAGGCCACCCCGGCGCGCACGTCGGCCGCACCGAGCCGCGCCGCGTCGGCGGTCCGGTCGTCGGGCATCCGCTGCGATTCGCGCTCGGCGTCGACCCGCGCGGTGTAGTGGGCGACCTCCCGGGTGGTGCGCTCCTCGTCCCAACCGAGCTCGCGGGCCATGAGCTCGGCGACCCGGGCCGCCGTCTCCACGCCGCGGTGCGCCGTCTCGATGGAGATGCGGGTGCGCCGGGTCAGTACGTCGTCGAGGTGCAGCGCGCCCTCGGCGGTGACGGCGTGCACGACCTCGGCCGCCAGGTAGCCGGGCGCACCGGGCAGCGGCTGCGCGAGGCCGGGGTCGTCGGCGGCCAGGGCCAGCACGTCGGCGGTGCGGTCGCCGTGCCGGTGCAGCAGGCGTTCGACGGCCGCCTCGGGCACGCCGGCGGCGGCGGCCAACTGGGCGGCGCGGTCGCGCACCTCGGTCCAGCGGTGCGCCCCCACCAGCGGCAGGTGCGCGGTGCGCGACGCCGGCACCCCGGGCAGCCCGGCGACGGCGGCGTCGACGGCGTCTTCCGCCATCACGCGGTAGGTCGTGTACTTGCCCCCAGCCACCAGGACCAGACCGGGCACCGGGGTGACCACCGCGTGCTCGCGGGACAGCCGGCTGGTGTCGTCGGACTCCCCCGCCAGCAGCGGCCGCAGGCCGGCGTAGACGCCGAGGATCTGCTCGGTGGTGATCGGGCGGACGAGCACCCGGTTGACCTGGTCGAGCAGGTAGGCGATGTCGGCACTGCTGGCCGCGGGGTGGTCGCGGTCGAGCTTCCACGGGGTGTCGGTGGTGCCGACGATCCACTGCTCGTTCCACGGGATGACGAACAGCACGCTGGTGGGGGTGCGCAGGATCAGCCCGTCCGACGTCCCGCCCGCCGCGGCCAGCGAGCCGCCGTCGATGGCCGACCGCGGCACGACCAGGTGCACGCCCTTGGAGGCGCGCACCCGGAGGTCGGGTGCTGCATCGCCGAGCATCGTGCCGATGTCGTCGCTCCAGACGCCGGTGGCCGCCACGACGCTGCGGGCCCGCACGGTGAAGGAGGAGCCGTCGGTGAGGTCGGCGACCTCCACCCCGACGACCGCGGCGTCCGCCGCGGAGCCGTCCCCGTCGCCGCCGTCACGGAGGAGGCCGGTCACCCGGGCGCTGGAGAGCACCCGGGCGCCGTAGCCGGCGGCGGTGCGGACGACGGCGAGGGTGTGCCGGGCGTCGTCGACCTGGGCGTCCCAGTAGCGGATCGCCCCGCGCACGACGTCGCGGCGCAGCCCCGGGAACGCCTCGAGCGTCGCCGTCCGGGACAGGTGCCGGTGGCCGGGGATCGGACGGTGCGAGGTGAAGGCCGCGCCGAGCACGTCGTAGAGCGCGACACCGGCGCCGAAGTAGGCCCGCTGCCACACCGGCGAGGTCAGGGGCAGCAGGAAGGGCAGCGGCCGGACCAGGTGCGGCGCGATCGTCTGCACCAGGCGGGCGCGCTCGTGCAGCGCCTCGTGCACCAGCGGGAAGGCGAACTGCTCCAGGTAGCGCAGGCCGCCGTGGATGAGCTTGCTCGACCGGCTGGAGGTGCCGGCCGCGAAGTCACGCGCCTCCAGCAGCGCCACGGTCAAGCCCCGGCTGGCCGCGTCGAGGGCGGCACCGGCACCGGTGACGCCACCGCCGATCACGAGCACGTCGACGACCTCGTCGGCGAGCCGGGCGCGGTCCGCGCGCCGTCGGGCGGGCGAGAGCAGCGTGCGGTCGGTCGTCCCCGAGTGCATGGCCCCTACTGTCCCCCGCTCAGTGGCTCCCTGCGTCGCTCCCGGCCTTCTTGCGGTGCACCGTGAGTGTCATCACGACCACGATCACCGCCCCGATCACCAGCCCCAGCAGTGCGCTGCCGATCGTGTTGACGATCCAGCCCACCACGCCGCCGAGCGCCCCGGTCGCGTCGTGCGCCGCCTCCTCGAGGTGGTGGACCACGTCGTAGATCGCGTGCAGACCCAGCTCGTCGGTGCCCACCAGGATGATGTGCCCGCCAACCCACAGCATGGCGGCGGTGCCGACCACGGTCAGCACGCTGAGCAGCTTCGGCATCCCCTTGACCAGGCCGCGGCCGAACGCGGCCACCGCCTTCCCCGATCGCTGGGCCAGGCTCAGGCCGATGTCGTCCATCTTCACGATGACCCCGACGACGCCGTAGACCAGCACGGTGATGCCGATCGCGACGACCGCCAGGATGACCGCTCGCGAGACGAAGCCCTCGCTCGCCACCTCGTTGAGCGAGATCACCATGATCTCGGCCGACAGGATGAAGTCGGTGCGGACGGCGCCCGTGACGATCGTCTTCTCGTCCGGTAGCGCCTCCTCCACCGAGGCGTGCTCCTCGGCGTGGCCGCTGATCCGGTGCCAGATCTTCTCCGCGCCCTCGTAGCAGAGGTAGGCCCCGCCGATCATCAGGATCGGGGTCAGCAGGAAGTCGAGGAACTCGCTGAGCAGCAGGATCGCCGGGAGGATGATCAGCAGCTTGTTGCGCAGGGAGCCCAGAGCGATCTTCCGGATGATCGGCAGCTCGCGGTCGGCGTTCAGCCCGTGCACGTACTGCGGGGTGACCGCGGTGTCGTCGACCACGACGCCGGCTGCCTTGATGCTCGCCCGTCCCGCCGCCGCCCCGATGTCGTCGATCGACGCGGCAGCGGCCCTGGCCAGCACCGCGACGTCGTCCAGCAGGGCTACGAGTCCACCCGCCACGGGAGGTCCTTTCCGTCGGTCCGAACGAGGTCTGTACCCGGGCCAGGGGGTCCGCCGAACCCGGTCACCGGCTCTGCCCCCGCTGGGTGTCCAGCGCCAGGGCGAGGTAGACGGCGCTGAAGTCGGCGACGGCGAGCTGGCGGGCCAGCCGCGGCAGCCGGCCGTCGGACTCCGCCTGCCCCCGCTCGGCCAGGCCGCTCACCGGGACGTTGTGCGTCGCGGCGGTGCGCAGCACCTGCTCCATCGCCTCACCGGCCGACCGCGGCTCGCGCTCACCGGCGCCGTCGTGCCCTCCGGCACCGGCGTCGCGGATGGTCAGCAGCCGGAGGCGCCGGCCGGGATCGTCGGCCCGGTCGCGGAAGAAGTCGTCGGCGTCAGCGGGCGCCAGCGGGCCACCGAGGACGGAGCAGGCCGCGACCCGCTGGTCGGGCAGCCGGAAGTCCGTCGCGGGCAGCCCGGCCAGGGTGGCCAGCTGGTCGGCGATGCGGGTGGCCGCCGCGGCGGCCAGCGGACCCTCCGCGGCGATGACCGGCAGCGAGTCGAGCAGCTCCAGCGCCAGCGTCTTCGCGGGGTTGCGGAAGGTCTGCGCCGCCGGGCCGCACTCCTGCGCGGTGGCGTCGAGCGCGACCGCGGTGGTCTCCGGGTCGGCGACGTCCCCGGGCAGCAGCCCGAGGTCGGAGGCCAGCAGGAGCATCGGGGTCAGCAGCGACCACAGCGTGGTGTGCCGGACCCGGGAGGTCGGCAGCGACACGTACGGCGCGCGGGCGATCGAGCACGCCGCGGCCAGCGGCGCGTCCTCGGCACCGATACCCAGCAGCGAGACGCCGCGGCGGGCCGCCTCGTAGGCAGGGGCGACGGCGTAGGCGCCCTCCCCCGTGCGGGTCGCGACCACGACGACGTCGCTCGGCCCCGTCCACACGGGCAGCGCCGGGCCCGGGACGACGTCGACGGTCACCGGGCTGGCCGGACCGAGCAGCGCCCGCAGCACCGACGCGGCCACCGCGCCCTCGCGGCGGGCGACGATCACCAGCCCACGGGGCCGGCCGCCGCCGGTGATCCGCTCCAGCCCCGCCTCGCGGGTCAGCCGCGCGGTCTCCCGGACCTGTGCGCCCGCGCCCGCGACCGCCGGCAGCAGGCCGTGCGGATCACGCGCCCGCATCACCTCGAGGTCGTCGAGGACCTCCTCGGCGATCTCGGGCGGGATCATGCGCTGTGTTCTCGGCCCGCCCCGGCACCCTCGCCAGCCCCACCACCTCGGCGACGCGCCTCGTCCAGGAGGAGCACGGGGATCCCGTCGCGCACCGGGAAGGCCCGGTCGCAGGTGGTGCACAGCAGCTCGCTCGCCGCCTCGTCGACGGTCAGCGGACTGTGGTGCGTGTCCGGGCAGGCCAGGATGGACAGCAGCTCGGGGTCGAGCCCCAGCGGTCCACCGGTCGTCGTGTTGCTCGTCATGCCCGCACCATCCCTAGTACCTGATCCCGCAGTTCGGTCATCCGCGCCTCGTCCGGCGCCTCCACGTTCAGCCGCAGCAGCGGCTCGGTGTTGCTCGCGCGCAGGTTGAACCACGCGCCGTCACCCAGCTCGACGGTGAGCCCGTCCAGCTCGTCGATCCGCGCCCCCTGCTGGTCGGCGAAGGCCGCCCGCACGTCGGCCATCCGCGCCGCGGCGTCGTCCACCGTGGAGTTGATCTCCCCGGAGGCGGCGTAGCGCGAGTAGGCGGCGGTGAGGTCCGACAGCGTGCCGGACTGCTCGCCCAGCGCGGCGAGCACGTGCATCGCCGCGAGCATGCCGGTGTCGGCCCGCCAGAAGTCGCGGAAGTAGTAGTGCGCCGAGTGCTCGCCGCCGAAGACGGCGTCGGTGCGGGCCATCTCGGCCTTGATGAACGAGTGACCCACCCGCGTGCGCACCGGCTCGCCGCCGTGCTCCCGGACGATCTCGGGGACGGCCTTCGAGGTGATCAGGTTGTGGATGATCGTCGTCCCGCGGCCCTTGGCCAGCTCGCGGACGGCGACCAGGGCGGTGACCGCCGAGGGGCTGACGGGCTCCCCGCGCTCGTCGATGACGAAGACCCGGTCGGCGTCGCCATCGAAGGCCAGACCGATGTCGGCGCCGTGCTCGCGCACCGCTGCCTGCAGGTCGACGAGGTTCGCCGGGTCCAGCGGGTTGGCCTCGTGGTTCGGGAAGGAGCCGTCGAGCTCGAAGTACAGCGGGACGACGTCCAGGGGCAGGTCGGCCAGGACCACCGGCACGGTGTGCCCGCCCATGCCGTTGCCGGCGTCGACGACGACCTTCAGGGGGCGGCCGCCGGAGAGGTCGACCAGCCCGCGCAGGTGCGCGGCGTACTCGTGGATGACGTCCCGCTGGCTGACCGAGCCGACGCGGCCGGGGTCGCGGTCGTAGCTGTCCCGCTCGGCCGAGGCGCGGATGTCGGCCAGGCCGGAGTCCTGCCCGATCGGTGCCGCGCCGGCCCGGCACATCTTGATGCCGTTGTACTTCGCGGGGTTGTGGCTGGCCGTGAACATGGCGCCCGGGATCCCGAGCGAGCCGGCGGCGAAGTACAGCATGTCGGTCGAGCCAAGCCCGGCCTCGACGACGTCGAGCCCGCGACTGATCACGCCCTCGGCGAAGGCCCGCGACAGGGGCACCGACGACTCGCGCATGTCGTGGGCGGTGACGATCTGCGTGGCACCGCTCTCGGCGTGCACGAACTCGGCGAAGGCGGCCCCGATCGACCGGGCGACGCCCTCGTCCCACTGGTCGGGGACGACACCCCGCACGTCGTAGGCCTTGATGATCGATGAGAGGTCAGCCACGCCGTGACCCTATAAGGACCCCGTCCTCCTCACCCCTCGCAGGCTCGCGGCGAGCCTCTGGACGGGGCCGTTACGACAGGTCGGGGAGGACGCGCAGGTGTCCGCGCCGGGTGCCGCGGCCGTCGTCGGCCGGGTCGCGCGGGGGCTCCGGCCGGGCGGCCTCGCGGACGGCGTCGGCCAGGGCGAGCAGGTCGTCGCCGGTCGGACCGACGTCGTCGAGGTCGATCTCGTGCCGGACGACCTCCCAGCCACGGGGCACGGTCAGCCGCTCGGCGTGGAACTCGCAGAGGTCGTAGCTGTGCGGCTCCGAGAACGTCGCCAACGGCCCGACAACGGCCGTGGACTCCGCGTACACGTAGGTCAGAGTCGCCGCTGCCGGTTGCGCGCAGCCGCTGCGCGAGCAGCGACGTGACTGCCTCACCACCGGTTCCTCACGCGAGCACCGTAAACCCGCCTGCGGGCACCGCGCAGCAGGCACACCGGGATTTCGGCGGCGGCAACCCCATCCTGCACGATGACCCCGTGGGCATCGACACAGGTCCGGTCCTGGTCCTCGGGGGTCGCAGCGAGATCGGCACGGCCGTCGCCGTCCGGCTCGCGGCGCTCGGCTGCGGGACGTTCGTGCTGGCCGCGCGGCGTACCGCCGACCTGGACGACCAGGAGGCGGAGCTGCGCGCGGCGGGGGCCGCGACCGTGGTCCGGGTGGCCTTCGACGCCGACGACCTCGCCGGTCACGCCGCCGTCCTCGACGAGGTGGAGGCGCGCGTCGGCGTCCCCTCCACCGTGGTGGTGGCCTTCGGCGTGCTCGGCGACCAGGCCGCCGCCGAGCGCGACCCGGCCGCGGCGGTCGCGATCCTGCACACCGACCTCACCGCGCAGGTCCACGTGCTCACCCTGCTGGCCGAGCGGCTGCGGGCGGCCGGCCGCGGCACGCTCGTCGTCTTCTCGTCCGTGGCCGGTGTGCGGGTACGCCGGGCCAACTACGTGTACGGCTCGGCGAAGGCGGGGCTCGACGGCTTCGCCAGCGGGCTGTCCGACGCCCTGGCCGGCTCCGGCGTCCGGCTGCTGCTCGTGCGGCCAGGCTTCGTCGTCGGCCGGATGACCGAGGGCATGTCGCCGGCCCCGTTCTCCAGCACGCCGGACCAGGTGGCCGACGCCGTCGTCGCGGCGCTGCGCGGACGGCGCGGTGAGGTGTGGGTGCCGGGCGTGCTGCGGCCGGTCTTCTTCCTCATGCGCCTGCTCCCCCGCGCCGTCTGGCGGCGGCTGCCGCGGTGACCGCGTCGCCGCACCCGGCACGGTCGCGCGCCGTAGGCTTCGCGCCGTCATGACCGGTCCCTCGCGCCGCCCCGCCCGCTCCCGCCGCGACCGCCACGGCCGCGGCCTGCGCGGTCGGCTGGTGCCGGCCGGGGTGCCCCTGGCGCGCAGCCGCGCCGAGCAGTTCGACGATCTCGTGCTGGACGCGGTGGAGGACCTCGAGCGCCGGTGGGAGCGCGAGCTCGCCGGGGTGGAGTTCGCCGTCGAGGACGTGCCGTGGGTGGACCACACCAGCCCGGACGACGTGGTGCTCGACGCCGACGTGCTGGACGACGCCAGCGTGCCGCTGGCCCGCGTGCTGCCCGCGCACCGGGAGGACGGCCGCGAGGTGCCGCCGCGGATCATCGTCTACCGGCGGCCGCTGGAGCTGCGCGCCGGCGACCGGGACGACCTCGCCGACCTGGTGCGCGACGTCGTCGTCGACCAGGTCGCCGTGCTGCTGGGCCGCGACCCCGAGGAGATCGACCCCACCGCATAGAGGACCTCCTGCCCCACGACGCTCGCGCGCTCGCGTCGGGCCCCTGCAGGACGCCGAACCGCCACGACATCCGGGGCCTGCGATGCTGACCGCGATGGACGTCCCCGCCGTGGCCGCCGGGCCCTGGATCGCGCTCGGTGCCGTACTCGGGGCGCTGCTCCTCCTCGCCGCGGGCGCGATCGTCCTCCGGCTCCGCTCGCCCGCACCGCCGGAGCCGGCCACCCCGCCCACGCCGGACGAGCCACGGGACGACCTCGCGGACTTCCTCGCCCATCCGCCGGGCACCCGCGGGGTGCCGGCCGACGACGGCGACGGCTGGGTCCCGCTGGCGCCGTCCGCACCGCCCGCCCCGCGCGAGGAGCCCGCACCCGGGCCCACGGGCGCGCGCCCGGTCGGGGTGCTCGCCGGCCTGGCGGTCGGTGCGCTGCTGCTCGTGGGCACCGCGGCGGCGCTCGCGGCTGCGCAGCGGTCCCCCGCTGCGGCGCCGGACAAGCCGGCCGCGACCGCGGCACCCTCGAGCGCGAGCCCGAGCGGGGACGGTGTCGTCGCCCGGCTGGCCTTCGACGGCGTCGTCCTGGAGGAGCACGCCGTCGGGATCACCGCGGCGTACCCCGAGCTGGAGCTGACCGTGGACGACGAGGGGCGTGAACTCGCGCGCCTGCGGCTGCCCGCGGCCAACTGCCTGGCCCTGGCCGCACCGCCGGAGCCCGGCGACCCGGGCTGCCGTGCCGCGCGCACCGAGTACGCCGAGCTGGCCGCACCCGGCCTGCGCGTGGACCGCGACGGCGACCGGCTCGCGGTGTCGGGCCGGTTCGCCACCTACCGACGCCCGCCCGGCGCGCCCGCGGAGCCCACGAGGCGGACCTACGAGGTCTCGGTCACCGTCGCTGCCGCGGGCGGGGAGGACGCCGGATGGCGGCCTGCCGAGGGCGAGCTGCGCTGGGAGGACCAGCGCGCCGGCACCCGGGAGGACGGGGCGCCGAGCGTCCTGCGCGCCGACGGCTGAGCTCCCGTGCCGGGGCAACACCTGCCCCGGGACGCACCGCAGCCGCCGACGAAGGGGCGTCGGCGGCTGCGGTGAGGTGCTGGAACGGCCCCCTCCCGGGTCCCGGCCCGAGCCTGCGAGGGCTGGGGAGAAGGGGGTCCTTCGTCAGACGGCGCGGCGGCGCAGGCGACGGCGCTCGCGCTCGGAGAGCCCGCCCCAGATGCCGAAGCGCTCGTCGTTGGAGAGCGCGTACTCCAGGCACTCGGCCTTGACCTCGCACCCGGTGCAGATCTTCTTCGCCTCACGGGTGGAGCCGCCCTTCTCGGGGAAGAACGCCTCCGGGTCGGTCTCGGCGCACAGGGCGCGCTCCTGCCAGGACTGGCCCTCGGTCTCCAGGCCGATGCCCAGCAGCCCGCTGATGCCGGCGGCGGGGACGCCCAGGCCCTGTCCGGCGCCCGCGCCGAACCGGTCGGTCGTCCGGTCGCTCCCGTTGACGTAGTCGCTCAACCACGAGACCTCGGCCATGACGATGCGTCCCCTCTCGCTCTCGTCCCGGTGCGCGGCTGTCGAGGGGTTCCCGAACCGCTCAGCACTCGATGACGTCTGCGGAATTACACGCGTGTCGTTGCCCGGCCGTCAACTTCGCCCGGTGTAAGCGACACGCCACACCAGCCACACAGGTCACACGCCGTTCGTCACATCTCGTCTGCTACCCCGACACGCCCGTGGAACAGTGCACAACTGCCTATGGGGCACGATGCGTTTCGTGCAGATCGTGGTGCTGGCTGGTGGGACCGGAGGGGCTCGATTCCTCAGGGGGGTGCGGGCGGCGGCGCCCGACGCGGAGATCACCGTCGTGGTGAACACCGGCGACGACGTGACGCTGCACGGGCTGCGCATCTGCCCGGACCTCGACACCGTCGTCTACACCCTCGGCGGAGGCATCGACGAGGAGCGCGGCTGGGGCCGGGCCGGTGAGAGCTGGACGGTCAAGGAGGAGCTGGCCGCCTACGGCGCCGATCCCGACTGGTTCGGTCTCGGCGACCGCGACCTGGCCACGCACCTGATCCGCACCCGGATGCTCGACGCCGGCTACCCCCTGTCCGCGGTCACCGCTGCGCTCGCCGACCGCTGGCAGCCCGGCGTCACGGTGCTGCCGATGAGCGACCAGCGGGTCGAGACGCACGTCGTCGTCAGCGATCCGGAGACCGACCGGCCGCGCGCCATCCACTTCCAGGAGTGGTGGGTGCGGCACCGCGCCGCGCTCGAGGCCTCGGCCTTCGTGCAGGTCGGCGTGGACGCGGCGCGCCCCGCCCCCGGCGTGGCCGAGGCCTTCGCCGCCGCGGACGCCGTGCTGCTGGCCCCGTCCAACCCGGTGGTGTCGATCGGCACGATCCTCGGCGTGCCGGACCTGCGCGAGGCGCTGCTGGCCACCCCTGCGCGCATCGCCGGGGTCTCCCCGATCGTCGGCGGGGCCGTCGTGCGCGGCATGGCCGACCGCTGCCTGCCGGTGCTCGGCATCGAGGTCAGCGCCGAGGGCGTGGGCCGCCACTACGGCGCCCGGTCCGACGGCGGCCTGCTCGACGCCTGGCTGGTGGCGCCCGAGGACCCCGCCGACGTCCCCGGGGTCGACGTCCGGCAGGTGCCGCTGCTCATGTCCGACCCCGAGGCGACGACGGCGCTGGCCCGCGCCGCCCTGGACGCCTGCCGTGGTTGATCGACGGCCCCCTCCAGAGGCTCGGCCCGAGCGTGCGAGGGCTGAGGGGGAGGGGGTCCTTCTGCTGCCCGTCCCGGGGCTGCCGGAGTTCGCGCCAGGCGACGACCTGGCGGGCGCGATCGCGGGCGCGGCCCCCTGGCTGACCGACGGCGACGTCGTGGTCGTGACCTCGAAGGTCGTCTCCAAGGTCGAGGGCGCGCTGGTCCGGGTCGAGCCCGGCGCCGACCGCGAGGCGGCCCGGCAGGCCGCCATCGACGGGCAGACCGTGCGCGTCGTGGCCCGCCGTGGCCCGCTCAAGATCGTGCAGACGCCGCACGGCTGGGTGGTGGCCGCGGCCGGCATCGACGCCTCCAACGTCGACCAGGGCTCGCTGGTGCTGCTCCCCGAGGACGCCGACGCCTCCGCCCGGGCGCTGCGGGCCCGGCTGGCCGAGCTGCTCGGCGTCGACGTCGCGGTGGTGGTGAGCGACACCTTCGGCCGCACCTGGCGGGAGGGGCTCACCGACGTCGCCGTCGGCTCCGCGGGGATCACGGCGCTGGTGGACCACCGGGGTGCCGTCGACGCCCACGGCAACCGCCTCGAGACCACCCGCATCGCCGTCGTCGACGAGCTGGCCTCGGCCGCCGACCTGGTCAAGGGCAAGCTCGACGGCGTCCCGGTCGCGGTGGTCCGCGGCCTGCCGGTCGACCGGCCCGCCCCCGACGAGGGCACCCGCCCGCTCGTGCGGCTGCCTGCCGAGGACCTCTTCCCCTACGGCTCCCGCGACCTCGTCGGCTCCCGCTCCCCCTCCGCCGGGCTCGTGCCGCGGGACGGCGAGCTGGACGCGGTCGCCGCGGCCTTCCGGACCGCCAGCGCCGCGCTGCCGGAGTTCCCGGTCGTGCTGCGCTACGGCGGGGAGGGCGACGGCGCGGTCGACGTCCACCTGAGCGACGCCGTCAGCACGACCACCGCGGTCAACCTGGGCGCGCTGCTCGGTGCGGTCATCGTGCAGCTGCACGCGGAGGGCTGGGCCACCCGCTGGGAGCCCGCGGTCACGGCCGGCGGGACCTCACTCGTCGGGAGGCTGTGGGTGGGCGCGCAGCCCGCCTGAGCGGCCGGGGACCGATAGCGTGCCCTCCCATGCGCGGGATCATCCTGGCCGGTGGAACGGGAAGTCGGCTCTTCCCCATCACGCAGGCCGTGAGCAAGCAGCTCATGCCGGTCTACGACAAGCCGATGATCTACTACCCGCTCTCGACGCTGATGATGGCCGGCGTCCGCGAGGTGCTGATCATCACGACGCCGGGTGACCAGGAGGCCTTCCGCCAGCTGCTCGGCGACGGCAGCCGCCTGGGCATGCGCATCGAGTACGCGGCCCAGCCGCGGCCCGAGGGCCTGGCGCAGGCCTTCCTCATCGGTGCGGAGTTCCTGGACGGCGCGGCGGCCGCCCTCGTGCTGGGCGACAACATCTTCTACGGCGCCGGCCTGGGCACCGCCCTGGCCCGGCTGCCCCAACCGGCCGGTGGGCACGTCTTCGCCTACCACGTGGCCAACCCGCAGGAGTACGGCGTCGTGGAGTTCGACCGCGACGGCCGGGTGCTCTCCATCGAGGAGAAGCCGGCCGCGCCCAAGAGCTCCTACGCCGTGCCCGGGCTCTACTTCTACGCCGGGGACGTCGTCGACGTGGCCCGCGGCATCCGGCCCAGCGCCCGCGGCGAGCTGGAGATTACCGCGGTCAACGAGCACTACCTGCGCGAGGACCGGCTGACCGTCACCGCCCTGGACCGCGGCACCGCGTGGCTGGACACCGGCACCTTCGCCTCGCTGCGCCAGGCCACCGAGTTCGTCTCGGTGGTCGAGGAACGGCAGGGGCTGAAGATCGGCTGCATCGAGGAGGTGGCCTGGCGCAACGGCTGGCTGGACGACGACGGCCTCGTGCGCGCGGCCGGGCCGCTGGGCAAGAGCGGCTACGGCGACTACCTGCTCGGTCTGCTGGCCGAACCGCGCTGACCCGGTTCGGGGCTGCGCACCGGGGCGGTGTGGACTCCCGCTCCCCGGTCGAGCCGGGCGCGATCCGCGCCTAGGCTGGAGGCGAACCCCCGGGTCGGCGACCGCCACCGGCGCGCCGACGTCAGGGGCCACGGGGACGACCGTGCACCAGCGCAGGACGGACGGTCCCCACCGTGTCGAGCACCACCCAGCACCTCACCGCGGACGGGCCGACGGAGGCCACTCCCGGGCCGCACGCGCGACCGCCGGCTCCCGGCCGCATGTCCACCGTCGAGCGCGCGCTCTACGCCGCCGTCCTGCTCGGGGTGCTGGTGGCGGGCTGGGCCCGGCGCTGGACGTCGGACGACGCGTTCATCAACTTCCGCGTCGTCGAGAACCTCCTCGCGGGCAACGGCCCGGTGTTCTCGGCCGGGGAGCGGACCGAGGTGGCGACGAGCGCGGCCTGGCTCGCGGTGCTGACCGTCGCCGAGGCGGTGGTGCCCGGCGACGCCGTGGCCTGGAGCTCCGTCGTCCTCGGGCTGGCCCTGACGGCGACCGGCGTCCTGTTCGCCATGCTCGGGGCCCGGCGTCTGTTCGCCGGCACCGCGGCACGGCTGTCGGTGCCCTTCGGCGCGGTCGTCTTTCTGGCGCTGCCGCCCGCCTGGGACTTCACGACGTCGGGCCTGGAGACGGGCATGTCGTTCGCCTGGCTCGGGACGTCCTTCTGGGCGCTGGTCCGCTGGATGCAGTCCGGGCAGCGGTGCGCGGGCCGGCCCCTGTGGCTCTTCGTCCTCCTCGGCCTGGGGCCCCTGGTGCGACCGGACTTCGCGCTCGTCGCCGGCATCCTGCTGCTGTGGCTGACCGTGGCCTCCGTCGGTCCCTGGTGGCGGCGCCTGCTCGGCCTCTTCGCCGCGGGGGTGCTCCCCGTCGCCTACCAGGTGTTCCGCATGGGCTACTACGGCCTGCTGGTCCCGAACACCGCCGTCGCCAAGGAGTCCAGCCGGCCGCTGTGGGGCCGCGGCACCGACTACCTGGTCGACCTGGTGGGGCCGCACCTGCTGTGGGTCCCCGGCCTCCTGCTCGTCGCGATGCTCGTCGCGCTGCTGCCCGCGCTGACCTGGCGGGCGCTCGAGTGGTCGCTGGTGGCCGCCGTCCTGCTCGCCGCCGCAGCGCACGCGCTCTACGTCGTCCGGGTCGGCGGCGACTTCATGCACGGCCGGCTGCTGATGCCCAGCCTGTTCCTCCTCCTCTGCCCGCTGGCCGCGGTGCCGCTGACCAGAGCCCGGGTATGGGTGGGCGCCGCGCTCCTCACCGCGACCGGCGTCTGGGCGGTGGTCTCGGCCGCCGCCCTGCGCACCGGCTACGAGGGGGGCATCTCCGCCGGAGGCATCTCCGACGAGCGCGGCTTCTACGCGGGCCTGGCCGGGGTCGGCCACCCCGTCACGATCGAGGACCACGGGGGCGCCGGCGTGGCCAACTACGTCGACCGCGTCAACCGGCTGGCCGACGACGGCGAGGACCTGGTCGTGCTCCAGGTGACGCCCGTGCGCCCCGACACCGACCTCGACGTCCTCGCCCCCTCCGCGAGGGGCGTGGTGTTCTCGGTCGGCAACGCCGGGTTCTACGGGTACGCCAGCGACCTCGACGTCTTCGTCCTGGACGGCCTGGGCCTCACCGACGCGGTCAACAGCCACATCGAGGCCGGACCGCCCGGGCGCCCGGGGCACGAGAAGGTCTACCCGTCCTGGTACCTGCTGGCCCGCTACGGCTCCCCCGAGATCGCGGAGCGCCAGTTCGAGGGGCTGCCGTCCGACGCCATGGTCGCGGCCTCCCGGGCCGCGCTGTCCTGCGGGGACCTCGCGGAGCTGGTCGAGGCGACGACCGGGCCGCTGACCTGGGAACGCTTCACGGACAACCTGGTCGGTGCGCCCGACCGCACCTCGCTGCGCATCCCGACCGACCCGTTCGCCGCCGAGCGCGAGTTCTGCTGAGGCCTCAGATCCGGCGGTGGTCGGTGGGGGCGTTGCGCGGCCCGAAGCGGGGCGCCCGCGCCACCCCGTTGACCAGCAGCAGCCGCACGACCCGGTGGCGCTGACCGGTCCAGGGCTCGAGCAGCGTCATCATCGCGTCGTCGTCGGTGCGGGCGGCCCCGGTGAGCGCGAAGCCGACCTGGTTCTTCAGGTGGTAGTCGCCGTAGCTCACCGTGTCGGGACAGCCGAACACCCGCTGCACCACCTCGGCCGCGGTCCACCGTCCGATGCCGGGGACCGTCGTCAGCCGGCGCTGCAGATCGGCGGAGTCGAGCGCCTCGGGCGGCTCCATGCGGGCGGCCACCGACGCGACCGCGCGCAGCGCCCTGCGGCGGGCGCCGTCCAGGCCGCAGCGGTGCCACTCCCAGTCGGTCACGTCCAGCAGCCGGCGGGGGGACGGCGGCACCCGCATGCCGTCGGGCGCGGGCCCCGGCGCCGGCTCCCCCGCCAGCCGCAGCAGCGCCCGCCACACGCGGTGCGCCTCGACAGTGGTGACCTTCTGCTCCAGGACGGCGGGCACCAGGGCGTCCCACGTCCGCTCCGTACGGCCCAGCCGCAGCCACGGGGTCGTGCGCTGCAGCCGGGTGAGCAGCGGATGACCCGCGCAGTCCAATGCGTCCGCGTCGTCCGCGGCGCCCAGCCAGCCGGGCACCCGCCGGCCGGCCCACTCGGCGCCCGGCCCCCACGCGGCGGTGCGGACCTCCCCGGCCGCGACGGTGATCCGGACGGTGGCCGCGCCGTCGGGCGTGGTGGTCACCCGCCAGGTGCTCTCGGGCGCGAACCGCAGCGTGGGGTCGCCCGTTCCCCGCAGGTGCACCCCGAGCGTCCGGCGGACGTCGAGCGGCCAGTCCGGCCGGAAGGCGGACTCGAAGGCCGGATCGGTTCCCGCCATACGGGCCTGCGTGGGGGTGCTCAGGGCGCGCTCCGGGGTGCGAGGTGGCGGTGCTCGCCTCGGGGTGGGTCAGCGGAGCACGACGGTACCCGGGATCAGCGGGCCGTCAGCCGAAGCGGCCGCCGTACCGGGACTCCACCTCGGCGAGCAGCTGCTTGACCCGTTCGGCGTCGGCCACGGGGCAGACCATGGTGACGTCGGCGGTGTGCACCACGACGCAGTCACGGACACCGAGCAGCGCCACCAGGTGGTCCGGGTCGTCGGAGAGGACGACGTTGCCGGAGCTGTCCAGCAGCACCCGCAGGCCCCGCCCGGCGTTCCCGTCGTCGTCGGCCTCGAGGGTGTGCGCCAGCGCCGGCCACGACCCGATGTCGAGCCATTCGACGTCGAGGTCGACGACGGCGACCCGCCCGGGCTCCGCGGCCGCGGGCTCCAGCACCGCGTAGTCCACGCTGATCTTCGGCAGGGTCGGGAAGACCTCCGCGAGGACGGCGTCGCGCTCGGGCCCGGCGGGTGCGGCCACGATGCGCGCCAGGCCCTCGGCGGACTCCGGCAGGTGGTCGGCGAGCGCGTCGAGCACCGTCCGCGCCCGCCAGACGAACATGCCGGAGTTCCAGAGGTAGTCCCCGGAGGCCAGGTACGCCTCGGCGGTCGCCCGGTCCGGCTTCTCCCGGAAGGACACCGCCTCCGCCGCGCCGGGCACCTCCGTCGGGGCGCCCTTCTGCACGTAGCCGAAGCCCGTCGCCGGGGACGTCGGCGTCACGCCCAGGGTCACCAGGGCCGTCGGCCGGGCAGAGAGGAGGTCGTAGGCGGTGGTCAGCGCCGCCCCGAAGGCCTCGACGGGCCGGATGACGTGGTCGGCGCTCACGACGGCGAGCTCGGCGTCGGGGTCGACGTCGGCCACCAGCGCGGCCGCGAGCCCGACGGCGTTGGCGGTGTCCCGCGCCGTGGGCTCCAGGACCAGCCGGTCGGGCTGCAGCCGCGGGAGGGCCGCGCGCACCAGGTCCGCGTAACGGGCCGCGGTGCAGACCCAGATGCGGTCGGGCGGCAGCACCGTCTCGAGGCGGGTGAACGCCTCGGCCAGCAGGCTGTGCGCGCCGCCCTCGGCGTCGGCCACCACGTCGAGCAGCTGCTTCGGGCGCTGCGCCCGCGACAGCGGCCACAGCCGGGTGCCCGAGCCGCCGGCCATGATCACGGCGTGCCGCACCTCAGCGCTCCCCGGGACCGGTGTCGCCCGTCGCGGTCGCGCGGCGCCCCTCGCCCGCGCCGAGGGAGTCCAGGTCCGCGGCCCGGCGCTGGAACCGGGCGCCGGCGGCCACCCGGCCGCTGACGTAGGAGAGCAGCATCCGGGCGCCGAGCCCGGCGCGCAGCGCGCCGCGCAGCGGGAGGTTCGACCGGCCGGGGTACTGGCCGGACATGTAGCGCAGGGCGCTGGCGTGGTGCACGCGGCGCATGCGGTACGGGTCGCGCTGGGTGGCGTGGCCGCCCTCGTGGACCACCACGGCGGAGGGGACGTAGACGTGCAGCCAGCCGCGCCGGCCCAGCCGCTCGGCGAGGTCGACGTCCTCGAAGTACATGAAGTAGCCCGGGTCGAAGCCGCCCACCGACCAGAAGGCCTCCAGGTTCACCAGCAGGCAGGAACCGGACAGCCAGCCGGCCGGCCGCTCGCGCGGCGCCTCCCGCTCCCGCCGGTAGCGCGCCGTCCAGGGGTTGGCCGGCCAGGCCCAGCCCAGCAGCGCGTGCCCGGCACCGGTGGACAGCCGTGGGAGGTCACGGGCCGAGGGGTAGAGGTCGCCGTCCGGCGTCTTGATGGCCGGCCCGATGGTCGCGGCCCGCGGCCACCGCTCCGCCGCCTCCAGCAGCTCGTCGATCGAGCCGGGCTCGAAGTGCAGATCGGGATTGGCGACGATCGCGTAGCCGCTGGTCAGGCCCGAGAGGCCGGCGTTGGCCGCGGCGCCGTAGCCGATGTTGCCCCCGGTCCTCAGCACCCGGACGTTCGGGTACTCCGCAGCCGCGCGCTCCGGTTCGCCGTCGGTCGAGCCGTTGTCCGCCAGCACGATCTCCACCGGACGGGTGGTGGCGGCAGCGACCGACTCGACGAAGCCGCGGAGGACCGCTCCGGGCGAGTAGGTGACCGCCACCACCCGCAGCGGGAGGTCGGCAGGGGCTGATCGCATGGCAAGAACGTAACGGTCGGGGGAACCGGGCGGCCGCGCCCGCCCGCCGACCCGGCCTCCCGCGCTCGCCCGCCGGACGGCGCCGGTCGTGTATGCAGTGACCGTTGCCGCGGGCCGCCCGGCCCTGCCCGGCACGACGACCCCGAGGGCGGAGATGAGCACGCAGGTGTCGCCGAGGACCACCCCCGCGGAGCCGGCCGCTCCCCCACCGGTGTCGGGCGGCCGCACCGCGTGGCTGCGCCCGGTCCTGCCGTGGGTCCTCGTCCCCCTCGCCGTCCTCGCCGGGTACCTCGTGCTGCCCCCGGCGGCCGAGCTGCGGGCGCAGTACCAGGCCTCGGCGCTCGTGCTGGTGTCCACACCGCTGCTGGCCTGGCTGCTCACCCGCGCCTCGCCCGTGGCGCACCACTGGGCCGGGGCCGTGACGGCGGCCCTGCTGCCCGCGCTGAGCCTGATCGCGCTGGACGGCACCGACTGGTACTTCTCCGGCCCCAGGGGTGACCAGTCCTTCCGCATGGAGTACGTCACCCGGTTCGCCGACTCCCTCGCGCTGCAGGACTACACCTACCGCGACGTGCCGGCCTTCTACTCGCCCGGCTGGTTCTGGCTCCAGGGGCTGGTCAGCCAGGTCACCGACGTCGAGGCGTGGCGGCTCTACAAGTGGGCCTCGATCGTCACCCTGTACCTCGCGGTGGTCGTGGCCTTCGCGCTGTGGCGGCTGACCTGCAGCACCCGGCTCTCGGCGCTGCTCGTGGCAGTCACGGTGGTGGGCCTGCCCGCTGTCGGTTCGGGATGGCTGGGCGCGCAGACGCTGATGTTCTCGGGGGCCTACGAGCCCTACGGCTGGCTTGTCGCCCTGCCCACGCCGGCCCTGCTGGCCTGGTTCGCGAGCGCCCGCGGCCAGTTCTCCTGGCGGCGGGGCCTGGCGCTGGGAGCGGCGCTGGCCGCGGCGGCCTGGCTGTACCTCCTGTACGCGCTCGTGGCCGTCGTCGGCGTGCTCGCCGTCGCGGCCTGGCGCCGGCACGACACCGCCCGGCTGCGGGAGGTCGTGGTGGCCGGCCTCACCTCCGTGGTGCTGGTGTCCCCCTGGCTGGTCCGCTTCGTGGTCGAGTACCTGGCGGCCGGTCTCCCGCCCGCGGCGGCGACCACCTGGGTCGAGGGCGAGGACTCCTACGTCCACCTCGTGACCGCGAGCGCCTCCCCCTGGCTGTGGGTGGCCCTGCTCGGCGCCGGCGGCCTGCTGGTGCTCGACGGGGAGCGGCACCGGCGGCTCCGCGGCGTGCAGGCGCTCGGCGTCGCGGTGCTGCTCCTCGGCGTGGTCCAGCTCGTGGCGGGCCAGGCCTCGGGCGGCGTCCTGTTCCACCGGATCCTGCTGGTGCTGGGGCTGTGCCTCCTCGCGGCGGCGGTGCTGACGCTGGCCGCGGTCGCCCCGGACCTGCGGACCCGCGTCCTCGCCGGCCGCCCGGGGCTCCCGCTGCGCCGGCTGGCCTTCGCCGTGCTCACGGTGCTGCTGTTCCTCAACTTCTCGGCGCACGCCCGCGAGTGGATGAACCGGGACGTCGACCTGAGCCGGCTGGCCCACAACCACCCCTACCCCGACGGCACCCTCCCCGCGCTGGCCTCGACCGAGGGGCGCGAGGAGGCCGCGGACGAGGAGCCCGGCGAGGCGCCCGTGACCGAGGTGTCCGAGGCGATCCGGAGCACGGCGCGCGCGGCCGGGCAGGAGGAGACCGGCGTCGTCCTCACCGACCGGATCCCGCTGCTGGCCACCCAGCCCTTCCACGCCTACCAGCAGTGGTGGGGGCTGTACGCCAACCCGCTGGGCGAGTACGCCGAGCGGCGGACCTTCCTCGAGTCGCTCGAGGGCCTGCCTGCCGACCGGTTCGTCGAGCGGCTGCGGGCCGAGGAGCAGGGCCCCAGGGTGTTCGCCCTCGAGGTCGAGGACGGCGAGGTGACCTTCGACTCCACCGACCGGGACGCCGGCGGCGACCGCGGCGACGCCTGGTCGGTCAGCTTCCCGGTCGAGCTGCTGGAAGGGCCCGGATTCGAGAGCACGCGCGTCGGCGACTGGCTCGTGGCGGCCCTCCGGAAGGAGTGAACGAGCCCCGGTCACGCCGGGCCGGTTGCCGTCCGGACGGTATCGTCACGACCCGTGACCTCTTCCGGACCTGATCTCGTCGTCGTCGGCTCCGGGTTCTTCGGGCTGACCGTGGCCGAGCGCGTCGCCACCCAGCTCGACCGGCGGGTGCTCGTCATCGACCGCCGCGACCACATCGGCGGCAACGCGTACTCCGCGCCCGAGCCGGAGACCGGCATCGAGGTCCACGTCTACGGCGCCCACCTGTTCCACACCTCCAACGAGCGCGTGTGGAACTACGTGAACCAGTTCACCGAGTTCACGAACTACCAGCACCGCGTCTTCAGCATCTACCAGGGTCAGACGTACTCGCTGCCGATGAACCTGGCCACCATCGGCCAGTACTTCGGCCGCAGCTTCTCCCCCGCCGAGGCACGCGCCCTGGTGGCCGAGCAGGCCGGTGAGATCGACACCGCCGAGGCCGCCAACCTCGAGGAGAAGGCGATCTCGCTCATCGGGCGCCCGCTGTACGAGGCGTTCATCCGCGGCTACACGAAGAAGCAGTGGCAGACCGACCCCACCGAGCTGCCGGCGGCGATCATCGCCCGGCTGCCGGTCCGCTACACCTTCGACAACCGCTACTTCAACGACACCTACGAGGGTCTGCCCAAGGACGGGTACACCGCCTGGCTGACCCGCATGGCCGAGCACCCGAACATCGAGGTGCGGCTGAACACCGACTACTTCGACGTCCGCGACGAGCTGCCGCAGGACGTGCCGACCGTCTTCACCGGCCCGATCGACAAGTACTTCGACTACGAGGCCGGCGAGCTCGGCTGGCGCACGCTGGACTTCGAGACCGAGGTCCTGCCGATCGGCGACTTCCAGGGCACCTCGGTCATGAACTACGCCGACGAGGACGTGCCCTACACCCGGATCCACGAGTTCCGGCACTTCCACCCGGAGCGCGACTACCCCGCGGACAAGACCGTGGTCGTGCGCGAGTACTCGCGCGCCGCCGCCCCCGGTGACGAGCCGTACTACCCGATCAACACCCCGGAGGACCGCGCCAAGCTGGAGCGCTACCGGGAACTGGCCGCGAAGGAGGCCGCCGAGAAGCGGGTTCTCTTCGGCGGCCGGCTGGGCACGTACAAGTACCTCGACATGCACATGGCGATCGGGTCGGCCCTCACCATGTTCGACAACCGCATCCGGCCCTTCTTCGACCAGGGCGGGTCGCTCGACGGCCGGCTGGAGGACTGATCCCCCGATGACCACCACCACCGCACGGCCGGACGTCGCCGGCGCCACCGACGGCGCCGACGCGGCCGGAACCCTCCTGCAGCGGGTCCTCCTGCCGCGCCCCGAGGACCCGGCGAAGGTGCGCACCCTCTACGTCGAGGAGACCACCGACCGGCTGCACGTCGCCGACCGCGCCCGCGGCTCGGTCCCCGCGGGCGCCGAGATCTCCTTCGCGACGTACTTCAACGCCTTCCCCGCCGCCTACTGGCGGCGCTGGACGACGCTGCCGAGCGTGCTGCTGCGCCTGGAGCTGCGCGGCACCGGGCGGGTCGACGTGCACCGCTCCAAGGCCGACGGCACCGTCGTCCACGACCGCTCCGCCACGGTCACCGGGGACGGCACCGTCGAGCTGGAGCTCGACCTCATGCCGTTCGTCGACGGCGGCTGGTACTGGTTCGACCTCGTCGCCGACGACTCGCTCGAGCTGGTCGAGGCCGGCTGGTACGCCGCCCGCGCGCCGGAGCGCGAGGGCCGCCTGGCCGTGGGCATCTGCACCTTCAACCGCCCCGCCGACTGCGTCGCGGCGATGTCGACCATCGCGTCGGACCCGGTTGTCTCCGGCGAGCTCGCCGCCGTCGTCGTCGCCGACCAGGGCAACCGGAAGGTGCGCGACGACGCCGGCTTCGCGGCGACGGCCGACGCGCTGGGGAACCGGCTGCACCTGGTCGAGCAGGGCAACCTCGGCGGCAGCGGTGGCTTCGCCCGCGCCATGTACGAGACGCTCGAGAACACCGACGCCACGCACCTGCTCTTCCTCGACGACGACGTCCAGCTCGAGGCCGACAGCCTGCACCGGGCGCTCACCTTCAGCCGGTACACGACCGAGCCGGTGCTCGTCGGCGGCCAGATGCTGCACCTGCAGAACCGCTCGGTTCTGCACACCATGGGCGAGGTCGTCGACCGGCACGCCTTCCTCTACCGGCCCGCCGCCTACGCCGAGATGCAGCACGACTTCGCCGAGGACTCCCTGCGCGAGACCGCGGAGCTGCACCGCCGGGTCGACGTGGACTACAACGCCTGGTGGATGTGCCTGATCCCCCGCGAGGTCCCGGAGAAGATCGGGCTGCCCCTCCCGCTGTTCATCAAGTGGGACGACGCCGAGTACGGGCTGCGTGCCAAGTCCGCCGGGTACCGGACGGTCACCCTGCCGGGCGCGGCGATCTGGCACCTGGCGTGGACCGACAAGGACGACGTCAGCGACTGGCAGGCCTACTTCTTCGCCCGCAACCGGCTGATCGCGGCGGCGCTGCACAGCCCGCACCGGGACGGCGGCGGCATCCCGGGCAGCGCGATGAAGGCCGACCTCAAGCACCTGCTCAAGCTCGAGTACTCCGCGGTCGCGCTGCACGTGAAGGCCTACGAGGACTTCCTCGCCGGACCGTCCGCGGTGTTCGCCTCGCTGCCTACGGCGCTGGCCGACGTCCGCGCGCTGCAGCAGCAGTACCCCGACAGCCGGGTGGTGACCGCCGACGTCCCGGACCCCGAGATGGACGCGGTCGTCGTCGAGGGCATGGCGCAGCCGCCCGTGGGCAAGGTGGCCATCGCCAAGGCGCTGCTGCGCGCCGCACGCCAGGCGGTCCGGCCGGCCCGGCCGGCGGGTGGGCGCCCGCAGCTGCAGGTGCCGGCGCAGGACGCCCAGTGGTTCGTGCTCTCCCAGCTCGACAGCGTCACCGTGGGCACCGCCGACGGCCGGGGCGTCACCTTCCGGCACCGCGACCCCGCCACCGCCAAGCGGCTCGCGAAGCGGTCCGTGGAGCTGAACCGGGAGATCCGCCGCCGCTTCCCCGAGCTGTCGGAGCAGTACCGCGCGGCGTGGGACGAGCTGACCTCGAAGGAGGCCTGGCGCGCGGCGTTCGGGGAGTAGAAGGACCCGCCCTCACGGGCGGGTGAAGCGCTCCCGGCGTCCCTGGCGGACGAGGCCCAGCCACGAGCGCAGACCTGCGACGTCGCGGCGGGCGAGGAAGAACCAGGAGAACCGCACGAGCTCCAGCGGGAACAGCCACCGCATGCCCGGCTGGGCCATCAGGTAGCCGCGGTTGCGGTAGGTGAAGAAGCGCTTGGTCTCGTCGGCCGGGTACTGCGCCGAGAGCCGCCCGGCGAGGATCGGCTGGAACTCCTGGGTCCCCTCCGGGTGCAGGTACGCGGCTCCCAGGCAGGTACCGAACCGCAGCCCTGACCGGACCAGGCGGCGGTGCAGCTCGGTCTCGTCGCCGCGCAGGAACAACCGGTAGTCCGGCACCCCCACGGCGTCGAGCGTCTCCGCCCGGAACAGCGCGCCGTTGAACAGCGAGGCATAGCCGGGGAGCAGGTCCAGGCCCGCGAAGTCCGCCCGCTCCCGGCGCCAGCGCAGCCCCCGGCGCAGCGGGAAGGCCAGCAGGTGCGGGGCGGCCTTGTCGACGACGGCCGGCGAGACCTCGGCCAGATCGTGGGTGCGCGCGCACTCCAGGAGCGTGGCCAGCACGGTCCCGTCGGCCGGGCGACCGTCGTCGTCGGCGCACCACACCCAGTCCGCCCCCTGGGCGAGGGCGGTGAGCATGCCGAGCGCGAAGCCCCCGGCGCCGCCGAGGTTCCGCTGCGAGGGCAGGTAGGTGGTGGGGACGTCGGCCGCCGCGACCACGGCGGCGGTCTCCTCGTCGGCCCCGTTGTCCACGACGACCACCGCGTCCACCGGCCGGCTCTGCCCGGCCAGGGCGGCCAGGCTCTCCGCCAGCAGCGCCGGGCGCCGGTGGGTGACGACGACGGCGACGACCCGGTCGGGCCGTTCCGTGCCGGGAGTGGGCACGGGAGCCGGGAGGGTCACGTGCGGCTCGCTGCGTCGTCGAGCCAGGGGTCCCGGCCCTTGTAGGCGGTGAGGACCTCGCGCAAGCCACCCCGCTGCTTGACCCGGCCGTGCTCCATCCAGATGGCCGAGGTGCACAGCCGGCGCAGGAACTCGTCGGAGTGGGAGGCGAAGACCAGCAGGCCGGCGCGCTTCACCAGCTCCTCCAGCCGGTCGCGCGCCTTCTCCAGGAACGCTGCGTCGACGGCGCCGATCCCCTCGTCGAACAGCAGGATCTCCGGGTCGATGCTGGTGACCACGCCCAGGGCCAGCCGCACCCGCATGCCGGTGGAGTAGGTGCGCAGCGGCATCGCCAGGAAGTCGCCGAGCTCGGTGAAGTCCGCGATCTCGTCGACGCGGGCCTCCATCTGCTTGCGGCTCATGCCCAGGAACAGGCCGCGGATCATGATGTTCTCGTAGCCGGAGATCTCCGGGTCCATCCCGACGCCGAGGTCGAAGACCGGCGCGACCCGCCCCTCGATGTGCGCCGTCCCGCTGGTCGGCGCGTAGATGCCCGAGAGCAGCCGCAGCAGCGTGGACTTGCCGGCGCCGTTGTGCCCGACCAGGGCGACCCGGTCGCCCTCCTCGATGGTGATGTCGATGTCGTGCAGGGCCTGGATGACCGGCACCTTGCGGTCGTCGGAGCTGATGTTGCCGCCGACCATGCCGAGGACGGCCTTCTTCAGCGACCGGGTCTTGGCGTCGAAGATGGGGAAGTCGACGCTCGCCTGCCGGGTCTCGATGCGGACCACGTGGGAATTCCTCTCAGACCCAGTAGGGGACGCGCGTGCGGTAGCGGCGCATCGCCCACAGGGTCACCGCCCAGCCGACGAGCGTGAGGACCAGGACGACCGCCCAGTGGCGCCAGACCGTCTCCTCACCGAGCATCGGCCGCCGGATCATCTCGATGTAGTGCAGGAACGGGTTGATCTCGGCCAGACGCGCGCGCTCGGCGATGGCCGGGTTGGGGCTGTTGAGGAAGTCCTCGTAGATCCACACGATGGGCGTGAGGAAGAACATCAGCTGGACGACGCTGCCGATGATCGGGTTGAGGTCGCGGAACCGGCTGCTGGCCATGCCGAAGAGCAGAGCGACCCAGGCGCCGTTGAGCGCCAGCAGCGCGAAAGCGGGGAACGCGAGCAGGCTCGACCAGTCCAGCGGCTGCGGCCAGATGAACAGCATGACCGCGTAGACGATCAGGTTGTGCGCGAACAGCAGCGTCTGACGCCACACCAGCCGGTAGACGTGCACCGAGATCGGCGCCGGGAGGTGCTTGATCAGCCCCTCGTTCTTGATGAAGACGTCGGCGCCCTCGAGGATGCAGCCGGAGATGAACGCCCAGACGATGAAGCCGACCAGGATGTAGGGCAGCTGCTCCTCGAGCGGGTTGCCGAACAGGCCCGCGTAGAGGATGCCCAGGGCCACGGCGGTGACCGCCATGCTGATGGTGATCCAGATGGGGCCGAGCACCGAGCGGCGGTAGCGCTGACGGATGTCCTGCCAGCCCAGGTGCGCCCACAGCTCGCGGGACCGCCAGCCGGCGACGAGATCCTTCCTGGCACCTGCCCAGGCAGCGTTCGACGACGCGGTGACAGCCACGTTGGTCGAGGCTACCGTCCAGGGAGCGCGCTCCGCCCTCCTCGGTGGTCCCACGGGGCTGCAGGGGCGCACGGGTCGGCAGGGGCACCGGGGCACGCCCGGCGCCGGGCGGAGGGCCCCAGGGCGCACCTGGGCCGCGTCTACCCTCGCCGCATGTCGTCGCTCCGGCCGGCGCAGGGGCGGGCAGCCCACCCGCGTCTGCTCCTGATCCTGCTCGCGGCACTCTCCCTGCTGTCCTCCGTCGCGTTCGTGCTGGCGCCGGTGGAGCGCACCGAGGCCGTCTACTCCTGGCCGTCGGCCCCGGGGGACGCGACGGCGGTGGCGATCCCCCTCATGCTCGAGCGGCCCGCCGACCTGACCGCCAGGATCGGGTGTGCCGCCGCTCGCGACGCCGAGCCGGGCACGGTCCTGCTGTCCACCACGACCCTCGAGCAGAAGCCGGGCGTGGCGCCGCTCCCCGGACTGCGGGTGACCGCGGCCGAGGACGGCCTGCAGGTCCGGAGCGCCGGCTCGGACCTGGACACCCAGCCCGTCCCGGCATCCGGGGACTGCCGGTGGGAGCTGCGCTCGACACCCGAGGCGACGGCGCTGCTGCTCGACGGCGAGCCGGTCGCGGAACTTCCCGGCGACCACCGCCCCTCGGTCGCCGGCGTGTTCTCCGAGGTCTCCGATCCCCGGGGCCTGTCGGTGGACGTCACGGCCGACACCGTCTTCCAGACCAGCCCCACCGGGCTGAAGATCGGGCTGGGCGCTCTCGCCCTCCTCGCCCTGGCCGCATCGCTGGCGCTGCTGTTCCTCCGCGAGCGGACAGCTCCCGCCGTCGCCCGCACGGCCGCCACCGACGAGGGGACGGAGTCGGCACCCGGGGACGGGCGGCGTGGCCCTGTCCGGGTGGTCGTCGACGCGGCGGTCGTCGCGGTGCTCGCCGGATGGACCGTGATCGGACCGGTGACCGTCGACGACGGCTACATCGCCGGCATCGTGCGCAGCCGCGAGGCGAACGGCTACGTCGGCAACGTCTACCGGTGGTTCAACGCGCCCGAGGCACCGTTCGGCTGGTTCTACGAGCTGTTCGACGCCTGGTCCGCGGTGAGCACGTCCATGGTGTGGATGCGCATCCCCTCGGCGCTCCTCGGCGTGGTCACCTGGCTGCTCGTGGGGCGCGCGCTGCTCCCGCGTCTGGGCGCCTTCACCCGGCGTCCCGGCACGTACCTCGTCGCAGCGATCGCCTTCGCCCTGTGGTGGTTGCCGACCGGGCTCGGCCTGCGCCCCGAGGCCTGGGTGGCTGCTGGTCTGGCCGCCGTCGTCGTGCTGGTCGAGCGAGGACTGGCCCGCGAGCGGCTGCTGCCCATCGCCCTCGCCCTCGCCGTGGCGTCGGCGACCCTCGCCGTGACCCCCACCGGGGCCGTCGCGTTCCTGCCCGTCCTGGTGGCCCTGGTGCCGATCCTGCGGATGGCCCGTCGGTCGCCGGTCGGGACCCTTCCCGCCTGCGCCGTGGCGTCGGCCGCCGTGGCCGCGGGGCTGCTGCTCATGTTCGCCGACCAGTCCCTGGCCGGCGTCCGGGTCGCCACCGCCTTCCGCAACGAGTTGCCGGGCGCCGTTCCGTGGTGGACCGAGATCCAGCGGTGGTACGACCTCCTGTCCACCGGCAACCAGCAGGGCTCGCTCGCCCGCCGGGTACCGGTCCTCCTCGGCCTCGTGGCCCTCGCCGGGCTCTCCTGGCAGTGGATCTCCGGGCGCTGGCCGGCGGACGTCGCGCGCAGCGTGGCCGGGCGGCTGATGGGCACCTTCACGCTGTCCCTGGTCGTCCTGCTCTTCACACCCACCAAGTGGACGATGCACTTCGGCGCCTTCGTGCCGGTCGGTGCCGCCCTGCTGGTGATCGCCGTCCACTCCTTCGGACGGGCGCGGTCCACGGCCGATGAGCCGGCTCCTCTGCTGCCCCGGCTCATCGGGGTCTGCCTGGTCCTGGTGGTCTCCGCGGTCTGCTGGGCGGGGTGGAACCGGTGGGCGTTCGTCTCCAACCGGGAGGTGACGTTCAACGACATCCCGCCGCAGTTCCTGGGCGTCCAGGTCACTGCCGTGTTCCTGACCCTGGCGGTGGTCGCGGCGGGCGCGGGCGCCGCCGTGCTCCTGCGCGCCCGGCTGCGGGAGGACCCGGAGCGGGACGTCCCGGCACCCCGCTGGATGCCGACAGCCGCCATGGTGGCGGTGCCGGTGATGCTGCTCACGATCGCACTCCCTCCGGCGACCTTCCTCAAGGCCGCCTGGGAGCGCCGGGACACCTACACCCCCGCGTCCGACGTCTTGGCCACCGTGCAGGGTCGGCCGTGCGGTCTCCCGGAGAAGCTATTCGTGGAGCCCGATCCCCGCGCCGGCCTGCTCACCCCGGTACCGGCGAGCGGCGGGGACGCCGGTGGGCCGGAGCTCGACGGCTTCGTCCCCGTCGACGACCCGAGCCTCTCCCCGGCGCCGACGCTCTCCATGGCCGGCCAGCGCCTGCCCGGCTGGTCGGCGACCGGCCACACGGCCGCGTCCGGCGACGGACCGGCGACCCTCACCACCGACTGGTTCCGGGTGCCCGACTCCTTGCGCGAGGAGCGGCTGCCCCTGGTGGTCACGGTCGCCGGGGACCGGGGCGTCGGCACCGAGCTCCTGGCGGAGTTCGGCACGCTCGACGGTGACCGGGTGACCGTCCTCGGGGACGTCCCCGTCCCCGAGGCGGGAGGCGCGCCGGCGGCCCGGGACGCGCGGCTCGACGCCTCGGCCGTCCCCCCGCAGGCGGGCCTGGTGCGACTGGTGGCCACCGATCGCGGCACCGCCGGGGAGTTGCCGCTCTCGGTGGCGGTCCCACGCGTGCCGGTGACGGAGCCGTTCTCGGACGTGGTCGACACGGAGACCCCGGTGCTGGTCGACTGGCCGGTGGCCTTCGTCTTCCCGTGCCAGACCCTGGCGGTCCAGGCGGCGGGCCTCACGGACGTGCCGCGCTGGCGCATCACCCCCGCCCCCGGTGACCCCGCGGGGGAGATCGTCGTCGCTCCGTTCGTCGGTGGCCCGTACAGCGCCGCCGACAGCCTCGTCGAGGCGACGCCGTTCCCGGTCTACCTGGAGAACCGCAGCCAGGAGAGGCTCGTGCAGCTGCTCGCGTGGACGCCGCGCCTCGAGCTGGCCGAGCCGCGGCGTTCTGGGGCCACGCGGACGGTCACGGGCTGGGGCGGCTGAGGGGCGCCGCTGCGTGCGCCTGCTGTGATTGGTGCGACCACGGGGGATGTCTGGGTCCAGGCGGACGGGAGGACCGTGGCTTCCCCACCGATCCGCCGTGTCGGACGGCCCCCCCGCTCCTCCCCCGGATCTACCCTCGATCGGACCGATGTCCGCCCGGCGATCGACCGGGCGGACGCCCGCCGGTGGTGCGCACGAGCACGGGCGGCGCCGGCCGACACCACCGCGAGCAGTGAGGACATCCGTGAGCCGAGACCGGAACGAGCCCGACGACCGTCCCGGTCGTCCGCTCCCGCCGAGCCTCGATCCACGCGCCGGCCGTCCGCCGCGCCGGTCGGCCGATCGTGCCGCCCCGCACGCCGACGGCACCGTGCGGAAGGGTCCCGGCGCCCGCCGCGCCGCCACCGCCGCCCGCGCGCTGGCCACCGTGCTCTCCCTGGTCCTGCTGATCGGCAGCGGCTGGGGCTGGTACCTGGGTCAGGTCGCCGACGCCTCGGTCAACCGCACCGACGCCATCCCGACCGACGGCAACACCGGCGGCGGCGGCTCCGCGATGAACCTGCTGCTGGTCGGCAACGACAGCCGCACGACGCTGTCCAAGGAGCTCCAGTCGGAGCTGCATACCGGTGGTGACCAGGGGTTCAACACCGACACGATGATCCTGGTGCACGTGCCGGCCGACGGGTCCCGGGCGTCCTTCGTCTCCTTCCCCCGCGACTCCTACGTGGAGATCCCCGGCTACGGGAAGGACAAGCTCAACGCGGCCTACGCCTACGGCCGGCAGAACGCCCCCGAGGGCGCCTCCGAGGAGGAGAAGTCGGGGCAGGGCGCCCAGCTGCTGGTCCAGACCATCAGCGGTCTGACCGGCCTGAAGATCGACCACTACGCCGAGGTCGACCTGCTCGGCTTCTTCAACCTCACCGAGGTCGTGGGCGGCGTCGAGGTCAACCTGTGCCGGGCCGTGGACGACCGCAAGTACTCCGGCGCCGTCTTCCCGGCGGGGCCGCAGGTGATCTCGGGCGCGGACGCCGTCAAGTTCGTCCGACAGCGCCACGGGCTGCCCCGCGTCGACCTGGACCGCATCGTGCGCCAGCAGGTCTTCATCGGTGGCGTGCTGCGCAAGATGCTCTCCGAGGACGTCATGCTCGACCTGGGCCGGCAGCGCCAGCTCGCCGAGGCCGCCTCCAAGGCGCTCACCGTCGACCGCGACCTCGAGCTGCTCGACCTGGCGCAGCAGATGCAGTCGGTCACCGCGGGGAGCATCGAGTTCCAGACCATCCCGATCGTGACTCCTGACGGGCGCGACGAGGATGGTCGCTCGATCGTCCAGCTCGAGGACCAGGAGACCCTGCACGCCTTCTTCGCCGACCTCTCGGCGGAGCCGGAGAAGCCCGGGACCCCGTCCACCCCGACCAGCGAGGCGCCTCCCACAGCGGCGCCGTCGGAGGTCACGGTCGAGGTCCTCAACGGCTCGGGCACCCCCGGACTCGCGGGCACCGCCGCCGAGGCGCTCACCGCCGCCGGGTACGTCGTCGCCAGCACCGGCAACGCCGACTCGATGGACCACACCCGGACCCAGATCCGCCACGCCGCCGCAAGCAAGGTCCTCGCGACGACGCTGGCGAAGGAGATCCCCGGGGTGAAGCTGACCGCCGACGAGAACGTGCCGGCCGGCACGACCCGCCTGGTCATCGGCTCGGACTTCAACGGCATCGGGCAGGCGGTGACCAAGCAGGCCGCTCCCGAGACGACGGGCAAGGCTCCTGCCCGCACCGCCGCCGACTCCTCCTGCATCAACTGACGGCGGGGGCCGCTCCCCGGGCTCGTCGACGCCTCGTGTTCGCCGGCTGTTAACCTCGGCCGGCCGTTCCCGGCGCCGGTCCGCCCGTGTGTGCGGCGCCCACCCTGCAGAGGAGACAGGCCCCTGCTGTCCCACCTGGCCCTGGACGACGAGGCTCTGTCGTTCACCGCTCCGCCCGAGGACGCCGACCGGGTCGTCGACCTGCTGCTCGGTGGCCGGCGCATCTGGTCCTTCCGCGTCTCGGCGACCGAGCCCGATCCGTCGGGCGAGGCGCACCGCCGGCGGCTGCCGTGGCCGCGACCTCTGCGGCCCTACCTGACCGGGACCGGCACGATCGGCCTGCGCCCGATCGACGGCGGTCCGGACGTGCTCACCGCCGCCGCGCGGTTCGGCGACGCCGACCAGCCGCTCCGGTTCGACGACCGCCACGGCATCGGGCTCGTCATCAACAAGTTCGGGCGGATCGGCCACGCCCTGGCCGACTACGACCCCGGCATGGTGCAGCGCCTGCTGGACAACCTCGACCGCATCCGCGCCGCGCTCGCCGAGCAGCGGCCCGACCTGCCCGTCTACGTCATGAGCGGCACCCTGCTCGGCCCCTACCGGGACGGCCGGATCATGCCGCACGACGACGACGCCGACCTCGGTTACCTGAGCCCGCACACCCACCCCGCGGACGTCGTCCGCGAGGCCTTCCAGCTTGGGCGGATCCTGCGGGCCGCCGGGTTCGAGGCCCTCCGGGCCTCGGCCGGCCACGTGCAGGTGCACTTCAGCCACGAGGGCCGGCCCGACGCCTACGTCGACCTCTTCACCGGGTTCATCGACGAGGAGAGCTGGTGGCAGCACACCTTCGCCATCCGGCTGCAGGCGCGGCGCGATCAGGTCGTCCCCACGATCACCATCGACGTGGAGGGTCGCCCCGAACCCGCGCCGCGGGAGCCCGAGCTCATGCTCGAGGCCAACTACGGCCCGGGGTGGAAGGTGCCCGACCCCTCCTACCGGTTCGACATCCCGCGCTCGGTGCAGGACCGGTTCTGGGGCTGGTTCTCCGACTACGGCATGGACCGGACCATGTGGGAGGACTTCTACCGCTACGACATCGAGGGCGCCCGCGTGCCGCTCGGCAGCGCGCCGTCGGACTACGCCCGGTGGCTGGCCGACCGGATCCCGGCCGGGGCGCGGGTGCTCGAGCTCGGCGCCGGACGCGGGCACGACGCCCTGTGGCTGGCCGGGCAGGGCTTCGACGTCGAGGCGCTGGACTACGTGCGCTGGCCGATGCGCGCGGCCGCGCAGACCGCCGAGGACCAGGGTGCCGGCGTCCGGTTCCGGGTGCTCAACCTCTACGACCTGCGCCGGGTGATCACGCTGGGCGCCGAGATGGCCGCCCGCCGGGAGCCGCTGGTCGTCTACGCCCGCGGGCTGCTGGGCAACTACTGGGACATCGGGCGCCCCATCCTGCTGCGGGGCCTGTCGATGCTGCTGCGCAGCGGCGGTCAGGCGCACCTGGACGTGCCCCGCTCCAGCCTGATGCCGCAGCCGGGCACCGGCATCCCGATGCACCGCGCCGTCGCCGTGGAGATGCTGCGCGCGGAGATGGCCCCCTACGGGCTGCGCATCGACGAGGTGCACGACGCCGACGAGGTCGTCGAGCACACCCCCTGGGAGACGGGCACCGACCCGCTCCCGACGACGAGGATGGTGGTGACATGGCAGCGACCGGTGCGGTGAAGCGGCTGGTGCGGGCTCCGGCGAAGGCGTTCCGGAAGGCTCTCTTCCCCGACTACGAGGTGGTGCTGCGCGACATCCGGCTGGCGTTCGACTCCCTCGAGGCGGCGCACCAGGGCATCGCCGACCTCCAGGTGGAGAACGCCGCGCTGCGGGCCCGCCTGGACGAGGCCCACCTGCGGCTGGACGAAGACCACGGCCGGCTGGACGAGGCGCTCCCGCGGCTGACCGACGGCCTGCTCGAGGAGCGGCGGCTCAACCTGCGCATCGCCGAGCTGACCGACCTTGTGACCGAGGTCGTGCTGCCGCTGCACGACCGCGACATCGACCCCCAGCGCCTGCAGCGGCTGGCCGCGGACACGCTCTGAGCCGGTCCCCCACCGGTGGCCCTTCGCGGCCGCCGGTGGCGGGAGCCGTCTAAAAGGGCAGCCGGCGGAAGATCGCGCGCGGCGTGTGCCGCAGTCCGCTCATCACCCAGCGCATCGCGCCGGGGACCCACACGGTGTGCCGTCCCTTGCGGACGCCGCTGACGATCGCCTCGGCCACGGCCTCGGGCGTGGTCGACAGCGGGGCCTCGGGCAGCCCCTCGGTCATCTTGGACCGGACGAACCCGGGGCGGACGACGAGCACCGAGACGCCGGTGCCGACGAGGGAGTCCGCCAGGCCCGAGAAGTAGGCGTCCAGGCCGGCCTTGGTGGAGCCGTAGACGTAGTTCGACCGCCGGGCCCGCTCACCGGCGACCGAGGACAGGGCGACGATCACGCCGTGGCCCTGCTCGCGCATGCGGTTGGCCAGCAGGGTGCCGACGACGACCGGCGCCACGTAGTTGACCTGGCCGAGGGCGGCGGCCGCCGCGGGGTCGGAGGCGAGCTGGTCCTGGTCGCCGAGCTGGCCGAAGGCGATCACGGCCACGTCGATGTCGCCGCCGGCCGCGGCCGCCGCGACCATGCGCTCGGCCGAGCTGGGGTCCTCCGCGTCGAAGTCGACCACCTCGACGTCGCCGCCCGCCGCGCGCAGCTCGTCGGCGACGGCCGACCGGCGCGGGGTGTCCCGGGCCGCGACGACGACGCGCAGCGGCCGCTCCGCCAGGTAGCGGCGGGCCGTGGCGACGGCGATGTCGGAGGTGCCGCCGACGAGCAGGAGCGATCCGGGGGATCCGAGCGCGTCGATCACAGTGCGAGCCTCCTGGCCAGGTCGGAGGTGAAGACGCCCTCGGGGTCCACCCGCTTGCGCACCGCGCGGAACTCCTCGAGGCGCGGGTACATCGTCGCGAAGGTCTCCGGGCGCACCCGGGAGTCCTTGGCCAGGTAGGTCCGGCCCTCGGCGGCGATGACGACCTCGTCCAGGGAGTCGAGCAGGCCGGCCAGCCCCTTCATCACGGGGATGTCCAGCGCCAGCGTCCAGCCGGGCGAGGGGTAGGACAGCATGCCGGGGTTGCCGGGGCCGAACCGCTTGAGCACGGCCAGGAAGGACGCCGTCCCGAACGAGCTGAGCCGGTCCAGCACCTCGCGCATGGCCTCCTCCTGCCCGAAGGGCACGGTGACCTGGTACTGCACGAAGCCCCGGGGGCCGTAGATGCGGTTCCACCCACCCACGGCGTCGAGCGGGTGGAAGAACGTGGGGATGCTCTGCAGCTGGTTGCGCTTGCGCTTCGGCGACTTGCGGTACCAGAGCTCGTTGAAGGCGGCGACCGTGGCCAGGTTCAGCAGCCCCGGCGGGAAGACGTCGGGCACCGTGACCTTGATCGAGCCGTGGTACTTGAGCGGGTCGGCCTTCCGCTTCTCCGGCAGCTCGTCCAGGGTCGCGAACCGACCGCGGGTGACCACGGACCGGCCCATGCGCTTGCCCTTGGCGAGGGTGTCGATCCAGGCCACGGAGTACTCGTAGAGGTGGTCGGTCTCGGCCAGCAGCGACATGAGCGAGTCGAGGTCCGGCGTCCGGTCGGTGTCGACCAGGCAGCGCGAGGACTCGATCCGCTTCATCTGCACCTGCGCCCGCAGGATGACGCCGGTCAGCCCCATGCCGCCCGCGGTGGCCCAGAAGAGGTCCGGGTCCTGCTCCGGGCTGACCCGGTGGACCTCGCCGTCGGCGGTGAGCAGGTCCAGCCAGCGGACGTGCTGGGAGAAGCTGCCCGCGACGTGGTGGTTCTTGCCGTGGATGTCCGCGCCGATGGCGCCGCCCACGGTCACCAGGCGGGTCCCCGGGGTCACCGGCACGAAGAAGCCCTGCGGCACGAACCGGTTCATCAGCTCGTCCAGCGAGATCCCGGCCTCGACGTCGACCAGCCCGGTCTCCGCGTCGAACGCGAGCACGCGGTCGGCCGCGGTCATGTCGAGGACGTGACCGCCGGCGTTCTGCGCGGCGTCGCCGTAGCTGCGGGCCAGTCCGCGGGCCACCACACCGCGGCCGCCGGCGGCGGCGAGCACGGCACGCACCTGGGCGTCGTCGTGGACGGGGGTGAGCACCGCCGGGGTGGGCGCCGTACGGCCCCAGCCGTTGAGCAGCACCTGGTCAGACATCGAAGACTCCCAACGCCATGGTGGCCACCCAGAGCACACCGAGGCACAGCAGGACACGGTCGCGCAGGACGATCTCCTCGGGCGCACCGGCGGCGCCCTTGTCGACGTCCACGGCGTACCTGAGGATCGCCATCACGAAGGGCGCGATGGAGATGGTCGACCAGGGGATGCCCTCCTGGGTCTCCCCCAGCTCGAAGGCCCACAGGCTGTAGGCGGTGACGGCCACGCCGGCCGACAGGCTCCACACGAACCGCAGGTAGCTCGCCGAGTACTCCTTCAGCGTCTTGCGGGTCGCGGCGGCGTCGCCGACCAGGACGAGCTCGGAGTAGCGCTTGCCGGCCACCATGAACAGCGAGCCGAACGCCGCCACGAGCAGGAACCACTGGGACAGCAGCAGCCCCGCGGCGACGCCACCGGCGATGCCACGGAGCAGGAACCCCGAGGCGACGACGGCGAGGTCGATCACCGGCTGGTTCTTCAGGAGGACGCAGTAGGCCAGCTGGATGACCACGTAGCTGCTGAGCACGAACGCCAGCTCGGGCCGGGTGAGCAGGACGGCGGTGACCAGCGCGATGCTGAACAGCACGGCGGCCATCGCCACGGCGAGCCAGCGCGGCACGATGCCGGCGGCGATGGGGCGGAACCGCTTGCGCGGGTGGCGGCGGTCCTCCTCGACGTCGATCGTGTCGTTGACCAGGTAGACCGCCGACGCGGAGAGGCAGAACAGCACGAAGGCCACGGCGGTGGGCCGCATCACCTCGGCGTTGAAGATCTCCCCCGCGGCCAGGGGGGCGGCCAGCACCAGGACGTTCTTGACCCACTGGCGAGGGCGGAGCGCCCGGACCAGGCCCCAGGCGAAGCTGCCACGGAAGCCGGGGAGCCGGGGGGCCAGCTCCGGCGTGGACGAGAGCTCGCCGTCGGCGGGCGCGGTGCCCTCGGGAGCCAGTGCGGGGCTCGACTGGGGGTGCACGGTCACGCCTTCCTGCCTGCGTCTCTGGTCATGCGGCGCCGCACGGCCGAGGCCACGCCGGTGCCGAGCACCGCGCCCGACACCACGTCCGAGGGGTAGTGGACGCCCAGGAGAACCCTCGAGACCAGCATGACGCCGGTCACCACCACCATGGGGGGACGCCCGAGCATCGGCCCGAAGCCGACGGCCGCCGCGGCGGTGGAGCAGCTGTGCGCGCTCGGGAAGGAGAGCCGGCTGGGCGTCCCGACCAGCGCCGGGACGTCCTCGAGCGCGGGACGCACCCGGCGCACCACGCGCTTGACCACCACCCCGGCGGCGTGCGCGGCCACGACGCCGGCCATTCCTGCGGCCCAGTCCTCGCGCCGGCGCCCGGTCGCCCAGCCCGCGGCGCCCAGCGCCAGCCAACCCAGGGCGTGCTCACCGAAGTGCGACAGGCCCCGGGCGACGGCGACGGCAGGGGTGTCCCCCAACGCGCGGCGCGTCGAGCGGAGCACCGCGTGGTCGATCCGGATCAGGGCAGCGCTCGGTGCGGTCATCGAGTGACGACTGTAGACGGGCGGGCCCGTCGTCGCCGGGACCACGCGGGGCGGACCGATCCGTCGCACCGTCCCCTGCCACTCTTGCCCCGTGTCCACCACCCGACCCACCACGTCCGGCGCCGGGCGCCCGCAGGCCGACCTGCCGGGCGAGCTGCTCGCCTCCGTCGTCCGCCGGAACTCCGCCGCTCCGCTGCTCACCGCCTACGACGACGCGACCGGCGACCGCGTCGAGCTGTCCGCTGCCACGCTGGCCAACTGGGTCGCCAAGACCGCGAACCTGTTCCAGGCGGAGTTCGACATCGCCCCCGGCAGCACCGTCGCGGTGGCGCTGCCCGTGCACTGGCAGACCGCCGCGGTGCTCCTGGCCGCGTGGAGCTGCGGCGCGGCCGTGCTCGACACCGCGGCGGAGGACGACGACCGGCTCGCCGGCTCCGACCTCGTCCTCGCCGACCGCGACCGGCTGCCCGCGTTGGAGGACGCCCTGGCGCAGGGCGCGGGCGGGGAGCTGCTCGGGTTGTCCCTGCACCCGCTGGGCCTGGGCATGACCGACTACGTGGGACCGGCCCGTGACTTCGCCCTCGAGGTGCGGGCCCAGGGCGACTTCTTCGCACCCTGGCAGCCCCCGGATCCCGCCGCACCGGGGCTGGTGACCGGCGGGCTGACCCTGGACCTCGGGGGCCTGGTGCCCGCCGCCGGCGAGCTCGCCACCCGGCTGGGCATCCGACCCGACGACCGGGTCCTCGTCGACGCGGACACCGCGGCCGAGGCCGGGCCGGTGGCGTGGCTGCTCGCGCCGCTCGTCGCGGGGGCGTCGACGGTCCTGGTGCGGAATCCAGCACCTGAAGGCCTGCCGCACCGGGCAGAGACCGAGCGCGTGACGGCCACGCTGGGCGTGCGGATCGACGGGATCCGCATGCTGGGCGCGCCCGGCTGAGGTCCACGGCGGCGCAGTTCCACGACGCGCCGTAGTCGGTCGGTTACTGGACGCGGGCGGCACCTTCTTGGTCTGCTGAACCGCGCTCCACACTGTTCCGACCCGCTGCTCAGCCGCCTCGGATGCGACGGCTCGGCCGTCCGTCTGCTTTCGGGGATGCTGCGCTCGACACCACTGAGGTGTTGCTGTGCCTTCCCGTCCCCGCCCGTCCCGCCTCCGCCGCACGCTCCTGGTCCTCCTGACGGTGGCTGTCGCCGCCGCTGCCGGCTTCTGGCTCACCACCCGCGCGGACGACGACGGCGGCACGACCGCGGGCGACACCTCCCCCGTGGCGGCGCCGACGACCGAGGCCCCCGTCCCGGGCGGTGACCCGGTCGCCACCCTCGAACCCGAGCGCACCGGCGGGGCACCGGTGCCGACAGAGCCCTCGGGCGAGGTCGCCACGGACGCCCCCGCCCCGACCGAGGAGGCCGGTGGCGAGGTCGCACCCCAGATCACCTACTACGGCTGGGACGACGCCATCGGCGGGGTCGAGGCCGGCGGCATCGTCATGGGCATCGTCGAGTCCGGCGGCACCTGCACGCTGACGCTGACCCAGGGCGCGACCGCGGTGGACGTCTCGGTGGAGGCCGTCGACAACGTGACGTCGACGTCCTGCCCGGCGATGACCGTGCCCGGTGACCGCCTGGCGTCCGGGACGTGGCAGGCCACCCTCTCCTACGAGTCCGACGACTTCCGCGGTGCCGGCGCCGCGGTGGAGGTCGAGGTCCCGTGATGCGTCCGCTGATGCGCGTCCTCGCGGTCCTCGTCGTCGTCGGGGCCTCGCTGCTGAGCCCGGTCGCCACCAGCACCCCGGCCCAGCAGGCCCAGGCAGCGGACGCACGGCTGTTCGATCCCGGCAACATCATCAACGACGCCGTCTTCTTCGACGGGCGGGCGATGACCGCCGCCCAGATCCAGGACTTCCTGCGCAGCAAGAGCCCCAGCTCATGCCCCGACCCGGCGCTGGACAGCAGCCCGTGCCTCGAAGACTTCCGGATGGACACGACCTCGCAGGCGGCGGACGACCTGTGCGCGGGCTACCAGGGCGCGATCGGTGAGAGCGCCGCGACGATCATCGCCAAGGTGGCAGTCTCCTGCCGGGTCAGTCCCCGGGTCATCCTCGTGCTGCTCCAGAAGGAGATGGGCTTCATCACGAGCAGCAACCCGACGGCCAAGATGTACGACCGGGCCGCCGGCTACTACTGCCCGGACATCGGGACCGGGTGGTGCCACCCCGACTACGCCGGGCTGCAGAAGCAGCTGTACAACGCGGCACGGCAGTACCAGCGGTACGCCGCCAATCCGAAGAGCTACAGCTACCGGTCCGGCTACAACAACACCATCCAGTGGAGCGTCCCGAAGTCCTGCGGCACCTCCGTGGTCTACATCCAGAACCAGGCGACGGCCGGGCTGTACAACTACACGCCCTACCGACCCAACCAGGCGGCGCTCGACGCCGGCTACGGCACGGGCAACAGCTGCTCGGCCTACGGCAACCGCAACTTCTGGCTCTACTTCACCGACTGGTTCGGCTCCACGCAGCACGCGACCGGCGGTGCCGTCGTGGCCCGCGCGCAGGCCTCGGACACCCGGTCGCTGATCGGATCCTCCACCGGCAACGTCATCTGCGGTCTCCGTGAGGGCGGCTGCTTCCAGCCGTTCGAGCGCGGCGCGATCTACTGGTCGCCTGCCTCGGGAGCACGGATCGTCCGCGGCCCGATCCACGAGCGCTGGGCCGGCATGAAATGGGAGACCGGCCGTCTCGGCTACCCCACGGGCGAGGAGATCTGCGGCCTGAAGGACGGCGGCTGCTTCCAGGACTTCCAGCACGGGGCCATGTACCGGTCCTCGTCGACCGGCGCCCAGCCGGTGCTCGGATCGGTCCGGAAGAAGTGGGCGTCGACGCAGTGGGAGACCGGCTACCTCGGCTACCCGACCAGCGCTGAGAAGTGCGGTCTCACCGCCGACGGCTGCTACCAGGTGTTCCAGGGTGGGCGCATCTACTGGTCCTCCGCGTCCGGGGCGCACGTGATGGTGTCCGGCCCTGTCTGGAACGCCTGGAAGCGTCAGGGCTACGAGAAGAGCGCACTGGGCTATCCGACCGGAGAGCAGATCTGCGGCCTGCGCGACGGCGGCTGCTTCCAGGACTTCCGGAACGGCGCCATGTACTGGACACCGGGCACCGGCGCCCGGCCCGTCGTGGGGGCCATCCGCACGAAGTGGGCCAGCACGAAGTGGGAGACCGGCGCACTCGGCTACCCGATCTCGGCCGAGGCGTGCGGGCGGGTCGACGAGGGTTGCTACCAGCGTTTCGAGGGCGGCTCGATCTACTGGTCACGGGCCAGCGGAGCGCACATCGTCACCACCACCGGCGTGATCCGGGACAAGTGGGTCGCCCTCGACAAGGAACGGGGCAGCCTCGGCTACCCCACCAGCGACCAGGAGTGCGGGCTGCGCGACGGCGCCTGCGCCCAGCAGTTCCAGGGCGGGACGCTCACCACGTCGGTGCACGGCACCTACCTCATCCGCGGCGCCACCCTCGCCACCTGGGCTGCGCGGGACGCGCACGCCGGCACGCTCGGCAACCCGATCGCCAAGACGGCCTGCGGCCGCACCGACGGCGGGTGCTACACGCGCTTCCAGGGCGGCTCGATCTACTGGTCACGGGCCAGCGGGACGCACATCGTCAGCGCCACCGGCGTGATCCGGGACAAGTGGGTCGCCCTCGACAAGGAACGGGGCCGCCTCGGCTACCCCACCAGCAACCAGGAGTGCGGGCTGCGCGACGGCGCCTGCGCCCAGCAGTTCCAGGGCGGGACGCTGACCACATCGGTGCACGGCACCTACCTACTGAGTGGGGCCGTCGTGGCCACGTGGACGGCGGAGGGCGCCCACGCCGGCCGCCTGGGCAACCCCATCGCCGCCACGGCCTGCGGCCGCACCGACGGCGGGTGCTACACGCGCTTCCAGGGCGGCTCGCTCTACTGGTCACGGGCCAGCGGGACGCACGTCATCAACGCCACCGGGGCGATCCGGGACACGTGGGTCGCCCTCGACAAGGAACGAGGCCGCCTCGGCTACCCCACCAGCGACCAGCGGTGCGGCCTCAAGCAGGACGGCTGCTTCCAGGACTTCCAAGGAGGGCACCTGTACTGGTCGCCGACCACGGGTGCCCACATGGTCAGCGGGAAGATCTTCACGGCCTGGGGCGCCCAGGGCTGGGAGACGGGCGCGCTGGGTTACCCCACCGGGGCGGCCGTGACGACCTCCTCGACGATCACCCAGGCGTTCCAGGGTGGGACGCTCGTCCAGAACCGCAGCACCGGCAACGTCACCCGCAGGTAGCGCGGCCGGCGCCGAGCGAGCGGCCGGAGGGATCCTTCCCTCCGGCCGCTCCCCCGTCCGTCGAGAAAGTAGGGTGCGCGGTGATGACGACCGCCCCGCAGGGCCTGGTTCGCCGGTGACCGCGGACTCGCCCGCAACGCCCCGGACCGGAGCGACGGCCGCGCCGTCCGGCGACGCCACCTCCCGCACCGCCTCGACCGGCAATGCGCGGCGGTGGCGCCGGGCCGGCTGGGCGCTCGCACTGCTGACCCTGGTGCTCGCCGTGGCCCTGCCGCTGGCCCCCGTCTCCGTGGACACCCCCGAGGTGCAGTGGCCGCTGGATCCCGCGGACCCGCAGCCCACGACGGCGCTGTTCATGCCGTACCGCCCGATCGACATCACGGCCACCGCGCCCTGCGCCACCGTCCGGGAGCTCGCCGGTCAGCAGGACGAGGGCACGTCCGCCGTCCTCCTGGCGACGGCGCTGCCCGACTCCACCCGTGGCAACGAGCGGGCCCTGTCGATCACCGTGGGTCCCGACGCGGTCCGGATCGTCTCCTCGGGCGCCGAGCTCTGGCAGGGACCGGTGCCCACCCAGGAGGACTGCGCGCTCGTCGTCCGGGCCGATCAGGACGGCACGCGCGCCCTGCTGGAGAACGCCGGCGAGGAGCCCGAGGTGCTCGCGGACGACCCCGGGGCCAAGGTCCCCGAGGTCACGGCGTTCACCACCGACGTCGCCCCTGGGGCCGGCCCCTCGCCGACCGTCGTCGCCCATCCCGACGCCCGCTTCCAGACCTCGCCCACGGCCGGCAAGCTCGTCCTCGTCGCCCTGCACGTGCTCGCGGTGCTCGCCTGCCTGTGGATGCTGTGGCGCGCCAGCCCGCCGGCGGTGCGCGGCCGTGACCGGACCGTGGACACCGAGGGGACCGAGCGCCCTCCGCTGACGTACGAGACGGTGCGGTGGGGCCGGGCGATGGGCCTGCTCGCCGACGTCGGCGTGGTGGCCACGCTCGTGGCCTGGACCGCGATCGGCTTCCTCAACACCGACGACTACTACTACAGCCTCGAGGCGCGGACGCTGGACAACGCGGGCTTCGTCGGGAACCAGTTCCGGTTCTTCAACGTGCCCGAGGTGCCGTTCGTCCTGCTCCAGACGCTCATGGCGCCGCTGACGGAGCTGTCCACCCAGCCGGTGGTGCTCCGCCTGCCCTCGCTGCTCGCGGGGCTGCTGGTGTGGTGGCTCCTCACCCGCCAGCTCATCCCGCTGCTCGTCGACCGGCCGCACCCGGCGCTGCGCCTGGTCGCCGGAGTGGCGCTGCTGGCCTGGTGGCTGCCGTGGAACATCGGCGCCCGGCCGGAGTTCCTGGTCACGCTGGCGTGGGCGGTGACCGCCACGCTGGCGCTGCAGGCGATCCGCCAGGAGCGTGCGTGGCTCATCGGGCTCGCCGCCGCCGTCGCCGGGACCGCGGTCACGATCACCGCGTCCGGTCTCGCCTGCGTGGCGACGCTGCTGATCCTCCTGCCCCGGATGTGGCCGACGCTGCGCCGGTCGGCGCTCGGCGAGTGGGGGACGCTCGCCCTGGTGACGGCCTGCGCCAGCCTGCCCGCCACGGTCGTCTTCTCCGACGCGACGCTGGCCACCGCGATCACCGCCCTGCGCGTGCACCAGGAGGTCGGCCCGGCCGAGTCCTGGGACATGGAGGTCATGCGGTACTGGTACCTGACCTTGGGTCCCGACGAGAACATGCGGACCTTCGCCAAGCAGCTGATCGTCGTCCTCACCATCGTGGTGGTCGTCGCGGTCTCGATCAGCCTGCTGCGCACGACCCGCCCCCGCGGCGGGCGCACGAGCTGGCTCGTCCCGGCCCTGGGCTTCCTGATCGCCGTCGTCGCGCTGGTCCCCTCCCCCACCAAGTGGACGCACCACTTCGGCGCACTGGCCGCACCGGGGGCCCTGGCCCTGACGGTGGCGGTGGCGCTGCTCGTGCGACGGCGCCCGGACCGCTGGGCCTCGCTGGGGATCCTCGGCGCGGTGGCCTTCACGGCGGCGCTGGCCTTCCACGCCGGCAACCAGCAGGTCGAGTCCTCCGCCTACGGCGTGACCCCCGTGCTGCCCGACGTGCTCGGGAACCCCGTGCTGTGGCTGGGCACCGGCCTGCTGTTCGCGGCCGCCGCCTGGTACGTCCGTCGCCGGATCGGGTCGACCGGCCGGCAGCCCTGGCCGGAGGCGGCCGTCGGCACGCTGGCGGCCGCGCTCGTGCTCTCCGTCGCCGTGCAGACCGCGAGCGCGGCGCTGGCCACCTGGCGGTACAAGGACACCTTCTCCATCGCCGGGAACGCGGTCAGCGCGTTCACCGGCGGGGAGGACTGCGGCTTCGCCGACCACGCCGTGGCGCTGACCGACCCCGTGGAGCTGCGCGCGCTCCCCGCTGCCGACGCCGCCGCCGAGGGCTCCCCCGACGGGGACTTCCCCGGCGCGGAGGGCTCCGCGGGCGCCCTCGCGCCCGAGGGCGTGCGCCGGTGGTCGACCTGGACCGACGAGCCCACCGCCGGGCCGACGACGATCACGACGCCCTGGCTGGAGATCGGCGACCTCACCGAGCGCGACGTCCTGGCCCTCTCGGTCACCGGAGCCCTCGACGACGGAACGGAGGTGAGCGTCGAGTTCGGCGCCGCGGGCGACGGCGCCGAGCCCGCCGTGCTCCAGGCGGTCGAGGTCGAGTTCGAGGACGACGAGGACTACGAGGGCTCGTGGGAGCAGGAGCGGCTCGGCTCCACCACGCACCTGCCGGCCGGGGCGACGCTGGTCCGCGTCCAGGCGGTCGACCGCAACTTCAGCGGGGGCGGCTGGCTCGGCGTCACCGACCCCTACCGGGTGGACGGGACGCCCCTCCGGGAGCTGTTCGAAGGACAGGACGTCGTCCTCGACTGGCCGGTCGGCTTCACGCTGCCCTGCGTCGACCCGCCGCGCATCGCCGACGGCATGGTGCCCCCGGTGGAGTGGATCATGCTCAGCGAGAAGTACGCCGACGCGCCGGAGCTGCTCGTCATCGACGAGCGCGGCGGCAGCTACTCGACCATGACCGAGGTCGCCGACGCGACCACCTACCCGGGCTTCTCCCCCGGCGTCGGCCCCGAGTACACCGAGTGGGGCCGGCTGATCCGGTACGACCGGGAGCTGCCTGCCGACGCCTACCGCCTGGTCGAGGACGAGCGCGTCATCGCCGGGTGGGGCTGGTGGCCCGGCGCCGGCGAGGGTCCGGTGCCGGACGGCGAGAAGCCCGACTCGTGAAGGAGCCGGTCAGCGGAGCAGGCTGCGGGCGATCACCATGCGCTGCACCTGGTTGGTGCCCTCGTAGATCTGGGTGATCTTGGCGTCGCGCATCATGCGCTCGACCGGGAAGTCCTGGGTGTAGCCGGCACCGCCGAACAGCTGGACGGCGTCCGTGGTCACCTGCATCGCGACGTCGGAGGCGAAGGCCTTGGCCGAGGCGGAGACGCGGGTGACGTCGGGGCGGCCGGCTTCGCCGGCGGCGGCCGCGACGTAGACGAGGTGCCGGGCGGCCTCGATCTTCATCTCCATGTCGGCGAGCATGAACTGGACGCCCTGGAAGCTGCCGATGCTCGAGCCGAACTGCTTGCGGTCCTTGACGTAGGCCACGGCGGCGTCGAGCGCCCCCTGGGCGACGCCCACGGCCTGCGCGCCGATCGTCGGCCGAGTGAAGTCCAGCGTCCGGAGCGCGGTCTTGAAGCCGGTGCCCGGCGCGCCGATGATCCGGTCGGCCGGGATGGTGCAGTCGGTGAAGTAGAGCTCACAGGTGGGCGAGCCCTTGATGCCCATCTTGCGTTCCTTGGGGCCGACGGCGAAGCCGGGGTCGTCGCGGTGGACGGCGAAGGCGGAGATGCCGTTGGCCTTCTTCTCCGGGTCGGTGACGGCCATGACCGTGTACCAGTCGGAGATCCCGGCGTTGGTGATCCAGGCCTTGGTTCCGTCGAGCACCCAGGTGTCGCCGTCCCGGCGGGCCCGGGTCCGCATCGCGGCGGCATCCGAGCCGGCCTCGCGCTCGGAGAGCCCGTAGCTGATCATCGATTCGCCCGAGGCGATGGAGGGCAGGACCTTCCGCTTCACCTCGTCCGACGCGGACAGGATGATCGGCATCGACCCGAGCTTGTTCACCGCCGGGATGAGCGAGGCGCTGACGTCGACCCGCGCGACCTCCTCGATCACGATGCAGGTCGCGATGGCGTCGGCGCCCTCGCCGCCGTACTCCTCGGGGACGTGCGTGGCGTGGAACCCTGCCGCGGTCAGGGCCTTCTGCGCCTCGGCCGGGAACCGGGACTCGGCATCCACCTCGGCGGCCCAGGGCGCGATCTCGCGCTCGGCGATGTCGCGCACCGCCTCCCGGATCGCCTGGTGCTCCTCGGTCAGCGCGTACAGGCCAGCGTTGTTACCCACGGGTAGATGGTAGGACGACCGACTACCTCTCGGAAGCGAGGCGCTCCTGGAGGGTGAGGTCGCGGGCCACGACGGACGCGGCCAGGTCGGCCTGGAAGCGGGCCACGTCGGCCAGCAGGGCCGGGTCACCCGCTGCCAGGATGCGGACGGCCAGCAGCCCGGCGTTGCGCCCTCCGCCGATGCTCACCGTGGCCACGGGCACCCCGGCCGGCATCTGCACGATCGACAGCAGGCTGTCCAGGCCGTCGAGCCGGTCCAGCGGACGCGGGACGCCGATGACCGGCAGCGGGGTCGCCGCGGCGACCATGCCGGGCAGGTGTGCGGCACCTCCGGCGCCGGCGATGATCACCCGCAGCCCCCGGCCGGCCGCGTTCTCCGCGTAGTCCAGCATCCGGCGCGGCGTCCGGTGGGCGGAGAGGACGTGCGCCTCGTACGGGATGCCGAACTCGTCGAGCGCCTCGGCGGCCGGCTGCATGGTCGGCCAGTCGGAGTCGCTGCCCATGACGATGCCGACCACGGGATCGTCGGCGTCGCGCCGCTGCTCGCTCACGGTTCTCCTCGGGTCGGCGGTTCGGGACTCAGTGGTCGTGCTCGAAGGCGAAGGCCGGGTCCACCACGCCGTCGGCGAGGTACCGGGCGGCGGCGACCGCGCGCGCCCTGACCTCGGCGACGTCCTCGCCCAGGGCGGTGAGGTGGCCGAGCTTGCGGCCGGGCCGCTGGCCCTTGCCGTACCAGTGCAGCTTCACGTCGGGCCAGTGCGCCATCAGGTGGTGGATGCGCTCGTCCAGCCCGGGACCGTCCCACTCCGCCGACGACGCCGCGCCGCCCAGGACGTTGGCCATCACGGCGACGGGGGCGGTCATCGCCGTCGAGCCCAGCGGGTAGTCGAGGACGGCGCGCAGGTGCTGCTCGAACTGGCTGGTGCGGGAGCCCTCGATCGTCCAGTGCCCGGAGTTGTGCGGCCGCATGGCCAGCTCGTTGACCAGCACGCCGTCGGCGGTCTCGAAGAGCTCGACCGCCAGCATCCCGACCACGCCGAGCCGGTCGGCGATGCGCACCGCCAGCTCCTGGGCCGCCGCGGACAGCTCCTCGGAGAGCCCCGGGGCCGGCGCCAGCACCTCGGCGCAGACGCCGTCGCGCTGCACCGTCTCCACGACGGGCCAGACGGCGACCTGCCCGAACGGCGAGCGGGCCACCTGCGCGGAGAGCTCCCGCAGCATCGGCACCCGCTGCTCGACCAGCAGCGTCCCGTGCCGCCCGACCAGCTCCGCGGCCGCAGCGACGTCGTGGACGACGAAGACGCCCTTGCCGTCGTACCCGCCGCGCGGGGTCTTCAGGACCACCGGCCAGCCGTGCCGCCCGGCGAAGTCCGCGACGTCGTCGGCCTTCTCCACCCGCGCCCAGGCCGGCTGGGGCTCGCCCGCCGCGGCCAGCGCCTCGCGGAGGACGAGCTTGTCCTGGGCGTGGACGAGGGCCGCGGGGCCTGGTGCCACCCGGTGCCCTGCCGACTCGAGTTCCCGCAGGTGCTCGGTGGGCACGTGCTCGTGGTCGAACGTCAGCACGGTGGCCCCGTCGGCCAGGTCGCGCAGCGCGTCGAGGTCGTCGTGGTTCCCGATCCGCACGTCCGCGGCCACCAGCGCGGCCGACTCCTCGGGCCCGGCGGAGAGCACCCGCAGCGACTGACCGAGGGCGATGGCGGCCTGGTGGGTCATGCGCGCGAGCTGCCCGCCGCCCACCATCGCGACCACGGGCAGGCCGGTGACGGCGGAGAGGGGCGCGGGACCGGACATGGCCGGATGAGCGTAGCGGGCCGCGATCCGGGACCTCCATGCCTAGAATCGTCCGGGTGCCTTCCCCACGCAGCCGGTCCGCCCTGATCGGCAGACGGGCGCGCCGTCGGCTCAAGGAACTCGGCGCCTTCGGTGTGGTGGGCGGGATCGCCTTCGTCGTCGACATCGGGCTGTTCCAGCTGCTCTACGGGCATCTCGAGGTCGGCGCGGTCACCTCCAAGACCCTGGCCACCCTGGTCTCGATGTCCGTGGCCTTCCTGGGCCACCGGAACTGGGCGTTCGCGCACCGGGACAAGACGACGATCCGTCGCTCGTTCACCCTCTTCACGCTCATCAACCTCTTCACCCTGGTGCTGGGCGCGGCGATCATCTGGTTCGTGCGGTACCCGCTCGACCAGGAGCGGCTGCTGGTCATCCAGGCGGCGAACATCGCCTCGATCGGGCTCAACAGCGTGCTCCGCTACCTGGCCTACCGCCGCTGGGTCTTCCCCGCGGCGCCCCGTCCGGGCGCCGTCGCCGCCCCGGGGGCGCCGCCGGCACCGGCCGGCGGCGAGGACACGGTGCCGGCGGCCACCCGCGAAGCCGTCTGAGCCCGACCACCGGCAGCCGGCTCAGCCGGCGAGCCGGGACCCGTTCCTGCCCGGGACTACCTCCAGGCGGCTGGTGATCCGGGTGCGCAGCTCCTCCACGTGGCTGATGACGCCGACCGTGCGCCCGCCCCGCCGGAGTTCGTCGAGCACGTTCATCACCGCGTCCAGCGCCTGCGGGTCGAGCGTCCCGAACCCCTCGTCGACGAAGAGGCTGTCGATCTGCACCCCACCGCTCTCCGCGGTGACGACGTCGGCCAGGCCCAGCGCCAGTGCCAGCGAGGCCATGAAGCTCTCCCCGCCCGACAGCGTCTTGGTGGGCCGCCGGGTGCCGGTGTACTCGTCGAGCACCTCCAGGCCCAGGCCGCCGCGGGCGCCGTGGCGACCCTGGGCGTCGCTGTGCAGGAAGGTGTAGCGCCCACCGGACATGTCCTGCAGCCGCCGGCTGGCCACCTCCGAGACCTGCTCGAGGCGGGCGGCCAGCACGAAGGACTGCAGCCGCATCTTCAGCCGGTTGGCGCCGCGGCCGGTGGCGAGGTCGGCCAGCGCCGTGACCTGCTCGGTCAGGGCACGCTGCCCGTCGAGCTCGACCTCGGCACCGGTGAGCTCGCCGGCCAGCTCGTCGAGCCGGGTGACGCGGCGCCGCGCGTGCTCCAGCAGCGCGACGGCGGACTCCCGCTCCGCCGTCGCCGCTGCGCAGGCGTCGGTGAGGGCCGCCAGGTCGGGGCGGGTGCCCAGGTCGGCCAGCTGAGGCTCGGTCAGGACCCCGGCGACCACGGCGCGAGCGCGGTCGTGCTCCTCGACCTGCCGGGCCAGCTCGGCGGCCCGGCCGGCCGGGAGCAGTGCCCCGGCGGCCGCGTCCAGGTCGGAGAAACCGGCCGCCTCCACGCGGGCCGCCGCGACCGCCAGCGCTCCCTCCTCGGCGAGCCGGGCGCGCGCCTGGGCGGCACCCGCCTCGACCTGGGCCTCGCAGCGCGCGGCCTCGTCCGCGAGCCTCGCGATGCGTGCGGGCAGATCGGAGTCGTCCCCGCACGCCGTCGCGAGCTGCCCGGTGAGGTCGGCGAGGGTCGATCGGATCCCGGCGACGGCCGCCTCCTGCCGACCCGCCTCCTCCCGGTCGGCGGCCAGCGCGGCCGACGCGGCCTCCCGCTCTCCCCGCAGCCGGTCGAGGGCGGCGCGGGCGGTGTCCAGGCCGTCGGCCAGGGACCGCGCCGCCCGGTGGTCGGCGACCAGCCCGGCCAGGTCGGCCTCCTGAGCGGCCAGCGGCTCGGCGCCGGCCTGCGCGCGGCAGGCGGCCAGCTCCCGCTCGGTGTCCCCGCAGGCGTCGCGGGCCGCCGTCCAGCGGACCTCGGCGCGCTCGGCCGCCAGGCGGGCGGCCTCCTCCTCGTCGCGGGTCACCAGCGGGCCCCCGGGTCGCGCGGGAGCGGGGTGCTCGAGGGAGCCGCAGACCGCGCAGGCGGACCCGGCGGTCAGCGCGGCGGCGAGCTCCGCGGCCATGCCGTCGAGCCGCTGGCTGCGCAGGTCGTTCCAGCGCTCGCGGGCGTCCAGCCAGCCGGCCCGCGCGGTGTCGGCCGCCGTGCGGCGGCCGGTCAGCTCGATCTCCAGCGAGACGGCCCGCCGGGCCGCCTCTGCCGAGGTCCGCCGGTGCTCGACGGCGGCGGTCAGCCCCGGGAGGCGCGCGGCGGCCGACGCCGCGGCATCCACCGACGCCTCCTGCGCCAGGAGCCGTGCCGGCCAGCCGGCCATCGCGTCCTCGGCTGCGGCGCACCGGGCGGCCAGCTGCCCGACGGCCCGGTCGCCGGTCGCGAGGTCCCGGGCCAGCCGATCGGCCCGGTCCAGCTCCGGCAGCAGCGCGCGCAGGGCGGCGGCCTCGTCGCGCAGCGTCCGCGCCAGGAGGGCGTCGGCAGCCCGGTCGGCGGCGACCTCGGCCCAGGCGCGGCGGGCGGCGGCGAGCGCGACCGATGCCTGCTCGGCCTCGAGCGCGGCGCGGCCGGCCGCCTCGAGGACGTCACGCACCGGCTCGGCACGGCGGCCGGCGTCCAGCTGGGCGCGCAGCGGTTCGAGCGCCGGCGCCGCGGCGTCGAGGCGGGCCAGCTCCGCGTGCGCCCGGTCCCGGCGGGCGTGGCACTCCTCCTGCGAGCGGGCCTCGACGAGGGCCGCCTCCTGCGAACGCGCCCGCTCGCCCGCGGCGTCCGCTGCGGCCCCGGCCCGCGCCGCGGCCTCCGCGGCCTCCGCCCGGACGCGGCGCACCCAGGAGGTGACCGGTGACCCGGGCGCGGCGCCCACGAGCTCGGGGGCGAACTCCTCGGGGACCGTGACGTCGGCGGCCTGGGCCACCAGCGAGACCAGCGTGCCGGTGCGCGTGCGGATCCGGTCGAGCTCCTCGCGGGCCGCCGTCCGCTGGGTCACGAGCCAGTCCTCGACGCGGGCGAAGCGGCCGACGTCGAACAGCGTGCGCAGCAGCCGGCCGCGGTCCTCGGGCTCGGCCCGCAGGAAGCGGGCGAAGTCGCCCTGCGGCAGGAGCACCACCTGGCAGAACTGCTCGGCGGAGAGGCCCAGGCGCGTGCGCAGGTACTCCGACCCCTCGTCGATGCGCGTGCTCACCGGCTCCCACAGCTCGCCGGTCCAGCGCTGCACGGTGAGCCGGGCCTGCTCGGTCGTCCACCCCTCACCGCGGCGCTTGGGCCGCTGCTGCTCGGGACGTCGAGTGACCCGGAGCCGCGCGCCGCCGAGGGTGAGTTCGAGTTCGACCTCGGTGCGCACGTCGTCCGCCGCGTGGTCGCTCCGCAGCCGCTTCTCCTCGCCACGGGCACCGGGCACGGTGCCGTAGAGCGCGAAGACCACCGCGTCGAGCAGCGTGGTCTTGCCCGCGCCGGTGGGACCCCAGAGCAGGAAGAGCCCGTCGCGGCCGACGTCGTCCAGGTCGACGTCGACCCGGGTGGCGAAGGGGCCGAAGGCGGTGAGCGCGAGCTGGTGGACCCTCACGCGGCGTCCTCGCCGGCGGCGACGGCGAGCGCGCGCGCCAGGAGCTCGCGCTCGGTGTCGCTGGTCCCGGCTCCCCGGACGTGCTGGACGAACTCCTCGGTGACCTGCAGGTCGCTGCGGCCGCGCAGCCGCTCCTGGTAGCTGCGCCCGTCGGCCGACGCGCCCGCGCCGGCCCACTCCAGGTGCACGCAGTGGGGGAAGCGCTCGCGCAGCTGCCGCATCGGATCGGTCGGGCGGACCGTGTCGGTCAGCCGGGCCGACACGAAGTGCTCCTCGGCCGCGGCGTGCTCCGGCGCGGCCAGCAGGTCGGCCAGCTCGCCGGTGAGGATGCTCAGCTGCCGGGGCGCCGGCAGCGGTACGGGCCGGACCTCGCCGAGGCCCGTGGCGCCGAGCTCGACCAGCCAGGCCTGCTTCTGCTGCCCCGCCTCGCCGAAGGAGTAGGCCAGCGGCGAGCCGCTGTAGCGGAGCCGGTCGCTCAGGGTCTGCGGGCGGTGCAGGTGCCCCAGGGCCACGTAGTCGACGCCGTCGAACACGCCGGCGGGCACGAGGTCCACGCCGCCGACGCAGATGTCGCGCTCGCTGTCGGTGGGCACGCCCCCGCCCACGAACGCGTGCGCCAGCACCACCGAGCGGACGCCGGGGCGGAGGAAGAGGTCGGCGCGGATGCGCTCCATCGCCGCGGTCAGCACGCCCTCGTGCCCGCGCACGGCGTCCTCGCCGCGGCCGGTGAGGCCGAGCTCGTGCCGGGCGACCTCCGGCTCCAGGTAGGGGATCCCGTAGACGGCCACGTCCCCGTGCTCGTCGGCCAGCAGCACCGGCTCGTCCAGGGCCGGCGTCACGGCGCGGACGTGCAGCCCGGCGGCGGACAGCAGGCCGGAGAAGGTGCCCAGCCGGCGGGCCGAGTCGTGGTTGCCGGGGGTGAGGACGACCTGCGCACCCGCTGCGAGCAGCCGGGCGACGACCCGGTCCAGCACCGCGGTGGCGTCGGCCGAGGGGACCGCCCGGTCGTAGATGTCGCCGGCGACGACCACCAGGTCGACCGACTCGGCGGTGACCACCGAGGCCAGCCCGCCGAGGACGGCCTCCTGCTCGGCGAGCAGGTCGGTGCCGTGCAACGTCCGGCCGATGTGCCAGTCGGAGGTGTGCAGCAGGCGCATGCCACGACGGTAGGCGGGGCCGCCGACAGTTCTGCCCGGGAGGCGGTGCCGGATCGGTCAGGGAGGCCCGTGGGCCGCGTGGGACGGGCGGGGTGGCCGAGGGAGGACACGCCGCCGGTCGGCACGCGGACCGGACCCCACCCGTGCCGGAGACTCCTCCCATGGCGGTATCCGGGACCGACGCGCATCCGCGGCAGGCGTGGGACGCCGCCGTCGGCCGGCTGCTCGCCGAGGCAGCCGCCGCGGAGGCCCGGATGAGTTCCCTGCTCCGGATCCTGGCCGGCGTCGACGGTCCTGCCGCGTCCGCCGTCCTTCCCCGCGAGGTGCCGGCCATGGTCGGCGTCGTCGAGGACCTCCTGCCCGTCCACATCCGGGACCGGCGGCTGCTCGACGACTTCCGGCGCTGGGTGCACGCCGTCGGTCGGCTGTGCGCGCTGCGCGCCACCGTCGTCCACGCAGTCTGGGAGCTGCGCCCCGAGGACGGCGGGGCGGTCATGCACCCGGCCTGGTCCCGTGCCGACACCGGCCGTCACCCCATGACCCCCGCTGAGCTCTCGCGGACCACGAACGCCGTCGCCCGGCTGCTCGGGCCACCCTCCGACGACCTGCTCCTGCGGCTGGACAAGGCGGTTCCCGAGCTCGGGGTCTTCAGCCACCGCTGAAGCGAGTGCGCCACCAGGGAACCGGCACACCGCGCTGCCGGTGCGGGTCAGAGGACCGACGTCGGCCGGCCGCCGTGCCCGTCGCGCGCGCCGTGCCAGTCGCCGTCCCAGTCGTCCTCGCCGGAGTCCCGGATGTAGCCCAGGTCGCGGATGTCGCCGGAGCCGCTGACGTGACCGGGGTCGCGGATGTAGCTCGCGCTCTCCTGCGCGCGGCGGTCGGCGTCCTCCTCGACCATGTGGTTGAGCAGCTGCTGGACGCCGTCGCTGTCCGGGATCCGGCGCAGCACCGTCGCACCGCCGTCGCCGGCCGTCTCGATGGTCAGCGTGCCGGAGCTGATCAGCCGCTCCCAGAGCGTCTGGGTGTACGAGACGTCGGTGATCCGGCCCAGGCCCAGGTCGCGGCCGCGCCGGGCGAGGATCCCCTCGCGGAACAGCAGCCGGTGGGTGCTGACGACGTAGTGCGTCGCTCGCCAGCGCGCCAGCGGCACGACGACCGTGACCAGCAGCAGGAACCCGGCGACCGCCAGCAGCACCAGGCGGTAGATGCCCTGCTGGCGCCCGTCGGGGATCATCGCCGCCCCGAAGGAGGTCGCGCCGACGATCAGCAGGAAGCGCACGACCGGCCAGAACACCGTCACCCAGTGCGGGTGCAGGTGCCGGACGACCTCTTCGTCGTCGGCGAGCAGTTTGTCCGGGTAGGGCATCGGGTCAGGATGACGTAGCGAGGGCCCGTGGTCATGCCTCCGGGGCGCGTGTCCTCAGGTGCCTGACGTCGCCGCTGGCCAGCTCCACCGTGCCGGCGGAGGTGCGCACGACCAGCCGGCCGTCCCAGTCGACGGCCTCCGCGACGCCCTCCAGCACCGACCCGTCCGGCATCTCGACGCGCACGTCCGACCCGACCGTGGACGACCGGCGCAGGTAGTCCGTCGCCAGCCCGGAGGACACCGGGTCGCCCAGGTGCTCCACCCAGCGGAGGTAGCGCCGTTCCAGCGCGCGGAGGAAGGCCAGCAGCACCGGCGCCCGGTCGACGGTCCCGCCGGTCACCTCGGCCAGCGACGTGCCGGTGTCGGGCAGCTCCGTCGCCGTCGTGGTCACGTTCAGGCCGGTGCCGACGACGACGGCGCGTCCCGAGCTCTCCGCCAGGATCCCGGCCAGCTTGCGGCCGTCGCGGGCGAGCAGGTCGTTGGGCCACTTGACCGAGGCCAGCACGCCGGTGGACTCACCCACCGCCTCGGCCAGCGCGACGCCGGTCAGCAGCGGCAGCCAGCCCCGGCGCGCGGCGGGGACGTCGGGGCGCAGCAGCACCGAGACGGTGAGCCCCGCCCGGGGCGGTGAGGTCCAGACGCGGTCGAGCCGGCCACGGCCGGCGACCTGGTGCTCCGCGACGAGCACGGTGCCCTCGGGCGCGTCCTGCCCGGCGGCGGCGACCAGGTCGGCGTTGGTCGAGCCCGCCTCGGCGACCACCCGCAGCGAGCGCCACAGACGGCTGTCCCGGGTGAGCGCGGCCTCCAGAGCGGCGCCGTCGAGCGGCGGACGCCCGAGATCGGACCATCGGGGTGAGGAGTCCTCGGGCACTCCCCTACGCTACGGAACCCGTGGCCGGGCGTGCGCGGTCACCGGATGTGCACCGACGGCCCGACCCTGCGGCCGAGGTGCGTCGGCGAGGAGGAAACGTGAGCGCGGCTGAACTCGAGAACGCCGGGGAGCAGGTCCCCGACGACATCGACATCCACACCACCGCCGGGAAGCTGGCCGACTTCGAGCGCCGCGTCCAGGAGGCCCAGCACGCGGGCTCCGAGCGCGCCGTGGAGAAGCAGCACGCCGCCGGCAAGATGACCGCCCGCGAGCGGATCGAGGCACTGCTGGACCCGGGCTCGTTCACCGAGTTCGACGAGTTCGCCCGCCACCGCTCCACGAACTTCGGCATGGACGCCAAGCGTCCCTTCGGCGACGGCGTCGTCACCGGCTACGGCACGGTCGACGGCCGGCCCGTCGCGATCTTCTCCCAGGACGTCACGGTCTTCGGCGGCAGCCTCGGCGAGGTCTACGGCGAGAAGATCGTCAAGGTCCAGGACTTCGCCATCAAGAACGGCTGCCCCGTCGTCGGCATCAACGAGGGCGGCGGCGCGCGCATCCAGGAGGGCGTGGTCTCCCTCGGCCTCTACGGCGAGATCTTCCAGCGCAACGTGCACGCCTCCGGCGTCATCCCGCAGATCTCGCTGGTCATGGGCCCGGCCGCCGGCGGGCACGTCTACTCCCCCGCGCTGACCGACTTCATCGTCATGGTCGACAAGACCAGCCAGATGTTCATCACCGGCCCCGACGTGGTGAAGACCGTGACCGGCGAGGACGTCACGCTCGAGGAGCTCGGCGGCGCGCGCACCCACAACACCAAGTCCGGTGTCGCGCACTACCTGGCCGAGGACGAGGCCGACGCGCTGGACTACGTCAAGGCGCTGCTGTCCTACCTGCCGAGCAACAACCTCGACCCGCTGCCGGCCCTCGACGTCCCGCCGGTCGACGTCGTCCTGCCCGACGCCCTCACCGACGAGGACCTCGAGCTCGACACCTTCATCCCGGACTCGGCGAACACGCCCTACGACATGCACACCGTCATCGAGCACGTCCTCGACGACGGCGAGTTCCTCGAGGTCCAGCCGCTGTTCGCGCCCAACATCCTCATCGGCTTCGGCCGCGTGGAGGGCCGGCCGGTCGGGGTCGTGGCCAACCAGCCCACCCAGTTCGCCGGCACGCTGGACATCGACGCCAGCGAGAAGGCCGCGCGCTTCGTGCGCACCTGCGACGCCTTCAACATCCCGGTGCTGACCTTCGTCGACGTCCCCGGCTTCCTGCCCGGCACCTCGCAGGAGTGGGACGGCATCATCCGCCGCGGCGCCAAGCTGATCTACGCCTACGCCGAGGCGACCGTCCCGCTGATCACCGTCATCACCCGCAAGGCCTACGGCGGCGCCTACGACGTCATGGGTTCCAAGCACCTGGGTGCCGACGTGAACCTCGCCTGGCCGAGCGCGCAGATCGCCGTCGTCGGTGCGCAGGGCGCCGTCGGCATCCTGTACCGCAAGGAACTGGCCGCCGCCGAGGACCCGGACAGCCGCCGGGCCGAGCTGATCGCGGAGTACGAGGACACCCTCGCCAACCCGTACATCGCGGCCGACCGCGGGTACGTGGACGCGGTGATCCCGCCCTCGCACACCCGCGTGCAGGTGACCAAGGCGCTGCGCGTGCTGGCCAACAAGCGCCAGACCCTGCCGCCGAAGAAGCACGGGAACATCCCGCTGTGAGCGAGGGAGCCGAGCAGGCCGCCCCGGTCGCGCCGCTCCTGCGCGTCGTCAAGGGCGAGCCGTCCGCGGAGGAGCTCGCGGCGCTGACCGTCGTCGTCGCCGCCCTGTCGCAACGCCGGGAGCGCCGCCGGCCCACGCCGGTCGGTGGCTGGGCCTCCTACGGGCGCACGCACCGCACCGCGCTGACGACCGGCCCGGGTGGCTGGCGTGCGGCCGGGGGTCCGGCATGACCGTCGACCGCAGGCTGGTCCTCGCCTCGGCGTCCCCGGCCCGCCTCTCGCTGCTGCGGCAGGCCGGGCTGGCCCCCGAGGTCGTGGTGAGCGACGTCGACGAGTCGGCCTACTCCGCCCCGCGGGTGGCCGAGCAGGTCGCGCTGCTGGCGGCTGCCAAGGCCGCGGCGGTCGCGAAGCGGGAGACCGACGCCCTGGTGATCGGCGCGGACTCGCTGCTGGAGTTCGCCGGCAAGCCCCTGGGCAAGCCCTCCGACGCCGCCGACGCCCGCGACCGCTGGCGCCGGATGTCCGGGCGCTCCGGGATCCTGCACACCGGCCAGGCGCTGTTCGACGTCCGGGACGGCGGTGTGGCCAGCCGGGACATCGCCGTCGCCTCGACCGTCGTCTACTTCGCCGAGCCGACCCAGCCGGAGATCGAGGCCTACCTCGCCACCGGGGAGCCGCTGGCGGTGGCCGGCGCCTTCACCCTGGACGGCCTCGGCGCTCCCTTCGTGCGCCGGGTGGAGGGCGACCCCGCCGCGGTCGTCGGGCTGTCCCTGACGGTCCTGCGCACGCAGCTCGCCAAGCGCGGTCTGGCCATCACCGACCTCTGGCGGCACTGACGCCCCATCCGACACGGAACCGCCCGGTTCCTGTGGAATCGTGCCCCTCCTACCGGGGGAGCACGCATGACCAAGCGCTGGATGCGCACGTTCGTCGCCGCAGCCGTGGCGATGGCGCTCCTGCTGCCGGGCGGGGGCATCGCGCGTGCCGACAGCTGGCAGGACCGGGTGTCGGCCGGGAGCAAGGCCGCCACCGCACGGGGCACCACGATCGAGATCGCCGTGCTCGACCGGGTCACCGGCCAGTACCGCGACAACGGACGCGCCGCGCACACCCGGATCGAGTCGGCATCGGTGATGAAGGTCTTCATCGCCGAGCACCTGCTGCACCGGCGCGACCTCGGCCAGATCCACCTCTCCGCCGCCGACATGGGCGACATGGGCCGGATGCTGAGGGAGTCCCTCGACGCGCCGGCCAGCCGGTTCTGGGGGCGCTTCGGCGCGAACGCCATCGTCCAGGAGGTCATCGGGCGCTACGGGCTGACCGAGACGCGGGTGACCTCGAACGTCCGCTACTGGGGCAACACGCTGATCACCGCGCACGACATGGTGGTCTTCTACCGGCGGATGATGGACCGCTCGGCGGGCCTGTCCGCGGCGTCCCGTGACTGGATCGTCGGGCAGCTTCGCCGCTCGACCGTGCAGGGCGACGGCGCCCGGCAGTTCTTCGGGCTGCGCGACGGCCTGCCCCGCGAGCAGGTGATCGCCCAGAAGCAGGGCTGGATGTGCTGCGTCAACGGCAGCATCTACCGGCACTCGACCGGCCTGATCGGCCCCGACGGCCGCTTCGTCGTCGTCGTGCTGACCCGCGAACCCTCCAGCCGGGGCGGCGCCCACATCGAGAGGTCGATCACCGACGCGGTGCGGACGATGTTCCCCGAGGGCCTCGTGCCCCGCGTCCAGGGGCAGATCGGCGAGCAGTGGTACCGGATGGGCGGCGCCTCCGGCCGGCTGGGCTACCCGACCAGTGACGAGATCCGGCTGCACGGCGGCGCGGTGCACTTCTTCCAGGGTGGGTCGATCTACTGGTCCCCGGCGACGGGCGCCCGCGCCGTCTGGGGCGAGATCCTCAAGGCGTACGGCGCCCTCAGGTGGGAGACCGGCCGGCTGGGCTACCCCACGAGCAGCGAGATCGCGCTGCCCGGCGGTGGCGCGGCGAACAGCTTCCAGGGCGGCCGCATCTACTGGTCACCGCGCACCGGAGCGCACTCGGTGAGCGGGTCGATCCTCGCCGCGTACAAGGCGCAGAGGTACCAGCTCGGCCCTCTCGGCTTCCCGACGAGCGACGAGATCGCGCTGCCGGGCGGCGGTACGGCGAACCGCTTCCAGGGCGGCCGCATCTACTGGTCGTCCCGCACCGGGGCGCACTGGGTCATCGGATCGATCCTCGCCGCGTACAAGGCCCAGCACTACCAGGCGGGCCCGCTCGGCTTCCCGACGAGCGACGAGATCGCGCTGCCCGGCGGTGCTGTCAGCCACTTCCAGGGCGGGTCCGTCTTCTGGTCGCCGGGCCGGGGCGCCCACGTGCTCCGCGGGGGGCTGCTCGCCGCCTACAAGGCACAGGGGTACCAGAAGGGGTCGCTCGGCTACCCGGTCAGCGACGCGTACCGGGTCACCGGGGGCACGCGCATGGACTTCCAGGGCGGCCGTCTGGTGGTCCCGACGACGCCCGCGCCGGTTCCTACCGCACCGAAGGCCGCCGCCGTTCCGGGGACGTCGGCCGTGCCGGCCGCGCCTGCCGACGACGTCGGTCCGTCCGGTGTGCCCACCGGTCCCACGCCGTCGGGCACTCCGTCCGTGCCGGCTCCTCCCCCCGCAGGTGCCGTGCCCACGACGACACCCCCCGTGCCGGGGACCGGAACCGGGAGCGCTGCGGGCGAGGGCGACACCCCGTGAGGTCGCTGCGACGGGGGGCCGCGTCGGCCCTCCTGGTCCTGGCCGTGGCCGGCTGCACGGACGACGCCGCCGGCCCCGCGCCGACCTCGTCGAAGTCGACCTCGTCGGCGTCGGGGACGACCGACGCGGACCTGGCCGGCGGGGCGGAGGCGGAGGCCCTGGCACCGCTGCCCGCCGGACCGGCCACCGGCACCGCGGTGCTCGTCTACTCCGGGCTGGGCGAGCTGCGCGCCCCCTTCACCGGGCAGTGCTCGCACGAGGGCTCCACCACGCGCATCGAGGGCTCGGCCGACACCGCCCGGATCGTCCTGGACGTCACCCCCGACGGCGCACGGCTCGCCCTGGACGACGACGGCGTCACGGCCACCTCGGACCTGTCCACCGGCCGCTACGAGGTCACCGGCTCGCACCTCTCGCTCCGGGCCGACATGAGCCAGGACGGCGAGTCCGCGGGCTCGGCGGAGCTCGAGATCGACTGCGGTGGCTGACCGGCCCCCTTCCCGGCGTTCCCGAAGGGGCCACCCTGTCGCGCCGCGCTCGCGGCGCCTGGCTAATCTCCGTGCGGTCGACTGAGAAGGAGAGCCCCGGTGCAGAAGGTCCTGATCGCCAACCGCGGTGAGATCGCGGTGCGTGTGGCGCGAGCGTGCAAGGACGCCGGTCTCACCAGCGTGGCCGTCTACGCCGAGCCGGACCGCGACGCGCTGCACGTGCGCGTCGCCGACGAGGCGTTCGCCCTGGGCGGCACGACCCCCGGCGACTCCTACCTCGTGATCGACAAGATCCTGGACGCCGCCAAGCAGTCCGGCGCCGACGCGATCCACCCCGGCTACGGCTTCCTCTCGGAGAACGCCGACTTCGCCCAGGCCGTCATCGACGCCGGGCTCACCTGGATCGGCCCGTCGCCGCAGGCGATCATCGACCTGGGCGACAAGGTGGCCGCGCGGCACATCGCCATGAAGGCCGGCGCCCCGCTGGTGCCCGGCACCAAGGACCCGGTCGGCGGCGCCGACGAGGTCGTCGCGTTCGCGAAGGAGCACGGCCTCCCGGTCGCCATCAAGGCGGCGTTCGGCGGTGGCGGTCGCGGGCTGAAGGTCGCCCGCACCATCGAGGAGATCCCCGAGCTGTTCGACTCCGCCGTCCGCGAGGCCGTGTCGGCCTTCGGTCGCGGCGAGTGCTTCGTCGAGCGCTTCCTGGACAAGCCCCGGCACGTCGAGGCCCAGGTCCTCGCGGACACCCACGGCAACGTGATCGTCGTCGGCACCCGCGACTGCTCCCTGCAGCGGCGCAACCAGAAGCTGGTCGAGGAGGCCCCCGCGCCGTTCCTCACCGACGAGCAGCGGGCCCGGATCCACGAGTCGGCCAAGGCCATCTGCAAGGGCGCCGGCTACCACGGCGCCGGCACCGTCGAGTACCTCGTGGGCGTCGACGGCTCCATCTCCTTCCTCGAGGTCAACACCCGCCTGCAGGTCGAGCACCCGGTGTCGGAGGAGACCAGCGGCCTCGACCTGGTGCGCGAGCAGTTCCGCATCGCCGAGGGCCTGCCCCTGGAGATCACCGAGGACCCCACCCCTCGCGGGCACAGCATCGAGTTCCGGATCAACGCCGAGGACGCCGGCCGCAACTTCATGCCCGCCCCCGGCCCGGTCGAGCGGCTGGAGATCCCGCAGGGCCCCGGCGTCCGCTGGGACTCCGGCGTCGAGACCGGCGGCGAGGTGGCCGGCGCGTTCGACTCGATGCTCGCCAAGCTGATCATCACCGGCGCCACCCGCGAGGAGGCGCTGCAGCGCGCCCGCCGCGCCCTGGACGAGCTCGTCGTCGAGGGCATGCCCACGGTCATCCCGTTCCACCGGGCCGTCGTGCGCGACGAGGCGTTCACCAGCGAGCCCTTCACCGTGCACACGCGCTGGATCGAGACCGAGTGGGACAACCAGGTCCCGCCCTACGCCGCCGCACCGGCCGAGGCCGACGAGCAGGCGCCCCGGCAGACCGTCGTCGTCGAGGTCGGCGGACGCCGGCTCGAGGTGTCGCTGCCCGCCGGCCTGGCCGCCGGTGGCGGCGCGGCGACCGGCGCCCCCGCCAAGCCCCGCAAGCGCGGCGGCGGGGGTGGCGGCTCGGCCGCCTCCGGTGACTCCCTCACCTCGCCCATGCAGGGCACGATCGTCAAGGTCGCGGTCGAGGACGGCGCCACCGTGGCGGCCGGCGACCTGGTCGTCGTCCTCGAGGCGATGAAGATGGAGCAGCCCATCACCGCCCACAAGGCCGGGACGGTCACCGGCCTGTCGGCCGAGGTCGGCGCCTCGGTCACCAGCGGCGCGGTCATCTGCACCATCGCCGACGCGGAGTAGCGGTTCAGCCGGTCAGCGTGCCGCCCATGAAGCGCTGCTTCCACACGCCGCCGGAGCGGTAGGGGTCCGACGCCGGGTAGCCCAGGGGGCCGGTCTCCCAGCCCTGGGCTCCCCACCGCTCCAGGATCCGGCCCGAGACCGGGTGCGCTCCGGTGATGGCGGAGTAGTAGATCGACCCGCGCTGGAACCGCTGGAAGCAGCCGTAGTACCGCAATCCGCAGATCTCGTCGCTCACGGGGTACCCGAGGCTCGACGAGGGGCCGCCCAGCCTGCGCCACGTCGCGTCCACCTCGCCACGGATCACCCGGTAGCCCGTGGCGGCGGTGCCCACCAGGTCGGCGTAGGCGAAGGCCTGCCGGCAGCCGCCCCCGGGCAGGCCGCACCGCGGGTCCGCGACGGGGACGCCGACGCCCGCGTGACGGCCCAGCGCCGTCCACCGCTTCAGCAGCCCCCCGGTGACCGGATGGGTGCCCTGACCTCGTGCATGGACGAGGACACCGCCCCGGAAGGACTGCCGGCAGTAGGCGTGCTGTCCGCTGCAGACCATGTCGGCGGTCGGCAGCCCCAAGGCGCTGCGGGTGTCCCCCATGGACGTCCACTTCGCCACGATCTCCGGGCGGGTGATCCGCACACCGCCGGAGGGCGTGCTCAGCAGCGTGCCGCCCTGGAACCGCTGGGTGCAGACGGAGCGGGCCGCGCACCGGACGTCGGCCGCCGGGTACCCCAGCTTCCCGGCCTCGGCCTGGAGCCCCGCCCAGCGCGTGAGCACGGGACCGGAGACCTGGCGTGCGCCGGTCGACCGGGACCAGAACAGCCAGCCGCGCTCGAACCGCTGCCGGCAGCCGCCCTTCGCGCGCCCGCACTGCTCGGCGCTCGTCGCCTTGCCGAGGGTGCCCGTGGCCCCGCCGAGTGCGGCGTGTCGCTGCGCGATCGGTGAGGGTGGCGTGCTCACGCGGACGACGGCGCCGGCCGGGGTGACCGACTGCACGGACACCGCGTAACCGCCGGGCAGCCGGACCGTGCCCCCGACGGGCACCGACCAGGTGCCGTCGCTCCGGTAGGCGTCGGGTCCCGGCGTCGGGTCGAGCAGCAACGACTCGCGGGCCCACCCGCCGCCGGTCTTGCGCAGCTGGACGCCGGCATCCAGGCGGTACCAGGTGAGCCGGTCGTCGGCGAGCCAGGCGTCCTGCCCGACCGCGGGCCGGTACTCCAGCCAGTACTGGGTCGCGGCGTCGACCGATATCCGGACCGCCCGCACCCCCGAACGGCCGCTGATCGGCGCGAGGGTGGCGGTGGCCGCCCCGGTGACGTTGCTGACCTCCCGCCGCTGCGCCGCCGGGAGCCGGCCGAGGTCGAACTGGTGCTGCGCGGTGAACGTGCCCAGCTGGTCGAAGTTCCCCATCGGGTCGTACCAGTCGAGGTAGGGCACGAGCACGCACCGGCCGGGTCTCCCGGGGGCGAGCTCGGTGGCGCCGTCGCAGGTGTACGTCGAGGAGTGGCTCAGGCCGAAGTTGTGCCCGAGCTCGTGCACGACCACGTCGGGCTCCAGCGCCGTGATGTAGGACTCGCCACCGCCCCGGGCAGTGCCGTAGACCGCGAGCCCGTAGGAGCAGCCGGCCCGCTCGTAGGCGGCCTCCGGGAAGTAGAGCAGCAGGTGCTTGCCGGGCCCGGAGGTCCAGCCGATCGCCTCGGCCACCTCCCACCACAGGGCCATGGACCGGTCGCAGCCGTTCTTCGTGGAGCGCCACCCGTGCCGGGCGGTGACCCCCAGCCGCACGGCCCCACCGGTCTGGGAGGACCAGTAGCGGGCCACCGGGCCGTCGACGAGCGCCGCGACGGCGGCCGTCGTGGTCGCGTCCCGGGCCACGCCGGGCGGCGTCACCAGCACGACCGTGACCTGGTTGGTCAGCGTGGTCGTCGCCGCCGTGGCCGGGCCGGGCGGCTCGGCCAGGACGCTGGCGGAGGTGACGTCCACCGGTTCGTCCGCGAGGCCGGTCGGCGACTCGTCCAGGGTCACCGCCACGGTGGCACCGGTGGGGAGGGCCGTCACGTCACCTGCGTCGACCTGTACCGGTGGTCCGTCGTCCGGCCGCACCCACGCCTCGGCCTCGTGCGGAGGTTCCGGGTGCTGGTGCTGGTGCCGGTCCCGGGGATCGGGCTCGACCGGGATGCGGGTGAGCACTCCCTCGAGCCGTTCGTCGCCGGCCGGCGTCTCCGCATGCGCCGGCACGGCGCCCAGGAGCAGCACACCGACGAGGAGGGGTACGAGGAGCCGGCGGGGCCCGCCGAGTGCAGCGCGGGCTGCCGCGGGCAGCCATCGGGTGGACGACGACACGTCCTGGTCATCGCGGACCGGCCGGATGATCTTGCGTCCGACCACCCGATGGAGGGACGCAGGACGCCCCCGGCCCGCCGCTGCCACCGTCGTACGGGTCAGCGGGTGCGGAGCCGCGCCCGCCGCAGCGCCAGGAGTGCGGTGCCGGTCAGGCCTATGCCGGCCACGGCCGCCACCACGAGCAGGCTCCCGGTCGAGGTCGATCCCGCCGCGGGTGCCAGCGCCGGTGCACGGGTGGCTCCGGCCGCGGCGGGGAGCGGGGTCGAGGGCACCGTCACCGGGAGCTGCCCGGGAGCGGCGGCCGGGACGTCCACGGCCGCGTCATGTCCCGGCGCGGCGGCGCCGCGGCCGGTGGAGCCGCCGTCGGTGGACCCGCCGTCCGCGGAGTCGCCGTCGGCCGCCAGCAGCCGGCCGGCGCCCTCCTCCCGCGGCGCGGGCGGGGCGGCGGCCACCGCCGGCGTCGTGGGCACGACGTCGACCGCGGCGCCGTCGGCGGTCGTCGACCGGACGGTCACGGTGAAGTCCCCGCCCGACAGGACCACCGGGACGTCCACGGGCAGTGCGGCCTGCAGGTCGTCGTCCCACCCGGAGGACGCCGAGGGGGTGCCGTCGAGCAGCACCGAGGTGTCGGGGAACTCCGCCTCCCGGCGCAGCAGCACGCCGGTCTCCAGCCGATACGGGTTCGAGGCGGCGCGGCCCAGCCAGGCGTCCGCGCCGGTCGCCGTCCGGTACTCGAGCCAGTAGTCGGTGCCCTCGGCGTCGGTCAGGCGGAGCGCCCGGGTGCCGGTGCGCGTCCCCGTGGGCGCGAGGACCACCGGGGCGGCGTCGTCGTGGACGTCCAGGGACCGGAGGGCACCGGCGGGCAGGACGCCGAGCCGGGCGGCCTGGAGAGCGTTGAGCGATCCGAGCTGCGACCAGGAGACGCCCATGACGTCGTAGAAGTCGCGGTAGCCGGTCGTGCGGCAGTTGCCGGTCTCGACCGTCTCGTCGCACTGCCGGCCCGAGGAGTGGCTCAGGCCCAGGTTGTGGCCCAGCTCGTGGGCGATGACCGACGGCAGCGTCTCGCGGACGTAGAGCCGCCCACCCGACGAGGGGCCGGCGCCGACCTCGGCGAGGGCGTAGGAGCACCCGGGCTGGGTCGCGGTCCCGCTGCTCAGGTGGAGCATCAGGTGCTTGCCGGGACCGGGCCGGAAACCGACGGCGTCCGCCGCCTCGTCCCAGAGCGCGGTGGGATCGGTGCACCCGGCCGTGGTGCGGAGCCACCCGGAGCTGGCGGCCACCCCGAACCGGACGGCCCCGTCGGTCTGCTCCGACCAGAAGTCCGCGACGGTGCCGTCGACCACGGCCGCGACGTCCGCAGGCACCAGCGCTGCGTCGGGGCTCGTGCCCGCCGGTGCGACGAGCACGATCGTCACCTGGTTGGTGACCGGGCGGCGCACCGCCGCGACGGTCGTCGCCGGGGTGACCGATGCCGTGCTCAGCACCCGCTGCGCCGGCTCCAGGCCGTGCTCCTCGGTGCCCTCGTCGCGCACGTCGGCGCCCACCGTGAGCTCGACGGTCGCACCCGCCGGCACCCCGGCGAGGTCCTCGGTCGGGACGCGCACCGACCCGTCGGCGGTCTCGACCCAGCTCAGCGGGGCCGCCGCCTCGGCGTGGGCGTGCTCCTCGCCGGGCGCCTTCTCCGGCCACGCCTGCAGGAGCCGGCCGACGACGGCGGTGCCGGCCGGCTCCTGGGCCGAGGCCGTACCCAGGTCGGCCAGGACGACGACCGGAGCCGCCACGGCGACCGCCCCGGCGACGACGAGCGCACGCAGCAGGGCGGAAGGGCGACGGACAGCAGGGGCGGGAGACATCCCCTCCTGCATCGGCGGGCTCCGCGCGCGTCGGCACCGGATCCCCCGACTTGAGCGGAAACGCCGTCACACCCGACACAGCGGCCCCGTACGGCCCTCCTGGAGGGGCCCCCGTCGCGAGCCTGCGAGCGGCGGGGGGCAGGAGGGTCCTTCTGCCGCCCTACGCCAGGTGGTCGGCCCCCATGAGCCGCCGGCCGGCCTCGGTGATCGACCCCGACAGGGAGGGGTAGATGGCGAACGTCTGCGCGAGGTCGGCGACCGTCAGCCCCTTGGTGACCGCCAGGGCGATCGGGAGGATGAGCTCCGACGCACCCGGCGCGACCACCACACCGCCCATGATGACGCCGGTGGAGCGGCGGGCGATAAGCTTCACGAAGCCGTCCCGCAGGTCGCTCATCTTGGCGCGGGCGTTCGTCGCCAGGGGCAGCCGGACCACCTGTATGTCGTCGCCCTCGGTGACCGCCGCCTCCTGCACGCCGACCGTCGCGATCTCCGGGTGGGTGAAGACGTTGGCCGCCACGGTCTTGAGCTTGATCGGCGTGACGGCCTCGCCCAGGGCGTGCCACATGGCGATCCGGCCCTGCATGGCCGCCACCGAGGCGAGCTGGAAGACGCCGGTGACGTCGCCGGCGGCGTAGATGCCCGGCACCGACGTCCGCGAGACGCGGTCGACGACGACGTGGCCGGCCTCGGTGAGCTGCACGCCGCAGTTCTCCAGGTTCAGCCCGCCGGTGTTCGGCACGGTGCCGACGGTCATGAGCGCGTGCGAGCCCTCCACGAGGCGCCCGTCGGTGAGCTCGACGACGGCGCCCTTCTCGGTGCGGCGCACCCCCGCCGCCCGGCCGCGCTCCAGCCGCCCACCGCGGGACTGGAAGACCTCCTCCAGCACCTCGGCGGCGTCGGAGTCCTCCCCGGGCAGCACCCGGTCGCGGGAGGAGACCAGGGTGACCGGCACGCCGGCCTCCAGGTACCCGGAGGCGAACTCCGCGCCGGTGACCCCCGAGCCCACGACGACCAGGTGCTCGGGCATCTCGTCGAGGTCGTAGACGTCGCGCCAGTCGAGGATGCGCTCGTGGTCGGGCTCGGCTCCGGGCAGCACGCGCGGGTCGGCGCCGGTGGCGATGAGGACGACGTCGCCCTCGAGCTCCTCGGTCACCTCGCCGGCCGTGTCGAGCACCTGCACGCGGTGCGCGGCGAGACCCCGCACGTCGTCGGTGAGCCGCCCCTGCCCCGCCACGATGCGGACGCCCTCGGCGGCCAGGCGGGCGTGGATGTCGGCGGACTGCGCCACCGCGAGGCCCTTGACCCGCTGGTTGACCGCGGCGAGGTCCAGCCCGACGGCCGCGGGCTCGGCCCCGTGCACGCCGAGGACCGCGGAGTCGTGCACCGTGGTCATGGCGCCCGCGGCGGCGATGAGGGTCTTGGAGGGGACGCAGTCGGTCAGGACGCTGGCGCCGCCGATGCCGTCGCGCTCGATCACGGTGACCTGGGCACCGAGCTGCACGGCGACCAGCGCGGCCTCGTAGCCGGCCGGGCCGCCGCCGATGATGACGATGCGGGTCATGGGTCCTTCTTCTTCTTCGCGATCGGGAGGACGTCGTCCGCCATTGTCCCCGCTCCGCCGCGTCGGGGCCGTCAGCGAGCTCCGGACGCGTCGTCCCCGGGGCCGGGCGTCCGCGCGGCGCGCGCCGAGGGCGCCTTGGTGAGACGGATCCGCCAGACGGCCGACACCGCCTCCACGGCGATGCCGGTGTTCATCTTCGACTCACCGAGCTCGCGATCGCGGAAGGTGATGGGCACCTCGACGACGCGGGCACCGGCCTGCAGCGCCCGGTAGGTCGTCTCGATCTGGTAGCCGTAGCCGTTGGCGGCGAACGAGTCGACGTCCAGCCGGCTCAGCAGGTCGGTGCGCCAGGCCTTGAAGCCGCCGGTGAGGTCGCGGAGCTGCGTGCGCAGGACCGTCCGGGCGTAGAGGTTGCCGACCCAGGACACGGTGCGCCGGCTCCACGGCCAGTTCTCCACCCGTCCCCCCGCCACGTACCGGGAGCCGATCACCAGGTCGGCCCCGTTCATGTGGGCCAGCAGGTCGTCGATGGCAGCGGGGTCGTGCGAGCCGTCGACGTCCATCTGCACGATGACGTCCCAGCGCCCCAGGGCGAGCGCCTGCTTGAAGCCGGCGACGTAGGCCGTGCCGAGCCCGAGCTTGCCCGTGCGCTCCAGCAGCTCGACGCGGCCGGGGTGCTCCGCGGCGAGGGCCCGCACGATGTCCGCGGTGCCGTCCGGGGACCCGTCGTCGACGACGAGCACGTCGGGCCGGGCCGGCCGGGCGAGGACGGCCTCGACGTGCCGGCGCACGTTCTCCGCCTCGTTGTAGGTCGGCGTGACCACCAGGATGCGCACGGTCTTCCTTCTCTCTCGGGGAGCAGGAGCAGATGTCAGGAGGCAGGCTCGGGCACCGGCCGGCGTCTGCGCCGGCGGGCCACGAGCACGTGGACGAGTCCGGCGAGGATCGCCGCGCCCACGACGCCCAGCACGATCTGGTCGACGAGCGGGCGTTCGTAGAGGTCGGTCACCGAGTGCCCACCGGGGAGCACGGTGAACAGCAGGACCACCGACCACACCACCACGAGCACCCGCTCGGCGGCCACTCCGGCCGCGGCGAAGAGCAGCGTCGGCCACACGAAGTACCAGGGCCAGACCACCGATCCGGTGAGGATCACCGTCAGGGCGATCCACGACGTGACCCGGACCAGACCCCACCGGCGGAGCCGGGTCAGGAAGAACAGCCCGAGCACCACCGAGACGACCACCCCGGCCTGCCGCGCCCCGTCGATCGGCGGGTCGTCGACGTCGAGGGCGAAGGCCAGGGCGGTCGTGGGGGTCATCGCCTCCAGCGCCTTGCCCGGGGTGTCCAGGTTGTCGAGGAAGGTCCACCCCCAGCCAGTGAGCTGCACCGACAGGGCGAAGGCGCCGGCACCCAGCCCACCGGCGAGCACGAGGGCCCGGAGCCGCGCCGGCCAGCCGTCCTGGCGCTGTGCCCAGTCCACGCCGATCACCAGGACGGCGATCAGCGCGGTGGCCTTGATGCCGGCACCGGCCACGCACAGCACGATGCCCAGCAGCGGGCGGTCGAGCAGGGCGAGCAGCAGCCCTGGCAGCAGCAGGGCGAGCATGAGGGCGTCGTTGTGGTTGCCCGACACCAGGTGCACCAGCACCAGCGGGTTGATGCCGCCCAGCCACATCGCCACCGCGGGGCTGCCGCCCAGGCGCGCGGCGATCCGGCAGACGATGAGCGCGCACACGGCCCAGCCGGCCACGCACAGCACCCGCACCGCGACCAGCACGGAGAGCAGGTCCTGGTCGAACGTCCACGACAGCCCGGACAGGAGCGAGACGAACGGCGGGCTGTAGGGCGTCGGGCTGAACCGCCAGAACCGCTCCGCGCCGCGCACCACCTCGACGTCGCCCAGCACGCCGGGTCCGTACTGGAAGGGGTCGACGCCGTTCTGCACGGCGGCGCCGATGGCCGTGTAGAACCACGGGTCCGCGGTGAAGAGCGGGGGCCCGATCAGGAGCGGCACCGACCAGAGCACCCCCACCAGCAACAGCCACCGGACCGCGACGCCGCGGCGGACGGCGAGCCCGGTCAGCAGCCAGGCCACGGCGAGCAGCCCGAGCGCGGCGGCGCTCCAGGAGCGGGCGGCCTCGTAGCCCAGCACCTCGGGACTGAGCGAAGGCGGGTCGTCGTAGAACCAGAGATCCGGCGCGTCGAGGTGCCCACCCAGGCTGGTCCCGGCCGCCGCGAGATACGCGGTGCCGGCCGTGCCGAGGAGCGCGCCGAGCACCAGGATCAGGGCGGTGACCGCACCCGAACGGGCCGGGGGGACGGACGTGACGGGCGCGGTCTCGATCGGGGTCGTACCGGCCACGCTCGTGCTGACGGCCATCTCCTGACTGCTCCCGTGGACGGGCCCTGCCCCGATCCGTCGTCGTCCCGCCACCGGACCGGCAGGCGGGCCGAGACTAACAGCGCGGCCGGGGCCCCTCGGCACCTTCGGCGGAGGACCCGAAGGTCTCCAGGATCCGCCGGGCGGCGAGGGCGGGGGTCAGCTCGCCGGCGAGCACCGCCCTCTCCAGCCCGGGGGCGGCGGCCCGCACGCCGGGGTGCCCCCGCAGGGCGTGCTCCAGGCCGTCGCGCACCAGCTGCCAGGTCCAGCGCACCTGCTGGGTGCGGCGCCGCTGGTCGAACTCCCCCGAGGCCTTCATCCGGTCCTGGTGCGCGACCAGCTGCGCCCAGACCTCGTCCAGGCCGTCGCCGGTGAGGCCCGCGCAGGTGAGCACCGGCACGTCCCAGGTCTCGTCGTGCCCGCGCAGCATGCGGATCGCCTGGGCCAGCTCGCGCGCGGCCTTGCGGGCCCCGGGCGCGCCGTCGCCGTCGGCCTTGTTCACGGCGATCACGTCGGCGATCTCCAGGATGCCGCGCTTGATGCCCTGCAGCTGGTCCCCGGTGCGAGCGAGGGTCAGGAACAGGAACGAGTCGACCATCTCGGCGACGGTGATCTCCGACTGCCCGACGCCGACGGTCTCGACGAGGACGACGTCGTAGCCGGCGGCCTCGACCACGACCATCGACTCGCGCGTCGCCTGGGCGACGCCGCCGAGGGTGCCCGAGGTCGGCGACGGTCGGATGAAGGCGGCCGGGTCCACCGACAGCCGGGCCATCCGAGTCTTGTCGCCGAGGATCGACCCGCCCGAGCGGGCCGACGACGGGTCGACGGCGAGCACCGCCACCTTGGAACCGGCGGCGGTCAGCGTCACCCCGAGTTGGTCGATGAACGTGGACTTCCCGACGCCGGGGACCCCGCTGATGCCGACGCGGCGCGCTCCCCCGGCGTGCGGGAGCAGCTCCACGAGCAGCTCCTGCGCCCGCTCGCGGTGGTCGGCCCGCCGCGACTCGACCAGCGTGATGGCGCGCGCCATCACCCGCCGGTCGCCGGCGAGCACCCCTTCGGCGAGCGCCGGGACGTCCACCTCACGCCCCATCAGTGGCCCTGCATCTCAGTGACCCAGGCGCTGCGACAGGGTGCGCAGCAGCTCCTGGGCGGCCTCGGCGATGACCGTGCCGGGCGGGAAGACCGCGGCCGCACCCATCTCCTTGAGCGTCGGGACGTCGTCGGGCGGGATGACGCCGCCGACGACGATCAGCACGTCGTCGGCACCGAGCTCGGCCAGCGCGTCCTTGAGCGCGGGCACGAGCGTGAGGTGGCCGGCCGCCAGCGACGAGACGCCGACGACGTGCACGTCGGCCTCGACCGCCTGGCGCGCCACCTCGTCGGGCGTCTGGAACAGGGGGCCCACGTCGACGTCGAAGCCGAGGTCGGCGAAGGCGGTGGCGATGACCTTCTGGCCGCGGTCGTGCCCGTCCTGGCCCATCTTGGCGACCAGGATGCGGGGACGGCGCCCCTCGGCCTCCTCGAACGCCTCCGCCATGCGGCGGGTCTCCTCCATCGGGCTGTCCTCCCCCGCCTTGCGCCCGGCCATCGCCTCGTCGCGGTAGACGCCGGAGATCGTGCGGACCTGGCCGGCATGCCGTCCGTAGACCTCCTCGAGCGCGTCGGAGATCTCGCCGACCGTGGCCTTCGCGCGGGCGGCGTCCACGGCCAGCTTGAGCAGGTTGGAGTCCAGCCCGCTCTCCCGCCGTCCCTCGGCCGCGGCCCGCGCGGCGTCGGTGAGCCGGCGCAGCGCGTCGGTGACCGCGGCGCCGTCCCGATCGGCGCGCAGCTGCTCGAGCTTGGCCTTCTGCTGGGCCAGGACGTCCTTGTTGTCGACCTTGAGCACCTCGATGGCCTCGTCGGCGTCCACGCGGTACTTGTTGACGCCGATGACCGGCTGGCGCCCGGAGTCGATGCGGGCCTGGGTGCGGGCCGCGGCCTCCTCGATGCGCAGCTTCGGGATGCCCTCGTCGATGGCCTGCGCCATGCCGCCGGCCTCGGTGACCTCCTGGATGTGCGCCCACGCGCGGCGGGCCAGGTCGTAGGTCAGCTTCTCGACGTAGGCCGAGCCACCCCACGGGTCGATGACCCGCGTGGTGCCCGACTCCTGCTGGAGCAGCAGCTGGGTGTTCCGCGCGATGCGGGCGGAGAAGTCGGTGGGCAGGGCCAGCGCCTCGTCGAGGGCGTTGGTGTGCAGCGACTGGGTGTGCCCCTGGGTGGCGGCCATGGCCTCCAGGCAGGTCCGGACGACGTTGTTGTAGACGTCCTGCGCGGTCAGCGACCAGCCCGAGGTCTGCGAGTGGGTGCGCAGCGCGAGCGACTTCGGGTTCTGCGCACCGGCCTCCTTGACCAGCCGGGCCCACAGCAGCCGCCCGGCGCGGAGCTTGGCGACCTCCATGAAGAAGTTCATCCCGATGGCCCAGAAGAAGGACAGCCGCGGCGCGAACGCGTCGACCTCGATGCCGGCGTCCTTGCCCGCCTTCAGGTACTCGACGCCGTCGGCGAGCGTGTAGGCCAGCTCCAGGTCGGCCGTCGCCCCGGCCTCCTGGATGTGGTAGCCGGAGATCGAGATGGAGTTGTAGCGCGGCATCTCCTTCGAGGTGAAGGAGAAGATGTCGCTGATGATCTGCATCGAGGGCTTGGGCGGATAGATGTAGGTGTTCCGCACCATGAACTCTTTGAGGATGTCGTTCTGGATCGTGCCGGTGAGCTGCGCGGGCGAGACCCCCTGCTCCTCGGCCGCGACGATGTAGAGCGCCAGCACCGGGAGCACCGCGCCGTTCATCGTCATCGACACCGACATCTTGTCCAGCGGGATGCCGTCGAACAGCTGCCGCATGTCCAGGATCGAGTCGATGGCCACGCCCGCCATGCCGACGTCGCCGACCACGCGCGGGTGGTCGGAGTCGTAGCCGCGGTGGGTGGGCAGGTCGAACGCGACCGACAGGCCCTTCTGGCCGGCGGCCAGGTTGCGGCGGTAGAAGGCGTTGGACTCCGCGGCGGTGGAGAAGCCGGCGTACTGGCGGACCGTCCACGGCTGCGTCGTGTACATCGTCGGGTAGGGCCCGCGCAGGAACGGCGGGAGGCCGGGCAGGGTCTCGAGGAAGTCGAGCCCCTCCAGGTCGGCCGGGGTGAACAGCGGCGGGACGGCGATGCCCTCGGGGGTCTCCCAGGTCGCCTCCTCGACGCCGCGGCCGGTCGTCTCCTCGAACGCCTTGGCCCAGGCTGTGTAGTCGGACGACCCACCCGCCCGGTCGGCCGCCGCCGGGCGGCCCAGCTCGACGTCGCCGAAGTCGGGGATTCCGGTCATGCCTGCACTCCTTCGAGGCCCAGCTGCGCGTGGACGGTGCCGAGCACGTCCAGGGCGTCGCATCCGGCGTACACGTAGCCGTCGACGCCGTCGACGGCCAGGTCGGGCTTGCCGGCCAGCCACACGTGCGTGGCGCCGGCGTCCTTGAGCGCGGCGGCCAGCCCGGCCGCCTGCTCGGCGTAGTCCTTGTCGGTCCCGCAGATGCAGGCGACGGTCGTCCCCGCCTCGGCCAGGCCCCCGGCGCCGTCGCCGGCCGGCGTCGCCAGCCCGCCGGCCTGGAACAGGTTGCCGGCGAAGCTCGCCCGGGCGGTGTGCCGGGCGATCGGGCCGATGGTGGCCAGGTAGACCTGCGGCCGCTGCGCGCCGTTCGATGCCAAGGCGGCGTCCGCTGCGTCGCGCAGTGCCTCGAACTCCTGGGCGGCGCGGACGCGGGGCAGCCCGCCGCTCGGGTGCAGCTCGGCTGCCGGCTGCCGCTGGGGCAGCTTCTCGGTCAGGTTGGGGAACTCGCTGACGCCGGTGATCGCGTCGGCGCGGGTGGCCAGCCGCTTCGCCCGTGCGTCCCAGGCGGTGGCGATCCGGTCGCGGACCAGGCCGGAGTCCAGCGCCGCGGCCAGGCCACCGGCCCGCTCGATCTCGGTGAACCAGTCCCAGGCGGCCCGGGCGAGCTCGTCGGTCAGGCACTCCACGTACCAGGAGCCACCGGCGGGGTCGAGGACGCGGGCGAGGTGCCCCTCCTCCACCAGCAGGCTCTGGGTGTTGCGGGCGATCCGCCGGGAGAAGGAGTCGGGCAGGCCGAGCGCGGCGTCGAAGGGCTGGACGGTGACGGCGTCGGCACCACCCACGCCCGCGGCGAAGCAGGCGACGGTGGTGCGCAGCATGTTGACCCAGGGGTCGCGCCTCGTCGTCATCACCGAGGAGGTGACGACGTGCTGGTGCTGGCCCCGCACCCCGGGGGCGGCCCCGCTGACCTCGCCGACGCGGTCCCAGAGCCGGCGGGCGGCGCGCAGGGCGGCGATGGTCGTGAACTGGTCGGCGCTCGCGCTGTAGCGGAACTCCAGCTGGGCGAAGGCCTCGTCCACGCCCAGCCCCCCGCCGGTGAGCGCCCGCAGATAGGCGACGCCGGCGGCCAGCGAGCAGCCGAGCTCCTCGACGGCCGAGGCGCCCGCGTCGGCGAAGACCGTGCCGTCGACGACGACGCTGCGCAGGGTGGGGCGCGGCCGACCAGCACTGAGGGCGGCGGCGCGGCGGGCGATGCCGGCCAGACCGCTCAGGTCCTGCGGCTGCCCGGAGGCGGCGTGCTCGCCGAGCGGGTCGAGGCCGAGCGAGCCGCCGGGAGCTAGCGGCCCATCGCCGTCGCTCCGCGCGTCCACGAGGTCGAGGAACGCCTCGGCTGCTGCCGTGCCACCGGAGACGCTCACCGGGGCCAGGTCCAGGTAGACGTCGGCCAGCACCTCACCGAGCCGGTCGGCCGGCACCGCGCCCTCGCCGACGACCAGCCACAGGGAGGTGACGCCGTTCTCCAGGTCGGCGGCGATCGCCTCCTTCGTCACCGCGACGTCGGGGTGCGCGTGCCGCTGGCGGATGTCCCAGCCACCAGGGGCGCCGCCGTCGGCACCGCCCGAGGCGGTGACCTCCGCCGACCCGGCCGGTCCTCCGGAGGGCCGGGAGCCGCGCACGAACGGCGGGAGTCCCGGCACGCCGACCCCGGTCGGCAGGTCCGCGGCATCCGCGGCGGTGTAGAGCGGGGCCACGGTGACGCCCGTGGCCACCGTGCGGCGCAGCGCCTCCTCGACGGGCTCGGGAAGGTCCTCCCGGCCGGCCTTGCGCAGGACGCCGGCGACCAGGTCGCGCCACTCGTCGCGCGTGACGCCGGGGAACTCGGCGGCCAGCCCGAGGCTCTCGGGGACCTCGTGCTCGCTGGGGACCTGGGCGTCGGCCGGCGCCGGCGCGGGGTGGCTGCTCTGCTGGTCGGTGGAACTCATCCTCGGTGGGACTCCTCGTCAGCTCGTCTGGCTGCAGTGTCTCCAGGCGCGTGCAGGTGCGTGCGGCCGGGTGGCTGCGGGGCCACCCCGACGGGGTGCCCGGCGTCGGCCTCCAGCGCGTGCAGCGCCGTCCGCGCCAGCAGCCGGACGCCCACCGCGATCGCCCGCTCGTCCACGTCGAAGGTGCCGCGGTGCAGGTCCAGCGGCTCTCCCCCGCCGTGCGTGCCCAGCCGGGCCAGCGCGATGGGCAGCCGCTCGGCGAACCAGCCGAAGTCCTCCCCGCCCATGCTCTGCGGCGACAGCACGACGGCGTCGGCACCCACCGTCTCGACGGCGGCGGAGCGGAGCAGGGCCACCGACCGGGGGTCGTTGACCACCGGCGGGACGCCGCGCACGTAGTCGACCTCCACCCCTGCACCGGTCGCGGCGCCGACCTTGCCGACCAGCGCGCGGATGATCTCCTCGGCGCCCTGCCAGGCGTCGCGGTCGAGCACCCGCACGGTGCCGCGGAGCGTGCCGCGCTGCGGGATGGCGTTGGCCGCGACACCGGCGTCCACCGAGCCCCACACCAGGGACATGCCGGCCCGCGGGTCGACCTGGCGGGACAGCAGCCCCGGCAGACCGGTGATCAGCCGGCCGAGCGCGTCGACGAGGTCGACGGTCAGGTGCGGCCGGGCGGTGTGGCCGCCGGGGCCGGTGAGCGTGACGTCGATGCGGTCGCAGGCGGCGGTGATGGCGCCGGTGCGCAGTCCCACGCTGCCCACCGGCACCGAGGGGTCGCAGTGCAGGGCGAAGGCGCGGGTGGCGCCGTCGAGCGCGCCGGTGGCCACCACCTCCGTGGCGCCACCCGGCACCGTCTCCTCGGCGGGCTGGAAGATGCAGCGCACCCGGCCGGGCAGGCTCCCGACGGCGGCCAGCGCCAGGGCGACGCCGAGGACCACGGTGGTGTGGACGTCGTGCCCGCAGGCATGGGCCAGCCCCTCGCGGGTGGAGGCGTACGGGACGTCCTTGAGGTCGGGCAGCGGGAGCCCGTCGATGTCCCCGCGCAGGACGACGGTGGGGCCGGGGCCGTCCCCCACCTCGACGACCAGCCCGGTGCCACGGGGCAGCCGGCGCGGCTCGAGCCCCACCTCGCGCAGCCGCTGCTCGAGGTAGGACGTCGTCTCGACCTCTGCATAGGCGAGCTCGGGGTGGGCGTGCAGGTGCCGGCGGGTGGCGATCAGCTCGGCCGTGTGCGCCTGCACCCAGTCGTCCACCGCGGCGCCGAGCTCCTCGACGACGGCGGTCACGCCGCATGCCCGGCGCAGTCGCCCGGACCGGGCGCGGGCTCGGTCGGGCGGCCGACGGGGCCGGTCGCGGGCAATCCGTCCCGCATCTCGGCCAGCAGGCTGTCGACGACGGGCCCGAGGCTGCCGTCGTGGGCGGCGGCGACGGCGCGCTGCCGCTGGTAGGAGGCGCCGACGTCCAGCACGCGCAGCACGTCGGCGAGCTCGGCCTCGCAGTCCAGGCGCTTCGCGGTCGGCCGCAGCTCCTCGACCAGGTCGATGATCGCCTGCCGCACCGGGCGGACGGTGCCCTTCTCGTCGACCACGATGTCGGCGTCCAGCCCGTACCGGGAAGCGCGCCACTTGTTCTCGCGCAGCACCCAGGACGCCGGGGTCGGGAGCGTGTAGCCGCGGTCGAGCTGGGTGTCGAACTGCTCGACGAGGCACTGGGCCAGCGCCGCGACCGCCCCGATCTCGTCGAGGGTGGGCAGGCCGTCGCAGATGCGCAGCTCGACCGTGCCGAAGTCGGGGTGCGGCCGGACGTCCCACCAGACCTCGCGGACGCTGTCGATGGACTTCGTGGAGATCAGCGTCTCCATGTACTCCTCGAACTCCGCCCAGCCGGCGAGCTGGTAGGGCAGCCCCGCCGTCGGCATGCCCTCGAAGATCTTGGTCCGCGACGAGGCGAGGCCGGTGTCGCAGCCCACCCAGAACGGGGAGGACGACGACAGCGCGAGGAAGTGCGGGATGTACTGGCACAGCGCGTTGACGATGGGGATGGCCTTCTCCGGCGCGCGCACGCCGACGTGCACGTGGACGCCGAAGATCTGCATCCGCCGGGCCATCCACTGCATCCGCTCGACGAGCTCGAGGTAGCGCTCCTTCGGCGAGATGAGCTGGCTCTGCCAGTCGGTGAACGGGTGGGTGCCCGCGCACATCAGCCCCAGGTTCCGCTGCTCCGCGGCGGCGGCCACCTCCGCCAGCGTGCCGGCGAGGTCGGCCTTGGCCTCGCGGACGGTGGTGCAGACGCCGGTGATGATCTCGACGGTCGACTGCAGCAGCTCGTGCTTGGCCTTGGGGTGCTCCTCGGCACCCTCCGGGCGCAGCTGCTCGAGGATCTCGTTCGCGCCGGGCGACAGCTCGCGGGTGTCGCGGTCGATCAGCTGCAGCTCCCACTCGACGCCGAGGCTGGCCCGCTCGGACGACCGGAAGGGGATCTCCACCTGCGGGAGTCTAGGGAGGTCGCGCGGTGCCCACCCGGCGACGCAGCACGATCACCCGAGCGGTGGACCGCGGTCCGGGAGCCTCCCCCGCCGTGGGCATCCGTGCCCCGCGCGAGGGGAGGCGCGGGCGGTTCTGCGTTAGCGTCCCTGCGTGAGCCAGCCACCCGGTACCGACCCCCAGTCCATCGCCGCCACCGCGGCCGACGACCTCATGACCGCGCTCGGCGGTCCGCACGACGTGGCCGTCGTCATGGGTTCCGGCTGGGCCCCCGCAGCCGACGCGTTCGGTGCGGCCGAGTACGCCGTCGCCATCGGCGAGCTGCCCGGCTTCGCGGCCCCGACGGCGGTCGGGCACGGCGGCGAGGTGCGCTCGGTGCGCGTCGGCGAGCGCAAGGTGCTGCTCTTCCTGGGGCGGACCCATCTCTACGAGGGCCGCGGCGTCGACCCGGTGGTGCACGGCGTGCGCACCGCGGCGGCGGCCGGCGTGAAGACCGTCGTCCTCACCAACGCAGCAGGCGGGCTCGCGCCGGAGCACCGGGTCGGCCAGGCGGTCGTCATCGCCGACCACCTCAACCTGACGGCCCGCTCCCCGCTGGTGGGCGCGAACTTCGTCGACCTCACGGACCTCTACTCCGCACGGCTGCGTCAGCTCGCCCGCTCGCTGGACCCGGAGCTGACCGAGGGCGTCTACGCCGCGCTGCCCGGGCCGCACTACGAGACGCCGGCCGAGATCCGGATGCTGCGCACGATGGGCGCGGACCTGGTGGGGATGTCGACGGCGCTCGAGGCGATCGCGGCGCACGCGGAGGGTCTCGAGGTCTTCGGCCTCTCCCTGGTCACGAACGCCGCGGCCGGGGTCACCGGCGAGAAACTGGACGCCGACGAGGTCATCGCCGCGGGCCGGGAGGCGGCCGGGCGGCTGGGCCAGTTCCTGGTGCGGTTCATCGGGCAGCTGCCCGCATGACGGGTCCGGTGCTGGTGACCGGCGCGGCCGGGCTCATCGGCACGGTCCTGCGCGGTGGGCTGCCCGAGCGCGGTTGGGCCGTGCGCAGCCTGGACGTCGTCCCGGTGCCGGAGCCGCGCCCCGGCGAGGAGCACCTGGTCGCCGACACGACCGATCTCCTGGCCCTGACCGAGGCCTCCCGCGGTGCCGCCGCCGTCGTGCACCTCGCGGGGATCGCCACCGAGTCGACGTGGCCGGCGATCGCGCACACCAACATCGACGGCACGTACTGCGCGTTGGAGGCCGCGCGTCGGGCCGGCGTCGGCCGGGTGGTGCTGGCGAGCAGCAACCACGCCACCGGCTACACCCCGCGTCCGGACGGCGGTCTCCTGCGCGAGGCCGACGCCCCGCCGCGGCCGGACACCTACTACGGCGTCTCCAAGGTGACGATGGAGGCGCTCGGCTCGCTCTACGCCGACCGCTACGGCCTCGACGTCGTCTGCCTGCGGATCGGGAGCGCCTTCCCCGAGCCGACGACGACGCGGCACCTGTCCACCTGGCTCTCCCCCGGCGACACCGTGCGGCTGGTCGACGCCGCACTGCGGGCGCCCTCGCCCGGGTTCGCCGTCGTCTGGGGCGCCTCGGCCAACACCCGCGCCTGGTGGGACCTCACCGCCGCCCGTGCGCTCGGCTACGAGCCCGCCGACGACGCCGAGAGCTACGCCGAGGCGCTGATCGCCGCCCACGGCGAGCCCGACCTGGCCGACCCGGTGCACGCCCGCGTGGGCGGCGAGTTCACCACGGCCGACTACGACTCCGAGCACTTCGACGCGTGAGGGACAACTGCCCGGCATGACCGACGACCTCCTGGCCACCGCCCGCGCCTGGGCCGACGCCGATCCGCACGACGGCGACCGCGCGGAGATCTCCGCCCTCGTCGACGCGGGGGACGTCGCGGAGCTGCGCTCCCGCTTCGCCGGCCCGCTGACCTTCGGGACGGCGGGGTTGCGCGGGCCGCTCCGCGCCGGCCCGGCGGGCATGAACGCCGCCGTCGTCACCCGGGCCGCCGCCGGCCTGGCTTCCTGGCTGCAGGGCTCCGGGTCGGCCGGTGGCGGCATCGTCATCGGCTATGACGCCCGTCGGCGCTCCGACGAGTTCGCCCGCATCTCGGCGTCGGTGCTGGCCGCGGCCGGGTTCGCGGTGCAGGTGCTGCCCCGGGCGCTGCCCACACCGGTGCTGTCCTTCGCCGTCCGGCACCTGGGCTGCGTCGCCGGGATCATGGTGACCGCCAGCCACAACCCGCCGGACGACAACGGCTACAAGGTCTACCTCGGCGACGGCGCCCAGCTGGTACCCCCGGCCGACCGGGAGATCGAGGCCGCGATCGCCGCGGTGGGGCCGGCCCGCGAGGTGCTGCTGTCGGACGAGTGGCTCACCCTCGGCGACGACGTCGCCGCCGACTACGTCGCCGCGGTCGTGGCGGCACTCGAGCCGGCGCGGGTGGCGTCGCGCGGGTCGCTGCGGGTGGCCTACACCGCGATGCACGGGGTGGGCGCCGACACGACCCGGGCGGTGTTCGCGGCCGCCGGCCTGGCGGAGCCGGTGAGCGTGCCGGAGCAGGACGAGCCGGACCCGACCTTCCGCACCGTGGCCTTCCCCAACCCGGAGGAGCCGGGGGCGACGGACCTGCTCAAGGCGCTGGCGGCGCGCACCGGTGCGGACGTGGCGATCGCGGAGGACCCCGACGCCGACCGCTGCGCCGTGGTCTGCGCCGGGCGGCAGCTCACCGGCGACGAGGTCGGTGCGCTGCTGGCCGACTGGCTGCTGCGGCGCGGCGTGCGCGGCACCTACGCGTCGTCGCTGGTCAGCGGCTCGCTGATGCACGTGATCGCCGCCGCGCACGGGGTGCCGTCGGAGGAGACCCCGACCGGCTTCAAGTGGATCATGCGGGCCGGCTCGGACGCCGCGCCGCTGGTCTACGGGTACGAGGAGGCGCTGGGCTACACGGTGTCCCCGTCGGTCGCACGGGACAAGGACGGCATCTCCGCCGCGCTGGCGGTGTCGCTGCTGGCCGCGGAGCTCAAGGAGTCGGGTCGAACGCTGCTCGACCGGCTGGACGAGCTGGCGCTGGAGCACGGGCTGTTCGCGACGGGGCAGTTGTCGGTGCGGGTCGACGACCTGTCGGTCATCTCCGACGCGATGGAGCGGGTGCGCGCGGCACCGCCGGCCACCCTGCTGGGCCGGGAGGTGGCGTACGCCGACCTGGCGCTCGAGTCGCCCCCGGTCGACGCGGTGCGGCTGCTCGGCGACGGCGTCCGGGTGATCGTGCGACCCAGCGGCACGGAGCCGAAGCTCAAGGCCTACCTGGAGACGGTGGTGCCGGTGCACCAGGACGCCGGGATGATCGCTGCCCGCGGCCGGGGCGAGGACGAGCTGGACCAGCTGCGCGCCGAGATGTCGGTGGCCCTGGGTCTCTGAGGGGGTCGCTCGTCGGGTGTTCCTCGCGCTCCTGCGGTCCTGCAGAGGCCGAGGAGCACGAAGAACATCACTCCAGCGCCTGGGCGGCCTGATCGACGACCGATGAGCGCGGGCGTCGGCGGGAGTCGGACAGTCGAGGCCCACCGGGCCCGTGAGGAGACGACGACGAATGCGCAAGATCGTGCTGCACCTGGGGATCTCGCTCGACGGCTACTTCGAGGGGCCGGACGCCGACATCAGCTGGGGCCGTGTCGACGACGAGCTGCACACGTACTTCAACGAGGTGCTGGCCGAGAGCAGCGCCTTCCTCGAGGGCCGCGTCACCTACGAGCTGATGGAGGCGTACTGGCCGACGGCGGATCAGGGCCCGGACGCCGACCCGCCCATGGTCGAGTTCGCCGGCATCTGGCGGGGCATGCCGAAGATCGTGTACTCGCGGACCCTCGACACCGTCGGGCCCAACGCCACCCTGCTGCGGGACGTCGTCCCCGAGGAGGTGCGGGCGCTGCAGGAGCAGCCCGGCGGCCCCATGGTCGTGGGCGGACCGGTGCTGGCCGAGTCGTTCCGCCGGCACGATCTGATCGACGAGTACCGGCTCTTCGTCAGCCCGGTGCTGGTGGGCCGGGGCCGTCGGCTGTTCGAGTCCGAGGGCACGCCCGCGGATCTGAGGCTGGCCGAGACACGCACCTTCGGCAACGGCGTCCTCATGCTGCGCTACGAACGGGACCGCTGACGGTCAGCGCGGGACGGTCTCCCGACAGCCGGACTCCAGTGCCCGGGCGGCCGTCTCCAGCACCTGGACGACGTCGCGGCCGAACCCGACGTCGCAGGGGTGCGTCCCGCCGGTGAGCGCGGCGGCCTCCAGCTCGTCGACCGCGAGCGCGAACGCCTCCTGCGCCGACCCGGAGTCGGGCAGCAGCACCAGCCGGCCGGCGTCGCCGTGGACGAAGAACTCGACCCCGCCGGACATGCGCGCCACGGTGAGGGACAGCGTCACCGTCGACGCCGCCCCGGACTCGTGGGTCAGCACGAGGTGCACGGTGTCGCCCAGCCCGGCGCCCGCCTGCACGGCAACGACCGGCCCGAGCGCGGGCACCAGCACCGACAGCGCGTGCGGGCCGACGTCCCACAGCGCCCCCCGCTCGTGGCGCCACGGGGATGCGGCGAACCGTGAGCCGGCCAGCGAGGCCAGCCACGACCCGGCGCCACCCGCGAGCTCCGTGCGCGCGGCCTGGGTCAGCCAGGTGGTCGTGGCGGCCTGGAAGCGGAGGGTGAAGAAGACGACAGACGCGACGCCGGCCTCGCGCACAGCGGCTGCGACGCGGTCGGCGGCCTCCGTGCTGAACGCGACCGGCTTCTCGAGCAGCAGGTGCTTGCCGGCCGCCGCCGCGCGCTCGGCCAGGGGCGCCTGCACGTCCGGGGGCAGGGCGAGGGTGACGGCGTCGACCCCGTCGAGCAGCTCGTCGAGGTCGTCGAAGCCCGGTACCTCGAACTCGGCCCCCAGCGCCTTGGCCTTCGCCAGGTCGCGACCCCAGACGCCGACGAGCTCGGCCGCCGGGTGGCCGGCGAGCGCCGGGGCGTGCACGGCCCGCGCCCAGGGGCCGGTGCCGAGGACCCCGAAGCGCATCCTCAGACCGCGCCGAACTGACGGTCGCCCGCGTCGCCGAGGCCCGGGACGATGTAGGCGTTCTCGTTGAGCCCCTCGTCGATGCTCGCGGTGAACACCCGCAGCGGCAGACCGCTGTCCCGCAGCCGCTCGATGCCCTCGGGGGCCGCCAACGCGCACAGCACGGTGATCTGCGTGGCGCCGCGTGCGGTGAGCAGGCCGCAGCAGTGCACCAGCGACCCACCGGTGGCCAGCATCGGGTCGAGCACGAAGACGTGCCGGTCCACGAGCGACTCCGGGAGGGAGGCCATGTAGGCCTCGGGCTGGAAGGTCTCCTCGTTCCGCGCCAGGCCGACGAACCCCATCTGCGACTCGGGAAGCATGCCGTGCGCCGTGTCGGCCATGCCCAGGCCCGCGCGCAGCACCGGCACGATGAGCGGCGGCGCGGCCAAGCGGTAGCCCGTGGTCGGAACGACAGGTGTCCGGATCGGCTCCTCGGCCACGGCGAGTTCCCGCGTGGCCTCGTAGACCAGCATCTGCGTCAGCTCGCGGAGCGCGGCGCGGAAGGCGGCGTTGTCCGTGCGCTCGTCGCGCATCCGGCTCAGCCGGGCTCGGGCCAGGGGGTGGTCGACGACGGTCAGCTGCACGCCCGAACGGTAGCGGCCCGGCACGGACCGACGGCACGCCCGCCCACTCCGGTGGCTCAGCCGGTGCGGGTGAGCTCCACTCCGTCGCTGGCCAGCGGGAAGACGACGATCTCGGTGTCGTCGGGGCGCCAGGTGCGCCATCGCCCGTCGGGTTGTCGTTCGACGCGGAACCCGTGGTGGACCTTGGTGTGGTGGCGTTCGCACAGGAGGGCGGAGTTCTCGAGTGAGGTGTCGCCGTCGTGGGCGAGCCATTCGAGGACGTGGTGGACGTCGCACCAGTGGGAGGGGGCGTCGCAGCCGGCGAAGGCGCAGTGCCGGTCGCGGATTTCCACTGCGCGGCGCAGGTGCGGGGGCACGACGCGGTGGGTGCGGCCGAGGTCCAGCAGCTGTCCGTCGGGGCCCATGACGACGCGGCTGACGGTGCTGTCGCAGGCGAGCCAGCGGGCGCGGGCGGCGGAGATCATCGCCCCGAACCGGTGCGGCCGGCGCCGGCGCCGGGGTGGGGGTCGACCAGGTCGTCCAGGTCGATGACGACGGCGACGTGCGGCTTCACCGTGCGCATCGTCGGCAGGTCGCCGGAGGCGAGGGCGTTGTCGGCGAGTCGCACCAGGGCGTCGGCCTGCCGCTGGGAACGGGTGCGCAGGTCGCCGGTGGGGCGGGAGGCCTGCACGATCGACTCGACCGCGGCCAGCACCTTCTCCCCGCCGACCGCGTCGAGGACGAACCGGCCGGTGACCACCCCCCGGGAGTCGCGGGCAGCGACGAAGGAGCGCTGCTCGGTGGGGTCGGGCTCGGCGCCGTCAGGATCGAGGCGGGCGAGGTAGTGCCCGACGACCTGCCGCAGCTCGGTGTGCGGACGGGTCGCGGCGACCCGGGCCAGCGCCGCGTCGATGGCGGCGACGTCCACGTCCTGCGCCTCCGCTGAGGCCAGGTTCTCGGCCGAGGCGACCGGCGCGATCGTCGACACCGCCTCCGCGGTCACCGCACCGGCAGCAGCCGCCGCGGCCAGCGACGGCAACTGCTCCAGGGCACGGCCGTTGCGCACCAACCTGCTCGCCTCGCCCGGGGACAGCCGGTGGTGCCCGCGCAG